>NZ_BQYL01000001.1:0-1200000 GCF_023706045.1 Kangiella sp. TOML190
CCTCGTCCGGCGTGGCGTTGTCCACGTCTTTGGTGACCGCGAGATCCGCCGACTGATCATCGTTGGTAATGCTACAGGTAGCCACATCGCCAGCCACTAAATCTACAGAGCCGGCATTAAATGCACTATTAGTTACCGTCCCTATATCACAAGACCAGCTACCTTCGGCGTAGTTGGTAACATCGTCTTCAACCAAGCTGTAGCTGCCAGCTGATACATTGAGAGTATTCGAGGTATAGGTTGTAGTATCACCCGCAACAACGCCCGCTCCGAAAGTCAAAGCACCGGCATTAGTGGTGATATTAAAGTCGGCTACAACTGCTGAGCCGCCATCATCATTAATAACATTTTTAACTATGGTTAAGGAGACGTCGTCATCACTGATGTTGACTGTGCCTTGATCCGTTGCGGTTCCTGAGATGCTGACCGCAGGGTTGTCTGTGCTGGTTAAATCAATGACTACAGTTTCAGAGCTTTCCACAATGCTGTCGTCAATAACATTGACATCAACTAGGACTGAATTTTGTCCAGCTAAGATCGTGGCGGTTCCAGTTAGGGCCGTATAGTCGCTTCCAGCAGTCGCAGTGGACGCTGCATTCACGGTGTAGCTAACGACCGTGTCGGTATTAACTACGTCAGTGCTGGTAATGGTGAAACTACCGTTAGTCGAGGGCTCGCTGGCATCAACCGTTGCAGTGATAGTTACTGTGGCGCCGGTTACGGTAATGGTGGCGATACCGCCTGAAGTTTCATCATCGCAGTTTTCGCCGTCATCCAAGTAAGGGTTTGGCGTGTTGAGGTTTTCACAGATCTTATAAGGGTATGTGTAGACACCTGGAGTGGTGCCTGGAGCGACTGTCACTACCCCAGTCGCAGGGTTCATAGTGATGCTGCCGCTGGCTGGTGTGGGCGCCGTGCCAGGGGTTAAGGTGACCTCACCAATAGCGCCGCCAAGAATTAAGTTTGCGGTAGCGTTATTTAAGGTGTCGTTTAGGGTAACTGGGGCAGTAGAGTCGCCACCAGTAGCGCCGCTAATGGTAAACTTAGCTTCATGCACAGTGCCTGTATCTCCGATTGGCAAAGCGTTGATAAAGGCTTCGGCAACAAACACGGTGGCAATTGCGGAGTCACAGTTTGTAGGATTAGCGACTTCACAAATCGTATAAGGATAAGAGTATTGACCCGCTGTCGTCTGGGCTGAGGCGGTAATGGTGCCATCAGGATTCATAGTGATGGTGCCATTAGCAGGAACAGGTGCCGTGCCAGGCGTTAGAGTTACGTCAGCCGGATCTAAAATAGCGCCATTTAAAGTATCATTTTCAAGTACGCTTTGCGCCGGATCATTTATATCTTGATGGAACACACCGCCTTCATAACCATTAATCGGCGCTGGATTATTGGCTTCATCATTAGCAACAATCGCGTTATCGAAAGTAATGTCTGCCGAAGCAGGATCACTTTGCCCCATACCGGTATCTAAAGCGCCGGCGGGCAATTGGTTAGTATAGGTTCCCGCGGTTGGGCTGGTGACATCGACAGTTATAGTACAAGAACCACCAGGAATGGGTGGTTGTCCACTGGGGATAGTTGCGCCTGCGGCTAAAGTTATACTATTAGCACCACTAGTTGCAGTTAAGGTTGCATTACCACAAGTGGTTGTAGCGTTGGCTGGAGTCGCTACCACCACTGGGGCTGGTAAGTTATCAACAAAATCAGCCTGTAAAGTAGCAACAAAAAAATTATTATTGGTTAGAGTTATTGTTAATTGCGAAGCCTCACCAACGGCCAGGGTTGCTGGGGCAAAGGCTTTGGTCGGTTGGGCAATATTAACATTTAAGTCGTTGGTATCGGTGGCACAAGCATTCTCGTCATCGCTCTCTGCGGCAGTACATTCTTCGCCTGCGGCCGGAGTTCCGTCGGCACTGGCGTTATTGCCAGTATTAGGATCAGTAACCCCACTAGGTAAAGCCACAGTAACCTTATTCGTGACCTTAGCCGGATAGTCAGCTGCCCAAGCTCCTGCACTACACAAAGTTATAAGTACCGCGAAAAGTGGCTTTGCAAATCCCAGTTTAAATCTTGTCATAATCTCTCTACTGCCCAATAAAAGAGTTCAATTGCCTTGCGCCATGACTAACAGGCTTATCGTAATTACATTCTTCTTTTGATGATACCTGTTTGTGTGTACTTACCAACAATAGAACAATCCACAAACAGTGACATTCATCACAACACCTTACATTATATTTCAATTGAACTTATTTACCATAGGTGGTTGATACTATTGGAAAAATGTAAAATCGAAAAAATTAATGCAAATTTGCATTAACTTAATAAAAACAAGGAGTTAAGTCAAATTTGTGACATGAGTCACACTGTTAAAAATTTTACAATTGCTAAAGCCAAAAGCTGGAAAGACAAGAATAGCTGGTCAAACCCCAGTTTTGTTGTAAAGAAAAATGACACTTATTGTCAGTTTTACTAGGAAATACTAAAGAAAAGTTAAAAATTGGTCGGAGCGAGAGGATTTGAACCTCCGACCCCTTGCACCCCATGCAAGTGCGCTACCAAGCTGCGCCACGCTCCGACATTTGAAACTCAGGAATGAGTTTGTGATAGGCATTAAAAATGCGGTGCCAATAGTACCGCATCTTTAAACATTTGCAATAGCTGAAGAGGCTTTAAGCGACTAATAATTCCTTTATTTTTTCCAGCTCTTCGATCAGCTCATCAATTTGGGCTTTGGAAGGGCCGCCGGTTTGCTCGTCCGCTTCGCCATCCAATAGACACTGACGAGCGCCGCCAATGGTATAGCCGTGTTCGTATAAAAGCGAGCGGATCTGGCGCACCACCAACACATCGTCGCGCTGGTAGTAGCGGCGATTGCCGCGCCTTACCGGATCAAGCTGCTCAAACTCCTGCTCCCAGTAGCGCAAAACGTGCGGTTTTACCGCGCACAAATCACTCACTTCACCAATGGTAAAGTAACGTTTCGCCGGGATCGGCGGCAGTTCGTTATTATTGGTCGGTTCCAACATAGTGAGTTACTTTTCCTCGCAGTTTTTGTCCGGGCTTGAAAGTCACTACGCGCCGAGCGCTGATCGCTACTTCTTCGCCAGTTTTGGGATTTCGGCCTGGCCGCGAAGCCTTATCGCGCAATTCAAAATTGCCAAAACCCGAAAGTTTTACATTGTAACCATCTTCCAAGGCATCGCGGATCTCTTCGAAAAAGGCTTCCACAATCTCTTTAGATTCGCGCTTATTTAAGCCCAGCTCTTCGTATAAGCGCTCGGCCATATCAGCTTTGGTTAATGCCATAATTTGCTCCTCTCCTTCGTATCAGCATCTGATCACGAGCGCTAGGCTCGTAATGTCGCTGAGAAGCTTTGCGCTAAGCCATTGATAATTTGGTCAATTAACTGACCGATCTCCGCATCTTCCAAAGTTTTATTGGGGTGCTGAATGGTCATGGCCAAAGCAACGCTTTTCTTGCCAGCTTCTAGGTGCTCACCCTTGTATATATCAAAAATCCGCACATCTGTCACCAAGCCTTGGCCATTTTTTACAATAAAATCAAGTAATTCGCCACCTTTTACCCGATCTTCGACCACTAGAGCCAAATCACGACGAATTGATGGGAACTTTGACAAAGGCGCAAATTTTGGCAACTTTCGGCTGGAAATCGCGTCCAAATCCAACTGGAAGACAAAAGTATCCAACTCCAAGTCCAATTCTTGCTGTAGCGCAGGGTGGAGCTTACCGATATAACCAATGGTTTTGTCCGCAACTTTAACTTGTGCCGACTGGCCAGGGTGTAATATATCCATCTGCACTGTGTCGAACTGGAAATTGGTTTTGGTTAAGGACAAGAGAGCTTCTAAATCGCCCTTTAAATCGTAAAAATCGACCTTTTCGGACTCATTATTCCACTGCTCAGGCAAACGAGAGCCGCAAATCAAGCCGGCGATGGTTGGGATCTGCTGTAATGCTTCACCAGAATTATCAAACCTTAAGCCTAATTCAAACAAGCGAACCCGATTTTGCTGACGGTTAGTGTTGAATTTAGCCGCCTGCACCAACCCTGCTAATAAATTGGTGCGCATCACGCCCAATTCACTAGAAATAGGGTTCATCAATGGCAATGGCTCTTGACCAGGCTGCAATTTCTTTTGCAGTTGTGGCTCGACGAACGAATAGGTAATGGCTTCTTGGTAACCACGCGCCACCAGCAGCTCGCGCATCTGGTTTTTCCAAACGCGATCTTCTGGCTGACGGTACATGGTCATTTCGGCGATAGGCTTGCGCATGGGCAAGTTGTTGTAGCCATAAACCCGCACGAGCTCTTCAATCAACGACTCTTCGTTATCAATATCAAAGCGGAAAGACGGAACCACCAGATCCCAACCTTCATGGTTCGCAGTAAGCTGCAAACCAAGACGAGTTAGAATATCTTCAACTTGCGCATCATCAAAGGCAAAACCCACTAAGCGCTCGATACGTTTACGGCGCAAAACCAAATGGCGCTTGCTTGGCAAATGCTCTTTATTAACGGCCTCGATAATCTCGCCCGCTTCGCCGCCAACAATCTCAAGCATTAATTCTGTCGCCCGTTCCATAGCGGTACGTTGTAATTCAAAATCCACCCCGCGTTCATACCGGTGCGAAGCGTCGGTGTGCAAACCGTATTGACGAGCACGACCAGCAATCGTCACCTGATCAAAATAAGCGGACTCTAAAAAAACGTCTTGTGTATTGGCATTAATTCCTGAAAATTCGCCGCCCATGACTCCTGCAATAGCCAATGGTTTTTTATGATCGGCAATCATCAAGGTGTTATCGGAAAGCTCTACTTCTTGGCCGTCCAGCAGTGTTAACTTTTCGCCTTGCTTGGCCATGCGCACATCAATTCCGCCGTCGATATTATGCAAATCAAAAGCGTGCATAGGGTGTCCCAATTCCAGCAACACATAGTTGGTAATATCCACGACCGGATCGATCGAACGAACACCTGATCGTTCAATTTTTCTAACCATCCAATCTGGAGTTTTAACTTGCGGATTAATGCCTTTAATCACACGACCTAAATACCGCGGGCAAGCTTGCGGCGCTGACAGTTCAATCGGTAAAACATCTGAAATAGTAGCCTTAATCGCGCTCGGAGAAATCTCATTCACTTCTGTTTGAGTTAAGACGCCAACTTCTCGCGCAATACCTCGAATACCTAAACAGTCGCCACGATTCGGCGTTAAATCCACTTCAATTTCGGTATCGTTAAGCTGCATAAACTCAACAAAATCTTGCCCTAGTGGCGCATCAGCTGCTAACTCCATAATGCCATCGTGATCATCGCCTAAATTGAGCTCTTGGGTTGAACACAACATGCCGTAAGATTCTACGCCACGAAGTTTTGCTTTCTTAATTTTAAAATCGCCTGGCAATACCGCGCCAATCATGGCAACCGCAACTTTAATGCCTTGGCGAGCATTTGGCGCACCACAAATAATTTGCAAATCCTGCTCAGATTTGTCGCCAACATTGACGGTGCAAACTTGCAGTTTATCGGCATCAGGATGCTGCTTTGCGGCAAGAATTTCACCAACAACAATGCCGCTAAAGTTGTCACCCAAATAATCAAAGGCATCAACTTCCAAACCGGCCATGGTTAACTTCTCTACCAATTCTTCCGTAGAAATATTTGGATTAACCCACTCTCTCAACCAATTTTCACTAAATTTCATAGCTTATTTCCAATCATAAATTTGGTTATTGCTTCATCATTTTTTGCACATATTAATAGCATTATGTGCGACGAAAACGTGAGGCAAAATCGTTTCAGAAGCGGAGCTTACCTTGTGGTAAGTGAGCAAGCTGAAAATGGTTTTAACAATACAGTTTCTAGCTAAATAACTATTAATTGAACTGACGCAAAAAATTAATATCATTTTCAAAGAAAAGACGTAAATCATTCACCCCATAACGCAACATGGTTAAACGCTCAACGCCCATACCAAAGGCAAATCCGGTGTATTTTTCGCTATCAATTCCCACCGCTTTTAATACGTTTGGATGGACCATGCCGCAACCTAACACCTCTAACCAACCCGTTTTAGAACAAACACGACAACCTTCGCCACCACAGCTGACACACTCTACATCAACTTCTGCAGACGGCTCAGTAAAAGGGAAATAAGAAGGACGGAAACGGGTCTTAACGTCTTTTTCAAAGAATTGCTTTAAAAATTCGTCCAAAATACCTTTTAAGTCGATAAAAGTCGTACTTTCATCAACAAGTAAGCCCTCTACTTGATGGAACATTGGAGTGTGCGTTAAATCAGAATCGCAGCGGTAAACGCGGCCTGGCGCGATAATTCGTAAGGGCGGTTTTTGCTCTTCCATCACCCGAATTTGCACTGGCGAGGTATGAGTTCTTAACAGTCTTTCCGAATCAATATAAAAAGTATCGTGCATGGCACGCGCAGGATGATGATCGGGAATGTTTAGCGCCGTAAAGTTATGGAAGTCATCTTCAATTTCAGGCCCTTCGGAAACCTCAAAACCCATTTGTGAAAAGTAGTTTTCAATTCGCTGCATGGTGCGATTAACAGGGTGGATACCGCCACGCGCCACATTGCGCCCAGCTAGGGTCACATCAATCGTTTCACTGGCCAATTTAGCTGCAATCTGCGCATCTTTGAGTGCTTTTTGCTTGGCTTCAATAATTTTAAACACCGCTTGCTTAGCCTGATTCACCTTAGCGCCAAACTGAGGCTTTTCTTCTGGCGGCAGCTTTGCCATCTGCTGCATTTGCGAGGTAATTAAGCCTTTTTTACCGACAAATCGCGCTTTAACCTGATCGAGCTCAGGTAACTTTTCGATTGCCCCAATTTCTTGTTCCGCTTGCGCAATAATTGCTTCTAAGCTTGTCTCTTGATCAGCCATGGTAGTTCTCAATAGGTTTATAAAACAGTAATTTCTGGTATCAACTAGTATCGAATAAAAAAAAGGAAGGACATCACTGCCCTTCCTTTTTTAAGAACCTAAATTTCAGTATTAAAAATCTAAAACTAAATTAGGATTAAGCTTCTAGGGCAGATTTTGCTTGTTCTGCAAAAGCAGCAAAGGCCACTTTATCAAACACTGCCAACTCAGCTAGCATCTTACGGTCAACTTCAATGTTTGATTTTTTCAAACCATTGATGAACTTGCTATACGACAAGCCGTTTACACGCGCTTCAGCGTTGATACGTGCAATCCACAAAGCGCGGAATTGACGTTTGCGCTGACGACGATCACGGTAGGCATATTGACCAGCTTTGATTACCGCTTGCTTAGCTACACGATAGACGCGCGAACGAGCACCGTAATAACCTTTAGCTTGCTTTAATACTTTTTTGTGACGAGCGTGTGCTGTCACACCACGTTTAACTCTTGGCATCTCTTAAACCCTCACTATTAACCGTTAGGAAGCATACGATCGATTTGCTTTGTATCCGCGGCATCAACTAGCTTGCCGTGGCGCAAATGACGCTTACGCTTAGTGGATTTCTTGGTCAAGATATGACGCAAGTGCGATTGTTTGTGTTTGTAACGGCCTGAAGCTGTTTTTTTGAAACGCTTCGAAGCACCGCTATCGGTTTTCATTTTTGGCATAGTAAAATACTCGCATTAGTTACCCGCTATGGCCATTGCTCGAACCCTCTTTCTACAAGAACGAACTCAATCGTTAGAAGCCATAACTAGTTACAAAAACGGATGTTCCGGCTACAACACCTTTCCATCCAACCTAAATCAAGAAAAAATAATTAAAAACTCTTTTTAGCGTCACGAGCGACTTGATTAGTAGGCAAATGACGTGAAAAATCGCGATTTTACAAGTGTAAATGAGCTATTTTTCGCGCCATTTAACGCCCTAATCAAGAGCGCAGTAGCTAAAAAGTTATTTTTTCTTTTTGGGACCAATCATCATCGTCATCTGACGACCTTCCATTGAAGGACGACTCTCAACAGTACCGTATTCTTCCAAGTCTTTTTCGACCCGCTTCAAAAGCTCCATTCCGAGCTCTTGATGCGCCATCTCACGACCGCGGAAGCGAACTGTGATCTTCGCCTTGTCCCCATCTTCTAGGAAACGTATCAGGTTGCGTAGTTTTACCTGATAATCCCCTACATCCGTCCCTGGGCGAAACTTAATTTCTTTAACGTGGGTTACTTTTTGTTTCTTTTTAGCAGCAGCCTTGGCTTTTTTCTGCTCAAAAAGATACTTACCGAAATCCATAACTTTACAGACTGGCGGTTGGGCTTCGGGTGATATTTCAACCAAATCCAATTTTGAATCTTGCGCCGATTTTAAAGCTTCATCTAAGGAAACAATACCTACGTTTTCACCTTCGGCATTAATCAAACGCACTTCCCGTGCTGTAATCGCGTCATTTATGCGCTGCCTGTTTTTAAAACCGCCGCGCTTGTCGTTATGTCTAATGGTAGTTACCCTCTGTTATTTAATACTTAGCCTTTCTTATGTCTGCTGTTTGCGCCCTTTTAGGGCAATTGCTTTCTCTAGCAGCTCAGCAAAGGCCTCTATGCTCATGCTGCCTAGGTCTTCACCCTCTCGAGTGCGCACCGCAACATGGCCATTCTCGACTTCTCGATCACCCACGACCAAGAGATATGGCACACGTGCCAAAGTCTGACCGCGAATTTTAAAGCCGATCTTCTCATTTCTCAAGTCTAAATTGACTCTAAATCCTTTATTTTTCAATGTTTCGGCTGTTTTTTGGCAAAATTCGGCCTGATTGTCGGTAATATTCATAATTACCGCCTGAGTCGGGGCTAACCAAGCAGGGAATTTACCCGCATATTCTTCAATCAAAATACCGATAAAACGCTCTAATGAACCCAAAATGGCACGGTGCAACATCACAGGCACAGCTTTTTCACCATTTTCCGCTACATATTCAGCGCCTAGTCGGCCTGGCATCGAAAAATCCACCTGCATGGTGCCACATTGCCAATGACGACCAAGACAATCTTTTAGGGTAAATTCGATTTTAGGGCCATAAAAAGCACCTTCACCAGGCAAATATTCAAATTCAATATTACTGGCTTTTAAGGATTCCGCTAAAGCAGCTTCCGCTTTGTCCCAAACTTCGTCGGAGCCTACTCGCTGCTCAGGACGAGTTGACAGCTTAACGATGACGTCGGTAAAACCAAAATCCGCATAAACGTCATACAGTAACTCGATAAATTTCGAGACTTCAGCTTGCACCTGATCTTCGGTACAGAAAATATGGGCATCATCCTGCACGAAATTCCTAAGGCGCATAATCCCATGCAAAGCACCGGAAGGCTCATTGCGGTGACAAGAACCAAATTCCGCCATCCGCAATGGCAAATCTCGATAGGACTTGAGCCCTACATTAAAGATCTGCACGTGGCACGGGCAGTTCATCGGCTTAATCGCATAGTCACGACTGTCCGACTCAAGGGTAAACATGTCATCGCCAAATTTATCCCAGTGGCCGGATTTTTCCCAAAGGGTTCTATCGACAATTTGCGGTGTTCTGACTTCTTGATAATCGTGCTCTTTGAGTCGATCGCGAATGTACTGTTCAAGATTTTTGTAGATACTCCAACCCTTGTCATGCCAGAAGATCATGCCTGGCGCTTCTTCTTGGATATGGAAGAGATCTTGCGCTTTACCAATTTTACGGTGATCGCGTTTTTCCGCTTCTTCTAAGCGATGCAAGTAGTCTTTTAAGTCTTGTTTGTTAGTCCAAGCAGTGCCATAAATCCTTGATAACATGGCATTATTAGAATCACCACGCCAATAAGCTCCCGCCACTTTCATCAGCTTAAAAGCTTTGAGCTTAGCGGTCGAAGGTACGTGCGGACCGCGACATAAATCAATAAAATCGCCTTGCTTGTACAAAGAAAGTTCTTCGCCAGCAGGAATATCTTGGATAATCTCGGCCTTGTATTCTTCGCCCATATTGCGAAAGAAAGCCACCGCTTCATCGCGTCCCATCAGAGTACGCTCAACCTTGATGTTTTCTTTGACGATCTTAGCCATTTCCTTTTCGATCGCTTTTAGATCTTCTTCGGTAAAGGGCTTATCGGTAGCAAAGTCATAGTAAAAACCATCTTCGATTACCGGCCCGATGGTCACCTGAACGCCTTTGTGCAAACGCTGAACTGCCTGCGCTAGTAAGTGTGCGGTTGAATGACGAATAACTTCCAGTCCCTCTTCGTCACGGTCAGTAATAATGGCAAGACTCGAATCTTTATCCATCACGAAGCTGGTGTCCACCATGTCGCCATCGACCTTACCCGCTAAGGCGGCTTTGGCTAAACCGGGGCTAATATTATGGGCAACATCGTATACCGACACGGCATCGTCAAACTCACGTTTGCTACCATCAGGTAAAGTAATGACTGGCATTTTATGTTCTCTCTGTTCTCAATAGCCCTTACCAACGGGCTACATAAAGTTTTGGTAATGATTGCCAAAGGTGCTGACTAAGAATGTCGCCCCTTCTTGAGCAATAGATAGGCCAATTCTAAAGGATCTAGCGCTAGACTCAAGAGTTAATTATCACAACTAGCTAACTGAGCTTACAAAAGCAGCTACGGTCTCGATTTAAACTGGCAATAAGCTGAGTTTTTTGTAACACTTTGATTGTCGATAACCAATGGAGCATGGTCATGAAAATTTCTACCCTTATTATTACTACAATTGTTTTACTGGCTTCGGGAAAGGTGAGCAACGACCCGCTGGCGGAAAAATTTGATGCCTATTGCAAGAAAGTGACGGTCTGTGCCTTAGAAGTAGTTAAAGATCGCGATATTCCCAATGAGTACCGGAAGCTCTTAATGGACGGCATTAAAAACAAATGTGAAGCCGTTAGATTGAGATTTCAGCCTTACGCCCAAGATCCCAATCTGGTCAAAGGCGCAGAAGCTTGCGTCGACAGCTTAAACGCACTGAATTGTGAGCAATTGATGCACATGACCGAAGACACTAAGGAATGCGAAGACGTCAGCCAATTGGTCGAAGGTCCAAAATAATCGGCTGCTTTATCAGACTTAACTAAAAGCGTAAATCCTTAAAACTGATACGAACTTCTTCGTCGGCCATGCGCTTGCTACGGTCGATAAACAGTTGGCTCGGATAACCAAATTGTGGATCGTATTTGACCTCAATCTGCTCGGCTTTATCTAGCGCCTTTTCGATCATAGCAAACACCTGACTCACGGTTTTCGTTGACTGCGCTACTTGCTCCCCAACAGCTTCGGACTTGCTATCCATAACCGTCGTTACCTTACCGTCAGCAATCGTGAGTTTTAGCGGTTGAACAAATTCTCGCGGACAAAAACAACTGCGCTGAAAGTTAACGGAGTAATTTTGTAGAGCATGAGCCTGCCATTTTTGCTGATTGGCAAAAAACGCCTGCCGTGTGGCAGTTCGATCATCGACAAATTTAACACCTGACGCTATGCCTTCAGCTCGACTTTCTTGCTCAGAAGCCTCTTGCGAAACGTTGCTAGCATCAGTTTGTTGCTCTTTCGACGACTGCTCTGTATCGCTTTTAGAGGCTTGGCAGCCACTAAAGCCTACAAAGCTAAAAATTACTAAGCTCAGTGCTAGGCATAACGAGTTATAGCCTATCGTTTTGTTACTACTCAAAATAACGACTCCCTCAATTCTACGGTTTGCGGTAACTAGCGGTTTTAGCAATGCCAAAAATCGACATTAAGACTAGCATTAGCAAAGGAATAGCTCCGCCACCACCGCCACCAGAATCGTCTCCTGTGGCTGGCGGAGGAGTCACAGGCGCCGCTAAACTAATATCCACTTGGTTAGAGGCGGCCGCTTCACCGCCATTATTGTAGGCAATAACTTGGTAACTGTAATCGTTGCCAGCACTGACATTGCTATCGGTATAACTGGTTTGATTGGCGGCTAAGTCGGCTACTTGGCTAAAAGCGCCACCATTGTCACTGCGCTGAACCAAGAAACCGCTCTCATTATCAGAATTATCTTGCCAATTTAGAGCTACATTTGAGCCGCTTTCACTGGCGGTTAAATTACTGACCGCAGCCGGTATGCTTATTTGCGTGACATTAAATTGAGATTGTAAGCTGTTGTTGGATAAGTCAATATCCACTAAATCAGCAGGAGCAAGCACTTCTTGTTCCAGTTCAAAGCCGTTAGTTAAAGGCGTTACATTCAGTTGAAGACTAAAATTGTTTGCGGGATTGTTAACCTGACAGGCGTAAGACTCCGTCGAAGCAGCAATAGAACAAGCAACACCTGCAGCTACTACCGAGTTCAAACGTCCACTATTGCTAGGAATTGAACCATTAACACTCACTTGATTGAGACTAGCGCTGGAAGACACTTGGCTAGCCACACTGAAATTTAAATCGCTGGATTCATCAATAATAAGTTCGCTAGGATTAGCGTTATCCGCACTTAACGATAATTCAACCGGATAATCAAAGCAGGCATTAGGAGTGGTAAGCGAATTAACCGCAGCGTTCATGTCATCCTTTGAACAACTCGAAAATTCCGTGGCAGTACCATTAGAAGTAGCCGCCATAATAAAGCCAGAGCTGGCGCAACTATTACCGTCACCATCATGCTCAGCACCGAAGTTATGGCCGATCTCATGCGCGGCAATTAATGAGGTCGAAGCAAGGTTAGGATTACCATTGCTCGGTAACAACATGGTAGTGCCGGAACTAAAACCACCGCCATTACAAAGAACATCAAGATAAGCCACTCCCGCAGTATTACCATCAAAGTCACGCCCCGTTATAAAATGAAACAAACTTCGATTATTTTTAATAAAGCCGAGCTGCCCCGCGCCCTTTTTACTACGAATATCCGACAGTAAATCTCCTGCATCGGTAGTCGTATCAAAAACCGTAGTTTGTAAGAACTCAACCGTAATCGCATTAAAACGAATATTGAAATCGTTTTCGTAAAAGCCTTCGATCATGTTGATGAGAGCCGTAGTTTGCGCAGCTAGCTGATCATTGGCAAATCGGTTTTGATAGAGTTGATCAAAGGCGAATTCAATTTCCGCAAAAGAGCAAACTCCATTTAGCGGATCATTACAAACCATCTTCTGATTTTTTTGATAATCAATATTACTCGGTTCTGATCTAACTTCTGTTCTCAATTCTGAGTTAATCTCTGTCGCTGCCAGCACTTGAGTCAAGGCGTCTTTTGCAGATGCGATTTCATGAGTTGCGCATTGGTAAGCCACAATAGTTTGATTGACTGGAACCAACTTCAAGCGAACCGTATCAGCTTTGCCTGACACCACCTTTTCCACTTGATAGAGTTGATGATCAATAGATGCAATACCCAACCAGTCTTCACCAATATGGGATAGCCGGACCCAATCAGCCGAGTTTTGCTTAAAATGAGCTTTATAGTGACTCCAGTCGCCAGCTTTAGCCAAAATAGTTTTATTTAATTTAGAGCGCAGCGCCTGGTTTTGCTCCAGAGTCAAGTCGAGGGTTGCGTGTTCAGTTTGTAGCTGTATTGCTTGTGAAAATACTGGACTTGAAACCAAAGCTAGCGCAAAAAAGTTTATAATTATTAGTAAGCGAACATCCATATTGTCAGAGTATGCAGGAAAATGAGCGCTCAATATAGCGAAAATAGCAATTTAAATCATGCAGATCTGACCACAGAGTTCACATCTGTTGGCAAAAAAACTGGGACATAACTAGCAATTTAACGACTTTTTTGCAAAACTGGAGTGAGGATGGATTACCACAAAAACTGGAGTTTTCAATGAAAAAAGCGGTTCTCATGACAATTGCCCTCGGCTGTTCAATGGCTGGCGGATCTGCGCAAAGCTTTGATTTAGATAAGAAATTACTCGATTATTGCGAGAAAGCTAAAGCCTGCACGCTCAAACAAATCGAAACTGAGCAAATTCCTGAACAGTATCGCGATATGGTGATGGCGAATATGAACACCATGTGCGCCGGTGTTAAAGAGCAATTTACACCCTACCTTAAGCAAGAACCGGCAATGCTGGAAAGCGCAGAGCAATGCATCGACAGTTTAAATAAAATGAGCTGTGATGAATTGATGAGCGCTGAAAGGGAAACTAAAGAGTGCAAAACTTTTAACAAAATGCTCGAAGAGAAAGAGCAGCAACCTTAACTTTTGGCAGCTTAACTTTCAGTAACTTAACTGGACGCTAGAAACAGACGGATAATAAAGCCTAGGATCCCCAATGCCAATACTCCAGCTAACCAAAGCCCTACAAACCATAGGGCTTTATGCCAACGATTATGTTTTTCCTTAACCACTAATGGTACGCCTCATTTGGTTTGACCTTGCCGCGGAACACCCAATAAGCGTAGCTGGTATAAGCGATAATGATAGGCAACAAAAAGGCTGAACCCGCTAACAAAAACTTTAAGCTATTTTCTGGCGCAGCGGCCTGCCAAATGCTGATCGAAGGCGGTATTAAATAGGGGAAAAAACTCGCGCATAAACCCACATAACTTAAAATGAATAAACCAATGGAAATTAAAAAGGGGCTGAGCTCTTTTCCTCGAAATATATCGCGAACTAGCCATGCTCCCAAGGTCAGTACTAACAATGGAATCACCATTAATCCGTAAATGGCCGGAGCATTAAACCAGCGCTCAAGGTACTGCTGCTCTATCAGCAACATCCATAAGCTGATCACGCCAATGGCAGCAAGAGTAGCAAAAGCCGCTACACGAGCAATGGCTCTGGCTTGTTGTTGCAAGCGTTCGGTGGTTTTCAAATTCAACCAGGTCGCGCCCAACAAAACGTAACCAACCACCAAGGCAATTCCAGTGGTAATACTAAATGGGGTTAGCCAATCCCACCAACCACCAGTATAAACACGATTTTCGACTGAGATACCCTGCACTAAAGCGCCTAGGGCAATACCTTGGCATAAGGCAGCGATTAGCGAGCCTAAGAAAAACCCACGATCCCATAGGGACTGTAATTTCGTAGCACGCCAGTGAAACTCGAATGCGACACCACGAAAAATCAAACCAATCAGCATCAAGATAATCGGCATATACAGAGCGGGCAGAATTACGGAATAGGCCAATGGAAACACGGCAAATAAACCACCACCACCCAGTACTAACCAGGTTTCATTACCATCCCAAATGGGCGCAATGGTATTCATTGCCGTTTCACGATCCGTTTTGTCTTTGATCAAGGGGAAAAGAATCCCAATGCCTAAATCAAAGCCATCTAAGATGATGTAAGCCAGTACCGCAAAAGCAATCAAACCCGCCCAAATAAGTGCATAATCAATCATCTGTTTGCTCCTTGCTTAAGCTGTTTTGTTGGTTCGGCTTTACCGCCGCTGAAGGTTTTTTATGCGAACGCTGGTAACTGCTATCCATGCGGTTGGATAAGGACACTTTAGCAGTGCTCTTGGGTTCATCAGTAACCGTGTCTTTTGGCGTCACCTTCATCAGCCGTAAGGTGTAAAAAATTCCCGTACCAAACACCAATAAATAAGCCAACACAAAGATTGCCAACGAGGCGGCTACTGCCGGCGCATCCAATGGCGAGGCGGAATCATACGTACGTAGCAGGCCATATACCGTGTAAGGTTGGCGCCCTACTTCCGTCACAGTCCAACCCGCAATAGTCGCGATCACACCCGCTGGCGCAAAAGCCACAGCAACCCTCTTCAGCCCACGGCCCTGATAGAGTTTTTTGCGTAGCCGTGAATACAGCGCCCAGAAGCCTATTGCGATCATTCCAAAACCAATTCCAACCATAATTCTAAATGCCCAAAAGACTATCGGGACATTGGGCCAATCCTCTTTTGGAAATTGATCCAAACCAATCAACTCGCCATCGGGATCATGAGTCAAAATCAAACTTGCTCCGTGTGGAATTTTAATCGCGTAATCGACTTGTTGCGTATCGCTGTTAGGAAAACCAAAAAGGTACAGCGGAGCACCTTTTTGGGTATGGTAATTTGCTTCCATAGCAGCAACCTTTGCTGGCTGATGTTCTAGAGTGTTTAGGCCGTGTAGATCCCCGACAAAAGCTTGTAGTGGCGCAACCAACAAGGCCATCCACATTGCCATTGAAAACATTAAGCGAGCGCCGGCGTTACCGCTATCCTTAAGCAGGTGCCAAGCTGCGACACCGCCAACCAAAAAAGCGGTACTCAAAAAAGCGGCTATAACCATGTGCGCTAAACGGTAGGGAAACGAAGGATTAAAAATCACCTCGAACCAATCCTTGACGATAAATTGTCCGGCCTCATTGATGGCATAACCTACTGGCGTTTGCATCCAGCTATTAACACTTAAAATCCAAAAAGCTGACATCAAAGTTCCAACAGCAACCATCAAGGTCGCAAAGAAATGTAACTTCTTTCCCACCTTATTCATGCCAAATAACATCACGCCCAAAAAGCCCGCTTCAAGGAAAAACGCGGACAAGACCTCATAGCCCATCAATGGCCCTAACACCGGCCCAGTTTTATCTGAAAAAACACTCCAGTTAGTTCCAAACTGGTAGCTCATCACGATCCCAGAGACGACGCCCATACCAAAAATAATGGAGAAAATTTTCAACCAATACTTATAAGTTGCAAGATAAACGGATTTGTTAGTTTTTAGCCAAAGCGCTTCAAGCACCGTGAGATAGGCTGCTAGACCAATGGATAGACCGGGGAAAATAATGTGGAAGGCTATCGTAAAAGCAAACTGAATACGCGCCAGCAGAACAGCATCAAGAAACTCCATCTAGCGACTCCTAACTTTAGGGTTTAGAAAACTTGATTAAGATCTGTTAGTTATACTACTCCTCTGACCAATTTTGGCAATGGATATTTAATAAAGTAAAGCTTAACAAAGGATTACTATTTTTTATGCAAAACAACCTCAAAATCCCTTCTGATTAATACCGCATAACTATTTTTCGATCAGGGTAAAAAGCTTTACTAAGAAGCTACCCAATTCACAAATTTAGTAGCCGCTTTTTGCTAGCATGAAACTATCGAGTAAGAACCTACAAAGACAACAAAATAATGTCAGAAATACTGTTGAGGTAGATATGGCTGCAGCAAACATCAATCAACACGGCTTGCATGGACTCGAGGTCACTATGCACGCCCAGCAAGGCAAAGGACACATCTTAGCTGAACTTATGGTTTTGGCCTCCAAGCGAGTCAAACAACTTACGGGCTGTCGGCTCTACTTGGTACAACAATCTTCTGAAAATACCGATCTAATTTTCGTCAGCGAGGTTTGGGATAATCAAGAGTCCCACCAAGTCTCCTTAACCGATGAAAGGATTGGTGAAATTATTTCACAGGCTCGCCCTTTAATTGTTAATATGGAGTTTACTCCTACTATTCCCGTTTCAGAATAACCAACTTAAGGAATCTTAATGTCCATTACTGCCAGTTGCTTATGCCAAAAGTCGCAACTCCAAGTCGAAACCCTTGCCAAAGAATTTCATGCATGTGATTGCAATATCTGCCGCAAATGGTCAGGGGGACCTTTTATGTCTATGGGTTGCGGTACAAAAGTAAAGCTCACCAAAAAAGACTCTATTCGTATCTATGATTCCTCAGAATGGGCTGAGCGGGCTTTTTGTGGCAACTGCGGAACCCAACTCTTCTACCGTTTAAAGCAAAATCAGGAATACTATATCCCAGTGGATTTATTTGATAAGCCGGTTTCGCCGAGTTTTACCACGCAATATTTTGTGGATCAAAAACCTTCAACCTATGCCTTTGCTGATTCAACCCATAATATGACCAGCGAACAGTTTTATGCACTTTTCGCAAAAGAAGAGTAAGCTTGGTGAAAAAATATAATCGTTGCGGGACGCAGAAAGATAAAACTAACAAAATCCCGCTTTTGTTTTTGATCTATTGAGAACTAGGCTTTAGCTTTAATAAAAATAGATACTGTAAAGATTGCGCGGGCTTAGCCAATTTTTATACCGTTTTAACTCGCGTAGGTCTGGTGTTATTATTATTCTTTTCATTAATTGTAGGCTTATCTAGATGAATAAAAATATTGCTGTAATATTATCCGGCTGCGGTTTTCAAGATGGTGCTGAGATTCAAGAGTCGGTGATGACCTTATTAGCACTCGATCAACAAGCCGCTAGTTATCAATGCTTCGCCCCTGATGTGGAACAATTTAAAGTGCAAAACCACTTAACCGGCGTGCAGGTTTCCGAAAGTCGCAACGTCTTGGTAGAGTCAGCGCGAATTGCACGTGGCGAGATTAAAGCCATGTCAGAGTTTAAGGTGGATGATTTTGATGCTTTGGTGATGCCGGGCGGTTTTGGCGCAGCGTTAAATCTTTCTAGCTTTGCGGTCGATGGTCCAGCTTGTAGCATCAATCCCGAAGTGGAAACTGCCGTTCGAGCTACTTTTGAGGCACAAAAGCCGATTGGCGCCTTATGTATTGCGCCAGTTATTTTGGCCAAGTTGATTCCAAGTGTGAATCTAACCATTGGCGACGATGCCGGAGTTGCCGAGGCGCTAGAATCGCTTGGTGCAAAGCACTCCAACACCAGTCACGGCGAAGTGGTAGTCGATCCCCTTAATAAAGTGGTAACCACACCTTGCTATATGCTTGATGCCAAGGTTTCGGATATTTATAAAGGCGCTGATGCTTTGGTAAGAGAAGTGTTAACTTTAGCCTAACTGCTTAACGGGCTAAGCCACATTCTCGCCAACAACTGCCAGGGATGGCATGAGCGGCGAGCCAAGAAGTGTAGCTTTGTCTGTCTAAGCTTTTGAAAATCGTCCTTGCAAATCGTTTTTTTAAATAATCCTGTCAAAAAGTGCTGCCAAACTGTCACCTTAAATAATCTAAAAATTCTTTAGCATTCAAATAACCGCGCAGTCCAATAAGATACAAAACGAGTAACAAGGATCCTAGGCATTTTAAGAAGCCCGCCAAAGTGAACAAGTCCGCCAGCGAAGCAACCAAGAACAAAGCCACCAATAACGCCAAAATATAGAGAATGGCTCTTAGCATATTCCACAGTTTTCGCCCTTTATACATGATCACCAGCTGGCATAAAAATAGCCCCCCGATAATGGCCGCACTTAAATAGGCCATAAAATATTCGCTTTGCCAATTCATGTACACTTGAAACGCTAAAATTAGCAAGCCAATCATAAGTATGGAGTTAATGGTTAAGACGATTTTGGCACTTTTGGGCATTGTTCTTCTCAGCTTACGATTATGAGATTAGTTCGCTTCGCTCTTAATGACGAGCGTTATTGATTATGTCTATCTTCAAGTAGTTCGATTTTATAACCATCCGGATCTTCCACAAACGCCAACACCGTAGTGCCATGCTTCATGGGCCCCGGCTCACGCGTTACTTTACCACCAGCGGCGCGAATTTTATCACAGGCTTTATAAACATCATCCACCGCAATTGCCAAATGCCCAAAACCCTCACCCAGATTATATGCTTGGGTATCCCAATTATGAGTTAGCTCTAAAACGGTCGCATCTTTTTCTTCGCCATAGCCGACAAAAGCTAGAGTAAAGCGGCCTGATTCGTAATCATGTTTACGAATCAGCTGCATCCCCAAAACGTCGGTATAAAATGCAATCGAACGTTCTAAATCGCCCACTCGGAGCATGGTATGTAATAAACGCATAAATACAGTTCCTAAAATAAAAAGCCCGTCAAAGACGGGCTTAATATACCAAGTTAAAGGCTTAATTATAAGCTAATAACTTGAGTTTGTTTGTTGGCACGATTTTGTTGGAACATCCAAACCATATCACCATTATTAGCCGAAGTTTTGTTAATGGTAATTTTCTCACCACTTTCGATGGTGAAAGCATTGTTATCCACTGTAACTTCATTCGCTAAATCAATCGCTCCTGTTTGTACTGTCGAAATACCAGTAAAAAAGTTTTGAAGTGTCAATTGATAATTAAAGGTGGTATCACCAACTGGCATAAAACCTATCCCCGGGAAATCAGGACCAAGCCCATCAACATCTCTTACAAAAGCACCAATAGCAACGGTGTCATTGTAGTCGTAATCGGCTTGGCCTAAAACCCAGCCAGCAGGGAAGATTTTACGCTCGACAATGCCATCCCAGAAGGCTTGGCCACCGATAAAGCCCAAATCTTCCATGATCACAATGCTTTCATAAATACCATCTTCATCGGCATCCACATCAAGACGCACACGATAAGGCCCTAAAGTGGTCCATGGCTGAGTAGTGCTGACCGCAAATTCTACCGCATCGGTGCCGAAAAGCTGATTACTTCTCCAACCGAAAGACAAAATTGCAGGCTCATCCAATTCCGGATCAACAACACTCGTTCCAGCTAGGGTAAAGCCTTCAACATAACCATCGCTAGCGCCTTTGTTTTTAAAGACGATATCGCCATTGCCTTTTTGACGAACTTTGATGTCCGAAGCTGGATCGGGCACTGCCATATAGCCAACACGCAAGGTTTCATCGCTAAACAAATCTTGCAACTCGAACCAGCCATCCACTTCCGACTGACTGTTGTTAACGCTATCAAATGGAGCTTCATTCGGATTCATTTTAAGCTTCACTTTAATTTTGCGCTTAGATTTGCCCGGAACAAAAACGAACGGCTGCGAAATGTTCACCATCACCCCATCCATAATTTGATTGGGCTCATGATTGATCCAATAGAATTTCGGATAGTAGGACAAGTTTTTAATGGTCAAAGTACGCTTAACTTGCTTACTTTTGTTGGCTTCGATACGACCAAAAGAAATACCGCCAGGTTTAGCAACTGCGCTTAACTGCGCCGCCACATCAGCTTGCACACGCCCCACCCCTTGTAGTGACAATGGGTAAGGTTGGCTCGCGCCACCAGCACCATCTTGATAGGTGGGTGTTGTCGAGTTTTGAATCATCGCCTTAATATCTGCTGATGGTAAATCAGGCCATTTTTGGAGTAACAAAGCAGCCAAGCCCGCAACGTGCGGTGCGGCCATCGAAGTACCACTTTTGGTATTCGGCTCAGTTCCAGTACCAGAACCAGCAGAAACGATGGATTGACCTGGTGCTGCCACATCCGGTTTAAAGGTGTTAGCATCGCCAGGGCCACGCGAAGTAAAGCCGGATAAGGTATCGTCAACACTTGGATCGGTTGGCACTTGAATGGTTGAATCGGCCAGTACAGAAACCGCCGTTGCACCTTCCAAAGCCGCTCGAATATTGTCACCATTATCAAAGCTAATCATCACCCCAGAAATATTTCTATCTCCACTGATCCCGCCCATAACTATAGGCTGAATTCTATCGGCTGCAGTGCCGTCGTTGTAAACCACTAAACCTGTAGCGCCAGCGGCTTCTGCATTGGCATATTTAGCATCGAAGCTACAACCACCGCGAATGATTAAAGCAACCTTGCCATCAAGATCGGTAGGGTTATTTAGAGCGGTACAACCGTTCGCTGGGTCGGCCACCGCCAAATCGCCACTAATCGAATAACCATCACGGAATAAGTTGGCATGGGCGCCTTCTAAGGCTAAAAAAGTACCATCAGCATTAGCATCGTCAGAACTGAAAGTAGCCCCCTGAACAAAGCCACCAGCAACCGAGCTGGCTACCGAAATCGCGCCTTTTGCTACCGCTGGGCCACCATGAATATAAGGCACATTGCCATCGTTGCCCGCCGAAATAACCACAACCGAACCTTCCGCTGCCGCTACATCAGCCGCCATAGCACTGGTTGATTTTAAGGAGCCAAAATTAGAGCCAAGGCTTAAATTCAAAACGTCAGCTCGATCAGATAGATCGCCGTCTTGGTTTGGATCCAATCCCCATAAAATCCCGAGATGGGATACGGTGGTTGAACCGCCATTATCGGCAAACACCTTAATACCATAAAGCTCAGCACCTGGCGCAACGCCAGCGCCAACAGAACCAGGAACGCCATTACCACCAGCGGTACCAGCTACGTGGGTACCGTGTCCATTGATACCGCCTTGGCGCGGATCATCATCTTGAACAAAGCTGCCACTGTTGGCACCCGCAAAATCAATTCCGCCAATGACCTTAGCGGTAGGGAAACTGCCCGCTTCGACCACATTTGGATCGTCATCAGCAAAATCACTGGCGACTCCCGCACCGCCAAAATTCGCATGATAATAATCAATACCGCTGTCAATAACACCAATGGTCACCGGATCCGAACCATAATTTAAAGCGTTATCGCCATTGCCAATCAGACCCCACGCAGTTGGCGCTCCAATCCAAGGAACACTGTTATCATGGTTTAGCGCCTCCTCAACGATATAGGTTACGCTTTTCACGCCTGCCATTTTTTTGATACGAGCAATATCGTCCGTACGAACTTTCCAAGCCGCACCCTTACGGTTAGACAGGGCTTTGAGTTGATGGCCGTGCAAGCCGCTGAGCATACTCTTGACTTGCTGACCTTGAGCACCGACGGAGCTAGCCGCAGATTTTTGAACCAGATTATTGGGGCTCGCCCCTTGTTCGTATTCAATAAACACATCCACTAACGCTTCTTTTTCAAATAGTTGGCTTTGTGTTTTTTGAACATTGAGTTGAGGTTTGGGCTTAACCTGACTGGCAGAGCTGGTGTTGGTCGTTGCGATTGCTAAGGAAGCAGCAATAACAACGGACTTGAGTTTGAAATGATGCATCTAGTACGACTCCTTGATATTCCTTGTTGACTATATTTTCCGACACAGAAAGAACTTTTTACACTGATGTGAGAAGGAGTTCTAGCAAGTGAGGCTTTGAATGTGAACCGTGACGCAGGTGTCAATTTTACTGACAATAGATAAATGGAGCCAAAAGCACTTGAAAAGCATTTTTAATCTGCGCGAATGACCAGTATAATCCCTGCAATTTACAGCTTTAGAATAAGCTTATTGACGGCATTTCTATGACTTCTTCTACAAACAGCATCACCATTACCCAACCCGATGATTGGCACATCCACCTACGCTCTGGCGCCGCCCTGCAACACACGGTTTTAGATGCCGCGCGTCAATTTTCTCGCGCGATTGTGATGCCAAACTTAGTTCCCCCAGTTACTACCGTGGAAATGGCCGAAGATTACTACAAATCCATCAAGCGCTACACGCCTTCGGAGATTTCTTTAGAGCCACTGATGGTCCTGTATCTCACGGACAACACCAGCGTTAAAGATATTGAGCAAGCAGTAGCATCGGATAAGGTCTATGCTTGTAAACTCTACCCAGCAGGGGCGACAACCAACTCCGACTCAGGGTTAACCGACATTGAAAATGCTTACCCCGTATTTGAAAAAATGGCGGAGCTGGGTTTGCCGTTATTAGTGCATGGCGAAGTAACGGATGCCGAAATTGATATATTTGATCGAGAAGCCGTCTTTATTGATACCATTTTAAAGCCATTGTTGGAAAAATTTCCGAATCTGAAATTGGTTTTGGAGCATATTACCACCAAGCAGGCGGTAGAATTTGTGCAAAGCCAAGGCGACAATGTGGCAGCAACCATTACCGCTCATCATTTGCTGCATAACCGCAATGATATGCTAGTCGGCGGTATTAGACCGCACCTCTATTGCTTACCCATCTTGAAACGCATGGAACACCAACAGGCGCTGGTCGCAGCAGCGACTTCCGGTAGCAAGAAATTCTTTTTAGGTACCGATAGTGCCCCCCATTCACAGGATAAAAAAGAAACCTCCTGTGGTTGCGCTGGTGCTTATACCGCCTATGCGGCCATAGAATTGTACACCGAAGCTTTTGAAAAAGCCGATGCACTGGATAAACTTGAAGCCTTTGCCAGCTTTAATGGCCCTGATTTTTACGGCCTACCCAGAAACGAAGGCACTATCACGCTGGTGAAAAAGCAATGGAAAATGCCAAAACAACTGTGTCTTGGTAACAAAACCTTGATCCCGTTTCGAGCGAATGAAAACATCGAGTGGAAACTCAAGAAATAATAACAACTTTTAACAAACGACTTTTAATAAACCATTTACTACAGTCTAAGGATTTTTAGTGGCAGCTTTTGAAATGAAAGATCGCTTTCGTGGCTTCTTCCCCGTGATCGTTGATGTGGAAACAGGCGGTTTTGAGCCGCGCACCGATGCGCTGTTGGAAATCGCAGCCGTCACCACCCGCTTCGATAAACAAGGTCGATTAGAGGTTGCTAACTCCCATCATTTCCACGTCGAACCCTTTGCAGGCGCCAATATCGAACAAAAGGCTTTAGATTTTACTGGGATTGATGTTAAAAACCCCTTACGCGGCGCAGTTGATGAAAAATGGGCACTGCAAGAGATCTTTAAAAAGTTGCGCATCGAACAAAAGGCTTCCGGTTGCAATCGCTGCGTACTGGTAGGCCATAATGCTTGGTTTGATTTAAGCTTCGTAAACGCCGCAGTCGAGCGCACCAACATCAAGCGCAATCCTTTTCACCCTTTCACCAGCTTTGATACTGCCTCATTATCAGCCTTGGTGTTGGGCCATACGGTACTGGCTCAAGCTTGTGAGCTGGCGCATATCCCTTTTAGCCAGAAAGATGCCCATTCGGCACTTTACGATGCCAAGAAAACTGCGGAATTGTTTTGTTATTTGGTCAATAACACCAAAAAGCTATAGCCTCCGCCAAAACTGGCTTAAAAGCTAGACTTAACGCCTGTCGCATCCATCTGCTGCGCCGCATATTCCAGTATCAAGCGCTGTACCATTTGTTTTAGCGTGTGTTTATTGGCCTGGCTCAATTCTTGATAACTGATGACACCAGTGCTAAACAAGCGCCGTAAGGCCTGCCCTGACCAATTGGCAACTACTTTACCGGTTTCATTTTCCACCACCGATAATTCAGGGCTTGGCTTATCAAGCCATGCGTTAATGGTAAAGACCATAGCCGCTCCTTAATAAATTTTCTGTATTTTCAAATTAACCTCAAAACTCAAATGAGAATAATTCTCATTTGGATAAATTGCAAGCATTTTCGAGGTACCACTAGCAAATTTTTTGAAATAGATGAAATTCTAGCAAGGAGTGATTATGCTTAAACAAAAATTCTATACGGAGTTACTGATGAAGCTAACCAAAATACCGCTTTTGCTCATCCTTACCTTTTCCTTGGGGTTATTTAGTTTGATGCTAACGGCCGAATCGCAACCACAACCGCCCCTTGCCGACCCTAATAGCGACCAAGCTATGCCAATCGCAATCGTTATTCACGGCGGCGCTGGCACTATTACAAAAGAAAACATGACGCCCGAATTGGAGCAGCAATACAAAGCGGCGCTGAAACAAGCCTTGGTGGCCGGCTACCACGTTCTAATCAATCAAGGTTCAAGTCAAGAGGCGGTTAAAACGGCCATCGTTATGTTAGAAGACTCACCACTTTTTAACGCTGGTAAGGGCGCGGTTTTTACCCACGATGAAAAGAACTCCTTGGACGCTTCGATTATGGTGGGTAGCGACTTATCCGCCGGCGCAGTTGCGGGGGTTGAAAATATTAAGAACCCCATTTTACTAGCCGACAAGATCCGTACTGACTCGGTACACGTGATGATGTCGGGCAAAGGCGCTGAAGAATTTGCCGCGAGCCATAAGATCGAGCAAGTGGATCCAAAATACTTTTATACCGAACGGCGCTGGAAGTCGTTGCAACAAGCAAAGGCCAAAGATGCAAGCCAAGCTTTAGTGCCTACCGACGAGGCTAATAACTTCAAATTCGGTACTGTTGGTGCGGTGGCGCTGGATGCCAATGGCATCATCAGTGCTGGCACGTCCACAGGTGGCATGACCAATAAACGCTATGGTCGCATTGGTGATTCGCCAATTATCGGCGCAGGCACCTATGCCAATCAAGAGTGTGGTGTTTCCGCGACTGGCCACGGCGAATACTTTATACGCGCCGCAGTAACTCATGATATTTGTGCCTTAATGCAGTACCAAGGTTTAACCATCAATAAAGCCGCCGATCGAGTGATTCAGCAAAAACTCAAAGCCATGGGTGGCGATGGCGGCGTGGTCGGTTTGGACAAGGCTGGTAATATCATGATGAGTTTCAATACCGCAGGCATGTACCGCGCCAGTATAGACACCCAAGGCCAAGTAACCATTAAAATTTACCAACAGCAGAATCCAGCCGATAGCGGATCTGCCGAAAACCAACAGGAATAATTATGAACAATAGCTACTTAATAGCGGTTTTTGTAAGCTTTACATTGCTTGGCGCTTGCTCCGATCAAAAAGCCGCTTCCGATAAATCCAATCATGCAACCGAGTCGGTTGCCGGACAGCAAACCACAGAAACGTTAGATGAAGCCTCCAAGAAAGCACCAAAAGATACCGCCAGCAATGGATCAAAAGTAATGAGCAAGCCGCAAAACTCAACAAAAACTAAAGTCAACGCGACTGAATCCGCTAACAAACTCGCTGGTAATAAAGTTATCGGACTCTATCAATATATGGCCGACGCAGCCATTTTTACCGATTGTGCCACCGGCAAGCGTTATCCAGTCGCATCAGAAGCGGATGGTTTACAACTCGAACGAACCTATTTATCGCTGGTGGAGCAAGTCGGACAAAAAATCATGGTGGAACTCCATGCCGAATTCGCCATGCGCCCAGCAATGGAAGGCGATGATGAGGAACACTTGATCCCGTTAAGATTGATTAAATTTGTACATAAAGATAGCTGTGACTAAAAAATAGTTATGGCTAGAATAACTGCGATTAAACTTTGGTAAGCGTTAAAAAACCAAGGAACTGCTAATGAAAATTTATGGTGATATTATTTCCGGCAACTGCTACAAGGTAGCGCTCACCTGCGCCCTACTCGAGATTGAGCATGAGTGGGTTAGCATGGATTTGCTTAAAGGCGACGCCAGAACTGATGAATTTAAAGCTAAAAATCCCAATGCCAAAACACCAACTTTAGAGCTGGATAGCGGACAAACCTTATGGGAATCTAACGCCATTATTAACTTCCTAGCTCATGACACCGAACTGATGCCAACCGATGCTTGGCAAATCGGCCAAGTCCAACAATGGCAATTTTTCGAACAATACAGCCATGAACCTTTTATCGCGGTTGCTCGTTTTATCAATAAATACCTTGGCCTGCCCGAAGATCGCAAAGCCGAATATGAATCGAAACAAGTAGGCGGTCATAAAGCGCTTCAAGTTATGGAGCAGCAACTTCAGCAAACCCCGCATCTAATTGGCGAACAACTCTCCACCGCCGACATCAGCCTCTACGCTTATACTCATGTCGCCCACGAAGGTGGCTTTGACTTATCAGATTATCCAGCGATTAATGCTTGGATGGACAGAATACAGCAACATGAAAAATATATAGGGATGGAGAAATAAGTTATGACAATGCTTGTGGGAATACATTTGGACAGCTACATAATACTAGCTGCTGATAAAAGGGATGTTCTCTTATTAGATGATAACAGACATGAGGTTCTTTCTGATGAGGTTGAAAAAATTATCGATTGGGGTAATGGTTTTATTACTGCCAGCGGTTATGTACCATTCATCCACGAGCTTAAATTATTTCTGCAGGAAGAAGAAATAATAAATACAAATCAAATTATAGAATACGCTAATTACTTAAAGGACGAACTAATGGCATCTCCAATGCCATATACACATAAAGAGTTTTGGATTAAAACATCTAATTGGATGTTTACTTACACTACAGAAAATGAACAAAATGAAACCATACCTAGATTAGCTATATTAACTGGTCCTGAAGACTATAAGATAGCAATAGTCGAAAAAGGAAGCGCGCAGATCTGGGCCAAAGCAGATGATATGGAAGAGTTGAAGAAAGACTTCCTATCAAATATAACTCCTCTAAAATTTAATGACTTCAATAAGCATAATTTAGAAGAAAATTTTAGTTATCATAAAAGCTTACTACAAAAGCTTTTCATAAAAGTATCAGAAAGTGACCCCACATTTTCTCCCGATTTTTCTTGTGTTGTATATGCATAAACAATAACCGTAGGTTCGGGTGAAGCATAAAGCCTAACAAAGAATAATAGCCGCTATTTCGTTTTGTGCTGGGGTTCGCAAGCTCACCCCAACCTACAATAGAAAATCTTGCCTAAGCAGGAGTCGATTGGGAATTTCTTTAGAGAAACCTATCTTCAATTACACAAACCTCAAAGTGGATTCCTGCTTCCGCAGGAATTTCAAAGATAAAAAAGCCGCAAATTAATGCGGCTTCTTAAATTTCCAATAACGCAGGAAAATTGTTCAAGTTCGCGGCGCGAGAATTATTTTCTACGGAAGCGACCATCTAGGTCGTTGAATACGAAAATATTCTCGCAACAATGACATTGGACAATTTAACTAGTTATTTATAGTTTGTCGGCTTCTTCAGATAAGTATTTTGCTACGCCATCCGGAGTCGCATCCATACCTTTATCGCCTTGATTCCAACCTGCTGGGCATACTTCGCCATGCTCTTCGTGGAATTGTAGTGCGTCAACCATACGTAACATTTCGTCAACGTTACGACCTAATGGTAGGTCATTGACTACTTGGTGACGAACCACGCCTTCTTGGTCGATTAAGAAAGACGCGCGGAAGGCGATACCTTCTGCTGGATGCTCTACGTCGTATGCTTGGCAAATCTCGTGCTTCATGTCCGCTACTAGGGTGTAGCCTACTTGACCAATACCGCCATCATTAATTGCTGTGTTTCTCCAAGCGTTGTGCGAGAAGTGCGAATCGATTGAAACACCGATCACTTCAATACCACGCTTTTGGAATTCGCCAAGGCGCTTGTCGAAAGCGATAAGCTCAGAAGGACAAACGAAAGTAAAATCGAGCGGGTAGAAGAATACTACTGCTGGCTTGCCTTTGGTGGCTTCCGCGAAGTTAAAGTTATCTACGATTTCGCCATTGCCAAGTACGGCTGGAGCTGTGAAGTCTGGTGCTTTACGGCTAACTAATACGCCCATGATAATCCTCCAGTGGATTGTTGAATTTCGATTAAATTAAAAATCTGTGCAAATTTCAGATGGGGATTATAGCCTTGAGTTCAATGAAAATCTTTTAAATTTTTAGTTTACTGGTACTTAGCTATGGCACTAATAGAATATTTCTATTGAATTAGCCTATCCATATTCTCGTAATTTTCTGAATTTTGGCCAACCAAGTTATTGACAATCATTCGCATTTGCGTACAATTCGCATTATCAATTGTGTTCTACCCTAATTTAGTTCGATTTATGTACGTTTGCCTTTGTAAAGCTGTCACCGACAAACAAATCCGCCAAGCTGCCCAAAGCGGCTGCAACACTATGCGCTGTTTGAATAATGAATTAGGCGTTGCGACTCAATGCGGCAAGTGCGCTAAAGATGCGCGACAAATTTTGCGCGATTTTAGGCAAGAGCAGGCGGCGTTAAATTTCGATTTAGCGGTTCCGGCACTCTAACTCCCCAATACTTTTATAAATTTCTGCTTTTTCTGAGCCTTTTCTGAACTTTTTCGGAGCTTTAGGCGCTTTATTGTTGTTATTAGCCATAAATTTGTAGCTTATTAGCCTCTGTTCACTACTGAATCTAAGCTATTCTTATTTGTAAATAAGAATTTGGTACAAATGAGAACCTCTTACATTTATCCTTTAGAATCAACAGGTTATAAGCATTCTTGCTTGTAAAGGCCAATCCTTAGGCGTAAGATAAAATAATAAATCTCATCAAAATAAGGAACTGATATGAAAGGTGATAAAAAAGTTATCGCGTTTTTAAACAAAGTTTTGGGTAATGAGCTAGTTGCCATTAACCAATACTTTTTACATGCTCGGATGTACAAAGATTGGGGGCTAAAAGAACTGGCGGATCATGAGTACAACGAGTCGATAGATGAGATGAAACATGCTGATATGCTTATCGAGCGTATTTTATTTTTAGAAGGCTTACCAAATCTGCAAGATCTGGGAAAATTGCGCATCGGCGAAGACACCGAAGAAATGCTTAAAGCCGACCTAGCGCTAGAGCTGGATGCGCTCCCGGATTTGCGCGATGGTATCGTCTATTGTGAACAAGTTCGCGATTACGTTAGTCGTGATTTACTCAAGCATATTTTAGAAAGCGAAGAAGAACACGTCGATTGGCTTGAAACGCAACTGGGATTAATCGACAAAATGGGTATTCAAAACTACTTGGCAGAGAAAATGCACGAGGATGGTAACTAGATACGTTGGTTTATCATCAGGCGTAAGACAAGACTAATAGACACTGAACATTTTCGCCACTCCCGTGAAAACGGGAATGGTGGATAGTTCCAAGGTTGGGTTAATCCCTTGCTAATTAAGCCCCTTTTGTCTTGGACAGCAAAGACTTTACTCCATCGTATTGACGCCCAAGGTATACGGCTAAAGAACCCCAAGCTGCCGCCACTGCCGCACCGACCAACGAAATCGCAGCCAAACCTAGTCCTAATCCTTCGCTTAAGAATGCAAAGATGGAGCCGCTCACCGCATCGCCGCCACGGTAAACCACAATATCAATCACTGGCTTAGCCTTAAAACGTTCATCAGCACTAACCTCAGTAAATAGCATTTCACGTGCCGGTCGAGTGATGGCATAGTTTCCTGCTCGCCGCGTCACTTGCAGTGCCAGCAAGACTACTATAATCGGCGCAAAAGCCAAAACAATCATACCAATCATTATAATAAACGGAACTAAAGCTAAGGTAGCCGCCATACCAAGTCGCGTGGTTAATCTGCCTGTAACAAAAAAAGCTAAAACAAAGGTTAGGCTATTGGTGATCCAATCGATACCGCCTAAAATCTGCGCCCTGTCGGCGCGCGAATAGTCGGCTAATAAATTTTTCTGCTCGAAATATACAAAAGAGCTAATAAAGACGTACAGCAAAATAAAAGCACTAATCGCCAGTAACGTTTTGTTGGTAGCAATCGCTTTAAAGCCGGTCCACCACTGGGCTTTGAGTTTGGCTTCGCTAAGATCGGCACTAACAGCTTCGTTGTGTAGCTCACTGGACTTAAGTCGGTACATATAAATCACTAACGGCACCACTAAAATTAAACCCATCGCTGCAATTAACATTAAGTTATCCAAGCCCAACCTGTCGGCAAATAAAGTAGGGATCGAAGGACCAACTATCGCACCTAAACTGGCTCCTGCCGCAACAACCGAAAATACTCGTTTGGATTGTTCTTTGGAAAACGTATCGGCCATAAAACTCCAAAACACCGAAACATGGAACAAACTAAAAGCGCTCACCCAAATATAAAAACTTTTTTCGACAAAAGTAGGATCAGAATATAACGGCGTTAAAAAATAAAAGCCTAAAAAGCTTAAGGCGAAAGCACTGTACACCAGCGGTACAACATTTCTGAAATGAATCTTTGAAATGATAAAACCATAAACAGAAACGATTAGAGCGCTGATAAAAAATTGCAAATTCCATAAAAAACTCACTTCGCTATCGGACCAATCGCTGGCCATCGCATCGCGCACTGGCCGCAAGACAAAATAAGACGCCATTAAGATAAATATAATGGCAAAAGAAATAATGGTTGCTTTAAGTTCATTAGGATGAACCTTAGCGATACGATCGATAAAGCGAGTTATGTGATTAGAACTAAAAGTCATTTTATTGAGCAGGGGCTTTTGAGTTTGGCTGCAATTTTCCTAACTCTTGATCTAAAATTTCGATCAATTGATCGCGCGATAAACTAAATTGATGTGCATGATTCATCTGCACCATACGCTTTATCATGCCTCGAAGCGCCCATTCGCCCTCACTTGCAACCGGCACTACCATATAGCGCGTTTTTGGTGTCTCACTAAAAAGTGCATCCATGACAGCTGCGGAAACATCATCTGGCTCTTTAAAACGCGAGCGATCGCCGGTTAAGTATTTTGATAATCCTTGAAACTCTTGTTGGTATAAACTTTTGAAATTTTTCTTGGCATTTTTTTCCATTCGCTTGAGCGCACTGGCCGCAATTTTAGAGTTGTAATTGCCGGGCTCTACCACACTAACGCCAACCCCAAACTTGGCCATCTCTTGTGCTAGAGATTCGGTAAACGCCTCAACTGCAAATTTGCTCATAGAATAAGCACCAAAAAAGCGACTGGCATTGGCGCCTGAAATCGAACCGATAGTACTGATACGACCTTTACTTTCGATAATCATAGGCGCAAAGGCTTTAGTAACGCGGTAAGGGCCAAATAGGTTCACATCCATCTGAAACTGCATATCTTCTTCTGAAATTTCAATAAGTGGTGCAAAAACTCCAACTCCAGCATTATTCACCAGCCCATAAAGTCCGCGCTCTTGTGTTTGAATAAACTCAACCGCAGCATCAATATCACTTTGTTTGGTAACATCCAGTTTTACCGCTTGCACATTGTTAATCGCATTTAAAGCGTCTATATCTTTTTGCTTACGAGCGCCGGCATACACAAAATAACCTTTATCGGCTAAGGTCATGGCAATATTTTTACCAATACCGGAAGTAGCGCCGGTTACCAACACCGCTTTTTGTTTTGCGGCGTTAACTTCTGGAATGGTTTTCTCATCGGCAAAACTGATACTTACGACCATACTGCTAATCGTACTTAGAAATAAACCAGAAATAACTAAGCGCAAAGACTTAACTAGGGAGTTCCAAAACGGCTTCATAATCAATTCCTTTATTTAGTAAAGTGCTTTCACTCTAATCAATTCAACGCTTGCTTACAAACAAAACTGAAACCGCTTTACTTAATCTTTACAGCATATTCATAATTAGCAATAGACCATCAGTCAGCCGGTGCAATATTTATTTACAGTTTGTCATTTGCCGAGTTAGGTCTGAGTTGCTAGGGTTAAACCACCCTTTTCTATGCAGATTATCAGGAAGCGCTTATGTCCAGTCGTCGTCAGTTTATCAAAACCTCGCTTATCACTTCGGCAGGCTTAGCCGCTAGTAGTCAGGCCGCGAACCTTATTCCCAAAAGCCACAAACCACTAAAGATCCTCTTTATGGGTGGTACGGGCTTTCTTGGCCCCCATACGGTTAAAGCGGCGGTTGATGCTGGTCATAAAGTCACTCTGTTTAATCGTGGTAAAACCAAGCCAGTGCTTTACCCAGAATTATTAGCCTCCCTTCCATTGATTAAAGGTGATCGAAAAACGCAGGATATTGAGCAATTAAAAGGCACTCAGTGGGACCTCGTCATTGATACTTCCAGTTACTATCCGCGAGTTGTCAATATGTTACTCGATCAGGTTGGCGAGACTATTGGCCAATACATTTTTATTTCTACCATTTCCGTTTATGGCGATTGGAGCAAGACAAACATGGATGAAACGACAGCGGTTGGTACCATCGACGATCCCTCTACTGAAGATGTCACTGGCGAAACCTACGGCCCGTTGAAAGCACTTTGTGAAAAAGCTGCAGTCGATCGACTCGGTGACAAAGTCACGATTATTCGCCCCGGCTTAATCGTTGGCCCTGGCGATAAAACTGACCGCTTTACTTATTGGCCCGTCCGCATTGCGAAAGGCGGTGACGTCCTGTGCCCTAGCGAAGGTAACGACTTTATTCAAATTATTGATGTGCGTGATTTGGCCGAATGGACCATTCATTTGGCACATAAAAAAGTATCTGGCGTCTTTAATGCACAGTCCAATGGTAGCGATATGACCATTGGTGAGCTGCTGACTAACTGTAAAATGACTTTAAACCCCAAAGCTAATTTGGTTTGGGTGCCAACTCAGTTTCTGGAAAAACACTCCGTTACACCCTGGGGCGAAATGCCTACCTGGTTTCCACCCAAAGGCAACTTTGCGGGCGCCGGCACCATGAGCTCAAAAAAAGCTTATGCAAATGGTTTAAAACAGCGGCCTTTAAAAACCATTATTCAAGATACCTATGATTGGTTTACTACTCTACCTGAAGAGCGACAAGCACAATTGCGCGCAGGGATCAAAGCCGACAAAGAAGCTAAAGTGTTAGCTGCTTGGAAAAAGACTCAAACGTCTTAATCCTTAACTAAATCTTTTTTGTAAACCTTAGCTATAAGGCTTTGATTAAGTCTCGACTAGGATAATCGGTAAAGACTCCGTCAACGCCTAATTGTTGCATACGTTTAATCTCATCCAAAGTATTCACCGTATGCACAAAGAGTCGCATACCGGCGGCTTGTACTTGACGCACCAACTGTTTGTTAACCTCAGCTAAACTTGGATGAAACGAATAAGCGCCAATGTCTTTAGCAAACTCTAAGGCTATTGGCATCCGCTTATCGGCAATCACTGCCAGTTGTAACTCAGGTTCAAGCTGACGAGCTAGATACAATTCCGAAAAGTGATAGGATGAAACGATAAATTGCGATTGTTGTCGCCAAGGATAATGACTATAACCGCAAGGACTTGATTGGTGCAGCTCTTGTTCGTAAGCCAGTAATTTAAGTAGCTTTACGACTAAATTAGCAGTATCTTGCCCTTTAAGCTCGATATTGATAAAGGCCTGATCGCCAATTAAATCCAGTACTTCACGCAAAGTTGGGATCCGTTGCCCAAGCCCCGCATCCAACTGGCGCAATTGGTTAAAAGAATAGTCGCTTAGTCTTCCCTTACCATTAGTGGTCCGCTCCAGAGTTTCATCGTGAAAAACCATCAGCTGCTCGCCAACATTTTGCACGTCAAATTCAATACCATCACAGCCCGCCTCTAACGCCTTGGCAATAGCAAGTAAAGTGTTTTCAGGGTAGTGGCCTGACGCTCCTCTATGTGCAATAACTAACATCGATTATATGGATATGGTTTTCTATTTTTAACTTTAAACCCAATAGCCTTTTGTAAAATTTTGACAAAATAATTATAAAGCATAGCTTGTTCATAGCATCAATTTTATTTACGCCTTATAGTAATAGTCTGAACTCATGGTGATGCTAACTCCTTAAACACGCCTATATGATTATTGTGAATATCAGTACTAAGGTTTGACCTTTTAGCCGATATTGGAGTACATTGATACTAGTTTTTCTGCTAATGATGCTTAAAAAAGAAAAGCTAATTACATAATAAATTAGAAATGGATACTAATAAAAGAAGGAAAAAAAACCTCAATCCAATGGTATTAGCGTACATTGGACTCATATTCTTATGCTCTAATATTACTTCAGCTAATCAATTTGAGACGATTGGAAAACAGATAGATCTTGATGCCACCATTATTTATGACCTAGCCTCAACAGAAGATGGCTATCTTTGGTTGGCGACCAACAATGGCCTTAAGCGCTTGAATGGCGCTCGGACAAAAGATTACAGCCAACTCCCCGGCCTCGATAAGTCGGTTAATTTTATTTTACAAATCTTAAAAGATAAAAACTATTTGTGGCTAGCTACCAGCCGAAATAGCATTCTTCGCTTTGATTATCAGCTTGAAGAAACTGTGGAATACCCTTTAATTACCGACGGTATTCGTAACAAAGTGATCATCAAAAAAATTCTTGATTTTGATCGGAATCAACTGCTTGTTTTTACCGCCAATAACAGGCTTTACTTTCTTGATAAAGAGACCAAAGAATACCGATTAGCTCCAATCGTTAACAGCTTTTTAAGTAAAAGCAAGAAGCCGCGAATTTATGATATCGAACTAGCGGAAAATAGTGTTTACCTATCGACTTCTGAATATGGCGTTATTGAATTAGACCGAAATTTAACTCAAGTACTTAACACATCAATTTCTCCCCTAATTTTTCCACGTTTAAAGTATCATGAAAAAGAGCTATTTTTGGCTGGTAGGGAAGCTTTATACAAATATACATTAGATAGCAAAGAGATTGTTCATCTAGCAGATTACTCATTAGAAAAACAATATGGTCCGGTCATAAGTGTTCTAGATATTCATATAAACACAAAAAAGGATGTTTTTCTGAGCACCTACAGGCATGGGGTTATTCGTTATTATAATAATCAGCTAGTTAATTATACTAAAGATCCTTTGGATCACCTTTCAGTATCTGCAAACACTTACTACAGAATTAAAAAAGACTTACAGGGTAATATTTGGCTTGCTGGGGATGAATCGGCTTTGGAAAGAAAGATCAATTCAAGCTCTAGTGTCACTGCCATAAAAACCCAAATAATTCAAAACCGAACCATTACAAATTATAGTCCCATAGCTTTTATAAGTACTAATAACAGCCTATGGCTGGGAGGCCAGAAAGGATTATTAATCGCTTCTCACACTGAAGGAGTTACTCCTACATTCAAAAAAGTAGAAGGCATAAGCGGTACCATTTTGTCGCTACATCGATTAGATGATCTAATTTATGCAGGAACGGATCATGGAGTTTTTATTACTTCACTCGATGGCTCCTTATTGGGTAGTATCATTTTTGGTGAAAGAGAAATAGCTCACGTCTACGACCTTTTTAAAGATAACTCTAACGTTATATGGCTAGCTACTCACTCGGGAATCTATCATACCAAAACAAAAATCATCCCTAATCAACAAAGCTCTGAGTATACGCTAGTTGCGAATACTCATAATGAAAACTATCTCCAATTAATTGATCTTCAAGATTCAATTCTAGCCATCGGTCTTCATTCATTTATCGCTAAGATTGATAAAAAAACAGGAGTTATTGAACAAAAATCTAATTATAACCACATAGCTAAACGCTTTAATCAAGCCCTACTTAACAATGGCTATTTATGGATCGCAAGTGATAACGGTGTATTACAACTGGATCCCAATAGCCTAGCGGTTTTAGAGCAGCATACATTAAGTCACAAGCATCATCAGATAATAAGACACATTCACTCAGCAACGAAGCACTCTGAGCAAATTTTACTAACGGCTAATGAGGGTGTTTTCTTATTCAACCCTGAAAATTATGCTTATCAAGCCATACCGCTGTTAGAACAATATAATAAACACCAGACTTTTACTAAAGCCTTAAATATGGAGGGTAAAAACTACCTGCTCAAATCCGATGCAGTAATTTCTTTTAATGACAACTCGGTTTTTACTCACTACTCCAAACCCAAAGTTGCATTTGATAATATTATCGTCTATTCAGAGACTCCCTATAACCTGAATCTTAAAAAGAACCAGCCATCCGCTATAGAGTTAGCTTATAACCACAACAACTTAGGCTTAGAAATTAATCCTCTAAATCAACCGTTTTCTCAAGATATAGCCTATCAATACCGTGTTGCAAGCCATGCAAATAAGTGGAGAAATACCACTGGAGCTTCGCAAGCTTTGGATCTGTTCAATTTATCGCCAGGGCAATATCAGCTTGAAGTTAGAGCCAGTTATGATCATAAAAACTGGGGAGATATAGCCCCATTTGGATTTACCATAACGCCTCCTTGGTGGCAAAGTTCTCTAGCTTACTTGGTGTATACATTATTGCTGTTTGGCTTAGTCTACTGGTATATAAGAAGTAAAAAAGAGCACATTGAAATGCTAGAAGAAAATAGTCAACAACTAAAGTTTACTGAGCACATCTTTAATAGTACTTCAGATGCAATATGCATTATTAGTGACGAAGGTGAAGTTGTCGCAGTAAACAAAGCTTATCAGAATATTACCGGATTTAATGAGCAAGAAGCCATCGGACAGGACTTTTCTTTTGCCATTTCCGAATCTCAGTCGCCTCTGTTCAAACAGCGCTTACTAACAGCTCTAGAACGCAAAGGTTATTGGCAAGGAGAAACCTTTACTCAAAGCAAATCTGGTCATACCTTTCCTATCGATATGACCGTTGATCAATTAGAACAACCTCGACACCATTTTGAAAACGAATACGTTTGCACCTTTAAGGATATCTCTCGGCGTAAAAATTACGAAAATCAACTCAAGCAAATGAGCTATTACGACTCACTAACAGGACTTCCTAATCGTGCATTTTTTATCGAGAGATTAAACCTGAGTTTAAAAAATGACCGCTCACAAGAGTTTGCCATTATTTATCTTGATATAGATGACTTCAAAAAAGTGAATGACTTTTATGGGCACCAAATGGGGGATGAGCTACTTAAAAAAGTTGCTTCGCTACTTAACGATGAACTTAACGACGATGAAATAGCGGCAAGGTTTGGCGGTGATGAATTTTGTTTATTTATACCCGTAATCGATTCTATAAACCTAGTCGATTATAGCGAGCAATTGCTCAACAGATTGCTACAGCGATTTAAACACTCTTTCTCCGTGCTTGAACATGAAGTTATCATCTCAGTTTCTCTGGGCATAACATACTACCCAGAACATTCTGATGATATGAGCGAGCTTATTAAATTTGCTGATGCTGCCATGTATCAAGTCAAAAAACGTGGTGCGGCTGGTTATCAAGTTTTTAATGCTGACTTACTCAATCAGCAACATAACCGGGTTGAAATGGAAGTGAGCTTGAAATATGCCATTGATAAAAGACAGATCCATCCTTTCTTACAGCCAATTGTTGATCCACAAACCGGCCAAGTAACCGCGTATGAAGTTCTTGCTCGATGGATAGATGAAGAAGAACAAATGATATCCCCGGCTCAGTTTATGCCTATCGCCGAGCGTTCTGGTCTAATTGACAGTATTTTTCTACAGCAAGTCAAAGCGGTTAAGCCTATGTTTAATCAGCTCAGTAAACAGCCTGGTAGCAGTTTGCAATACTTATCTTTAAACCTATCACCACAACAACTACACCGTCCAAAGTTTTTAACGGATTTGAAAAACATTATTTCGCAGTATCAGATTAATCCTGAAAACATTGTTTTAGAAATCACCGAGACAGCTTTGATTACCAACCCCGTGAGCGCCAACGAGACCATAGTAAAATTAAAAGCCCTTGGTTTTAGGGTCGCTTTAGATGACTTTGGTACAGGTCACTCTTCTCTGACTCACTTAAAAGAGTTTAATGTGGATGTACTCAAAATTGATCGCAGTTTTGTTAGCAATATCCAAAAATCACCCACCGTTTTTTGTATCGTAGAGTCGGTAATTAACTTGGCTCATAAGTTACAAATCAAAGTGGTAGCGGAAGGCGTTGAGTCGCAAACTGAATTGGAAACCATGTGCGATCTAAACTGCCACTTTATTCAAGGCTTTTACTATGGTCGCCCGGAGCCCCTATCCTATTATCTTGAGCAGAGCACAACCAAGCATTAATTCTGCCCACAAAAAAGCCCAAGTAACACTTGGGCTTTTTTATCAAACCAATCGGTAGTAGAGCAACAGCAAACAGTTAGTTTAGCGCTACTATGCTTGCCCTGCCTTGCCGTAAGACTCATCCAGAACCTGTTGCAATTCACCCGCCTGATACATTTCCAAAATAATGTCGCAGCCACCTTGCAACTCGCCATCAATCCACAGCTGCGGAAACGTCGGCCAGTTGGCATATTTAGGTAGTTCGGCACGAATATCAGGGTTTTGTAGAATATCCACATAAGCAAACTCGTGACCACACTGCATCAAAGCCTGCACCGCTTGTGCCGAAAAACCGCACATAGGCAATTTCGGTGAACCTTTCATATAAAGCACCACCTTATTATCAGCAATTTGCTTCTTAATTTGCTCGACAGTCTCGTTTACAGCATTATCACTCATGGTATTCCTCAAAAAATAGTTCTAGATACAACTTAAATAATGGACGCTATTATACGGATTTCAAGCCGTCTGTCGCCTAAAAGTGCCACCACTAAGCGATAAAACCCGCCTTATATTCAGCAGAACTAGGCAACTGCTTGATTGACAGTTACAATAACGGCAAATGATAATCAATCGCACTATTAAGCTAACCTATGCCCCCTGAATTTGTACTCGATTTACAATCGGTAGAGTGTCGCCATGACGAGCAAATGGTGGTCGAAGGTATTAGCCTTCAATTAAAACCTGGCGAAAGCGCTTGCCTACTTGGCCCCAGCGGTTGTGGCAAAACCACCCTATTGCGTGCCATCGCTGGTTTAGAGCCCATTTATCAAGGCATCATCACTATTCACGATCAGGTGTGCTCCAGTCCAAGCGCGATGGTTCCACCAGAGAAGCGCCATTTAGGGTTAGTGTTTCAAGATCATGCTCTTTTCCCGCACTTATCGATTGCTGACAATGTTGGTTTCGGCCTGCGTGAATTATCACGCCATGCTAAAACCCAGCGTATCGAAGAATGTTTAGAGTTGGTCGGTTTAGCCGGTCTTGGGGAGCGCTTCCCGCACCAAATTTCAGGTGGCCAGCAGCAGCGAGTCGCGCTCGCCAGAACCATAGCGCCAAAACCTAAGCTGATTTTACTCGATGAACCCTTTTCGAGCTTGGATACTCATTTGCGCCGAGCACTGGCCCGCGAGCTAAAGCAGCTGCTAAAAGCTCAAGGCATAGCTTCGCTGTTGGTAACGCACGATCAACAAGAAGCCTTTGCCATGGCCGACTATATTGGCGTCATGCACCAAGGCCAGTTATTGCAATGGGATACTCCTTATAATTTGTACCATCAGCCCGCCGATCCGCAGATCGCCAGTTTTATTGGTGATGGCCATTTTATTAGCGGCGTAATTCACAAGGACATGAGTCAAGAAGAACACTCCGAAGATCAAACCCCCATTGTCAGTACGGTTTTGGGTGACTTTCCTATCGCTAATATCGATAACTATTCGTTTACCCATGGCGAAGCCAAGCCTGAGCATCACTCTTTGCCAGAGCAAACCCCTGGCCAATACCAATTTGCTGATCATGAGACGGTTTTAGTGTTGATGCGGCCTGACGATATTACCCCCAATCCTAGCTCCTCTCTGCGCGCTAGAGTGCTGCATAAGGTGTTTCGAGGGGCAATCATCGAATATGAGTTAGAACTCGCCAATAAAGAGGTTCTAAAGGCCCTTTTCGCCAGCCATCACGATTACCCTCTAACCCAAGATATAGGGCTAGATTTAGACGTTAAACACTTGATCGTGTATCCAAACCGCATTGAACTGTAAAATTTTCCGACACTGAAAAATAATTTTTAACGCTTGACAAAACGCCAGACCAAGCCGTTCAAGGCTTTGCGCCCTACTCAATTTTTCCCACAAATTATCCACAGCAAATTCCCCAAGATATGCTCTTGCCAAGGGCATAAAAACGCACTATCTTGTATCTGTGTCATTTTGTAACACCAGATATGGGTATTGTCGAGCATGAGTCCGAGAGTTTCAGTCAAGACGTTATGCTAACTTCTTGATCTTTCGTTACAAAATTCACAACAAGCTTCATTTTTGCTTAAAAAACAGCCTAATTATGCTGGCAGTAAACCAGCATAATAAAAGGATAAAATACCGCTCGCTAACCATATTGAGCAGCATTTAAAGTGGAAAAGCAAAGTGAAAAAGGTGAAGCCAAAAAAATGCAATCCTATAAAAAGCAAAGCTAAAGAGAGAGGTTCGCGGAGGAGCAATGGAAACAGAGGTTGGTAAAGAGGCTGGCAAAGTCACTGAAATGAATAAAGAGCATACTGCACCATTAAGCAGCAATCACCCTGAAATTCAGGCAACCAAGCCCGGGGAAATTCGCGTTATTCGACGCAATGGTAAGGTAACGCCTTATGAGGGGTCCAAAATCGAAGTAGCCATGACAAAAGCCTTCCTCGCAGTTGAAGGCGGCGCAGCAGCAGCTTCCGGTCGGGTACATGAAACGGTTAAAAAGCTAACGGAGATGATCACCGAAGCTTTCAAACGCCGGATGCCTGCAGGCGGCACGATCCACATTGAAGACATTCAAGATCAAGTGGAATTAGCTTTAATGCGTAATGGTGAGCAAAAAATTGCCCGCGCTTACGTTTTGTATCGCGAGCAAAGAGCTAAAGAGCGCGCCGAGCGTGATAGCGCTAAATTGGACGCTATTGTTGGCGATCACCAATATGTGGTCACGGTCGAAGACGGCTCTCAGCGACCGCTAGATGTGCAACGCTTGCATACGGTGGTATTGGAAGCCTGTAAAGATTTAGACGATGTGGATCCTGAAGCCATCATCAAAGAAACCATGCGCAACCTTTACGATGGCGTCGCTATTAAAGACGTTTATCAAGCCATGGTGATGACTGCACGAACCATGATCGAAAATGAGCCAAACTATACCTATGTTACTGCTCGCCTATTGATGGATTCGATCCGCACCGAAGCTTTGCAAGCCTTAGGCGTTGCCAAACGCGCGACCCAAGCGGAAATGGCCAACATCTACCCGCAAGCCTTTAAAGCTTACTTGCAACTTGGGGTAGAGCACGAATTGTTAAGCCCTGAATTGTTATCTTTCGACTTAGAGCGCCTAGCGGCTGCGATTAAGCCTGAGCGCGATATGCAGTTTACCTACCTTGGTATTCAAACCTTATACGATCGCTACTTTATCCATAAAGACGAAACCCGTATCGAATTGCCACAAGTATTCTGGATGCGTGTTTGTATGGGGCTTGCGGTACGCGAAGACGATCGCGAAGCAAGAGCTATCGAATTCTACAACAACCTATCGAGCTTCCACTATATGAGCTCGACGCCAACCTTGTTTAACTCAGGCACCTTGCGTCCACAGCTTTCTAGCTGCTACTTGACCAATGTTCCTGATGACTTAGACGGTATCTACAGCGCCATTAAAGACAATGCCCTTTTATCGAAATTTGCCGGCGGTCTTGGCAACGACTGGACGCCCGTACGCAGCCTTGGTGCCTACATCAAAGGCACTAACGGCAAGTCGCAAGGTGTTGTACCTTTCTTAAAAGTCGCCAACGATACTGCTGTTGCGGTTAACCAAGGCGGCAAGCGCAAAGGTGCAGTTTGTGCTTATTTAGAAACTTGGCACAGCGATATCGAAGAGTTCTTAGAACTGCGTAAAAACACTGGTGATGATCGCCGTCGTACCCACGATATGAATTCGGCTAACTGGGTTCCAGATCTATTTTTAAAGCGTGTCTCGATCGATGGCGAGTGGACGTTATTCAGCCCACACGAAGTACCGGATTTGCACGATCTATATGGGCAAGCGTTTGAAGAGCGTTACGAATACTACGAAGAGATGGCCAAATACGGCAAACTAAAAACTGCCAAGACCATCCAAGCCAAAGATCTATGGCGCAAAATGTTGTCCATGTTGTTCGAAACTGGCCACCCTTGGATCACCTTTAAAGATCCTTGTAACGTGCGTTCACCACAACAACACGCTGGCGTGGTTCACAGCTCTAACTTGTGTACCGAAATTACGCTGAATACTAAAGCGCGAGAAGAAATTGCGGTTTGTAACTTAGGCTCGGTTAACCTGCCTAAGCACATGAAAGATGGCAAGTTGGATTTGGAGCAACTGGAAAAAACCGTGACCACTTCGGTGCGTATGCTGGATAACGTGATTGATATCAATTTCTATCCCGTCGAAACGGCTAAAGCATCCAATATGCGTCATCGCCCTATCGGCCTTGGCATGATGGGCTTCCAAGATGCTTTGTATCTACAAAGCTTGCCTTATTCATCGGACGCAGCGGTTGAGTTTGCCGATCGCGCGATGGAAGCGATTTCTTACTACGCCATTCAGGCTTCGACCGATCTCGCCGAAGAGCGAGGTTCCTATGAAACCTATGAAGGTTCGCTATGGTCACAAGGTATTTTGCCCATTGACTCAGTGCAGAAACTAATTGACGAGCGCGGCAGTGATTTTATCGAAGTCGACCAAAGCCAAACTATGGATTGGGACGGACTGCGCGAACGCGTGACTACCGTCGGAATGCGTAACTCGAACGTGATGGCGATAGCCCCAACCGCAACCATCTCCAACATCACTGGCGTTTCTCAGTCGATTGAGCCGACTTACCAAAACTTGTATGTAAAATCGAACTTGTCAGGCGAATTCACGGTGGTGAACCCTTACATGGTGAACGAGCTTAAAGCCCGTAACTTGTGGGATAAAGTCATGGTTAATGATTTGAAATACTACGAAGGTAGCTTAACCCAAATCGACCGCATTCCTGATGAAGTGAAACATTTATTCTCGACTGCTTTTGAAATCGAGCCGAAGTGGCTCGTCGAAGCAGCCAGCCGTCGCCAAAAGTGGATTGACCAAGCACAATCGCTAAACCTCTACATGAGCGAACCTTCGGGTAAGAAACTGGATATGGTTTATCGCATGGCTTGGTTCCGTGGCTTAAAAACCACCTACTACTTGCGCTCACTGGGCGCCACCAGTACTGAAAAATCCACCATCAGCGATGGTAAATTGAACGCCGTAGCCGCAGCGCCAGTAGGCTCTGCTGCACCACAAGCCTGTTCGATTGACGACCCGGATTGTGAAGCTTGTCAGTAATCTTGGCTATAACAAGAATGACAACTTTATCGATTCGAAAATCGATCCAATAGGCTAAACCGTCCGCCTGGGCTTTTAACAGGCGGGCATAAAACAAAAGAGAAGTAGGCGCGACTAGTTATTAGTCACTAACGCCACGACAACAACGACAGTAAGCACAATAAAAAGTTAGGGGAGACGGTTCTCACTTTAGGGAACTCAAACAATTCTTGAGGGATTTTGTTTGAACTCTCCCCCTCTTTTTTAGCGCTAGTCATTAAATAATCGTAACTGAGGTAATTATGTTCAACTGGGACGACTACAACAAAGACGAACAGCCTGAAACTAAAACGTCAGCCAATCCAGAAGCTGCGCAACAGGCAATACAAGAAACAGTTTCGCAAGCAGAGACTAACGCTGCTCCTTCGGTAGAAGCAACCCCTGCGCCTACGGCGACCAAACCCCAAGCAAGTATCCAAGCTAGCAAGGAAACCAAAGCCGACTATTCCGGTATTGACGATCCAGTAGCTCGCGCCCAAGCCGGCTTAGAAAAGCTAGACGTAGCAGCAGGCTTAGAAGAGCTAGAAATGGGTGCACAGCGTATTCATGTTGATGATAAAAAAATGATCAACTGCCGCGCTGATTTGAATCAATTAGTACCTTTTAAATACGACTGGGCCTGGCAAAAATACCTTGATGGCTGTGCTAACCACTGGATGCCACAAGAAATTAACATGACTAAAGACGTCGCCACTTGGAAAGATCCCAATGGCTTGTCTGACGACGAACGTAAAATCGTAATGCGCTCACTGGGTTACTTCTCAACCGCCGACTCGTTAGTTGCCAATAACTTGGTATTAGCGATTTATCGCTTGATCACTAACCCTGAGTGTCGTCAATACATTTTGCGCCAAGCCTTCGAAGAAGCTATTCACACTCATGCTTACCAATATTGTGTGGAATCTTTAGGGATGGACGAGTCGGAAGTCTTCAATATGTACCGTGAAGTTCCCAGCATTGCCAAAAAAGCTGCTTGGAGCATCGAACACACTAAAGGAATTTCTAACCCCGCATTCCAAACAGGAACTCCAGAATCGGATCAAGAGTTGCTACGAAATCTCATCGGCTTCTACTGCGTAACCGAAGGCATCTTCTTCTACTGCGGCTTTACTCAAATTCTTTCAATGGGACGTCGTAACAAAATGACAGGTGTGGCCGAGCAATTCCAATACATTTTGCGCGACGAATCCATGCACCTTAACTTCGGTGTTGACGTGATTAACCAAATCAAATTGGAAAACCCACACCTATGGACTAATGAGTTCCAACAGGAAGTCATCCAAATGATTTTAGAAGGCACACAGCTAGAAATTGACTATGCCCGCGATACTATGCCACGCGGTGTTTTAGGCATGAATGCTAGCATGATGGAAGAATACCTACACTTCATCTGTAACCGCCGCCTCGCGCAGCTAGGCCTTCCAGAGCAATTCCAAGGTGTATCCAACCCATTCCCTTGGATGAGCGAAATCATGGACTTAAAGAAAGAGAAAAACTTCTTTGAAACTCGCGTCATCGAGTATCAAACGGGGGGAGCGCTATCTTGGGACTAACCCAATAACTAAACTAGAAGGGTTGAATAAACGATAGCACAAATAAGCGGCCAAGCTCGAAAGAGTTTGGCCGTTTTCTTATATTCTCGAAAATATCTTTTGTCGCAAAAACTGACTAAAGTAACTGTCATTACCGTTTAACTTTGTTACAAGTTAGCAAGGCAGTGTTGATGCAATTGAAATACACTGTATAGACGAATAAATAACCATTGGTCACTATGAATTTATTTAAACTAACCCTGCTATTAACCCTAGTGTTTACTAGTCAAATTATTCTTGCCGATAGTTATCTTTTTAAAAACACTAATCTTATCAGTATGAAATCTGATGCTGTTGATTCTAAACAAGACTTGCTGATAGTAAATGGTAAAATCAAAGCGATAGGTAAAACCGGCAGCTTGAAACTTCCCAAAACTGTCCATGTCATTGATGCCTCTAATCACTATTTAATGCCTGGGCTTGCCGAAATGCACGCTCATGTTTTGGGAGAGAGCAATATTCAGACGCGTGATCATTACCTGTACCTTTATTTGATCAATGGCGTCACGACTATTCGCGGTATGCTGGGTGAGCCCTCACATTTAAAATTGCGCGATAATCTAGCAACTAATAACACTCTCGGCCCGCGTCTAATCACTTCAGGGCCTTCTTTTAACGGTAACTCTATTCATTCGGTAAAACAGGCTAAGGAAAAGGTAAAGGCACAAGTTAACGCCGGTTATGACTTTCTAAAGCTGCATCCCGGATTGTCACGCGAGGAGTTTATTGCCATTGCCGATGAAGCTCATAGCCATAACATCACCTTTGGCGGTCATATTCCTGATGAGGTTGGGGTGGATTTGGCCTTAGCTAAAAAGCAAGCCACGATTGATCATTTAGACCAATTTTTTCGTCCTCTTTTTGCCGATATTCATCGCGACAAACAATCGCAAAACCAGCAGTTTTTTGGGATCAATTTCGTTGCCTATGTCGACTCTAATAAAATTGAAGCGTTCGCCAAACAATTTGCCAAGTCGGATTCATGGTTAGTTCCCACTGAAACTCTAATGGATAATTTGGCCAATGATGTTAGCGGTCAAGATTTAGCGGCACGGCCTGAAATGCAGTACGTTAGTGCACAAACCGTTAAGGACTGGATTGACGCGAAAGCAGGCTTTAATGCTCCTAAAACCATACGCCAAGATTTTTTGGACTACCGTGCGCTGTTATTAAAAGCCATTCAGCAACATCATGGAAAGATCCTATTAGGCTCTGATGCCCCGCAAATATTCAATGTACCAGGTTTTTCTATTCATCGAGAATTAAAACTGATGGTAGATAGGGGTCTAACGCCTTATCAAGCCCTAAAAACTGGAACCGTTAATGTTGCCAATTTTTTAAATCTCTCAGATCAAATAGGGACTTTAGAAGTAGGCAAAAATGCTGAAATGATAATGCTCAGCAACAACCCTTTGGACAAGATCGAAAACAGCTATAGCATTCAAGGCGTTTTCCACAACGGCATCTGGACAGATAAGCAAGCCATTTTGCAATACCTCAAAAACTATTTAGCCAAGCACGCTGAATAAATTAGTCGGTCCGCCCTTGCTGATTTTCTACAAACTGCAAAATCGGTACTTCGTTAATTAATAAATCTTCGATAGTGCCTTTACCCTTGCGGATTTTAACCGCGACATAAACTTGATCGTCACTATTTCGGCGAGTACGCTGGCGAACGTTGGTTTCGATGGCATAAGCTTTATTATCTGGCGCATAATAGCGGTCAAAAGGGATATTGATGTGGTATTGATCATTCGAGCTGCGATAGCGAACTTGTAGGCGCAAATAATCATTGCCATTTGATGGCGGCGCTAAAGTTAGACCACTAAACTTAGCAAAACCCTCTTGATCCTTTATCAATTTGGCATACACCCAGTCGTTGCGTTGTAATGGTGGCGAATCTTTTTCACCGTCCAACACAAAAGCATCCCGCTCAGCATCAAAACTCAAAGTTACATAGCGTCCGCGAAAAGGATCGTAGGGGTCTATAGGACGAATTTTAAACTTATAAAGCTCGCCATGTTTAAGAGTTTGCTGCTGTTCAGCAATCATATAGGCTGGTACAAATAGTTGCACTAGAAAGACAATAATAGCCGCGATTAACCAAATTTTTGGTTGCCATAATTTAGTCATCAAACCTTCAACTAGCTTATTCATCGGCGGCTCCTTCGGCTGACAGCTGCTTGTTATGCTGTCGGTTAAACCAGACATTGACTCCAATAAAGGCGCTACCAATAAAGATAAAAGCCATACCTTTACTAAAAATAGACAAGTCGCTATCAAAGAAACGCAATAAGATTAAGCCCGAGAGCCACAAAAGCCCAGCATTAAGTAATAAAGCTCTACCCTGCTCCACTGCGCGGATAATGATTAAACTGGCGGCGACTAGAATAAAAAGATTCATAACCACGCCAAGCCAAGGCAGCCAATTTAGCCATTGCGCAAACTCAAATAGAGCAATAATACCCACCAAACCTATCGCTGCTAGCAATAATTGATAAAGCTGCAAAGATTTACCATAACGAACGACTGCAAAGATTAAAAACGCTAATGCAACGAACAATAAAGCGGCGTCTAAATAGCTGTTAAAACCATCCGATATAGATCTTGTGCGATAGTACCAGCCTAGACCATAAGTGTTGTTTGAAAGTAGTAGACTAAAGCAACCAATGCCAATCGCGCCAAGGCTGACGAGTGGGTTCTTCCAGAAACCATGTTCATCAAACCCAAAAATTAACTTACCTGCTAAATAATAAACACTAGACATCAAAAGCAAGAAAATAAGAGGATAGAGGCTTATCAAGGATTGGCGCCAAATAGCACTGATGATTAATGCCATGGCAAAACCAAAAGCTGCTAACCAAGTGCTCCAATAAAAGCTCGCATTTCGTTCTCGTCGAAAGCTATATAGCCAATACGGCATTAAAGCCAAGAAAAAGAGCCAGTAAGGCTTACCCTGGAAGGTGCAAAGCCATACGATCAAAACCGTTGATAAAATGAGTACCATATTGGAGCGCATCAAATATATCAGTGGCAAACCAAGTAGCAACCAGCTCAACACAAAGCGCTCTAAATCACCGTAAATATGGTAGGTTTGCCCAATTAGGGCGATGCTCGCTGCCACTGCAAAAAAAACTAAGGTAGCAGCCGCTTCTCTCCAACCCACAGCAGTAAATTTTTTGCGGTAAACGTAAAAACAAAGAAGCTGCGCTAAGACTAATGGTAAGAACGAAAAAAGGGTTCGAGCAACCTTACCTAAATGTTCCCAATTATGAGCAAATAACAAAATGACACCGCCGCCGATAAGCAAAGCGCCAATGCTCGCTAAAATTGCGCTGGCTAAGGAACTTTTATGTTCCGGCAGCTGTTTTTGATACAAGCCATTGATGGTTTGTGCTTGTTGCTCATTGATAATGTTTTGCTCTAACCAATATTTACTTTGCTCAAGCAGCCAAGCTTGCTGTTCGGGACCAATACTTTTGTTTTGCATTAATATCTCAATCAAAGACTATCTAGTGACTCTACCATAAAGCCTATAACGCGCAAATTTTTAACTGCAAAGCTATGATTTTATTGCCTTTTATAAGCTAACAACAGGTCTAATTGGATTTTGATTAGTAGTTAGTTATAGTAAGAGTCTGATGTTTTTAAAGGATTAATTATGCTGCTTACTTTCGTCATTTCGCTCTTTTTAATTTTCCTTTGTGTAGCGGTTCATTACGAAGCCTTACACCGCTTCGACGACATCAGCGATAAATTAGCGCTAAAAGGACGTATTAAAGTTGGAGCAGGTTCCGTGTTGGCAATCGCCGCCCATACCGTTGAAGTTTGGTTATTTGGTATTGCTCATTATTTCTTAGTCAACAATACCAGCGATAACTTTATTATGCACAGTAGTGGCAAAGCCGCTCACGGTTTTATGGAATCCATTTACTTCTCCTTTATCTCCTACACCAGCCTAGGCTATGGCGATCTAGTCCCCGAAGGTCCAATCCGTTTCATGGTAGGTACCGAGTGTTTATTAGGACTGGTTCTGATTGCTTGGACCGCCTCTTTTCTGTACCTAAAAATGGAACGTTATTGGAAAGTAAGTGATTAATCCGGAATCTTGCTGATCCGCTCAATAAAAAGGTGGTTGCCAAAACCGAATTTGGCGTCTTGAGCAAAAGAGGTTAGCAAGTCTTCCGCTTCGCCTAACTTTAGATAAAATACTTCTGAATTTTCTTCCGAGTCGGACTTAACAATAGAAAATTGATAACTGCGCTTTAAAGCTTCCAATCGAGAATTGAAACTTTTTTCTGCCTGATTTTTGATCACGATAAACATCTTAAATACCTCCATTTTGAATATTTCATGGTTACAAGCTAGATGATTACCGAAGTTAGAACTGTATCAGGTTCGGCGGTCCCGCTACCTTAGCAAATACTTGCCTTAGGCCGGTGACTTTGCGTCAATGGCTTTCGCCACTTTTGCCGTTTCGTCTAAACTTGTTAAGCTCATACTAGCAAATTTGAACTAATTCACAATATTGGCGTATTCTTGTTTGTATTATTTTACAAGCAACAGCCAGCAATCGATGGTAAACTATTGATATTTATAAACTTTATTGTACTGCTGTTATTTTGGGCTTAATATTTAACGCTACTGAGCAGCTTCAGAAACTGTTTGCAAACACTCAAAATATGACGCAACTCACACAAAAAAAGACATTTTTTGTCACTCCAAGTGCAGCTTTAGAGATGTCAATCCGCAAGAATTTAAGGTGCGAACCAGAATTTAGGTTCGACTTGCTATTAGGCAGCTTTTTTTGTGTAAACACTAATAATCGCCAAACTTTAGCTATGAAATTCAATTTTTAAGCATAAAAAAGGCCCGCTTAGGGGAGCGGGCCAACTCACAATCTCCGTATTAGCTACCCCTCTGACAAGATAGCTTAGGAGAACAATGAACACTTTCATTACAACTGGCTAACACCTTGTTTTCAAAGGGCAAATGTAAAAGATTTGTAAAATGGATAGATAGTGTCAATAAACTTTACGAAACACCTTTCATCAAGCAAGATTTTGAGGCAAAAAGTCCTCGCCATAAAAAAAGCCCTTAGGATTAAGGGCTTCTTCTAGGGTAAATCGGCTTGCTTAAGCGAAATTACTCGCAGCAAAATCCCAGTTAACCAGTTCCCAGAAGTGGTTCAAGTACTCAGGGCGTGCATTGCGATAATCTACATAGTAGGCATGCTCCCAAACATCAACCGTTAACAGTGGCGTCATACCCGCTTCAGTTAATGGAGTCGCTGCATTGCTGGTGTTAACAATTTCCAAGTCGCCAGCAGCATTTTTACACAACCAAGTCCAGCCAGAGCCGAAGTTACCAATAGCACTAGCGGTAAATTTTTCTTTAAAATCAGCAAATGAACCAAATGCAGCATTAATCGCATCAGCTAAAGCGCCGCTCGCTTCGCCACCACCATTTGGGCTTAGGCTGTGCCAATAGAAAGTGTGGTTCCAAACTTGTGCCGCATTGTTAAATACGCCGCCTTCTGAAGTACGGATAATCTCTTCAAGGCTCATGTCTGCCATGTCAGTGCCATCGATCAGCTTGTTTAGGTTAACCACGTATGCATTGTGGTGTTTGCCATAATGATAGTTAATGGTTTCTTCAGAAATGTGGGGGGCTAAGGCATCACGCTCGTAGGGTAATGCTGGAAGTTCAAAAGCCATTTTCATGCTCCTATAAATAATGACGAAATAAATGACGCTAATCTAAAGCCCCAAATTCTAACATGAAGCCCCAAGCTTCCCAATAGGATTGACTTATCTAAATGATTGAAATGTTAAATGTAAACTTGTGTCAGATCCCTAAAAATCGGTATTATTAACTGGTAGGATCTTTTTACCGTAAAGTAAAACAAACAAGATTTGCAGTAAAAAGCAGGAGGGAACGGACTATGGACACACAAATGGAGTCACAACCAACGCCAAAGCCACCAAAAATGTTATTGGACTGGTCAGCGGTAGTTTGGGCGGGTGTTATCACTGGCGTATTAAGCTTACCCCTACTGTTTTTTGTACTTCCTGCTCTAATCAACCTCGACACCAGTAGCATTATCCAGTATTGGGCTTCGATGTTGCTCGGAAGCTCCGTGATTAGCGTTCCTGCCAGCTTCTCCATCGGCCACCTATTGGTCGCTATCGTCACTCATGTCGCGCTAACTTTATTATTAACCACCATTATCGCCAGCATTTTTCATCGCTTTGGAACCTTGATTGGGATCACTGGTGGCGCTTTAGTGGGACTTGCTTACTACCTTATTAACATCTACAGCATGACCTATTTCTTTAGCTGGATGTATTTATTCGAAGGAGCTGCATTCCTACTATTTAATATGCTGATTGGCGGCATGGCAGGATTTTTCTACGAATCCTTAGAAATTGAACAGTGGCAAGACTCTGAAAAGTTCCAACTGAGCTCTTTTGGAACCCATTAACGTGATTTTAACGGACTAAAGGACGCAGGATGCGAATAGGCAATCGCCGCTTTGGACATAAAGCATTCCCACTGAGAAACGCCGGCTTAAGAGGCGCTGGGAAAATTCGTTTAATTATCGCGCTAGCGGTCGGCGGCTTTGCGCTCTTATCCTATTGCTCTTCTGCCAGCTATAACCCAGTCACTGGGGAAAAACAGTATTTAAGCATGACTCCAAGCCAAGAGATCGCGATGGGCTTGCAGGCGGTCGAGCAAATGGCTGCGCGGCATGGCGGCTTGCACCCTGATCCGAGGTTGCAAGAATTTCTCGATTCCGTTTGCTGGCAGATTATTCGCAACAGCCAAGCTGCTGAAACCCAATGGCAGTTTGAATGTCACTTGCTAAGCGATGCCAGCGTAGTCAACGCCTTTGCCTTACCTGGCGGTCAGATGTTTATTACTTACGCCCTGTTTCGTCAATTAGAAACCGAAGGACAGTTAGCTGGCGTGATGGCGCATGAAATTGGCCACGTTGTGGCGAGACATTCAGCTCAACGGATGGCCAAATCTCAGCTAACTCAGGGTATTATACAAGCGGTCATCATGGGCACAGAGTCCGGCGGCATGGGGCAAATGGCTGGTATGGTCGGCAATATGGTCAATATGCAATATGGCCGCGAGGATGAGCTGGAATCAGACTCCATTGGGGTTATGCTGATGGCGCAATCGGGCTATGATCCTAATGCTTTGAAAGGCGTGATGAAAATCCTAGCGGCCGCGAGCCAAGGTCGCTCAGCACCAGAATTTTTTAGTACTCACCCTAATCCGGAAAATCGTATTGAAAAAATAGATAAGGCCATTCAAAGTCAATTCCCAGAAGGACTTCCCAACAATTTAAAGCCTTAAGTTGTATTCTAGCTGACAAAACTAGACAAATTTTTAAGGATTGCGCTGGTGACTTATCCTTAGATCCCCTATGATTGTTAACCAACAAAAATACAACAATCAACCACTCTACTGATAACAACACTTTATGAAAACATTAGTTCTTATCTGCGCCTTTATTAGCGGCTTTTGCATTATGACGGTGGAACTGCTTGGCGGTAAAATTCTCTCACCCTACTTTGGTGGTAGCGTTTACGTTTGGGGCAGTATTATCACCGTTTTTATGCTCGCTCTTTCCATTGGTTATTTACTCGGCGGCAAGCTATCGCTACAACAGCCTTCCACCCAAAAATACGGCAGTCTCTTTATCGCCGCCGCAATCACCATAGTGCCATTAATTTTAGGCCACGAAGCTTTATCCGACTGGGTTTTCGAAAGAATTGATGATCCTCGCTATGGCTCACTAATCTCTTCTGTTGTGTTGTTTTTAATCCCAACCACTATTTTAGGCATGATAGCGCCTTACTCCGTTCGTTTATTGGTTTCTTCAACCGAGTCTAGCGGCCAAACCGCCGGCTTTTTATACTTTGTTTCAACCTTAGGCAGCGCCCTTGGAACCTTGGCAACTTCTTTTTATTTGGTACTCTGGTTTGAAATTGATTCGGTGTTATATGGCGTCGCTGTTACTTTATTAGCTGCGGGCTTGGTGGCCTTTTTATTTCCCAAAAAAGCCGTGCGACTCAATTAAAGAAGGTTTTAGTTAATGAAAAATTCGCTAGTTTTGATACCGCTAATGATCCTAACTGTTTTGACTATGGCCATGCCCGCCAGCGAACTGCAGGCAAAAACTCTCGAACAAAAGCGCTCTCTGTACCAAAACGTTTATGTGATTGAAGAGCAAAATTTGCGCTGTATGCGCTTTCGCAAAAAAAATAAGCACGATTTAAATCAATCCTGTGTTTATTTATCCAAGCCAAAAGAATTAGTGTTCACCTATTACAAACAAGCCTTGGGAACCACCTTTTTCTTAGAGCAGCCGAAAAATATTTTAATCATTGGTTTAGGTGGCGGTATTCTAGCCAATACCTTTGGCGAAATTTATCCTCAGGCGCACATCACCTCGGTAGAAATCGATCAGGTGGTGGCGGATATGGCCGCTAAGTATTTTGACTATGATGATTCAGTTGAGACTAAAGAAACACACGTTAGAGATGGTCGTGTTTTTGTCAAAAGAGCGATAAAAAAAGGTCTGAAATACGATTTAATTCTGCTTGATGCCTTTAACAGTGATTATATTCCAGAGCACATGATGACCAAAGAGTATCTGCAAGAGGTCAAACAATTAGCATCCAAAAATGGCATTATTATGGCCAATACTTTTAGTAGTAGTGAGCTTTTTGATCATGAGTCAGCAACCTACTATGAGGTGTTTGGCGATATGTACCAAATTAGTTTTTACCAAGGCAAAACCAATCGCGTGATTATCGTCAGTAACGAGCCGCTGCCGAACAAAAACCGTCTAGCGCAAAAAGCCCAACAAATGAAAGCAACCTTACAGCAATACGGAGTTGACGCAGAGCAAATACATCAAGCGCTAACCAAAGACGTCAATTGGGATACCGAAGCAAAAGTACTAACCGATCAGTATTCTCCTGCGAACCTGTTAAAGTCACGTTAACGCTCTGACTCCGAAGAGTCTTGTTGCTCTAAATCTATTCCTTTAGCCTTAGCTCGGCTTAACCATTTACGCCGAGCCAGTTGCTGCATATCGTCGACGCGATCCACTTCGTCCATAATTTCAATACCGAGTAAGGTTTCCAGCAAATCTTCCATCGTCACCAAACCTTCGGTAGCACCATATTCATCCACAATCAGAGCCAAATGTTGCTTACGTTCAGCTAACAGCTCGAGCAGTTCATAAAGCTTTTTTGAGGCAAAAACGCAAGTAATCTCACGCCTTAAGTCACTCAAAGGCTGCTCACCCTTATCAGTACTGGCATGGGAAAAAATATCATCTTTTAGCACTAAGCCGCTAACACTATCGATACTCTCCTCAAACAAAGGAAATCGCGAAAAAGGCTCTTTAATCGCAATATCGTAGGCTTGATTTATGGTTAGCTCTTGATTTAAACCACTGATCACGGTTCTTGGCGTCATAATGTCTTTGGCAGTAAAGGTGCCAAATTCAAAAAGTTGCTTAAAAATACGGGATTCGTAATCTTCGATATCACCCGCCTTTTCACCAACACGCGCCATTGCCACAAATTCATCACGGCTGAAAATATCGCCGCCCTTATCTTTCGCGATAAGCTTGGTGACCTTTTCCGAGAGCCAAATCAAGGGATACAACACAATGATTAGCCAATTGATAAAACGTGCCACCGCAGGCGCTAATGGTTTCCAATAAATAGCGCCAATGGTTTTAGGTACTATTTCAGACAACAACAATATTGCCAGCGTCATCAGAGCCGAAAAGACACCAATCCAAGCGCTACCAAACACCTGCGCCGCCTTGGCTCCCGCCACAATAGCGCCAACCGTATGGGCAATAGTGTTTAAGGTTAATATCGCGGCTAACGATTGATCGATTTTATCAATACGAATGCTGGCTAAAAGTTTGGCTTGTTTAGGATTATCGATTTTATGGTTTTCAATATAAGCAGGATTGATGCTTAACAAAACGGCTTCAGCAATTGAGCATAAAAAGGATACGCCTACTGATAGCAGAATAAATAGAACCAGCAAGTATATATCGCTGCTGTTATAGGTAGTAACTGGAGTAGCTAACGCCGTTGACGAGAAAAAGTTCAATCCGCTAAAGATAAAAATATTTATGACGAAATTCTCTTATGGCTTTGATACTATTAATATAGCAAAATATCATGGATTTATAAATTAACGACAAGAATAATTCAGGAGTTTAAATGAGCACTTTTCGTTGCCCAGAATGTAAGGCTAGCGCCCTTTCAAAAGCTAAGATGTATTTTCAAGCTTTGTTCCCCAGATATTTTCACTGCCCGAATTGCCATACTGCTTTAACATTCAAACGTAACCCTGACGACCGCTTAATTAGTGCTTTATTGCCCGAGTTTATTTTCGCCAATTTAGCTTTGTTCGCATTTATCTATTTTGACAGCATAACCGCTACTATCGCTACCTTCTTCATATTCATGCTGTTCAAAGCACTGTACATATATCTTGGCGGCTTTAAAGAAGATGAGAAACTAAACTAGTTAAAGGAAAACAGGCTAAAAGCTAAGACATCTATTTCTAAACAGTCTCAACGAAAAATTAGTAAATTTAGAATTTGGGTTTATTCCGTTCTTGCCACTCCCTCTGCTGCTGTTTAACCAGCTTATAGGCTTGAATAATTTGTTTATGAAATGGGATCATTAAAACAATACCCAACACTATCATAACCCAGGGATAATAAGGCCAGCTTATTATGTCGGTTAAAAAACCAGCGCCAGTTTCATGAATACTGTAGATCTCATAAGCCGCAAACATAATTAACGCCATGCCTAAAATATTCAAGATCATTGCTAGCGGCGATAACTTAAACGCTGCTTGTGGCTGACTTTTATTGTCTAGTGAGCTCATTCGATAAACCCCTGTTCTTTCATCCAATCGTCGTTATACATTTTCGACAAATAACGATTGCCAGTATCGCACACCAAGGTCACTACACGTTTCGGCTCGGTTTGTTCTTGGCAATATTTAAGCGCCGCAGCCAGTAAGGTTCCGGTAGAGGAGCCGCCCATCACAGCTTCTTTAAGCATCAGATCGCGTGCTACGGCCAAAGCCTCTTTGTCAGAAACGTAATAAGCTTTATCGAATAGTTTCATGTCGCAAATATCGGGAATAAAATCTTCGCCAATACCTTCGACTAGCCAAGATCCGGCTTCGACCATTTCACCCGTTTTATGGTAATGCGCCAAAATTGATCCTTCTGGATCTGCCAATACCATTTCAAGATTGGGGTTTTGCTGTTTAAGGTAACGTCCTATACCGGTTACGGTGCCACCTGAGCCAACCCCAACCACCATTGCATCAATCTTGCCACCCATCTGTTGCCAGATTTCAGGGCCGGTGGTTTCGAAATGTGCTTTAAAGTTATCCGGATTGCCGAACTGATTGATGTAATACCAACCGTTTTCTTGAGCCAAACGCTGCGCCATATCTTGGTAGTATTCTGGATGTCCTTTCATCACATCGGAGCGAGTCCACATCACTTCCGCGCCAAGTGCTTTGAGGTTATAAGCTTTCTCGATACTCATCTTGTCGGGTAGGACGATTTTCAGCTTGTAGCCCTTTTGGGCGGCGACTAAAGCCAAGCCTAAACCGGTGTTGCCCGCGGTAGCCTCGATTAAGGTATCGCCGGGCTTAATATCACCGCGCGCTTCAGCCGAGTTGATCATGCTGACCGCGATTCGATCTTTTATCGACCCACCAGGATTTTGCGATTCCAATTTACCGAATAACTGGCAAACGCCTGCATCGAGCTTAGAAAATTCAACCATTGGCGTCTCGCCAATCATTTCCAGTACATTATTATAAACTTTCATTAGAAACTGCTAATTTAGCCTGTTTTTATAGGACTTTTAAGAAAGGCGCTACTTTAGCATAAAGCCGCCGTGGTCGTCCTCAGAAATAGCTAAAAAGATCTGCTCCAACCAGTTTAAGCTAAAGTGACTTATAGCAAGGCATACCGCATACTAAGCGCACTTTTTAAGGCAAAAAGCCAGCCAATCAACGCCAAGAATAACAATGTTAGATCGCGCCAGTGTCATCGACGAAAATTTTCAAATTGCACTCAAAACCTCTAAATTTCCACAGAAACTCAGCAATATTTCCGCCGCGATAACCCAACTGTCGCCGCGTGAGTTTGTCGAGCTGTTTGAATCACAACTTATCAGCCGCCATTTGGATCTGCGCGCGCGCAAACTCAAAGATCAAGGTATTGGCTTTTATACCATTGGTTCTAGTGGCCACGAAGGCAATGCGGTACTCGGCAAAGTATTTCGCCATACCGATATGGCCTTTTTGCATTACCGTTCTGGCGCTTTAATGGTACAGCGCTCGCGTCATTTGCCAAATATCGATCCGATCCGCGATCAAATCTTATCGCTTGTTGCTGCTAAAGCCGATCCAATCTCCCAAGGTCGACATAAAGTCTTTGGGAGCAAGCAATTATTTGTGCCGCCGCAGACCTCAACCATCGCTTCTCACTTACCCAAGGCAATGGGCGCGGCTTGGTCATTAGGGCGCGCCGAGCGCAATGAATATACTACTGAAATTCCTAGTGATAGCGTGATTTTGTGTAACTTTGGCGATGCCAGTTTTAACCATGCAACCTCACAATCAGCCTTTAACACCGCTCAATATCTTGCTTACAAAGGCGAGCCACTACCACTGGTGTTTATTTGCGAAGATAATGGTATCGGCATCTCGGTTTCCACACCCGATAATTGGATTGAGAATAACGTTAAACATCGCCACTCTATCGAGTATATTCAAGCCAATGGCTTGCACCTACCCGATGCTTATTTAGCAGCGCAAGAAGCCGAAGAAATTGCTCGGGTTGAGCGTCGCCCAGTGTTTTTGCACTTAAAAACCGTGCGCCTGATGGGCCATGCCGGAAATGATACCGAATCTATGTATCACTCGATCGATCATATTGAGCGAACCGAAGCGCAAGACCCTTTATTGCATAGCGCCCGAATCTGCATCGAGTCTGGTTACTTATCGGTAGGCGAAATTTTAGACCTATATGAAAACACTCGAGACAAAGTTGAAGCTACCGCCAAACAGGCGATTGAGTTGCCGAAACTTTCCAGCGCCGAAGAAGTGTGCGCTTCAGTTGCGCCACAGCTTCCCGCTCAAGACACACCGCCTATTGCCAAAATCAATCGGCGTAAAGAATTGTTCGATATTGGCCGTCAGTTTAAGTTTTTAGACAAACCGCGCAGCATGGCACAGCTGATAAACTACTCTTTGACCGACTTGATGGAGCAGTATCAAAACATCATTATGTTTGGCGAAGATGTAGGCAAAAAAGGCGGCGTTTATAGCGTCTCAACAAACCTACAAAAACGTTTTGGCGAAGCACGAGTGTTTGATACCTTGCTTGATGAAACCAGCATTTTAGGCACCGCCATTGGCGCAGCTCATTTGGGTTATTTGCCCGTTCCAGAAATTCAATTTTTAGCTTACACCCACAATGCGGTCGATCAAATTCGTGGCGAAGCTTCTACCCTATCCTATTTTTCCAATAACCAATTTACCAACCCCATGGTCATTCGGATTGCCGGGCTTGCTTACCAAAAAGGCTTTGGCGGTCACTTCCATAACGATAATAGTTTTGGTTTCTTGCGCGAAATCCCAGGTGTTATTGTGGCTTGTCCCTCAAACGGACTGGATGCCGCGAAGATGATACGTGAAGCGGTACGGCTCGCGGACGAACAAAAACGGGTGGTCATTTTCTTAGAGCCGATAGCGCTTTATCATGCCAAAGATTTACATGAAGTCGGAGATAACGGTTGGTTGTGCGAATATCCGCATCCCAGCGAAACTATTGGTTTTGGTGAGTACGGCCTAAAACCAGCCGCCAACAACTCAAAAGAAACTTTAATCATTAGCTACGGCAATGGTAACTACTTATCGCAACAGGCACAAAAAATCCTGTTGGATAAACATAAAATCAATGTATCGGTAATGGATCTACGCTGGTTAGCACCGCTTAATCATCAAGTCATTGCCCAAGAAGCAGCAAAATACAAACAAGTTTTAATTGTCGACGAATGCCGTAAAACAGGCTCAGTTTCCGAAGAGTTGATTACTGGTTTGATTGAACAGCTAGCTAAGCCACCGCAAATCAAGCGAATAACGGGGCACGATACTTTTATCCCCATCGGCACTTCTTGGGAATACGTTCTACCGAGTAAAGAGGATATTATTACTGCGGTTTTAGATTTGAAAAAGTAATTTCTTTTCAGCGCTTAACAAAAAGCCCTCGAAATGAGGGCTTTTTGTTGTTCGTTATTTTGCAACTAATCTAACCAGCCGGATAAATATAGCTTGCTTGAACACCTAGTGGCATACCTGTACCCCAATAAGCCAACAAGAAGATGGTCCAGCCAATCAAGAAGGCAATTGAGAACGGCAGCATCATCGCGACCAAGGTTCCAATACCTGTGTCTTTAACGTATTTCTGGCAGTACACCACCACTAATGGGAAGTATGGCATTAACGGCGTAATAATGTTTGAGCTGGAATCCCCCACCCGGTAAGCCGCTTGGGTTAGGTCAGGCGAAATTCCTAACTGCATTAGCATTGGCACAAAAATGGGCGCTAATAGAGCCCATTTGCCAGACGCCGAGCCCACAAACAAGTTCACAAACGCGGTTAATAGCACAATACCTACAATGGTTACCGAGCTTGGAAATGCCATAGCCTTCAATGCTTGCGCACCTTCGATAGCGAGCAAGGCACCTAAGTTGGATTTTGCAAAAGCTGATACGAACAAGGCACAGAAAAAGGCCATAACGATGTAGTAGGCCATGCCGCCCATGGCTTTGCTCATGGCATCGATCATGTCTTTAGTTTTCTTAAAAGTGCCTACCGTAAAGCCGTAAATCGCGCCCGGGATCCAGAATAGTAAGAAAATCAAAGGCACTATCGATTGCATAATTGGCGCTTTGAAACTGGTCAATTCACCGTTATAGCGCATCGCAGAATCCGCTGGTAGCGAAATATAAGCCAACAATGCTAAACCCGCTAACATCACTGCAGTGGCAATGTAGAAGCCTTTCTTTTCTTTTGAGGTAATTTCATCAAACTTGGGCAAATCGTCGGTATCACCATCAACTGCCGTTTTTTGCAGACGCGGCTCGATAATCTTATCAGTGATATACCAGCCCACAAGAATAATGAAAATACTGGATACGGAAGTGAAGTAATAATTATTCAACGGGTTGACTTCCATGGACGGTTGAATAATCTGAGCGCCGGTCAAGGTGAAACTTTGCAACAAAGGATCAATACCTGAAGGGATAAAGTTAGCGCTAAAGCCACCACTAACCCCTGCAAAAGCCGCCGCGATACCGGCTAATGGATGCCGTCCCATCGAATAGAAAATAACACCCGCCAACGGGATCACTAAAACATAACCCGCGTCAGTTGCCGTGTGGCTGACAATACCGACTAAAATCACTACTGGCGTTAATAAGAACTTAGGGGTTCTTTTTAACATCAGTTTAATACCCGTATTGATATAACCTGAATGTTCAGCGACGCCGACACCTAACATAGCCACTAAAACCACTCCTAGCGGAGCGAAGCTAGTGAAGGTTGTTACCATAGTAGAGAGGAAGTTAGCGAGAGCGTCACCAGCTAACATATTTTTAATTTGAATTGCTTCGCCAGTTCTGGGGTCGATGGCATTAAAAGAAGTGCCCGATAACAGCCAGGACAAGATCCAAACTACTAGCAGCGCAAATAAGAAAATAATCGCTGGATCGGGTAATTTATTGCCGACCCTTTCGATCACATTTAAAAAACGGGCAATAGCGCCCTGTTTGGTTTCTGTGGTTGTTGTCATTATCATCTCCTAAAATCTAACTCGGTTATACTGAATAACCGCTTTGGATTCAAGACTGACCAGCTAAACAAGCGGTAAAAGCCTATAATTCAGCGTTTTTAGCAACCGAGGGCTTAAGTTGGCGTTTATTCTGACGCTTGAGATCTTGGTAGCTAATCAATGTTTTGATAATTACCAATAAAATTAAAATCGGCAAACCACCACCAAATTTTATTGCCACAAAGGCACCCAGTAGCAATACCAGATGCGCAATCACAATTCTTGAGTAGGGCTCCATCATTTGCTTGTCCGGATCTTTAATGCTTTTTTCGGTTAAGGCAAACTGAATACAATCAAATAACCAATAGCCAATCATGGCAATCACAGCCAACTTAACCGCGGGCGTAGTTTCGATCAGCCAATCCATTGCCCAAGGCCACACTAACCAAGGGTCCCCTAAGAAGGGGATCTGGAAAAGACCAAGCAATAAGATGCCGTGAGCGCTGGTGAAAAAACCATAATGAATAACAAAAAACAGTGCCATTGGCAGCTTTCGACCAATGCTACCTTTGCACATCATTAGCTTAATAATATTAAAAGCGCCGATGATGCCATTTTCTAACCAGAACAAGAAAATAACCGTAAAAATATCCCAATCCATCAGCACAACGCCTAATAAAGGAATAAGGTTCATTAGTAGCAGCAAAAGCAATTGCCACCATGCCTGTTGTTCCGAATTAAAACTGCTATCGACTTTTTGTACCGTCATTATTTATTCTTTTGCTACCTTTCTTGCTTCCTTGGTTGCCACTAGTGTTTGCCTAACGGTTAAGCTCGTCTTGATACACCTATAACCGCCAAAAGCAGTATGCTTGAAATATTAGCCGTCGACCCAACTCTAATAACAGTCATACCAATAACCATCTGCCCTATTCAATGACCTACCTATTAATTATTATTGCCATTAGCGCCTTTGCCATTTATTGGATTATTACCAGTTCCAAGCGTAAAGCCAAGCAGCGTAAGAGCATTGCCAGTATTCCTTTTCCAGCGCAATGGCGCAAGATTTTGCGTAAAAATTTACCTTTCTTTTATCAGATGCCAGCGGATCTGCAGTTGCAACTTAAAGACAAGATGCAGATTTTTTTAGCGGAAAAACAATTCGTTGGCCGCCAAGGACAAACGATTAATGATGAGGTTAGAGTCACCATTGCCGCGCAAGCTTGTTTATTGCTGCTTAATCGCAATACCGACTTTTATCCTTTTTTAAAAACCATTGTGGTCTACCCTGCAGCTTTTATTACTCAGCACGAGCAATACGATGCCAGCGGTATCAAGACCCAAGATGCTAGAGTATTATTGGGCGAATCTTGGACTCGCGGCCAAGTGATCTTATCCTGGCGTGATTCAGCTTCTGGCGGTGCCGACTTTGAAGACGGTCATAATCTAGTGATTCATGAATTTGCTCATCAATTGGATGGAGAGTCCGGAGTCACCAATGGCGCGCCGCCGTTAAATAAAGACCAATCCTACCAAGAGTGGTCACAAGTGCTCTCCTCAGAGTTTGCCGAACTGCAAAAGCGGGCGCGTACTGGTGAAGCTAGCTTTTTAGATAAATATGGCGCTACTAATCCTGCTGAGTTTTTTGCCGTCACTTCTGAGGTGTTTTTCGAAAAACCTAAAGAATTGAAGCAGATACACCCAGATTTATACCGCCAATTGGCAGAATACTACCGCGTCAATCCGGTTGATTGGAAACTCTAAAGGCCGCTTCGGTTGAGCTAAAGTCGAGTAGATTGTTGGAAAAACTTGATCTTGTTTAAATTTTAGAACATATTGCGACAATCTATTTTGTTGCTAAATATCGATGCCATTGTCCGAAAAGTTTCCCATTCCAGCTTATAGCGTGGCTAATCCCAACGCTAACACCCCATGCCTAATAACCTGCGAGCACGCCAGTAACTTTATACCAGCGGCTTATCAGCAGTTGGGACTAAGTCCCGACTTATTGGATGAGCACATTGCTTGGGATCGCGGTGCCGGAAAATTAACTGAATATTTAGCAGAAAAACTCAATTGCACAGCGGTTTTATGCCAATATTCGCGTTTGCTTATCGACTGTAACCGCCCTTTGAATGTGCCTTCGAGTATTCTAGAAATTAGCGAACATCATCCCATCCCAGGCAATCAAGCCCTTAGTAGAGAAGAAAAAGAACTTAGAGCCGAGCATATTTTTACGCCCTTTCATCGCACCATTGAAACGCAAATCAACCGTCTTAAGAGTCAATTTTCGCAATTCCCAATGATCGGCGTCCACAGTTTTAGCCCTAACTTTCATGGTCAGCCTAGACCTTGGAAGTTCAGCGTCATGTGGAAACACAAAACCCCGTTTGTTAAAGGCATTATCGATTACTTCCAGCGACATGAGCAAGCTCAGTGGGTTGGCTTTAACGAACCCTACTCGGCTAAGGAAATAGCCGCTCACACCACCGAATATCATGCAGATCGCAACCAATTACCGAATTTAATATTTGAAGTTCGACAAGATTTGTTAGAAAGTGATAAGGACATTCAGTATTGGGGCGAACAAATTTACCAAGCGCTAGCCGCAGTAGAGGCCGCTTATACGTAAGAACGCTCCAAACTGTTCTGCGAAAAGCATTAGAAGAAGGATTTAAAGGGGAAGATAATGCAAAAAGAACCCAGTTTTAGCGTTGGCGTAGAAGAAGAGTATTGGCTAGTCGATAGAGCCAGCGGCGACTTGATTGAGAAACAGCCTGCCGATTTGATGGATAAGATGCGTGCCGCCTTAGGCGAACAGGTAACTAAAGAATTTCACGGCTCGCAAATCGAAATAGGCACTAAAATTTGCCATAGCTCTGCGGAAATTCGTCACGAATTAAATTCGCTAAGAACCACCATCGCCAAAATAGCCAAAGAATATGATTTGACCATTATGGCCGCCTCGACTCATCCAAGCGCGGAATGGGATCAGCAAATCCACTCAGAAGGCGAACATTACGAATCTCTAGTAGAAGATTTTAAACTGGTGATTTTGCGCCTTTTGATCTGTGGCATGCATGTTCATATCGGTATTGAAGACAAAGATCTGCGCATCGAGTTGATGAACCAGATGACCTACTTCTTACCACACCTGTTAGCCTTAAGTACCTCTTCACCCTTTTGGCGAGGCAAAAATATGGGGCTTAATTGTTATCGTTTAAGTCTTTTCGATAATTTACCACGCAGCGGAACCCCAGAACGCTTTGGCAGTTTCGCCGAGTACGAGCGGCTAATGGAAGTTTTACTGGAGTCAGGTTCGATTGATAACCCCGCTAAGATTTGGTGGGATTTGCGCCCTTCAACCAAATGGCCAACGGTCGAGATGCGGGTAACCGACATTTGCACCAGCGTCGACGATGCGGTTTGTATCGCCAGCATTACCCGTTGTTTGTTCCGTGCTTTATATCGCTTACGCTGCGAAAACCAATCTTGGCGTAAATATCCTAATACCCTTATCAACCAAAACCGCTGGATGGCGCAAAGACATGGCATCAACGAAGGCCTTATCGACTTTGGGCAGAGCCGAATTCGCCATTTCAACGAGTTGGCTTATGAGTTGCTCGACTTTGTGCAGGCTGATATGGAGTATTTTGATTGCCAAGCAGAAATTGAGTATGTGTTTAAAATCATTGAACGCGGTACCAGCTCTGATCGCCAAGTGGCCATCTACAAAGCTGCTTTGGAAAAAGGCAAATCTAACGAAGGCGCCTTGTTGGAAGTGAAAAAGTTCTTGATGCAAGAAACTTTAACTTTTAGCTAGAAAATTTTTTAGCCGAATGACTTTTAACCGGACAACTGCTGCCAAGTGATTTTAGCAACTATTCTGATTTAAAAGCTGAGTCGCGAGTGGCTTTAAGCCTTGAAGAAATCTCGGTTAATCGTAAAAATTGCTGAAAATGTAGCGGTAGCACACCGCTACCTTCGGCAAATTGGAATACGTACATAATGGTAGACATGGCTAGTCCTACCTTGATATTGCCATCGCCAACCGCCTCGACCACCGAAAAAATAATCAAGCCGACCATACCAAACCAGACCAAACCAAAGACGATGGTTTCTAGATCGGAAAGTCGAATATTCCAAGCCATAAGCTGTTTCATATAGCCACGGATAGAGCTTTTTGAACGCTGCTCTATCGCTTCAACTTGAGCTTCGAACACATCATTGTATTGATGATTCAGCTGTTTGGTGCGCTTGCCGGTTAAACCAAAGACGATAAACATAAACACCAGAATAGCCAAACAGCCAAGAAATATATCGTAATCCAAGCTGTAAAGGATAATGACCGTTCCAACCAAGCCGATTAAATTGAAAATCAACTCTGGAAATGAGTTTTCAAAAAATTCCACCAGCTCTTTTAACATGGTAATTCTAGCGTTTAAACGCGAAGTGGAAGACTCTTTATCAACTTCTGCCGTTTCTGAACTCAGGTCAACATAAATACTGGAGTAAACCCGAGTATCATAAAAGCGCCTTAAAGAGCCTGAGGTCAATACCGTTACCCCAACTAGCGTTAGCTGCCATAATCCGCTATAAGAGTCTGCCAACAAGTCGTCAATGGCAAAACCAATAACTAAAGGCAGCAATAGCATCGCAACCGCTTCTATGCCAACCAAAGCCATGGTCAAGCTGATACGCCACTTATAGCGCTTATAAATTGAAAATAGCGTCATATCCATTCCGCCAGCTTTAAGAAAATCTACACGTACTGACCCGCGCAATACCCCGAAGCCCAAGCCCATTGGAAATTAAAACCACCCAAATGACCAGTCACATCTAACACCTCACCAATAAAGTATAGCCCTTTCACTTTCTTGGCTTCAAAGGTTTTTGAAGATATTTCGTTGGTATCAACGCCGCCCATGGTGACTTCAGCTGTTCGATAGCCTTCCGTTCCCGTGGGTTTTAGTTGCCAACTTTGTAACTTGTTGGCTACTAGTAGCAAATCCGCATGGGAAATATCTGCCATGGGTTTGTGCGCCAGCTCGGCAAACCACAGCTCACTTAAACGCTCTGCGAGATTTTTAGTCAGTTGCTCAGCCAACAAATTCACTAGATGACTTTTCGGTTTTTCCATTTGCCATTGTTTTAACTGTTCAAATAAATCCACATCAGGAAAAAGATCTATTTCAACAAGATCGCCGGGTTGCCAATAAGAAGATATTTGCAATATCGCAGGGCCTGATAAACCTCGATGGGTAAATAAAATATTTTCGCGAAACGCTTGACCATTGCAAGTGACTCGCACATCAGCGGAAACACCCGATAAGCCTGTAAACTCTTCCAGCATCTTGGGGTTTAAAGTAAATGGCACCAGCGCCGACCAAGTTGGATACAAGCTTAAGCCAAATTGCTTAGCCATATCATAACCAAAGCCGGTTGCACCCATGGTTGGAATTGACAAGCCGCCAGTGGCAATAACCAAAGATTGGCACTGCCATTTGCCTTGATTGGTGGAAACCACAAAGCCACTCTCGACTTTTTTGACCGACTCCACCGAACATTTGATCCGAACTTCGGCATCTTTTTCATCACACTCGGCCAGTAACATATTGACAATATCCTTAGCCTTATTATCGCAAAAGAGCTGTCCCAATTTTTTTTCATGGAAAGGAATGGCATGCTTTTCGACCAAGGCGATAAAGTCCCATTGGGTATAACGACTTAAAGCGGATTTGCAGAAATGTTGGTTATGAGAAAGATAGTTCGCAGGTTCTGTATAGTAATTCGTGAAATTACAGCGGCCACCGCCAGACATCAGGATCTTCTTGCCCACCTTGTTAGCATGATCAATCACTAGCGTCGAGCGACCACGGCTCGCTGCGCTAATTCCGCACATCAAACCCGCCGCACCGGCACCAATTACTAAGACATCAATGGATTGCAAAAAAGACCTTAATACTTAATTTGTTGAATAACGCCGATTATATAGCCTTGAATAACGAACACCAGCAAAAGTACGTTGCTGTGAATAAACAAAAACTTAAGGATTGGTAGGTTTAATTCAAGTTAACCTAGATTAAGAGCGGTCAATCTCAAAAATAACAACAAAGTCGCCGCATGAGTATTTTTTTCTTATAAATTAGAGTGTTACAATCAAACTTACATATTACTATCTTAGTTGATTAAAAGTAATGATAATTCCTGAAGAAAACTATATGGGAAAAGGTGTAGAGAAAGTAGTGTATAGACATCCTCATGATGAGAATATCTGCATTAAGTTTCCCAATAAAGAAAAGCCCAGGGCATTAAGCCATATCCAAAGAGAAGTTTATTATTTGGAAAAACACCAACAACAATTATTATGGCTAGCCCCTTACTTGGGAAAAGTTAAGTGCAACTTGGGGGATGGCTATATGTATCAAATAGTGAGAAATGAAGATGGATCTTTGTCAAATTGCATTAGCGATCGCGATATAGAAAACCACTTAGAATCCATTAAAGAAAAGATTGCTTTAATGTATTCACAATTGATAGAGCAACATGCCGTCGTAAATGACCTAAACTTAGGTAATTTTTTTTTCAGAAAGAAGAAAGACGATTTTGATCTTATTCTTATAGACGGTTTCGGTAACAATAACTTTATAAAAATAGCAGATTACTCTAAATACTTTCTTATCAAAAAGCTAAATAGAAAATTTAACAAGCTATGTACAAAACTGAATATTGCTTCTGATTTTCTTATTTAGAAATGAGGAATTAAGTCATCTTAAGATACAGGGAGAGAATATGAAAATTATAGTCGTTGGAGCTACTGGAGTTTTAGGACAAGCGGTAGCCGCATCTTTAAGGGCGGATCATGAAATTATTGAAGTTGGCTTAAGCAACGGTGCTGTTAACGTTGACATTACAGAGCTAGAATCAATCCATAACATGTATGAAAAAATTGGGCCATTTGACTCTCTGATATCAACTACAGGCGTAGTACATTTTGGCCCACTTGAAGAGATGACGCAGGAACAATGGCAGTTAGGGCTTAACAACAAACTGATGGGGCAAATTAATCTTGTCACAGAGGGGCTTAAATATATTCGTGATAATGGTTCATTTACGTTAACTTCGGGTATTATCAGCAAAGACCCGATTCGCTTTGGCTCTGCTGCAGCTCTTGTAAACCGTGCGCTTGAAGGGTTTGTTACTTGTGCAGCATTAGAAATGCCTCGAGGTGTTCGGATAAATGCAGTGAGCCCTACAATACTGGAAGAATCCGCTGAAACATTTGGTCCCTATTTTATGGGGTTTGATCCAATACCAGCATCAACCGCTGCTCTAGGTTTCGTAAAAAGCGTTGAAGGTCTTAGAAACGGTGAAATTTTTGAAATAAGGGGCGCTATTTAAATATATTCTCAAATTAATAGTCACTCTTACAATAATCTAAAATGGTTTCCCTCGTTTAGAACTAATGAATTTAGTGAATGTATAAATTTATAAACTCCACTCTCTTTCTCTATATCTTCACCGTGATCGTTTGGGGTAGCACTTGGTTTAGTATCGAGTATCAGCTTGGGGTCGTGCCGCACGAGTATTCCAGTTTTTATCGTTTTGCGTTGGCGAGTTTATTGTTATTCGTTTATTGCTTTTATAAAAAACTCCAGCTTAATTTTAGCCTAAAAGATCATTTATGGATGCTTTTGTTGGGCTTAACTTTGTTCTGTTTAAATTACCTAATGGTCTATGAAGCGCAGGAATATTTAACTTCAGCCATGGCTTCAGTGATTTTCTCCTCGGTATTAATGGTTAATATCTTTAACTCTTGGTTATTGTTTAAAACTCCCATCAGCAAAGAAGTGATAATTGGCGCAGTGATAGGCCTTATCGGCATATTGATGATTTTCTGGAAAGATCTTGGCGACTTTAGTTTTGAAAATACCATGCTCTATGGTCTAGTCATTTCCTTTGTTGGCGTTTTGGCCGCATCGATTGGCAATATGGTGTCGGTGCAAACCCAAAAATATCAACTGCCAGTGATCCAGATGAACGCTTTTGCGATGGGTTATGGCGCTTTGTTGAGTTTATTTATTGGTTTAGTGCAAGGTAAACCCGTGATTTATGATCTCGCACCCGCTTACAGTATCAGCATGCTTTATTTATCTTTGTTCGGCTCGGTATTAGCTTTTGGCGCTTATCTTACTTTATTGCGACGCATTGGTATTCACAAAGCCACTTACGTAGTGGTACTGTTTCCAGCAGTAGCTTTGCTGATCTCGACTTTATTTGAAGATTTTGTTTGGACTTGGCCTATCGCCATTGGCATTGTACTGATAGCTGTAGGCAATTTATTTGTGCTAAATCGAAAGGATCTAGCGAAATCCACTCATTAGATTAGCTTAATAATGCGGCGGTAATTCATCGGCGGGGTTAAAAGGCTTATCGGGCATCTGGCTTTGCATATCCTGCAATTTTTCGCCAATCGCTAAAAATTTTTCTTCCATCTTACGAATAATCGCATCTTGTTTAGTGATGACCTGATTGAGCTGTTCTATCGCATCATCTTGAAACGCAATTTTGGTTTCTAAACTTTCTATTTGCAACTGTAGCTGGGTTAGTTCACTGGTTAACACATTCATAGAGCCGCACTGCTATTTTACACTAAGTACGGCTATTATAATCAAAAGCATCTGATTATGCTTCTTCAAGTTTCAACATTCGAGTTCCGAAAAAGAAGCTAACTATGCCAACGGTAAGCAAGATAGCAACCGGTGTCATCATTTCTGGATAACTGAAATCGCGCCAGATAGCTCCTTCAAACGCCAAAATAGACCATTTCACAGGGCTAATATGGCTTATGGATTGCATCCAACTAGGCATCACAAACAATGGGATCATGGCACCGCCAATCATGCCCATAATCACCAAGAAAGCATTGGTCAGCCCCGCCACCGAACGCTCGGTTCGAGCTAGCGAAGCGAAAAACATCATCACGCCAACAAAACACGAGCCCACCGCAAGTACAGCCAAGATCAGCTTAGGTAAATTAAAGTCTACTTTTAAAATAAAATAGGCAATGGAAAATAGTAACGTCACCACAAAGGTTTGTGCCACGAAGCAACCTAAAGCCTTGCCCGCCAAAATTTGTGTTCTCGAAATTGGCGCGATCGCCAATCGATTGACAGTGCCAAGTGTTTTTTCCTGCACTAAACTTACGGCAAAACCAATCACGCAACCCATAATCGCCCAAATCACTCCTTGTGGAATGGTAATGGCAAAAGCATTCTGCGGGCCATTTTTTTGCACACTAATATCTTCTTGAGTGACTTTTAGCGGAATCATCGGGTTGTCGCCCCCTTCCCCACCGAAGCTAAAACCGCTGCCTTGCTCGCCATTAGCTTTTTGCTCTGCCAATTCTTTTTCCGTTAGCTCCTTCATCTTTGGTAAATAACTACTCGGTAACGATTTCCATTCCTGCGGCATATCGTCGCTTTGTTGAATACTGGCAATTGAATCATCAAATTGCTTGATCATTTCTTGACCATCGCCAAAAGCTTTTTCAAAACGACTAACCCCAATATTCATCAGCGATCCTTGCAAATAGCCTGCTTCAGCCTTCCGCGCTGGATCAATTCCAACTAAAATTTCAGGAGCGCTACCGCTGAACAAACCCGCGTAATTTTCACCAAAGCCTTGCGGTAAAATAATAAAAGCAACTTTTTTGCCCTTTCGCACTGACTCACGCGCCGCCGCTTCTGCCAATAGTTCCACACGAAATTCGTCCGCATCCTTTAACTCTTGCACAAATGCTGCAGAGTTTTCAGATTGATCCAAATCAGCAACCGCAATTTTCATACCCTTGCTAGTCGTTCCGCTACCGGAAAAAATTGAACCAAAGAAAAACGCAAAAATCAGTGGAAAAACAAAGGTGAAAAACACCGCCATCTTATCTTTAAACAATAACTTAATGTCTTTTTTCATTAAGGCAACAATCGGTTTTAACATTTTATGCTCCTTAATCTCTTAATTGGCGGCCAGTTAAATTTAAAAATACCCGCTCTAAATCGGGGCGCCTTAACTTTATATCTTCAACCTCACTGGCTTGTTGTAAGATTTTGATGATATCCTTGGCTGGCTCTGAAGATTCAAAGCTCTGCTCGCCTTGATCGGTTTGTACCCTAAGCTGACTTTGTCCGCCAAATTGATCAACCAAAGCATCCACCGTATCTAATGCCATCAGTTTTCCTTGGTCAATAATCGCTACTCGATCGCAAAGTTTTTCTGCTTCTTCCATATAGTGAGTAGTATAAACAATGGTTTTACCAATATTTTTTAGTGCTAACACACTATCGAATAATTTATTGCGCGACTGGGGATCCACTCCTGCGGTAGGCTCATCCATAAAAATATAGTCGGGGTCATGCAATAGAGAAGCTGCTAAGTTTAAACGCCGTTTCATACCACCAGAAAAATCCTTCACGGCATCTTTGGCCCGATCTTGCAAACCCACAAACTCCAAGCACCAATCAATCCGTGAACTCTTAGCCTTATCGTCCATACTGTATAAATCAGCAAAAAAATTCAGATTATCCAAAGCAGTAAGCTCTTCATAAAGCGCTATGGACTGGGGTATTAAGCCAATTTTTTGCCGCGCCTTGATACTATTCGGGGCTAGAGATTCGAGTTCAACTTTGCCACTATCAGGCTTTATCAAGCCGCACATAATGGCTATAGAGGTGCTCTTACCGGCACCGTTAGGTCCTAAAAGACCAAAAACCTCACCGGAACTGATGTTTAAAGACAAGTTTTTTACCGCCTCGATCTGCTCGAAACGCTTATTAATGGATTCTAATGTGATCATAACTGCCCTAGCTCATGGTTCTATATCTTATATACCTACAGTATATAAGATTACCAATTCGGGCAAAGGGTTTAGTGGGTTCGCAAATGTTCTTGGAGGCTATTGCAAGTGGCACTTTTTCGCTTTCTTGCCGCTAAGGCAAGGACAGGGATCATTGCGCGAAACTTTAGCGACCGATTTAGGAAGATAAGCACCGTCCGTATAAAACCAGCGGCCATTATCTAAAACAAAATTAGAGTTTTCGTGCAAACAATGAAGCTTATCCTTATCCATAAAGTAAGCTTTAAACTCCACCTTGCCACTAGTTTGCTTAAACGAGGTATCAAGCACTTCCAACCGACACCAAAGTGTATTTTCTGCGCTTCGCTGATAATCTTCGACACTAGCTCCTTGCCGAAAATCAGGATGATGAGTATGAAAAATATAGTCGCCCAGTGCTAAATAAAAAGCCGAATAACGCGAGCGCATTAACTGCTCAGGACTCGTTGCTTTGCTGCGCCCTAAGTGCAAAGGTTCGCAGCAATCGTTATAAGCCCTTGGCTTTTGAAGGGCTTTATTTTGGCAAGGGCACTGCATAAATTGCTGTTCCACTAACTTTCAGGCAACTCACAATAGCCAAACATACATTTATCTTTAATTTGATCGCGGATAGCTTCCGGCAATTGTTTCTCCCACTCGCCTTGGCCTAACGGGATTTCTTCAGCAATGTGTCGGGCAGAAATATGTAGATTCTCATCATTCCAACATTCAGCGGCAACCAACAAATGGTTATCCTTTAAATGTTGCAATAAATACTTGGTATTGGGCGCGACTTCCACATTATCTAAAGTGATCAGTTGACCATTTCTGCGAGTCGGATAGACATAAACGTTAGTATTTCCAGAAAACAACTTACCCATGGCTTCTAAAATGCCACCTTCAAGCCCATCATAATATTTTTCGTTGAACAACTGATCAAAATCTAAAATACTCAAAACAATACCAATCCGGTTTTGGGTATAACGACGCATCCAAGAGCGCAACCTAAAGAAGCGCAGATAGTCCGAGATTAGGACGTTGTAACCGAGTTTATTAAGTAGATCGACTCTGGCCAAAAAACTAATGTCGTGATCATCACCATCGGTTGCTAACTCAGCCATAGTGATTTCAGCTACAGTACAGACTTTTTTCGGATCTACACCCTCTTCTTTTAAAAACTGCTGCATGGCCGACTCGGTCATATCCACGTGCACTTTTGTTGGCGGCTTAAAAGAACCCCTGATCACCATCACATCCTTTTTGCGCAATAAATTGCCCGGGACTTCCGATGCCCCTTGTGCATCAAACATCACCGCACGACAACACCAAGCACGAACCAGATGCAGGTTCATTAAACGATTTTCCACATGCGAAAATTTTTCGCCAGAGAAGTGAATTAGATCAATTTCAATACGTTTTTGCCCGAAATCATCCACCAAATTATCAAGTAATGATTCAATAAAAAGCTTAGGCTCTTCGGCATAATGAAAAGCACCATAGACCACATTAACCCCTAAGATCCCTAAAGCTTCCGATTGTTCACGATTGGTATCGTCCAGCATCCTAACATGCATTAAAATTTCACTCGGCTTAGCATTTGCTTCTGATTGAAAATGGATCCCAATCCAGCCGTGACATTCGCTCTTTTGGCTATAGCTTCGCGCCGTGACTGTTGCCGCATAGCTAAAATATTGAGTTTCTTCGGCCCGCACCTCGCCAAGGCGTTTATTCAGCAATTTATACTCATAGGCCAGCATTTGCTCCAAGCGCTCGCGACTTACATAGCGCCCAGCCTTACCATAAATATCATCACTAACCTGCATGTCATAAGCCGACATGGTTTTCGCAACTGTTCCAGCCGCTGCTCCAGCATTAAAAAACTGCCGCGCCACTTCTTGCCCAGCGCCAATTTCAACGATAGTGCCATACTGATTATTATTCAAATTAACCGCGAGGGCTTTTTGTTCGGTTGATAATTTTTTATCCTGAGTTACTTCAGTCACTGTATTACCCTTAGCTTTCGTCTGCTTTAACTTTCTTCTGCCATAACTTTAAACTGCTGTTTCAGATCGGCAATAAATTCAGCCAAAGTTTGGCTCATCAATACAAAGTCGGCATCAAAACGAGCATATTCTTCGTCCGAATTCGTATCATCATTTTCCGTAACCAACTCATCGGAATATTTAATGCTTTTGACCTGTAAGTCATCTTGAATAATAGCACTAAACTGATCTTTATAGCGGATCCCTAGCTTTTTTACCCAATAGCCATCTTCTAGCAAGTCTTGAATAATATCCGTCATCGAATCTTTAAATTTTGCCGCTCGCTCATCTTTCGGATCTTTAAGTTCAAACTGGCCATTCAGAGACCAATCACTTGGTAACGACGATAATAACCACTGATTCATAATCGCTGCTGGATTTTCTTCGCCCATTAATTTAACGGCGCCAAGCGAGCCCAAAGAATCGATCAACAGTTGCACAAAGGTATCCGCTTGAGCATTCGAGCCAACATTAACGACTAGTAATTGATGGCGCGGATCAAGATAGCCCAAAAGGTGACTCGACTTAGTTAACGCTTTTGGCTTGAGTAAACTTAAAATATCATCTTTGAGCGCTGTTTTTTCTTTACCGTACACCTTGCGTCCTTCTGCGCTTTCTATCGCTTTGACCCTTTCTTCAAGGCTCTCTTTGAGCATACTGGCGGGGATCACTTTTTGCTCTTTGCGCAGACACAAAAGATGGCAGCCATTGGCACTATGAACCAGCGGTTGTAAGTGTCTATTAAGCGGAGAAACCCAGCCGACAGCCTCAGAGTCTTGGCGTCCAACACTCATAAAGCGTTTGGGTTCAAGCTTTTCCATTAAACTATCGGCGGTTTCACTAAATTCTTGGGGTAATTGGTAGATATGGCAGTTTCGGAACCACATAGTTGCACTTCAAATTGAGTATTAGAGATTATTGACTGGTATTATCGCTAAAAACCATCCCATAAAACAGCCGTGCCGAGATAAATTTTCAAAATATCACGCTCAAACCTTTAAATCGGAGCAATCATCCCAAAGTAGGTAACTCGCACACAATTTGAGATAGACTATGTCCACAGCAGATTTTTCCAGCACAGAAGCCAAAGCGTCTTACGGTATTGGCTTACAAATGGGCCAGCAAGCCCACGGCGCCTTCGAAGGCGTAACCCTAGATGCATTGGTCGCGGGTATCCAAGATGCCTTTAACGCCCAAGCGCCGCAAGTCGACGGCAATGATATCAATGCCGCCTTCCAAGAAATTCAACAGCGCCTGCAAGCCAAGCAAGCCGAAGATGCCGAAAAGTTCGCTGCTGAAGGCCAAGCTTTCCTTGCCGAAAACGCCAAGCGTGATGAAGTAACTGTATTAGACAGCGGTTTGCAATACGAAGTGATTGAAACTGGTACTGGCGAAACTCCAACCGCCGCAGCTACGGTAAAGACCCACTACGCAGGTACTTTAATTAACGGTAAAGAGTTCGATAGCTCTTATCGTCGAGGGCAGCCTGCAGAATTCCCCGTTGGCGGAGTGATTAAAGGTTGGACTGAAGCATTACAATTAATGCCAGTTGGTTCTAAATGGAAATTGTATATTCCTTACGATTTAGCTTATGGCGCGCAAGGCGCTGGTGGCGATATTGGCCCTTATCAGGCGTTGGTTTTTGAAATTGAGTTACTGGATATTGTTGCTTGATTTTTTTGTTGTAAGACTAAAAAGCCCTTTATATTAAGGGCTTTTTTTTGATGTTTTTGAAACGTTGAATTATTGACCACCGGTTTCCAGTTCTTCAAGCATCCGTTGATTTTCCAGTTGCGCTTCAATATAGGCTTGCTCGGCAACTTTAGCTCTGGTTAGGTAATCTTGGTAAGCTGGTATGGCTATTGCCGACAATATGCCTAGTACCGCCATCGTCTGCACACTACCACCAGCATGCAATAGATCCATTGGCCCTTGCTCAAATGTTAGCTCTGCCGCCACTTGATGATCGGTTGAGTCGATTTGCATACCTAAAGCGCCGTAATCAGAAAAACCCAACTTATCGGCTGTTGGCAGCGCCATAATATCCAAATCTGCACCCGACAACTCAACCAGCATCAACAAAATTTCCAAATAGCTATGATAAGCATTACGCGATAAATCTTTAAAAGAGCCAGTTGCCACAAACAAAGCATTATCAATTTGTTGTCTCTGCTGTTTAGCAAGCCAATGGCCTATGTTAGTCTTAGCGCCCTTGTTCAGCCGCTCAATTAATGGCTGCGGGATTGAAGATAAGAATAAGTGGTTATCTTCTTCGATCCAAAACAGGTGGCTGTCCATAGTGCTTAAAGTTTGCAACATAGCCTGATTAGGCGCATTCGCTGGGAATTGATCAGAATTTAGAAACTTAAAGCTTAAGTGATGGATCTGATGACCAGCTTGCTCGCGAAGATGGTAGCTACCATAACCCGAAGCTTCTAGACGTTGAATCAAGGCTTGAAGCTTTGCCTTATCTTTCAAGCGCAGTGCTAAAAAAGGGCCAACCGAGTCTCTAAAATATATAAGCTCAGGCCCCAATACCGAAGTCGCATCTGCAAACGTCATGCCTAGCGCCTCAAACGATGATTTATCCAAGTTTTGCAAAATTTCTTGGCTGGATAACTTCGAATTACTGGCGCTACTAGTTCGCTCAATAATTTTCACCAACTGCTCGTAACTGGGGATTGATAACAATGCAAAAGAGCTCGGCTGACCAACGCTGTTAATGCTTAACTGATTGCTCACAGCCGGTAAAAATTCGCGAATGCCGACGTGCGGCATATCAAGAATTAGGCGCAAACGACTTTTATGGTTAGCGGTACCGTAACCCAGCGCCAAGGCATTAATCTGCTCTAGCTGTAATTCCTTTGCCATTCTCAACTGGCTTGGTGGAACCATCATTTCCAAAATCGGCATCAGCTCCTTACCATTGATCCAAGCAAAAAGCCCCTGACCACTCGTATCAATTTGCGCTTGCAAGGTCTGCAGGTCGTGTTTGCTATTATTTTGCGGCTGATTTGGTTTAATTTGCTGTGCCGCACCTTTGAGGCTATTCAAATCGAACATTCCTGCAAACAAGCGGAACTGACCAGTGGCAGCATCAAACTGGTAATGAACATTCGGGCCTTGCAAAGATAAGGCTCCAAAGCCACTGTTATCCATCGGCGCCAACTCTGTTACGGATGGAATTTGCTTAATTAGCCTAGAAAAACTGGCCTGAAATGCTTCACGACTTTCGAAATCAAATTGAGTAGCCAATACCAGAAGCGGCATCACCTGACCAGGGCGCTCTTGCAACAAAGCCATTTCCAGCGGTGCTCGCGTATGTTGTAACCATAAGGTTAGCGCTTCTTTCGCCGAATGGTTCAAAGGCATAATGAAATTTTTCATCACTGCAGTTTGAATAGCCTGCACCTGCTGATTATGGGCGGCATTAGACTGGGCAAATTCAAAACCATTGTCTTGGCCAGAAGTTAAAAACCAAGGATTGGGCAAGCGAACATACGCTAATGCATTGGCAGGCAACTGTTGGTGTAGCCAAGCGGTTTGTAGCAACTGTTGTTTTTTTATCTGCACTGCGGGCTTTTTATCTTCGCTGCAAGAACTGATAAAACCAATCAGGGGAAGGCTTAACAGCAAGCTTAATGTTATTCTTTTGAATAGTATTCTGGTTTGCTCTTTTTTAGTATTCATTATGATCCTTGTGTTTTCTTGTTGTTAGTGATTCTATAGCAGCTTACTTATAAATTGAACTTATAATCAAACTATCGCACTAAAATACAAATATTAACCATAAAATCCTATGAAAATTACTCGACTTGGTATCATTTTAGCAACTGTCTTATTGCTGCAATCTTGCGGCTTAAAATTTTGGTATAACCGGCTAGATTGGTTAGTCAGCTGGCAAGTCGATGATTTTGTTGAGCTAACCAGCGAACAAGAAGATCAGCTAGAAGCCTTAATCCGACAAAAGCTGCAATGGCACCGCAGCACTCAGTTACCACTGTATGCCGACTTAATTGATCGGCTTATTAACGACATACGCAACAATAATCTCGAAGCCCACTACGATACCTATCGCAACAGCTTTATTGAGTTCTACCACCACTTAGGCGCAGCTCTAGCCGACGATCTTATTGAGCAGATAAGGCAACTTAGCGATCAACAAGTGGTGGAATTAATACGCAATTTAAATGATGAAGCCAGTAAGCAGCTTAAAAAGTATAAAAAAACTAAGCCAAAAAAGCGTTTAGCCAAGCTGCGGGATAATATTGAAGATGGTTATGAAGATTGGGTTGGCTCCTTGACTAAAGAGCAAGAAAGTTTGATCAAAGACTGGGTCGAGCAGATGCAACCAACGGCTGAGCTGCGTTTTGACTATGGCAATCGCTGGCGGGTAGCACTTGATTATGCGCTCCACGCAAGGCAAACAGAACAAGGCCAAGCGAATCTCAAGGAGTTAATTCTTGAACCGCAAACCCTACAAACTGAAGAGCTCAAACAACGGTATCAGCTTAATCGAACACTGGAAAAAGAGTTTGTGTTGAAACTTTTTTCTACCATTACTAAAAAGCAGAAAAAACGCTTTATTAACAAACTAGAAGACTATAAAGAAGATTTTATAGAGCTGCATCAAGAAGATTAACTCCAACGGTTAACAAGCATCATTAACAAACGCCACTAACAAATCACTTTATAATAACTTTCAAAAACCAGCACTTAAGTAATTGTAAGCCAATGAAATTAGGATGGCTAAACCAAAACTAAGCAAACTACCAATCAAGATATATTCGGTTAACTTACGATCGTGGGCTTCTTTAAGATCGCCAAAGCGAAAAACCGACTTGGCGGCCAATAAAAATCCAACCCCTTCCCAATGGTTGGTAACCAAAAATACAAAAATAAATAGCCTTTCCAAAATGCCGATATAAGTACCAGCATTAGCCAGTGAATGTTCGCCGTCATAAACATTAAGCGGCGCCCAGCGTGAAATAAAAACCTTAATGATGATCGAAGATACTTGCGTTAATAACAGCAGTGCTAGCGCCAACAACCACCAAGACTCTGCGGTTAAATCTACTATTGGCAGCGGTAATTCGCGGTAATAATCTACCACCCAATAAATCAACAACAAGTGCAATAATTGATCAGCGACAAACAAGGTGCGGTAGTTGAATATACTGGTAGGCTTATGCTTTTTAAGCCAACCATTGGCGTAAGACTTCAAACCATCAATAAAGTAATGGCTCACCACCAATACTAAAAAACCCAACCAATAATGAGGATCAAAACTTAAAACCAACGCGTATAAAGCAGCATGAACCAGCGAGTGATACACTAACTTAAGCGAGCCGAAAGCCTTTTGTTCCTTATCCCTAACCCAACTTAACGGCTGCAACAAAAAATCTGCCACTAGGTGTGCAAACAACAGTTTAAACAGTAACAGCATAGATCCCCTTCTTTAATATTTTTATTTATCTATCCGCTTATTTATACCCGTTTCTTAATTACAAAACCATGATCCAATAGGCGTCTGCAATAGCTTTCCATCGCCATAATCGTTTCAAAACCAGCCCTATCGAGCCGTTCGCTGACACGACTTTGCGGAACTTCTAGCGCTTTGGCGATTTGTTGTTGGGTTGCATTCGGCATTTTTAATGCCATAGCTACCGTTTGCGCGCTATGACCATTCCAACGATCCATTTGCAACGAAGCCAGATCCAAATACAGATTAAGCTGCTCATCAAGTTCCGACCAAGGCGTTTTGATCGCTAATCTACGCTTTTTTAGCTTATCGAACAACAAGCCGGAACTTACAAAAGCCTCACCACTCGATTGGGTTAGCGGCTCAGCCACAAAGCCCTGGTCGCCGACTCCAATCGCCATTCTCAAGTCCAGTTCATTAAAGCCCAAAGCCCGAACTGCCGCTTTTAAGCTAATAGCGCAGAGAAGGGCTTTAGCAGGCGTATCCAGCTTTAGCTGAAAGCTGTCTCCACGAAAAATCTGCCAATCGGTTGGACTTTGTCCCCAATTGGCAAGCTCTGCTTTCAAAGCTTTATGCCAAAGCGGCTGCCCGCTATCCGCAAGCTCGATTTTGCGCGAATTCACCAGATCGGCGGTGATAACCGCGATAAAATTTTGCGTATTCATAACAACATTATACTTATAAATTCGTATATTTCAAATTATACACTTTAAAATGTATTAATTTAAATATACACTAAAACCCGGCCTAACTTGGTTAGCGACAAGAATGGGGATAACTGTAGGAATACGAGCAATTTTGTCCCTGTTGGCGTAGTCGTTGCATTTCCGTTAATCGCTGTTGATATTCGTCACACCAAATACTGCGGCGAGAATTGCCGTTCGCATTGATTTTTTGCAACAAGCTCTTAGCACGACCAACTAGCTAGCGGCACTGGGGGGTTATTGGTGGCCACCAACCGCTCCTTACCGATAGCACCACGAGTGCCTGAATGATAGCGATAGCGCGGTTGCTGGTTACGTGAAGCTTTACTTAGAGACTTTCTCCGCTGCTTTGTTCGAACAACATTAATCTCGGTGTAGCCCGATTCATCTAAAGGTTTATGTTTGTAGGGACGATTGTGAGGCTTTTGATTAGAAACAACTAGGCGTCCTTGGTTATCTTTGAATTGATACACATAATGTTGAGCCTGCTTGCTGTTCGAGTTTTTGCCGGAATGAGCTTTATTAGATCCCGCTGGTGCTGAGTTCCCTTGGTTTGTCAATTTTTGTGGTTTGCCATCAACTGCTAAAACTTTAGTACTTAATGGTCTACCTTGCTGATTTGAAAAGCTTGGTTCTTGTTGCTCAAAGTCTTGAAAAGTTAAGAAGCCGATAAAAAGCAAGCAAATGACCATACCGAATGCCGCGCCCATCAAATAACGCATAAGAAGATCCTTATTGAATTTTTATAATCAGTATGATTCTACTTTAATCATGCCCGTGGTATTTTTCAAGCAAGAAAAAAGGCGACCTAAGGTCGCCTCAAATTAAACTACAAAGTTTTATTAATAGTATTTTTTACTGGATTATTTTAGCTCTAGCACTGCCATTTGCCTTTGATCACGCAGTTGTAGATTACGCAGTTCAAAGGGAGCTTTTAGCCCTGATTTAGCAAGTAAGGCTTGATCAAAGTTCATCTGAATCAAACCATAACCGGCGGCCAAGTCAGAAGCGCTGTGAGTAACCATCGCTGGAACTTTAACACCTTTGTTATTAGTAGCGTAAAGCACCGCCCTAACTTCATAACGGCCATCTTTAAAGGCTCGCACAGGGATACTGCTATGCAAACGATTGCCGCTAGCGATAATGTTAGGCTTACTCATAGCAAGCTTAGCGGTCTTATCTGAATAGGCAAAAGCCACACGCGCTTCACGCAGAATCTTTTGTCCATTAACCATCGCTTCTACTTGGGTCTCCAAGGTCCACAATTCGCCAGGACGGTTAGCGCGCTGCATACGCAAAGGCAGCTTGGCCTGTCCTTGTTTGTTGAAACTTACTGGCAGTACTTGTCCTGCTGGCGAGCGTAACAGTCCCTTAATAGAAGCCAATTGATGCGCCTTGCCCTGCTGCCACATCTTAGCGTTGACGCTTAGCACCTCATTTTTTAGATAAGCACTTTTATCAGCAGTTAAATGCAGCTCTGTATCGCTATCCTTTTCAAACACATTCAGCTTATAGCGGGCATTGGAAGCCAAGTTTTGCTGTGTCTTAAGTTGGAATTGACCTTTACCCATTTGTTTGGCAATTTTAAAACCGGTCGTTCCGCGCTGGAAACCCATGCCAGTTTTTTGCATCGTTTGGCTGTCCACTAAAGTTTCAAAGGCCGAGCCTCGATCAAATTGGATTTTGTTAAGACCATTACCGCCTACCACCAAGCTCAACTGATCCGGCTCAACTGCGCTAACACCGTCAAAAGAAGAAATTCGCACTAAAGCACCGGGGGCACTGGTTTTTAAGTTAATACCACGCTTAAGCTCTTGCCCCGTCACTTCCATACTGAACTCACGGCTTTGTGCATGAGCCTGTTTACTGGAAAAATCCATCACTTGATTAGCTTTCACAGGGAAACTAAAACTGACGGATTTTTGCTGAGCAAAATTTAAGCCTGGAATGTCAAAATCAAAACGCGGCTCGAAATCACGAAGGTAATTTTCGCGCACAAAACCTCGAGCAGCAGAAGCTTGATTGACTGAGTTTCGATTTACGAAGTTTTGCGGTTGTTTGATCGATGCCGCCGGCTTTGAACTAGCACTAGGCTTGTTAAAATCTCGCTTTTGAAACTCTACTTCCAGATCTTCTCGTTCCGTGTAATAGCGATCACCTGCGTAAGCACCCAAACCCAAAGATACGGCAACGGAAGTCGATAATAAGACAGCTTTCTTTATAATGTTATTCATGACTGACTCCTAGATTCTATTGCGTAAAAATACGTCTAAATTGAAACACTTACGACGAGATTGGTTATGGCTCAAAGGCTCACGACCTCTGGTTTTCGACTTATCACGGAACCACAAGGCGCCGGCAGCTTCTTGCGAACTACAGTTTAGGAATCCATCAGAGCACGAATCTAGCCAATTTTGAGTAAACTCTAATCCGACATTCAAGGTATAACCGCCGCAATAACTATCGCTATCCCAAAATGCAGAATCCACATCAGTGCCAACCACATTGACAAAAGACTTTGGTAACGATGGACGACCAGCAGTACCTAACAACCAATTTTGATTGTAATAAGCCATCCAAGATTCCTGCTGCTGCTTAACCGCGTCAGACTTATAACCCAAAAGCCAACCCACCGCTTCTTCGAACACGTTACCATTGGTAGCAGCGTCCGCCAGCGGAGTTCCTGCACTAGAAGCAGCTAAAGCAATCACTTCAGAAGTTTTATTAATGATATTCGGATAACGACTATCCCAAGTTGGATTTGACATGATCCAACGCACAATATTGCCGCCGTTGGAGTGAGTAATCAGCTTCATCGAAGTGATATTTTTTGTATTGATAAAATTGGTTAATTGATCGGCCAAACAACCCGAAGCTTGCGAATCCCACATAAACTGCTCGAAATCACAATTAATAACCACATAGTTGCTCGGATTGGGTAAACCTTGAATAACCGACTGAATCATTGGCCCTTGCCAATAATCGTTATAAGCATCGGTTTGCTTACCAGTTCCATGAATAAACGCGACTCCTTGATTCGCTTGCACAACCCCCACGCAAGCAAATACGGCGAATGCTAAAAGCTTTTTGAGCATAAGTACCCCCAGTTGGTGAATTATTATGAATGCTTCCAATCTTTTATTAGATTTTCTAAAGCGATACTGGTTATACCACTAATTTTTCTAATTGTAAAAAACAGCTGTTTAAAACAAGCAAAGTTTAGCGCACGATCACTTCCATGAACCAAAATAAAAAATTAATCTTTAATAAACAAAAACTTATAGCACCAAGAGAAATTCTGATGTTTTTCTTTCAGCCAGTTTAAAACTATCTTTAAAGGTAGGCTCGAATCTGGAACGCCTATAAATCTAATTGATTAGCAAATAATGCTCAGCAACCCAGATTTTATGAGGATAAGAATGATAGTTAGCGCAAAACTTTGTACTAAGGTAAATTTTTTTACACATCATGCGGCTTTATGCTCGGGGCAATCTAGCCGTAATAGTTCCATTTTCATGCTTTTTTTCAATAGCTGACATCGAAATTCTTGGCCATTCGCCAAGGGCTCAAAAAACTGGCAGCTATAGCACATTCTTGAAGGTATTTCGCCTATTGCCTGAAGTGATGACAGCAGTTGGGATAGGTTGCGCCAGAGTTCATCCACTTGTTGATCGCTCAGGGGTTTGAGCGCTGCATTAAATGTCTCGGTAACATGATTCAGTTGCGCTAGAGTTTTACGTCCTGCGGCCGTGAGGTTTATCGCGTAAGAGCGCGAGTCCTGTTTATTTTGAACTTTACTAACCAATTTTTTGCCGATAAGTACGCGTAGCGAGTCACTGACAGTTCCTTTAGTCACCGCTAACTCATTAGCCAATAAAGTAGTAGTACAAAGCCCTTTTGCTTGAAAACCGATCAGCGTTATCATCTGGATTTGCAATGCGCTCAATCCAGACAGCCCCACCTGAGCTTGTAATACCGTGCGAAAAATGGTCGAGAGCCTTTCAATTCCCGCGATCACTTTGGCTCGGTTACTCTCTATCTGTTCATTGGGTTCAAAAGCATTGTTCATATCGAAATCTGTTTGTTAAGCCAGCCACTAATTTAAAGTATTACTCAATAAAGGCTAGCTGTCACCTGACCCTTTGATTATCGACATTAATTCTAGCCCCAAGGTCAAATCATCAAGATGCCCAAAATGATGAATTTGCAACTGCGACTGAGCATCGATGACCAGCAAACTTGGAGTGCCTTGCAGTCGATAGCGCTGCATGGTTTGCGGTATCTTATCAAGCTCCCCATTTGAATTTTGGTGAGTATCGATAGCAATCGGAAAGCTCAGTTTATTTTCATAAGCAAAGGCTTGAAGAGTTGCAGGATTCTGTGCCGCATGATGCTCAAACACACTGTGCAAACCCATGATCTGCACAGTGTCGCTTTGGGCAAACTTATCCTGCAAACGCTTAGCCTGAGGCAGGCTATACTGAACACAAGCTGGGCAAAGCATCTGAAACGCATAGATGACCATAACCTTACCCGCCATAGCTTTAATCGTTAGTGGCTTGGAACTATTTAACCAACTCTCTACCCAAAACTCCGGAGCTTGCATCGTTACCGCCTATTTCACTGTTCCTGGCAAACTTAAATCTCCCGAAGCTATGTCCCAAACGTCTACGATACACAGTAAAGGCGCATGAACCTGTTGATTAACGCGCAATGCCGATGTGACGCTGTCAAAGTTGAAATTGGTATCGCCAAGGATCTTAGCTACTGGCACCTTTACCAAAACTTCACTTTCCACTAGAGAAAATTCAAAACCTGGGCTATCGATAAATAGCGGTAATCCCGGCCAAGTCTTTGGCAATTTTGGCTTAGTACCTTCTGGGATATCCTTGACCTTCATACCCGCTGCTCCACAGGCTTCATCCTTAGTGAGCACCACCCAATGGCTATGCCACTTATCACCATCATTGGTTAAGTTGCCATCACCGTCTTCATCGTACAAAGGGGTATCATCGAAATCAGGATGAACGGTTAACGCCAAAGCTAAGATACCCTGCCCCTCTTCAAAACCAACCGCGCTACTATTAAGACTGGTCGGCCAAACATAGCTATAGACATCGGCTCCTGCCAATGCGCCTTTGGCACTGGGCTTTACCGAGCCAGCGATTCCGGTTACAGCTTGTTGAAAAACTAAATAGTCACCTTGACGCTCTACTTTGGCGTGGATCAGATCAAACGCCGTTTCAATATCCTTATTTTTTTCGGAAATAATATGACCATGATGGCTTTGACTAGCGCAAGCGCTTAACACTGGCAACATCAAGGCAGAAGCTATTACCACAAGAGTTTTCATTACAGACACCTACCAATTAATTTAATTTGGAATCCAAACTATATGAGTTATGGCGGCACCTGTCAACTAATTTGGGATCCAAATTAGTTACGCAAAATTGTACGGCGTAATCTTCTAAGATGATTCGAATGTCATAGCAGAGACTGGGCGAATTAAAACCCTATAGCTCAGGTCCAATAGTCTTTCAGCATTAAAACACTACCAAGCCGATGCAAGATCCAGTATCCTTTGTTAGCTTTCGAATTAGCCAACGACTAATGATATTGAATGAATGACTCTTTAAGTTTTCTCATTGCAGACGACCATCCGCTGTTTAGACAGGCTTTACAGCAAGTGTTGCTGCAAAAGTTTTCAGCCTCTAGCGTGCATGAAGCCAGTAATTTTGAAGAGGTCTTGAACCATTACCAGCAACATAGGTCAATTGATTTATTATTGCTGGATCTTTCTATGCCTGGCAATAATGGTTTGCATTCGGTAAAAACCCTACTCGAAAAGCGCCCAGAAGTTGCGGTTTTGGTGGTCTCTGCGAATACTGATCTGGCACTAATTCAACAACTTCTACAGCTAGGGATCAACGGTTACGTTCCAAAATCATCTTCTTTTGAGGTTATCGCAGAAGCCATTACAGCGGTCTTAAATATGCAAGTTTGGTTACCGCAAGAAATCGCGCAAGAGTTACGCAGTTCGCAAGTCAGTCCAGCGAATCCAAACTTACTCGATCAGCTAACCCCGCAACAACTAAAAGTATTGGCTCTAATCGCTGACGGTATGCTGAATAAGCAAATGGCTTATGAGCTTGGAGTTCAGGAAAGCACCATTAAACAGCATGTTTCAGCCATTTTAAAAAAGCTCAACTTGGTCAATCGGACTCAGGCGGGTATTTTCTACAAGCAACAGCAATTTGACGACTAAAGCTAGTCCAGCATCTAAATTTAGCGTGCTACCCAGCCGCCATCCAAAGTAATGGTTTGGCCGGTAATATTTTTTGCTGCAGGCTCCATTAAAAACTGACAAGTGCCCGCCAATTCATCAAGACCAATAAATTTTTTCTTCGGCATCGGCTCTAACATAATGTGTTCAATCACTTCCTGCTCAGAAATGCCATGTTCTTTGGCTTGGGCTGCGATTTGCTTCTCGACTAGAGGCGTTTTTACGTACGCCGGACAAACCGTATTGATAGTAATGTTATGCTCAGCAGTTTCCAGCGCCACCACCTTGCTAAAACCTAGCAATCCATGTTTGGCCGAAACGTAAGCACTTTTAAAAGGCGAGGCCACCAGCGAATGGATCGACCCAATATTAATAATGCGACCAAAATCATTCGTTTTCATGCTTGGTAAAATGGCTTGCGTTAAACGAGCAACACCCACTAGCATCACGTCCAACAGAAATTGCCATTTATCCATCGGAAAATCTTCCAGCGGCGCTACGTGTTGGATACCCGCATTATTAATAAGAATATCTACCGATCTGCCTTGCAAATCCGCTAACAGCTGCGCAATACTTTCAGCTTGAGTCACATCCAGTGCATACCCCTTAGCTTCACCACCCTTACGACCAATCTCCGCGGCCGTTTCCTGCGCTGCACTTTTCGATAAATCGGTGACCAAGATCTGATAATTTTGTTGTGCCAAGTGCTCGGCAATGCCCTTGCCTATGCCGCTAGCACCGCCGGTAACCAATACGTTTTTCATAACCTATGTCATTATCAATTGTGTATATTTCAATAGCCCTATCTTAGCAAATCGATACCTTTTGATATGCACTACTAAAGTATTAGTTGTTACTCGCTTTATCGCCTTAGGAGTAAGTTATAATGCCTTAATAAACGTAAAAACTTGAGAGTCATCAATAACAATGAAGCTAAAATTTTTATCAAAAAACTCTGCATTATTGAGCAGTTGTTTGCTCGCCTGCTTAGCTTTAAGCGCCTGCCAAGATAATCAAAACCAAACCGAGCTAGCTGAAAAATCGAAAATAACAGCCAGCAAAGCAGCTACCTCAAAACCAGCTTTCAATAGCCAGCGACCAATTCATTATGTGTTTAGCGAGCAGCAAAACTCAGAATTCGATTTACTAAGTGCCGGTTTATCGCTAGCGCAGCTGCGCTCAGTAACGCCACCATCACTGGCCGATTCTGAAAAGCCTTCTCCTCTTGAATTACGTCAACTAGCTTATTACCACAATATCCGCGCCTTGATGGACTTAAGCGCAGCAGGAGGTTTTAAAGATAGCTACGGTTTAGCCGCAAGCGACAAGCTTTATGGCGATGAATTTTTAACTTATTCCAGTGACAAAAGCGGCCAACTCGAAGCCACTTATTTGGTGCAGATCCCTGAAAACTTTAACCAGCAACAAGCTTGCCTAGTGGTCAGCGCCTCTTCTGGCTCGCGAGGCATTTATGGTGCCGTTGGCGTGGTGGGCTTTTGGGCATTACACAAGGGTTGTGCTGTTGCTTATACCGACAAAGGTACAGGCAGCGGCTTTTATTTTCCGCAACAACAAGCAGGCTATGATATTCAAGGCAATTTAGTTAAGCTTGCTCTTAACCCTTCAGCGGATCCTAACAAAATTTGGCAACCACCCTCGCCCAAACCGTCTAACTCACCTAACTCAGAAAGTGCTCTCAAACCCAGCAATCAGGATAAGAAACAGCCAAGGGTAGTTGCCACCAAACACGCTCACTCAAAAAGCAATCTGGAAAAAGATTGGGGACAATTTGTGATTAATGCCACTCACGCGGGGCTGTATTTTTTGAATCAACACTTTCCAGAGCAAAATTATAAGCCAAACAATACCCTAATCTTAGCAGCAGGGATCTCCAATGCTGGCGGTGCTGCTTTGCGTGCGGTCGAGCTGGATCGGCAACAGCTATTCGATGCAGTAGTCGTTGGTGAGCCAAACCTAGCACCCGCTCTTAATCACGATTTAATCATTGCAGATCAGACGTCACAATTTATAACACAAGGCAAGCCACTGCTTAATTACAATGCAGATATTGCTTTATACCAAGGCTGCGCCTTGCTTTCGCAACATTATGCAAAACACAGTTTTGCTATGTATATTCAATTTAACCAAGCACAATTTGCTGCTCAATGCGGTTACTTAAAACAGCATGGCTTGATTTCAGGAAAGGATATTAGCACCCAAGCCGAGCAATCTTATCAGGCACTTATTAAGATTGGCTTATTACCGCAAGCGCTCGATTTTCTGCCCGTTGGCACTTCCATCAACCTATGGAACGCCATCAACGCCACCTACTTTAACGCTTATGCCAAAGCAGATTTTACCCAGCCTATTTGCGGTAGCCATTTTGTTATCGATAACACTAAATTTAATGCTCAAACTCAAGCCAGCTTATTCGCTACCAGTAGCGGTGTGCCGCCAACCGCAGGAATTAATATTCAATGGCCAACTCAAATATCCGATACTGATTTTGATTTATCGCCGGTTTATCAAAGCGATCTATGCTTTAACAAAACCCTTAAGCCGAACTTGCCAATAGCAGTAGCAACCGACTCGAGTGCAAAAGCTAAAATCGAAGCGAGCTTGCAGCAAATTACCGCCACTGGAGACTTACAAAACACACCCGCCATTATTATCCATGGCCAAGCGGATGGATTGATTCACGTTAACCACAGCTCCCGCGCTTATCTAGGATTGAATTATCGTAAAGAAGCAGCAGCAAGCCAATTGCGCTACTATGAGATCGAAAACGCGCACCATTTCGATGCTTTTAATGCGTTGCCCGCCTTGCAAAGTCGCTATGTACCACTTCACACTTATTATGAACAGGCACTGGATCTGATGTGGCAACACTTAACCCAAGGTAAAGCACTTCCAGCTAGCCAGCGAGTCGCAACCCAAACTCGACAACTAAAAGATGGCGCTATCGAAGCTTTAAGCATGGAACATACTCCGGCCATCAGCGAAAAGCCTAAACACCCTATTTTAGTGGATAAAGAAAAGGTGAGTATCCAATAGGATCCTCACCTTGTTTCAGCGCTGATAGGAGATCGAAAGCGCTGCACTGACAATATTTGGATCAACCTATTGCAGTAAATCCACTTGCTTGACGCTGGTAAAACTCTGTAGCCCGAAATGGCCATAGCCGTAGGTGAAACTAGCCGTTTCATTCCATACGCTGGAAGAATGAATACCACCTACTGTACAGCCGCCAACGCATACCACTTGATCGGCCCAACTTTTAATGGAATACACATCGGCGGCAAAGTGATCACCATAGATGCTATTAAGAAAAGGGCTGCCAATGGATAAGCCCCAATAGCCACAAGTGGGGGTGTAAACATTGAAAGGATAGTAGCCACAACTCCGCAGGCCGCGCACCGCGCCAGCAACCGCAACGAAGTCGTTAATTTTGGTGCTAACGGAAAGATCGTTAATTTGATCGATCGCTAAAGTCACTCCCATAGAGTGCGCCACGATATCAACCTTGCCAGTGCATGATTGAGTAATAGCAGCTTGGATGGCATTTCTAACTGGCGTTTCTTCGCTACCATAGTGGTTGTTGCAAGCCGCACAAGAAGAGCCCCAGTTGGGACGAAAAATTTCAGCATGGTTGTAACCACGACTGAGCAGTTCATTATAGGTGTTACTCCAATCGCTACTCGAGCCGGCGTTGCCATGAACCAGCACCACCGCATCTTTGCAGTTAGCAAAAGACGCCGCGCTGGCTAGCATTAACATTAAAAACAGCAATAACTTGTTCATTATTAACTCCTATTACAAGCTCGGTTTTAATACACTCAAAACCGATAAGGTTAAAGCTGCCCACAATGCCGAATAGTCGTTTAGAATATCGAAAATAAAGCAATTGCTAAAATTAATCCCAACAAAGGCACCACCACCGTCAAGGCGGCCATTGGGCCATAAGCAGCTTGGTGGGTTTCCCCGCAAATGGCGCGAATGGTGGTTACCACATAACCATTATGCGGCAAAGAATCTAACGCGCCTGAAGAAATAGAAACAATACGATGCAACTGCTCTGGCGGAACTCCCAGCTCGGTGTAATGCGGCGCTAGAATCGGAAGAGCAATAGCTTGACCACCCGATGCCGAGCCGGTTAAACCGGCAATTACACTAACCGCCAGGGCAGCACCGATCAATTCGTTTCCTGGTAAACTGGTCATCAATTCCACCGCGTAAGCAAAGCCTTCCGACTGCTTAGCGATAGCGCCAAAGCCAACCACTGCCGCGGTATTACCAATCGCCACTAGAGCGCCAGTGGTGCCAGAGGTGATCGCTGCTTGAATATCTTTAAAGAACTTCCAGTTTGCAATCACAATCACCAAAACGCCTGCTAGTAAGGCAATAATAAGCGCGTATTGCTGCAAGCTATCGTGCAATAAAAAGGAAAAAACCAATACCGCTAACAGGGCCAAAACGCCAGTTAATGGGCTGGGCAATTGACGTTCGTCGGTTTGCGGATCATCGTCGCGAGCTGCAAACTGCTCTCCACGCGCCACCGCACTTTTAAGCATTTTATTCAGCCACCAATAGCCAAAAGTTGCCATAAAAACCGCCACTACTAAACTGACTTCCCAAGCGGCAAAAGGCGAAGTGCCAAGGTATTTGATGGGGATCCAATTTTGGATTTCGGGCGAACCGGCAGAGGTCATGGTAAAGGTCACAGAACCGAAGGCTAGTGCGGCTGGAATAAAGCGTCGCGGCAAATTGGCGTCTTTAAACAAACTGAGGGCTAGAGGATACACCGAAAAAGCCACGACAAATAAACTCACACCACCGTAGGTTAGTAGCGCACAAGAAATTACTACCGCTAGCACCGCATGTTTTTTGCCGATTTTGCCTACAATCCAATGGGCAATGCTGTCGGCGGTGCCGGTGTCTTCCATAAACTTCCCGAACAAAGAACCGAGCAAGAACATGAAAAACCAAGCTGCGATAAAGGAGGAAAATCCATCCATGTAGGAAGTGACGAAAGAAGCAGACGTTTCTTGGCCGGGGAATATAGAAAGGTTACTGGTTAGAGCGACGATAAGAGCACACACTGGCGCTGCAATAAAAAGGTTGATGCCACGCATGGCAGTATAAATCAGCAGGCCTAGACCCACCAATAAACCAAGCATACTGATAGTCAATTACTTATCCTTTTAATCATGGTCGTTAGAAATATATAGAGTAAAAAAAGGTGCTACCAAGGTAGCACCTGAGACTAACTTTAGAAGAAACTGTAGGTTGCCGTTAAGGTATAAGTTCTTGGGTCGCCGTAATAACCTGTAACCGTCCCTTCAACCCCTAAATCTGGGAAGAAGTAACCGCCAGTACGATACTCCTTATCGGTTAAATTGCGTCCCGATAAGGTAAAGCGCCAGTCGCCTTCCGCGGTAATATAACTTACTGCAGCATCGACCAAGGTATAACCACTTTGATCCACTGGTGAATCTAAATCAAAGATCTTAACGTCATCACGATAAGCAGCATTGGCATTAAGCAACCAGTAGGCACCTGAAGCCATCGGAATTTGATAGTTGAAGCCTAAGTTCGCCGTAGTTTCCGGCGTATTGATAATATTAATGTCATCGGGATCAATACGGTTGCCCGTCACATCAAAGCCATCAAACTCTTTGTAATCGGCATCTAACAAACCTAAATTGAAAAAGAATTTAAGATTATCAGTAGCGGAATATAAAGTTTCCACTTCCAAACCATAAGCTTCCACCCGGCCAGCATTCAGAATTCGTCCGACAAAAGTTTCGTTGATGCCATCATTATCCAGATCAACATTGGTATTGGTGGTCACTTGCTTATCATCATAGTCTTGATAGAAAACCACTGCATTAAGCTGTAGACGGTCATCAAGCAGTGTACTTTTAACACCAAACTCTATCTGATCCACAGTCTCTTCTTTGAAGGGTTGATCCGCGCCAGGATCGGCCGCTTGGTTGGCTCGCATGTTAAAGCCGCCACTTTTAAAGCCTTGACTATAACCAGAATACAACATTACATCGTCATTCATCTGATACTGCACACCTAAGTGTGGAGAGAAATTATCAAAGGTTTCATCATTGTTAAAATTCGAGCGAACTTGGAAAGGCGCTACTGAAGTATCGACTCCTAAGAAAGCCAACACATTAACATAAGCACGCTTATCATCATGCGTATAGCGGCCACCGAAAGACATCGACCATTGATCGTCGAATTGGTAGCTACCTTGGCCATACACCGAGTGACTGCGAGTATCGACTACTCCTGAAGTGGTAGTCGAGAAACCTAAGCCACCTAAAATCTGCCCCAACAAAACGTCAAACGAACCCTTGGCCTCACCATCGTAATAGTAATAACCAAAGACTCCATTTAAATTGCCTTGGTTGTAAGCAAACTGAAACTCTTGCGTAAGTTGTTCGTCATCGTAAGTCGCTGGAACATCAAAATCGTTAATATTTAGCTGGTCAAAATCAATATCGGTTGTAGTATCTCCTCGACGTTGCGCCGATACCGACTTGAAAGACCAACGGTCATTAATATTCCAATTAATGGTCAGCGCTTCGCCGCTAGTATTCACCTCGTTTCTATCAGGATCGAGGTTTTGGCGAGTATCGTGAACATCTGATAGTGGCGGTAAATTGGACACATTAGAGGTTGTTAAACGCCCACCACCGCGAGCATTTGAATCATCTTCGATTCGGTCCACCACCAATTTAAAGCGTAAATCATCACTGTGAGCATAAGTTAGGTTAAGACGACCCGCCAAAACATCTTTATCGGACAAGTCATCACCGGCAAAGGCACTGTCTCCTTTAACTTCGCCAAAACCATCACGATTAAGGCTGGCAAAAGAATAACCAAGCATCCATTTATCGGAACCTAACGCCGTTTGCCCACCGATCTTAAAGTCCAACTGGCCGAAATTGCCAACGCCCAGTTGAGCAGTAAACTCGGTTTCTGGCGTTAACTCTTTGGTTACATATTTCAAAGCACCACCAATGGTATTTTTACCGTATAAGGTTCCCTGCGGTCCGCGCAAAACTTCAATCCGGTCAATATCCAAAATATCCAGTACCGCACCTTGCGGACGCGCCACATAAACGTCATCGATATAAACACCCACGCCAGGCTCAAAACCCCACAAAGGATCGTTTTGACCAACACCACGAATGTAGGCAGTTAAAGTCGAATTAGTACCCCGACTGGCATTAAAGGTTGCATTAGGAATGTAATTTTCAATGTGGGTGATATTTTGTACTCCCGCCTCTTCCAAAGCTTCGTCGGTGAAATACGAAACGGAAACCGGAACCTTTTGCGGATCTTCCTGCACTCGACGCGCAGTGATATGGATAACGTCGGCCGAATCTTTAGCGGAATCCGCCTCTGGTTCCGAGTTAGCCTCAGCCGCTGCCAACGAATTGGCAAACAATACTGACAGTACCGATAAGCCAATCGCGGAATACTTGAATTTGGAGTTTTTTGCTTTCATTTTTTCTCCCAAAGAAAAAAGTTGGTTGCACTTTGTGATCTATTAATCTGGTTGTATTATTTCTTCTGTGCATTACTATATCCAACCATAACAAGGCTTGGTACTATACCTTAGTACTATAGTTATAAAATCAAATATTCACCTTCAATTTATTGATATTTAAGGAATTTTAGTGGTTATATCGGGCTGGCTACTGTTTGCTATTGCAATGGGTTATCTGCTGTTGCTATTCGCCATTGCCCACTACGGCAATCGTAAACTGGATACTTTTTCGGATAAAAGTCGCGCCATCATTACCAGTTTATCGTTGGCAGTTTATTGTACCTCTTGGGCCTTTTTTGGCACCATCCAGCAAGCCTCAGAAACCGGCTGGTGGTTTGCTCCCACCTACCTTGGCACCATCATCTTTTTCGCTCTGGCTTGGCCCTTGGTGCAAAAACTTCTGCTTGCTTCTAAAAAACATAACAGCACATCTATTTCAGATTTTTTGTCTTCGCGTTATGGGAAATCACATTCCATTGCCATTGTGGTCACCTTAATCGCAGTGATTGCCGTGATCCCCTATATCGCGATCCAGCTTAAAGCAACCAGCGACAGCTACGAATTTATTACTCAAGGCTTAGGGTCGACGTTGGCAAGCACGGATTCCATTAGCCAAGACTCGGCCTTTTACATTGCGATTTTAATGGCGGTGTTTACCATCTTATTTGGCACCAAAAAAGGCGAACGTTATGAGCAACACTCCGGCGTGATTTTAGCGGTTGCCTTCGAGTCGCTGGTAAAATTGATTGCCTTTATTACAGTCGGGATTTTTATCAGCCTGTATGCCTTTGATGGTTTTTCAAACTTCTGGGCACAACTGACGAATAGCGAACAACCGTCCGCGGACGTCATAAGCCAAATGCCGCTGACTTATTGGACTCACGTCTTGCTTGGGGTGCTGGCGATGTTTTGTTTGCCTCGACAGTTCCACGTTTTAGCGGTAGAGCCGACTAATGGTCAACAGATCCAAACGTCGCGCTGGTTATTCCCACTCTATCTGATCGCAATAAACTTTTTTATTTTACCGGTCGCGTTAGCCGGCAATCAGCTATTTAGCGAACAAAGCGTTAACGCCGATCAATATATATTGGCGATCCCGATGCTTGCCAACCAAGCCAACCTAACCATTTTAGCCTTTATTGGTGGGCTTTCTGCCGCCACTAGCATGGTAATCATAGCAACATTGGTCATTAGCACCATGTTAACCAACCACCTGATCATGCCTCTGCTGCTCAAGCGAGCAAAATACACGGCACCTGGACGAGATCTGACCAAACTCATTTTAAGCATTCGCGCCGGTGTTATATTATTGGTGCTACTGGTTGCCTACAGCTACTACCGAGTGGTGGCTTCGCAAACTGAAATTCCGTCTATCGGGCTTTTGTCCTTTGCTTTGGTCGCCCAATTCGCGCCCGCCATCATTGGTGGACTCTACTGGAAACAAGCCAACCACAAAGCCGCGCTAGCAGGACTGAGCGCTGGCTTTTTACTCTGGTTCTATACTTTATTGCTACCTTCTATCGCCAATATTGGCCTAATCAATGCGGAATTTATTCATCAAGGAGCGTTTGGCTGGCAATGGCTCAAACCCACCGCCCTATTCGGTGCTCATCAATTCGACGCCATTACACATGGTGTCTTTTGGAGTCTCTTTGCCAATCTTTTGGTGTACTTTTTAGTCGCTAAAAATACCCGTACCGGCCTTATCGAAAAAGCCCAAGCCAACTCCTTTATCAATATTCCCACCGACACTCTTCAAGGTCGGGAAAATTATTCTGATGAGCTTTCTTTACTCGATCTAAAAGCAATTAGTGAACAATTTATTGGCCACAATAAAACTGAAAAGCTGTTTACTCAGCTGCAAAACCTCCATTTGCTACCAGACAATGTTGAGCCCAGCCAATGGGGACAACAACAAGCATCTAAACAAGCTATTCATCATATAGAGTACGCCCTAAGTGGCGCCATTGGCAGCGCCACCGCTCGCATGGTACTGAATAATTTCAGCAAAAAGCAATCCAAAGAATTGGAGCAAGTGGTTGAATTTATTGAAGAATCCTATTCTGCCTTAGAGTTTAACCGCGAGCTATTACAAGCTGCCGTACAAAATTTACCGCACGGTATCAGCGTTATCGATCGGGATCTTAAGCTAGTGGTTTGGAATCAACCTTATGTGGATATGTTTGCCTGTCCCGAGCATTTAATGCAGATAGGAACGCCTATCGTCAAGCTGATCGAATATAACGCGCAAAGGGAAGAAACCGATCCCAAGGTTATCAAGCAAAAAGTTGAACGTCGTTTAGCCACCCTTAAAAATGGTCAAGCGCATAGCCACGAAAGAACCGATACTTGGGGGCGCAGCTTGGTGGTTACAGGCAATCCCATGCCGGGCGGCGGCTTTGTCACCAGCTTTGTCGATATTACCGACTACAAAGCGCAGCAAGAATCGCTTAAACAACTGAACGAAAATTTAGAGCAACGAGTAGAAGAGCGAACTCTTGATCTGGCTGCAGCTAATCAACAGTTGGTAGAAGCAAAAGGTCAGGCCGAACAAGCCAACCAAATCAAAACTCAATTTTTGACTGCCTGTAGCCATGATTTATTACAACCTTTAAACACGGCCAATTTATTCGCCTCGTCCATTGCCCAACAGCATGCACCGAAAAACATTCAAACATCAGTACAACATATCCAAATCTCTATCCATCAAGCCGAAAATTTGATCAAAGATCTACTCGACATTGCCAAACTCGACTCCCATGCGATTGAACCTCAAATTATTGACTTTGCGATTGACGAATTGCTCGCACCCTTATTTGAATCCCATACCTTAGTCGCGCAAGAAAAAGGGATCCAGCTGCATTATGTTGCATCTTCTAAAATCGTTCGCAGCGATCCGAAGCTGCTAAGAAGAGTCCTACAAAACCTATTGAATAACGCCATTCGCCACACACCCAATGGCAAAATCCTGATCGGATGTCGCAATCAAGGCAATCAGTTATTAGTACAAATTTGTGATAATGGAGAAGGGATCCCTAGCGATCAAATAGATACCATTTTTGATGAATTTAACCGACTCGCGACTTCGCAAAATGCCAAACACTCTGGGCATGGCCTTGGGCTGGCTATTTGTAAAAAGCTGTGCAAACTATTGTCGGTACCGATTGGCTTAGAATCAGAGCACGGTCGAGGTAGTACTTTTAGTCTTACCTTAGAGCTAGGTCAGGCTCAATTACAACAAAGCCTGAATCGCTCTGGATCTGAGCAGCAAACATCCCCTATCGACTTTGATGGTAAAACCATTTTGTGTGTTGACGATGATCCTAAACAACTGGCAGCAATCAGCCAACTACTAAAACAATGGAACTGCCAACTAATCAGCTATCACTCTTATCAGCAACTCAGCGAACAGCTTGGCAAAGTAGCTCATAGCGCTATTGACCTAGTAATCAGTGATTTTCATCTTGAGCAAAACCGTACAGGATTGGATACCATTGCCTTGGTAAAAGCACAACTATCAGCCCAGCAGCTAGCGATGGTTCCGGCTTTAATTGTTAGCGCTGACCAAAGCCAAGAAGTTTTGCAGCAGATCCAGCAGCATGGCCACTACTATCTGGCCAAGCCAATCAAACCGCTTCAGCTATACAACTTATTAAGAAAGATCGTGGCATAAAAAAAGCCTTGAAAATCAAGGCTTTTAAGCTCTTTTACAAGAGAATAATGGTACCAGAGGACGGACTCGAACCGTCACTCCCGTGAAGGAATCGGATTTTGAATCCGACGTGTCTACCAATTTCACCACTCTGGCATAAAACTGTTTAGCGGGTTGAAAGTTTCATTTCCAACCAAACCGCAGCACTTAATCGGAAGCGCATCCTGCGCTACCTTTGCTACTACTTTAGGGCTTTATACAGCACCTGAAAGTGGGTCGCATTATAAACAATTGGATTGCATTTGCAAGACACTATATCTGAAAAGTGTTGATGCTCTCTTAAACCTTGCGCAGACCGTTTTAGCGCTCAAACTGCTGATACAGCCAGTGGTGCAAGCAAGATGGCGCAGAGTTATCTCTAACTCTAAAGTTTGCGAGCCGATGAGCGGATAAACTAGGCGGTTTTTCTGTTAACTGATTTGCCTTAAATTCTGTTCTTAGGACATCTTTGAGCAGGACTGAACCACTCATCAATAGCCAAATCGTCACTAAAGCTATCATTTTGACTTTCATAAGGACTCCTTGCCATTGCACTCAGTTAAATTAATGAAAAAATTTCTTCTACCGGCACTTCAAAATAACGAGCGATTTTTAGGGCAATTACAGTCGAGGGAACAAAACGCCCTACTTCAATGGTACTGATGGTTTTGCGTGAAACACCAATCGCCTCCGCAAGCTCTGACTGGCTCATGCGATGCTCGGCCCGAAATACCCGAATACGATTATCCAATTCACCACTCATAATCAGTCCTCCAATTCGTCAAGCTCATCCGTGTTAATAGAAAATAAGAAAACCATACCAACCCAAAACACCATAGAGCCAAACATCACAACCAAATAAAACGATGGCGGTAAACTCCATTTATCTATTCTACTCTCCAAGCCCAGCAAAATGATTAACAGGAAAAGATTAATATGAAACGAACGAACAAGACTGCTTATCATCACTTGCGAGAAAAAGCTTTCAGGCTCTTTTTTACCCTTCATTTTGCCCGTCAGCTTCATTTTAATCACAGGAAACATAGCAAAAAATGTCACCGCAACCGTTAGCGCGATCCCAACAACAGTCGCTAAGTCCAAATAGTCATTCAAGGGATTCTGTTCAAACGCTTTTTCCGCAGCGACCACAAAATAAGTCACCCCGCAGATGGTCATGGCCCAAGCCACCCCCCGATTCATCCGATCCATTACCTCAGCACAATTAGCAGTTTCACCCATGACTTTTACCTCTTTCTCAATAATTCACTTGTAAATAATATAATATTTAACGGTTACAAAAAGAAACCCTTACAATCCTTTTTGCAACCTTTAGTTGTCATTATGATCAATTTGGGTGGCTCTTGTCAAATCTTTATTAACATCGATTGATTGGTGTGCTTTGTAGCTGGATGAAAATGAAATAGAGTATAAATTTTGGGGCTGTCCTAGATAACTAGCCCATATCCTCTTTAACCCATTGTTTTAATTGTAATAATTGAAGCTTTGGGTCACTGTTATTAAAACGCCACTCACACTCTCGTAAATAGAGGTGAAAGTGGTTTCTTGGAATGCCGTTAAATCGCCGTAAATGACGCTTCGCTTGACTCCAAAAGTTTTCAATACCATTAATGTGATTTTTATCTTTGGCAAACTCTTTAGAGTGATTAATCCCAAAGTGTTTAAATTCGCTCACATCCAGCGCATTATAACTGCGAAAAGTATCCGTATAAACGATACTATCGGGCTTCACTTTTTCGCGAATAATAGGAAGCAATGTTTCAGTTTTGGCATCGAGTATAATCACCGCATAAACCTTACTATTACGCTTTAAAAGCCCAAATACGGGCACTTTCCCAGCCGCTCCTCGACCACGCTTGCCTTTGCGCTTTCCACCAAAATAACTCTCATCAACTTCAACCTCACCACTGAGTAAGTTGGCCTGCTCACGATGGGCAAATATCAGCAGCCTCAAGCGGTGAAAATAATAACTTGCCGTGTCTTTATTGACACCGATTAAAGCTGCCGAAGTCCTAGATGTAGCTCCTGCTACAAAGTACTCTATCAACCGAACTTGCTTATACCAACTTAAACGACTTTTGCGCATCCTACCATCCTAAATAATTTTAATTATCTAGGACAGCCCCTAAATTTTTAAAGAAACTATATAAATTAAAGAAATACTATATAAACTTCATCTGAGATAGTTATGTTATTGATTTATATGTATTTTTCCGAATTGCAGGTAATTAATTAAAAAGGGAGCATTTAGCTCCTTCTTTCTTAATGGACGCACATTCATATAATGTGTACAAATATATTCAACGCAGCTCCTAAACTAGCTGTAAACTAAACGGTAGTAGGATCCCTACAACCCTTATATACCTTTCACATTTTTGTTTTGAGTCCATTACTAATTGTAGTTACCCAATTTTTTATCGAATAAAAGCTGGCAAAACTCGCTCTGCGACTAATTGCAGGTATTTGGTATCGTTATCGAGACCGGTAAACACAACCATTAATTCCAACTCCTCAATCAGAATGATAAATTGCCCCCAACCTCCTTGAGCTGATGAGCTAAAATAAGTTTTTCCCCCACTTTTCAAATCTGCATTCCACCAGAAGTAACCGTATCCTTGGTTTGAGACATCTTTGCCGCCGTAGTGTACTTTATAGTCATCATCAGTGTAGAGGTGCGGCTGTATTACCTTCTCGATAAACACATCTGGGATCAACTGCTCGCCATTCCATTTGCCTTTGTTGCTAACCAATGTTCCTATTTTAATCATATCGCGCGATGTTAATTTCGAACGTTCATCAGCCTCTGCAACACCACTTACTGTAGTTTTCCAAATATAATTTGTAATGCCTAGTTGCTCGAAGAGCTCATTTTTGAGGAAATCTATGGCCGTTCCAGGCACTACAGCCTCGATAACTTGCATCACCATATCTGGATTAAAGTTCCCGTATGAAAACTCCTGAGACTCTGCGGTTATAGTTTCAGAATGCTCGAAAAGAACTTGAAGCTGGCCTTGCCCCTTTAGAGAGTTTGGATCTTTCTTAAGCTCTTTCCACTCATCTCTGTTAATAGTAAGACCCCCACGCATGGTTAAAGCCTTGCTAAGCGTAATCTTTTCTACCCCATCAACAAACTTGCTCGAATCTAAGTCTTTAAGAAAACTGACTAATGGTTTATCTAGATCCTCCATAGTCAAATAGCCTAGCTGAATAGCTCGACCAAGCAACAGAGCCGTGTAGGCTTTGGTCGCTGATGCTTGCTGGTGAGGTAGATTGATGCGACCCCGTCCATAATAGGATTCAAAAATAAGCTTGTTTTTATGACTAATAAGAAAGCTGTTAAATCGACCTTGATTATGATCGGCAATCTCTTCCGCTAGTTTGACAATCATATCTTTATTACCGGCATCGACACCCAACTCACCCACAGCGATGCCATCTTCTCTATCCTCTGGTGTAGTGTTGACAAAGGCTTTGTTGAGCTGCGGAATTTTAAGGAATCCGATCGGAGAGCTGCGGTTCAGTGAGATTTCATCGTCATTGCTGGTAATATTTCTAATCACGGTAGATAGCCAAGATACACTGCGTACAGCAATCAAAGGGAAAGCGGTTTGATGATCACCTTCAATCACTTCACTTTGTACCGATATACCTCTCTTTCTATCTATTAAGTCAATAAATTCATTGATAGGTTCGGGCTTATCTTTTTCCAATGTGCCGTAGCCAATAAACACATTAGTTTGTAGCGCCTTGTTTTTATTTGACTCAAGAGCTCCAAGTTTAGTATTAATCTCAAGAAGATATGGTATTAAGCCTTTGTTCAACGGACTTCCAAGAATGTAATTATCAAAAGTATCAGGTTTTGTCAGTAATATATAAGCACCGAATGCACCGCTTAGTGAGTAACCGAAGTAGGTACGGCTGTCGGGATCGGTGCGATAATTGTTATCCACATACTCGATGATATCGTTGCGAATAAATTCCAAATGATTTTCGGCTTGGCCAAATTTCAGCAAGGGGTGTTTAGAGTTGGCTTTTGTCCAGAATGAATAATCGGTAAATCGACTGGCGTGCTCCCCATATTTTTGTTGTAAATCCTCTGTGATGTCCTTTCGCCAAGATATTCCGACTAGGATCACATCCTCAAGCATAAACTCTGTAGCCGCGGATAATATTTCAAAGTGCCATACCGCGTCCGTGGAGTAAATAACTGGATATTTATCATCCTTATTCTTTGCATAATCTTCTGGCAGTTTTATATAGAGCTCATATTGCCCTTTTGACTCACTATCATTAATAGGGATGACCTGGGTTCTAGGCATTTCATAAGGATTCATTTCACCAGCATCGACAGTGACGGAAACTAATAAAAAGCATAAAGTTAAGAAAACAGTATTTTTCATATTCACCATACCCAAAGGAAGTCGTAGCTTTAAAATTAGCAAACTCAATTAAAACCGCTGGAAGTTTTTCTGATTTTTAGCTGATTTTTAGCTGATATGGAAATATCTATTGTTTATCAATTGGTTAGATGTTCATATTTAGCTACAATTGGGACTTATGCTAAAGTAGGTTTTACTCTCTTCTTCAGCTCTAAACCACTTAATCATTGCTAGAGGCTATATGGCATTACAATATTGGGTAGGCGATTACTATATTGATTTATCCAGAAATCAAATTACTTATAAGAAGCAACCGCAGACACTTGCGCCAAAAGCTTTAGCTGTTTTGACCTACTTGGCCGAAAACCAAGGCAAAGTAGTAAGCCATGACGCCTTATTAGATCATGTTTGGCAAGGCACTTCCGTCTCACCCAACACCTTACAAAGAAGTATTGCTCAATTAAGAAAAGCACTAGGCGACGATGGAAAGTCATACATCAAAACACATGCCAAGCAGGGATATAGCTTAGAATGTAATGTAAAATGGCAACCTTCTGCTGAACAAAGTGCGCCACTAAAGGCTTCGCCTACTCCACCAACAAAACCATCTAAACCAACTTTTGGCTATATTGCGACTCTAATTGGAGGTATTGCGCTGATTCTTTTGGGGTATCAAGCCCTAAAACCCAAACAAACATCTACTCTATCTTTTGGTGAATTGCGTTTACTAACCGCCACCGATAATAAAGAGCTTGGCGGCATCTATTCACCCGATGGACAATATGTTGTTTTTCAACGATATTCTGAAGAATATTGTGTCAATCATATTTGGGCAAAAGATATCAACACTCAAAAAGAGTTTCAGCTAACCAAAAACTTAGAGATGTACGGCAGTCACAGCTTCTCACAAGATGGTAATAAGCTAGTCTTTATCCAATCCAGAGATTGCGCTCAACCAATAACCCAGAAAGAGTGCTATACGTTGATGCTCTTGGATTTTCACGATGCACTTAAAGCACCTCAATCACCAAGTGCCTTATTGGAATGTAAAAACTCGAGAATTAAAAGCCCTCTATGGCTAAATAATAACGATATTGCTTTATTACAAGAAGAGTCGAACCGCTGGCAGTTGATTAAATATTCGATTCGAGATAATAAAAGTCTACTAATTTATGAAGTTAAGGATGGCAATTTAATTAACTATGACTACTCAACGAAAGACGATCTGATTGCCTTAACCAGTGTGCATAGTGATGGTCACTACTATATTGAAACCCTTAAGCCAAGCGGTCAACTAGTATCCAGTTATCGAATAAAGTACCCGAAAGAAATCGCAAAGTTTAAACTAATAAGACCTAGCTTTTCACCGCTTGACAATAGACTGATTTTTAGCACGGGTCGTCAGCTTTTCACCCTATCTTATGAGGGTCAAATAACCAATATAAGTCTGCCCCTTGATGAGTCCATAGGCTCACCAAAATTTCACCCCGATGATCAACGAATGCTAGTGATTAAAGGCCACTATGATAGTGATATTGTATCAATACCCTTAGCTTATCTAGTTCCAACCGAAAGTGAAGAGTTACCAAACACTAACAATAAAGACCACCAGGTCTTGGAACGTTCTATTTTTGCAGAAAAAAACGCTATCTTTCAACCTAATAGCGATTTAATCGCTTTTATATCCAACCGCTCTGGTGAATCGCAAATTTGGTTAACTAGTGGTAAGGATTTACGACAGCTTAGCCGCTTCCCTATGGATACTTATTTATATGAGCTGGCTTGGTCAAACGATGGTAAAAGCCTCTTAGTTAATGCCGATCAAACATTAATTCAGATATTTCTTGATGGAACTGAAAAGCGTTTTTCTTTAGATCAACCTATTCATCAGCTGTTTCAGTGGGATAGTGAAAGTCAAACAACCTTAGCTGTCGTCCAAATAAAAGGGATATTAAAATTTGCCGAGATAAACTTGGCTAGTCTTGAGATTAGCATTATTAATAATAAAAAGATCCACTGGGCTGCTAAGACTAAAGATGATCAAATGATTTACATGGATCAATTGAATAGGTTTTGGAAATCGGGACCAGCTGAAGACATACTTATTGATAAGTTAAACGAGCAAGGAACTAATAAAAGGTTCCGATTAAAAGACAATCTTATTTACGGCATCAATGATGATTTTCAATTTTGGAGCTACTCTTTAGCTAATGACACCTTTAAAATAATTAGAAATGCACCCCGCAACATTGACTATCTAACCGATATCAATAGAGATCAACTACTAATGACAATTCGAGCCTCAGCAAAGAAAGAAGTTGCCGAACTTCACTTAAAATAATACTAATTTTTAAGAGCCAATATACGCTTACGAAAACAACTTATTTTAATTGAACATAACTATAGAATAGCGTCACAACTTATAAACTTTTTGATCACCTAGTTTGAATACATTATTGCTCAAAAAATAAAAACTAGTTAGACATTTATCCTCAAAACGAAATTTATATATTATTTCTTTAAGTAAAGGACACCTAATTACATAAACTCTTATTTATACTAACTTTGTTTATTAATTCGCCTAAATAGCGTGTAAGCTATTGAACTATAAATACAAATTTGTATAAGATTAGCTATTTACCCAGTAGCTGGATGAATTCACACTGTAGATAACCAGCACCTAACAAAAGAGACGCTTTTTATTTTTTGGCAGTATTTTTATCCCTCTATATTTATCGGTTTGATATTTATATAATACGCATCTAACATTTTGGCTGCTGGTATCCGTTTATTCACATTAGAGGCTAAGTTGAAAATTTGCCACACGTTTGCCAATAGCCAAAAACTAGTAATTTGAATTGTTCATTTTGAGTATAAATTTATGAGTCTTGATAAAAACCAACCGTTAGTAAGCATTGTGATGGGGTCTAAGTCTGATTGGGGATGCATGCAAAAAGCGGCAGAATCCTTGGATAAGATGGGTGTGCCTTATGAAGTTGAGGTGGTTTCAGCTCATAGAACACCAGAAAAAATGTATCAATTCGCGGAAAAAGCTGAAGCAAGAGGCATCGAAGTAGTCATTGCGGGCGCTGGTGGCGCTGCCCATTTACCGGGCATGGTCGCGGCGATTACCCCGCTGCCGGTATTAGGCGTTCCGGTTAAATCCAGAACCTTAAATGGGGTTGACTCATTACTATCCATCGCCCAGATGCCCGCTGGAATCCCCGTGGGAACCTTGGCCATTGGCGATGCGGGCGCGGCCAATGCGGGCTTGTTTGCAGCTAGTATCTTGGCTAACAAATATCCGGCAATAAAGGCGTCTATCAAAGAATTTAGAGCAACTCAAACCCAAACCATTATGGATAATCCGGATCCGAGAGAGGCGCTGTAAATGTCAGCTAACAAAATCGGCGCTAAAAGAATCGGTATAATTGGCGCTGGCCAGCTAGCGCAAATGCTGGCGCAGGCTGGCGAAACACTAGGGATCGAGTTTGCTTTTGTAGCGCCGGAAAAGGATGCTTGTGCGGCGCCCTATGGTAAACTCTTTGTATACCCTTACCTTGATCCAAAAGCCGAAGAAGCGTTGGGAAGTTGGTCAGATCTTATAACCTACGAGTTCGAATCGATTCCCGTATCCTTGGTAGAAGCGCTTGAAGCAAAAATGGCCGTGCACCCTTCTTCAAATGCTTTAACCTTAGCCAGCGATCGCCTTAATGAAAAAACCATGTTCAACCAACAGGGGATTGAAACGGCACAATTTACTACGGTGGATAGTTTAAGTGATTTAGAAGCAGCTGCTGAAAAAGTCGGCCTACCCGCGATTTTAAAAACCCGCCGCGATGGCTATGACGGAAAAGGTCAGGTAGTTATTCGCGAAGAAAATCAACTAGCAGCTGCCTGGGAAACCTTGTCGCCAGTAGCTTGTATTTTAGAGTCGATGGTGAGTTTTAAGCGCGAAGTGTCGATCATTGCCTCCAGAAATCTGGATGGCGAGATAGCTTTTTACCCACTAGCCGAAAATTACCATCGTGAAGGTATTTTAAGGCTATCTTTAAGTTTACAAAATGATCCAAAACAACAAGAAGCCGAACAGATTATCCGCAAAGTTATGGAGCAAATTGGCTATGTCGGTACTATGGCGGTGGAGTTATTCGATTTGGGCGATAAGCTTGCCGCCAACGAGTTATCCCCTCGCGTACACAATTCAGGCCATTGGAGCATGGATGGCACCATTGCTTCGCAGTTTAAAAATCATTTATTAGCCATAACCAACCAGCCACTGCAAGATACTTCGGTTCAAAATGCCACCGCCATGATCAATCTGATTGGCAGTATTCCTGATAAAAAGCTGGTAGCAGCAATTCCCAATGCGGTACTTTACGATTATGGTAAAAAACCAAAGCCGGGGAGAAAAGTTGGCCACATTAACCTAACTGCCGATGGCAACAATGATGAAAACTTTATCCCCAATGTGATTAAGTTGCTAAATATGGTGGGGCAGCAAGAATTGGTTGGCGAATTACTCAAGTCGAATTTTTATAATCACAAGAAATAATAGGTGTTGCCTGCAACACCTATTATTTGAAATGCCTTGTATAAAACAACAAATTTTCAATAAGTTACATCATCACTCTGTTTTGGCATCTTCTGCCTTTTGCTGCCGAATAAAGTCATTAATCTGATCTTCAAGCACCGATAAAGGCACGGATCCCTGCCCTAACACCGCGTCATGGAATTTGCGAATATCGAAATCTTGGCCTAACGCTTGTTCAGCTTTGGCTCTTAATTCACGGATCTTAATTTCACCTAATTTGTAGGATAGCGCTTGACCTGGCCAGCTAATGTAGCGGTCAATTTCAGTGCGCACATTGTGCGTCGATAAAGCGGTATTATCTTCCATTAGTTTAATTGCTTCAGCACGGCTCATACCCATGGCATGCATTCCGGTATCAACAACCAAACGCATCGCACGCCACATTTCGTAGGTCAAGCGACCGAAATTCGAGTAAGGATCTTGATAAAATCCAGCCTCTAAGCCGAGCCGTTCCGAATACAACCCCCAGCCTTCGCCAAAAGCTGAAATATAGGTGTTTTGGCGAAATTTTGGTAAGTGATCCAGCTCCTTTGCTAAAGCCGTTTGTAAATGATGACCCGGCACTGCTTCATGTAATGATAAGGCTTCTAAGTTATAGAGTGGGCGCTTGTCTAGGGCATAAGTGTTGACCCAATACTCTCCAGCTCTAGTGCTATCGAGCGGCGCGCCAGAGTAACGCCCCGTGGTATATTTTGGTGCTATCTCCGGCGCAACAGCAACCACCCCGTATGGCTGGCGCGGTAACTTCCCGAAAAATTTGGGTAGTTTATGGTCCATCTTTTTCGAGATATAAGCGGCTTCTTTTAACAACTCTTCCGGAGTTTTAGCATAAAACTGTGGATCGGTTCTTAAGAAATTGAGGAACTCGGCAAAACTGCCATCAAAGCCCGTATCCTCTATCACCTGTTCCATTTCAGCACGGATCCGCTTGACTTCTTTGCGACCAATCTCGTGAATTTGTTCAGGGGTAAGATCCAAAGTAGTGTAGCGCTTAACTTGCGCCTGATAAAAGGCTTTACCATCGGGGTAATCAGTAGCGGCTATGGTTTTCTTAGCCTTAGGGTAGTACTCTTTATCAAAGAAGTTTTTATAGTTAACAAATTCAGCTATTACTTTGTTTTTTATGACATTTTTTGCCTTTTCTCTTAGCTTTTCAGCCTCGCTTTCTGTGATTCCAGCGGCTAACTGTGCAAAAGGTTTATACCAAACGCTTTGACTAGGATCTTCTTGAATGTAGGCAGCGATTCCGTCGGAATAACCGGCAAGCACCTGTTGCGGCACGCTGAAATTTCTGGCCAAACCCGCCTTCATGTTATCAATGTTTTGCTGAAAGAAGGTTGGGACTTGGGCGAGCAAAGTCAGATAATTTTCATAATCATCGAGTGTTTTAAAGCTTAATCGCTCGCCAAGCGAGGCAGCTTGAATGTGAAAGCCATACTCCGCCGTTAAAGGCATTTGGTAGCTTTTATAATTAATATCCGATAGTTGAATGTCCAGATTACGCAACATCATTTGATAACTGACTTTATCTTCAGTCGATAATGAATCCGTAGCGATCGACAGGAGTTGTTGACGAAACCGTTCGAGTTTTTCAGCCTTTTTAGCATAGGCCTGCGAGCTATAATCGGGCAACTTACCACGAGCGGATTTATCACCCTTATTGGCAGCCATGATGGGGTTTAAACTCAACTGATAGCTTTCAACTTGATCAAATAGTTGATGCAACTTAGCTGTGGCGTTCATTTCTTCAGCAAAAAGCTGCACATTCGTTAGGCTTAGCAGTAATAAACTGGCGGCCGATAAAAATCTTGTTAATCTCATAGTATTAATTTTTGATAAGGCTAAGCCCTTTTTTATAGCAGGAATCGGCTAACACCGAAAGCTTTTTGCTGACTATCATCCCTCTAACTAAACGCTGATTAAGCGAGAAGCAAAAGACAAAAGATATCTCATTGCTATTTAGCTACTGCTATAGAGCAAGCAAGCGGCTTTTGATACACTAGCGGGCTTTGATGGCTAGCGCCAATGTGCGGCTATCGGTACCCCTTTCTGCCTTTTTACCAGTAGCACAATATGAGTGAAACCTTAGTTACCACGCCGGCCCCTCTGGGCAAAAAGTTAGGCGCTTGGCTTTATGACGCCTTGATTGCTATCGCCATCTATTTTTTATGGGTCACTTTCACTTCGCCACTTATCCGCTGGCTCATTGGCGGCAATCAAGATTGGTTAGCCGATACCAGCTGGAAAGATGCCAGCGTTTATCAATACTATATGATCACCCCTTGGCTATTGGTTTTGTTGTACTTTGTTTACAACCACGTTAAAACAGGGCAAACGGTGGGCATGAGCGCTTGGAAGTTGATGCTGGTTAAAACCGACGGCACTAAAGTCAGCTGGTCGCAAGCGACGCTAAGAGCTATCGCTTCCATTTTTGGCGCAGGGATCTTATCGAGTGTATTTAATGCACAAAAACGCGGCTGGCATGACTTGCTTAGCGGTACGCGAGTGGTGTTGCTCCCCGATCCCCAAAACAAATAACGACGGTAATAGAGACCACCAGAACGGTGATAATTGCTGTCGCTAACCTGCTTTTTTAAGCAAGTACCAAGCAATGCCCGCAAAAATTAGTGGCGGCAATAAAGCACCCAAAAAGGCCGGCAACCCAAACACTAAACTCACCGGGCCAAAAGCGCGTACAGTAAAGAAATAAATCAACCCTGTCACCACGCCGACTAACACCCGCGCTCCCATAGAAACGCTACGCATTGGTCCAAAAATAAAGGATGCAGCAAGTAAAATCATCACAGCAGTACTCAGTGGCTGGATAATTTTACGCCAGAAAGCCAAATCGTAAGCTTGGGTATCCTGACCATTGGCATTAAGATAATTGCGGTAGTCATTTAGGCTGAGCAGATTAAAATTTTCAGGATCTTGGCGTAACGCTGACAAATGCTCCAAAGCAATACTGGTATTCCAATGCCAAGCATCAAAATTTTCAACTTGGATCTGTTCATCACTAATCAAGTGATGTTGACCATTAGCTAGCTGCCAAGCATCGTCAACTAGAGTCGCTGAAGCGGCTTGGGTGATACGCCTAAGTTGCTGATCGGAATCGAGCTGATAGATAGTAACGCCCTTTAATTTTGATTGTCCCAATACTTCATCAAGGCGGATCATCTGCAAACCGTCTTTAAGCCACAAGCCTTGGTTACTTTTTAAAAATTGATCGCCATGAATGGCTCGATTTCGCAAATCTTCGGCAGCTTTTGTGGTTTTTGGGGCTACAAACTCACCCAAGAAAATCGCCAAAGCAATCAAAATAAGTCCATAACTTAAGGCTGAGCCAATAATCTGTCCGGTGGTTTTACCGACTGCTCGCATAACCGTTAATTCAGAACGCGAAGCCAAGATACCCAGCCCCGATATGCAACCAATCAAGATGGCCATTGGGAAAAACTCGTAGATATACTTAGGTGCTAACATTAAAGAATAGGCCAATCCATCCATAAACTGATAAGCGCCTTTGCCAAAGTCATTCATCTGATCGATAAGAGCGAATAAAATTCGGATCAAAGCCAATGCCAACAGCGTAATCAACGAAGTGGTTAAAATGGTCTTACCCACATAGAAGCGAAGGATATTCATGCGCTAGCCTCGCCCCCTGTCTTGTCTTGATCGCCGTTTTTGTTATGCCCCTTATTACGGTGAGTATTGGCTCGGCTGTGTAGATACAGCAAACGCACACCAATTAACGCCATCACCGCATAAATTGGAATATAGCCAATCCAACCGGATAGTTTTTCATCTTCAATCCAGCGCCTAAAGACAATAATAAACACGACGTAACCGATATAAATCATCAGAGCTGGCAGAATCTTGGCGAATTTACCTTCGCGCGGTCGTACCCGACTAAGAGGAACGGCTAATAGCAGCAGAAACGGCACCGATAAAGGTACTGCCAAACGCCAATGCAACTCCGCCCAACTGGAACCGTCCCGAGTGTTCCATAGCTGACTCGTTGGCGTTGCTGAAATTTTACGTCGCGAAACGATGCTTTGCTCAGCTTCGAGTCGGGCAAAATAATGCTCAAACTGGGTACGCTTACGGACCATCCCCTGCTCGTCTAATTGGTAAACAAAACCATCGTTTAGCTGCAAAAAGTTTTTATCCAACTCTTGATCATAGAAGCGCTCGGCACTGTTGGCAGTCACCAAGCGGCTATTGGTACCGGCTTCACCTACCACTTCAGCCAAGAAGAACTTGCCCAGTTGGTTTGGCGAGTCAGTTGTTTGTGGTGCTTCGTCCACATAAACAACCCCTGTGCCCTCTTGAAACACTTGAAAACGACCCGGAGATAACATGCTCAGCTCTAATTTACTCGCCTGTTTATCCCTCAATTGGTAAGTAATTTCATTGGCCCAAGGCGAAATCCATAAAGTTACCGCGCCGCCAATCAAGGCGACGATAACAGCAATCGGTAATAACATCCTAATCAATTGATACTCGCTGACGCCGCTAGAGCGCAAAACCGCCATCTCGTTATCCACATAAAGGCGGCTAAAAGCCAGTAAACAACCCAAGAAAAAAGCCAAAGGCAGCAAAAAACCAATTAAAACTGGCGAAAAGAGCCCCACCATTTGCCATACCATGACGCCAGAAATATCGCCATTGGCAGCTTGGCCAAGATAACGAACCACTCGTTGGCTGATAAAGATCGCGAACAAGATCCCTAAAATGGCACTGCTGCTGGAAAAGACTTCGCGATTCAGATAGCGACTGATGATCAAACTTTATAACCTACTAATTTAAGCGTTTTTAATATAATTTGATAAGACAATAGAAACTGGCATTAATCCCAATTTCGGTTAAACTAAGCCAACTTTGACCATTATAACCAAATATCAATAATTTGCAGGTGATGTATGGAATTCTTTGCTAAAAGCGGCAGTGCCGAGAAACAAAAAACGGGCTGCTTGATCTTAGGCGTCTTCGACTCGAGAAAACTTTCGGCTCAAGCACAACTCGTCGATGAGCTCAGTGACAGTTATTTAAGCACTATCGTTCGCAGCGGCGACATGGAAGGTAAGTTGGGACAAACCCTTTTGCTGCACAAGGTTCCCAACCTAAACTGTGATCGGATATTACTCGTCGGCTGTGGCAAAGAGCGTGAGTTTGAAGTTTCTAAATACCAAAAGATCTCCGCCAAAATCATTCGTATCTTGGATGAAACTGGCACCAGCGACGCGGTCAATGGACTAGTGACGTTAAACGTTAAGAACCAAGATTTGTATTGGAAAATACGTTTTGCCGTTGAAGCCGCTAACGATGCTTTGTATCGCTTCGATCAGCTGAAAAGTAAAACGTCTGAAGCTCGCCGTCCGCTAAAGAAAATGACCTTCTTAATCGAATCGCGTGCGGATCTGACCCAGTCTGAATTGGCGATTGAACATGCCAATGGCGTTAGCAAAGGTCAAAGCTTGACCAAAGATCTAGCCAACTTACCCGGCAATATTTGCCACCCAACCTATTTAGCCGAATGCGCGCAAGAATTGGCTGAAAGTTACGACAACTTCTCGGTCAATGTGCTCGATGAAGCTGAACTAAAAGCGATGGGCGCTGGTGCTTTTGTTTCGGTATCACAAGGTTCCGAACAGCCAGGCAAAATGATTGCGATGGAATATATGGCTGGTGGTAAAGATGATAAACCGCTGGTATTTGTCGGCAAAGGCATTACCTTTGATACGGGCGGTATTTCGCTAAAACCTGGCGCGGCCATGGACGAAATGAAGTTTGATATGGGCGGTGCTGCCTCGGTTTTCGGCTTGATGAAAGCAGTTGCCGAGATGAAGTTGCCCATTAATGTGGTAGGTTTTGTAGCGGCAGCGGAAAATATGCCTGCTAGCAACGCAACCCGTCCGGGCGATGTAGTTACCACCCTGTCAGGCCAGACAGTAGAAATTTTAAATACCGACGCTGAAGGACGTTTGGTGCTATGCGATGCGCTAACTTATATCGAAAAATACGATCCCGAGTTAGTGATTGATATTGCGACCTTGACCGGTGCGGTCATTATCGCCCTAGGACACCAAGCATCAGGCCTTATGAGTAATAATAATCCGCTGGCAAACGAAATTGAAAGTGCCGCCGATATGACTCACGATCGCGTTTGGCGCTTGCCCATTTGGGACGAATATCACGATCAATTAAAGTCCAACTTTGCAGATTTTAGTAATCTAGGCGGGCGTCCAGCTGGCACTATTACAGCAGCCTGCTTCTTGTCAAAATTTACCAAGAAATACCGTTGGGCACATTTGGATATTGCCGGTACTGCTTGGCGAAGTGGCGCTAAAAAAGGAGCAACCGGGCGTCCGGTATCTTTATTGAGTCAAATTGTGCTTAATCGCGCCAATAAAGCCTCGTGAATCCGTACCTTTACTCAATAGCGTAAACCATGACTAACGTAGAGTTCCACATTCTCGAGTCCGCTGAAGGTGATATGGCCTATCAACAGTTGATAGGCCAACACATTCAGGAGCATTATCGGCAATCTCGAAAAATCTATATCCAAGCTAAGGATCAAGAGCAAGCCGAAGCGATTGACGAATGGCTATGGAGCCAAGAACTGAGTGATTTCATTCCGCACAACTTAGTTGGCGAGGGCCCCAATAAGCCGCCACCAGTGCAAATTGGTTTTACCGAGCCGCCAGAAAACCAGCACGACGTCTTGATCAACTTATGCGATCAAGTGCAAAGTTTCTTTAGCTACTTCTTAACCTGTATTGAAATTGTGCCGAATAACGACCAAGCCAAAGAAGAAGCCCGTCTACGGTATAAATATTATCGTAGCCACGGCTATCCTTTGAAACATCAGAAGCATTGATGCGTCTAGCATCTATTGCCTTATAGAAACCCGCTAATGAGCCGTATTTTCACTAAAAATGCTATCAGCAACTTAAAAAGCACCGGTACGTTTTTCCCCAGCTCACGATTTTTAGCCAGTAAAATCAGTCGCTTAATTCCAAAAGACACCCAAACCATTATTGAGCTTGGGGCTGGCAATGGCGCCGTCACCAAAAGCCTCTTGCAACACTTAAACCAAGCGGCACAGCTGAGTTGTTATGAAATTAATCAAGAATTTATTAAGCTGCTAAAACAAAACTTTGATGATACTAGGCTGGATATTTTGGAGCGCTCAGCGCTTGAGATCAGCAACGATTTTAGCGCAGGCTCGGTTGATGCCATTGTCTCTTGCTTACCGCTAACCTTGTTTAAAAATGCCATGAAGCAAGAGCTTATGACCGCCATTCACCAAGCCTTAAGGCCAGGCGGGATTTTTATTCAATATCAATATAGCCTCAACGATCGAAAATTCATCAATCAATATTTCAGTCATAATAAGTTAAAATTTGTGCTGCGAAATGCCCCGCCTGCCTTTATTTATATTTGTCGAAAATAGTTTGCTGCTGAATCCGAATAAAGGCTAGATAAATCCCCTGCAAGCGCTATAATTCAAGGTTTTACGCCAATTCGGCTTTAGCAAGCCTAGCGAAACTTATATGTCAGCCAAAACCATGGATAAAGCTTACGATCCACAAGCTATTGAGCAAGATATTTATCAGCAATGGGAAGCAAAAAACTACTTTGCCTCGAACAGCAGCAACCAAGCTGGGCAAGATAGCTACTGCATCATGATCCCACCGCCCAATGTCACTGGCAGCTTGCACATGGGACACGCCTTCCAACATACCATTATGGATGCGCTGACACGCTACCACCGGATGAAAGGCGACAATACCTTGTGGCAGCCAGGTACCGATCATGCGGGGATAGCCACTCAAATGGTGGTAGAGCGCTTGTTGGGCGCTGAAAGTATAAGCCGCCACGATTTGGGGCGAGATAAATTCATCGAAAAAGTATGGCAATGGAAAGAAGAGTCTGGCGGCACCATCACTCGCCAGATGCGCCGACTTGGTGATTCCTGCGACTGGTCGCGCGAAGCCTTTACCATGGACGAGGATCTGTCGGGCGCCGTGCGCGAAGTTTTTGTCCAATTGTTCGAAGAAGGTTTGATCTACCGCGGGCAAAGGCTGGTGAACTGGGATCCAAAGTTATTAACTGCGGTTTCCGATCTGGAAGTGGAATCACACGAAGAAAACGGTTCTTTATGGCATTTGCGCTACCCCTTAGCTGATGGCTCAGGGCATTTAGTGGTCGCCACCACGCGCCCTGAAACCATGCTTGGCGATACCGCTGTTGCGGTACATCCCGATGATGAGCGCTACCAAGATTTGATTGGCAAAATGATTAAGTTGCCATTAACCGAGCGTGAAATTCCCATCATTGCTGACGAGTATGTGGAAAAAGATTTTGGTTCGGGTTGCGTTAAAATTACCCCAGCGCATGATTTTAACGATTATGAGATGGGGCAACGTCATGCTCTGCCGATGATCAATATCTTAACTAAAACTGCCCATTTAAATGACAATGCTCCTAGCGACTATCAAGGTCTGGATCGTTATGAGGCGCGTAAAAAAATCGTTGCAGATTTTGAGACTTTAGGTTTATTAGAAAAAATTGAGCCGCACAAATTGATGGTACCCAAAGGTGATCGCTCTGGTGTGGTGATCGAGCCCTACTTAACCGATCAATGGTATGTAAAAATTGCGCCCTTAGCTGAACCTGCGTTACAGGCGGTTAAAGATGGTGATATTAAATTTGTTCCAGAGAATTGGTCAAATACCTATTATCATTGGATGGAAAATATTCAAGACTGGTGCATTTCGCGTCAGCTCTGGTGGGGGCATCAAATCCCCGCTTGGTACGATCCTAACGGTAAAGTTTATGTGGGTCGTAGCGAACAAGAGGTGCGCGCAAAACATAATTTAGGTGAGATTAACTTAACCCGCGATCCGGACGTATTAGACACCTGGTTTTCCTCAGCGCTATGGCCTTTTGCCACTTTGGGATGGCCAGAAGAAAAACCCGAGCTTGAGACGTTTTTGCCGACCAATGTGTTGGTAACTGGTTTTGATATTATCTTTTTCTGGGTTGCCCGCATGATCATGATGGGCTTGAAATTTACTGGTAAGGTTCCGTTCAAGGAAATTTATATCACCGGTTTAATCCGCGATGAACAAGGCCAGAAGATGTCCAAATCCAAAGGCAACGTGCTCGATCCGATTGACTTAATCGATGGTATTGAATTAGAAGCATTAGTTGGCAAACGTACTTACGGCATGATGAATCCGCAAGCCGCAGAGAAAATTGCCAAACGTACCCGTAAGCAATTCCCAGAAGGGATCGCCTCTTACGGTACTGATGCAATGCGTTTTACCTTCTGCGCTATGGCTTCGACTTCGCGCGATATCAATTTTGACCTGAACCGAGTCGAAGGCTATCGGAATTTCTGTAATAAAATTTGGAACGCTGCTCGCTATGTCATGATGAATAGCGACGATCAAGACACCGGCCTAGGTTCTGAGGAAAAGGTATTGAGTCTTGCCGATCGCTGGATTTTAAGCGAATTTCAAAACACCATTAACCAATTTGAAAAAGCCATCGCCGGCTACCGTTTTGATATGGCATCCAATGCACTGTATGAATTTACTTGGAACACCTATTGCGATTGGTACTTGGAACTTTCCAAACCTATTCTGTATAGCGATGATTATTCTGCCGCAGAAAAACGTGGCACTCGCCATACTTTGGTGACGGTTTTAGAGCAGCTATTACGCTTACTGCATCCTTTTATGCCTTTTATCACCGAAGAAATTTGGCAAAAAGTTGCGCCTTTAGCTGGAGTAAGCGCCAACAGCGACAGCATTATGCTACAAAGTTTTCCGCAGTTTGACGCGACATTGGTCAACGAAGCTTCGCAAAAAGATATTGAGTGGCTTAAGAAAGTGATTATTGGAGTGCGCAATATTCGTGGCGAAATGAACATTGCCCCAGGTAAACCTTTGCAAGCTTTATTTCGAAATGGCTCCGAGCAAGATCAGCAGCGTTTAGAGCTTTACGCTAACTTCCTTAGCAAGCTGGCTAAACTTGAATCGACCCAATGGCTCAATGCTGGTGATCAAGCCCCCATGTCGGCAACCGCTTTAGCTGGCGAGATGGAAATCTTAATTCCAATGGCAGGCTTGATTGATGTTGAGCAAGAAATGGCGCGTCTTAGTAAAGAGCTGGAAAAAGTTAGCAAAGAGCAAGCGCGCATCAGTGGCAAACTTGCTAACCCTAACTTTGTGGATAAAGCACCCGCAGCAGTGGTTGATAAAGAAAAAGCCAAGCTTAGCGAAGTCGAGTCGAAGCTTAGTAAAATTAATGAGCAGCTCGCCAGTTTAGACAATTTATGAGTAAAGTGCTGTGGTTACTAATAGTGATTAGCAGTTTCAGCTTAATGGCCTGTCAAACTGGCATGCCGCCAAGCAAAACGCCAATTGCTAAAGCCACAGCTAACAACCACCATGGCACTTTCAAACTCGATAAAAATCAAAAAGCTGAAATTTGCCCTGAACTTACTGCCGGACAAACTCTTACGTTCGACTTTAAAGCTTCTCTGCCAGTGTTATTTAATTTTCATTACCACCAAGACTAAATACCGCTATTCGATTTCCGAATAATTATAAAACCCAAACCTAGACCATAAACCTAGACCATAAACCTAAATCATAAATTCTTGCGCTGGCTTGCGCATATTATATTGATTGCTCATTACATAGCCGTAAGCCCCTGCATTTTCAATCAGAATAATATCGCCCTCTTGAGTTTCTGGAAACGGAATTTCTATACCTAGTTTATCGGTACTTTCACAAATTGGACCAACGATAGTCGCCAGCTTGTTTTTTTCTGCTGACAACTTTGAAAAGTTCACAATTGGATGATAAGAACCGTATAAAGCTGGGCGCATTAATGAATTCATACCCGTATTAATCCCGACATAATAATAGTTTTGCTTTTGCTTTACTTGGGTAACCCTTGCCACCAAAACACCAGCATTAGCAATCAAATAGCGCCCCGGTTCAATCCAAAATTCGTAGCTAGGGTATTCAGATTTGACTGCTGATAGCGCTTGGTTAACCTGCCCTAAATTAAGCTCTTGTTGCTCATCTTTTTCTTTAATACCAAAACCACCACCTAAATTTAAGTATTTTACTTGTGCAAACTGTTGCGCTAAATCTGCTAATAAGCGAGCATGTTCCGCCCAATGCTCAGGACTTAAAATTCCACTGCCGGCATGTGCGTGCAAGCCCGTCACCGCAATTTCTTGTCTTTCGCAAATGGTTTTAACCTGCTCCAATTCATTAATGGGAATACCAAACTTAGAAGTGGCTCCAGCGGTTCGTACATTTTCATGATGGCCCTTACCAATGTTAGGATCGACTCGAAGGAAAATTCTTTTTTTGGCAAACAAGCTTGGCCACTCAATTAATGGATAGCTACTGTCGAGTGATAAGATAACACCCAGCTCTAAAGCGTCTTGATACTCAGTCTTACTGGCGAAATTTGGGGTATAAAAAATTCTTTGTCGATCCATCTCTGGAAGCAGTTCCAGCAGCCAGCGAATTTCATCAATCGAGACTGCTTCAAAGCCCAATCCTTGCTGATACACAGTCTGCAATACGGCTTGGTTGTTATTAGCTTTAACGGCAAAAAACACTCTATCCACCGAATTTACACTTTTGATATTACGAATATTCTTTTCAATTTGCTGCTGCTGATACAGGTAGGCGTTATCCTGTTGTGACAAGATCTGCTGAATTACTTGCTGCTGGTTTTGCCACCACTTATCCTCAGTTGCCACTTCTTTTTTGTGCAGCTCCGCAACAGTTGGCCCTAAAATAGCGCTGTTGGGATTGTTAGAAATTAACAGTTCATGCAAAGAAGCAATTACCTTGTCGCAATAATCGCTATCGATAACAAAGGTTAAATTGAGATCCGAAGCGGCTTGCGATAATAAATACACAGGATAAGTTTCAAAAATATTTAATGCCGGCGCAATTTTATGCAAAATAGCACGCACATTTTGCCCGACGATTGAAACCGCAGAACAATTTTCCATCACAGTTACGCGACAAATTTTGGTTAAATCCGTGGTTAGTTTTGTCAACCGTTTTTGGCTAATGACTTGGGTCAAACAGTCTAAAGTCACCGTTACATTGGTTTCTGAAGTCGAAACCAGATCTATCGATACTTGGTGTTTTTTGAAGATTTGAAATAAATCCGCCAAATAACCGGCTTGTTGCCACATACCCTGACTCTCCATTGAGATCAGAGTTACCCCTTGCTTGGCAGTAATGGCTTTGACAATCCCTTTATTGGTTTCCATATTGTGGATTTTAGTACCTTCAATTTCAGGGTGTAAGGTTGGGCGAATAAAAGTCGGGATTTGCGAATCGCGCACTGGCCGAATAGCACTTGGATGCAACACCTTAGCGCCAGCAGACGCCATCTCTTGCGCTTCGTTGTAATGCAATTGATTAAGCAAGCGAGCATTTTGAATTTGATTAGGATTAGCGGTAAAGATACCTTCAACATCAGTCCAGATTTCCAGTCGCTGAGCTAACAACTTAGCCGAAAAATAAGCCGCCGAAGTATCGGAGCCACCCCGTCCAGTAAGCACCGTTTCACCGTTTTCGTTACTGGCGATAAAGCCTTGAGTAATCACTAATTCACTAGTCTTAACAGCTGCCTGCAATGTTGCATCCGGCTGATAATCGCAAGTTACGGCCAAGTAGTCATCATCCGAGTGGCTTGTTAAATGCTCACGCGCATCCAGCCAATAAACCTTCCCCGCAAAAAGAATGTTCAGGTATGCATGTCCAATTTTAGTTGCCCAAAGCTCACCCTGCGCCATAACGCTCGCTTTCATCCGATCAGAGACTTCACCCAGCAAGATAATACCGTCAAAGATTTTTTTTAAGCTTTGATAGCTATCTTGCAAAAGCTTTTCAGACAATCCTAACTCCTGAATTAAACTTTGGTGTTGTTTGACCAGCTGCTCAAATCCGTATTCAAACTTGTCACTATCACCTCGAGTAGCTACTTCCAATAAGACTTCAAGTTGATTCGAAACTCCGCTTAAGGCCGAATGCACTATTAATAGCTTATTATTGTTACCCTGTTTTTGCTGAAGGACCTTCGCAATATTTTGCCAGTTGCTTTTACTGGAAACACTGGTTCCACCAAATTTTAAAACTTGCCATTGCGCTTGCATACCCATGCTGTTACCTACTTAATTTCAATTAATCTTCAATACGAAAAAACCCGCAGAGGTATTAGCCTGTGCGGGTTTTTTAAATCTTTTGCTTAACTACCAAACACAGGAAATCCAGACACTAGGTTTTAGTGTCTTCTTAACGCTTTTCTTTGCTTGGATACAGTTCAAGTTCATGGCTTTAGTCTAATTTATCAAAACCAGATGTCAATGATATTTTTATGATTTCAATTTGAAGCGCTTGTTTTTAAAAAAAGTCTTTAGTTGCTCACTTGCCTCTTGATGCATCAAACCTGACTCCAATTGACACTGATGATTAAACTCATTCTGTTGCAAGATATTCAATACCGAACCTGCCGCCCCTGTTCGCGGATCACTAGTAGCGAACACCACGCGACTAACTCGGGCATGTACCAAAGCCATTGCACACATAGCGCAGGGTTCAAGTGTGACGTATAGGGTGGTATCCACTAAGCGGTAATTTTGCAGCTTGTTACCCGCTTGACGCAAAGCGATTATCTCAGCATGAGCAGAAGGATCGTGATTTAAGATCGGCTGATTAAAACCTTCCGCAATAATCTTATCATCCTTAACCAAGACAGCGCCCACTGGCACCTCTCCCTTGCCTTCAGCTAAAGCTGCCAGCTCCAACGCCCGCTGCATAAATTGATGGTCAGTATGAGAAAAGTCGTCCATTGAATTAAGTTAATTTATTTAGAGGAAAAATAGGATTTTGTAGATTATAGAAGGCAAAAAACCGCGCAAAGAGGGAGTGTACACTTAGTACATGACCGATTGAGTAGGTTATTAACGCACTAGAATCTGCAAAAGACATTTTTAATCAAATAAATTCTATTCCCACTCAATAGTTGCTGGGGGTTTACTGGATATATCGTATGTTACACGGGATATCCCATCCACCTCATTGATAATTCGACCAGAAACCAGCTCTAAGAACTCGTAAGGCAAGTGCGCCCACCGCGCAGTCATAAAATCAATCGTTTCTACTGCACGCAAAGCCACTACATAATCGTATTTACGGCCATCGCCCATGACTCCCACCGAACGCACTGGTAAGAAGACGGTAAAAGATTGACTGGTTTTATGGTACAGGTCGTGCTTGTACAACTCTTCAATAAAGATGGCATCGGCTTTACGCAATAAATCCGCATATTCCTTTTTCACTTCACCCAAGATACGCACCCCAAGGCCTGGGCCCGGGAATGGGTGGCGATAGAGCATGTCATACGGCAAGCCTAACTCCAGACCAATTTTGCGTACTTCATCTTTAAACAATTCACGCAATGGCTCTACTAATTTAAGCTCCATATCCTCGGGCAGACCGCCGACATTATGGTGCGATTTAATCACATGGGCTTTACCCGTTTTAGCGCCAGCGGATTCGATTACGTCAGGGTAAATAGTACCCTGTGCTAGCCATTTAGCATTCACCAATTTTTTCGATTCTTCATCAAAAATATCAACAAACACTTTACCGATAATTTTACGTTTAGCTTCTGGCTCATCAACGCCCTTTAACTCACCTAAAAACCTATCTTCAGCATCAACCCGAATAATATTTAGGCCAAACTTGCCTGCAAACATATCCATCACCTGATCGCCTTCGTTTAAACGCAGCAAACCATTATCAACAAATACGCAGGTTAACTTATCACCGATGGCTCTGTGCAGTAGCATTGCGGTAACTGATGAATCTACACCGCCAGATAAACCTAATACCACTTCTTCATCGCCAACTTGCTGTTTAATTTGTTCAATCGCATCGTCAATAATATTGGCCGATGTCCACAATTTTTCACAGCCGCAAATATCCGAAACAAAGCGCTCTAAAATACGACCACCTTGTTTGGTGTGAGTCACCTCGGCGTGAAATTGAATACCATAAAAAGGTTTTTCTTGGTGCGCCATTGCTGCAATCGGCGCATTATCACTCGATGCAATAATGTCAAAATCAGTTGGTACTTCATGCACCTTATCACCATGACTCATCCAAACATCAAGGATAGCTTTGCTGCCTTCGATACGATCTTCAATCCCTTTAAATAGCACATTGTCAGTCGCGATGACTTCAGCATAACCAAACTCACGTTTTTCCGAAGAGCCAACACGACCACCAAACTGATGCGCCATAGTTTGCATACCATAGCAAATACCCAATACTGGTACGCCTAATTCAAATATTAGTTGCGGCGCGCGTGGCGTATTATCGCCCATGACCGATTCAGGACCGCCGGAAAGAATAACCCCTTTAGGGTTAAATTCACGAATAAATTCATCACTAATGTCGAAAGGCACCAACTCACAATAAACCCCAATCTCACGCACACGGCGTGCAATCAATTGAGTATATTGAGAACCAAAATCTAAAATTAGAACTCGATGATCATGAATATTCGCTTGCATCAGCTTTACCTTTATTTCGGTTATTTCACAGTTAAAAATCTTAAATCAAAAAACCGCAGCCTCACTGCGGTTCTTTCTATTTCACTTCTATCCTTACACTTCTCAAAAAATATCCGATACCGAGAAGCAATAAAATTGTGTGAGTTCGCGGCAAATTTTAAAGAGGCTGCGCAGTTTACTTTTAGTAAATGAGCATGACCGATTTAAAATTTAACAAAGAAATCGCCCAATTTTAGCCGCTTATCGACGGTAGTTCGGAGCTTCTTTAGTTATGGTCACATCATGCACATGGCTCTCACTCATGCCCGCATTCGTTACTCGCACAAACTCCGCTTTATTACGCATTTCGTCAATAGTTGCGCAACCGGTCAAGCCCATACTTGAGCGCAAACCACCCATCATCTGATGAATAATCTGGTTCATAGCACCTTTGTAGGGTACTCGCCCTTCGATGCCTTCTGGAACCAGTTTATCGGCAGCATTGGAGCTTTGAAAATAACGATCCGCCGAACTGTTTTTTTGGTTCATTGCGCCAAGCGAACCCATGCCACGATACGACTTATAGGAGCGGCCTTGATACAGCTCTACTTCGCCTGGAGCTTCTTCGGTACCGGCCAACATGGAGCCTACCATCACACAATAAGCGCCTGCAGCTAAAGCTTTACAAATATCACCAGAGAAGCGCACACCGCCATCGGCAATAAAAGGAACACCAGAGCCTTTTAGCTCGCGGGCTACGTTGGAGATTGCCGAAATTTGCGGAACACCAACGCCAGTTACGATACGAGTGGTACAAATCGAACCTGGACCAATACCAACTTTTACTGCATCAGCGCCAGCGTCAACTAGCGCACGAGCACCGGCAGCAGTAGCAATATTGCCGCCAATAACTTGCTTATGAGAATACTTTTGTTTAACCCACTTCACCTTGTCTAACACGCCTTGTGAGTGACCGTGCGAAGTGTCCACCAGAATAATATCAACGCCTGCTTCGATCAGAGCTTCCACTCGATCTTCGGTATCGACACCAGTGCCGACTGCCGCACCAACGCGCAAATGGCCTTCACGATCTTTACAAGCATTTGGCTTGTTTTCAGCATTACGAATATCTTTAACGGTGATCAAACCTTTTAAATCGAAAGCATCATCCACCACCAAGACCTTTTCAATACGGTGCTTGTGTAATTTCTCTAAAACTTCTTGGTTAGAAGCATTCTCTTTAACCGTGACCAAACGCTCTTTCGGCGTCATCACATTCGAGATAGGCTGCTCAAGATTGGTCTCAAAACGAATATCGCGGTTAGTCACAATCCCCACAAGCTGATCGCCATCAACCACTGGCATACCTGAAATTCCATGACGCTCAGTCATAGCTTTAACTTCGCCAATGGTGGTATTCGGTGGAATGGTAATAGGATCTTTAACAATACCGCTTTCGAATTTCTTAACGCGACGGACATTGGCCGCCTGTTCTTCGATGGTCATGTTTTTATGAATAAAACCAATGCCACCCTCTTGCGCCAAAGCGATCGCCAAACGCGCTTCGGTTACCGTATCCATAGCGGCGGAAACTAAAGGAATATTCAAAGAAAAGTCGCGCGTGATTTGGGTGCGTAAGTCCGCATCCGCAGGTAGTACGGTCGAATGACCCGGTACTAATAAAACGTCGTCAAAGGTTAGAGCTTCCTCTATAATGCGCATATTATTTACCCTATTAACATGGGGTTACCACGTATTATTTGCCAGCTTTTCGCCCTGAATTAGGCCGCTCTGGCTTGATGAAGCGCGTTATTATACCTTTTTAGTTAATACTAGGTAAACAAAAATAATCGACAAATTTAGGCCCATTTAAATAACCTTATAGATTATGATCCAGCCACTTTTACAGCCGCAAGAACCAAAAGAAACTAGAAAAGTCTTTTCCGTTTCTGAAATGGCCCTGACCATTCGCCGTCAACTAGAGCGTGAAATTGGCCAAATCTGGATAACGGGTGAAATTTCCAATTTTATGCAACCTGCTTCTGGCCACTGGTATTTCACGCTAAAAGACAGCAATGCCCAGCTCAAATGCGCCATTTTCAAAAATCGTAACCGCGCAGCACGCTTTACCCCGGAAGATGGTCAACAGGTGCTAATTCGAGCAAAATTAAGCCTGTATGAGCCGCGCGGTGATCTACAGCTGATTGGCGAATATATTGAGCCTGCTGGCGAAGGCGCACTACAAGTGGCCTTTAATCGGCTCAAAGAAAAGCTCAAAGCTAAAGGCTTATTCGATTCAGCGCGTAAAAAGCCGATCCCCAAAGTGCCTCAGAAAATTGGCATCGTAACTTCCGCCAGTGGCGCAGCTATCAGGGACGTTCTAACGGTGCTTAAGCGCCGTATGCCGCAAGTGCCCGTAATCATTTACCCCAGCTTGGTACAAGGTGATAAAGCGGCAGCTAATCTCATTCAGCAAATCGAAAAAGCTAATCAAGATAATATTTGTGATGTGCTGCTGGTTACTCGTGGTGGCGGCTCGCTAGAGGATATGTGGTGTTTTAATGATGAAGCCTTAGCCGAAGCTATCTTTGCCAGCGAATTACCGATGGTTTCCGCAGTTGGGCATGAAGTAGATATCTCCATCAGCGATATGGTGGCCGATTTACGCGCACCAACGCCATCAGCCGCCGCTGAGTTACTGGTGCCTGATCAATCCGACTATCGTCAACAACTTAATCAGCTCAAAAGGCGTCTGGTTAATGAAACTCAGCATAAACTTGAAGTGACTCAAGCGTTACTCGATCGGTTAACGGCGCAAATTGTCCACCCCAAACAAACTCTAATTGAAAGCCGCGCTGAACTCCGAGAGCTAACCCAAAACTTATTAGTCGCTTTTAGGGAGCTGATAACCGAAAGCTCCAGTGATTTAATCGACTTAAATTACCGACTACAAGCTTTTGATCCGCAATTTGAGTTAGAGCAAAAAAAAGACGATTTGGCTCTAAGCAAAGACCAGTTGATAGCAGCATTTAAAGCCCTGCTCAAAGACAAGCAACAACAAATGGCGCTGTCCATGCAACAGCTCAATGATTTTAGTCCTTTAGCGACCCTGAAACGCGGCTATACCATTACTGAAAATGAATCAGGCAAACCTCTAACCTCAGTAAAACAAGCGCAAAAAGCAAAACGCTTAACAACGAAGTTTGCAGATGGGGAAATAATCAGTCTAATCAAGGGTCATGACGGTGACTAAGAGCTTATTCTTCTGCTGCTTCATCTTCTCGATATAAATGCACATCCCTTTGTGGGAACGGGATTGAGATGCCCTCTTTATCAAAGCGCATTTTCACTTCTCGGGTCACGTCCCAATAAACTTCCCAATAGTCAGTAGTGCGAACCCAAGGGCGCACAATAAAATTAACCGAAGAATCCCCTAGTTCATGCAAACGAATATTCGGCTCTGGCTTTTTTAACACCTGTTCGTGTTCATCCAAAATTTCATGCAAAACTTTTTCTGCATGCTCAATATCATCGTCATAGCCAATACCAAACACCATATCAACGCGGCGGACTTTTTGGGCTGTCACATTTTTGATCACATCACCCCAGATCTTATTGTTTGGGATCACTAAGGTTTGGTTATCAAAAGTCGTAATGGTAGTAGAAACCAAGCTCATTTTCTTAACCAATCCAGACACACCTGCTACTTCGACAAAATCGTCCACATCATAAGGCCGGTACAAAATGATCATACCACCGGCGGCAAAATTACCTAGGGTTTCTTGCAGTGCAAAACCCACGATAAAGCCAGCAACCCCTAAACCGGCTAACATCGGTGCTAAGGAGATCCCTACCAGCGATAAAGCAATAAAAATACCCACCAGCATTATCATGCCACTGGCGAGCGAAGACAGGGTATCTTTCATTAGGGTTGAAACTTGCCGTTTGGAGCGCTCACTAGCGGCTATCATGCCTCGCTTAACCGCTTTTCCTAGTGCTCGAAAGACAAATATCACCAGAATAAAAATAAAAACATTAAATAATAAGTCAGGGCCTTTATTAACAAAATATTGGCGGGTCGACTGCCAACTTTCACTCATCAAATCAACCAAAATGTCACTTTCAATATCACTTACGGAAATAGTGCCGCCTTCTTGCAATAGTACGGATTTGTAGCTGGATGTATTCTGACCTAATTTTTCTAGAACGTCAGAAACCTTTTGTAATCGCTCCAGATCTTCACTACTCATGGTATTGAATTGATTTATAGTCGCCGATAAATCAGTATTAGTAGAATCTTGTTGCAGCTGATTGGCTAATTTTTCAGAAGCGGAATTAGCAAACTTAATTCGGCCAACTAAGGTTTCGGCGTTTAAGAACAATATTCGAGCGAGCTTTTCTTTTAAGTCCGTCGCTGGCAGCCCTAACGACTTCCTATCTTCGATCAAGTCCGCAGCTGCTTGATAAGCCTGAATACGAACGTCTTTTAGAGCAGACAAGTAGGCTTCCATCAAAAAACGCTCCGAACCTGTTAGGGTTTGCAGCTTGGTAGTCATTTCATCAATTAACATACTTAATTCTGACGAACGCTCAAAGATCAAGTCAGGAACATCTGAAAATTCGTTACCGAAACGCTCAGCGACCGCTTGGCGTAACTCGCTATCTTCTGGAAGTTTGGCTGCGGCTTTAGCCAGCGCACCAAGATCTTGCAACAATCTAAAGCCGACCGTATCACGGCGATACATAAAAATATCTTGATCCGATTTGGGAGCTTTCTTTAGTTCATTACTAAGACGTCTAAAGTCTTCAATGCGCAGGTTTAGCTGCTGAGTCAAGTTATTGATCTGCTCAACATCACTACTAATTTCATCTGTAGTATCGACTTCTTCTACTTTTTTTTTGGTTTTATAAGGAATATCTTGGCTAGCAGCACTGAGTGGGTAAGCGACAACAAGCAAGTTGAAGAACAAAAGTGATAACAAACAATTGCGAATAGATTCGAGCATAAAAACTTCCTTGGCTAATTAACTCTTCAATTTAAGCTCAACCCGTAGGTACGCCAATACAGCCAGAAGCCTATCAACTGAAAGCTTCCTTAGAAATATCTTACACATTTTTGAAGATTTGACCAATTGCTCGGCATAAGCACGCGCCATAGTCGATCATGAAATAAACTTTAACAAAGCGATAGAACAGAAATGAGCAGGACTGATGCTGCAACTTAATCCATTAAAACAACTACTTTTTACCAAATTTTTTAATGGCTCTTTTACGTTTGAGTCTTTGTCGGCGGGTAATTTCGTTTTTACGACCTTTAAAGGGATTATCACCCTCTTTAAGTTCTAGTCTAATGGGGGTGCCAATCAATTTTAGTTTATTCCTAAAGAAGTTGATCAAATAGCGTTTATAACTATCACCCAACTTAGAACAAGCAGTACCGTGAATCACGATAATGGGCGGGTTATGGCCACCCGGATGGGCATAGCGTAGTTTCACTCGACGACCTTTAATCATCGGCGGCTGATGTTTTTCATAGGCTTCTTCGAGCAGCTTGGTCAACTGCGAAGCAGTCATTTCGACTTGTGCTGACTCCCAAGCTTCATCTACAGATTCCCACAAATGACCAACGTTTGAGCCATGTAGCGCAGAGATAAAATGAATCTTGGCAAAATCAATAAAACCTAAGCGACGATCGATTTCTTGCTTAACTTCATCACGATCCTCTTCTGTCATGCCATCCCACTTATTAATGGCAATCACCATCGAGCGGCCGGCATCAACAATATAACTAATCAAACTTAAATCCTGATCGGTGATCGGCTCACGCGCATCCATCACCATAATGGCAACATTCGAGTCATTAATGGCTTGTAAGGTTTTTAACACCGAAAACTTTTCTACCGCTTCTTTAACCTTGCCACGACGACGTACCCCCGCCGTATCGATCAAAGTATAATTTTTATCGCGGCGTTCCATTTCGATATATATCGAGTCGCGAGTGGTTCCAGGCATATCGTAAACCACCACCCGATCTTCACCCAAGAAGCGGTTTACCAAGGTAGATTTACCGACGTTTGGACGGCCAACAATCGATAATTTGACGCCTTGCGCGGTGTCTTCGGGCTCTGCATCAGGATCGAGTTCTGCTAGCTCAAGTTGCTCAAAAATATTGTCAATTACATTATTGACGCCGCGACCATGAGCCGCAGCCAGCGGCAAGACGTGCTCATAACCCAAACTATAATATTCAGCCATGGCCGCTTCTTCGTGCACACCATCAACTTTATTGACTAGCATCAAGACTGGCTTATTTTGACGACGCAAATGCTCAGAAACGAATTCATCCGCACCGGTCATGCCAGTGCGAGCATCGACTAAAAATAAAACAATATCGGCTTCATTAATCGCTTGTAGTGATTGTTCCGCCATCAAGCCGTCGATACCTTCTTCATCCCCAGCAATACCTCCGGTATCGACCACAATGAACTTTTGACCTTTTAAAGTCGCCTGTCCATACTGACGATCGCGGGTAAGCCCTGGTAAGTTCGCTACCAAGGCATCACGAGATTTTGTGAGTCGATTAAAGAGTGTCGATTTGCCGACATTAGGGCGGCCAACCAAGGCGATTACGGGTAACATATTAGAGGTACCGAAGTATTAGCAATAACCTATTCCGAATCCATTACAGCTTCAGTATCGATAGGCTTAAAATTAGGATTCTTAAAGGCATATAAATAGCCGTAGCGACTGGTGGCATAGATCATCTCAGGAGTAACGATAGGAGTACCGGCAACACCATAATCATCAAGGTGAGTTCGAGCGACGATTTCGCCAGTAGCTTTATCCAGCCAGTGTAAATAGCCTTCAAAGTCGCCTACCACAATAGTATTACCATTATCCGCAGCAGCGGTTAAGTTACGGTATTTCAAAGCTTCTGATTTCCAAACGGGGTCGCCCGATTGGCGATCCAAAGCTTCCACTTCACCGTCCGTATTAATCAAATACACTTTTAGACTATCTACTAAAGGATCGCGCAGAACTGATGTCGAATGGCGCCATAAAAAACGACCATTTTGTAAGTCCAAAGCAATCGCATAGCCATCAAAGCCTGCTGCATATAAGTTGCTACCATAAATCACTGGACTTGCGTCAACATCAACAATTCGCGAAATATCCGAACTACCGCGAGGAGTCGAAAGGCGCTGTTCCCATAGCAAATCACCGTTTTCAATATTGAAAGTCGCGATTTTACCGTTAGCAAAACCTGATACCGCAATACCACCAATTGCCACTGGACTGGAAGTTCCGCGTAAAGTCAGCTTTGGCAAAACCCTATCGTAAAACCATAGCTGCTTACCGCTAGTAATATCCAAGCCAAAAATACGACCATCGGCAGTCCGAACCACTACTTTGCCGCTATCAATCGCTGGCGGTGCTAATACTTCACTAGAGACTTCAACTTTCCACTGCTCGGAGCCATCATTAACGTCGAGCAAAATCACTTCAGCGTTTTTAGTTCCTAAAGCAATCACCCCACCATTAGCAGTTACGCCGCCGGATAATTCCAGCCCGAACTCTTTTTCCCACAACAAATCACCGCTAACTTTATCGTAAGCAGTAACTAAACCCGTAGGATCAGCGGTAATGATTTTATCTTGCCAAATCGCCGGGATTAGACTATTAAACTGACCATCATCACTATTACCAATGACTTCTCGCCATTGACGATCCAGCTCAAATTTTTCCTCAATATCCGCTAACTCGGTTGGCTCATTCAAAGGAGCATCAGCACAAGCTGCCAGCAAAGCAATTGAGCTTGCTAAAGTTAAGGATTTTAACCAATGAGCTTTATTCTTTTTGTGTGACATAGATTTTTCCTACGAAAGTGTCAGTTCGATGGTTCAAGTTAGAGCTTAAAACGGCGCAAACTACTCGATACCAAATTCAGTTAATCGCAGCGCCAATAAAGGGCTGGTAAAGCCTTCCGAAGCCTCTTTGGCTTGCTTAAACATGGCAATGGCTTCATCTTTTTTATCTTGCCCTAACAAGGCTTCTGCTTGAATATATTTGCTAGTGGCCTGATGGGCATCAGCAGTGACTGATTTAGCCACAGTTACCGCTTCGGCAAACTTTTCTTGTTGCAACAAAACCCGCGCTAAGCGAATTGTCGCCGTCGCTTTATAGGTGCTATTACCTTTGTCAGCGACCCAGCGCAATTGTTCCGCAGCTTCGTCCAATTTATTCTGCTCAACATACTGCTGAGCTAACTTTAAGGCCGCCATTGAAGCATAACTGCTGTCCGCATAGTCTTTAATCAGCTGATTAGCTTGCTCCACAAACTGTGGGTTTTCCGTTTGACCGGCTTGGATACTTTGCATCGCCGCAGCGTAAGCTTCTGAAGCTTGCTCTGCCTGCACTCTTTGCTGATCTTGATAATATCTCCAACCAAACAAACCACCAAAACCAATAATTGCCCCTAAAATAATGGCGCTACCATTTTCTTTCCAAAAATTCTTAATCGCTTCAACTTGTTGTTCTTCAGTTTCATAAGCCATGAATGGCCTCCTACATCTTTCTAAATTTCTAAAATTTGTTTTAACTGTTGAGTGATCTCGCTTTGCGAAACCAACAATTGTTCTTTATGTTCGCGCAAGAATTTAATGCCAACGGTTTGGTCATTAACTTCCTGCTCGCCCAGCACCAAAGCCACTTTGGCACCGCTTTTATCGGCTTTCTTAAACTGCTTTTTGAAATTACCGCCAGCAAAATTAGCTCGAATGCGCAAGGATGGCATTTCATCACGCAAGATTTCAGCAAGCTGCATGGCATTGATTTCCGCCGCATCGCCAAGCGCCACCATATAAACATCAGCATCGCTGATCTCAATTGGCGCTAGCTCTTCCATCAAAGACACAATCCGCTCAATACCCATGGCGAAACCCGACGCCGTAGTTGCATGACCGCCTAACTGTTCAGTTAGGCCATCATATCGACCGCCAGCACAAATAGTGCCTTGCGCCCCCAACTTATCAGTGATCCACTCAAACACAGTGCGGTTGTAATAATCTAAGCCGCGAACCAAATTTTGATTGACCTGATACTCAATACCATTAGCGTCTAAAATTTGGCATAAGCGCGCAAAATGCTCCTTGGATTCTTGATCCAAATAATCCACTAGCTTGGGCGCATCGGCAACCAATTCTTGAGTCTGCGGATTTTTTGAATCCAATATTCTTAACGGATTAGTCTGCAAGCGCTTTTGACTATCCTCATCAAGCTGATCTTTGATTGGCGTTAAAAATGCCACCAAAGCATCGCGGTATTCTGCGCGCACCTCATTCGATCCGAGCGAATTAATTTCCAAACGCACCGAGTCATTAATCCCAAGCGCTTTCCACAAACGAGCGGTCATTAAAATTAATTCAGCATCCACATCCGGCGTGGCAATACCAAAAGTTTCAACACCAAGCTGATGGAACTGGCGATAACGACCTTTTTGCGGACGCTCATGGCGAAACATGGGGCCCATATACCAAAGCCTTTGTTCCTGATTATAAAGCAGGCCATGTTCAATCCCAGCGCGAACACAAGAGGCAGTACCCTCTGGACGCAAACTCAAGCTGTCACCGTTTCTATCGTCGAAAGTGTACATTTCCTTTTCGACAATATCGGTCACCTCACCCACCGCGCGTTTGAAAAGACTGGTCTTTTCAACTATTGGCATACGAATTTCGTTATAGCCATAGCTCGCCATTAGCTGACGCAAAATTGCTTCCAACTTCTGCCAATAGGGAGTTTGCTGCGGCAAAATATCGTTCATGCCACGAATTGCTTGAATTTTCTGACTCAAGGCGCGATCGCTCGAATTATTAAATTTCTCAAATAAGAGCGAGATTATAGCGGATTTCTAGCAAAACAGTAGGGTTTTCCTGCGATTAGAAGATTATTTTGAGGTAGTTTTAGTCGATTTCATAGCTAAGCTCATAAAAGTGCTGACAAGCTTCAATAATTATACCCAAAACACCTGAAATACCCTTTAACTGGCCAGTTCCAGAGTTCGGGATAATGTTGATATTTAAAGAATTAGTGCCATTTTCCATTAATCCCTTATGCACTAATGAAAAGCCACCTTGTTTGCCTTCCAGCTCACCTTCAAAAAGCTCCAGTGCCACATAACCCGCAGAACCTTCGACCTCAGTTCTATGACTGAGCATTTGGCCTTTGGCGCTACCCGATAAAGGTCCCTCATAGGTTTTATCCAACAAAAAGCGCCCCATATCAATCTCATCTTGAGCTGGGGTTAAATTAACTTCAAAACTGCCTTTAACTTTTTTCATAATACCTGCTACGACTTATTCTTCAATAAAGAGTCAATCGTATATAACGATGGACTTTCCATATATTTATTATAAATGGTTGAATCTAAACGTTTTGCTTTATTGAAATGTTCCATTGCCTTTGCTTCGTTAACTTGTGTCCCTAACCCTTCAGAGTACATCCCAGCCAGACAATAATGCACATCAGCTAAACTACAGTCTTCAACTTGAATTAATAATTCAAATGCGGCTTCAAAATTTTGTTCGATTAACTCTCCAGCTAAGAACTGCTTTGATACTTCAAAAATAGAATATACATCACCTAACTCCATTGCTTTGAAAAAATACTCAAAGCTTAAATCTATATCTTGCTTCCAGTCTTTATTATCTTTTTCTAAATATAAATGCCCTAGCATCCGATATATTCTAGTGTCGTTAAATTGTTGATTTGATTTTAAAATGCTTTCAGCATTCAAAAATCTTTTATTTTCAATCGCCTCTTTCGCTTCATCTAAGACTTTCAACACTTTTCTGTTTTTAGTCCATTTAAACATTTTCTATTGGTAATTCCTTTGCACCTTTCGTGATCTCTTCTTTCTGCGCTTGTTTAGCAGCGATTTTGCCACGAATTTGCTTTTCTAACTCGTCCACCAAATCTTCGTTGGCAACCTTATGGCTTTTCTCACCATTGGTGTAAAGCATGGATTTCTTAAAACCGCCGGTTAGCCCCACTTCCACTTCTTTGGCTTCACCCGGACCATTAACCACACAACCAATCACCGCCACATCCACATGCTCATTCACGTCTTCAAGGCGCTCTTCTAATGCATTGACGGTTTTAATCACATCAAACTGCTGGCGTGAGCAAGATGGACAAGCGATTAAATTTATTCCACGCTGGCGCAAGCCAAGGCTTTTTAGAATATCAAAGCCAACTTTAACTTCTTGCACCGGATCGGCCGCCAAGGAAATCCGAATGGTATCACCAATCCCTTCAGCCAATAACATACCTAAGCCTACTGAGGATTTTACCGTTCCCGAACGGAATGAACCGGCTTCGGTAATGCCTAAATGCAGCGGATTATCAATTTCTTTGGCTAGAATACGATACGCCGAAACCGTCATAAAGACGTCAGATGCTTTCAGGCTGATTTTGTAGTCTTTGAAGTTGTACTTTTCCAAATACTCGATATGGCGATAAGCAGATTCGACTAATGCTTCAGGGGTTGGTTCGCCATATTTTTCTTGTAAATCTTTTTCCAAAGATCCCGCATTAACCCCTATCCGGATAGGGATATTGCGCGCCTTGGCTGCATCGACAACCGCTTTAACCCGCGCTTCAGCGCCAATATTACCCGGATTAATCCGCAAACAATCCACCCCATATTCTGCAACCTGTAAGGCAATCCGGTAGTCAAAATGAATATCCGCCACTAAAGGTACTGGCGACTGCTCTTTAATCAACTTAAAGGCTTCGGCAGCTTTCATGGTCGGCACCGAAACCCGCACAATATCAGCGCCGGTATCGGCCAAAGCGTTAATTTGTGTAAGGGTTGCCGCAACGTCACAAGTTTCGGTATTGGTCATACTTTGCACCGCAATCGGTGCATCGCCACCGACGGGCACAGTTCCCACCATAATTTGGCGCGATTGACGTCGTTTTATCCAAGAATTGCTGTTCATATGAATTGACTAGGTGCTTAAAGTAGCGTTATTTTAGCATCAGAATATGCTTAGTGATCGATTATTTTCCGGTTATTGCTTGTCAGTACTATTTTTAAGTTCTATTTTTTAGCCGATTTTCTAAGGTTGTTTTCAAGGGTCCTACTGTTGATTTCAAGAACGCCTTCCGGGATCAATTCGCCCTCATTATCATCGCTTTCCAGTAACTGCTCTTGCTGAGCTTCGGGTTTATCAAAACTATTAATAAATTTATTCCAGTAGCCTTTTTCTACCAAAAAGTAATAGACCGAATAAAGCAGTGCCAAAACAATAGCAAGACTGACTAAGCGCGCAAATAACTTAACGGTTTTATGGCTCTTTTGAGGCGGATTAAGCTCAACTCGTTTGTAAGTGTGTTGAGACTGTTGCTCTAAGCCATTTTTTTGCGCGTAACGGTTGAAATTTTCAATAAATTCTTGCTCATCTAAACCTAAGAAGTGCGCATAGTTTTTGACATACCCCTTGTAGAAAGCCAAAGGGAAACCCTCATAACGATCAGACTCAATATTTAAAATGGCCTGCTCGGTTAGCTTTAAACGGCTCGCCACTTCATTAATATCAATTTCTTTTTGCTCCCGAGCTTGCTTTAGCAAACCACCTGGGCCAAATTCAAAATTTTCTGATACGTCTTTTTCGTCACTCATCAATTTATTTTTATTAGCTACTCATTCTTTTATAGATCCGAGCTTGTTCTGAACGCGGGAATAGTTGTATTAACTTTTCGCCATAAGATTCCATCGAAAAACGGTCGTTAAGGCGACGACCAATTTTATAACCCAATAACAAGCTATCGGCAGAAGGTTTAGACTTGCCTTCAAACTGCAATAAATAGGTTTCCGCCTTATTGTATTCATTGGCCTCAAACGACATTAGGGCTAAACCATATAAAGGCTTAGTTAAGCGCGGATTAAAGGTCATAGCCTTTTTAAAATACAGTTCAGCTTTTTCATGATCACCAGCTTCGATTGAACAAAAGCCTGCATTTTCATAGCTTTCGCCTACCGCAATATATTCCGGCTGATCCACTGCCTTCAGGAAATACTTAACCGCACCCTCATAATCTTTTTTCGAAGTACACAAAAAAGCACCATAAGCATTCATGTAATCTGGATTATTTTCATCCATATCCAACGCTTTTTGGTAGTACCTTTCCGCCTTATCAAACTCAAACACCTTCTGATAATAATAAGCCAGACCAAACATCACATCCGGCATATCAGGCGCATGCTTTTCCGCCATCAATAAGTTCTTTTTTGCTCGCTCCATTAAGCCACGCTGTACATAACCCATGCCCAGCGCAAGACGTTTTTCAGCCGCATCTTTTAAATTAGTCTTATCATCAGTTACAGTAATGCCGTCCGTTACCGCATTGGTCGTGGTTTGTGTTTGAGTCGTCTCACAAGCAGTCAACACCAACACACTTAGTAGGGATAGCACGGTTGCAAACTTCATAAATCGTCCTTTATATTCTCTCTTATACTAATTATGTAATTCCACCTCGATTTCTTGTTTGAATCGTTGGTGCGAAATTTTATGTTCATCGCGTCGCGTTTGACGCTTGGTTTTATCAAGGATTTTACCCGCTAATTGACCACAAGCAGCATCAATATCGTCGCCACGAGTCCGTCTGGTAACCACAAGATACCCTTTCTTGATTAAAAAATCACTAAATAAATCAATGCTTTGTCGACTCGAAGTCTGATAATTCGACTGCGGAAAAGGGTTAAATGGAATCAAGTTAATCTTACAGGGAGTATCCTTCAATAAAAGTGCCAACTGTTTGGCATGTTCAAGACTGTCATTAATACCTTTGAGCATTACATATTCAATGGTTACCTTACGCGCGGCATTGGAACGCTCCAGATAATGATGGATCCCAGACATCAAATCTTTAATCGGATACTTTTTATTGATCGGCACCAATTCATCGCGCAAAGGATCATTGGGCGCGTGCAATGAAATCGCCAAAGCCACATCAATATCATCAATCAGACGCTTTAATTGTGGCACCATACCTGAGGTACTCAAGGTCACGCGGCGCTTTGACAATCCATAAGCATTGTCGTCCATCATTAATTCCATCGAATTGACCACCGGCTCATAATTAGCCAATGGCTCACCCATCCCCATCATCACTACATTGGTGACCGCTCGGTCATCTGACTTATGCTTACCATTAAGATAGCGCGCCGCCAGCCAGACTTGGCCAATAATTTCAGCGGTAGAGAGGTTACGATTAAAGCCTTGATAACCCGTCGAGCAGAAGCTGCACTCTAAAGCACAGCCCACTTGCGAAGAAACGCATAAGGTGCCGCGGTGGCGTTCGGGAATAAAGACCGTTTCGATGGCTTGGCCGCCAGGAATATGCAGCGCCCATTTCACAGTGCCATCGGCAGACTCCTGCACATCCAGCACTTCGGGGCCTTTAATTTCCGCCACTTGTTTGAGTTTAGCACGACAGGCCTTGCTAATATTGGTCATTTGATCGAAGTCTTCGACTCCGAATTGATGGATCCACTTCAACACCTGAGTGGCGCGAAATGGCTTTTCACCAAGCTCTTTAAAGAACTCGACCATTCCACCGCGCGTCAGGTTGAGTAGATTAGTTTTTTCACTAACCGCTTGATTACTCATTAGTTACCTTTACACAATGTAAACTGGACGCAGCCATTTGGCATCGACCAGTGAAATTTGGCTATATTTTAGGCTTTTATCCGATTAATAGCAAAATATCAGCCTATAAAAAAAGCTTTCCACCGAAATGAAAAGCTTTCTTGCAATTTCTTGCCTAAAAACGTGGGGGTTTGTTCAAGTTCGAGACAAAACAATCGTTTTTATCGAGTGCGAGGGCAAATTTCTGAAGCTTCGAAGAAATATGCAATTTCGCGCTCAGCAGACTCAGGGCTATCAGAGCCATGGGCAGCGTTTTCGTCTACAGAAACCGCGTAGTCCGCACGGATAGTGCCGCGTAATGCTTCTGCAGGATTAGTAGCACCCATGATTTCGCGATTGGCTTTGATGGCGTTTTCGCCTTCAAGAACCTGAACCATAACTGGACCAGAAGTCATGAAATCAACTAAAGCGCCAAAGAAAGGACGCTCGGCATGCTCAGCGTAGAAGCCTTCGGCTTTTTCGCGTGACAAGTGGATCATTTTTGAAGCAACGATGCGCAAACCAGCACGCTCGAAACGGCTGTAGATTTCGCCAATAACGTTTTTCGCAACTGCGTCAGGTTTTACGATAGAAAAAGTACGTTCGATAGCCATTTCGGACTCCGTTTATCAGGTTTTAGTCAATAATAGTATTCAAAATAATGGGCTAGCCGTGGCTAACCCAGAAATTGCGCGAAATTATACAGAAAGCCTAGAAATTAGGCAACGCACCTAAGGCGTGAAATATCGAGTCGGATCGCTAATACCCTGCCCTTCGAATCCTTGGCGGCGCAAAATACACGAATCGCATTCGCCGCAAGCAAGCCCCTTATCAGTGGCTTTATAGCAAGATACCGTTTGGCTGTAATCGATCCCCAACTGAGTTCCTTTTGCAATAATTTGAGCCTTGGTCATATCCATTAGCGGCGCTGCAATGGTCAACTTTTGACCTTCAACTCCAGCTTTAGTAGCCAAATTCGCCATATTTTCGAAGGCTTGGATAAACTCAGGGCGACAATCGGGATAGCCAGAATAATCCACTGCATTAACGCCAACAAAAATATGATTGGCCTGCAAAACTTCCGCCCAGCCAAGGGCAATCGATAGAAACACCGTGTTACGAGCAGGAACATAGGTCACTGGAATCGCTGCTTGCTCAGCGATTTCTTCATTGATCGGCACATCAATCGAATGGTCGGTTAAAGCTGAACCGCCAATTTCCGTCATGTCCAAATTGACTTCAATATGCTTCACTGCATTGAAAGTGTTGGAAATTTTCTTGGCTGCATTAAGCTCGGCCAAGCTACGCTGACCGTAATTAAAACTCATGGTATAGCACTCAAAGCCTTGCTCAACCGCCATCGCCAGGGCAGTAGTTGAGTCTAAACCACCAGAAAGTAAAACCACTGCTTTTTTAGTCATAGTTATCACTTCATTTTATAAAAACAGAGTATAAAGCAGAAAAAAGTTTTTTAGACGAGGCTTTCAAAAAAATAGAACCGCAGTTTACTCTAGTAAATGAGGACTCTATTGTTTTGTTTCACGAAATATAAGGAACTTTTAACAATTTATACTCCTGTTTTTTCTCCCCAAATAATCTTATGCAATTGCACCTGCATCCTTACCTTTAACTTATCCTTTAAAATCCATTCCGCCAGTTGTGAATACTCCACTTGACCATAAGATGGCGAAAATAACACTTCACACTTATCCAGTAAGTTGTATTGCTCAATGGTCATCTTGGCCCAATCAAAATCCTTGCGGCTGCAAATCACGAACTTTACCTGATCGCCTGATTTTAAATGCTCAATATTGGCATACAAATTCCGCGCCATTTCGCCCGAATCTGGCGTTTTTAGATCCATCACCGTCATCACGCGTGGATCGAGTGGTGCTATATCGTTGGCACCACCCGTTTCGGTAGAAACTTGGTAACCTTTATCACAAAGCAGAGTAAAAAACGCAAATACCCGCTTTTGCGCCAATGGCTCGCCACCAGTGATACACACATGATCACAATCGTATTGTGCAATTTCGGCAAGAATTTCTTCATAGCTCAGCCACTGGCCGCCACCAAAAGCATAGTCCGTGTCACAATAAACACAGCGCAGAGGGCATCCAGTTAGGCGCACAAAAACCGTCGGCAAGCCAACGGTTAGGCTTTCGCCTTGTAGGGAGTGGAATATTTCGGTGATTCGTAATTTCATAGCCATTGCTGCTAACGGCGCTTTGCGCCTTGCTTAAACTGCGCGAATTATAGTCGATCCTGAGCACTAAATAAAAGGCAATAAAAAAGGGCTAAACAGCCCTTTTTTAACAAAGATTTGCGATTAAAGTGCATCCAACTTTGCTTTAGCCAATTTACCAGCTGTAGTATTTGCAAAATCTTTAGCTACTTTTTGATAGTAGCCTTTTGCGGCAACTTTATTGCCACGCGCCTCCTCCAACTGACCCAGCTTTAAAATTGCCACGTCGGTTTTGTTGGCGCCAGGAAACTCAGCATAAACCGCCTTAAACTGGGCTTCCGCTTGTTCATATTCCTTATCTTTAAGATGTAACTGACCTAACCAAAAATGGGCATTGGATGCCAAGTCTTCTTCAGGATAGTTAGCAACAAAGCTTTTAAAGGAGCTTTTCGCAAAAGCATACTGTTTATCTTTATATTGAGTGAAAGCTTTATTGTAAGCAGCTTGTACTTCATCCCGAGTAGCTGCTAATGGCTTAGAGTTATTATCAGCATTGGCATCACCTGTCGCTACACCAGCTTGAATACGGCGATCCAAATCGATGTAAAGCTCGCGCTGCTGCTTGACCATTTGATTAAGGCGATAATCTTGCTCTTCCAACTGACCGCGCAGTTGACGAACCTCTTGCTGCAGCTGATTGACCTGTAACACTAACTCAGCAATCAATTGGCTTTGTTGTGAACTTCTTAAACCAGTCTGAGCTTTAAGATCTTGAGCATCAGTTACTGGCGCTGCCGCATAAGCAGAAGCCCCAGCGCCAATCCACAAGGCAACAAAGGTTGCCAAGGATTTTTTGTGTTTTTGCAGCTTTTTTTGCATCATAAGATAACTACCTTAATTCAAACTTTCACTGATTTAGATGAATTACTTATAATTCAGTTCCACACGACGGTTTTTAGCCCAAGTAGACTCTTCGTGACCAGCAACCGCGGGCGACTCTTCACCAAAGCTCACTACTTCGATTTGGCTACCAGAAACCCCAAAAGTGCGTAGCAACTGAGCTACCGCTTTGGCACGGCGCTCACCTAACGCCAAGTTGTATTCCGGAGTACCACGCTCATCGGCATGGCCTTCTAAAATCACGCTACGATTGTCACGAACCATACGCTCAGCGTGCAAACGCAACATTTCCGTATATTCGCTGTCAATCACGTCTTGGTCAAAACCAAAATACACTGTGTTGCTGTTTAGCAAAGCCGCGATCCGAGCCGCTTCAGCTTCTTGTGCGCGACGTGCTGCTTCCGCCGCTTCACGACGAGCAATCTCTTCTGCTGAAAGACCGGTATCAGTCGTATCAACGCCGCTAGTGTCAGTGTCGGCAGGCTTGGTAGTGCTACAAGCAGCAATCACCAAAGAAAAGGTTATCAGAGTTAATAATTTTAAAAAGTGTTGCATTGTTCTCTCCTAAGAGTATTGTCAATTTAGATTTAAGTATTACAAAATAAAAGGCGACCAAGCCGGAGCTTTAACTTCGCCGGTAGTGCTAGGATACGGCAAGCCAAACTTGCCATCCATTGAAACGGTGCTCAATACCTTATCACGTCCGGATATGGTTGAAAAAATAATCATACTGCCGTTCGGCGCGATTGAAATCGATTCATCCATAGTGGATTTGGTCAAAATTTCTAAATCCCCGTTTTTCAGGTTCTGTCGCGCGATATGAAAGTTACCATTATTTTGGTGTACCATCACAATATGCTCGCCGTCAGGGCTAAATTCTGCGCCGGCATTATGTCGCCCTTCAAAAGTCACGCGCTTAGTTTGCCCTGAATTTAAAAAGACTTGATAAATCTGCGGACGGCCGCCGCGATCGGAAGTAAAAATCAAGCTGTTGCCATCGGGCGACCAAGAAGGCTCGGTATCGATAGAATAGTGTTGAGTCATGCGTTGCAATTTTTTCGACGCTAAATCCATCACATAAATTTCCGGATTGCCGTCTTTAGACAAGACCATCGCCATTTTGCGACCGTCTGGCGACCAAGCCGGGGCACTGTTAAAGCCTTTAAAGCTGGCTATCTTCTGCCGCTGATTGGTATAAACGCTATGAATAAAAATCTCTGAGCGACCATTTTCGAAACTGACGTAAGCCAACTGCTCGCCATCCGGCGACCAAGCGGGCGACATGATCGGACGCTCGCTAGGGAATAAACGTTTAGCATCATAACCATCGCTATCGGCAACGAATAATTGGTATTTCTTTGGCGAATTAGGAACCACCTCAACGTAAGCAATTAAGGTAGCAAAAGCACCTCGCTCGCCGGTAAGCTTTTCATAGATTTCATCCGCCGCTACGTGCGCATTCCAGCGAAAATTACTTTGATTCAAAACCTTAGTAGCACGCAACAACAAGTTTTGCTCTTGCTCATGAGGTACACTGGAAAGCGTTACCTCATTTTCCAAATAGGCGTTGGCATTAAAAGGATCAATCAAGTCGTATGACACTTCATAGGTGCCTGGAATACTTTCGCGAACTTTGCCAATTAAAACCGCATCAACACCTAAACTACGCCAATCCACTAAATTGATGTCTGCAATATTCGAAGGCATCGCTGGTAATTTTGATAGCTCGGTCGGTTTAAACTTACCGCTGCGGCGCAAATCATCCGAAATAATCTTAGCGAAATCGTGCGGCGCTTGAACTTGCACCGAGCTAGCCTCATAGGCAAACGGCACAACCGCAATTGGCCTAGCATCGTCACGCCCTTCGGTAATGATGATCTCGATTTCCGCGCTTAGCTTGAAAGACGCAAAAAATACGACTAACCATGCTAATTTAACTAATTTTTTGTTCATTTTATCTCTCCAATAGTCAGAACTATTGTTTGATTACTGCTTAAAACTGGGGTCGAACTTAATGGTGGCATCTTTTAATACCGCCATCACCTGCGGATCGTCAGAAACTGGAAACGGAGCCGACTTTCTAATAGCTGTGGTTCCGGTATCGCAATAGTCCAAATCACCATCGGTACTTTTAATACCTAACAAAATCCCACCTGGGCCAATAGTAAAGTTAATGACACAATTACCATCGCCGCTGGGCATATTCCAGTTGCGCCTTACTTTGGCACCAATGGCATTCCGAAGCTTTTCCACTTCGCTCATGATCTGACTTTGGCGCACCGCACCTTTATCCGCTTCAAACAGCTCATCATCCAGCGAAGCCTCTAACGCTTCCAGCTCTTTGCGTTTACGCTCTGCTTCTTCACGTTTTTTCCGCTCCGCCTCTTTACGCTTACGCTCGGCTTCCGCCTTTTTCTTTTTTTCCGCTTCTTTTTTCTTGCGCTCAGCTTCTGCTTTGCGCTTCTTTTCTGCCTCGGCTTTACGCTTTTTCTCAGCTTCGGCTTTTTTTTGCTGCTCTAATTTTTTCTGTTCCAGTTGCTCTTGCTTTAGCTTCTGTTGTTTTAGCTTTTCGGCTTGCTCTTGCTCTAACTTTTGCTGCTTGAGTCTTTCTTGCTCAAGCTCTTTTTGCTTTTGCTCTTCAAGCTTCTGCTGCTCTAACTTTTTTTTAGTCTCATCCAGCTCTTTTTGCCGTTGCTGCTTTTTCTTAAGGCTAGTGGCGTCTTTTTTTGGAATTTCCGGCGCCGTGACTAAACGTGCTTTAACCGGCGAATCCACAAACTGTTTATTGGTCTCATCAGGGCTGAAAGCAAAGTTCCATAGCAACAATCCAATTAAGCCCACATGGAGCAAAATTGCTAGCGCAACCGGTACTATATTCTTCTTATATGGCAAATTAATTACCTACTTTTATAAAACTGCTTTCAATGCTACTTTTAAAACTTGTCGCTAAAAATATTACTTGGCAGGATTGGTCATTAAGCTGACTTTTTCCACTCCAGCCACTTCATTCATCATGCTTAACAGCTCCACCACCTTGCCATAGTCCGCGCCTTCATCACCACCGACTAAAATCAGCAATTCGGGTTTTTGCTGCAAACGGGTCTGTACCAGATCCACCGCTTCTTCAAGCGCATAAGCGATCTCATCGCGATCTCCACTGGTAATAAAGTGGTACTCGCCATCCGAGTTTATCTCAATAATGATGGAGTTTTCGGCCGTCGCTTCAGACGGCGGCGCGCTGGCACTGGGCAGATCAACCTCCACACCTGCGGTAATGGCGGTAGCCGTAATCATTAGAATCACCATCAATACCAACATCACGTCAATATAGGGAACCACATTGATTTCCGCTTTAGGGCGACGGCGAGCGCGACGAATTAACTGTGCCATAAGCTCTCAACTACGCCTTACTGTGGGCTTTACGATGCAGCACGCCTGAAAACTCTTCTAAAAAGTTCTCATACTGAGTTTCAATCCGCTGCAAGCGATTGGTGAAACGGTTATAAGCAATTACCGCAGGAATAGCCGCAAACAAACCCATCGCTGTGGCAATCAAAGCCTCGGCGATGCCGGGCGCTACCATGGCTAAGGTTGCTTGTTTGACCGAACCTAAGGCGATAAAAGAATTCATAATCCCCCAAACAGTACCAAATAGGCCGATATAAGGAGTTACCGAACCAACAGTGGCTAAAAAGGATAAGTTTCGCTCTAGTTTTTCGATTTCACGGCTGTGCGCAACCCGCATGGCGCGGTGAGTACCGTCCATCACCGCATCGGCGGAAGTTCCGCTTTGGCTGCGTAAGCGCACAAATTCACGATAACCAGATTGGAATAATGACTCCAAACCTACCGCGGGTTTGGCTCTTTGATTCAAATCCGAAAACAATTTACTTAAGTCGATACCCGACCAGAATTTATCTTCAAACTTGCGGCCGTTTCTGGCAGCGGAATTAAGTACCGTTGAGCGTTGGAAAATCATCGCCCAAGAAACAATAGAAATTAATAGCAATAACGCCATAATCGCTTGCACGACCACACTTGCCTTTAGAATCAAGTCGGCAATCGACATTTCAGCACCAGTCACTGGCAATCTCCTCTACTAAATAATCAGGCATAGACGTCGGGATCATAGTATTGACGTCCACGCAGGCGACTTTAATGGTCGCTTCGTTCAATAATTTTTGTTCAGCGTCATCACTAACAATTTGCTGATGAAAAACCACGCTAGCTTTGCGCGATTTTACGATTGTAGTTTTAACTAATAACTTTTCATTAAAGCGCGCTGGCGCAAAATAACGGGCATCAATATGCGCCACTGCGAAGGCCAAACCTTGCTCAATCAAAAGGTCCTGATCATACCCAAGGCTGCGCAGCCATTCTGTGCGCCCGCGCTCATAAAATTTCAGATAATTGGCGTAATAAACCACACCCGCCACATCAGTATCTTCATAATAGACTCGAACCGGCCAAATAAATTCAGGCTTTTTTATATCATTCATCTAAAGTTATTAACGTATCGTTTTGTAAATCGTGTTAGTTCGCTGCTAATTTAGTCTTTTGACTGGGCAATTGAACCAACAACCACTCAATCAAATAAGTCACCATCACCAGGAATAATCTCAAAATGTTGGTATGCAAGCTTGGTCGCAATACGCCCTCTAGGCGTGCGCTGAATAAAGCCCTGCTGGATCAAAAAAGGTTCCAACACATCATCAATGGTATCTCTTTCTTCGCCAATCGCCGCCGCTAGTGTATCTAAGCCCACTGGGCCGCCGGAAAATTTCTCGATAATGGTCAGCAACAATTTTCTGTCCATCATATCGAAGCCCTTATCATCCACATCGAGCATATCCAAAGCGCGACTGGCCACTTCTTGATCAATGGCACCATCGGCTTTAATTTCTGCATAATCACGCACGCGGCGCAGCAATCGATTGGCAATCCGCGGCGTACCGCGCGAGCGTCGGGCAATTTCTTGTGCGCCAGAGCTATCCATCGTCAAACCAATAATTTTACCTGCGCGCTCGACAATGCTCGTTAAGTCTTTGATGTTATAAAACTCTAATCGTTGCACTATGCCAAAACGATCGCGCAGCGGCGAGGTTAAAGAACCGGCTCTGGTGGTTGCGCCAACCAAAGTAAAGGGCGGCAAATCCAGCTTAATCGAGCGGGCTGCAGGGCCTTCGCCAATCATAATATCCAGCTGATAATCCTCCATCGCTGGATACAATACTTCCTCGATATGCGGGCTAAGGCGATGGATTTCGTCAATAAACAAGACGTCATTCGGTTCAAGATTGGTCAACATTGCCGCCAAATCGCCCGCCTTTTCCAATACTGGGCCTGAGGTGTGCTTAATCCCAACCCCCATTTCATTGGAGATAATGTTAGCTAAAGTCGTTTTACCCAGACCGGGCGGACCAAAAATTAGAACGTGATCAAGCGCTTCTTGGCGTTTTTTGGCCGCCGAAAGAAAGATCTCCATCTGCTCACACACCTTTTGCTGGCCCACATAATCTTTAAGTTCCGTGGGTCTAATGGCGCGATCAAAATGATCTTCTTCCGCAACTTGCTCGGGATTGATGATTCGGTCGTGTTCTATCATGCGGCTGCTTGTCAGTTATTCTCTATTTTCAAGGTATCTTTTTAATGTTTATCAATGACTTAGTGTTACTTTTATGGTGTCATTATCGAGCGTTTTGCAATTGGCATCTAGTCTAGCAAGTGTTTCGGCGATAGGAAACTGGCAAGGCATGGAAATCCATAATTGGCCATGATTGCGCTAAGCGAACACTATTGAGCCGCTTCCAGCTCTTCGTTAAGCATCAGCCAGTCCTCTTCAAGCACCTCAAGCTGTTGATTTACTTGAGTATATTCACTGGTCAAGGTCATCAGCTGTGCTTTATTGGACTCCTCATACAAACTTGGTAGCGCCATTTGCGTATCCAGCTCACTCTTTCGCTGTTGCAAAGTTTCCAGCTGTTTATCCAATTGCTTCAACTTTTTCAGTAGCGGTTGTAACTGTTGGCGCTTTTGCGCCTCAATTTGCCGCTGCTCTTTACGCGACAAGGTCATATCAGGTTTTTCTTGAGGAGCAGCTTCTTGATGGTCTGTCGTTTCTTGAGCGCTATTTCTAGTTAGCTTTTCCTGCTCAAGCGTCCATTTGGCATAATCGTCTAGATCGCCTTTAAACTGCTCAACCCCGCCATTAGCCACCAAGTACAAATCGTCACAAACGGTTTTGAGCATATGGCGATCGTGCGAGACCAATAAGATCGCACCTTCAAAATTCTGGAAAGCCACCGTCATCGCATGGCGCATTTCCAGATCCAAGTGGTTGGTGGGTTCATCGAGCAATAAGACATTCGGCTTAGAATAGACCAGCAACGCTAGAACCAAACGCGCTTTTTCTCCGCCAGAAAAAGGGGCCACAGGCTCCAAAGCCTTGTCACCGTTAAAATCAAAACCACCAAGAAAGTTTCGAAGCTCTTGCTCAGTTTTTTCGGGATAATCGCGCTGCAAATGCTGCAAAGGCGACATATCAGGATGTAGCTGATCGAGCTGATGCTGAGCAAAGTAGCCAATATTTATGGTCTTTGCCGCCACTCGCTCGCCTGCCAACAAAGGAATGTGTTGCACTAGGGATTTGATAAGCGTGGATTTACCAGCTCCGTTTTTACCCAATAAGCCAATGCGATCGCCGGGTAATAACGAAAAACCAATCTGATTTAAAATGGTGATCTGCTCTTTATCAGTTTGATAACCCAAAGCGGCATCTTTAATTTGTAGCAATGGCGCTGGCACATGCCCTAGCTCTGGAAAAGCAAAATCAAAAGGCGAATCCACATGCGCTGGCGCGATCAGCTCCATGCGCTCTAAGGCTTTGACCCGCGATTGCGCCTGTTTAGCCTTGCTCGCCTTGGCCTTGAAGCGGGTGACAAAGGATTGCATGTGGGCAATTTCTTTTTGTTGCCGCTCGAACTGACTTTGTTGCTGCGCTAACTGTTCGGCACGCTGAATTTCGAAATCAGAATAGTTACCGGTGTAAACTTTTATCGCTTGCTGTTCGATATGGGCGATTCGATTGACCACCCGATCCAGAAAGTCTCTATCGTGAGAAATCAATAAAATCGCGCCTTGATAGGCTTTTAGCCATTTTTCCAGCCACACCACCGCTTCTAAATCAAGATGGTTTGTTGGCTCATCCAGTAATAATAAATCCGAACGACACATAAGCGCTTGCGCTAAATTTAAACGCATCCGCCAGCCACCTGAAAAGCTGTTAACCGCTAGATTTTCCTGCGCAGCGCTAAACCCCAAGCCGTGCATCAGCGCACCCGCCCGCGAATGAGCCGTATAAGCGTCAATATCCGCCAGCTTCTGGTGTAACTCACCAATCGCATCGCCATGGTTACCCGCTTCTGCGATGGCTAATTGTCGTTGCAGCTCAATTAACTCTGCATCGCCTTGTAAAACATAATCAATGGCGGCAATAGAAACCGTTGGCGTTTCTTGGCGCACGCTGGAAATCACAATACCATTGGATTTTGAGAAATCACCATCGTCTTCTTCCAACTCTCCTCTTACTAATGCAAATAGCGAAGACTTACCGGTACCATTAGCGCCGGTCACCCCTACTTTATCCTGCGGATTAACAATAAAAGATGCCTGCTCAAACAGCACCTTTTTACCGCGTCTTAGGGAAGTGTTTTCGAAAAACAGCATAGTGGCGAGAATTAATCGTAAAAAGAATTGCGCCTATTATATAGCGCAACCGAAGTGGCACAAGCGGATAAAGTCATGTTGTTACATTTGGCTGCATGCTATCATTTTCAACACGATTTTAGAGTAACCGGCAAGGCCACTAAAAGCTTAGTATGTTCGAAGTTATTATCTTAGCATTGGCATTAAGCATGGATGCCTTCGCTGTATCCATTGGCCTAGGCGCTAAACAAAATAAAAACACGGGTTCATTAGCGATAATGGCGGGGCTCTACTTTGGCCTATTCCAAGGCTTGATGCCTTTGCTGGGTTATCTTGGCGGCCTAGGAGTTTTGGGTTGGATGCAATCTTTTGCGCCTTGGATCGCTTTCTTGCTATTGCTGTTAATCGGTAGCAAAATGATTTACGAGTCGTTTTCACACAGCATCGAAAATAATATCCCCAGCACTAGCCACAAAGTCATGCTGATTTTATCCATAGCCACCAGCATTGATGCCATGGCAGCAGGTTTTACCCTAACTTTGTTACCAGTAAACCCTTTTATCGCTTGCTTGATTATTGGTGTTACCACCTTTGCTTTTAGCTGGGTTGGCGTCCTTCTTGGGCATCAAGTCGGCAATAAAAATGGCACTTGGTTGGAAAGTAAAGCCGAACTTCTCGGCGGCGTTATCCTTATCCTGATCGGCTTTAAAATCGTATTGTCTTAGGCAAAGAATGTTCAAAAAAGCCAGAGTTTTGTGCTCTGGCTTTTTTACGCTATTTAATAAGGTAGGTTAAATCGTTTGCTTAGCCGTTTGTTGACCAATTCCGATTCGACTCCACTTTTGCCATTTCAGCGATTCGCGTTTGAACAGACGCTTTAGGCTTCGAACCAAAGCCTGAAACTCGACAAAATCAATAGCGTACAGCAACAACCAAGCAATTGGCGCTAGGCCCAGCAAGTTGCTATGAAAATCTTTTTTTGAATCGGTCAAGATCTGGCCGGTAACCATCACCGTTGAGAACAGAATCATAATGGCAAGGGGCAAATAGTCGCTGCTAATAAAAGTATAAGCAAAGAAGAAGGTCAATAAGAGTCCCTGCAAGAGCAATAAGATTTCAGAATACACAGCTAACGGCAGGATCACCCAGGATAAATAAGGATTTTGATGGTGTTTACTAAAAAATAATTCCTTATGCCTTAGATAAGTCAAAATACGACCATATTTCCAGCGCAAACGCTGATTACACAAACCTTTCCAATCCGACGGGCCTTCGGTATAAATTACCGCGTTGTGCGCATAGCGAGTTTTGTAGCCATGACCTAAAATGCGCATCGACATTTCTACATCTTCAGTAATCAACTCTGGGTCAAAACCTTTTAGATCCACCAATACCTTTCTACGGTAAGCGGCGGCTGCACCGCCAATAATATACACAGAGTTAAACACCGAATCGGCACGCTTGAAGAAAAAGCCGCAGACGTACTCTAGCTGCTGAATGAGCTCGATGGGCTTTTTGCGATTTCCAATAATCACATTACCAGCAACAGCGCCTACATAAGGATCGTTAAAACGTTGAACGAAATTTTCCACCGCGTCAGGATCCATCACACAGTCGGCATCAACCGTAATAACGATCTCGCCATCCGCCAACTCCAAACCTTCATTTAGAGCTTTCGCTTTACCACCATTGGGTAGCGATAAATATTTGATTTCACGCGTATCAGGCTCTGGCTCGTATTGCGCAATAAATTGGCGCACCAAGCTGTCAGTCTTGTCAGTTGAACCGTCGTTGATCACCACCAACTGCAAATTTTGATAGTTTGAATTTAGAACCGACATCATGGTTTTAACAATACCCACTTCTTCGTTCCAGGCCGGTAACAAAACACTTACTTTAGGGTTGGTGTGTTCTTGCACCAAATGATGCTTTTCTTTATAGCTGTACCATATTGCCGACACCAGCTGTAACACCAGCTTGATAAGTAAGGGTAGCACCATCATAAAAAGTACTAACCGAGTACCATCAAGGCTACTAATAGGTGATTCACTAGCGGTCAGGGCTAAATAAAAAATAGCCATGGTTGCTGAATATAGGCCAAAAAACAACCCAAAAGTCTTTAGCTTCTGTTTCAAATTTTCACTCATAGGGTTTAACGATTATTGGGCCACGGGACGAATAGCTAGTTTTCATTGGCTTTTAACACCTGAGTTCAAACTTACTCGTCGGGGACTTAATCTAACGTGGCTAAAATTCAGGCGGAATTATTGCACAAGCATCGGTGCATACAAAGCTCTAGACTTGACTCGGATCACAAAAAAAAGAGACAAGCTTGTGGCTTGCCTCTCACTTTTTGTAGGAACTTTTACAATGTGAAATATGTCACACTATATTCGTGTTTTGATTAAATTTTACTCGATATCCGTTCCAAAATCGCCATCCATCTGCGCGCTTAAGTAAGCTAGCACCACATAAGCTGCGGTGTTTTGGTCAAGCGCTGCTTTATCAATTTTATCCAGTGTATCGTCTGGCGTATGGTGGTAATCGAAATAATCGGTACCGTCTTGGCGTAAAGAAAATACCGAAACCCCCAATTGGCGTAAAGGAATCAGATCGGGTCCACCACCAGCTCGGTTATTGCCATAAGAAATACCTAATGGCTCCATGATCTCGGCAATTTTCTTAGCCACCGGCAGAGCATCGGCTTTTACTCGCGAGTCGATGCGCCAGATTTTGCCAGCTCCAAAATCAGACTCAGCGCCGGTAATAATATTGTTTAAATCATTTTTATGCGCTTCGGCATAGGCCTTTGCTCCTACCAAGCCTTGCTCTTCGTTTGCCCACATAATGACTCGAATGGAGCGTTTTGGTCGTTGCGGTAGCCGCGCGATCAACTCCGCCGCGGCGGTAGTAATGGCAACCCCAGCGCCATCATCAAGCGCACCCGTTCCCAAATCCCAAGAATCTAAATGGCCACCAATAAGCACATACTCTTCCGGCTTTTCAGAACCGGTAATTTCGCCAATCACGTTATAGGAGGTGTATTCTTGGCCATCACGCGCTCCCAGAGTCATTTTGACTTCTACTGGCTTGCCGCGCTTAAGCATATTTTCCAATAAATCCGCATCAGGCGCAGACAATGCCGCCGCAGGAATGCGAACTACATCATCGGCATAGCGCATCATGCCAGTGTGCGCCATTCGATGTGAATCAGTACCAATCGAGCGGATTAAAATGCCCACCGCGCCTTTTTTGGCAGCTTCAACTGCGCCAGAACCGCGCGCCGAAACCGCGGGACCATAGCCAGAGCCATCACGCGCTTTTTTCATCTTGTACTTAATAAAAACAATTTTGCCTTTAGCATCATTATCGGGCGCATTTTTTAAATCCTCTAAAGTTTCATAAGCCTTAATTTCAGCAGTTAACCCTTCGGCAGCAGTACCAATACTAAAGCCCAAAGCAGTGATTACCAGTGGCTGCGGATAGGGCGAAATCACTTCAGCAGTTTCCACTCCGCGCTTCCAAGTCGGAAAGGTCACCGGCTCTTTCCAAACCTTATCAAAGCCTAATTCTTTGAGTTTCGCTTCGCCCCACTTGACTGCGGCGGCATCGCCAGGTGTTCCCGCCATTCTTGGCCCCACTTCAGTGGTTAAGGACTCTACAATGGCGTAACCTTTGGAGCTTTTTAACGCTTCATCTCGAAGCTGCTCGGCAATTTTTATATCTTCAGCATCCAAGCTAGGAGCTTGAGCAAAGGTTGCCAATGGGGTGTGAAATAAAGCCAAAATGGTAAAAGCAAAGCTAGCGAGTTTCATAAATTTCTCTCTCAATAGTTCTAGGCTTGACAGCGCAGACCAGTAACGGTTGAATGGGCTATTCTTCCTGATGAGGCCAAATTGATGTCTACCATATACGATTACTCGGCGGTTTTAAATAACGGTAAAGAAATTTCTTTAAGCGAATACCAAGGTAAAGTGTTACTAGTTGTAAATACTGCCAGCGCCTGCGGTTTTACGCCACAATATAAGGGTTTGCAGGAACTATATACTAAATACCAAGAGCAAGGGTTTGAGATCTTAGCGTTTCCCTGCAACCAGTTTAAGAATCAAGAAAAAGGCTCCGATGAGGAAATTAAAAACTTTTGTGATCTGAACTTTAATATTTCCTTTCCACTCTTTTCAAAGGTTGATGTCAATGGCGATGACACCCACCCTGCTTTTGCTTACTTAAAAGACAATGCGCGCGGTTTTTTTGGCAGCACCAACATCAAGTGGAACTTTACGAAATTTTTAGTGGGCAAGGATGGTAAAGTCGTCAAACGCTTCGCCACTGTGACTAAACCACAAAAACTAGAAAGTGCGATTGAGCGAGAATTAGCAAAATAAAATCCTTTGTCATTACGAGGAGTGATAGCGATGAAGTAATCTCAAATTAGCAAGCATTAGTATTCGAGATCGCTCCATAGCAAAGAGCGCTGCTCACAATGACAAGCCCATAAGGTTTCAAGATGCCCAACATAAACAACACCCAATTAAAAGACAAAGTCGTTATCATCACTGGCGCTAGCCGCGGCATTGGTCGTGAAATTGCGCTTACCTGTGCTAAAGCAGGCGCTATCGTGATTATTGCGGCAAAATCTGCCGAGCCGCATCCCAAACTTCCCGGTACTATCCATAGCGTTGCCAAGGAGATCGAAGATTTAGGTGGTCGCGCAGTTCCTGTCCAAATTGATGTACGCGATGAAAAAGCCATTAAAAAACTTTGTAACACTATAGCCGAAGAATTTGGCGGTATTGATATCGTTGTGAATAACGCAGGGGCTATTAGCCTGACTAAAGTAGAAGATACCTCACCGGTGCGTTATGACTTGATGCAACAGATCAACTCGCGCGCGGTTTATGTCTTTGCTCATTACGCTTTGCCTTATCTTAAACGTTCGGATAACCCGCATATTTTAAGTTTGTCGCCGCCCATCAATATGAATATCCAATGGCTCAAGGACTACTCGCCTTACACCCTATCGAAGTATGGTATGAGCTTGCTATCCAAAGGTATGGCTGAAGAATTTAAAGAGTACGGTATTGCGGTCAATACCCTATGGCCACAAACCTACATCGCCACCGCCGCGATTGAGTTTGCCGTAGGCAATAAAGAAATGCTCAATTACGCTCGAACACCCGCCATTATGGCAGACGCGGCCAAGGTAATATTAACCCACCCCAGCCAAAACTATACCGGCTTATGGTTAATTGATGAAGAAGTGTTAAAAGCTGCCGGGGAAACTGATTTCTCGAAGTATGCTTATAACCCAGAGTTTGAGGCGCATATTAAAAAGGACTTGTTTTTGGATTAGCTCTTTGTTGCCCTAATAACTAGCCTAAAACAGTAATTGAATAGCGTCAATTTGCAGGACTGCAAATTGAGTTATGAGGAACAGGGATGTTCCATCATAACGACGCGTTAATGAATTTACTGTTTTAGGGAAGCCGCGGGGCGCAGTGATTGGGAGTCCTTTCTTTTAGTTAGTTTTCTTTGGACGAGCAAAGAAAATTCTCATGGATAACAGGCTATAAAGCGCTAAAAAGAATAGCTACGTCTTTTAAGGAAGACTCTTTCTTATAGACATCGCCATTATTTGTATAGGATATTTCAAGCTGATCCTCTGACTTCCAAATCACTTTAGGTAAATTTTCGTCATGATGACCATCAGCAATAAATATATTTCCAGGTTCGTTAGCAAGTTCCTCATTAATATCCAAAATCGAAATGTGATTGGAAAAACCTGTTGTAGCTCCGCAACTCCTTTCAAAAACCACTATTTTTTGTCTTAAATCTGGGCTTGGAGTCTCGCTAATAATCTGATTACCACACATATCACAAGCAGGTAATAGAGTAATAAAGCCTAAAATAAAAAGTATTCTCACGAACACTCCGCTACGGCAAAAGCCACGGCATAATGTTTTTCATCGGAAATAGTAACTTGCACTTTTTGGATATAATTTTGCTTAGCCCATTGTTCAGCTTTACCGGTTAACGTCACTACCGGTTTACCCAAAACATCATGCGAAATCGACAGCTGAACAAAATCAATGCCTTTGCGCATTCCGGTACCGAGCGCTTTGGAAATCGCTTCTTTGGCGGCAAATTTTTTAGCTAAAAAAGCGACTTTGCTTTTGGGATGTTTTTCGGATATTTCTTGGTATTTTATCAACTCTGACTCTGACAAGATCCGCTGTGCAAATTTATCACCATTACGCTCAAGCGATTGTTCTATCCGCTCTAAAGAAATAATGTCGGTACCAATGCCAAAAATCATGATGCTTTAACCTAGTCTTGATAAGCCCATTGGCGCGCTTCGATCATCAGTTTTTTCATATCAGAAACCGCTTTATCTAAGCCCGATAAAACCGCTCGGCCAATAATGGCATGACCAATATTAAGTTCGATAATGTCTTTGATTGCTGCAATCGGCTGCACATTATGATAATGCAAACCGTGACCGGCATTGACCAACAGTCCTTCGCTAACGGCATGAGTTACGCCCTGTTGGATTCTGACTAATTCTTCTTGTTGCATTTGCTCGCTTTTCGCATCGGCATATTCGCCGGTATGCAGTTCAATATATTCAGCGCCCGTTCGGGCGGCGGCGTCAATTTGCTTTTGATTGGCATCAATAAATAGCGATACTTTTATCCCTGCTTCCGCCATTCGATGGCAAGCCTCTTTAATTTTTGATTCCTGACCTTTAACGTCCAAGCCGCCTTCGGTAGTCAACTCTTCGCGTTTTTCTGGCACTAGGCAAACGTAAGCCGGCTTTGTTTTCTCGGCAATGGCAAGCATTTCATCCGTCACAGCCATTTCCAAATTCATCCGCGTTTGAATGGTACTGGCAAGCTGCTCGACATCGCGATCAGTAATATGGCGACGGTCTTCGCGCAGATGAATGGTGATCCCGTCGGCGCCATTTTGCTCAGCGTTAAAAGCGGCTTGCACCGGATCAGGGTATTGGGTACCACGCGCATTGCGCAGAGTAGCAATGTGGTCGATATTGACCCCAAGTAAAATAGGCTGGAAGTGGTTGATGGGCGTCATAAGCTACCCCTTAGTATTGGTACTAGTTTTGGCATTAGTATTCGAGTTAAAATAATAGTGATAGGCTAGTAAGCTTAGGCTTGAAGTGCAAGCGTTTGTTGCAAAAGTTTACGACTATTAAGCTCCTTGCCATCCAGAATGTGATCGATAATATGCTTGTTGACGGTTCTGGCTATAGCAACGCTACCCTTGTGTTGCCACTGACGCTGTGCCACTGCGTTAATTAAATCGCCTTTGATTAACAAGCCGCGCTTTAATGACTCAATAGCAAAGCCTTGCTGCGGAATATAAGAGTACTCCTGTTTTTCATCGATTAAGTCGCCATGGATATCCGCCGTCCAGTCGATGGCATAACCCAGCTCATCGAGCAAATACAGTTCAAACTCACGCAATAGGATTTGCGGGCTATCGCTGCTTTGTAATAATTCTAGCGTTTGTTGATACACTTCGAACAGCTCTAGGTGTGGATCCCATTGAATCAGTAGTTTTAGCAGTAACTCGTTCAGATAAAGCCCGCAAAGATTGTTGATACCGTTTAACTGAAACGGTAATCCGCAACTATCCAGCTGCTTTAGTGTTTTTAAATTTGCGCGCCCTAACCAACTGATGGATAAGGGATAAAAGGGTTGCAGCAAAGCACGCTTTTGGTTCTTGTTCGAGGCCGAACGCGCTCCTTTAGCCACTAAGCTCACCCGTCCTTCCTCCAACGTAAAAGCTTCCACCAACAAACTGGTTTCCTTAAAAGGTCGTGTATGCAGAATAAAAGCTGGAGTTAGAGTATCTTTTGACATTGTATTAACTGCTATAGCTAGCTAGGTTATCGCGGCGGTGCTTTTTGCAGTGGCCACTAGTAAATGGTAGGTAATATTTCGTAGGAATTTTTTGACTAACATAACAGCTTATTAAACTCATATTATGTGATATTTTTTTATTGTTCGAAACAAAAAGAAAAGATAAACACGGAGCTTATATTAATAAGTGAGTATTTTAGCTTTTCTTTTTAACAAAGAAGAATGGAAAAATAGCCATAATATTATAGGTCTTCGTAACCAAGGGATCGCAGCGCTCGCTCATCATCCGCCCAACCATCTTTCACTTTCACCCAGATTTCTAAAAATACTTTTTGCCCAAACTGCTCTTCCATATCTAGGCGTGCATCTTTACCAATTTGCTTAAGGCGCGCGCCTTGCTTACCAATAATAATGGATTTCTGGCTATTGCGCTCTACCAAAATCAATGCATTAATATGCAAAACGCCATTATCTTGCTGCTTAAACTGCTCAATCTCGACAGTGGAAGAATAAGGAATTTCATCGCCCAAAGTGCGCATTAATTTTTCCCGAACCAATTCCGCCGCCATAAAACGTGAGCTACGATCGGTAATGTAATCTTCTGGGTAAAACAAATCCCCTTGCGGTAACCAGTCTTTTAAGGCTTGCACTAGCGGTTCTAAATTATCACCTTTTAGTGCAGAGCCCGGAAATACCACATCAAAATTATGCTTTTCACCGAGCGTTTGCAAGTGCGGCAATAATTCTTCTTTGTCCTTAACCTTATCGACTTTGTTAACAAATAAAATGGTTTTGCCTTGATATTGCTTTAACTTTTCCAGCACTAATTCATCATCTTCATTCCACACGGTACCATCGACCACAAAAATAATGATATCCACATAATCCACCGAACTAGCGGCGGCTCGATTCATATAACGGTTAATGGTGCGCGCTTCTTTTTTATGAATACCCGGCGTATCGACAAATAGGATCTGCGCATCCTCGTCGGTATAAATCCCTAATACCCGATGACGGGTAGTCTGAGGCTTGCGCGAGGTAATACTGACTTTTTGCCCTAAAATATGGTTCATCAAAGTAGACTTTCCCACATTCGGACGGCCTAAAACCGCTACATAGCCGCAACGAAAATCAGGATTAGTGTCAGTGCTCATCTGTGGTTAGCCTTTTTGGAGATCCAGCAATAAGTTTAGCATTTTTTCGGCGGCAGCTTGTTCAGCATTACGACGACTTGAGCCATCACCTTGAGTAATGGTTTCACCGTTAAAAGCTATCTGACAGCTGACTTCAAAGTGCTGCTGATGCGCTTCGCCAGATACTTCAAGCAGCTGGTACTGTGGAAGCTCCGCTTTGCGAGATTGTAACCACTCTTGTAAACGAGTTTTTGGGTCCTTGACTACCGTTTCGGCAGAAATGTCATCAATTCGGGAATAATATAACTTGAGAATCAAGTCTTTGGCGGTTGCAAACCCTGAGTCTAAATAGATAGCGCCTAATAAGGCCTCGAAAGCATCGGCTAAAATGGAACCACGGCGATAACCGCCAGTTTTTAGCTCCCCTTCGCCTAAATAAAGACAGTCACCCAATTCAATTTCTTTGGCGATCACCGATAAGGTTTTACCTTTGACCAAACTTGAACGAAAGCGACTGAGCTTGCCTTCATCCATTTTAGGAAACTTTTGATACAGCGCCTCGGCAATCACCATACCTAAAATGGCATCGCCCAAAAACTCCAGACGTTCATTATGAGCGCCAGAAGCACTACGATGAGTAAGCGCCTGTTTAAATAGTTTGGGGTTGGAAAATTGATAATCAAGACGTCTTAATAAGCGCTCTTGCAGACTTTTCTTATTAGGCATAAGGTTAATTAAAACATCTTGATCAACAGTCGTTATTGCAGAGGCTGTTCGTGTTCAAACTCTACTAAAGCGCTGACATTGCCAAATAAAGAAACTTTCTTGTCATATTTAATAACAATCACTTTACCGTTGGCGGTGTCTTTAATGGTGGCATCTTCTCCTTTAACAGAATCGATACTATTAATATTGAATCTATTTTGGAGTAAACTTTTAATTTTTTTATTAGTTTCGCCTGCCACCTTTTGCTCATATAAAGAAGTCATAGAACTTTTTACACTGCCATATTCCATATAAACAGGTACTAACTTGATGGTAATATAGATAAAAAATAACACCACCATAACGATAATCAACCAACCCGCTGCCGTTGCACCCTGTATTTTTTGTTTCATTGATAAGTTTTTATTTAACATTAACTTGCCCCCAGTTATTCCTATTTGCTGTAATTCCTTAATCAATGGCTCCTACTCTACCAAAACTTATGCCCTTTGGTAAATGCCAACCAAAAAGAACAGGCTCATCGGTAAAGGTCATAAATAGCCACTTAGCGGCGGCACGACCAATAATCGCTTCTCTATCAATAAAAGCTTGGGAGTTTTCTTCATACCAAGCACGCGCATCACGACTGTTATCACGGTGATCGCCCATAGCAAAATATTTGCCTTCAGGTAGTGTTACTTGCCACTGCTGATCGTGAGCTCCACCACGGTACTTTTTGTCCACAAACAACAGCTCATGCTGGTTACCCAACACATCTTGCTGATATAAATCAAATTGATAGCGCGATTGGTCAACCAACTCAGGCACTTCTGTTGACACCAACTCTGGCTTAATCACAAACTTTTCGCATTTTTGCTCAGGCAAACATTTAGTTTCAATGGTTAAGATACCGCGATTCCAAGTTAGCGTATCGCCCGGCAAGCCGTACAAACGCTTAATATAGGCGGGCTGAATGGCTTTAGTTGGATCATCCAGATTTGGCGGATGGAACACAATCACATCACCACGCTGCGGCTCACCAACAGGAATAATCTGGGTGTTAGTCACCGGCAGGCGAATGCCGTAAGCGTATTTATTGACCAGAATAAAATCACCATCGTACAAGCCTGGATTCATACTACCCGATGGGATCCGGTAAGGCTCATACAAAAAAGAGCGTAAAATCAAAACACCGAAAATAATCGGAAACATGGAGCGAGAAATATCAATGGCAAAAGGTAAAACCTCATGACCTTTTTCATCGTATTCACGGCCTTTAGCTTCGCGCTCTTTGCTCCATTTTAACTTATCAATCAGCGCAATAACCCCTGTGACCACAGCACCAATCGTTAAATAAAATCCAAAATCGTAATAAATCATTGTCTGCCTATTATTAAATTTTATATTTCAAGGTTTATTTAGGGATTTTATGCCCAGACGCGGCAAAAGTATTCGAGACGCGGAATTTATATTGATATATAAATGAGCACCCGAGAATAGTTTTAACCAAATATGAGGATAAAATAACACAAACAAACTATTTGTCTTTGCCAACGTGCAGAACAGCAAGAAATGCTTCTTGTGGTATTTCTACTTTGCCTACCTGCTTCATGCGTTTTTTACCGGCTTTTTGTTTTTCTAATAATTTGCGTTTACGCGAAACATCGCCGCCATAACATTTCGCCAAAACGTTTTTACGCAAGGCTTTAACCGTGGAGCGAGCAATGATGTGATTGCCGATAGCCGCCTGAATCGCCACTTCAAACATCTGGCGCGGAATAATTTCCTTCATTTTCTCGACCAACTCGCGGCCTTTGTATTGCGCTTGATCGGCATGCACGATTAACGCCAATGCATCCACTCGCTCGCCGTTAATTAAAATATCAGTTCTAACTAGCTTATCTTCTTGGAAACGCTTAAAACTGTAATCCAAGGAAGCGTAACCACGACTGACCGACTTTAGACGATCGAAAAAGTCCAATACCGCTTCATTCATAGGCAAATCATAGCTTAAGGACACTTGATTACCGGCGTATTGCATTTTGGTTTGCATTCCACGCTTTTCCACGCACAAGGTAATGACCGCACCCAAATGTTCCTGCGGCACTAAAATATTAGCCTCACAAATAGGTTCGCGAATGGCCTTAATGTTTGATACAGGTGGTAACTTCGAAGGATTGTCTACGTATAAAGTTTCACCATCGGTAGTTTCCACTTCGTAAATTACCGTCGGCGCGGTAGTGATTAAATCCAAGTTGTATTCGCGCTCTAAGCGTTCTTGAATAATCTCCATATGAAGCATTCCCAAGAAGCCACAGCGGAAACCAAAACCTAGCGCAGTTGAATTTTCTGGTTCATAAAACAAAGACGCATCGTTAAGGCTTAATTTAGCCAAGGCATCACGAAAACTTTCATAGTCGTCAGAATTAACGGGGAACAGTCCTGCATAAACCTGCGGTTTGACTTGCTTAAAACCTGGCAAGGCTTGTTCGGCGGGATCTTTAGCCGTGGTAATGGTGTCGCCCACTGGCGCACCTTGAATTTCTTTAATCCCGGCAATAACAAAGCCTACTTCACCCGCTTTGAGCTCGCCTAAATCTTGGCGCTTAGGGGTAAAGATCCCGACATGATCCACCACATGGTTTTTACCAGTGGACATCACCTGCATCTTTTCGTTTTTCTTAATAGTTCCCTGCATCACACGCACTAGCGAGACTACCCCGAGGTAATTATCAAACCAAGAGTCAATAATCAAAGCCTGCAAAGGCGCATCAGGATCACCATAGGCAGGCGGCACGTCTTTAACAATGGCTTCGAGCAACTCTTCAATGCCTAAACCCGTTTTAGCCGAGCATTGCACCGCTTCCATCGCCTCGATCCCGACAATGTCTTCAATCTCTTGGATCACTCTTTCCGGTTCCGCGGAAGGCAAATCAATTTTATTTAGCACCGGAACGACTTCTAGATCCTGCTCAATGGCAGTATAACAATTAGCCAAGGTTTGCGCTTCCACCCCTTGCGCAGCATCCACCACCAGCAAAGCGCCTTCACAAGCCGCTAGCGAACGCGAAACTTCGTAGGAAAAATCCACGTGGCCTGGGGTATCAATAAAGTTTAACTGATAAGTATGGCCGTCTTTGGCTGCATAATTCAAAGTAACGCTTTGTGCCTTAATGGTGATCCCACGCTCACGCTCCAGATCCATCGAATCCAATACCTGCGCTTCCATTTCTCGCTCCGAGAGACCGCCACAATGCTGGATCAATCGATCGGACAGGGTAGACTTGCCATGATCGATGTGGGCAATGATGGAAAAATTTCGAATGTAATCAGTATAGGCCATTGGGGCTCAATCTCTAAAGTGCAAGGCTAGCTCAAAGCGCAGTATTGTAGCCCAAATGCCAAGTATTAAAAAGCATAGAACTCGCGGCTTTGGATATAAAAAAAGCCAGTCAACTTAAACAGTTTAAGCGACTGGCTTGATGTTTTACAGCGGATGTTAATTTAAATAAATAATCCGATAGTCACTACCATTACGGCCGGTCACCAATACCAGCAACTTATTAGCACGTTTTAGCTCGTTCATCACGCGGTAAAAATCCTCGGTATTCTCAATATCATTACGATTAATTTCAGTAATAATATCGCCTTGGCTGATACCAGCGCGTTGCGCCGGACTACCCGGCTCTACTTTGGTTACCACGACTCCAGAGTCCACTCCTAACTGCTGACGAAGGCTGTTACCAAGATTATTGACTTCAATACCTAAACGATTTTCGCTTTCTTGGGGCTGTACCGAAGCGAAATCATCATCCCGCTCGACCAATTTAGCACTAAAACTTTTGGCTTTTCCATCGCGATAGCCTTTAAGCTTGATTTTGCTGCCAGGCTCCATTTGCGCAATAAAGTAAGGCAAATCCTGATGACTACGCACCCGATTACCCTCAATTTCAGTAATAATATCGCCACGCTGGATGCCAGCTTTTTGCGCGGGTGAATCCTGTTGCACACTATTAATCAGCGCACCGCCTACCGTCGGAAGATCAAAATAGTCAACGACTCCTTGATCCACTTCTTCATAACCCACGCCCAAATAACCGCGAATGACCTTACCGTTAGCCTGCAATTGATCGCCAACAGAGTCGGCTAAATCGATCGGAATTGAAAACGACAGACCGGTCGAAATCATCGGGTTATAAATCATGGAGTTGATGCCGACCACTTCGCCATCAAGGTTAATCAAAGGGCCGCCCGAGTTGCCGCTATTGATTGCCACATCGGTCTGAATAAAAGGCACAAAGGGTGAACCCACGCCACCACGCCCTTTGGCGCTGACGATGCCAGCGGTAACGGTTTGTTCTAGGTTAAAAGGCGCACCAAAAGCTAAAACCCATTCGCCAACTTTGAGGTCACGCGAAGTACCAATTTTTACGGGCTTAAGCTTTAAACCTTTCGGTTCGATTTTTAGTAAGGCCACGTCAGACAGGGCGTCGCTACCAATAATTTTGGCATCGTATTCACGACCATTATTCAGCTTCACCGCTACTTTATCGCTATTGTTAACCACATGGTGGTTGGTCAGAATATGACCCTTGGAATCGATAATAAAGCCCGAACCGCCCGCTTTGCCAATGGAGCGGCCTCTTTGCCGAACATCCACCTTAACGCTAACCACGCTGGGCTGAATTTCTTCTACCAGCTTAGTAAAATCGGGGAATCGTTCAGCTTGAGCGGTGCTCGCAAGCACCAAGCTAGTAAAAATAAAACTCAACATGAGTAAGCTTTTTTTCATTATGACGTCTCTCTCCTAAAAATTAAGCTACTTAAACATCTATAGGGTTTGAGAGCCTGTTTTTCAATGGGTTCCCATTAGATAACCGATTATTCTAAGAAGATGTTTCGATCTGTTTCACGGCTATCGGTCTCTTGACAATTCTTAACAAAACTGGCTCTAAACGTTTGTTTTTGCTGTTTTTTTGTCCAATCAGCCTAACTCCATAAAAGCCTAACAAGAGTCCCATTAGGGCCATTGCAATGACATAGGGTTCGGCTAAAGCTGCAAACAACCAGCGACTTAAAAAAGCCGTTAACATCATGCACGCTAAAGGAAGCAAATAAACCAGAAAAGAACTTTTCACCACCAAATCTTCAGGGATCCCGACTTCAACTTGATCGCCTACTCGGGCTTTAAGTTGATTGGTCATCGGCGTAATAAAGGATCTTTCGCCAAAAGCCTTGCTGATAATTCCCGTGCCGCAACTGCTATTAACTTGACAACTATTGCACGAAGTTTTGCCTAAGGTTTGTACCCAAGCGGTCTCACCTTTGATTTCTACAACTTGACCCGTTTCTGTCAGCATAAAGGTTTCATCACCAGTTAGTGGTTGCCATTCGATTTAGCTAGAGGCTAATTTGGGGCAAAAAAATACCCATTAATAATAATGGGTATTATAGGCTTTATTTGCTTAAGAGGGCAGTAATAAGCAAAGCCGCGCTAGTTTTTCGCTTCAGCTTCCTCTTTTTTGCTATCTTTTCCTAATTCGATCTCTTGTTTTTGCATTTCAACTTTATTTGGTTCACTAACCACATCCTCCACTGGCACGCTGATGGCTAGAGCCTTTTGATTAGAAACGGTACGAATTACTGGTAGGCCTTGGGCGTTACGCGCCTGATTGAACAAGGCCATTTGCTGTTGGGCTTGTTGATTGGGCTGCTGCGCTTTGACTTGAGTTGCCGCTAGAGTTTGCGGCTGGATAGTTTCCGTCGGCGTAATATTACCGGTACTCATCAAGGCGACTAAAGCTACAGATGCCGCTATCGCAAAACCACCAACCGTTTTGGCTGTCTTGCGCGGGAAACTGACCACCGTGGTTTCGGCTGCGGTTTCCTCCAGCGAGCTGTTATCATCAGCTTGATCCGAGGAACTAGGAGCAAACTTAGGCGCAAAGATGGTCGCTTCTTTATCTAGAGCGGCCATCACTTGATCGGCAATCGACACTTTTGGACTGATGGCTTCTTCGCGCATCAAACCGCCAATTAATTGATAGCGCTCGAAAGCTTGTTTCGCTTGCATGTCGTCAGTCAGTTGCAACCACTCATTATCGGATTGGATATCGCCATCAAGGTATTTACTGGCAATTTCTGCTGAACTGAACTCTGTATCGTTAAATTTCAACCGCTAGACCTCTATTTTTTTAATATCTCCATTAAAAACAAAAAGTTATTAATGGAAAACGGTACTACTAGTGTTACTAAAGTGTATTTTTGTTAATCAATTGACTTATGCTTTGGTAAAAAGTTCACAAAAAATGTAAATAATCGTGTCAATTTGCTAAAAACAGCACTTTTTACCTTAATAAACTTTCGATTAACCCTTTACTCCCCGCCTAAACTAAATAACTTATGAACGCCAACCCTGCTCTAACAAAGGAGCAATCTTCTGATCGATGGCATCACGTGCCCGAAAAATTCGTGAGCGAACCGTGCCTACCGGACAGTCCATCACCTCAGAAATTTCCTCGTAACTCATGCCTTCCATCTCACGCAAACTAATTGCAGTTTTTAGATCTTCTGGCAGTTCATCAATGGTTGAAAAAATCAATTCTCGGATTTCATCGCGGAACATTAAACGCTCCGGACTGCCAGTATCGCGTAGCGCATCGCCACCGTCGTACTGCTCAGCTTCGATCGCATCGATATCGGAGCCGGGTGGCCGACGGCCCTTGGAAACTAGGTGGTTTTTGGCGGTATTGATGGCGATCCGATAGAGCCAAGTATAAAAAGCACTATCGCCTCGGAAGCCAGGCAAGGCGCGATAGGCTTTAATAAAGGCTTCTTGCGACACGTCCATCACCTCGTCAGCATCTTTCACGAAGCGCGAGATAAGATTCATGATCTTGTGCTGATATTTTCGTACCAACAGATCAAAGGCCGACTTGTCACCTGCCTGAACCCGCGCGACTAGGCTCTGATCTTGGTTGGGCTCAGGTTTAGCACCCAGATTTAATTTGGTGTTGTCACTTTTAATGGCTTTTGCCTTCATAGTTACTATTCTTATGTTAATTTTAAACGCTTATTCGGATAAAGCAAAACTACGCCGACAAAACTTGAGCATTGTTGGTCTGAATCAATAGGCGTCATGCACTGCTTGTGATACATTTGCTGGTAAACTGTGAACCATTGCTATTTTTTTATTATCCGTTATTAATGACCCAATGGTGGGATAAAAAGTTCCAAAAAAAATACTCTATGATCAATCACCTACTCTTTTCGCAAGCAATTCTTTCATGAGCGCTATAGAGCATCACACTGACGTTTTAGTGATTGGAAGCGGCGCAGCGGGTTTATCGGCAGCACTACGCTTAGCCCATCTTGGCAACATCACAGTGCTTTCCAAAGCCGAAGTCACCGAAGGCTCAACCTTCTATGCCCAAGGGGGTATTGCCGCGGTATTGCATGAAAATGATAGTGTCGACTCGCATGTGGAAGACACCCTGATTGCCGGTGGCGGGCTCTGTAAGGAAGCGGCGGTACGTTTTACCGTGGAACATTCCACCGAAGCAATCCATTGGCTGATTGATCGGGGGGTGGCTTTTAGTAAGCAAGATCAAGAATACCACCTAACCCGCGAAGGCGGTCACAGCCAAAGGCGCATTATCCATTCGGACGATGCCACAGGTAAAGCTGTCTCCACCACCCTAGTCGCTGCGGTTCGTGCCGAAGCCAACATCACCTTGTTGGAACATTACATAGCGCTCGATTTAATTACCGAGCACAAACTGGGAAACAAGCATCAAGCCAATCGTTGCCTTGGTGCCTATGTTTTTAACTTGACTCATGATCGGGTCGAAACCATCAGCGCGCGCTTTGTTATTCTGGCTACTGGCGGCGCTAGCAAAGTCTACCTTTATACCTCCAATCCTGACGTTGCCAGTGGCGATGGAATTGCCATGGCTTGGCGCGCTGGCTGCTCTGTTGCCAACTTAGAATTCAACCAATTCCACCCCACTTGTCTTTATCATCCAGCAGCCCGCAGTTTTTTAATCACTGAAGCTTTACGTGGCGAAGGCGCAGTATTACGCCGTCCGAATGGCGAACGCTTTATGCATGAATACGATAAACGCGGCGAATTGGCACCGCGGGATATAGTGGCGCAAACCATTGACCATGAAATCAAAAAGCTTGGCGTGGATTGTGTTTATCTCGACATCAGTCATAAAGACCCCGATTTCATCAAACAGCACTTCCCCACCATCTACGCCAAACTCATGGAGTTTGGGATCGACATGACTACCGATGCAATCCCTGTCGTACCAGCCGCACACTATACCTGCGGCGGCGTGATGGTCGATCTTAATAGCCAAACCGATCTGGCAGGACTCTACGCAATTGGCGAAGTGGCTTATACCGGTTTGCATGGGGCTAATCGTATGGCCAGTAACTCGCTATTGGAATGCTTGGTTTTTGCCCAATCGGCAGCAGAAAATATCGAGCAGCAGTGGTCGCAAGTAACTTTAAATAGCCAGATACCTCATTGGGACGATAGCCAAGTGACCGACTCAGATGAGGAAGTGGTACTGAACCACAATTGGCATGAACTGCGACAATTGATGTGGAATTATGTGGGTATCGTACGCAGCGATAAGCGCTTGCAACGGGCCTTAAGTCGGATCGAATTGTTAAAGCAAGAGATCCACGATTATTATGCCAACTTTAAAGTCTCCAACGATTTAATCGAACTGCGTAATCTGGTCATAGTGGCGGAGTTGATTGTGCGCTGCGCCTTGCAACGCAAAGAAAGTCGCGGTCTTCACTTTACCCTCGATTATCCCGATAAGTTAGAAAACGCTGTAGAAACTAAGCTAAATCCTTATTAAACTTTTGCGTCCAAATCGCGTTAACTTATAAAACCTAGGGTTCGCGACAAATCCCGGTAATCCTTATCAGCAAAACAATCTCGCGGCAGCCACAGGCTGGATCTTTTAAACCGTTTTGTGGAATGGGGTGACTTATGTCGGTAGTGCAACAAGACCCAGTGTTTAAAGCGTCTTGTGTTGGCTAATAGTTCGATCATGACTTTATGTCCTTGGGCATCCAACAAGAACCATTCGCTGCCATTAAAGCTCAGTCCTTTAAGTGATTTAAAGCTGCGTTTTAGCCACCACCAATGGACATAACCCAGCGCCAACACGCCACTGCTGATCGCGATGAGCATACAGCTATTTACCTCAACTATTGATAAAACCCTCAATACCAGTGGAACACAGGCAATTAATAACCAACAGACGAGTATCCAGCGCAAACTCTGCTTAGGGATTTTGAAATGAAGGTAGAGTTGCAATCGGCTTCCTTGCTGCTGCCTAAATAAAAACTAATTCACTCTCTGCTCGATAAACTGACGAATTTTAGCGGTCAGCTCTGAAAATTCAGATTTTGCCGTTTCAAACCCCATCAACCAAGCGTAAAGATCCGGGTCGTCCTGTTGCAGATAGTCAGAAAACAACTTGATCTCGCTTGCCGACATAGCGGCATAATGCTGCTCTAGGTAAGGCGTTAGAATCACATCCAACTCTAACATGCCGCGACGACTGGCCCATAATAAGGCTTTATAATTATCTTGAGACTCTTTAGTCATGGTTGGTCATCATTCTGTTGATCATAGTTTTTGGCGCTAACGCTTGGTGTTAGCCTTGGCTTTAAAAAATAAAATTGACCCCAATATTTCGAACTATTATAACCGCTTAACTATCAAAGCACTAAAATTATCAGTAAAATCCTGTTAGTTGCTTTAAGCCAAACTCCATTAATGCCAAGAGTCCACAACAAAACAGCCATGAATAACACTACTGCCTATTATCAAACCATTGAGGACTATGGTCTGCTGAGGATCGCAGGAACCGATGCCAAGAAATTCTTGCAAGGCCAAATCACCGCCGACATGGAACTGGTTACCGAGCAGCAAGCGCAATTAGGCGGCTATTGTAATGTGCAAGGCAGGCTACACGCGATTTTTTATGTGCTCAAAATACAAGACGATTATTGGTTACTGATGCCGCAAAACGTAATCGAGCACTGCCAAGCGACCTTGTCTAAATATGCGGTATTTTTTCAGGTCAACATAGATCAGGACCAGTCTCTTGCTCTTGTGGCTAGTCAACAGCCAGCTACCAATCGCCAGCATTTGAGTGTCGATCCTGACTCAAAGACTTTAACTATCGGTAAGCTTAACCTGCATTTGCTCGAGCCTGCCGATAAACAAGAGCTTCTTAATCAGCTTAAAGACTCCACGGAAATCGCTGAGCAACAACAGCACCTGCTGAACTTTGCGCAGATCCAACTCGCGATCCCAATGGTTTTTGCTGAAACTATCGAAAAACTGTTACCCCACTCCATTGGCTTACCTCAAGCAGGCGGCGTCAACTTTGAAAAAGGCTGCTATACCGGACAAGAAATTGTCGCTCGAATGCATTACCGCGGCAACCTTAAGACTCATGCTCACAAACTAAAACTGAACTCCAGCTTGATTGCACCGGTAACCGAGGTCAACAATCAAGCGGATAAAAAGCTTGGTGAGCTTATTTACAGCGCCCAAGTCGGCAGCCAAATCATAGCGCTAGCCAGCTTGAGCGATAAGGCCTTGGAGCAAGACCTTTATATTGATAACACAGCGGTGACGCTAACCACTTAATCGTTGGTGCGCTCCTATATTGCTAAGATGAGGCTAGCTTTGTTAGTCTTTTTCTAGAGCGTAACGTGCCGCATCCAACAATAACTCGGGTTTAATACGAACCTTGTAATTGGGGTTGATGTATTCAAATTGGATAACACCTTGGGTATCTAAAACAAAAGCTGCTGGCACCGGCAAAATGCTTCGCTCATCTCCAGCTAAAGTTTGGGTTTTCCCACCAATGGCTTTCACCTTATTGCTGTAGGTCTTAGGAATATAAAATGCTAAACCAAACTGGCGAGTCGCTTGTAAATTAAAATCCGAAATCAATTGATACTTAAGTTTGCGTTCACTAATCGATTTTTTTAATGCATCTGGCGTATCAGGGCTAATCGCCACCAACTGATAGCCTAACTCAATCAAGTCTTTTTCAATCTCTTGTAACTGACTTAATTGAGCATTACAAAAAGGACACCAACCACCGCGATAAAATAATATTACTGTTGGTTTTTTTGCTGCCAACTGGCGTAAATTGACTGGGCTACCCGCTGCATCAAACAGGGTAACCTCGGGAATGGTTTCTCCAATTAATAGTGGACGAATATCCGTTGGCATCTCCGCAATAAAGTCTTTTTGTTCGGCGCTTGCAACAAACGACGCCAACCCGATCATTAGAGCAATGATTAAATAGCTAATGGTTTTCATGGTAATAACCCTTCTCAAGTTGTTTTAATAGCTTAAACCAGTCTTGTTTAGATAGCTATCGACTGAGATCGTTACAGACAATTGACGAAAATTTTGGCTTGTGAAGTTCTGAATGTTTTTAATTTGAGCGAAAAACGAAATCGGAATAATTAACAAGCGGCTTTCAGCTGAATCAGAATTTGGGTTAACCACAGGGTGTAACATGTTACTAAGAATAACAGCGTTTAATAGATCTCGATGTCATCAATGAATAACCAAATAACTAGCAAGCTCAATAGCATCATCGCCGCCAAGGCGCTAAAAAGCATCATGCCACTACTGCTAAAAGCGCCAAGCAAAGCTTGATACCAATCAAACCGACTAGCGCTACCGACAGCATAGACCGCGGCCATCGCTCCAAGACAAGCAAAGCCACCTAAGATCCAGATACGTCTTTGCAAACGCTTTTCAACTCGAGCCATTAGCGCCTGCACGAAAGCATCGGGAATTAATTTTTGATGATATTGTAATAACTGCTCTAACATAAAATCACCTTATCAAATTACTCTTCAAGCCACCAATTGGCTTCTATCGAGTAATTTATGAAGTTTTACTTTAGCACGTTGAATGTGCGATTTAACAGTCCCCAACGGTATTTGGGTTACTGCCACAATCTCGGAATGGCTCATGGCCGCTGACATAAATAAAGTCATCACCACCCTTTCATCCGCAGATAAAACCTGCATTAATTTTTCAGCTAATAGATCCGCTTCAATTTCACTCTGCGGATTATTAACCAGTATCGCCTGATTTTCGTCAAGCTGCAGCAGCGGATGCTTTTGTATATGTCGCAAAAATAAGCGATACGCGATGGTATGAAGCCAAGATTTAAAACTGCCGGTAGCTTTAAAAGTATGTAACTTTTGATAGGCCATTAGAAATGTCTCTTGTGCTAAATCATCCGCCTGCGCCTGATCGCCAGCGGTGAGCCGCCTTAGAAACTGCCGGATCATTGATTGATAACGCACCACTAACTGACTAAATGGCGCCTGCTCATCACCGCTGATGGCCAAAGCCACCAGCTCAAGATCCGTTTTGGATGCTAAATTCATTCCCAATGGTTAGTCGTTGTAACGATTAAGTTTCCACACCAACAAGAAACCAGCGCCAATAAATAAAGGCAATAAGGAAATAATTCTAAAAAATTCTTTTGGCTCTGGAGAGCTAAACATAAAGCTCGCCACAACTCCAGCAACACCTAATGCTGATAAAATAATACCTCGGCGTAGATCTTTAATTCGCGGAGGTTGAACCGCTTTGCTATGGCTAAGCTTCTCCAGCAGTTCTGGCGTTAAGTTGGAGCCATTTTCTACCGCTTTTTGCACCGTTTTCATGGTGGCGAGCTTGTTTTTGTGGCCATAATAAAAAAAGCTGATGATAACCGCCGCCAACGAAATAAACATCACAATTGGAATCCAAAGTTCTTCACCCATAATAAACCTCTTTTTGATCGATAAATAAGAAATAACCTCTAGTTGCTTATATGAGCATGGCTACCCTCTATTTGGATGCAATTATTTTTAGTATTCACCAAAAACTGCTAATTACCATTAGTATCGACTAGAAAACAAAAAGAGCCGCTTGGCGGCTCTTTTGTTTTCTAGGTATTGCAACTTTCCATAAACCGCTATTTATGGGATTCAATCCAACTCTTAATTTTCGACTCAAGAATATTCAGCGGCAAAGAACCGTCTTTTAACACTTGGTAGTGAAATTCTCGAACATCGAACTTATCACCCAGCTCCAACTCCGCTAAATTTCTAAGTTCACGAATTTTCAGCTGGCCAATCTTATAGGCTAGTGCCTGACTGGGGATCGCCATAAAACGTTCCGCTTCCGACACACGCCGCGCTTCAGCGACAGGTGAATTCATTTGCATATACTCTAATACTTGCTCACGAGTCCAGCCTTTAGCATGTAAACCGGTATCCACCACCAAGCGAATGGCGCGCCATAATTCAGCACTTAAAGCACCAAAGTATTGATAAGGATCCGTATAGACACCCAACTCTTTACCCAAAGACTCTGCATACAAGCCCCACCCTTCGATATAAGCAGTGGTTCCGCCAAAACGCCTAAAGTCTGGAATATCCTCTAGCTCTTGTTGGGTAGAGAGTTGGAAGTGGTGGCCAGGAACGGCTTCGTGCAAATACAAAGATTCGACCGCCCAGCTAGGGCGTGCCGATAAATCATAGGTATTTACATAGAAAATTCCAGGGCGGCTACCGTCTGGCGAAGCACTCTGGTAAGAGGCTCCCGAAGCCGACTGCTCACGAAATGGCTCTACCGCACGGATCTCGAACTGCGCTTCAGGAATCACTTTAAATAGACTCGGCGCCGCTGCATCAAGGCTTTCGCGCAAGCTTTCATAGGCATCCAGCATCGCTTGTTTATCTTTAAAAATAAATTGATCGTTGGTTTTGGTAAATTCAAAAAACTCCTGCATAGAACCAGTAAATTCAACCTCCTGCATCACTTTTTTCATTTCTTGATGAATTCTAGCCACTTCATCCAAACCAATCTGATGGATTTGATCAGGAGTTAAATCGGTACTGGTAGTTTGTTTAACCTTGAAGGCATACCAATCTTTACCGTTGGGAAGCGCCACCATGCCATCTGTATCTCTCGCCGCTGGTAAATATTCCTTTTCGATAAAGTCGTGCATTTTTTGATAGGTTGGAACTACGATCGATTTAATCGCTTCAACGTAAGCACTGGACAAACGTTTTTTATCTTCCAACGAAAAACTCTCTGGCATGTTTTTCACTGGCCCATAAAACAAGCTCTTTTCCACGTCATCAACTAGATGCGCTTGCAGTTGAGGTAGTACCTTGACCATTAGTACCTTAGGTTGCACCACCCCTTTTTCAATTCCTTGACGCATATTGCCAATCGCCGTGTCCGCTGCTGTTGGTAATTCGGATAGTCGACTAAGCCAGTTTTCGTAGTCTTTCACTGTCTTAAAAGGTTGTGCGGACTGACCAGAACCTAACATCGCGAAGAAATTAAAAGGGTTATAGAATTGCTGGATAGGCTGCAGATGATCAAGATACTGCTCAGCGGCTTTTTCCGCCAATCGCTCGTCCTTAAAAATTTGATAGCTGAGTAAATCTTGTCCCGACAACTTTGAAGCATCGATTTGATTAATTTTATTCAGAAACTCTTGGTTAAAAGCTTTGCGTATGGCCAAACCTTCTTTCGAACCAAAATCCCCCAATCTATCGTTGTAGCGATTGTCGCCTTGGAACGTTGCCATAATTGGATTTAGCTGCAAATGGCGCTGCCAATAGTTTTTATAGATCTGGTTAGCTTTATCCGCTTCACTAAGCTTGTAGAGCGGCGTTTCCGGCTTAGCTTGCTCAGCTTTAACCACAGTATTTTCTACTGGCTGGCTAGCATCTTGACTAATCGCATCAGCTTTTTCTACCGCCGCGCTATCGCTCTGAGGAGTATTCTGGGATTTGCTATCAGGGTTCGACTTCTGATCTTGGTTACATGAAATCAATAACAGGCTGGTTACCACGATAGCAGTCAACTTAAGCTTAATGGATTGCACTTAGGATTCTCCGTCTTTTAATAATAATTGCCGTTTATAATACCCTGTCTTAACGAAATCGCAATTCACAAGCTCACTCTTTTCAATACTTTTCACATTGATTAAGTGCCTTATTCTTCGATCTTTACTCCTCCTGAATAGCTAGAATTTAGAGTTTTACTGGCTTGTGACCATAACTTTTACGAAAAAAACGATAGAACTACTAAACCCTTTGCATCCAAAAACCATCTTAACAGTATCTTTAATTTAATATCTTTGAACAAAACTCTTACATTCAGCGAGGGAAATTATGAATAGATTAGCTAAAACCATAGCAACCGCAGGCTTATTAACGCTCAGTACGGCTCTATGGTCGCTAGATACGCAGCGTCAATTAAGCCTTGATGTTAACGGACTTGATGAGTTTATTGTGGACGTAGGCGCAGGCTCGCTAAGCATCGAAGGTAAACCGGGCGCAACACAAATAGCCGTTGAAGCGAGAATTACCATTGATGGTGTTGATAAAGACGAAGCGGAGCAATGGATGCAGGATTATATGGATTTGTCATTAAAACAAGTTAAGGGTAAAGCCTTACTCTGCGCCACCTTTAGTTACAATAAACGCTCTGACTGCTCCACTGCTAAAAAACTAGGTTCAAGCTGGTTTGGCTGGAACGATGAGCGCAAGATTGATCTAGTGGTGACCATGCCACAACATTTGTCGCTAGAGGTTGACGATGGTTCTGGTTCGATGCAGCTAAGCAATCTTAAAGCCGATGTTTTTATTGACGACGGCTCTGGTGATATTGAAATTAACAATATTGCAGGACACCTGCAGGTTGACGATGGTTCAGGTAACTTAGAAATCACCAACATTAGGGGCAACTTAGAGGTAGATGACGGCTCAGGAAACTTAAGCATAACGGACGTCGAAGGCGATCTCTATGTAGAAGATGGCTCCGGCAAGCTGATCATTGATCAGGTGACAGGTGAAGCCGAAATTGAAGACGGCTCTGGCGATATCAAAATCACCAACGTCGCCAAAAAGGTTTATATCGACGATGGCTCTGGCTCGGTTCATGCCTGCCACTTAGGAGCGGATCTAACTGTAGATGATGGTTCAGGCGAAGTAGATACCTGCGACGATATTAAAGGCAAAGTAGTTATTAAGTAGCGAAACGATAGCCGCTTTTGAGCTGCTTATTCCGATTCCCTAGCAAGTCATAGCGACAATAGGAGGACATTGTTCATCCTATTGCTTATCCTTCCGCAGTCGGGTCAACTTGACTTTCTGCGCTACGCTTTGGCTTTTGCCCTAGCAGCTCGCTAGGGCTTTTTTAATCCTTCTCCGTTTATCCTTTAAATTCCCTTCTCGGCTCGGCGAATGCTGCCTCTTGAAGCACGATCAATTCACAGTTAGCGTTTGAATATAATCTGATCCAACCAGATTCATCCTTTAAATTAGGCATAATAGCCAATCTTTCAATACAGCCAAGCGTTTGAATTTGTCAATTCAAGGCAAATCCAGCAAGGCCAACCACTTTAGGCGCAAAGCCAAGGCAAACAATATGCATGCGGTAAAATTAGACTCCACCGAAAAACACGGCCCTTCATCTTTTAGTAGAGAAGAGTTGATACGATGTGGCGAAGGTGGAATGTTTGGTGAGGGAAACGCTAAACTGCCAATCGGCAATATGTTAATGATGGATCGCATCACCAAAATTCAGCAAGCTGGCGGCGCCTTCGATAAAGGTCAAATTGTAGCAGAACTGGATATAACCCCAGATTTGTGGTTTTTTGGTTGTCACTTTAAAGGGGATCCAGTAATGCCCGGCTGCCTTGGAGTGGATGCCTTGTGGCAGCTTTCAGGTTTCTTTCTGCCTTGGCTGGGCCACCCTGGCAAAGGCCGTGCTTTAGGCGCCGGGGAAATTAAATTTACTGGCCAAGTACTTCCCACAGCCAAGCTTGTGACTTATATTATCGACATCAAACGAGTCATTACGCGAAAATTAAAGATGGTCATTGCCGACGGGCGTATGTTGGTAGATGATCGTGAAATTTATACGGCTAAAGATTTAAGGGTTGGTTTGTTCCAATCTACCGATGATTTCTAGCCCTAAAATACCAACAGTTAAGGTTTAACTATGAAAAGAGTTGTTGTCACTGGCATGGGAGTCGTTTCTTGCCTTGGAAATTCGGTTGATGAAGTGGCCGAATCTTTGCTCCAAGGCCGTTCAGGGATCAAGAAAATAGAAGCTTATGAAGAGCATGGCCTGCGTAGCCATTTGGCGGGTAAACCCGATATCGACGTCAGCGAACATATTGACCGAAAAAAACTGCGTTTTATGGGTGATGCGGCGGCTTATGCTTATATTGCTATGCAACAAGCCATTGACGACGCAGGCTTAACCGATGAGCAGGTTTCACATCCTCGTACGGGCCTGATCATGGGCTCTGGCGGCGGCTCGCAAGGCACTCAAGTCGAATCGATCGATATTGCCAAAGAGCGTGGACCTAAGCGGATTGGGCCTTACGCGGTTCCAAAAACCATGGGCAGTACCACTTCGGCTTGTTTAGCGACGCCTTTCAAAATTTTAGGGGTTAACTACAGCATCACATCGGCTTGTGCCACCAGTGCGCATTGTATCGGCAATGCCTATGAGCAAATCCAATTGGGCAAGCAAGACATTGTGTTTGCTGGCGGCGGCGAAGAAGAGGACTGGCGTTTAACCGTATTGTTCGATGCTATGGGCGCCCTTTCGAGTAAGTACAACGATACCCCTGAAACTGCATCGCGACCTTATGATGCTACCCGCGATGGTTTTGTGATATCCTCTGGCGGCGGCTGCTTAGTGCTTGAGGAGTACGAACACGCCAAAGCACGCGGTGCCAATATTTACGCTGAGATTACTGGCTACGGCGCAACCTCTGATGGTTACGATATGGTTGCTCCATCGGGTGAAGGTGCGGTGCGCTGTATGCAAATGGCACTAGCCAACGCCAAGCAGCCGATCGACTATATCAACACTCATGGCACCAGTACGCCAGTTGGTGATACCGCCGAATTAAAAGCGATTCAAGAGGTGTTCGCAGACGCAGAACAGCTACCTTATATCGGCTCAACTAAATCTTTAGCGGGTCATTCGCTTGGGGCAACAGGCGTGCATGAAGCGATTTATTCCCTGATCATGATGAAGAATAAATTTATCGCAGCTTCTGCCAACATTAATCAGCTCGACGAAAAAGCCGAAGGTTTACCCATTGTTCGCGAGCGTATTGACGAGGCCAATATTGAGAGCTTCCTATCCAACAGCTTTGGATTCGGTGGCACCAACTGTTCCTTGCTGTTTGAAAAGGTTTAGCCGACCTTTCTTGCTCACAAAAAAAGAGGCGCACATAGCGCCTTTTTTTGTTTCTCAATTTTAGGGCTTTCTAAACTTCAGTGTCCAACGATCCGTTTGCCCAGTTACTGATTCATGCCCTACTTCCTGAGTTAAGTCGTCTTGTGGGCGATAATGAAGATTAGAGTAATCTACCAACACAAAACCCGCCGCTTGAATTTCCTTAATTGCTAACACCGGATCAATACGGCGGCGTTGTTCGCTACTAAATGGCGTCATATGGCGACGAGTATGATCAATCACCCCATAAATACCGCCGGATTTTAAGGCTTTAAAAGCCGCCTTGTTGATATTCATGCGGCCAGCTTTATCAAAATTATGATAGTTACGGAAGGTCAATACCATATCCACAGGCTCAACCTCAAACTCGAAAGGCTCGATGCTACTTAAACGGGTTTCTTGATCACGACTGGTTTTAGCCTCGACGCTAAGCACCTTTATTTTTTCAAAACCGGCTTTATCCTTTAAGTTTTCTTCAATACGGCGGGTAAACAAAGCACCATAATACTGGCCTCGCTCAGCAAGAGCTGGTGCCAATAATTTGGTGTACCAACCAGCGCCTGGAATTAATTCAATGACTGACATATCATCTGCAAAACCGAAAAATTCTAAAGTTTGAATGGGCTTTCGATTAGCGTCGCGCTTAGTGTCTTTCTCATCCCGTATTTCAGATTTCATAGCTTGAGAAATATTGGATTTCCAGGTAGCAGATTCGAGTTCGCTCGAAACCTCATGATGTTCTATCGGATCTGCCATAACGGTAATTGATAGACCTAAACATACAATAGCGGTTAATGATTTTTTCATGCTTGTTCCTGAGTGTTAAGTTATTTTCTAACCTCAAAATAATGGATAACCACCAAGGTTAGCTCTGGTTTTATTAATCTATTATTAAAACGCGAAAATTGGCTTGCTGTCAAAAATAAAAAATGCCTCACAATGGAGGCATTTTTTGTAACTCCTATAGTAAAAAGTTATTCTTCATCATCTTCCAAAAATCTTACGTTTAGAATACCTTCGGCGTGAGGATAATCAAAATCTTCATCATCATCAGTCACGAACGAAGGATAGATGGCATTATCCACTAGCATTTGACGCACATTTTGCAGTGCAGAAAAATCTAAGCTTTGGGTATATTTTTCCATCACTAAAGCAGCAGCTCCAGCAACCGCCGGCGATGCCATTGAAGTACCACTTAGTAGTGTATTAGCATGGGTGCGGTTCAGTGATGTAATACTGTTACCCGGAGCACCAATGGTAATAACGCCCGAATTAACACTGCTCCAACTATTAGGGCCTTCACCGTAATTACTAAAGCCACTAAAGACCACTTCATCAAAGTCAGCGTCATAGCTGGTGTAAGAACTTACCGCAATGGTAGAGTCAAATTGCGCTGGGCTAAATCCAGCCGCATCCGCTGAGCTATTACCCGCTGCCACGACAATGACCATACCTTGATGAGCCGCATTACAGTAAGTCTCGGCCACAAAATGATCACCGGTGTAGCCAGTTTCATCACAAGTGCCAGCATCGCTACCATCACCGCCACCTAGACTCAAGTTAGCCACCGCTGCTTCACCGCGTCCTAGCATATCAAACACTGACCAGTTCAAACCGGCTAAAATCGCCGAGCCTGGGCAAGAGCCTGTGTAGTTACAGACTTTCACAGCATGGATAGTCGCTTCAGGAGCAACGCCTAAACTGTTGATAGCGTTATCAGCTGCGGCAACAGTTCCTGCCACGTGAGTACCGTGTCCGTTATCATCTGAAAACGGTAAAGGACACAAACGACTATCGCTTGGCTTAAAGCAGAACACTGGCGCATAGGATAATCCCATATTGTCTTTGATGTCGTTTTGGTGCGTATCAACACCAGAATCAAGCACATAAACGTGCTGGCCGCTACCTTTGTAGCTAGAAGCGTAGGAGCCAGAATCCATTGGCGCTTGCGGTACTACTTGCGGCCAATCGATTAACTTACGTTTTTTCTTGTAAGTTTTACTTTGTTTATTGTTGGCTGGATGCAACAACTGATACATCACATCTTCATAAACGGCTTCCACATTGGGATCGCTTTGCAAGGCATCTCTTTGTGCCTTAGTTACTTTTGCTGAGAAACCAAAATAAGCAGTGTCATAAACATGATTTGGCTTGATTCTCATTTTCTGAGCATAAGACTGTACCGCAGATTTTCGCACTTGCGCTTGCGAACGGAAAAATTGTGCGCGGCTCGCAGGCGTTGCATTTCGCTGCGCGCTTTGCGCTGAAATGGCAAAAGGTGCATTAGGGTTTTTCAGCTTTACAATAACGTCATAGGTTTGTTCTGCCAACGCAATTTGGGTGGTTCCTAACAATGCTGTTGAGCATAGAGTAACCAATAGTTTTCTATTAAACTTAGTTTTCATGATGTTTTACCTCTTAATAAAATAACCAGTTAGATTACTCATTGATAAATTTCGAAACCACTTTATGGTTAAAGACGACTTTAAACTTCTCTGGTATTTTGATGCTCATTCCATTATCAAAATACAACTCGAGATCCACAGGTTGTAGATCAGTTGTGTTATCAAGAATAGCCTGCATCACATCGTCAGAAGAAGCTTGGTTTCTAAATAAAACACCAAGGTTGTTAGTGCCGTTGATATCTACAGAGATTTTGTAGGGAGCAACGTCCACTTTATTACGATCAAACTTAATAGCATTAATGTTTAACTCTAAGCCATTTAAGTTACCACCGTTTTGCACCAGAGCATTAAACAACTCGGTTGCGTTTTTAACTTGAGACTGTAGATCCCAATCAAAAGAATCAATTTCTACTTCTGGCTCAGCAATAGCGATAATTAAGAAAGGTTCAATCCACTCGCCATCAGCATTTAAAGGTGCAGATTGATCAAAGTTATCAATAAAACCGTCCGCATCAGGATCGGTATCAATTGCTTTCCAATACTTAAGATATTGACCGCCAGAGAAACCGGTTGCTTTATTAAAATAATCCGCATCAGTAAAGACGCCTGGACGAGAAGCGGCTGAGTTTACAACTTCATTGCGATAGGTTTGGATAGTATTTTTAAATTGGAAATTAGGCTTTTGCCAATTACGGTTGTTGTATTTGGCGGAATAGACGTAAGAGCCATTCCAATCATCTTCATACTCTACAATGGTTACACGTATATTATTAAGATGTGCTTCCTTTTGCGTTTTGTGTCCAGGGTGTCCCACATAATCCGAATACCCACAACCAGCCATAAGAGCGACGCCTCCAGCTAAGGCAACTGGTAATATTTTTTTCTTAATCGACATTTCGACCTCCAAAAAATTGTCAGAATTTAGCTTGATAGAACCAAGCCACTTTTTCAATGCGCAGAATCCATGCAGTAAGGAATGACCGTATCAGAAACAGTACCAGAATTGATTTTCCTTCAGCTATGTGTATTATAATTTTGGTGTTGCGTTTTAAACAACACCGTTAATTTGTAACTCTAATCTTCTTAACTCGCAAGCTCTAAACCAAAGGAATTTTTAAGACGTGAAGAAACTCACAATAATTATTTTTTTTGTGTTAGGTTTCAATGCAAGCTTGCATTGCCAAGTCCAACCAGCTCCCAAAATAACGCCGCAATTAATTTGTTTTGAAAATAACAAAAAGTGCTTCGCCTTGGAGAAGATTTTACAATCGTCAAAAAAGTTTACAGTGAAAAAACTTTCTAAGAATCGGCGGCTAATCATTTTTGCACAACAAATCGATTTAAACCTGTTCGAACAATTAGTAAAGAAATATCAAGCAACAGCAATCCAAAAACGACAAGCGCTACAACAAAGCGTAAACCTACTAAATCATAATTCGGTCAGCAGCCTAAAACGCCTTTTAGCAAAGTTTTATCGGCAAAAAGTCATAAAGAACTTAAATTCGATTGCTATCAATAATGCGCTAGAAGTACACATTAATGCTCAGTACCTTAAGTGGTTTGATCAGTTTGTAATTGCTGCTGATCATTTGAATATCACTCCAAAAAATTCAACAACCGCTAGTGCTACTTTGCTACAAAATCACGAACAGAGACGTAATAAAACCTCCTCTTCCAAAGCTTCTTTAGTCTTAGCCATCATTGATTCTGGAGTCAGTACCAAGCACCAAGATTTACAGCATATAACCAACATTAAACAATTCAATCCTAAAGATGGCAGTTATCATTTGCACGACTCGGCCCTTGGGCATGGCACTGGCGTCTTCAGTTTGCTCGCTCAAAAAAACACATTTGCAGAAGAACACAATCAACAAATTGAATTTTTATCCTGCAATGGACTACCGCAAGGAAAATACAATTTTCTAACTGTGCTGAAATGTTTGAACTGGTTATTTTTACAGCCGCAAGTAGATATGATTCTTAATCCTTGGTTAGTCGATAAGGCTGGCTGCAATTTAGAATTGGCAGCCGCTTTAAACATGACTTGGGCGGCTAATAGTTTTGTGGTTTTTCCGTCTGGGAATTATGGCCCCGAGCAAAGTTTCTCACCTGCCAATTATCGTTTGTACGACGGTTCGCCAATTTTAAGCATAGGCTCGATAGATCAAGCAGGTAAGCTTAATCAGAACTCTAGCTTTGCCACAAGCAGTTGCGATAACAACTTTTCCGCCCCTAGATTTGTAGAAGCTGCCGATGCTTTGAAAGTAGCAGTTCCTTTTACCGAAAGTAGTTATCAACAGGTCTCTGGAACTTCCTACGCCATTGCCCTTTTTGCTCGTAAGCTGGCGAGTTTGATAATGGAGAATCCTAATGTATCTAACAAAGACATGTATGACGCATTAGTCCGCTCTGGGCAGAACCAACAAGCAAAAGAAGCTTATGGTTATGGCGTGCTTGATTTACAAAAAGCTCAACAACAATTAAGCGAAAAGATACATGGCAACCAGTAAAGCAAGATTGATACGAGTAGAGCTTCTATGCTAAAGCTGTTTATTCGAAAGACACGGCTTTGATCTTTTTAAAATGCGAAGTTTAGTTTTCTAAAAAAGCCAATTTTAAAAAGATCAGAATCGTAGTGTTAAAAGAAAAAAGGCTCTATTCCGGGCGCATATGCGGGAATAGCAATACATCGCGAATACTTGGCGAATCGGTAAGTAGCATCACCAGACGATCAATACCAATCCCCTCGCCTGCGGTTGGCGGCAAACCATACTCCAAGGCACGAATGTAATCGGCATCATAATGCATGGCTTCATCATCGCCCGCATCTTTAGCTTCAACTTGTGCTTTAAAGCGCTCCGCTTGATCTTCGGCATCATTAAGCTCGGAGAAGCCATTGGCCAATTCACGACCACCGGCAAAGAACTCAAAACGATCGGTAATAAAAGGATTTTCATCATTCCTGCGCGCCAGCGGAGAGACTTCGGCTGGATAGGCCATTATAAAGGTTGGCTGAATTAATTTTGCTTCTGCCAACTCTTCAAAAATTTCAATTTGAACTTTACCTAAACCCCAAGACTCTTCTAACTTAAGGTGGAATTTCTTAGCCACTTCACGCGCAGACTCTAAATTCGCTAGCTGCTCCATGCTAATGCTCGGTTCATGCTTGATAATCGCTTCTAGCACTGTCATACGCTCAAACGGCTTACCAAAATCATAAGTCTCACCAGCCGATTCAAACACGGTTTTACCCAAAACAGCCTCTACTGTATAGCGCAGCATGTCTTCGGTTAAGTTCATCAGATCTTGGTAATCTGCATAACCCCAGTAAAATTCCAACATGGTGAATTCAGGATTATGCCGAGTTGATAAACCTTCGTTGCGGAAGTTGCGATTGATCTCAAAAACTTTTTCCAAACCGCCCACCACCAAGCGTTTTAAATACAACTCTGGCGCAACGCGCAAAAACAGCGGCATATCCAAAGCATTATGATGAGTCTCAAACGGACGTGCTGTCGCACCACCAGGGATCACGTGCATCATTGGCGTTTCTACTTCTAAGAAATCACGCGCTTCCAAAAAATCGCGGATCGCTTTAACCACTTTTGAGCGAGCGACAAAAGTCGCGCGCGAATCTTGGTTCACGATCAGATCCACATAGCGCTGACGATAACGCGTTTCTTGATCCGACAAGCCACCCCACTTATCTGGCAGTGGGCGCAAAGCTTTGGTTAATAACTTGATTGAGGAAGCCTTAACCGATAACTCGCCCTTATTGGTTTTAAACACACTACCTTCGATACCAACGATATCGCCAATATCCCAAGTTTTAAAATCATCATAAACCTCATCGCCGACCTGATCTTTGCGTACATAGGACTGAATGCGACCAGACATATCTTGGATGGTGATAAAAGAAGCTTTACCCATATTACGGAACAACATGATACGACCGGCAACCTTAACCTTCTGTCCGATTTCTTCGAGCTCAGCTTTGTCGTTCTCGCCAAACTCAGCCACCAAATTTGCAGCTACCGTATCGCGCCGAAAATCATTCGGGAAAGCAATCCCCTGTTTTCGTTTTTCCGCCAACTTTTGCTTGCGCAGAGTAATTTGCTCGTTGACGTCAACTACTGGGTTTTCTTGATTGCTCATGTTTTTTGTTTCACCTCTTTCATCAATACGATGATCATTTCTTACTACTTTAAATACATTTTTTAGAGCGCTTTTGCTAAACATAACCACATCTAAGCGTTATGAGCGTAGCAAAGGCAAGCGTAATAGCTTAGATTAAACGCCGGCTTTAAGGCTAGCCTCAATAAATCCGTCCAAATCACCATCAAGTACAGCTTGAGTATTCGATGACTCATGACCAGTTCGTAAATCTTTAATTCGCGATTGATCCAGCACATAGGATCGGATCTGACTGCCCCAGCCAATATCCGACTTACCCTCTTCCATCGCCTGCTGCTCAGCCTGTTGCTTTTGAATTTCTAGCTCATACAACTTGGCTTTAAGCATTTTCATGGCCTCAGCACGATTTTTGTGCTGCGAGCGATCATTTTGACACTGTACCACTACATTGGTCGGCAAGTGGGTGATCCGGATCGCCGAATCGGTTTTATTAACGTGCTGACCGCCTGCGCCCGAGGCACGGAAAGTATCAGTGCGCAGATCCGCAGGATTAATATCAATCTCGATATCGTCATCCACTTCCGGATAAACAAAAACGGAAGCAAAGGAAGTATGGCGACGATTGCCCGAATCAAAAGGCGACTTGCGCACCAAGCGATGCACCCCAGTTTCGGTTCTTAGCCAGCCGTATGCATATTCGCCATCAATTTTAATAGTCGCATTCTTCAAACCCGCGACCTCGCCCGCCGACTCTTCGGTGACTTCTACCTTAAAGCCGCGACTTTCCGCCCAACGCAGATACATCCGAAATATCATGCTGGCCCAATCTTGTGCCTCGGTACCACCAGAGCCTGACTGAATATCCAAGTAACAATTATTTTCGTCCATCTCGCCAGAGAACATACGGCGAAACTCTAATTTGGCTAGTTTTTTCTCAAAATCTGCCGCCTCAGCCTCAATTAAAGCCACCGAGTCAGCATCATTCTCCTCAACCGACATTTCCAATAAATCTTGGTTGTCAGAAATTCCCTCTTCTAGCTTAAGGATGGTCTCGACCACCGCTTCTAACTTAGCTCGTTCTTGGCCTAAGGCTTGAGCACGCTCCTGATCGTTCCAAACGTCAGGCTGCTCTAATTCACGGGAAACTTCTTCTAATCGTTCTTGCTTAATATCGAAGTCAAAGATACCCCCTCAGCGTTAGTAAACGCTCAGCCATATCTTTTAAATGTTCTCGGATAGGATTAACTTCCAAAATGCTTTCCAATCGTTATAGGCAAGTGCCCAAAGGTCGTGTATTTTAACCAATATCCTGATCAGTGCCTAGCCCAATTGGGCTTCAAGCCTATTTAAATGACAAGAATGTTTATTATGACCAGCAAAGAAACTGTTATCACTAGGATAACCTAGTCTCTCACGCAATAAAAAGCAGCTAACCAACAAGGTTAACTGCTTTTATAATGAACTTTAGCCCCAAATGATTAACGGCAATTAATCGGCTAGAGCGTTTCTTTCAACCATCGAAAAAATTCACGCTGCCAAACAATACCGTTTTGCGGTGTTAGAACCCAGTGATTCTCTTCTGGGAAATATAAAAATCGGCTTTTCAAACCTCGTAACTTGGCAGCTTGGAATGCCTGAATACCCTGCCCAGGAGGAACTCGATAGTCCTTACCACCATGAATCACTAACATTGGGGCATCCCATTTTCCAACAAAATTACTGGGATTAAATTCTGTATAGGCTTTTTGAGCAGCGGCATTATCTTTATCCCAATAAGCACCGCCTATATCGTAATTAACAAAGAACATTTCTTCTGTTGTTCCATACATGCTACGCAAATCGAAAACCCCATCATGAGCAATAAAGGTTTTAAAGCGCTTATCGTGGTGACCGGCTAGATAAAACACTGAATAACCACCAAAACTTGCACCAATAGCACCTAAGCGATTCTTATCAACATAGCTTTCTTTTGTAACGTCATCGATAGCATCTAAATAATCTTGCATGGCACCGCCACCCCAGTCTTTACTGATGGCACGATTCCAATCAACCCCATGACCTGGCATACCACGGCGATTTGGTGCCACGATGATATAACCTTGCGAGGCCATTAGCTGGAAATTCCAGCGATAAGAGTAAAATTGTGACAACGCAGATTGCGGGCCACCTTGAGCGTATAGCAAGGTCGGGTATTTTTTACTTTTGTTAAAGCCGGGCGGATAAATGACCCATACCAACATATCATTGCCGTCTTTGGTTTTTACCATACGCTTTTTCACGGTTGGTAATTTCAAACCCGCGTACAACTCATCATTTACCTTAGTTAAGGCTTTTAGCGCTTTGCTCTCCTTATCAAAAGTAAAAATTTCCTTTGCCGAGTTCATGCTATTACGGGTAACAATAACCTTTCCTTGAACTTCGCCAACAATGCCATTCACATCGAACTGACCATCGGTCAATTGAATGATTTTTGGTGCGTCAGAGCCTTTGCCAGCAACAGCGACTTTAAATAACTGTTGAGTGCCGTCAACTGGTGCTATGAAGTAAATATGGTCACCATCATTATTCCAGAAAAAACTATTAACGGTTCCGTCCCAATGAGCGGTTAAATTAATATCTTTATTGCCATCTTTGATGATGATGTCACTTTTATCGGCTTCATAACCTGGTGTTTTCATCTGTAGCCATGCCAACTGACCTTTGGTTGAAAATGCTGGGTACTTATCATAGCCAAGATTATTTTTGGTCAAGTTTGTGGTCGTTTTCTTGGCTAAATTATATTGATAAATATCTGTGTTGGTACTGGTGACATAATCGGTTCCAGCCTTTTTCTTGCTCACATAAATAATATTTTTGCCTTCTGGGCCCCAAATATAATCTTCAGGCCCGCCAAAAGGCGATTGCGGAGTTGAGTATGGCTCATCAGGCATAATGCCGACCATCTTTTCGGTCGCTAAATCCTGATAAAAAACATGATTAAAACTACCATCATTCCACTCATCCCAATGGCGATAGTCCAAATCATCAAATACATAGGCATCGGCATTTGATAACGAAGAATACCTTTCTTTAGCCAACACTTTATTCAGCTTTACAGGCTTATGTAATAATTTTTTTGTTCCATCCGGAGACAAGTCTCTATCAGCCATTAGGCCTTGATAATTTTCGACCAACTGAGTCGCGCCGTCTTTAATGGCAACTTGATAAACTTTGCTACTGAAATCATTATCCTTAACGCTTGGTACCGTCACTTTATAAAACACATGGGTTTTCGCATGATTAATCCCCAATGGACTCACCCGCTTCACTTCCCACAGCAATTCTGGTGTCATCACTTTATCTTTGGCATCTAACTGCGGTGAAACTGTCGTCGCCAATCCTAGCAAGAGACCATAGTGAGTTATCATTTTTCTAAACTTCATACCATCTACTCTTCATGAACATTAGCAGATAAGAATACAGAAACGAGTTTATAAAAGAAAGGTGCTAGTCAATGATCTAAAAGTGGTGTATTTTTTATTCAAACAAAGAACACATCAGATCCAATTTCGGTTCGTAATGTCAGTGAAGCCAACAAAAAGTGAATTTTATGGGCAACTCAAACTATCCACCGTCAATTCACCTAGAAGATGACATTAAGAAATTGACTCCTTTGATGCGTCAATTCCCTTTTGCAACCGTAATTTCTGTTCACCAAGGTGAAATTGAAGTGACTCAAGCGCCTCTTGTATTTCAAGAAGTTAGTGGCAGGATATATCTTTATGGGCACCTAGCTGGAAACAATGCTCATGGCGATTATTTAGCAAATGCTAACGTCACTGTGATTTTCCATGGACCCAATTGCTACATCTCGCCTAATGACTACGCAACGAAACAACTGCCTACTTGGAATAGTTTATCAGTACATATCAAGGGCAATTGTCAAACCACCAAAGATCCTGATGAGCTTTACCGAATTTTAGAAATGATGGCCGATCAATTTGAAGAAGATAGCCCATCTGATAAGCCGAATTACAAGATACAAAGAACTGAAGAAAAAACCGCACGCCTGATTCTTCATATCACCGGTTTTAAGATTGAAGTTACCGAAATTATTGGCCGCTATAAACTATCGAAAGATAAAACAAGAGAAGATATTCAGTTGGCGGGAGAAAAATTGAAAAAATCAGTGCCAAGTTGTCCAAATGAAGTTATCGACCACTTAATACAGTAATTCTATAACGCCTATTATCACCACTACCAACAAGAGTGCAAACCAAATAAATGATAAGCCAATATCTCCTACCATGTATGTTGTTGGTTTTTCTTTATAATATTCGTGATATTCTCTTCTATAGTTACTAGACGTTAAATATCTCCAAGCTTTAAAAAGATTAGAGAAACTAGTTATCGAAGACAGAGAATCAAATAATTCCATATTGAGTCCAAATTCCTATATTTTTCTTTGTTCATAAAATTCCTAGACTAAACTTAGGCGAGACAAATTTAAAATTTCTGAGAGGAGTTTACTCTAGTAAATGACCCGATGAAATTTTAGATTTAACAAAGCCTAAGTGACGGATAGGAATTTTAACGACGTTTAGGAGTCCAAGCCCATACCATCTGAGCTCCAATGGGTTCTTTTCCTTCTTCATCGGTAACCGTAACTGCTACCTCAACTTCGCCTTTCTCGGTATTGAGAATATTTTCAATTTGCTCATCAGTTAAATGTGCTTTGGCGGTTAAGGCGCCAACCGCTCTTTTAACATAATTGATATTCATGGATTTAATCACAGGGATCTTATCGTCAGGCACATTCATACCTACCACCATTCCTGTAGCGGTTTCCGCGACTAAGGCCATACCTGCGGCGTGGACTGTGCCGATATGGTTTTGTACTTTTTTGCGATTGTCCAGCTTAAAAACTGACTCGCGATTGGTCAATTTTATGACTTCGACCTTGCAAGTGCCGACTAACTTTACGGTGGTTCTCAATGCAAAATTTAACGCAGGCAAGCGTAAAAAAGCGGGTAAGGCCATGGTCTTGGCGACCACTTTGGCTAGGCGATTAGGTTTGGTCATTGGCGAATCTCGTTGCGGTTACGAATGCTCACCAAGATTACCTGCTCACTAACCGGATGTAAAGTGGTCTGACCTTGTTAGGTTTTTGCTCGAAACTTTATCGTAAAGAGTTGTTTCAAACCACTTTTTTTACCAGATATTATGCTAATCTTAGCCCAGCTAATTGTTATTGACAGGAAATAATTATATGAACAAATCATTGATCACCATAGCCATCAGCGCCGCCCTTACTACTGGACTGGTCGGCTGCAATCAAACGGATACTGAACAAGTTGCTGATAGCAAGCAAGCAGAAGCGGTAGCAACTGAAAAAGTCGCGGTGCAAGCTCCAGAAATGACACCGGAGCAAGCCTCGGCAAGGTTGAACAAGCTATTCCAAGAAAATTTTCAGGCAGGGTTAAAATATAATCCCATTCAAGCCACTGCCATTGGAATTCCGGGTTATAACGATAAGTTGCCTAACTTTTTGTCGCCAGAATTCCAAGAAGAAACGCGCGCCTTTACCGATGAATGGTTAGAAAAAATAAAAGCTATCGATCGCAACTTATTATCCGGTCAGGATCGACTCAGCTATGAAGTTTATTTGTATAACGCTGAGTTAAGCAAACAAGGCGAACAGTTCCCCGGAGAATTAATTCCCATCAACCAATCGTCCAACATTGCAAGTTTTTTTGCGCAACTTGGCTCTGGTCAATCATTCCAGCCTTTCAAAACGGTTGAGGATTATGACAACTGGTTAAAACGAATTGATGCTGGCGCGGTTATTATGGATCAGGCCAAAAAGAATATGCAATTAGGCATAGAAAAAGGCGTAACCCAGCCGCAAGCTTTGATGGAAAAAGTTTTGCCGCAGTTAAAAGCACATGTCGTTGATGACGTAACAAAAAGTGTCTTCTATCAGCCAATTACGAATATACCTGAAGAATTTTCTGATGAAGATAAAAAACGCCTAACCGAAGCCTACAGCCTAGCGATTAGTGAAAAAGTGGTTCCAACTTACAAAGAATTGCATCGGTTTATTGAACAAGATTATTTGCCAAAAGCTCGAACCAGTTTTGGTCTAAGCGAACATCCTAATGGCGAAGCTTGGTACAACTATCAACTCAAAACCTTCACCACTATTGATTTAACCGCAGAGCAAATTCATCAATTCGGGCTGGATGAAGTGGCTCGAATTCGCCAAGAGATGGAAGGGGTAATGCAGCAGGTTGGCTTTGAAGGCGATTTGGCGGATTGGTTTAAATATGTTCAGACTAATCCAGAGTTTTATTATGACAACGAAGAAGACTTGCTACAGGGTTATCGCGACTTGCAGGAAAAAGTGAATAAGCTTTTGCCGAGTATGTTCGATGTCCAGCCGAAAGCGGATTACGAGGTTCGAGCAGTCGAAGCTTATCGCGCTGAATCGGCAGCCGGCGCCTCTTATATGCCCGGAGCGCCAGATGGTTCACGACCAGGTATTTTCTACGTCAATACCTTTAACTTAAAAGGTCAACCCAAATTCGGCATGGAAACCTTATCCATCCACGAAGCGGCACCTGGCCACCACTTCCAAATTTCCTTGCAACAAGAAGTTGAAGGATTGCCGATGTTTCGCCGCTTTGGTGGCTTGAGCGTCTTTTCTGAAGGCTGGGCACTCTACACCGAATCTATCGGTAAAGAAATGGGGATGTTCACCGATCCGATGCAATACTATGGTCGCTTAAGCGATGAAATGCTACGCGCGATGCGCTTAGTGGTGGATACTGGCCTGCATGCTAAGGGCTGGTCACGCCAAAAAGCGATTGATTATATGATGGAAAATTCATCCATGGCCGATACTGATGTAGTTTCTGAAGTGGAGCGCTACATCGCTTGGCCAGGACAGGCGGTGTCCTACAAAATTGGACAGCGTGAGATCTCCAATATGCGTGCCAATGCCGAAAAACGCTTAGGGGATAAATTCGATATTAAAGAATTTCACCGTCAGGTACTGATCGATGGCGCTCTACCCATGCCAGTATTAGGTAATAAAATTAACGAATGGGTTGAATCTAAATTGTAAAATCAACTAACCGTCATTCCCGCGGAAGTGGGAATGACCAGCCTACTTTAACTTGATTTTATGTTTAGCACTGGTCGCTCAAACAAGTTTTAGATCGGATTTTAAAACACCATAAACCAATTCATCTTGCCACTCGTCACCCATCTTATAATGCTCTTTTAACCAGCCTTCTTGTTGCATACCATAACGCTGCATCAATTTATAAGAGGCGGTATTTCGCGGGTCACAATAGGCAACCAGCTTATGGAACGGCCAGTGACTTGCTATGTGCGCAATTAATGCATCCATCGCTTCTGAGCCATAGCCTTTGCCATGAAAGTCCTTGTGAAATTTATAGCCAAGCTCAATTTGCTCATGAACTTTACTATGATACCGAAAGCCGACATCGCCAATTAAATCGCCAGTGTCGATAAGCTCCACCGCTAGTGCCATCCATTGGCCTTCTTCGCCAAGCCATGCTTTTTGAAAGCCAGCAAAGGCTTCTTTGACTTCGGCTTTAGTACCAATTGGACGAATATACTGCATCACTTCGGGATCCATCGCATAGTGACAGTAGGCTTCGAAGTCGCTCTCCAGCATGGGTCTTAATAGCAAGCGTTGGGTTTTAATTCTGGGGGTATCCATTTCTCTAGTCCACTTCTACAAACGTTTTTAGCATTGGAAAATACAGCGCTGTTTTCACTGGCAATACATCTAATGATTGCATTAACTGCCGATAATTGTGTAATTGTGGGCGGTAGCGCTCTACTTCCGATTGGATAAATTGATCAACATCCTGTTCAAGATGAGCTCCCGATTTGTAATCGATGATCCAGCGAACTCCCCCATCAATAAAAGTTCGGTCAATAACAAATGATTTGTATTGGCCATCGATTTGCCCAGTCAAAGCTAACTCGCAGGCGGCATCTTCATGCTCACGCAAGATCCAATCAGCTTGCGTATCGGATAATACGTTTAATAACCCCTGCTGTAAGCGCTCTTTGGCATATTGGGCCTGCTCTTTGCTCGAACCATGGGTGAGCAAATGTTGATAAGCTTTTTCGACAAAAGCCTCAATAGATTCAGCCGATAATTGCCATTGGTTTTTCGCTACTAACTCCAACTGGCGATGCATCAAAATACCAATGATCTTGGCAATGTCGGTAGCCCAATCAAATTCTAACTTTGTAGCTTCTGTTTTAAGTTGCTCAAAGGTTAGCTGGGATAATTCTGGCGAATAATCGGCATAAGCCCAAGCCGATGTTAATCTAGGCCAACCCTGTTCAGTGGTTTGTTGCTGCCTACTAATAGGCTGAACCGCAAGCTCTGCAAAGCGTAAAAAAGCTGATTCAATATGACGTTCAAAAATTGGACTCAACAAACTCATTAAACTGTCTGGAGCAAAATGGGTTTGTTGCCATTGCTCAGTCTTACTGCTCCAACTGACTTTGCCACAAGCGGTTAAATAAAGACGATGCTTGGCTCGAGTGGCCGCCACATACAACAGGCGTGCCGTTTCTAGCCGGTCTTTATCTTTAGAAAAGCGACTGACCAATTTATACAAAGACTCGAGTTGTCCTGCTTGATCGACCGGAGCTAGCAGATACTGACTCTGCTCAGTATCGCTTGGAAATTCTTCCCATATCATCAGTGGTTTATCATTCGAGCCGCCTTTTTTATCGAGTCTAGGCAGAAATACCGTATCAAACTCTAAACCTTTGGATTTATGCATGGTCATGATTGAGACTTGGCAATCATCGCCTCTTAACGCTGGCGAAAATAGCTTCTTTAGCGAATCTTCAACTTGTTGGTAATCATCTATTGCCCCAGCTTGTTCTAGCTTTGCAATATAATCCAAAGCGGTATAAAGTTGCTCACACTCGACAGTTTCCAACGCTAAAGCCCCGCCCAATTGCAACCACAAGGCTTCAAGCTGCATCGCTAGCGGTTGCTGATATAAACTTGCTCGATATTTCTGTATTTTAGGTGCTTGTCTTTGCAAAATGCGTAACGCGTCTTGCGACAAATTCTCCACCGACGCAAATTCCTCTAAAGCTTGAGAAAGATCTTCAGCAAAAGCTTGGTTGAGTAAGGTGATGTCTTTAAGACTCAGTCCAAACCAAGGCGTTTTAAAGAGTCCAATCCAGCCAATTTTATCGAGCGGATGCAGTAACACTCGCAACAAACTCATCAGATCTAACACAGGCTGTTTTAAAGCCAGTTGCTCCAACTCCTCTGCGACATAAGCAATAGCATTCGCTCTTAAAGCCTGAATAAGGGGCACTGCATGATTTCTAGCGCGGACCAATACCGCAATCTGTTGCTTAGGATCTTGCTCTAAACACTGCTTGATGGTTGTAGCAATAAAATCAGCTTCAGCATCGGCCGCATTTTCTTGCGAATAAAAAACTTCAAAGCTGACCAAATCCTGTGGTTGCTTGGCAATAGTGGATTCTGCAGTTGCCAGTTTTACAGCACCTAAAACCGGATCATCATAGTCAGGGAAAATCTTGGCGAAACTTTGATTGACCCAATTAACCACTAGTTCGCTGGAGCGGAAGTTACTGCTTAGCTGTAAAAATTCCAATGCAATATCACCAACTCCTTGCTCGCGGGCTTGAATAAACAAACCGACGTTGGCTTCACGAAAACGGTAAATGGACTGCATCGGATCGCCAACCACAAATAAGGTTCGGCCATCACCTGGTTGCCAGCCACTAGTCAACTGCTCAATCAATTGAAATTGACTAAAAGAAGTGTCTTGAAATTCATCTACCAAAAGGTGTGAAATGGCATAATCAAGTTTTAATGCTAATTCGCTGGGATTTTGGATGTCGCCCAAAGCACGGCCAGCGGCCATGGAAATTTCCGAATAGTCCACCTCTCCGTGATTTTTAAATTCCACTTTTAAGCCGGCAGCGGCAATTTGCATTAGCACTGTTAAAGACTCGATCACTTCCCATTGTTCTTGCTGCAAATACAAATCTGGAAAGTCGCGAATGGCTTTTAATTTTTCGGCCAGCAAGGGAATCGTTTTAAACTGTTCGAACAGCTCATTGGCCTGCATTTTTTGTTCACGCAGAACTGCTTCTTCCTCTTTAGTTTCTGCAACTTTTAATGCTGGTAAAGGTGCATTAGCGCGGAGAGTTCCTGTTTTCGTTAAACAAAAATTGGTTAACGACTTCCAAACCGTTACTTGCTCGCTAGTCGTCGCGGGCCATTGCTTAAGCGGTTTTAACGCTGCCAGTTCATGCTTTTCATCAAAATAATCGCTGGCAAAAATAATCGCTGACAGCAATTGTTGCTTTTGTTCATTGGTAAAAGCCAAGTCGAGTTGTTTTAAATTTGCTTTTAACAAATCTTTAAAACCTTGCTCTAAAACTTCGCGCTCATTAGCACCCTCTGCTTGCAGTCGTAGCCATTGGTCACGCTTAGCTAGTTGCTGCGCCAATAAGTCTTGCAGGTATTGCACCTTATTATCGGTATGAGCTAAAACACGATGCAGATGTTCCGCCCAAGACTCTTGGGTTTTTATCCCATCAATAACCGTTTTTGCCGCTTGTTGATAAAGATACTCTGGACGCTCAGTGGGACTTAGTTGACCACCAAAATTGGCCAAAATTGGCATTTGATTAGCCAGTGAAGCGCACAAAGAATCAAAGGTTTTGATCTGCAAGCGTTGCGGGCTTGACAATAGTTCCCAATTCAAATGCCGATCACGCTCAACTACCGCATTAGCAAGATTCCAAGTTAACACTTTATGCGGCTCAGTTGGCGACGGCTCAAGAGCACTGTATAACGCTTCGATAATACGATTTTGCATCTCGCGCGCGGCTTTGCGGGTAAAGGTGATCGCCACCACTTCTTCCGGATTTTCAACCAAACTGAGCAACTTTAATACCCGCTGAGTCAATAGCTCGGTTTTACCTGAACCCGCTGGCGCCTGCACGATAAAGGAGCCTTGATGATCGATCGCCTCTTGGCGCGCTTGCTGATCTCTGATCATCCTGCACCACCAGCACTATCAAGCTCATCATCTAGTATCTGTCGCCGCTGATTGATACGACAAGCCGAACTAAAATCGCAATAATCGCAGGTTCGCGGATTAACAATCGCAATGCCTTGCTTGATACCTTTTGCCACCGCTTCAAGCTGCAACTTCCAATTTTCGATAAAGCTGCTCATTGGCGTTTTTATGGCGCTGCGCTTACCGAGCGCTAAGTTTTCAATAGTATCGGCAATCCCTTGGTAGCGAGTTTCTTTAGCATTGATATTAAAAAAACTCACCCCTGCAACATTTTGTTCCTTCTGATTAATCGCGTATAAGGCCAATTGTGGCTCTTCAGGTGGTTCAGACAGCAGAGCCTTGCGCTGAGGATTACCCGTTTTGTAATCAATAATGAGCAAACCATCTTCAACCTGATCAATCCGATCCACTTGTAAGTTAAAAATCAATTCCGCCACTTCAATACTTTGAGTTTGTTCATGATGCAAAGGAGTAAATGGTAAACGCCGCGCGTCCACCATCAGCGCTTGGGTCAACTGTTGCAACAATCGATGTTTTTCGTTGGCAAAAAACGAGTCAATTTGCAGAAAGTACAAGCTCTGCTTAAATTCGATTAACACCTGCTCCAGATAAGGCAGAATAACTTCCAAAAGTTGCTGCTGGGTTTTATCCTGCAAGATCTCGCTCGAGGCTTGAGCTTTCCAAAAACGCTCTAATACTTTATGCACAATTTGCCCACGCTCTAAAGCGTTCAACCCTTCTTCAGCCTCTTCAAAAGCCTTGGCTCGCAGCCGATAGCTTAAATAAGCTTTGAAAGGGCAATTGATCTGATCCTTAAAAAATCCCGTGCCGCCTTTAATTTGCTTATCGGTCAACTCAATCCCCTGCTCATCTTGATATTCATCCAGTTGCAAGTTGCTCAACTGCCTTAAGGGGGTTGGTATCAATGAAGTATCTGCCGTCGCTGCTTGATGTCGATATTGACTCAACAAAGGGCTTGGTAATAATTCACTTTCCCCTTCAAATAAAGGATAAGAAACTGTTACCTGTGGGCTGGCTGACAATACACTAGTGAACAGCTGCTGCGCATAGTCGAGCTCTCTTTGTGCTGAGCAGCCGGGCATCTGGTGTTGTTTTAACAATGACTTCTCAATAAAAGGATTCGGATTAGCTTTGCTTGGCAAAACTTGATAGGTAGCACCCGTAAGCCATACTTTGTCAAACTCCAAGCCGACCGTTTCCAGCAGCCCCATAATTTGGATCGGAGCTTTAGGCTGTTCTTGATGAAATTGTTTTTCGGCTATCACAACCAACAATAACTCTAACAACTTGCTAAAACTAATGGCATCGCGATAAAACAATTGGTGGCTTTTTAAACCATTAAAACTCTCCAGCAAGCTTTGTTGGATTTGATATTCACGGCTGCTCAGCTCTCTATGACCAGGCCATTGTGCTGTCGCCAGTATTTTAGGAATTAACGACATCCACTCAGCGATCGACTTTGATTGTTTGGTCAGCTTTATAGCATTGCTGACATCGTCGATTAGCTCAGACAAGTTTCCTTCCGGATCATACTGAGCAATATCTTTTAGACTAAAGCGCGGCTTGGAACTTGCCCGAATAGCCACTTCGATTTTTGCTTTGTCGCGGGTTATTTTGCTATCGTTTCCCCAATAAGGACTCATCAAAAGTCGCCGCATGGTATCTCGTTCCACACTGCCATTGACTAATTTCAACAGATTGGTTGCTGTAGCAACTAGCGAATGCTTGGCTAACGGCTCGCCCAGTGAAAAGTCATAAATGCCCTCAATTGGCGAATCTTCTGGTTTAAAACAAGGGGTTAATTCTTGCCATAACAAGCGCTCTAGTAAGGGCTTATGCTGCTCAAGCTCGGGAACCACAATCGCATATTTATAATCGGGGTTACTCGTCGAATGCTCCAACACAGCGGCCTTAGCATCTAAAATAACGTGACGGAATTCTTCGCGCGCGTTGTTGAACTTGATAATACTGGGTTTAGTGGGAGGGCTGCTAGATTTTAGCCACTCAACCGCGCTAGACTGGCTCATCAAATCAAAAAGCTCTTGTTGCTGCGGTGTGATCTGTTCAAAACCCGCTAGATAAATCTTGTCAGGCAAGAATTCGGCTATCGAATCAAACTGTTGACTCAAAAGATTCACACTTGCCGCTGCGTCCAACCAATGATTATCCGCCAGCTTTTGCGAAAAACTATTGCTCCACTCAATAAAAGCTCGCAAATCTTTGTCCCAAGCAGCAGCTGGGTTAATGCTTAATTGCCACTGCTCATATTGCTGCCACGCCTGCCAAGCTTTTTTGGAAGTCGCCGGAATTTGCAATAAAAAGCTGTTCCAAGAGGATTGCTCGACGATTTCTTGCCACAGGTGTTGAGCTTGCTGCTCGCTTAAAACATACGGTAATGGCTCGCTTGTTGGCGAACGTTGCTCAGCAAGCCATTGCCATAATAAATTAGTCCAAGCGCCCCAGGGCATCACTTGCAAGCTATGCCATACGCTTTTACCGTCTCGATTTTGCTGTTTATTAAATTCTTCTCGCAAATGGCGCGACAAACGCTGACTTCCGGTAATGATCACGCTATTTTTCGGATCGATCTGGTTGAGTGGATAACTCGACTTCATATCAATAGATTATTAGTATTCTAGCCGTAGCTATTGGCAATTGACGATTAAGCGTCCACGGTGTTGGTTATCAATAAGCTCATCAAAATAAGGCGAGATTTCTTGCAAAGCAATTTCTTTACTTAAAATTTTATCGAAATCTGGCAAGGGCATTTCTTGACCAAACTGTTGCCACAATTGATTACGCAGCGGCATTGGGCAGTTGGTCGAGCTGACTCCCAACAAACTGACACCACGCAAAATCATCGGCAAAACGGTCGCATTTAATTGAGCGCTTTGCGCCAGACCAATACAAGCCACATTGCCCCAAAGCTCGATATTAGCCATCAATTTACTTAAGGTCTGGCCACCGATATTATCAATAAGTCCCGCATAAATGGACTTAGCTAAAGGCTTATCGCTTAGCTCTAACTCGTCTAGCGTTTTAACTTCGCTTGCGCCTAAATCTTTTAGGTAATCGTGCATAGAAGCTTGGCTGGTCAAGGCGAGTGTTTGGTAGCCTTTTTTGCTCAATAAATTAATCGCAAAGCTGCCCACCCCGCCGCTGGCACCGGTTACTACTATGGGGCCCATGTCAGGGGTTTGCCCATTCACCTCCATCCGATGAATCGCCAAAGCGGCAGTAAAACCGGCCGTACCAATAATCATCGCTTGTCGTGCCGAATAGCCTGCAGCTTGTTTCATCAGATAGTCACTATTTACTTTGGCATATTGAGCCAAACCACCATCAAAGCTTTCGCCCAAACCGCAACCGTTGACAATAACCGCATCGCCTGCCTGAAATTTATCCGATGCAGATTCCACCACCGTGCCCGCCAAATCAATCCCGGCATTTAACGGAAAGGACTTTAAAATAGCACCGCGCCCACTGGCGGCCAGCGCATCTTTGTAGTTGATGCTCGAATAATCGACCTTGATTAAGGTGTCTGCTTGACTTAACTCACTTGGCTCCATCTCAACTAACTGATGATGAATAGTTGGTTCCTTAAAAACACGGCAGGCTAAAAATGGCATAAAAATTCCTAAGTTGTGATTATTTTTCTAAAAGTAAGGTTAATTCTGGGCTCTAGCACCGCACGCTCCTTTGGCACTTGGTGCAACCAGTGGCTTTGCGTCTTACCTTTCATTAACAATAGACTACCAGATGTTAAGGCAATTTTGTGGCTTAATTTTGGCTTGGTTTTACGCTTTAGTTGGAAGCTACGCGTTGCCCCTAAACTGACCGAGGCTATCACTGGATTTTTACCCAGTTCCGGCTCATCATCACTGTGCCAAGCAACGCTATCCTGACCATCACGGTACAAATTTGCTAACACGCTGTTAAAAGTTTCACCGGTTTGCTGCTCAAGCAAAGACTTGACTTGCAGTAGCTCTGGTATCCAAGCCAATGGCGCATGCTCAACCCCTGAATAGCGGTAACGGGCTTGTGGATCGCCATACCAAGCCGTCAGTCGCGGCACTAGCCTATCCACACCCGCAATACGGATAGTTTCTTGTTGCCATTGAATCCGCCCATATAGCCGCTGGAAAAAAGCATCTGCGGTCTCGGCTAACTCATTACTAGGTGATAAAAATTCGGGCCAAAACAACAGCTGCGCATCTGGCAGGCTAATTTCTTCAACCGAATCGGCGGCTAATAAATCAAATTGCAGCATCAAGATAACCTGTTTTATTTTCCATAACGAAAAAGTGGCCAACCAAGCTAATGGTTGACCACTTTAGAAGCGTTAAAAAAGAACTTAATACACTATTATATTAAGCGTCTTCCCCTTCTTTGCTTTCAACCACTTCTTGTTCCCACTTCTTAGTAAACATACCAATCAGCAATACTACCGCGCCAACGCCAATACTGAAAGTCGCGATGAATTGGAACAAGCTAGGCATTTCAGCAACATTGTTTGGATCAAACTTACCCGCCATTAAGCCAGCGATAATATTACCAATAGAGTAAGTAAATACGAACAAGCCCATCATCTGACCCATGTAACGTCTTGGAGACAGTTTACTCACAGCACTTAAAGCAATTGGGCTTAAGCATAACTCACCCACCGTGTGTAAGAAGTAAGTTAAAATAAGATAGAAAGCCGCAGACTTACCACCGCCCGCAGCAACTTGAGCAGCAAAAATCATAACGATAAAACCACTACCCATAATGATCAAACCCACTGCCATTTTCAATCCATAGCCAGGAGTAACCATTCTTTGTCCTAATTTAATCCAGAAAGCCGCGAAGAATGGCGTTAATAGAATAATGAAAGCCGAATTAACACTTTGAAACCAAGTGGTTGGGATTTCAAAACTACCAATAAATCTATCGGTGTAATCACGAGTAAATAAGTTTAATGAAGAACCGGCTTGCTCGAATCCTGACCAGAAACAGGCCGAAGCCACACAGATAAGCAACAAGGCCCACATACCCTTCTTTTCAACTTGATTCAAATTGCCGCGGAAAAAGATAATGGCAAAGAAGATAAAGAAAGTTGCGGTTAACACGATTGCCGTTTGTTGAGCCAAGCTCACTGCATTAATTGAAATGGTACCAGCTAGAGTAAGAGCGGTAACAATAGCCACGCCAACTAAGAAGATGCCAATGCCAACCCAGCTTTTCTTACGCGCGCTTTCGCTAATTTCGACAGAAGGTTTGGCGCTTACTGCCGGTAAGTTTTTATTGGTTAAATAGAATTGGATTAGACCTAACGCCATACCAACCGCTGCCGCACCAAATGCCCAGTGCCAGCCAGCGTTTTCCATCAAGTAGCCACAAACGAAGTAACCGATTAATGAGCCAATGTTGATACCCATATAATAAATTGAATAACCCGCATCACGGCGCTCATCTTCACTGCTGTATAACTGGCCTACAACCGCAGTAATATTAGGCTTTAATAAACCAGTACCCAATGCCACCAGTATCAGACCAATAAAGAAGCTGCCTTCGTTTGGAATAGCTAACACTATGTGACCACACATAATGATAATACCGCCATACCAAATGGCTTTTTGTCCGCCAATTAGTCGGTCAGCAATCCAGCCGCCGGGTAGACCCATAAAATAAACTGAGCTGGTGTATAAACCGTAGATAGCCGCAGCCGTTGCAGCGGTTAGACCTAACCCACCTTCTTGCAAAGCCGCAGTCATAAATAGCACCAAAATGCCGCGCATACCGTAATAACTCATGCGCTCCCACATCTCGGTCATAAACAATGTTTGGAGACCCTTTGGATGACCAAAGAAGGACTTATCTTTTGATTGATCTGTCATTGAAATACCCTTAATACTCGTGATCTGTAACGCTTTTTCTGGAGAAAGCGCTTTTATAATTTATTCGAGAGCAGTTGGATCTGCCTAAATAAAGCCAATCATTGTTATATAATGCTCGGCATTCGTCCAGATCTTTTTATTGGGTGGGTTACTTCTTGCTAAGTTATTGAAAGTTAGTGTTTTAAGCGGGATTAGAAGGCCTTATTGTCGACTTAATCGAATATTATCAACTTTCCTAGCTGCCACATTGGTTCTAAAAGGGTTGATGTCCAAACCACCGCGGCGGGTATAGCGCGCATAAACGCTTAGCTGCTGTGGTTGGCAGTATTTCATTAGATCAGTAAAAATACGCTCTACACACTGCTCGTGAAATTCGTTATGGCTGCGAAATGAGATCAGGTATTTCAGCAAAGTTTCGCGATCAACTTTAGCACCTCGGTACTCAATCATAATACTGGCCCAATCTGGCTGATTGGTGATCAGGCAATTGCTTTTGAGTAAATGACTGAACAAGGTTTCTTCCACTATCTCATCGCTGCTGTTGGCTTTTAATAAAGTCGGATCATAGTCATAGCCCGTTATCTCAAGCTCTAAATCATCAATACAGAGTCCCGAAAAATCTTGCACTGGATACTGATACTGATACTGCTTAAGAGTTAATAGCTCAACCCTTACCTTACTCTTGACAGCTTGTGATAAATCTTTTTCAAGTGCCTCATGAACTTGAGGCCAATTATCAAAACGGGTTTGATTAAAGGAATTTAAATAAAGTTTAAAAGATTTCGATTCCACGATATTGACGCTATCAAAAGCAAATTCGAACAAACCAATGGCTACTTGCGGTTTTCCTTTGGCATCTAGCCACGACATCTCATAAGCATTCCACAGATCACTGCCAGTAAAGGGTAAGTCATTATTAAGCCCCAATTCATCGCGCTTAATCTGACGTGCGATCGGAAACAGCAAAGCCGCATCGTATTGCTCTGGATATTGGGTTGCTTTACCTAACGGGATGTCATCAGTCATAACAAATATACTTTCATAGTTAAGGCTACTTAGGCATTTGCCGTCTAAAATAGACCGTGATCTCCTCGCGGTCATGATAGAGATGTTTGGCCTGCCAAAAATAATCAATCTCTTGCGCTTCTAGTTGATCACAAATTTCACCAATACAATCCGAAACTTCTTGAAAACGCTTTTTCATGGGTAATTTCAAATTAAAGATCGCGTGTGCGGCTTTAGCCTGAAGCAACCATTTTGCCATTAAATTAGCGACCAGCGACGGCTTTTCCACCATATCACACACTAGGATCTGTACCGGTTTTTCTGGCAACCAGGTTAAGGCATTTTCTTTAAGATGAACCACCTGCTCAGTTGCCATCAATTTTTTATCCATCGGGCCATTATCAATAGCCGTCACTTGCAGCCCACGTTGCACCAGTTGATAGGTCCAACCGCCGGGCGCTGCACCGAGATCCACCGCAGTATGGCCTAAGCGAAATGTTGCCTTGCGCTGTTTATTCGACATCAGGACCTGAATCGCTTCGTCAAGCTTTAAACTGGAACGGCTTGGCGCATCTTTAGGCGATTTTAGCCGCAAAATACCACCCTTAAGATTGGAAGCCCTGCCCCATGGCGAATAACCCACTAGGCAGTGGTTATTCGCTAAAAAAGAATATGCAGCTGCAACTGGTTATTACTATCCGCGTCTTTTGCCAAAATTCCCTCACGCTCACAACTAATGGTCAATGGCGTGGTAATCTTCTTGCAAAATTTGGAAAGCTCGCGGCCTAAGCCACTATCTAGATGCTCCACCAACAAGGACTGGACAGTGTTCAGCTCCATAGCAGCTTCCACAATTGGGGTTACTCGATCGGTTGGCGCTAAGTCTTGTAACTCGGTCTTGGCCCAAAACCATTGACGCGTGAAAATTAACTCGTCTAAATCCAATTCGCTAAAAAAGCTTTCCGCGCTGGACTCATCAAACACATAAAAACGCACACAGCCATCGTTTGGCTTAGCATTGGCATAGCCTGCTAAATCCAACTCATTAGCCAGAGCCTGCACTTCTGCAGCACAATCATTCTCAAAGCCGGGACGGCAAAAAAAGATAAAAGGGCTTTGCATGGGAATCGGAGGTTACTATCATTACTACTATTTTAACAGCAATATAGATCTCTGTATAAAATTATCAACAGCCTATTCTTTACCTCTATTTGCCGCTTATCGGCATTTTAATACCACACAGAAGTAAAATTGAGCGTATTTATAGAAACTTTGGTGAAAATTGGGTAATGTTAAGCTGTCAAGAAATAACCTATGGTACGATTATGATGAAGCTTACACTATTAACACTGAGTATATTTGCTGTTGCCCAGAGTCAAGGAGCACTAGCCAATACCAGCAAAGAAAAAGATTCGCTTCTTAAGAATGGATTCTATGAAATTGACGAAGATAGAAGCGAAACCATCTCGAAAAAAGAAGCAAAAGACAATATAGAGAGTCTAGAATTCACCTCTATCGACTCAAATAATAACGGCGTTTTAACCATGGATGAGTGGCTCAAGTATTATAAACTCAAAAAAAGAGCCCAAAATTAGCGGCTTAAAGTGACTTATGTAACGCCAGCCCAAACCGCTGGCGTTTTTATTTATATATTTTTCCCAAAACTCGCTCTAAGATATAATGCACTTCTTGAGCTGAATAGAAATATTAGTGATATTCAGTTAAGCAATGTTAAAATCTCGTCCACTTAACCAGTATCCAACGATTACCTTGGTATTATGGCGCATTACAGCAAAGAGCAAATAGCCGATCTTAAAAATGACCTTACGATAACCGATCGAGTCTGCGGTTTTGATATGCAATTTAAAACCACTTGGGGACTCTTTTCGCCCAAAGCTATTGATGATGGCTCGCTGATGCTGCTCAAATACCTTGAGGTGCAAGCAACAGATAAATGCTTAGACCTAGGTTGTGGTTACGGAGTTTTGGGCTTAACCATGGCCAAACAAGCACCGCAAGGACAGACCATTATGGTCGATAAGGACTATTTAGCGGTAGAATACGCTAACAAGAACGCCCAACTCAATCAGCTACCTCATGCCTCTGCCCGCTTGAGTAATGGCTTTAGCGATGTTCCTGAGCGGCATTTCGATGTCATTGTTTCTAACATTCCGGCAAAGGTTGGTAATGAACTGCTGTATATCTTTCTCAACGATGCTTATGAGCGTTTAAAGCCGGGTGGAACTTTTTATGTGGTGACCATTACTGGCTTACGCAACTTTATGAAAACTGGCTTCAAAGAAGTATTTGGTAATTATAAAAAGCATAAGCAAGGGCCCGCTTACACCGTAGCTAGCGCCAGCAAAGGACCCTAACCAGCGTTTATCAACCCTAATATAGCTTGCGGCTTTCTTAAAAATTCAGCGTTAAAATTCGCTGTGACCTATGTCAGCATAAGTATGTCTAGCTTGTCATATTTTCTTCACAGTTTCTGTGGATAACTTTGGGGAAAAAATCTAGAAAAAGGCTCAAAAGCAACAAATTCAGGGCTTGCAGCACAAACTGTATGTTTTTTAACCAGCAAATACTCTTTTCCTTAAAAATCAATCGCTTATTAGTTTTTCTATAGCCTTTTTATACACCGCTCATTAAATAAACAGGCGCAAAGCCTTATTTTTAGGGCTCTTGCGCCGACTTGTGGATTTTTTTATTGGCTGTCGAAACTTTTTTCACTTTTTTTTTGTAAGTTTCTTGACAAAAACAAAGGTTAATTTCGTGGTAACTGGCAGGTTAGTAACTACTTTTCTTACAATCAGGTATGAAAAAACTCAGACCCAACAAGCTAATGTTGTAGATTTCATTGAGTAGTTGCTTATGCTTACTTAGCGGACAACTTCAGTAGGAGCCAGTAAAAGCGACTGAATACACCTTCGCTTTACATTGTATGCCAAACTCTTATGGCCTATAGTTAAGAAAAGGAGATTTTTATGTCTTTAAATAGCATCAGGATAGTTTCCAGCTCTAAATCATCAATTATGTTACCCTTTGCACTAGTTCTTTTTTGTGGACTCCCAGCGCAGAGCAGAGACAAAATCTCTGATATTAATACCGAATTAAATTTGAGGAAAAAAAGTTGTGCTGCAGTTACTCCTGCTACCTGGGAGTCTAGCCATTGTCAGCGAGCATGTGGTTTCGCAAATCCAAGAGCAGACCTCGTACTGATAGAACAGGTGCTAGCCCGCTGCCGAACCGCGCACCAGAATGCTGGAGCGAAGGCTATTGAAGCACCTACAGTGGCTGACAATAGGGACCGCGCGGCACTGATCGCAGAAGCTAAAGCCAAGAACGACTCTTGCAGGCGCGTTCGACCCGTAACGTCTGCATCCGAACAATGTAGCCGCCAATGCGGTGGTGCTGTGGGCCGAGGTGGCATTACCTTAACGGGCAGTTCTGAGTCAGCACAAAAATCGATACAGTTGTGCCGAGAGGCGCATGCCGCTGTGGGCTTTTCAACGGCCACTCCACCAAACTTAGAACCAACGGAGCAAGAGAAGATCAACGCAATGCCATCCAATGCAAGTTTTTGCCAACAAAAGGCACCATCTATAAAGTGTGGCTATGGTGATTTTTCTGATCGTAACGGCCTGTGCGCGTCTTTACGTGCTTGCGCTACCTCTTGTGTAAAACCCAATGTCAAAACAGAGCTAGAAAGTCGAAGAAAAATCGTTCGTGTGAAGGCGCGTAAGGCTATCGAACACTGTTATGACGCCTATACTCGTACAAAAGCATTGTTAACGAACTAGTGAGAACTCGCAAACGCCAGTTGAGGTAGATCGACTTTAAGCTTACAACAGAGCAATCAAAAAAGTAGACGACAAACTTTCCGATAGTGACCAATAGCGAATTAAGGCAGGGTTGTTGGTGCTTTATGCTGTTGCGATAGCGATTTTGGAAGATTTAAGACAGCTCAATTAAGCGCCAAACAACAATGTGTAGTGAAAAACCACTCTGCATAAAAAAGCTCAGACCCTAGGGCCTGAGCTTTATTCTTACAAAACCAATGTTAGCTTTGTTTAGCGAAACGCTGTCTGAAGAAGACTCCTAGCATTGCTAGTAGAATCCAACTGATAGCACCACCACCTGAGCCGCCGTCACCATCGCCTTCTGGATCTGGTGTTACTGGTTGCGCAGCCACTTCAACTTGAACGGTTTGTTCAACCGCTAAATTGCCGTCGCTGACCATCACAACAAAGCTGTGCGAACCTGCCGCTAAGCCCGTTACGCTGGTTGCAGCGGCAGAAGCGTCAGCAATAGTACCGTCGCCTGACCATTCGAAGCTTAAGACATCGCCATCAGGATCATAGCTTGAAGATGCATCCAAGTTAACTGTCTCACCTTCTGTGATACTAATTTCGCTAGCCGCAAGTTGCACGACCGGCGCATCGTTCTCACCAGTAATGGTCACTTTAAAGCTAGTGCTCATTGCGTCTGTAGGCTGATTATTATCACTTACCGTTACGGTCACTTCAGTAACACCACTAAAGTCCTTGTTACCGGTAATGTCAAAGGTTGAACCATTCTCATGGCCGTTGACAACCGCAGTGATGCCTTCGCCAGAAACACTGATGGTATTGGAAACATTATCGTTATCCATATAAGCCACTTGAATGCCTTCGATAGTGCCTTCTTCTATCATTTCCTGATCATCAATACTAAATAACATGATGTTGGAAGGAACGGTTAAAGTTTCCATCAAGTGTTTAGTTTCAGTTCCATCAAGGTCAAGCTGGGTATTGATGACAAAATCTTGGCCAATCGCTTCAGGCTTAACCTTAACTTTAAACTCAACTTCAAAGGCAGTAACTTCTGGCCCATTGTAATCTAAACAAACAACCATATCGTCTTGCAGGAAACTATCGAGTCCTCCAAAACCATTATTATCAGGGATGATGCTTTGGTTAATATAGCCATCTACCGGAGCACCTGCCCAAGGGCTAGCGCCGCCATGAACACCAGCGGTTGCTGTTTTTTCAACGGTTACAGATTGCTGAAACTCAGAACCATTGCCTTGATAATCAGCAAAGTTTAGATTGTCGTAGGCATAGACAAGTTCATAATCACCCGGGGCACTACTATAATCACGTGCGATAATCAACTGCGCATCCACTTGAGTGCTAGAATTAGGGTTTGGCCCCCAACCGGCACAACCTCGGAAGTTACAACCCACCCCTTCTAGGTGCTGAAGATTATCCCACTCGATAATAACATGAGTGCCTTGGTTATTTTCATCCACCAATTGAACAAAACTAATACCCGAAGATTCGGCTTCGTTTTCACTCGCAACGTAGGGAGCACCAAACTCCATACCTTGAGAGCCAAAACCAGCAACACCATACCAAAACACGCCCATATTAGCGAAAGATGGTGCTTTGTAATTGTCATTAAAAGCTACATTTTGGTAAGAACCAAAGAAACCTGGCGCTATACCATGCAAATCAACCATGCCGTTACCCCAAATATAGAAGCTATTGCTGTTGAAAACATAACCATCATGGTAGTTGTAGAGTGAGTAAGTTTCTCCTTCAGTAGCACGCGAATCTTGGTAGAGTTCACTCAAGGTTAGCTGTAAAGCAGGCTCACGATTACTTTGCGGAGCGTTTTCTAACGGCATATAACCGTAATCAAACAAATTAATGTAACCGCCGTCTTCAACAGGCGTACGACAAGAAGCATCCGTGATCGAGTTAGTAATTAAGTACTCGCGTGCTCGATCGCGACTGTTAGTTTGGATACCTGAAAAGCTAAAACTATTTGCTTCTTGAGTAGCTTCACCGTTAATGAAGCGGTTTTGGACTAACTTCACGCTATCGCTAACCAGCTCTAACCCATCAGGAATTTGCGAAGAAAGATTAAAACTACGATCAGATCCGCTTAAATTAGCCATCACTGATACTTTATAGTCGATCACATCCTCGACAACCGCACCATTTTTACTGGATGTCATCCGAACATTGTCTTGACCGCGCATAAAGTTGACTCCAATAATACCTAAATTACCAGAATCATTTTCTCCAGAGCTAAATTCAATCGCGGTATAATACTTTTCTCCATCAGCAAAAGACGGGGCATTAAGCTGTAAAGCGATATCCGAAAAAGCCTCTTCATCGCTATAGCTAGGAGCTTCTACGGTTAGATTATCAGCTGGTTCATTCAATACCACCGCAGTAGCTACTTTGTGTTGAAAGACTGCGTCTTCAATACCTTGATAGCTACGCTTGTTATGGTTGTGTTCTTGCCATACAACCCAGTAATTACCTGCCTGAGGGTTTGGTATATTACACCAATCTTTAAGCTCAAAAGACTTAGCAACTGATTTACAAATCGCTTCGTTGTCATAGTCAATCACACCATCTTCATTAAAATCAATACCGACATAAATACCAGCATTACCCACAGGATCTGTATGTTCTTTAGGATCAATGGCTCCTCGACTTTCAATCACCTCGGCGACAAAGCGCTTTGCATTTTCAGGAACTGTAACCCAGCTTACTTTTACTCGCTCTAAATCTTGCGCAATTTCAAAAAGGTTTTCACCGTTTCCATTCACTCGCTCAATCAGCTCAAGCTCTTCAATATTAGCTAAAACTGGTTGATAAGCTTTACTGATAATCTGCGGCGCAACCCCAAAAGCAACTTGATTGATACTATGGCTCGTTTTAGATGAGTCAACTTTATATTCAACAACCTCAGGTAGCTTACCACTATCAAGCTGCATCTCGACATTCATCTGAGCTACTGGAGTAGAAGCATTTTCGTGAGTTAATAAAACTTTCCCGAATACACTTTGACCTCGAGCCGAAGAAATTGCGCTTTGAGAATCTACCCATGAACCGGTAATGAGCAGTCGCTGAGTTTCGCCAGCCGCCAAAGTGAAGCTTGCTGGAAAAACCTCAACACCAACACTATACTCGCCCGTTTGAGTAGTAACTTCCCAGCTGCCATCAACGGTTGCGGTCACTTCGCGCACCCAGCTGCACGACTTGAAACACTTCGAATCAACCATGTTCGGAGTATTCAAAGCACCCAAATTACCGCCTTGGTAAGGATTCGCAATTTCATAATGTTCTACAGGCACATTCATAATCAAACCCGAATGAATGGCTTTGTCTACTTGCGCAATTCCTGAGCCATAGAACCAAGGATTAGTTTCATCAGGGCGACCGAATTTATCACCAACTTGATCATTAGCTGTTAATTGCAATGCAGACATTACCTCAGAAGGCGTCCAATTCGGTCTGGCTTGCTTAATCAAAGCCATAGCACCAGCGATATGGGGGCTGGCCATAGAGGTACCGCTAATCGTATTAAAGGCTGTGGGGCTAATATATTGCGTAAAAGGTTGATCTTCAGAATAAGCAGAATAAATGTCTGAGCCTGGCGCGGTAATAGACGGTGCTGTTGCTTCTCGATACTCGTCAAGCCAAGCGTAACCTATCGAACTAAAGGATGAAATAGCGTCCACCAAGCCTTCATTAACCGATGAACTGGATTGAGTTGCTGGAATCGTGCCCATATGACCATCAGAATCATTTAACCAATCCACCATCGTTTGAGCATCATATCTGTCCATCTGCATGGCAGGAATTGTATGTGGTAGTTGTGCATAAAAGTCTTGTGAAGACTCTTCTGTATTATAAATTACAACCCCAGCACCGCCGCCAGCAGCAACGTTTGCAGATTTGTCAATTAAAGGAACATCTCCACGCTCACAAAAAACGATCTCGTTGTTGCTAAATGTACCTGCCATAAAAGGCGAAGAACAAAGTGCATCACCATAATTAGAAGCTAGAACCAAGCTTCCAGTAACACTCTCGATATTAATTCCTTGAATGTCAGTTCGATAGCTAGGAGGAATTGCCGTCCCATTGTAACTCAAGTTTTCAAAACGCTTTGCGGTTTGTACATTAAAACTTCGCCCATGCTGACTTGAAGCTACTGATAAAACCCAAGGTGAAACGTGGTTCACCGAACGAAAAGCACCAGCATTACCTGCCGAAGCAGCAACATTAATGCCAGCTTCATGCGCCGCTAAGAAAGCCAACTCTACAGGATCGTTGTGCGAGTCATAACCACCAGAAATTGAGTAGTTTAAAACATCTACGCCATCTAAAATGGCTTGCTCAATAGCTTGTATGGCAACACTTGTAGGACAACCTGCCCATTTATCACCACTATTTCCTGGATAGCAAGCCTGATAAGAAATAACATTAGCATGCGGCGCTATACCGGACATTTGATTGATGGTTAAGCCAGTATCAATACCACTACTTGAGATGGCTTGGGCTGGTAATTTGTAAGGAACATCGTACAAGACATTACCAGCGGCGATGCTAGCAGTATGTGAGCCATGACCTTGGTAATCTTCACCGTTAGCTGGGCGAGACTCTTCAAATTCAGGATCGCTAAAAGCATGGGTTATGCTAGGTGTCGACCAAACCCCGATCAATTTATCATTACATAAGTTAGCAAATTCTTCAGCGCTACAATCGTGTAAATAATTGCCTGTGCCCAGTGGGTTTTCCACGGTATAACCATCGTCACCAGTTGCAGCAAAAGATGGATGTTGAGTATTAATACCAGTATCAATAACCCCTACTAACATCCCCTCGCCCTTAATACCATCAGGGCTTCCAGCTGTGCTAGTGTCAGCCCAAACCGCTGGAACATTTGTACGCTCAGGGGCAACATCCATTAATAATTCATGTTTAACATTGCGAGAAATATGGATTACTTCACCAAGCTTAGCTAATTGCTGGGCTTCTTGCTGAGTCATCTCGGCAACTACCGCATTTACCGCAATTTGATGTTGTCTTTTAATATTTAAATTAACGCCTACCGAACCTGCTTTGCTGATAAAGGCGTTTTGCTTAGACTGTAACTTACTAGTATAAGCGGCGACCGCAGAGTGAGATTTTAGATTGGCACTTCTTGGCCCCATGGTTTTATTCGAAAATAAATGCTTGGTAGCTCCTTGGCCCTTTGCATCACCAGTGTATAGCGCTGCTGGTGCATCTTTTAGTTGAATGATGTAAGTATGAACCCCACCAAGATTTTTCTCGGCAGTGAATTTACGTTTTGGGGTTAATTTAACATTGGCCCCATAGCCTTCGAGCAAAGCATCGGTCGAATCCTGTGTCTGATTTTTACTGGCTTCCACCCGAGCTTTAACCGCTAGAGGGCTAATATCAATCTTTTCCAGCTGATAGTCTTTTTTACCTATCGCGTCGCTGGCAGCTGCCGTCATTCCTGCTGAATAAACAGCAGCGGCAACAACTGTAGCTATAGTCTTAATTTTCACCGCGAACTCCTAGTTGTGTTAGTAATACAATATGAAATATTTTTTTAGCGGCGCTAGGTATAGCACAGAGATATTTAATAAGCGGAGTAAAGATTTGTACGAAATTGTACGATTAATGAACGATCAATGAGTTCGCCAAACTTTGTACGAATTTGTACGAATAACCGTTACTGGTTGGACAAGACTAATCGGCCATTGATAGACTAGACGCCACTTATATTAGGAGATGTGCGCCTTTTATCGCTTACCCATTTTTATGAAATATTTGATAAAATATTTGCTAACTTTTTTCATACTGATCTCATTAGCCTCTGTGGCTGCCGAGCCAGTAGAAGTTAAGCTGATCTCCAGTGTTAGCAAGAAAATGACTAGTGAGAATCCAAGCGACTCTCTAAAAGAGGCTGATTCAAAAAACTCGGAAGAGCTAGACCATGATCAAGTTGCAGTAGGAGAATGGAATTTTTCCTTAAGTCTAGGGTATGGCCAAGTAGAAAGCCTGATCACAGGAGTGGATGACTTCGATCTTTACCTGCTGCCCAATATCAGTTATTACGGTGAAAAGTTTTATCTAGAAAATACTACTTTAGGATACAGCCTGTTTGAACAGGAAAACTTCTATATTGATCTCGTTGGACGCCTCAACGAAGACGGAGTTTATTTTAAACTCGATGATTTCGGCGTCTTTTCAGCACTGGGGGTTCCGCCGCCTGGCCGTGGGCCTAATCCACCCCAACCCGAAGATGTGGATAGACATCTATCCTATCTAGCCGGTTTGGAGCTGAATTATCAAATTGCCGGCTTTGATCTACGCACGGGTTACTACCACGATATCAGCGGTGTTCACCATGGTTACGAGCTGGATTTATCGGTTGCGCGCTACTTTACTATCAGCGAACACTGGTCATGGTACTTGGCAGCTAGCGCAACCCATAAAAGTAAGAAACTACTTAACTATTATTATGGTTTGGATGAAGATGAGAGTTTAACCAGTTTTTTCAGCTATTCACCTAATTCTTCTGGAACCAATTATTACTTAACGTTAAGTACCGAATACATGATTAATGACGACTGGTCATGGCATGGTTTTGTTAAACGGAACTATTTAGCTGATGAAATTCAGGATAGTTTGATCATAGAGAGGAAGCATATAGATACCTATTTTCTTGGCGTGAAATACCGATTCTAAGACTTATGAATAAGGGCTTATGAATAAAACGGGGAGGACTCTTAATAATTTTTGTCTCTTGTTGCTAACAGGGATAGGACTTCTTTATGCCGCAAATGACGCCCAAGCTGCCAGCCCTTGGAAAAAAAACCCACGTGAATCAAGAAGCGATTCTGCCAAACTGGCTATCACACCTTCTGTATGCGTTATTAAACAAAAGGGCGATAGTTGCCAGCAAAGGCTCACCCTCTTATATCGCAGCAAACAACGGCATAATATTTGCATTTACCACTCTTTTAGTAACGAACCTATTTGGTGTGACAACCAAGTCAAACAAGCCGATTTGGAAGTGACTATTACGGCCAGCAAAAATATCAAACTAACGGCGAAAAATAATGATAATAACGACACTCTTGCCACAGCAACATTTGCTCTTAGCGTTTTTCAACCCGTGAAAAAAAGAAAGCGTCGTCATTACGGCATAGGTATACTGTAGTAGCCATGTTAGATTGCAAAATACTCTTAATTGAAGATGACCTGCCGCTGGCAGAATTGATCCAGGAATACTTGGAGGCTCAAGGGTATAGGCTCAAACATCTGGCGAAAGGGCTTGATGTCCACCAGCTAGCCGATGATGAAAATTTTGATTTGATTCTATGCGATGTGATGCTACCCGATATCGATGGCTTTAACTTAAATGGCATACTGCAAGAAAAATTCCAATGCCCTATTATCTTTTTAACCGCGCTTAGCGATGACGAAGATCAAATTAAAGGTCTAGAGCTAGGAGCAATTGATTACATCGTTAAACCTGTAGAGCCCAATGTACTGTTGGCGCGTATTCGGGCTAACTTAAGAAAAAATCAAAGTCCAGTTTCTGCTGAAAACATTACCATTTCTGATCTAACGCTTGATAAACATAAGCAAGTTGCAACGCTCAACGGCTCAGCGCTGGATCTAACTAGCCAAGATTTTGAATTACTCTGGATTTTTGCCCAAAACCAAGGGAAAATTTTATCCCGTGAATTTTTATTTCAAGCCATTATTGGCCGCGAATATAATGGACTTGATCGAACAGTTGATGCAAGAACCAGCCGTCTACGCAAAAAAATAGAAGACTTTAATGTTCCTGGTTTAGTGATCCGGACGGTTTGGGGTAAAGGTTATTTATTCACCTACACCAAGGCTCTCGGCTAGCCATGAAGTTTCAGTTTTACCGCTTTTACGCGCTTATTATTTTGGCCGCTGCGTTATTGGTTTGGTCTTTTAATTCCATTTACGAAGCAACCCAAACGCCCAATAGCAGTTACCAAGTTGAAGTAGATGACTTAATCCAACGTTTTCACCATGACAGCGATTTGTCTGCCGATAAAGAGCAACGATTACCTACTTTTGAAATTATACAATCGCAAACGCTAGCCCTACCGGAAGATTTAGCCGCAATGCTCGAACAAGGAAAAACCATCGCCATTGCAGATAATAACAACCGAACTTTTTATTACAAAAAAAACGATGCCGAATTACTAACTCGCTTCGGCCCCTTTGAGCACCAATCCAACGATTCGCAATTTGAACCTTATGTGATCCCATTGTTTTACAGCAGCCTAGCTTGCTTGTTGTTGTTTTTAATGCGACCAATTTTTCGTGACTTGCAGCAGCTACAACAAGATGCGCTAGAATTCGGGCGTAAGCCAGTCGCCATGCAACGGTCTATTAAGGAATCATCCAATATCTACCCCTTGGCCAATTCCTTTTACGGTATGTCCAACAAGATCTTAAACTTTATTCAGATGAACAAAGATTTGTCGCGCACTATTTCTCATGAAATCCGAACTCCACTCGCGCGCATGAAATTTATGCTAGAAATTATTGAGCCAAACATCAGTGCCAACCAAAAAATGCGTATGAAAAATGATATTGCGGAAATTGAATCACTGGTTAACGATTATCTATCTTTTGCCAAAGTTGAGAATGAAACAGATAACATTCATAGAGAGTTTCATTGCATGAAAACCTTTTTACAGGAAATTTATGATAAGTTTTCCATCTATCAAGATCAGATCTTAATTGACTGCCATAGTGAGGATGTTCAGGCTTATTTCGACAAAGGGTCTATGTCAATTGCTGTGCAGAATTTGCTAACCAATGCTTTGCGCTTTTCTAAAGAAAAAATCAGTTTGGACTTCTACCTTGATCAAGAGCAGTGCTTGTTGTCAGTGGAAGATGACGGTCCTGGGGTGGGTGATAACGCCGCTAAACTGATGCAACCTTTTAGCCGTGAAAATGCTAAAGAGCAAAACCATAAAGGCTTTGGTCTAGGGCTTTATATTGTACGAAAAGTTGCGATCTGGCACGAGGGTGAGTTTACGATTTCGCAGTCCAGTAAACTTGGTGGCGCCAAAATGCAGATCCGCTGGCCTAACCAAAGCAAATAACTACCCCAGCGCTTTGCCTTGACCAAGCAATATTAAGACAAATTAAGCGAAAAACCAGTAACTTAATAAAATTGCGGCAACAATACCCGCCAAGTCAGCAATTAAACCACAACCCAATGCATGGCGGATTTTCTTAATACCTACAGCACCGAAATACACCGTTAGAACGTAAAAAGTGGTCTCTGTGCTACCTTGAATAATCGCTACCAATTTACCTGCAAAAGAGTCGACTCCTTGCGTTTCCATGGTTTCGAGCATCATGGCTCGCGCGCCGCTGCCGCTAAAAGGACGCATTAAAGCGGTTGGAATAGCATCTACAAAATCAGTATCGCCGCCCAAGCTGGATACCAATTTAGCCACCAATGCGGAAAAGAAATCAATGACACCGGATACTCGTAAAGCACCAATGGCTGTGAGCATTGCAACCAAATAAGGAATAATGGTCACCGCAACCTTAAAGCCCTCCTTAGCACCTTCAACAAAAGTTTCATACACCGCAACCTTTTTGCGCCAACCAAAAAGTAAAATACCAACAATCGCCAACATCAATAAGAAGTTTCCCATTGCTGAGCTAATTTCGGTCATTTGTTCAGCTGGCAGCCTTACTAAAGCCCAAACTATTAACCCGATCACTCCTATAAATACGGCCGCATAAGCTGCTATAACTCGATTAAATAACGATATTTTTTGCATAATTGCCACGGCTAACAGACCAAAAAAAGTCGAGGCGCAGGTTGCTAACAATAGGGGTAAAAACACTGCGGCCGGATCAGCCGCACCCATTTGCGTTCGATAGAGCAAAATGGTGATTGGAATGATGGTAACTGCTGAGGTATTTAACACCAAAAATAAAATTTGTGCATTTGAAGCAGTATCTTTTGTCGGATTAAGTTGTTGCAACTGCTCCATAGCTCGAATCCCCATAGGGGTAGCAGCATTATCCAAACCTAGCATATTGGCCGCCATATTCATGCTGATAGAACCTAGCGCAGGATGCCCAGCGGGCACTTGCGGCATTAACTTTCGGAATAATGGCGATAAAGCTTTTGCCAATAAATTGACCAAACCACTTTTTTCCGCGATTTTTAATAAACCAAGCCAAAAGGCTAGAATCCCTATCAAGCCGATGGAAATTTCTACACTCAGTTTAGCCATATCGAATATAGCTTTAACCAAGTCGGGAAACGATTGGCTATCACCGCCCACTAGCCACTGATAAAGCGCTAATACAAAAGCAATCACAAAAAACAACAGCCACAGGATATTTAGCATAAAATTTGCGTCAAGGTTAATCCAATAGCTGCAACTTACTGTAAATCCAAACTATCGACAACAAAAAAAGCCCTTGAACTGAGCAAAACAGTCAAGGGCAGGGGTTTCTCTTACTTTAGTATCAAAGTTGGTAGTCGATAGGTATTTATTCTTATTCCATGTATCCGTTTATTATTGTTAAGCTCCATTGGCGTTAAGTATAGGCGCTTTTAACCAATGCTATTATCAAGTTTGAGACAAAAAGTTCTAACAAAAGGACATTTTCAGCTGCTATCGGCAATTTTCCATAAATACCAGCTAGCGATACTTCGGTAAGGCTGCCAAGGTTTGCTAATCTTTAACATCTGCTCGGCGCTAGGTTTTGTTGGCAATTGATACAGTTTCTGCATCCCCCTTTGCAAGCCCACATCCGCAGTTGCCAACACATCAAGATGTCCTAAAGCAAAAACACAAAACATTTGCGCGGTCCAAACGCCGACACCCTTCAAGCCAGTTAGGGCAGTGATTACCTCGTCCGTACCTTGTCCATACAGTTCCTTAAAGCTAATCTTGTTATCGATTTCCGCTTGAGCAATCGCATGACAATAGCTAACTTTGGCATTCGACAAACCGCACTCTCGCAGCTGCCGATGACTGAGCGCCAAAATATTTCGCGCATTTATCTTTTTTCTGCCAAGTGCTCGCTCAACTCGTCCGACAATAGTGCTGGCAGCCTTAGATGATAGCTGTTGTGAAATAATACTGCGAACCAAATACTCAAAAGGCGAGCGCGAAAAAGGCATTATTTGACACTTTCCAAAGCATCCTATTAAGTCTATAAAGTTTCGCTCCACCGCACATAAATGCTTTTCTCCGCGTCGTAAGCGCAGTTTAAAACCATGAAAAGATGTCGCAGCGGTAGTCGATTGCATCAGCTCAATCTACTGAATTTTGCTAATAAATCCTAGCGTAATCGACTAAAAATTCGGCTATAATAACGCCTTTCGAGATTTACCATTAGCACATCATGCTGGCCAAGAAAGAAAAAACCAATTTCAATAAATTGCAAAAATGCCTAAGACGTAACATGGGCGAGGCAATCGCCGACTACAATATGATCGAAGACGGCGATAAGATCATGGTCTGCCTATCTGGCGGTAAAGACTCCTACACCCTGCTTGATATTTTGCTGAGCTTACAAAAAAGCGCACCGATTAAGTTCGAGCTAATCGCGGTTAACTTGGATCAAAAGCAACCTGGATTTCCTGAGCAGGTTTTGCCTAATTACTTAAAATCCATCGAAGTGCCCTTCGAGATTATTGAGGAAGACACTTACAGCGTGGTTAAGCGGGTGATCCCAGAAGGCAAAACTACCTGTGGTCTCTGCTCACGATTAAGGCGTGGGGTGATCTATGGCTGGGCAGAAAAAAATGGCATTAACAAAATCGCTTTAGGTCACCACCGTGACGATATCATTGAAACCTTGTTCTTGAATATGTTCTTTGGCGGCAAACTAAAATCAATGCCGCCAAAGCTCAATAGTGACGATGGTAAGCATATCGTCATTCGACCACTGGCCTACGCTAAAGAAAAAGATATCGCTCAGTACGCCAAATTCAAAGAGTTTCCGATCATTCCCTGCAACCTATGCGGTTCGCAAGAAAATCTACAACGGCAGAATATCAAAATGATGTTACAAGATTGGGACCGAAAATATCCTGGCCGAATCGAAACCATCTTCAAATCCATCACTAATGTTGCGCCATCGCATCTTGCCGATACGGATTTGTTCGATTTTAAGAGTTTACAGCAAAGCTCGAATGAAGAAGACTTACTATTTGACGCGCCGGAATTTAATTCTGCAGCCGAAGATAAAGGCGCGCTCAACCCACTCAACATCGTGAATTTATCTTAAGGATACTTTGTGCATGACACCTGAAGAATTTAAAGCCGCCTTTCCAGTTATCCAACCAGTAACCGTTGCTTGGGGCGAGATGGACGCCTTTCAACACGTTAATAATGTTGTCTACTTACGCTATTTTGAATCGGCGCGGATTGCTTATTTAGAAGCCATGGGCTTAAGCGCCAAATTAGAAGATAAGAACCCTGAGCAACAACCGATTGGGCCCATCTTGGCGGACAATTATTGTCGCTATCGCCGTCCGGTCACTTTTCCCGATCAACTGTTTATCGGCTGTAAGATCACTGAACTGCATGAGTTTGGCTTTTCTATGGAATACCAAGCTTATAGCGCACAACAAAAAACCGTAGCGACCAAAGGCACTTCCCGAGTGGTGATGATCAATTATGTCACTGGTGAAAAAGTCGCCATGAACGACGACTTATTAGCGAGAATTAAAAAAATACAGGCGCTACCCTAAGCACTATTCCGACTAGCCACGCCAAGCGAGGGTTACCGTACCGTACTTATAGTAATCAGTTTCAAAAGTATCGAAAGCATCATTACCTAAGTCACGATCAGCCACAGCAACGGTAAGACTCCAATTGCTCCAAGAATACGCAAAACCAATGGATGCACCATAAGTAAAGTTATTGTAGTCAACTGAATTACTGTCAGCAAAGGTATTACCATCCAAGAATACGGAATAGCCACGGTAGTTGGCTCCGACTTCCATATAGAAATACCAAGACTCTTTAAAGGCTAATGGGTTGGTCACTCGCGAGCTTTGCAATGGCACACTACCAAAAGAGTTTTCAAGTGAAGTACCCCAGCGCATTGTAGCTGAAGCGGCCAACGAAGTATCAATCGTGCCTATACCTAACTCCGCTCGACTCAAGAAATCAAAAGTATCGTTCTCACTCACCCAGTTTCTGAAGGTGCGACCTCGTTTCAATTGGAATACAATTTCATTAGAGCTTTGATTGCCCCAGCCTTTGGGGTCATCAGAACCGGTTATATCGTGTACCGCTATCTGAGTTTCTTTGGCAAGTGAAGCAGGACCAATAACCCCTAAGGTTAAACTGACATCATCAGCAAAATCATCTGCTACCACAAGATAAGTATTTGAAAAATAAAGCAAACCGGTATAAGGCAAATCATCGGGTATATACTCTTCTACTTCAATATCATCAGGGGTAGACATGGTTTGTCCAAAAGTATAGATATTGACAGAGTTACGCAGAGGCGAATCTGTGACTAAACCTGCTAACGGCGAAACAAGGCCGCCAGGGCCCACTGCATCGGATACCCCAACATCATACCAAGATATCATCAATCCGTTGGTATAGCCGCCATCACCGCCCACAATAATATCGTTATCTATAGTGACGGATGTCCAAGAGTTAATCTGAGAATCTTTCGAATTTTTGTCATCCTGGTCGTCAGCATAACTGACGGAGGTTGAGAAAAGCATTGACACGAAAGTGCTTAACAAAAGACTTTTTAGAAAAAGAGATTTGATATTCATAAGCTATTCCTTTGGCCTAACACGATAATTTCATTGTGAGTCATTAAAACTCTAGTGTCAAACTTAAAACTGCCAAGTAAATCAAAGAGTTAATAATTATTGTAACACTCTGTTACCATAAAATAGTTGCTGTAAAAGTTGACGACTTTCTATTGCCCCTAGTTCTGGTAGTATATCCGGCTGAAAATATTTTTTATTAAAGTATCAACAACTTAGTCAAATTAAGTTTCTTAAAGAAAGGTGTCATTATGAAAAAGTTTGTGATCAGCGCCGTATGTTTAGCAGTAGTTGCTGCCTGTTCAGACGGTTCTAAAGAGAAAGCAAAAAGCAGCGCTGCTGGCGAGCAAAATGTCCAATCCAAGGTTGAAAAGCCCCTTGAGAAAAAGGTCGAAGCGCCAAAAGCTTTAGTATCAGGCATTGATAAATCTAACTTTGATATGTCAGTCCGCCCGCAAGACGATTTGTTTCGTCATGTAAATGGCACTTGGCTTAAGGAGTTTGAAATTCCAGCAGACAAATCTAATTATGGCGCCTTTACCCTTCTGGCTGAAAAAGCAAAGGAAGACGTGAAAGCCATTATTGAAGAAGCCTCTAAATCAAATGCAGAAAAAGGCTCTGACGCGCAAAAAGTGGGTGACTTGTTTAAAAGTTACATGAATGAAGACAAGCTGGAAGCGCTAGGAACTGCGCCACTTACTCCTGAGTTTGCCAAAATCGACGCGATCGAGAATTTAGATGATTTGTCGGAATATTTGGCCTATGCGCAAATGATCAGTACCGCACCAATTGGGGTGTTTGTTTACGTTGATCCGCGCGATACCGAAAACTACATCACTCAAATGGGTCAATCAGGGTTAGGCTTACCTAGCCGCGAAACTTATCTTGATGAAGATGAAAAAAGTGCAGAAATTCGCAAAGCTTACGTTGAACATATGAGCAAAATGTTCGAATTAGCCGGAATAGACAAGCCCGAAGAAAAAGCGGCATCCGTAATGAAACTGGAAACGGAATTAGCTGCAAAGCAATGGGCGAAAGAAAAACTGCGTAACCCAGTAGCCACCTACAACAAAAAATCACTCGATGAATTAAAAGCGTTAATGCCTAATACCAATTGGGAGCTTTGGAAAAAAGCAGCTATGGTTAGCTCAATGGACAAGGCTATTGTCGGCCAACCCGATTATTTCACGGCAGTAGACAAAATGCTCAAAGAAGTCTCGCTGGACGATTGGAAAACCTATTTTAAATGGCATCTAATAACTAATGCCGCCCCCTTCTTGAATAAAGCGATGGATCAAGAAAACTTCCGCTTCTACCAAGGCGTTTTAAGCGGCGTTAAAGAACAAGAGCCTCGCTGGAAACGCGGTGTTGATGTGATTAACGGTGTTTTAGGCGAAGTGGTTGGTAAAATTTATGTAGAAAAACACTTTAAACCGGAAGCTAAAGCTAAAATGACCAGCTTGGTTGAAAACTTACGTAAAGCTTATGGCCAAGGTATCAAAGAGCTTGAATGGATGGGCGAAGATACCAAAAAGCAAGCCTTGGATAAATTGGCTAAATTTGATCCAAAAATCGGCTATCCGGACAAGTGGAAAGACTACTCTGAACTCGACATTGATGCCGCTGATTTAGCTGGCAATATGCGTCGCGCCACTATGGTTGCCGTCAAACAAAATCGCGAAAAGCTAGGGCAACCTATCGACCGCACTCAATGGTTTATGAATCCGCAAACGGTTAATGCTTACTACAACCCAGTGATGAATGAAATCGTTTTCCCAGCAGCTATTTTGCAACCACCCTTCTTTAACCTTGAAGCAGATGATGCGGTTAACTATGGTGGCATTGGCGCAGTCATAGGGCATGAAATGGGGCATGGTTTTGATGATTCCGGCTCACAATTTGATGGTGATGGCAAATTACGCAACTGGTGGACCGAAGATGATCGTAAGGAATTTGAAAAGCGCACCGATAAGTTGGTCGCACAATATAACGACTTTACGGTGTTAGATGGCGTTCACGTCAACGGTGAATTTACCCAGGGCGAAAATATCGGCGATTTGGGCGGCTTAACCATTGCTTATAAAGCTTATCAATTGTCCAAAAATGGCAAAGAAGCCCCTATTATTGACGGCATGACCGGCGACCAAAGAGTCTTTTACGGCTGGGCGCAAGTGTGGGCGCGTAAATATCGTGACGAAGAGTTGCGTAAGCGAATCAAGACGGATCCGCACTCGCCAGCAGAGTACCGCGCCAATGGTACTGTTATGAATATGCCAGAGTTCCATCAATCCTTTGATGTTAAACCTGGTGACAAGATGTATAAGGCTCCAGAAGATCGTGTCAAAATCTGGTAATTTATCGTTTTGTTAACAAAAAGGCCTACCACTGTAGGCCTTTTTTAATGCTCTCTAAACTCGATTATTTTGCTGATCCGTTATAACTGACTCGGTAAATCTTACTAAAACCATCGTCAGAAATGAGTAGCGAGCCATCGCTAAGCATAATCACGTCCGCAGGACGCCCTAACGTCTCTTCTCCATCCAACCAACCAGTGGCAAAATCGGTTTGCGAAACCACCTTACCCTGCTCATCCCTTTGAAGATTCACCACCTTATAGCCAACCTTGGATGAGCGATTCCAAGAGCCATGTTGCGCCACAAAAATCGAATTTTGATATTCCTTAGGAAACTGTTCTCCTTGATAAAAAAGCATTCCTAAAGGCGCTACATGCGCTTGGAACTCCCAAGCAGGCTCGACAAAATCCATCTTGGGTCGATCATTTGCAAAGCGTTTATAAAATTTTGGATCTTTTACCGCTTTACCGTGCACATAAGGAAAACCAAAAAACTGCCCCGCTTCACTAACTTGGTTAAGCTCGCATGGCGGTACATCATCACCCATCATATCGCGGCCATTATCGGTGAACCACAAGTGCTTAGTTTTAGGATCCCAATCGAAACCGACACTATTTCGAACGCCGTTGGCAACCACTTCCGACTCACCATTGGTCACATCAATGGCAACGATGGTTCCAAACCGCTTATCTTCCGACAAACAAATATTACAAGGGACACCTATAGGAACATAGAGTCGCCCGTCAGGGCCAAACTTGGTGTACTTCCAACCATGATGGGACTTATCGGGTAAATTATCGTAAACCACCTCACTTTTGGGCGATTTATCGTAACTAGTATCAATATCCTTGATCCGAATCACCTGATCCACTTCAGCAATATAAAGATCACCATCTTTATAAGCTAGACCACTAGGTAAGTTCAGCCCATCCATAACCAACACGGTTTTATCTGCTTTAAAATCACCGTCAGAATCGATAACCGCGTGCACTTTGCCAGCCCGCATAGAACCCACATAAATAATGCCCGTTTTAGATAAAGCCATTTGTCGCGCACCTTCAACCTCGCTGGCGAAGACATCAATTTGGAAGCCTTTAGGAACCTCAGCACTGTGTACAAATGTTACAGTGGCGTAAAGTAGCGTAAAAAGCGCCAATTTAATTTGATTAATCATAGTATCCGTTTGACCCTCTTAGGTTGAATCTTTACTATTAAACTACTGAATTTTCTAAAGTTACAATACTATAAACCTATGTCTGATAATACTGGCTTTTTCTCACAACTCACAAAAAGGCGCCTCCCTCAATTTTTGGGTATTTTCCTAGCCGGTAGTTGGACCGCTTTAGAATTTACCCAATGGGCGGTAGGACGCTATTCGTTGTCTCCTGATTGGGAAGAAGTTTTAGTAGTATTCTTATTACTCTGCTTACCACTGATTTTAGTGTTAGCTTGGCACCATGGTGCACCAGGCAAACAGCACTGGACTCTGTTTGAAAAAATCTTCATTCCGCTATACGGCATAGCAATCCCGCTAACTCTGCATCAAATTTATCAAGATACAGACTTAAGCAGAACCGTTGAAACAGTAATGGTGCAAGATGCTTCCGGTAAGATGCAAAAAAAAGCGGTTGCCAAGTCAGAATTTATAAAACCACTGATCGTTTACCCACTCAAAAATCTCACTAACAAACCCGAACTAGATCCCTTGGCGGCTATTAGTTCGGAAGTCATTAATCGCGATTTACAACAAAACATTTTTTTCTCAAGTCTCGATGTAAGTATGGTCAGCAATGCTTTTAAGAGCGACAACCAAAGCTTTAAAAATCAGCCTTTATCTTTCCAAATAAACTTTGCTAAAGAGCGAAAACGTGATTACCTAATTAATGGCAGCCTAAACCAAGTTGGCAACAATTATCAGATTAAGATTGCGCTATACAACAGCAAAAACGGTCGTAAAGTCAGAGATTTTTCTGCTGAAAACAGTAACTATTTTTCGGCAATTGATGAGCTCACCCAAAAGGTCAATGACCACTTTTTTCCGAACGGCCTAGAGTTTACCGATCTGCCTATTGAAGATTTATACACTAACAACTGGTCAGCGTTTGAAAGCTATGTCCAAGCACGAATTATTGAGCTCTTTGGTAACAACAAACAAGAATCCGAAACTCTCTATATCAAAGCCCTTGAGCAAGATCCTACGTTTTCGATGGCAGCGTTTGTGTATTCACTCTATAACATCCAACAAAATAAAATTGTTAAAGCCCGCGAATTATCTCTGCAAGCGCAAAAACATCACAATTACCGCTTTACTGATAGGGAGCGCTTCCCAGTAAATGCCACTAGCTATTTTTTGACCCAACAAAGGGACAAAGGCTTTCATGCTCTTGATCAATGGATTCTGCTTTTCCCTACCGATTGGCAGGCTTACTTTATGAAAGCCCAATTTCTACAGTTTAATAAAGGTAGTGAAGACGAGGCCGTAACTAACCTTAAAAAAGTTATAGAGTTGGATCCATCTCAAAGCTACCTGTGGGATATGATTGGCGATATCTATAATGCTGCTGGAAAATATCAACTGGCATTAGACGCCTATGAAAAATATTCCCAAAGCAACCCCAACAATCCTATTGCTTACAAAAACTTAGGCGATCTTTACATCAAAGAAGGCAACTTCGATTCCGTTATTAGTAGCTACCAAAAAGCCTTGAGTATTGACCCTAACAACCCTAATGTGCTTGCCAACCTTGCCAATGCCTATTCTCGTACCGGCCAATTTCAAAGAGCCGAGCAGAACTTCTTACTCGCGATTGAAAACAGTAATACGCCAGCGGTACTTTTGGGCAACAGAAGAAGGCTTGCTGATTTTTATTGGCAATATGGAAAGCGTAAGGAAGCAGTTAAGTACTTGCGTCAAGGTTTTGCAGACTACTCGCAAACAGAATCAAAAACCAAAGCTATGCAAGTGGAAGCATTGCACCTTTGGCAATACCATCTTGCTGGCGAAGTTGATCTCGCAAAAGAATTAGTCGAGCAGGCAGTACAATACGCTCAAGAAAATGAAGAAGATATTTTAATTATCAATACCCAGATTGGCAAAGCCATGCTGCTCAATCAACTTGGACAGTCCGATGTGGCACTAACGGTCTTTGATGAACTCATACGAATTGGAGAGTCCTACGCTGATTCCAACACAGCAGTGATCAATTATCATAAGGGTATGAGTTATTTCCATAACCAACAATACTCGCAAGCCCTAGAAGCTTTTGCAGAGCTCAACCAACGCTTCCCTGACCGCGTCGACATTATGGAGTGGCCAGCAAAGACCTCTCTTGCCATGCAGGATTGGGATAAAGCTAAAGAGCAGTACGAACAGCTGCTAATCCTGGCTCCAGCGTTCCCTGCTTATAACTTGGCTATGGCTAAAATCATGATCGCCAACCAACAAATCCCGCAAGCCAAGGAGCATTTGCAAAAGGCACTTGATGGTTGGCAGAACGCCGATATCGAGTTTGAAGAAATGCTCGAAGCTAAAAAACTACTGGCTTCTTTGTAACAATTAAACTTACCTATTATAAAATCACAAAGGCAGCTAAGGCTGTCTTTGCAGCCTATCGTTGGCAACTTTAAACTGGGTTAACGAGTTTGTTACAATGCTTTTCGATTGCCAAAAGGACTCCTATTTATACACTCGTCAAAACTAAGCTAGTGTTTCTAACGATTAACCACAAGTAAAGTAGCGTAAAAGCTAATAGTGTTGTTAACACTTTCTTTCTATTTATTTGACCCTAACCTTTTGAATCTTTACTATTTAAAATAGCATTAAACTATTCACCCGAAGCATACCATGTCAGAAACGACCGGTTTCTTTTCCAAAATACTAGAAAGGCGCATCCCTCAATTTTTGGGTATTTTTCTAGCAGGTAGTTGGACTGCACTTGAGTTTACTCAATGGGCCGTTGGTCGCTACTCCTTGTCGCCCAACTGGGAAGAAGTACTAGTAGTATTCTTATTACTCTGTTTACCTCTAATTCTAGTGTTAGCTTGGCACCATGGCGCACCAGGGAAACAAGAGTGGCGTTTGTTTGAAAAAATCTTTATTCCACTGTATTTACTCACCATCCCTGTGACACTTCATCAGCTGTATAAAAATGAAGATCTTGGAAAAACCGTCGACACAGTGATGATGACTGATGACTCTGGGAATACCCAGCAAAGAATGATTGCGCGCAAGCAGTACTTAAAACCAATCGATATTTTCCCTTTCGAAAATATTTCTAGCGTTGAATCCCTAGACTCTGTTGCCATTGTTACTTCTGAAGTATTGAACCGAGATTTAAGGCAAAACATTTTTTACTCATTGTTGGATATTGGGGCGCTTGAAATCGCTCTCGAAAGAGCTAAATTTAAAGGTGGAAGATTGCCACTAACCCTACAAATCGATATAGCCAAGCGAAAATCTCGCCAATTTTTTATTAATGGTCAACTCAACTATGACAATTCAAGTTACCATGTGGCTGCCAATTTATATAATGCTAAAACCGGAAGGCTGGTAAAGCAGTTTACTACCAATAATAAAAATTATTTTTCTGCCATCGATAATCTTTCAGAGCAAATCAATGCACACTTAAATGCCAATAATCAAGATTATACCGATCTACCGATTGAAGACCTCTACACCAACAATTGGAATGCTTTTCTAGACTATTCAAAAGCCTATAGTATTCAACTATTTGGTGATGAAAAAGCAGCCGCAGATCCACTCTACCGCAATGCATTAGCACTAGACGAAACCTTTTCTCAGGCCGCAATGCGCTATGCAAACTTCCTTATTCGTTTTAAAGGCATTCAAACCGCTCAGAAATATACAGAGCTAGCTCAAAAACATCAGAGTTACCGCTTAACAGAAAGAGAAAGATTTCAGTCAACGCCAGTAACTACTTCTTTTCAAAAAAATTAGATAAAGCATTTGAAACGCTAGATCAATGGTCAACTCTCTACCCAACCGAATACGACTCCTATTACCTAAAGGCCTTAATGGCAAACTTTAGCAATAAACTTCCAGTAGCCATTGAAAGCTGGTTGAAAGTCATCGAGTTAGATCCCTCGCAAAGCAGCCTCTGGGATCAAATCGGAGATACCTATACCGCGCTGGGTCAGTACGACAAAGCCATTGAAGCCTACGAGAACTACCAAAAGCACTACCCCAGTCAGCCATTAGCTTATAAAAACCTCGGCGATTTATACAGCCAAACTGGTAATATAGATTCCGCAATTTCTAATTATCAAAAAGCTTTGAGTATTGATCCTAATTATTCAAATGGCTTGCGCGAGCTTGCTAAGATTTACGCTCGAAATGGTCAATACAACAATGCAAAGGAATATTACCTAAAGGCTATTAGCCAAAGCGATACTCCTAACGAAGAATATACCGCTCGTCTAAACCTTGCTAGTTTTTATTGGGAATACGGTCAATTACTCGAAGCCACGAAAGTCTATCGAAATGCCTATCAGTTTTTTGCCGAAAAATTCTCGCCTACTGAAGCTGCGCGCGCAGAGTCTGGCAGAGCATGGAACTACTTTAAAGCTGGACAAAAAGAGGTTGCGCAAGCAGTCATTGAAAATGGTTATGCTGCGGCTGAAGACAGTAATGAAGAAATCGTGTTGATTAACACCCAAGTAGCGCATGCTATGTTATTAAACGCGCAAGGCAAAGCCCAAGAAGCAATGCCGATGTATGATAATGTGTTCAAAATCGCTCGTGAATATTTAGCTGATGGTAACGATTTACAAATTAATTTTTATAAATCGCAAACTCTTTTTGCACTTGGCGAATACCAAGAGGCGGTTGTTGGGTTTGAAGCTATTAATAATCAATTCCCCGATCAACTCTATTTTTTAGACTGGCTGGGCAAAACCTATCTCGCCTTAAAAGATAAAGAAAATGCCGGAAAACACATCCGTCAAATGAATCAAATGGCGCCAGGTTACCCCAATACCGCCTTGGCCATGGCGAAGTTAATGATTCTCGAAGAAGATCAAACCGCGGCAAAAGAATATATTGAGAAGGCATTATCAGCTTGGCAACATGCCGACATGGAATTTAGCGAAATAATAGAAGCTAAAAAACTACTGGCTTCTTTATAAAATTATCACTCTCTTCTTTAAAACAAAAAAGACAGCTCAAGCTGTCTTTTTTTAGTTGCTTACGCCTTACTTTAAATGCTTTTCAAAGTAATCGCTGATGGTATTAAAAACGTGCGTACGAGTTTTCTTACCCCAAATCGAGTGTTTTGAACCAGGGTAATTCATTTGATCGAATGGCTTGTTAGCATCCTGTAGGGCTTTATACAGTTTTGTGCTGTTGGTGAATAACACATTGTCATCAGCCATACCGTGGATCACCATTAAATCACCTTGTAAGCCGTCCAAATAGGGAAATACATTCGAAGCCTCATAACCCTCTTTATTATTTTTAGGATGATCTAAATAACGCTCGGTATAATGCGTATCGTATAAATACCAGTCGGTTACCGGCGCTACCGAAACACCCACTTTGAAAATTTCTGGCTCTTTAAACATCGCCATAATGGTCATATAACCACCATAACTCCAGCCAAACATACCAATTTTATCCGCATCCACATAAAGCAAGCTTTTCAAGAACTCGACACCCTTGACCTGATCTTGGATTTCCACCTCACCAAGCTTACGATAAATCGGATCTTCAAATTTCTTGCCCCGATTCCAGGAACCACGATTATCCAACGAGAAAATAATAAAACCTTTACTCGCCATTAAATGATGCCAATAGGTATTGCGTGCGCCCCACTGATTACGTACCCGCTGCGCGTGCGGCCCACCATAAACATCCACAATCACGGGATATTTTTTGTTAATATCAAACGGCACTGGCTTATACAAACGATACTGCATTTCTTGACCATCAACGGCCTTGATAGTGCCAAACTCAGGTTTCGAAGCCTTTTGGTAATAATCAAAATAGGGATGGGTTTTATCTAACTTATTTTGTTCAAGCCAAGTAATCAACTCGCCATCGGCTTTGCGTAAGCTGACCTGCGAGGGCTGCTCCACAGATGAAAAATAATCCACAAACACATCCATCGACTTGGCGAAACTCACATTATGCACCCCATTGCCTTGGGTTATCCGTTTAATCTCACCGCCCGCTAATGGCACAGAGTATAGCTGCTGCTCTAATGGTGAGTCTTTATTGGCATCGAAATACACCAGCCCCGCTTTTTCATCGATACCGTAAACCTCATCCACCACCCAGTCGCCTTTAGTGAGTTGGCGGATCAGTTTGCCATTCAGATCATACAAATAAATATGACGAAAACCATCGCGCTCAGAAGTCCAAATAAACTGCTCTGCCTTTTTTAAGAAGCGTAAATCTTTAGTTAAGTTTAACCAGGTATCAGCCTTTTCCGTCAATGCCACTTGATACTCGCCACTAGCAATATTGGCGAAACGCAGCTCCAGCGTTTTTTGATCGCGGCTTTGCCATTGATAGGAAAGTCTTTTCGAATCTTGCAACCACTTAACTCGCGGAATATAAATATCGGTCGCTTTGCCTGTATCGACCCAAGTGATTTGGTTAGATTCCAAATCCAAAACCGCCAACTTAATCAACACATTATTAGTGCCAGTACTTGGATAACGCTGCTCGAAAACCGTAAAGTCCTCGGCGTTAATCTCATAACGTTTTTCGATATTCACCGGTGACTCGTCCACCTGCAAATAAGCAATTTTTTTAGAATCCGGTGACCACCAATAGCCGGTCAAGCGGCCCATTTCTTCCTGTGCCACAAACTCTGCCATACCGTTTTTAATGGTATCTTTGCCATCAAAGGTCAGCTGCTGCTCTTTACCCGTTTTCACATTAACCAGATAAATGTTTTGCTCACGAATAAAAGACACAAAATCACCATTGGGCGATAGTTTAATATCCGTTTCGTAGGTTTCGGTCTTGGTTAGCTGCTTAGTAGCCTTGTCAGCTGGCTTGGTTAAATCATAGGCGAAAATATCGCCGCCTAGAGGAAACAATAAGGTTTTGCTATCGTCGCCCCAATAGTAGCTAATAATTCCTTTGGCAAATAAACGCATCCGCTCACGGCGCGCCTTTTCTTCGTCAGAAAGGTTTTCTTCCCCTGGCAACAAAGCTCGCGAATCCACCAAAATGCGCGATTTTCTATCTTTTAAATTATACTCCCATAAATCCAAACGCTCTTGCTCGTCCTCTTTGCCTTTTAGGAAGGTCACCCGCGAGCCATCGGGCGACAGCTTAACCGAGCGCGGCGCAGGGCCATCGAGTGACGGATCCGAATAGATCCGCTCTACCGTTAACTCATTGGCCGTTAATTCATTGACCGTTAGGTTAGCAGCCATGATTGAAACTCCAATCACCATACCAATTGCTAGTTTTTTCATCTTTTTGTCTCTTAAAAATCATCCGCCCATAATAGAAGCTCGAGCGCTTTTATTCAAACTGAGATTAACCCCTGACGTAAACCAAGTCTCAGCCCCATATTCAATACCAGAAATGGCTAGTGTCACTTGATAAATTACTGCATAATCGCCTCTTAGTCTTTACCCGAGAAATTGAAGATGCACACGGTTTCAGGTCGCTGGAAATTAGGATTGGCGCTATCGCTTATCACAGCCTTATTGTGGGGGCTCTTGCCAATTGCTTTAAAAGGCTTGTTGCTGCAAATGGACGCGGTCACCGTGACTTGGTATCGTTTTTTAAGCGCCGCCTTGATCGTCTTTATTTTTCTATTCTCGCGCAAACGTCTGCCCAATTGGCGCAAACTCAAAGGCTCTGTCGGCCTACTAATGCTGATCGCCATTTTAGGGCTTGGTGCTAACTATGTGTTTTATCTGTTTGGCGTTGAGCTGATCACGCCAAGTTCCGCCCAAGTTATGATTCAAACTGCGCCCATGCTGATGCTAATCGGCAGCCTGATTATTTTTAAAGAGCAATTTAACCGCTGGCAATGGCTGGGTTTTATCACTTTCGTCTTGGGCCTGATGTTGTTTTTTAATCTTCGCTTTGGCGAAATCTTTGCTGAGCTTGGCAGCTACAGCCTCGGACTATTGTGGATTTTCGCAGCCGCAGTAGTTTGGGCAGCCTATGCTTTGGCACAAAAACAACTGCTGAATGACTTTTCTTCTAACCAAATCATGTTTGTGATTTACCTAGCTTGTGTCCCCTTGCTAGCACCTTGGACTGAAGCCAGCCAAATCACTAGCCTCAATGGACTCGGCTGGTTTTTGTTAATTTTTTGCTGCCTAAACACCCTAGTCGCCTATGGTGCTTTCGCCGAAGCATTGGCGCATTGGGAAGCCAGCAGGGTTAGTGCCGTACTCGCCATTACGCCCTTGCTAACGATTTTATTTATGAAACTGTTGGCGCTAGTTTATCCTGATTACCTAGCATCCGAGCCGCTCAATGCCCTTAGCCTGATTGGCGCCGCCATGGTCGTTTTTGGTTCCGCCATTACCGCCCTTGCTGGACGAAAACGCATAAAACCAACGTTTAAATAGATCCATTAAGAGCACAATCAACGAATTTGTTTAAATTATCTAAACTGCTAGAATAAATTTCAAATACCAGTCACCTTTAACCAAAGAGAATTCAATGTTTGAAATAGTAGCTTTATTATGTTGCGGTACTTTTTTTGGCGCATCCATTTATATTAATTTAGCGCAGCACCCTGCAACACTGGACGCAGGTGGTGATTTTGCAGGCCAATTTTTCCCACCGATGTATGCTAAAGCCTCGACCCTGCAAATTGCTTTAGCGGTATTAGGGTTTCTTTTTGGGTTAGTCTCTTGGTACCAATCAAACGATATACTTTGGATAATTGGTTCCTTATTTCTTATATCAGTAATTCCAATTACACTTTTTTTTATCAAGCCTATTAACGATCAGTTGCTTGATGAAAACAATGACCTTAGCTCTGAGCAAATCGAAAGCCTACTAAAAAAATGGAACCCAAGACATGGAGTTCGTAGCCTTGTAAGTGGAATTGCTTTTATTAGCTTTGCTGTTAGTTTAGCTGGCTAGTTTTAGCAAGCGTGGGTTGGGGTGAGTTCTCGAACCCCAACAGTCTAACTTTTTAACAAACAATTTGGCGTTAATTTGATTCCTGATTAAATAAACTCTCTAACTCTAATTTTCCTACCTTCTCTACTGGAATAGTGCCTAAAAATAGCTTATCAGTATGGATCTTGGCATTCATCGAATAATCCACCACCGGATTTTCTTGCTTAGATAAATTCAACAATGCGCGGCCAGCTTGTAGCCAATTGGTGGTCACTTTAAAAGTCACAACCTCTTCACTAAAAGGTTTTAGCAGGATTTTATCGTCGTTAACGCCAGTGGCAAATTTTGCGCCCATTAAGTTCAAACGATAGGACATTCCTTTAATCGGAAACTCCAAATCATTCGGATTCTGGATCCGCAATTTGACTTCATATAGCTGCTCAAAACCCTGCGATTCCAGCATAGTGATATTAACCAAGCTCAAATCCGGTGCTTGATAATCGCTACGCCAAGTTGCGCAACTATTGATAAAGATTATAACTAAAAATATAAATGCTGTTGATACAAAGCGCATGGCTATTTCCTTTTATTAAGTTTCGTTCAGCATAAAGAAGTTTTGAGCGTAAAAAAAGGCCTTCTTTCGAAAGCCCTCTAAAGGTTAATAAATTAGGATTTTTATTTAGAGCGCAACATAAATCTTTTGCGTTAAAAAAGCACCAATAAGCTCAAGAGGTTCAAGAGGTTCACCAGTTCTGGACTTCTTGAACTTATAGAAAGACAAAAGCCCTTAATTTTAGGGGCTTTTTTAATTTCCAGTCAGCAACATTCTAAATGAATATTTACTTACTCAATACGTCATTCCCGCGAAAGCGGGAATCTATTCCAATGCTTGTATGATAGTTTAAAGTGGATTCCCGCTTTCGCGGGAATGACAGAAAAATCCAGTTTGGGTTAGAGCCTTGCAATAAGCTTAGATTTTTTTGCAGTAGCTAGGCGTTAGCGCGCGGAAATGCGCAGTGTATATTAATACATGAGCACTTGATGCACGCTAACAACAACGCTAACGCTAAAAAAGATAGCTTATTTTATTTTTTCTTGCGCGCAGGAGGAAGGTCTGTACAAACCCCCTCATAAACTTCTGCAGCGAAACTGATCGACTCAGACAGTGTTGGGTGAGCATGAATAGTCAAACCGATATCTTCCGCATCACAGCCCATTTCAATCGCTAGCCCAACTTCGGCAATCAATTCGCCAGCATTAACGCCTACAATGCCGCCACCAATCACACGATTGGTTTTCTTGTCGAACAATAATTTAGTAAAACCTTCTGAGCGGTCAACTCCAATCGCGCGACCGGAAGCTGCCCACGGGAAGTTACCCACGCCATAGTCCAAGCCTTCGGCTTTGGCTTCTTTTTCGGTGTAACCGACCCACGCGATTTCCGGATCGGTGTAGGCCACTGATGGAATGGTTAATGGATCGAAGAAGTGTTTTTGGCCTGCGATTACTTCGGCAGCAACGTGCGCTTCGGCAGTTGCTTTGTGCGCCAACATTGGTTGACCAACGATGTCGCCAATAGCGAAAATATGCGGCACATTAGTACGCATTTGCTTATCAGTTTCGATAAAGCCACGCTCAGAAACGGTAACGCTTGCTTTTTCCGCGTCTATTAAATCACCATTTGGACGGCGACCAACCGCAGACAAGATCATGTCGTACTTAACTGGCTTCTCAGGTGCATTTTTGCCTTCAAAAGTCACATACAAACCGTCTTTTTTCGCTTCAACCGCAGTTACGCTGGTTTCGAGCATAATGTCTTCGTATTTCTTAGCAACGAATTTTTGTAGTACCTTAACCACGTCTTTATCAGCCGCTGGCACTAATTGATCCGCCATCTCAACGATAGAGATTTTCGCTCCTAACGCACGATAAACGGTCGCCATTTCAAGGCCGATAATACCGCCTCCCAATACCAACATATGCTTAGGCACTTGGCGCAACTCTAAGGCACCCGTTGAATCAACGATACGATCATCTTCTGGCAAGAATGGTAGATTCACTACGCGCGAGCCCGCCGCGATAATGGCGTGTTCAAACTCGATAGTTTGGGTTTTGCCTTCGTGCTCAACTTCTAGAGTGTGAGAACCGGTGAATTTACCGTAACCTTGTACGGTTTTCACTTTGCGCATTTTCGCCATGCCCGCGACGCCTTGCGACAAGCGGCCAACTACACCTTCTTTGTACTCGCGAACTTTGTCAATATCAATTTTAGGCTTGCCAAAACTTACCCCGTGCTTTGCAGTTTCTGCTGCTTCATCGATCACTTTAGCCGTGTGTAACAAGGCTTTTGACGGGATACAGCCAACGTTCAAGCAAACGCCGCCAAGCGCTGCATATTTTTCGACCATGACCACGTCCATGCCTAGATCGGCTGCACGAAATGCCGCTGAATAGCCGCCAGGGCCACTACCTAAAACAACAACTTGAGTTTTGATATTACTCATGAGTTTCCTCTGAAAATTCTTTCTTTAAATGACTTAACTGATTCACGATTAAGCCACCTCAATTTTGAAGTGGCGTATTTTACCTGAATTGGGCGAAAAACAAAGCGATTTACCCCAATTACTGCCTATTATTTGACCTTTATTGCACGGCTTTAAGCGAGAGAAATTGCTGAAATTCGAGGCAAAAGGAAAAATTGGCAGCGGATTTTACTCCAGTAAATGACAATTTTTCCTTTTAACAAAGAAGCTCCGCAATTTAGCCGCTTAAAGAATTATCCGACGAATATCTTCTAGCATTTTGCTTAGATGAACAATAAACCTTGCTGCTACTGCACCATCAATCACTCGATGATCATAAGACAAGGACATTGGCAGCATCATGCGCGGCTGGAATGCTTTACCATCCCAAACTGGCTGCACTTTATTGCGCGATAACCCTAAAATCGCCACATCCGGCCAATTGACAATCGGCGTAAAGACAGTGCCGCCAATACCGCCCAAGCTGGAAATGGTCATGGAACTACCTTGCATATCTTTGGCGGTTAGTTTTTTATCCCGTGCTTTTGCCGACATTTCGCCAAGCTCGGTGGCTAACTCGTAAACCGACTTCTTATCCACATCACGAATAACCGGCACCACTAAACCGTCTGGCGTATCCACGGCGACACCAATATTGAAGTATTTTTTCAAGACCAAAGTTTCGCCATCAGCAGCCAAAGAGCTATTAAATGTAGGAAACTCCTTCAAACTGGCAACCAAAGCTTTCATAATAAAAGCTAGCGGTGTTAACCGAACCCCTTGTTTTAAAGCTTCTTCTTTCATGGACTTACGGAAAGCGTCCATTTCGGTGATATCCGCATCTTCGTGTTGCGTAACGTGCGGGATCAGATTCCAATTGCGCTGCAAGGTCACGCTGGAAATTTTCTGAATACGGGTTAAAGAGGTAGTTTCAATCTCACCAAATTTGGAGAAGTCGATTTCCGGTAGATCGGGCGCAGCCTGCGCCGAACCAGCGGTCGCTTTCGGACGCGACAATTCAAACTTGATAAAGGCTTGTACGTCTTCTTTTAAAATTCGATTTTTTGGGCCTGTACCTTTGACTTTCGATAAATCGGCGCCAAATTCACGAGCCAAACGACGCACCGCAGGGCTAGCATGAATAATGCCATCTTTATTGGAGCTTTGTACCGGATAATCCGCGACTGGCGCTTTGGCAGGCGCAGCTTGCGATTTAGTTGGTGCTGATGATTCGACTTGCGCAGGCTCCGATTTGGGCTTTTCCTCTGCAGCTTTGGGTTCTGCAGAAGCCACTGCAGTTTTAGCTAAGATAGTACCAATTTGATCGCCTTGGCTAACCTTATCGCCAACTTTCACGCTTAACGACTCAATAGTACCGGCGCTTTCAGCGGGCACTTCCATAGTCGCTTTGTCAGTTTCCAACACAATCAAGCTGTCGTCTTTTTCAATCGAATCGCCAACCGAAACCGATATTTCGATGACATCCACTCCTTCGGCATCGCCTAAATCAGGAATGATGATTGGTTGGCTCACGGCTGCTGATGCACTTTCAGGTTCAGACTCATTAACAGTTTCCTGCTCTGCGGTGGCTTGCTGTTGCGGTTCGCTAGCGGTTTCTTCATCTGCAGATTCTGAATCAGAGTCCGAAGAGGTAGCTTCCGTCGCATCACCAGCAACTTCGATTTCAACAATCAAGTCACCTTCAGAAACCTTATCCCCCACATTTACCGCAATAGATTTGATCTCACCGGCAGCACTAGAGGGCACTTCCATAGTCGCTTTGTCGGTTTCGAGCACGATCAAGCCGTCTTCTAGCTCCACCGTATCGCCAACCGCCACCAATAATTCAATAATCTCAACCCCATCGGCATCACCAATATCGGGAACATTGACTTTAGTAAGCTCTTTATTTGAATCGGCCAAACTAATTCTCCTTAATTCTCGATTTGGGTTATAGGGTCATTGGATCGGCTTTGTCAGCATCGATCTGATAACGCTTAATGGCTTTGGTGACTTCTTTAACATCAATCACCCCCTGATCCGCCAGCGCTTTAAGTGCAGCTACCGCTACATAGTAACGATCCACTTCAAAGAAACGACGAAGGTTTTCACGGCTATCCGAACGACCAAAACCATCAGTGCCTAAAACCCGATAGTCCGCTTTCACAAAATTACGAATTTGTTCAGCATAGGCTTTCATATAATCGGTTGCCGCTATCACGGGCCCTTCTTGCTTAGCTAAGGATTTTTCAACAAAAGTTAACTTCGCTTTCTTTTCAGGATGCAGCATATTCTCACGTTCCACCGCCTGACCTTCCCGCGCCAACTCAGTAAAGCTGGTCACCGACCAAATATCGGCGCTGACGCCAAAGTCTTTGTGCAATAGTTCTGCGGCCTTTTCCACTTCCGGTAAAATTGCACCGCACGATAACAATTGCACTTTCAAGCCTTTTTTCTTGGCTTTTTTACCTTTAGTCAGTTGGTACATACCCTTAATAATGCCTTCTTCAGCACCTTCTGGCATATCCGGATGGTTGTAGTTTTCGTTCAGGGTTGTGATGTAATAAAAAACATTTTCCTGATCTTTGTACATCCGGCGCATACCTTCACGCATGATCACCGCCACCTCATAAGCATAGGTCGGGTCGTAACTAATGCAGTTCGGAATGGTGCTGGAAATCATGTGACTGTGGCCGTCTTGATGCTGCAAACCTTCGCCATTTAAGGTGGTACGGCCGGAAGTTGCGCCGATTAAGAAGCCGCGCGCCTGCATATCGCCCGCCGCCCAAGCTAAATCACCAATCCGCTGGAAGCCGAACATGGAATAGAAAATATAAAACGGGATCATCGGCAAATCATTACTAGAGTAGCTGGTCGCCGCCGCCATCCAAGAGGACATAGCGCCCGCTTCGTTAATTCCTTCTTCTAAGATCTGACCCGACTTATCTTCGCGATAATACATGATCTGATCCGAATCCACTGGCTCATAAAGCTGCCCTACCGACGAATAAATACCAATCTGACGGAATAAACCTTCCATCCCAAAGGTTCGCGCCTCATCAGGCACAATCGGCACAATGCGCTCTTTCAGGGTTTTATCCTTTAATAAAACGTTTAAGGCGCGGACAAAAGCCATAGTGGTTGAAATTTGACGCTCGCCTGTCGATTTAAGCAAAGCCGAAAACTTGTCCAGCTCAGGAATATCTAACGACGCTGATTCTTTACGACGCGCCGGCAAATAGCCCCCAAGCTTAGCCCGACGCTCGTGCATATACTTGATTTCAGGGCTGTCATTACCAGGATGATAAAATGGAACCTCTTCTAACTTATCATCAGGAATAGGCACATTAAAACGATCGCGGAAGTGCTTAAGCGCGTCCAGATTCATCTTCTTAACCTGATGGGAAATGTTTTTCCCTTCGCCCGAGTCGCCCATGCCATAGCCTTTAACCGTCTTGGCTAAAATAATGGTTGGCATCCCTTTGGTATTCACCGCTTCATGATAGGCCGCGTACACTTTATGCGGATCGTGGCCGCCACGATTTAAGCGCCAAATGTCTTTATCCGACATATTGGCAACCATCTCGAGTAGCTTGGGATCCTTACCAAAGAAATGCTCGCGCGTATAAGCGCCACCTTTGGCTTTGCAGTTTTGATATTCGCCATCCACGGTTTCTTCCATCACTTTTAACAAGCGACCTTCGGTATCGCGCGCAATCAGCGGATCCCAATAACGTCCCCAAATAACTTTTAACACATTCCAACCGGCACCACGGAATTCGCCTTCGAGCTCTTGAATAATTTTGCCATTACCCCGAACCGGCCCATCAAGACGCTGCAAGTTACAGTTAACCACAAAAATTAAATTATCTAACCCTTCGCGACCCGCAAGACTGATAGCGCCTTTGGATTCTGGCTCGTCCATCTCGCCATCGCCTAAGAAGGCCCAGACTTTTCGCCCTTTGGTATCGGCTAAACCACGATTTTCCAAATATTTTAAGAAGCGCGCCTGATAAATTGCCTGAATTGGCCCCAAGCCCATAGAAACCGTGGGGAACTGCCAAAAATCGGGCATCAACCAAGGATGCGGATAAGACGATACCCCCTTGCCATCCACTTCTTGGCGGAAATTAGCAAGTTGCTCTTCTTCCATTCGACCTTCTAAAAAGGCGCGCGCATAAATACCCGGTGCACAGTGACCTTGGTAATAAATTAAGTCACCGCCGTGTTTGCCGTCATCGGCGTGGAAAAAGTGGTTATAGCCCACATCATACAAGGTCGCACTGGAAGCAAAGCTGGATAAGTGACCACCCAGTTCCAAGTCTTTTTTCGAGGCTTGCAGCACCACCGCAATGGCATTCCAACGAATAATAGCTCTTAGTCGACGTTCCATTTCCTGATCGCCAGGCATATGCGCTTCTTGCGATGGTGGGATCGTATTAAGGTAGGCAGTAGTTAAATCAAACGGTAAGTGAGCGCCCGCTCCGCGTGCTTTAGCAACCAACTTTTCCAAGAGGTAATGAGCCCTTTCCGCCCCTTCGGCATTGATCACCGCATCGAGTGCGTCGATCCACTCTTGAGTTTCGATAGGATCAATATCGTTCTTTAAAGGATCCATCGCTTGCGACCCCGACGATTGATTTTCTGACATATCTTTTAGCCTTTTGTTAGTTTGCCTTTTAGTTTGCCTGTAGCAGGTTTTACTAAAACCTCAGCTTGTAACCGAAAGAACAGCATAAAAATGACAAGAATAGCAAAAAATTAACAGTTAAGTATTTGATAATTAAGAGGATTAATAAACCACCCTCTTAAAGTATTTAACTTGAGTTAATTAAATGCAAAATTCTGAATAAAGGCAATATTAGTCTTTTTTACTGAAAAAAGATAGTCTGACAGCGCGATCCGTGCGCCATTTAACAACAACTAAGACCAGTCATAGCTAGCCTTTGGCTTTTCCGAAATTAATTAACTTGTGTTAATTAATTAGTAGAATCCTAAACCCAAGAGCGACATTAGAGCCACTAAGGCGAAAATTATGACGGCCGCTCGTTCCATCAATTTCAGCGCCCAACGAGAAGGGCCACGCTTATCATCCGCTTCATAAAAACCTAAACTGGCTTCGCCAGCCTCTTGTACAAAGCTTAGTCCATCCTTATCAAAGTCAAAAAAGTCAGATTTAATTTTCTTAACTCCGGCACTCATATCGCCCGCCAATAGATAAGCCAGCGCGCTAATTCTGGCAGGGATCCACTCCAAAATTAAGTTCAGCTTATAGGCGAAGCCCTGTTCATTACTCGGCTCTGTAGCTGCAGGTTCTCCGCTGTCAGTGTCTTCGCCACTGGCAACTTGGTTATCCAGATACCAATTGGTCAAACGATACAATAAAGCACCAGCAGGTCCTAGCAGCATAAACCACAACACCACCGCAAAATAGCGGGTTTGCGCCTTCTTAAAAATAGTGCGCGATACTTGCAGATCGAGCTCCTCTATCGAGTCGGCGGTTGCCGCGCCGGTAAATTCCCGCGCCGCTTCGAAAGCAGTTTGATCTTGATGATCCGCTCGCGCTTTGTAATAAGCGCGTAGGCTTTTACGCGGTGACTCCGGCCCTAGGCAGACCACTAAAATGGCCACGGCCAGCACCAACATCAAAGCCGAAGTTAGAAAGCCGCCATGAAACCAACCATCATGCTCATACCATGCGAAAATCCAGTAAATGATAAAAGCGGGGGCAACTAACAACAGCGCTTGGCTAACCCAGCCCTTGTTCCAAGACTGATCGCCAAACCATTCCAACATCTTTGCTTGGTAGCGGCTGAACCAATTGCGATGGCTGACTTTTGCCCGCGCATCACCCGTATCCTTGTGGTAATAATGCTCAATAACTAAAGCGATAAGTAAAGCCAGTAACGCCATGGTGTCCCCTAATGAGTAGCTTACGTTGCGGTTATAGTTTTCATGATAGCAAAACGACTATGTCAATTCGCCCTCTGATAAGTCGAAAATGTAACAATTTAACCCAAACCAGCAAAATACCTTTGCCAATCGAAATGGCGGCCTGGATCGGTTTTTCGCTCAGGGGCTATATCCGAATGGCCAACAATTCGCTGCTGATTAATTTGCGGATAGGCTTGCAGCAAAGCGCGGGTCACCTGTGTCAATTGTTGGTACTGGGCCGAGGTAAAAGGAATCTCATCCCCTCCTTCAAGCTCAATGCCTATCGAAAAATCGTTGCACTTTTCGCGCCCCTCGAAACTGGAAACGCCCGCGTGCCAAGCCCGCTTATGAAAAGGCACAAACTGAATCACCAAACCATCGCGCTGGATCAATAAATGACTCGAGACCCTAACCCCTTCTATCAGCCTAAAATAGGGATGTAAGCCTGAATCTAAATGGCCTTGGAAGAAATTCTTAATATGTTGACCACCAAATTGATTCGGCGGCAAACTGATATTATGGATCACCAATAAGCTGATGTCGGTGGCATCCTCGCGCTCATCGAAATGCGGCGAAAATAGCTGTTCAGCTTGAGTTAGTAAGCCCTTTTTAAGATCAATGGTTGGCATAGTTATGGCCTAGATTATCCTAAAAAGCATTGTAATTCGTCATTATCCTCATTACGAGAAACTTTTTTAGGTCATTACGAGGAGCTCTAGCGACGCGGTAATCTCATATCAGCAATATGTAACCTTTAAATAAATACCATACAAGCCTTTGGATATTGAGACTGAAGGGAATACCTTTAGGTACCGCTGCTTTGCGGCTCGCAATGACCTACATCAAGCCGATAAATTATGACATCTCCAAAGCCAATGTATATAATCACCCCAATATCATAAACCCAGTTAAACCACCATGTTCGAAGTCCCTTATAAAGCAGCGCTACAAAAAGAAATTGACCGCGCCATTGAAATCGCGCTGGCCGAAGATCTAGGCGCTTTTAATTACGATAATCGAGGTATTGACGTTACTGCAGAGTTAATTGAAGCAGATAAAATTGCCGAAGGCCGTTTGATTACTCGTGAAGATGCGGTGATTGCGGGAAGAGCTTGGTTCCAAGCGGTATTCGATAAACTCGATCCGACTATTGAAATCGAATGGCTGTGTGACGATGGCGATAAGGTTAATGCCAACGACGTCATTTGCCGCCTAAAAGGCAACGCGCGTAACATCCTAACGGCAGAAAGAAGCGCCATGAATTTCTTGCAAACCCTGTCAGGAACGGCCACTACCACCGCGCGTTATGTGGCGGAACTAAAAGGAACCGATTGCCAGCTGCTCGATACGCGCAAAACCATTCCGATGCTGCGCTTGGCTCAAAAATATGCAGTCACTTGCGGCGGAGGTCGTAATCATCGGATAGGGCTTTTTGATGCCTTTTTAATTAAAGAAAACCATATCGCCTCGCACGGCTCTATCGAAGGGGCGGTAAAAAAAGCGCGTGCAAACCACCCTAATATTTTAGTGGAAGTCGAAGTGGAAAACTTTTCCCAACTCGATCAGGCGCTCGATGCCGGCGCTGACGTGATAATGCTGGATAATTTCTCGATTGAGGATATGAAAACTGGCGTTTCCATTAACCAAACCCATAAACATACCGCTAAAATCGAAGCTTCCGGTAATGTGACCATCGAAAGCTTGAACCAAATCGCCCAAACTGGAGTTGATTTTATCTCGGTTGGCGCTCTGACCAAACACGTCAGAGCCGTGGATTTATCGCTTAGATTGACTATGTAATCGGTACTATCGTCCAACTTTTGACAGCAAAAAATTGGTTTACCGCTCTAGTAACTGACAAAAAACGTCAGTTTGTGGCTTAAATAGCCGTAAATATAGCGTGCTAACAGCTTGTAGTTATGTAAAAGAAACCGTCAAAAACCTCAGTAAACCATTGTTTTGATAGGTTTTTTTGCATATATCAAGATTTTTTACATTTCAGCCTTGTGCGGTTGAACCAGCCCACTTACTATTATTTACAGAATTTGCTGACATAAGAATCTTTAACTGTTTCTTGTGATAGCACAAGCCTTCTACCGACAGTCAATTGATGATTTGGGGATAGTAAGGACACTAACGTAGAAGCAAATTCGACATTTTTATTTATGTTAACTAGGAGACATTCTCATGCAAACTAAAAAACAAGCGGGTTTTACCCTTATCGAATTGATGATCGTTATCGCGATTATCGGTATTTTGGCAGCAATCGCAATTCCTGCTTATCAAGACTTTACTATTCGTTCTAAAGTTTCAGAAGCTCTTGTAATCGCTGGTAAAGATAAAACTTCAGTATCTGAATATTATATTTCAACAGGCGCTCTACCTGCTGCTGCTGCGGATGCGGGTATCAATGTTTCTAATGCTCAAAGTAATTACCTAACTGCAGATACGACTGTTGCTGCAGGTGTATTAACTTACACACTAGGTGCTTTAGGTTCTGCTGACGCTGTTGGTACATTAATCTTCGATCCGACAGCAACTGACAATGGGGTAAGCTGGGATTGTACTGGCGGTACCTTCCCTGAGAAGTACCGTCCTGCGAATTGCCGCTAATAGAAAAAGCCAAAAAAAAGCGAGCTTAGGCTCGCTTTTTTTTGGCCTTAAAAGCAGGGATTTCATTGACTTTTTTGGCTTTTTATTCAAGGATATAGAATAATAAATTCGACTAAATTCTTGGGGATAGAGAATCCATGCAAGCAAACTTGTCAGGACTGGCACATCTATTGGTGAGTGAAGGGCTATTGACCGAAGAAAAGGTTATTGAAGCGAAAACCAATGCCGGACAAGAAGAATTAAAGCTTCTCGACTGGCTGATTTCCGCTAACTGGGTTAACGCCAATGAAGTAGCTAAATTGCAGTCGATTGCTTTTGGTAATCCCTATTTTGATTTATCCAGTATTAACATTGCCGACATTCCTGATACCCTAGTCGATCTAAAAATGCTGCGTAAGCATCGAGCCATTCCGCTCTATAAACGCGGCTCCCGATTGTTTGTTGGGCTTACCGATGCGACCAACTTAAAAACTCTAGAAGAGTTGCGCTTTCAAACGGGACTTTCGATTGAAGCAGTGCTAGTCGAAGCCAATAAACTCGATTCCATGATCGAGAAAATTATTGAAGCTAAAGAAAATGAATCTTTTGCCAATATGGACGATGGCGATCTAGATAATATCAGTCTGGATACCATTGCTGAAGATGATGAAGATGATGCTCAGGCAAGCGATGCTGACGATGCGCCGGTGGTTAAATTTGTCAGTAAAATGCTGGTGGACGCCATTCGTAAAGGCGCGTCGGATTTGCATTTTGAGCCTTATGAAAAAAAATATCGGGTGCGCTTTCGTATCGATGGTATGTTACACGAAGTCGCCAGCCCGCCGATTCAATTATCGGGTCGTATATCAGCACGCTTAAAGGTCATTTCGGGGCTGGATATTTCGGAGCGCCGCGTACCGCAAGATGGTCGGGTAAAACTAAAAATCTCTAAGACCAAAGCGATTGATTTTCGTGTTAATACCTTGCCTACTTTATATGGCGAAAAAATCGTGATGCGTATTCTTGATCCGACCAGCGCCATGCTAGGGGTTGATGCGCTCGGTTTTGAGGAAAAACAAAAAGAACACTTTATGCACGCCATTTCCAAGCCGCAAGGTATGGTATTAGTTACAGGCCCTACTGGTTCGGGTAAAACGGTAACTCTTTATACGGGCGTAAATATCCTTAACGATGAGCATAAAAACATTTCTACCGCCGAAGATCCTGTTGAGATTAATCTACAAGGCGTTAACCAAGTTAATGTGAATTTAAAAGCGGGCTTAACTTTTGCTTCGGCTCTACGTGCTTTTTTACGTCAAGATCCGGATATTGTTCTGGTCGGTGAGATCCGTGATTTGGAAACTGCCGAAATTGCGATTAAGGCCTCACAAACCGGTCACTTGGTATTATCTACCTTGCACACCAACTCGGCGCCGGAAACGCTAACTCGTTTGGTTAATATGGGAGTGGCTCCTTTTAATATTGCCACCACCGTTAATCTGGTAGTTGCTCAGCGCTTGGCAAGAAGACTATGTGAGCACTGCAAAAAGATTACCGATTTACCTGAAGAAGCGCTTTTAAAAGAGGGATTTAAGCAGCAAGAGCTGGCAGATTTAACCATTTATGAACCAATCGGTTGTGATAAGTGTACTATGGGTTATAAAGGACGAGTTGGTATTTTTCAAGTGATGCCTTTGTCAGAAGCCACCGGACGTATTATTATGGAAGGCGGTAATGCAATCGATATCTCCGATCAGGCGGAAAAAGAGGGAGTTCCTGATCTAAGACGAGCGGGTTTAAATAAGATAAAAATGGGCTTAACCAGCTTAGAAGAAATTAACCGCGTAACTCAGGAATAGTAACAATTAATTATTAGGAACAACGTTATGGCAACAGCAGTCAGAAAAAGAAATGTAAAAACTAAAAAGGTTAGATCTAAAACCTTCCAATATACTGGGGTTAATAAACAAGGCCAAAAAATTAAAGGCAAGATGCAGGCCGAGGACGCTGCCTACGTTAAAACTCAATTAAGAAAACAAGGTATTACCCCGCAAAAGGTTCAAGCGGAACTCTTTTCTTTTGGCTCGGGGAAAAAAGCTATTAAGCCCGGAGATATTGCGGTTTTCTTACGTCAGATGGCTACTATGATTAAGGCAGGTGTGCCTTTAGTACAAGCTTTAGATATTGTTGGTAAAGGCCATGAAAACGCTTCCATGCAAGAGTTATTGATGAGCATTAAAGCGGATATCGAATCAGGTAGCCCCATTGCAGATGCGCTGCGTAAGCACACAAAATACTTTGATGATCTAGTTTGTGACTTAATTCATGCTGGCGAACAGTCCGGTACTCTAGAACAGATGCTTGATAGAATCGCTACTTATAAGGAAAAAACCGAAGCATTAAAATCCAAAATTAAAAAAGCCATGATGTATCCAACTGCAGTAGTGGTGGTAGCCATTGCAGTAACGGCAATTCTCTTAATTTACGTCGTTCCTATGTTTGCTAATTTATTCCAAGGCGCAGGCTCTGATCTACCAGCTTTTACTCAAATGGTGGTTAATCTATCCGAAAATGTACAAAAGTACTGGTATATTTACCTCGGCGTTATCATCGCTACGGTTATAGCTTTTTCACAATTAAATCAAAGATCGCCAAAATTTAGAGCCTTAAAAGATAGATTTTTACTGAAATTCCCGATTTTTGGCCCTTTAATTAATAAAGCTGCGGTGGCTCGTTTTGCTCGAACCCTATCCACCACCTTTGCTGCAGGTGTGCCTTTAGTCGATGCACTTAATTCAGCCGCAGGCGCATCGGGTAATACGGTGCATAAAAATGCGATTTTAAAAATTCGTGATGATGTAACAACCGGTATGCAAATCAATATGGCGATGCAATCTACCGGCGTTTTCCCCAATATGGTCAACCAAATGGTGGCGATTGGTGAAGAGTCAGGCGCGGTTGATGCCATGCTGGCTAAAGTTGCCGATATTTATGAAGGGGAAGTGGACGATGCGGTCGATGGCATTAGCTCACTGATCGAGCCATTTGTTATTGTTTTCCTTGGCGTAGTCGTCGGTGGCCTAGTGGTCGCTATGTACTTGCCGATCTTCCAGATGGGTAATGCTTTCTAAAAAATTCTCGAAACAGATAACAATATGACAGAACTTTTATCTTCAAACCTACCCTTTTTGGTAGGTTTGGTTTTTATAGTGGGGCTTTTATTCGGCAGTTTTTTTAATGTGGTTATCCACCGACTGCCGATTATGCTCAATCGCGAATGGCGCGCTACCGCCACCGAAATATTAACCGAAGCGAAATGCTCGGTTTCCTGTCCTACCGACACGCTGCCGGAAAAGTATAACCTAGTCTCACCTCGCTCCAAATGCCCCAAATGCCAACATCAAATTGGTGCATTAGAAAATATTCCTGTGATTAGCTGGCTGCTACTTAGAGGCAAGTGTAAAAACTGCCAAAGCAAAATTTCTGCCCGCTATCCGCTGGTGGAGCTATTAACCGCCACCACTTCCGCCTTATGCGCTTATTATTTCGGTTTTTCTTGGTCGTTAGCTTTTGCTTTGCTTTTCACCAGCTACCTAATCATCGGCTCTTTTATTGATTACGATCATAAAATTCTACCCGATCAACTGACGCTGCCACTGATTTGGTTTGGCCTATTTGCTGCAATTTGGGTTTCGCCGAGCAAGATTCAGCCGTCTTTCGCTCCAGACTTACCAGCCGCGGTTATCGGCGCTCTAGCGGGCTATTTAAGCCTATGGTCAATTTACTGGCTTTTTAAACTGCTGACCGGCAAGGAAGGTATGGGACACGGCGATTTCAAGCTATTAGCAGCGATTGGCGCTTTTGTTGGCTTTAAAATGCTACCTTTAGTGATAATCCTCTCTACTGTCACTGGCGCTGTTTTGGGCATTTTAGGGATGTTAATCAGTAAAAAAGGTCGTGATCATAAGATCCCATTCGGTCCTTTCCTCGCTATCGCAGGCTGGATCACGCTAATTTGGGGTCAGCCCTTAACCGAAAGCTACCTGCAATTTTTTAAGCTGTAACCCTTTATCTGAACTATCTACCTATGAGCTACTAACACCATGAGCTTTGCAGTTGCCTTAACCGGCGGGATCGCTTCAGGTAAAACAGCCGTATCCGATGCTTTTGCTCGGCTTGGAGTAACCGTTATTGATGCAGACTTGGTGGCTCGCCAAGTGGTGTCTAAGGGCAGCTATGGTTTAGCACAGATTAAAGACTATTTTGGCTCACAAGTGATAAACAAGGACGGCTCATTAAATCGAAAGTTGCTGCGCTCTATTGTGTTTGAAGATGAAACCGAGCGCCAATGGCTCAATCAGCTACTACACCCACTTATTCGACAAGAAATGGTGCAACAAAGACAACAAGCGCAATCGGCTTATTCCATTAGCGTTATTCCCTTGTTATTTGAAACAGCATTTGAAACTGACCAAGCCAAAACTTTCGACCGAATATTGGTAATTGACTGCCCTGCTGAAGTCCAATTACAGCGTTTGATGGCTCGCGACCAAACAAACCAAACGCAAGCAAAAGCGATACTTGCCTCACAAGCAAGCCGCGAGCAAAGGCTTTCTATCGCCGACGATGTCATTGATAACAGCAAAGATTTGCAATACTTAGAGCATCAGGTTATAAAACTGCATAAGCACTATGTAATGCTAGCAGAATAACTCTCTGCTAGATTAAAACTTTGCGCAGCAGCTAGTAAGGAACTTATGCCAACAGCAGCCAGCCCTGACTCACAAAGCACCGTCGCTAACACCGTCGTTAATAATAAGGATAGCCAAATCATCCTCTACGAGTTCCCTCTTAATGAGCAGGTGCGAACCTATTTACGACTTGAGAATTTGCTCGATGCGCAGCTTAAGCTACAAAACCGCGACTCCAAAATTAGCCACGTTGGCGCTCTGCATAACCTATTAGAGATCCTCGACTGCCTAGACCGTGGCGATATTAAAGGCGACTTACTGAAAGAGTTAGAGCAACAAAAACTCCATTTTCAACAGCTAGCCGAAAGCCCTTATATTGACGAACTCAAATTAAAAACTTTTTTAACCCAGTTACAAAAGATTTTTCAATGGATCAGCCATTATCCGGGTAAATTTGGTTCAAAGCTAAGAAAGGAACGCTTTATCGAACTGATTAATAATCGTATGCGTATCCCGGGTGGGTCTTGCAGTTTTGGCTTACCAGAGCTGCATCAGTTTTTACACCAACCTTTTGCTCAGCGATTGCTGCGATTTGAACAATGGTTTTCGCACTTCTCAGGCTTGCATCAATGCCTAAAAATTTTATTGCGATTGTTTCGTGAAAACGCACCTTTCGCACTGAGAACTGCTTATGCTGGTCGCTACCAACATAATTTTGATAAAAGCAGTAATCCGCAAATGGTTCGAATAAAACTCGATAGTAGCGAGCCTTGCTTTCCCGAGGTAAGTGGCTCCAAACACTGCTTCAATATTCGGTTTTTAATTCCCAATAAAAGCGAACACGAAGCTGATATAGTCGCTTGCGATCAGCAGCGCCAATTTGAAATTGCCATTTGCTAGTGGCATTATCTCTACACATCAAGCTAAACAGTAATAAAACAGCTCAAAGAGCACCACAAAAGAGAAATAAATTTTCCCATGGCTAAAAAAGATCTAATCGTAGCTTGCCCGACTTGCCAAAAGTCAGTGGCGTGGCTCGAATCCAACCAAGATAAACCTTTTTGTAGTAAGCGTTGTAAACTAATTGATTTGGGCGAATGGGCTAGCGAGTTGCACAAAATAGCCGGACAAACACTGGATCCGGAAACCGTCACACAGCTGGCTAAAGAGACTTCGGATTGATCACTAAACCGCTCTAGAATGACTAAGCAGTTCTAAGATGGACAGGTTAGCTTCTGGAAATTGGTATTCAGTCAGCTTATCTAGTGGACACCAAAATAGTGGCTGGCCTTCTAGGCCTTTGGGTACCCCTAAATAATCATTAACCCGCCAGACATCAAGTAACACCGACTTTTCAGGGTAATCATGCCGAATGGTCTTTAATGGGGTAAAACGCAAGGGGGTGATGGCCAACTCTTCTTGGCATTCCCGAACCAAAGCTGTCTGAACTGGCTCACCATTTTCGACTTTACCGCCGGGAAACTCCCAATAGCCACCTTTGTGTAGGTGTTGCGGACGCTTGGCGATCAGTATTCGATCTTGGATCTGGATTACTGCTACGGCGACGTGAAGACTATGATTCATGGGAATCTCTCAACAAGAGAACTTTTCAACAAGACTCAAAAAAGGAAAGCTCCAGCTTTCCTTTTTATGATTATTATTGGGTCACTTTACCATGACACTGTTTAAATTTTTTGCCTGAGCCGCAAGGGCAAGGTTCATTACGCCCCACTTTAGGCTGCTCTCGAACAAAAGTTTCCGCCTGCTTAGCGACCGTTTCTTCTTGCGGCATTGCCGAAGCCGAGTCGTGCTCAAAGTTCATGTTTTGCTGGGATGAAGTACGCTCCATCGCTTCAACTTCTTCCGGCATTTGGAACTGAACTTTCGATAAAACCGTCACCACATCATTTTTCAAACGATCCAGCATATAAGAGAATAATTCAAACGCCTCACGCTTATATTCCTGCTTAGGATTTTTCTGCGCGTGACTACGCATCCAAATACCTTGGCGAAGGTGATCCATGTTAGCTAAATGCTCTTTCCAGTGCATATCCAAGTGTTGTAGCATCACCTGCTTTTCCAAAGTGCGCATTAATTCTGGCTGCGGCAAGTTAGATTCTTTGGCTTGGTAAGCCGCTTGAATTTCTGCATAAATCTTTTCACGCAAACCATCTTCATCCAGATTGTCGTCATTATCGAGCCAAGTTTTGACTGGTAAATCAATCGCAAAATCTTGTTGCAAACGTTCTTCCAACGCAGGAATTTCCCACATATCTTCGATCGATTGACGCGGAATATATTCACTAATGGTGTCATTGATCACATCTTCACGCATCGCCACTATCGTTTCAGATATGTCGTCCAGTTCCATCAAGTCATTACGTTGCTCGTAAATCACGCGGCGTTGATCGTTGGCCACATCATCATATTCCAACAAGTTTTTGCGGATCTCAAAGTTGCGCTGCTCGACCTTGCGTTGCGCATTTTCAATTGCTCTTGAGACCATTCGGTGCTCCAACGCTTCACCTTCTTCCCAGCCTAAGCGCTGCATCATCATGCCCAGACGCTCAGAGGCGAAAATTCGCATTAAGTCATCTTCAAGCGACAAATAGAAACGGCTCATACCAGGATCACCTTGACGACCTGAACGACCACGCAGCTGGTTATCGATCCGGCGAGATTCATGTCGCTCAGTACCGATAATTGCCAAGCCACCAGCCTCTAAAACTTTTTGATGACGCTCTTTCCACTGCGCATTAGCAGTTTCAATTTGGCTTTCTTTTGGATTTTCGCCCAAAGCCTCAATATCCGCTTTTAAATTACCACCGAGCACGATATCAGTACCACGACCAGCCATGTTGGTCGCGATGGTCACGGTACCTGGACGACCTGCTTGAGCGATGATTTCCGCTTCTTTTTGGTGGAATTTAGCGTTAAGTACATTGTGTTTGATTTTTGCTTGCGTGAGCTCATTGGAGATTAACTCTGATGACTCGATCGAAACAGTACCCACCAACACTGGCTGCCCTTTAGCTTGCAACTCTTTAATTTCTTCGATAATCGCTTGGTACTTTTCTTTTTTGGTCAAATAGATTAAGTCACCGCGGTCATCACGTGCCATAGGTTTATTGGTAGGAATAACCACCACTTCCAAACCATAAATACTTAATAGCTCCGGCGCTTCGGTATCTGCCGTACCGGTCATACCGGAGAGTTTTTCGTACAAGCGGAAATAGTTCTGGAACGTAATAGAAGCAAGAGTTTGATTTTCGTTTTGGATCTGAACTTTTTCTTTAGCCTCAACCGCTTGGTGTAAGCCTTCTGACCAACGGCGTCCTTCCATAGTACGGCCGGTATGTTCGTCAATAATCACCACTTCCCCATCTTTAACGATATAGTCCACATCTTTTTTGAATAAAGTATGGGCGCGCAAAGCAGCATTCACATGGTGTAATAATATCAGGCTTGAAGGACTGTAGAGGCTCTGTCCTTCTTGAATCAGGCCATTATTGATCAGCAACTCTTCGATCCGTTCTTGGCCGCGTTCGGTCAAGTTTGCAGACTTGGCTTTTTCATCAATGGTGTAATCGCCAGTATCCTCTTGGCCTTCTTCGGACTCTTTATCTTGAGCTTCTAACAAAGGAATTAGGGTATCAATCGCACGATACATTTCTGAGCTATCTTCTGCTGCGCCAGAGATAATCAATGGTGTGCGCGCTTCATCAATCAGAATCGAGTCGACTTCATCAATCACCGCAAAGTTTAAATCGCGTTGGACTCGCTCTTCTTTGTTAAAGGTCATGTTATCGCGCAGATAATCAAAACCATATTCGTTATTGGTACCGTAGGTAATATCGGCGCTGTAAGCTTCTTTTTTCTGATCATGGGATTGGCCTGATAAAATCACCCCAACGCTCATGCCAAGAAAGCTGTAAACTGGCGCCATCCATTCGGCATCACGTTTCGCCAAATAGTCGTTGACCGTAATAACGTGCACACCTTTGCCAGAAATAGCGTTCAGATACACTGGCAGTGTCGCCACCAAAGTTTTACCCTCACCAGTGCGCATCTCGCCAATTTTGCCATTGTGCAACACCATGCCACCAATCAATTGGACGTCGAAATGGCGCATCCCTAAAGTACGTTTACTGGCCTCTCTCACCGCGGCAAAAGCCTCTGGCATTAAGTCGTCAAGCGATTCACCCTGCTGGTGGCGCTGTTTAAACTCTTCAGTTTTAGCTTTTAATTCATCATCGCTAAGCTTTTCATAATCGTCTTCTAAACCATTAATTTTAGCCAAAGGCTTACGAAGTTTTTTTAAATTTCGGTCGTTACGGTTTGGAAATAATTTTTTTAAAAAGGCCATGATTGTTATCTTATTTAGGGTTAAGGCTTATTCGCGTCAATACGCTTAAGATGCCGATTTTAAACGATAAAGCCAATGATTGTACCGATAATCCGTCAGCTGTAAATGAAAAATCCGCAGATCCGACGTATGCTCGTCTGGGGCACTGTTAGAGCGCCCTTGCTTAGCTGCAAGTTATTAGTGTTTCTTATGGGGTTAAATTCGGTAAAAACAAGCCAAAACTCGTCAAAAAAGCACAAAAAAAGAGGCCTTACGCCTCTTTTTCAAATAATGACTAAACTTTAGTTTTTGATGTAACGATAGGGGTTGAGTTTACGACCATTTTTCATGATTTCATAATGCACGTGTGGGCCCGTAGAGCGGCCAGTATTACCCACTTTGGCAATAACTTGCCCTTTCTTTACCATGTCGCCTTTCTTGACCAACAATTCCTTGTTGTGGGCATAGCGGGTGCTAAAACCATCGCCGTGATTGATTTCAATGAATTTTCCGTATCCAGACTTGCTACCCACAGTGGTTACCACGCCAGCAGCAGTGGCAATCACTTCCGAGCCCGCTAACGCAGCAAAATCGATACCTGGATGCCAATCTTTTTTACCGGTAAAAGGATCCGCGCGATTGCCATAGGGCGAAGACAACCAACCTTTGACAATAGGGCGACCACTGATTTTTTGCTCGGCGTTGATGTCTTTATCAAATACAATTGCTTCTAGCGCACTTAGCTGTTGCTCTTTCTGCAAAATGTTGTTTTCGAGTTGGCTTAAGGTTGAAGCCACGTCTTCATACTGAGCATTGGACGCGTAAGGCGAGCTTTCAGCACCACCAATCGCTGGCTCTTGAGAAAAAGCAAATTCCTCAGCAATACCCATATCAGAAGCCACCCGATTGCCCATGGCATCTAAACGCAATAAGTGCGCTTGTAGTCCAGCAAGACGGCTAGACAAGGCTTGGATCTGCTGCTCGGAGCGTTCTTTGGCCGCCAATAACTCTTCTTTTTGAGTTACAAGCTCTTGGTTCCACTGCTTAATGGCAGATTCGCTAACCAAATCTTGCTCCATAGACCAACGCGTAATTACCACCGTTAAGGCGATCACTACTGCTAGGCTCAATACTGCGAGCATAGTCGTTGCCATTAGTCTCGAACGATTCATTTCTAAAGCTTTAATTCCTTGCTGCGTACTTTTGATAACTGTAATTCGCATCTACTCAACAATCTCAATCTGTGTCACCTTTTTTTACTCTATCCGTTGGCAAAATCGCCAGAAAAAGTGACAAAACCATCTTTATCAGCTTAAAATCTTAGCTGACACACAATTTAGCCCGAAGATAAACATCAACAAGAGCCATGAAGCGTCCATTCCGAGCTAAATCGGTGGCTGACAGTTTAGATAGGCCCATTGAGGGTCATTTAAAACAGCTACTCGATAAAGCTAAAAACCTTAAATCCATCTCTAGTGGCATAGAACAATTCTTGCCAGAAGAGTTACAAGCCCATTGCAAAGTTGCTCAAATCAACAGCGATGTGCTCACACTCTTCGCCGATAGCGCCGTCTGGGCGAATCGACTTAGGTACCTAGGCCCTGAGCTACTTACTCAGCTACGAGCCAATGGCTACCCTTCGCTAGTCAGTATCGACATTAAAATTCGACCTAACTTTTAATCTCTAGCCGGTAAATTATTACTGGCTGAAGTTACAGCATTTTGTTAAAAAAATCGAACAAAAGTAGCTACTAAGCTGTTGTTTTATTCGTTATCTTTTTACCAGCCTAAAGACGACAACTGGCGCCAATAAGCGCCAGTTCCCTTGTTCAGTTGTAACTTCGAGCAGTCAACATCAATAAGTTACGAAGTTAACGCCGGATTCATAATGTAGGAGATTGGCGCTGCTTTTTCATCTTCGAAAGTAGCCAATTCCCAAGCCGACTCATCGGCCATCAAACTCCGAATCAATTGGTTGTTCAAAGCATGCCCTGACTTATAGCCAGAGAAAGAGCCGACTAAGCTGTAGCCCAATAAGAACAAATCACCAATTGCATCTAAAATTTTGTGTTTTACAAACTCATCGTCATAACGCAAACCGTCTTCGTTTAACACACGGTAATCGTCCATCACGATGGCATTTTCTTGGCTTCCGCCCAACGCCAAATTGTTTTGGCGTAAAAATTCTATGTCCTTCATAAAACCGAAGGTACGCGCACGACTTACTTCTTTTACGAAGGAGGTGCTGGAGAAATCGATCACCGAAGTTTGTCGGCTTTTCTTAAAGACCGGATGATCGAAATCAATAGTAAAAGCGACTTTAAAGCCATCAAAAGGCTCGAAGATTGCGTACTTATCGCCATCTTCCACTTTCACACGCTTTTTAATGCGAATAAATTTCTTAGGAGCATTTTGCTCAGCCACGCCAGCAGATTGCAATAAAAATACGAATGGGCTCGCACTACCGTCCATAATCGGAACTTCAGGTGCGGAAACGTCGATAAAGGCATTATCAATACCCAAACCAGCCATTGCCGACAGCAAGTGCTCAACGGTCGAAATACGCACGCCATCTTGCACTAAGCAAGTAGACATAGTGGTATCACCCACATTATCCGGCTTCGCCTGAATTTCAACCACAGGATCAAGGTCAACACGACGGAACACGATACCATTATCAATTGGCGCAGGACGCAAGGTTAAGTAAACCTTTTCACCCGTATGTAAACCAACGCCAGTTGCTCGAATGGTCGTCTTCAAAGTTCTTTGTCGAATCATTCACTTCTCCACTTAGATACTGTTTTAGTCGCTAACAATCGTCAATTTCTAAATAAATCAATATCTTAGCTAAAATATAACGCTATTTTTAGCGCATATTAACATAAAGTTTCACTTGTTTGAACATTTTTTGAACATTTTTTGAACAAGTGTTTGAATTTTCTTTAGCCTAATTTTACATATGCTAATTGTCAAATAATTTTACGCGCCCTTCATAAGCTTGTACTCAAAGGTACAAATGCGAGATAAGGAGGGTTGAAGGGATCCACTCCTTATCTCTGTGAACCCTAATCCAGCGATTAGTTTCAAATTTCAGCCTATTATCAGGCCTCAATCTGAACCGTCGCTGACTAAAGTCAAAACAGCAAGGATTAACTAGTCCGCCTGCTTACGCAAGAAGGCAGGAATATCCAAGAAATTGTCCACATCGCTACCCACCGCCATCTTCTGTTGGGCCTCTTGTGCCATTTCTTCGCTGCTCGCGCCGGCTTGCTGGCGTAGAGCGGGAGGCAAGTCTAGCTTATTGTAGTCCATCTCACCGCTCGCTTTACGTGCTGTCTCTTGGTTATTGTTGCTCACCAAACGCATTCCCGCTTCTTGTCCTAAACCAGTAGCCACAACGGTGACCCGAATTTCATCACCCATTGCTTGGTCAATCGCAGTACCGACCACTACGGTCGCATCTTCATGCGCAATATCTTCGATCACTTCACACACTTCCGAGAACTCATCGATAGTGAAATCTTCGTTCGCAGTGATGTTAACCAAAATACCGCGAGCACCTGACAGATCCACATCTTCTAGCAATGGACTCGCCACCGCCATATCCGCTGCGATCTGCGCGCGACCTTCGCCTGAAGCAATGCCAGTACCCATCATCGCTTGCCCCTGCTCGGCCATCACGGTTCTTACGTCAGCAAAATCCACATTAATCAGACCAGGGCAAGTGATTAACTCGGCAATGCCTTGTACCGCACCATGCAAGACAGAGTTCGCTGATGCAAAAGCTTCGGTCAAACGTAAACCGGCAAACTGCGCCACCAACTTATCGTTAGGAATGATGATCAAAGAGTCCACTACATTTCGTAGCTCATCAATACCCTGCTCGGCCAGCATCATGCGCTTTTTGCGCTCAAACTTAAACGGCTTGGTCACCACGGCTACCGTCAGAATACCCATTTCTTTAGCAATCTCGGCAATCACCGGCGCCGCGCCAGTGCCAGTACCGCCACCCATGCCAGCGGTGATAAAGACCATATCCGAGCCTTGCAACACTTCCATCACCCGCTCGCGATCTTCCATGGCCGCCTGACGTCCCACTTCCGGGTTGGCGCCAGCGCCAAGGCCTCGAGTAATATTTTGACCAATTTGGATAGTGGTCTTGGCCGACGAAGCCGACAAAGCCTGTGCATCCGTATTGGCACAAATAAATTCAACACCATCGATGTTAGCTTGCACCATGTGCTCAACGGCATTGCCACCGCCGCCGCCAACTCCGACAACTTTAATGATAGCGCTGTTTTGGCAGCTATCGACTAGTTCAAACATATTAGGCATAACACTTCCCCTTCATTTCGTTTACCTGTTTCAAAAAACTCACTAAAAATCACTTACTACTTTTGCTTGTTTGATCGCTTACCAGCCACCAAACCAACTCTTCATGCGCTCCCACAAACCGTTAAAGTTAGTGGTATTGCGCTCACGATGATGACCCGCATCATCCTTGCCATAAAGCAACAAACCGACGCCGGTGGCATAAATCGGATTTTTCACCACATCCACCAAACCTTTGATGTGCTGTGGCATCCCTTGACGCACTGGCATGTGGAACACTTCTTCAGCCAACTCAATCACGCCTTCCATCTTAGAGCCGCCACCAGTAATCACCATGCCTGCCGCAATAATGCTTTCAAAGCCACTGCGACGGATTTCGGCCTGCACCAGCTCAAACAATTCGCTGTAACGCGGCTCAACCACGTCCGCTAAAATCTGTCGCGATAAGCGTCTTGGTTCCCGCTCGCCAACGCTAGGCACTTCAATCGTTTCGTCTTGATTAATCAATTGACGCAAAGCGCAGGCATATTTAATTTTAATTTCTTCGGCGAACTGAGTAGGCGTTCTCAGCGCCACCGCAATATCGTTTGTCACTTGATCGCCTGCGATAGGGATCACTGCAGTATGGCGAATAGCGCCGCCGGTAAAGATCGCAATATCAGTAGTGCCGCCGCCGATGTCGATAATGCAAACACCCAACTCTTTTTCATCATCCGTCAAGACAGCATGACTCGAGGCAAGCTGTTCTAAAATCACATCCTCAGTTTCAAGACCACAACGAGCAACGCATTTGGTAATGTTTTGCGCAGCCGAAACCGCTCCAGTTACCATATGCACCTTGGCTTCCAATCGAACGCCAGACATTCCCACTGGCTCGCGAATGCCCTCTTGGTTATCGATGATGAACTCTTGTGGTAGCACGTGCAGGATCTTTTGATCCGCTGGAATGGCTACTGCTTTAGCAGCATCGATCACGCGCTCAACGTCGGACGAGCCAACTTCGTGATCTTTAATTGCCACTATGCCGTGCGAATTTAAACTTTTAATGTGGCTGCCCGCGATGCCGGTATAGACCGAATGGATTTGGCAACCCGCCATCAGCTCAGCCTCTTCAATCGCTCTTTGGATAGAAGCCACAGTAGATTCGATATTCACCACCACCCCTTTTTTCAGGCCGCGCGACGGATGTGAACCAATGCCGATAATATCGACTGAATCATCGCCGCTGACTTCACCTACAATCGCCACTACCTTAGAAGTACCTATATCAAGGCCGACAATTAAACGTTTTTCCCCAGATTTTGACATCGCTGTTTACCTATTGCTTTGTGTCACTTGGTAGCGCTGGCTCCTGCCAGGAAGCTACTAAACCGTTTTGATAACGTAAATCCAAATAAGCCAAAGGCGCTTTTTTGTATTGCTTTACCAAATCAAATTGTTCGATCAATCGTTGCAATCGTTCTGCAACCTGAATTTTGCCAAGCTTAACGATAACTCCATCGTTAAGCTCCAAACTAACAGCGCCGCGATCAGTCAGTTGCATCGACTCAATACGCAATTGCTTTTGATCCAGTTGCTGCTGATAATCTTGCAACAGATCCGTTAACTCAGCCGCCATCGTCTCAGGACCACTTAACACCAACCAGTTTTCTTGCGGCAGCTCGTTGGGATAAAACACATGGCCTTGTGTCGACACCACCCCATTAGCGCCCCAATAGGCAAGTGGCTCGTGTTCTTCAATCTGCAAGTTCAACGTTTCTGGCCAAACTTTTCTAAGCTGCACTTTCTTTACCCAAGGCAAAGCCAAAATATCCGCTTCTGCTTGTTCAATGTTCATCGAGAAAAAGCCTCGATCCTCAATCGCTTGAAACGTTTGGTACAGCTCCTGCGCTTGGGTGTATTCTTGGCCTTTGACCTCAAGCCGATTAAGCGGAAACCAATTACTGGTTTCCAATCCGATTAACCACACCGAAATACCAATAAGCGACAACGCAAAAACCGCACCAGCGAGCAAGCCTAAGAGCCACTTCATGGAGTTTTTAACCGTTAACCAAGACGCAGAAACTGATTGAGCCACGCCTGACGAGCTCTTTGCAGTTTTTCTAACGTTTCTTTGGTTATGCTTTTTTGCCATCTGCCTGTTCTTTTACCTTTGTCTACCTTATTTACGTTCAATAAAACTGGTATCTAAAATTTTTAATACCAAAGATTCAAAACTCATTCCCGCAACTTTTGCCGCCTTAGGCACCAAGCTGGTTTGGGTCATACCTGGAATGGTATTGACTTCCAATAAAACCCAGTTTCGAGTCACTTTGTCGCGCAAAAAATCTACTCGCGACCAGCCGTGACCATCCACCGCATGAAATGCCTTTAAGGCAATCGCTTGTAGCTGCGCTTCTTCTTTGGCACTTAAACCGCTGGGGCAATGATATTGCGTGCTGCTCGTTTGATATTTTGCTTCATAATCATAAAAATCATTGGGCGTGATCATGTGAATACTCGGTAGCGCCTTATCACCAAACTCTTTACCACTAAGAATAGCAACGGTAAATTCATCGCCATCCACCCATTGCTCTAACATAACTTCTTTATCAAACTCACTGGCCTTAGCTACCGCCTGTTGCAACTCTTCAACATTGCTGGCTCTTGCCATACCAACGCTGGAGCCTTCGCGGATCGGCTTGACCATGACGCTGCCACCCAAAGAGTCCAGCAAGCTTTGTGCTTCGCTATCGCTTAACGCTTGGGTAGCAACCATCACATGCGGTGCCACTGGCAAGTCCAAGGCTTTCCAAACCAATTTGGTTCTCAGCTTGTCCATGGATAAGGCCGAAGCGATTACCCCGCAGCCCGTGTAGGCAATACCCTGTAATTGCAAAAAGCTTTGAATCTGACCATCCTCACCGCCACGCCCATGCAGCGCATTCCAAGCGCGATCAAAGCCACCCTCAACAATCGCCGCCAAACCATCTTGTTCCGGATCCACCGGATGAGCATCCACCCCAGCCTCAATTAAGGCTTTCAACACTGCCGCTCCGGTAAGCAATGAAATCTCACGCTCTGCAGAAAAACCGCCGAGTAATACAGCAACCTTGCCGTATTGTGATTTCATTTCTGGTTTCAGACTCATTGGTTGTTGACTCTCCTATGTTTCTTTGTCATTGCTGTCTAATTGCATACCCAATGACGACCATTTGGGCGCTAAGCCGCCCACATTGCCCGCGCCTTGCGTGAGCACCATATCGCCGTCTTGTAAAACGCCCGGTAACACCTTTTCTAGCTCTTCCTGATCTTCGACAAAAATTGGATCAATTTTGCCGCGCTGACGAATGCTAAAACATAGCGAACGACTGTCAGCGCCCGCAATCGGCTCTTCGCCAGCGGGATAAACTTTTAACAACAGCAAAACATCCACTTCCGATAACACCTGACAAAAATCTTCATACAAATCACGCGTTCGGGTATAGCGGTGTGGCTGATAAACCATCACCAAGCGGCGCTCTGGCCAGCTCTGGCGCATGGCTTTAATGGTCGCCTCCACTTCTTTGGGGTGATGACCATAATCGTCCATCAAACCAATTGTCATACTGTTCCCATCAGCATTGTTAACTTGATAATCGCCATAAATTTCAAAGCGACGACCAATGCCACCAAAGTCAGCTAAGGCTTTTTGAATGGCTTCATCAGCAACTCCGTCTTCCGTTGCCACCGCGATAGCGGCTAGCGCATTTTGTACATTGTGTTGCCCTGGCAAATTCAAACGAATCTCTAACGCACCAGAATGTCCACGCCGCACCACTTTAAAACGGCTTTGGGTACCGACTTGTTCAAAATCAACCGCGCGCACATCGGCTTTAGCGCTAAAGCCGTAGGTGACAATTGGCCTAGTTACTCTTGGGATCAGATTTTCCACCGTTTCATCGTCGATGCACAAAACAGCCAAGCCATAGAAAGGCAAATTATGCAAAAACTCGACAAAGTTATTTTCCAAAACTTTAAAATCACCACCGTAAGTTTCCATATGATCAGCATCAATGTTGGTGACAATTGAAACCATCGGCTGTAAGTGTAAAAACGAAGCGTCGCTTTCATCCGCTTCTGCAATAAAGTAACGACTAGTTCCAAGGCGAGCGTTGCTGCCAGCGCTGTTAAGCAAACCGCCAATCACAAACGTTGGATCCAAACCGCCTTCGCCATAAATACTGGCGATTAAACTAGTGGTCGTGGTTTTACCATGAGTGCCCGCAACCGCCACGCCATGTCGATAACGCATCAATTCCGCTAACATTTCTGCCCGTGGCACGATCGGAATCCGTCTATCGCGGGCCGTAGCTATCTCGGGATTCGATTCTGAAATCGCGGTCGAGGCTACCACTACGTCCACATCCAAAACGTTGTTGCTACGATGGCCAAAAAAGATTTCTGCGCCCAGTTCTTTTAGTCGATCAGTTACTCGCGATTGGCGCAAATCCGAGCCTGAAACCTGATAACCTAAATTGACCAATACTTCAGCGATACCGCTCATGCCAGCGCCACCGATGCCGACAAAATGGATCCGCTTGATGCGACGCATCTCAGGAATTTGTTGCATCATCGCAGAGTTATTCATACTTCCTCTCCTTGCGCGCCGTCTGACTTTGAACTAACGCCAGCCGCTTGAATGCAGTAATCAGCTACCTCTTGGGTGGCATTGGGCATAGCCAAGCTTTGAGCTTTCTGGGCCATCTCTACTAGGTGTTTTTTATTATTCGCTAATGCGGTAATTTGCTCGGCTAAACGTTGCGGTGACAAATCGTGTTGCTGAATAATTACCGCTGCACCTTGATCAGCAAGGTAGCGCGCATTGTGTGTTTGATGGTCATCCACCGCATGCGGGAAAGGCACAAACACTGCCGCGCGACCTGCCATTGCGACCTCTGCAACGGTTAAAGCCCCAGCACGGCAAATCACCAGATCCGCCCACTCATAGGTCGCCGCCATATCTTCAATAAACTCCAGCACTTCAAAAGTCAGGCGCTCGTTAGTTGCCGCCTGATAAGCGGCTTCGACTTCCGCCGCCTTGCCGCGACCCGATTGATGCTTAACATCAATAAGCAGACCATGATTCACAATATTTAATGTCTCTGGCACTTTCTGGTTAAACACCTGCGCGCCCAAACTGCCGCCGACAACTAACAGATTAACTTTCCCTTCTTCCGCCGACGGAAGCGATTGCTTTGCCTTTTCGTAAATATCTTTGCGCACTGGATTGCCAGTGGTTACCACTTTTTTGGCATTACCAAAAGCGCCGGGATAAGCCTGCAAAGTAAATTTGCTGACTTTGTGCAGCAGCTTATTGGTCATACCCGCAATGGCATTTTGTTCATGAATAACCACTGGAATGCCGCACAGCTTTGCTGCCAAACCACCTGGCCCGCTAGCAAAACCGCCCATACCCAGCACCACGTCAGGTTTAACTTGCTTGATAATTTTCTTGGCAGCCATCACGTTCGAGGCAATGGTAAAAGGCGCTTTCAATAACGACACGAGTCCTTTGCCACGAATACCTTTGACAGGCAGTAAGCTAATTTTAATGCCATGATTGCTGACAATGGTTTCTTCCATACCACCTTCAGAGCCAAGCCAGTGCAAGTTCCACCCTTGGTTTTGCAAATAGTGACCAACAGCTAATGCTGGGAAAATATGACCGCCAGTGCCTCCTGCCATTAGAAGAATTGTTTTACTCATTTTCTCCTCCATAGGCTCGTTTAACAGCACTGTATTCATGTTCTTTACGTCGAATTTCAAAATCGATCCGCAGCAAAATCGCCACCGCCATACAGCTAACGATCAAGGCATTACCACCATAACTAATAAAGGGTAATGTTAAGCCCTTGGTTGGCAAGGCACCGCTCGCCACACCAATATTGATTATCGCTTGCAGACTTAACCAGAAGCCAAAGCCGTAGCATAAATAGGCAGAGAAATACTCTTCCATCTTCAAAGCGCGGCGACCAATTGATAAGCAGCGCATAAAGATAATCACAAACAGCGCTATCACCAGCATTACGCCAATAAAACCAAATTCCTCGGCATACACCGAGAAAATAAAATCAGTATGCGACATCGGTAAATAAGACAGTTTTTGTAAGCTGTTGCCAAGCCCAACACCAAACCAATCACCACGACCAAAGGCTATTAGCGATTGCACCAGTTGATAACCACTGCCAAATTGATCCGCCCAAGGATCTAAAAAGCTGACCAAGCGCTTAACTCGATAGGGAGCTTTTAGCACCACCACCGCCATCACAGCGCCAACGCCAAGACTTAAAGTCACAAACTGCCATAAGCGAGCGCCCGCTAAAAACAGCATGGCCAAAGCAGTCGCTACAATCACCGCCGAAGAGCCAAAATCTGGTTGTAGTAACAACAAACCGACAATCAAGGCAATCAAAATGAGCGGCTTCATAAAACCTTTGACTTGCGTTTGCAGTTCATCACTGCGACGCACCAAATAACCAGCTAAATAAATTACCGAGAAAAATTTCATCAGTTCCGCAGGTTGCAGCGTCAATGGTCCTAAACCTATCCAACGCTTACTGCCGTTAATCTCACGGCCAATGCCCAACACCGCAATCAGTAAAACGATACCTAGCAGCAAGAAATAAGGGCCATAGACTTGCCAGAAGCGGGTTTCGAGCTGTAATACACAGACCGAAGCAGTTAGCGCAATTAGCAAATAAATCCCATGACGAATTAAGAAGTGGTACTCATTGCCATTCATGTTGTCTTCGGCATACGGCATCGAACTTGAAGCGACCATCACTAAACCAATCGCCAATAAAATCACCACAGGTCCCAGTAGCCAAGGATCGAGTTTGGTGCGCGGATCGGACACTTGCCACTGCTCGACAAAATCCCCCAACTTTAAGAAGTTTTGAGCCATCATGCTAAGGCCCTCACTAACTTCATAAACTTATCGCCACGTTCTTGATAGTTGTTAAACATATCCAAACTGGCGCAAGCTGGTGACAATAACACCAAACAATTTTCTAAAGATTGTTGTTTAATCAATTGCTGAGCTTTAACTAAAGCTTGAGCAAGATTGGCCACCAGATGACTTTTTTCTGGAGCCAGTAGTGTTAACGTCTTGCCGTCTTTACCAAAGGCCACTAGCTGACTTACCGATTGATTAAGAGCAGGCGCTAAAGGCTCAAGGTTTGCATCTTTAGCATCACCGCCAGCAATCAAAATCATTGCATCAAATAGCGGCGAAAAACTTTCTATTGCGGCTAATGTTGCGCCTACATTGGTTGCTTTAGAATCGTTGATGTAGGTCACGCCATTTTTTACCGTCACAAACTGACAGCGATGCTCTAGTCCTGAGTAGCGCTTAGCCGCTTCAAGCACTGGCTGGTTAATTTCAATATCTGCCGCTTCGAGTAAAGCAAAAGCGGCAGCTAAATTTAAGCCGTTATGAGTACCTTGTAAGCGTAGCTCATTTAGCGCCAAAACCTTCTCACCACTTCGCTCAATAGTTTTGCTTTGCGTATTCACTTGCCAAGTTACCAGCTCATCATCGCCATCTTCAGATGGCACTAAGCCAAATTCCAACTGCTGATCCATCAAAGACCAAGTCTGTTCATCGTTATGGTTGATAACGGCTGTTTTGGCACGACGGTAGATCCGCTGTTTAGCGTCGATATAGTCTTGGTAAGACTGATAACGATCCAAATGATCTTCACTTATATTTAAAATGGTCGCTGCCAAAGGTTGCAGTTTATAAGTCGTTTCCAACTGGAAACTGGAAAGCTCAAGCACTATAAAATCTGCATCCGACTGCAATAAATCCAAAGCCGGAACTCCGAAATTGCCACCAATTTCTGCGGTTTTTCCGCTAGCATTAATCAGCTGCGCCAGCAAATCGGTCACGGTACTTTTACCGTTAGAACCGGTGATCGCAATCACCGGCTTATTGTTCATTTGCGCAAACAGTTCAATATCGCCAATGATCTTAACGCCCTGCTCTCGCGCTTGTTGGAATTCAGCGGTTTGCACTGAAATCCCAGGGCTCACCACCAATTCATCAAACTCAGAAAATTTACTCTCATTCCACAACAAATAACTGTTTGGCGCTAGCGCCTCTAACTCAGCTAAACCTGGCGGCTCAGTACGAGTATCCATCACTCGAAACGCTTGGCTTTGGCTTTGCAAAAATCGCGCCACCGACAAACCCGTCTGACCCAAACCTAGGATCAAACGTTTTTTATCGACTAACACTTTATCTTGCACTGCCATATCCAATTCGACCGTCTCTCCAGTTACTCAATACTTCTAGCGAATTTTCAAGGTCGCTAAACCTACTAACACCAACATCAGGGAAATAATCCAAAATCGCACTATCACTCGTGGCTCCGGCCAACCCTTTAACTCATAGTGATGATGCAGTGGTGCCATTCTGAAAATACGTTTACCTGTTAATTTGTAAGAACCCACCTGCAACATCACAGATACGGTTTCGATCACAAAGACCCCGCCCATGATAAAGAGCACCAGCTCTTGTCTTACCATGACCGCGATAGTTCCTAAGGCAGCACCTAAACCCAAAGCCCCGACATCACCCATAAACACTTGTGCCGGATAGGTGTTGAACCACAAGAAACCCAAACCCGCGCCAACAATAGCGCCGCAAAAAATCACCAATTCACCAACGCCATTAATGTAAGGAATTTGTAGATAATCCGAGAAAATCTGGTTACCGGTGAGGTAGGCAAAAATACCTAAGCCGCCAGCTACCAATACCGTTGGTAAAATAGCTAAGCCATCCAAACCGTCAGTTAAATTAACCGCATTGCTGGTGCCGACAATCACAAAATAGGTTAGAAAGATAAACATGATTCCCAACTGCGGCGCTATGTCTTTAAAGAACGGTACCAACAACTGGGTTTCAGCAGAGTTTTCTGGCGCGGTATAAAAAAGGTAGACGGCGATACCAGCGCCTAACACCGATTGCCAAAAATACTTCCAACGCGCAACAAGCCCTTTAGGATCTTTGCGCACCAACTTAATGTAGTCGTCAGCTAAGCCGACTAAACCAAAACCGACAATGGCGGCCACGGCGACCCAAATGTATTTATTGCTTAAATCGCCCCACAAAACCGCGCTTAACACTATCGCCACAATAATCAGTGCACCACCCATAGTTGGGGTGCCAGCTTTACTCAAGTGGCTTTGCGGTCCATCATCACGTACCGTTTGTCCGATCTGATAGCTGCTTAATTTGCGGATCATGGTCGGACCCACTAACAAGGAAATCCCCAGCGCGGTTAAGACACTTAAAATGCCGCGCATGGTCAAATATTGAAAGACATTAAAGCCCGAATAGTATTGTGATAAATATTCCGCCAACCAGGTTAGCATGGGTCACCTCCCCCTAATAAATGATGCTCATCCTGATTTTGTGATTCGGTAGTTGCCACCAAAGCATCTACCACCTGCTCCATTCGTGCGCTGCGCGAGCCTTTTACTAAAATATTATGCTCGGCTGTCACGCTATTTTTTAGCTCCGAAATCAAGCCTTGCTTATCGCTAAAGTAACTGCCATTTGCACCAAACGCTTCGACACTAAAGCGACTAAAATCACCCCATGCGTAAAGCGCGCTGAGTGCTTTTTGTTTTGCGTAAGCACCTACTTCGCGGTGATACAATTCGCTCTCATCGCCTAGCTCAGCCATATCGCCAAGGACCAAACAGTTAACGCCTGACAAGCCCGATAACAAGTCAATCGCCACCTTGACCGAAGCCACGCTAGCGTTGTAGGTATCGTCAATAATTAAACTGCCGTTTAGGCCTGGCTTACGATTTAAGCGCCCTTTGACTTCGCCAGCCGCTTCTAAACCTGCTTTAATTGCTTCAACACTGATCTCAAGACTGGTCGCCAAAGCCGCTGCCACTAAAGCGTTAGAAACCTGATGAATGCCCGGCGTAACCAGTGTTATCGAAGTCTTTTGATCTAAAATGGACAATTCGAAACTGGCATTGCCTTGCTCATTCAGTGCGATCTCTTCAGCCCAGATATCAACTTGCGTAGCAGCCTTATGGGTCAGTGCATTATCACCGCCAATAGTGGGTATATTATGGCGAGAAACGGTTAATTTCTGACAACCGATTTGCTCGAGTTGCTGCAAATACTCTTCAGAGAAATCACTATCTAAATTCACAACCGCACAGCCATCAGCCGCAAGCGCTTGATAAATCTCGCCTTTTGCTATGGCCACGCCTTGAACGCTGCCAAAACCTTCGATATGTGCTGGCGCAACGTTATTGACTACGGTCACATTTGGCTTAGCAATGTCAGCGCAATAGGCAATTTCACCTTGATGGTTGGCGCCCATCTCAATCACCGCAAATTTTTCGCGACCGGTTAGCCGCAGTAAGGTAAGCGGCACCCCAATGTGATTATTAAAGTTACCTTGTGTCGCTAACACCTGCTCTGGCGTTTCAACTGCCTGCAATAAAATCGCGGCTAACATCTCTTTAACGCTGGTTTTGCCGGCACTGCCAGTGATCCCCACCACTTTAGGGTTAACGATAGTTCGCACTAAGTTTGCCAGCTGCCCTAAAGCAGTTTCAGTATTTTTAGCCACAACTTGCGGTAAATCCGTTGCTACTGGCTTTGAAACCAGTAGCGCTATCGCGCCTTGCTGCTCAGCTTGCTCGATAAAATCGTGAGCATCAAAGTTTTCCCCAACCAAAGCTACAAATAAACTGTTTTTCGCTTGCACGCGAGTATCAGTAAAGACCTCGCTAACAGTTAAATCGTCACCAACTAACTGACCATTCACTGCTTGGCAAACTTGCTTTAGGCTAAGCTTGATCATGCGCTCGCCTCCAGCAATTGGTTAACCGTTGCTAAATCACTATAGGGCAGCTTTTCATGACCAATTTCTTGGTAATCTTCGTGCCCTTTACCCGCGATCAAAACCATATCAGTGGCTGCAGCTTCACGGTAGCAAAGCTCTATCGCATCTTTTCTAGGGCTAACATACGGAATAGTTTTATCAAGCATATCCGCCCGAACCATTTCGACAATCGCGGCAGCATTTTCGGTGCGAGGGTTATCGTCGGTTAAAATCACCTTATTGGCATTTTGCTCAGCAATGGATCCCATCAAAGCGCGTTTACTTGGATCACGATCGCCACCGCAACCAAAGACACACCATAGATTTCCTTGGCAATGATGGCGCAAAGTTTGCAAAGCTTTTTCAAGCGCGTCAGGCGTATGCGCATAATCAACCACCAAAGTGGCTTTATCGGCTTTTGCAAACTGCTGCATCCGTCCAAGCACCGGCTTAACGCCATTTAGCGCCACGATCCATTTGTGTAAATCACCGTTTAGACAACCTAAAATGGCCGCCACTGCCAGCAAATTAGACAAATTAAAATCACCCAATAAACTGCTGTGTAAACGACCCGTGCCCCAAGGTGTGGTCAAGTCCGCATTAATCCCTTTCAAGTCAAAAGATTCGTTGCTACTGACCACCCAATCACCATCGAAATCGGCTAAGGGTTCTTGTGGTTGTTGTTGACGACTAAAAGCAATTTTCTTAGCGCTAATTTGATCATCCAATAATAAACGGCGGCCATAACTATCATCCGCATTAATCACTGCGTATTGCACTTCTTTGCGCAAAAATAACTGACGTTTGGCTTGAAAATAGGTTTCCATATCGCCGTGATATTCAAGATGGTCATGACTTAAATTGGTAAAAACCGCCAGATTAAATTTCAAACCATTCACACGTCCTTGATCCAGTCCGTGCGACGAAACTTCCATCGCTAAATGGTGATAACCCTTAGCAAGAAATTCACTCGCCAATTGCTGAATGGTGACCGGATCTGCGGTAGTATTTTTGCTCAATTCTAAAGATTGAATATCGCCATTGCCTAAAGTGCTCAACAACAAAGTTGGCTTATTCAAAATCTGCAAAGCTTGCGCGACTAAATAAGCAATACTGGTTTTACCATTAGTTCCAGTGATCCCAATCAGCGACATTTTTTTAGAAGGAGAACCGTAAAACTTCCCGGAAATACGGCTAACTTTGTTGGCTAAATTGGGCACTGGAACCATGGTAACGGAAGTCTCATGCTCTTCCGTCTCTTGCCGGTTGTCATCGTGCAAGTCGTTAATGTAAGTTTCTAAATTGTCTGCTTCCGCAACGATAGCTATTGCACCCTTGGCTATCGCGGCCGCAATAAATTGGCGGCCATCGGTTTGCACTCCAGGGTAAGCTAAAAACACATCGCCGGCCTTAACTTGGCGGCTGTCTAAGCTTATGCCAGTAACTTTAATTTGCTTCAAATTCAAAGCTTTGAGCTGCTCTTTTTTCAGCGAACCTTTTAAGATTTTTTTCAAGCTGATGGAATTTTTTGGCTTGCTAGTCATGTAGCACGCCCCCCACCGCCAGTGAATTCATTTGATCAGGCGCCACATTCATTAAGTCCAACGCCTTATTAGCGACTTTGGAAAAAACTGGTGCCGAAACTGTGCCGCCGTAATAAGAATCGCCCGCGGGTTCATCCACCATCACAACTATCGCCAACTTAGGATCGGTCGCGGGCACTAAACCCGCGAATACGGTTACATACTCGTCACCATAGCCGCCCGTGCGTGCTACTTTTCTTGAGGTTCCGGTTTTACCAGCTACTCGGAAGCCCTCGACTTTAGCGCGGGTTCCAGTACCGCCAGTGGCGACCACGTTTTCCATCATCCGCACCACATCTTTCGCAATTTTTGGCTTGATAACCTGTTCGCCCTGCTCTAAGCCCGACTGTTTCAAAATGGTCAAAGGACGTTTAACCCCATCGGCACCTAACACACTGTAGGCTTGTGCCAATTGAATAGCGCTGACTTGGAAGCCATAACCAAAGGAGAAAGTCGCCTTCTCAATATCTGACCAATTATCGCGTGGACGCATCACGCCTTTGGCTTCGCCTTGAACCCCTAATCCGGTTATTTTCCCGAAGCCTACTTTATGAAAGCTGTCTAAAAATTCTTGATCAGACAAGGACAAGGCGAGTTTAGAAACTCCCATATTGCTGGATTTTTTGATAATCCCAGCCAGATCTAAAACCCCATAATTTCGATGGTCTCGGACCGGTCGGCTGTTTAAATACATTCTTCCTGGTGAAGTATCCACCGTCGAATTAGGTTGATACTTACCACTTTCCAAAGCACTGACTACCGTCAAAGGTTTAACCGTCGAACCGGGTTCAAATAGATCGCTAATGGCGCGATTTCGCGTCATCGCCGGAAAGCGCGAGTCGGAACGATTAGGATTAAAAGACGGTTGACTGGCCATGGCCAACACCTCACCAGAATCCACATCGACTACCACAACCGAGCCACCTTTGGCGTTATGGCTTAGCACTGCTTTTTTTAGTTCTTTATAAGCGATGGATTGAATGCGTGAATCAATGCTTAGCTGCAAATCATTTCCTTGCTCAGCTTCGGCTAACACGCCACGCTCTTCGACCACCCGACGATAAAGATCGACCACCACTTTTTCTTTGCCTGGCTGGCCAGTCAGGTAGGAGTCAAAGGCTTTCTCAATACCTTCAATTCCTTTATCATCAACACCAGTAAAGCCCACCAAATTGGCCGCAACCTCGGCGCTTGGATAATAGCGACGGTATTCAGATTTTAAGTTCACGCCTTTAATCGCTAACCGCTTAACGTATTGGGCAACGTTCGGATCTAGGTGACGCTCGAGCCATACAAATCGCTTGTTAGCCCGCTCCATCAGCCAAGCATTAATGGCTTTTTCATCTTTATTTAGCGCCGCGATAAAGGCTTTCCACGATTTAGAGTTCAAGACGCCTTTATTTTCAAGCAAGGTTTTAGGATCGAGCCATATCGACTCAATCGGCACCGAGCGCGCCAATTCTTCGCCATTGCGATCTAAAATCAAGCCACGGTGAGATGAAATACCTTTAATCCGAACCGAGCGCGAATCGCCAGCTTTAGCGAGATGGTTCGAATTAACCACCTGCAAGTAAGCCGCGCGTCCTACTAAACTGAAAAAACACAAACACACCACCGCGATCATGGTGTAGTAACGCCATGTGCACAATGGTACGGTTTTCAGCTTGCGGTTACGTGTTTTCTTCACGACTCTTAACCAGTCTCTTCAGTTGCGCCTAGCAGCCATTGTTACTCTCTAGGCTTTTGTGTTTCTCTCTTAATTTCGCTTTCTACGATCACTTCGGATTTTTTATCCAAGTGTTTCATCTTTAATTTTTTTTCTGCAATCGCTTCAATGCGACTGTGCTCAGCTAGTGCACTTTGTTCCAAACGCAGTTTTTGCCAATTCAAATCCAATAAATTCTGCTCATCTTCTAGCTTTTTATACTCACTAGTAGCTAAGCGGTATTGGTGGGTTTGAGCCGCTACTAAAATCGCTGAATAAACTACCAAACCACCCAGTAACAACAGACCAAAACGTCGAACAAACAGCGCCACCAAACTGTAGAAAGGCCATAAACGGTTGGTTTCTGACGACTTTGCCTTAGCCATCTATCAGCCCCTTAGGCCAGTTTCTCCGCAACCCGCATCACAGCACTGCGAGCACGGTTATTTCGCGCCAACTCGTCTTCACCAGCTTTGACGAATTTGCCCACTTTCTTCATGCGGCGCTCAATCATGTCTTCCGTGATCGGCAAACCCGCTGGAAAATCTTTGCCTTGTTCTTGATCACGAATAAACTGTTTAACGATTCTGTCTTCCAAAGAATGAAAACTAATCGCCACCAAGCGGCCACCCGTTTTTAATACTGCCAACGACTGCTCGAGCACCGCCTTTAAATCATCCAGTTCACTATTGACCGCAATACGAATCGCTTGAAAGCAGCGAGTTGCCGGATGCTTATGTTTTTCCCAACGCGGGTGCGCTTCGGCGATAATGTTGGCTAATTGCTTGGTGCGGGTGATCGCTTGCTCGCCTCTTTGCTTACAAATAGCGTGGGCAATGCGCTTGGCATAACGTTCTTCGCCATAAGCTTTAAACACAAACACCATATCTTCTTCTTTGGTGTTCGCTATCCAATCCGCCGCCGTCGATCCTTGGCTAGAATTCATGCGCATATCCAAAGGGCCATCCTGCATAAAACTAAAACCGCGCTCCGCTTGGTCGAGTTGGGGTGACGAAACGCCGAGGTCCATCAAGACCCCGCTAATTTCGCCAACCCAACCACGTTCTTTAACCTCTTGTTCTAGTTGAGAAAAACTCTCATGAACGATACTAAAACGAGGGTCTTGCTGCGCCAATTGTTGAGCAACCTTGATGGCTTGTGGATCCTTATCGAATGCTAATAACTGAGCCGAATCGCTCAACCGAGACAGCAGTTCCTTGCTATGACCACCGCGGCCAAAAGTACAGTCGATAAAGATACCGTCGATCTTTTGTGGACTCTGCTGTGAGTCTGCGCCTGCTTGCAAAGCGTTACCTTGCACTAAAGCCTCCACTGCTTCGATAAGTAGAACTGCGTCATGTGGCTGTTGGGTGTTCATCGCCTAAAAGCTCAACTCCGGCAACGCATCTGCATCCAATGGCATATCGGCCATCGCCGCCACATCGTCATTAATCTTGTTATGCCAGTTGTCTTCATTCCAGATCTGGAAGGTTTTTCCTTGACCGGCCAACATCAACTGCTTCTCCAATTGCGCATGCTCGCGCAGCACCGGCGGCAATAAAATACGACCATTACCGTCAATCTCATGCTCCGAGGCATGACCCAACAGCATCCGCTTAACACGGCGCTGATTCGGATCCGTATTGGAAAAGCTTTCTAATTTCGCTTCCAGCTGCTCCCAGTGTGGTAACGGGAACAATAAAAGGCAGGGATCGAATAAATCGATGGTCACTACAATTTGATTAGCGCAGGCATCATGGAAGCGCTGACGGTACTTCGCAGGGATCGCGATCCGTCCTTTTGCATCCATATTGATGGCATTTGCGCCTCGAAACATTATAATAACCTATTGTTTTAGTTAACTATTTTTAAGAAAGAGTCATGGAAATCGAGATTTTTTAACGCCATTACTGTTTGTTTATTGAGCGATTATTTACTTCGATCCACTTTACGACACTTTTTCCCACTTCTCGCCACTATAGGAGTTTGGACATGGTTTTGCAAGTAAAAACGGCCTGAAAAATGTGAGAAATGTCTTTATTTTCCAAAGACTTAGCAATAGTTAGTTTGCGCTTACAAACACATAAAAATAAAACTGTTATTTTTCAGAAAATTAGGAAGATAAGTTAGAAATCACTTTAAGTTGTTAGAGGTTAAAGAGAAATTTGAAGGCTTTTATATCAGGTTAGAGAATTTTAGTCTTGGGGAAACGACTGCGCTTACTATAAAAAAGCGATATACGCAGCGATTCAATCAATCACAATTCTACATTAAATAACGATGCTTACATTAAACAAGGAGCGCAGGTCGATAAGCTGCTGATCTGCATAAAAGCGTCGAGGGCAGTCATTCAGACGAATGCTTAAACAAAACTAACTTATTGATTTATATTAAAATAAAAAATGAAGCTGGCCGATAAGCCGCTGATCTGCATAAAAAGCATCGTGGGCAGTCATTCAGACGAATGCTTAAACAAAACTAAATTATTGATTTATATTAAAATAAAAAAAGAAGCTGGCCGATAAGCCGCTGATCTGCATAAAAAGCATCGTGGACAGTCATTCAGACGAATGCTTAAACAAAACTAACTTATTGATTTATATTAAAATAAAAAATGAAGCTGGCCGATAAGCCGCTGATCTGCATAAAAAGCATCGTGGACAGTCATTCAGACGAATGCTTAAACAAAACTAACTTATTGATTTATATTAAAATAAAAAGAAGAAGCTGGCCGATAAGCCGGATTCTGTCGTGGACAGTCATTCGTCTAGGCCATCAATCGCTCGATGACTCCAGCAACCTACCCGGTTCCAACGCGAGCCACGCCCAACGGAACCCTATTTGGTCTTGCTTCGGGTGGAGTTTACCTCGCCATCTACTGTTACCAGCAATGCGGTGCGCTCTTACCGCACCATTTCAACCTTACCTGTGAACTTAGCGAACTAAGAACCATCGGCGGTATCTTTTCTGCTGCACTGGTCGTCGGCTTGCGCCGCCCAGGCGTTACCTGGCACCCTGCTCTGTGAAGTCCGGACTTTCCTCTCCCGCTTTGTTTTTACCAGAAAAACGATCGGCAGCGACTGTCTGGCCAGCTTCTTGGCGCAAGTTTCAAGAAAAAGCAGGCAAAAGGCAAGCCTTTATTAAGATCATGCATGCAAAAACGAAAAAAGCTCCTAATTTAGGAGCTTTTTATCAATTAAAGACTTAAGTTATCGCTTGTTTGCGAACATATCAATAACGTTAGTATCCTTTTCGGCAAGCTGCTCGTTCGGAAGATCTTGGGCAACTTCGGTTTTGTAGTAAGAACGATTACGGTGAACGTGCTGCTCTAACTTTTCAACCCACTGTAAGGCATGGTTCATCTTATGATCGTCAGAATAACGTCCGCTTAACGCTTCTGCATATTCCAAGATCAGTTGTTTTGCTTCTTCTTCCGCTGGAACAGGGGTTTCCAGAGCGGATGCTATGGTGTAGTGATTATCGTTATTCTTGGCAAACTTGTAGCCCTTTGTGAATACAAAGACGCTAGCCCCCATTATCGCTAGAGGAATAACAATCAATAGTAAATCAGTCATCATTTATTGTGTTTTATAAAAATTTCGTTAACTTTCAATGCTTAGCCGAAAATCGACCTTTAACGTACTTTACCAGAAGTAATGCGAGAGGTGCAAATAAATAAGCAGAAATAAGCCAGCTAAGAGTAGGTATACCTATAGAGTATAATTTTTTTAGATAATCAGTATCCAGTATATTTCTTTCATAATGCCTAGATAACTCTAGGATTATAGAAACTATCGCTAATATACATACAGGTATCGTGACTTTTTGGATGTTAGGGTGCTTTTTTGTAACAATCAATATCATTGCTACGAATACAAGGTTCATAAATGCCCAAGTCACATACCAATAATATTTAGCATTTTCAAGGGCATAGAGCGGGTTAAACAGTAACTTATTAACCACTGATATTAGAATGAGTACCGCAATCAGTTTATACATACCTTCGGCTTTTAAGAAGAAATAAGCCAAAAACATAGCCAAATTAAACAAAAACCCGAATTGTTGCAACAGCTCGGCAACTTCTAAAAGCATTTGGTTTTACACGGCAGTTGAATTTAAGTATTTATTCTAACAATAAATGTTATTTCTAGTATTTTTTATTTATAAAAATATTTTATCCCTGTCTGACTACACAGTACTTCAAACATAAAGCGCAGGCTCAACTCCACCACCACCGTTGCTACCGTTACCACTGCCTACCGATAAAGCCAATGGCTCAACTCCACCGCCGCCGTTGCTACCGTTGCCACTGCCTACCGATAAAGCCAATGGCTCAACTCCACCGCCGCCGTTGCTACCGTTGCCACTGCCTACCGATAAAGCCAATGGCTCAACTCCACCGCCGCCGTTGCTACCGTTGCCACTGCCTACCGATAAAGCCAATGGCTCAACTCCACCGCCGCCGTTGCTACCGTTACCACTGCCTACCGATAATCCATTATCCATTTGTGCGGCAAGTCCTGTATTTGCTGCTAAACCTAGAGTACATGTAAATAAAAAAACGGATAAAGATTTCACCTTCTTAGCTCCTAATTATTAGTTATTGATTAATAAATTTAATAAGTAGGAGTACGATAACATAGATGCGTCAGATCAAATGTTAACCAGTCGACTTTTTTCGATCTAAGCTATTGATTTTTAAGGAAGTATGTGCATTAGTAGGACTAATCTTTTGCTTGTAACGCCAGCGCTTGGTTGTAGATCTGCTGCTTCTTTTCTCCAGTTAGCTTGGCAACTAGCTTTGCAGCCTTATTAGGTGCTAGCTCACTCAATAAAACCGATAGTAAGCGCTCGCTATCATATTCTTTTTTTGTGACAATATCTGTCAATCCTTCGACTAGGATCACAAATTCACCTTTTTGTTGATTATGATCGTCAACTAATTTTACATTTAAATTTTCTAATGTGTCGCTCAAAATTGTTTCAAAAGTTTTCGTCAACTCTCGGGCAATTACCACTTTACGGTTACCTAAAACCTCTTGCGCATCCTGCAAAGAAGCAGCGATACGGTGGGACGATTCATAAAAAACTAGAGTTTCTGCGTTATGTTTAAGCGATTCAAATTTTTTCTTTCGGCCGCTCGATTTTGCTGGCAAAAAGCCCCAAAAACTAAAACTGTCAGTGGGCAAACCCGCCACCGATAAGGCGGTGATAATAGCGCTAGGCCCTGGAATGGGGCTGATGTTACAATTTTTGCTTCGAAGTTCGCGTATGAGTTTATAGCCAGGATCGCTAATTAGTGGTGTTCCGGCATCGGAAATCAAGGCTATATCTTGGCCTTGCATTAATTTTTCTTGAATCAATTCGACCCGCGCCACTTCATTATGCTCATGAACCGAAATCATAGGGGTGCTTATGGAATAATGCTGACACAGTCTTTGGCTATGGCGAGTGTCTTCAGCAGCAATCAGTGCTACTTGCTTTAGGGTACGAATGGCTCTTGCACTAATATCTTCGATATTACCAATAGGGGTGGCCACCACGTATAAGGTGCCGCTCGCTGCTTGGCTTTGCTGAACAGTGCTCATTTTATCTCCCTAAAGATAATGGTAAGTGTGACGCTTTGTTAAAATTGCCATTTCACTTTTGCGTCGGGCTAGTGTTTACGCATAGAATAGTCACTATTCGGGCAACTTGTGGCTAACGCTTTAATTTATCAGTTATTTTTAACTGGCTTGAGCATGGAATTATGACAAAAAAATTCAATTCAAAACATCTTTTCTTAGGTTTAATCTTGGCTCTGGGAACTCTATCGCTGTCTGCTTGCTTTGCAACCCAAAGCCGCAGCCTGGGAAAATCGGATGATATTTACCAAACCGGCGGTAATTCTGCGGATTATTACCTGCAACAAGCAGCTCAATATCAAGGCAGCGATAAAGCCCCTTGGAAACTGCGGGCCGCCTCGGCTTACGCCAAAGAGCAGCAATTTAGCAACGCCTATAACACCCTAATTTCCTTCCAAGCCACTCAATTACCGCCGCAACAAAGAAATGCTTATTATTTATTAAAGGGTGAGTCCGCTTTGCGACAGCAAAAAGGCTTTGAGGCTATTCGTGCGCTACAATCGGTTAATCAACCTGATCGTCAAAGTCGTGCTTGGAATCGCCACTATCAGTTATTATTCGCCGATGCTTTGAGCCTTAATAACCGAAATGCCGATGCTGCCGTACGCCGTATTCAAGCCGCTGAACTGATCGATGATCCCAGCCAATTGGATAGCCAGTACCAGCAAGCTTGGCAGGAGTTAAGCCAAGCGCCGTTAGGGGCTATAGAAACGAAACTCAGTCGCGCCCAAGATCACGATACCATCGCTTGGCTAGAGCTTGCTCAAGTGCAAAAAAAATATCAGCGTAATGCCCGCCTATTATCCGAAGGCTTAAGTAATTGGTTGCAGCAATACGCAGGTCATCCAGCCATCAGTTATTTGCCCAGTGACGTCAGCCAGCTCAGAACTGCAGATTTTAGTCTGCCGCGAAAAGTGGCGTTAATCGTACCTTTATCCGGTCGCTTTGCTACCGTTGGTGGCGCTATCCGCGACGGCTTTTTAGCAGGCTACTTTGAAAGCCAAAAGTCTCGTGGCGAATTGCCGGAAATTCAAGTTTACGACAGCGCTAGCGGACAAACTATGGATCAGCTATACCAGCAGGCAATGACTGATGGGGTCGAAATGGTGGTCGGCCCCTTATTAAAAAATAATATTGATCAGCTCACGCGTTACAGCGATATGCAACTGCCGACTTTGGTACTCAATCGTCTTGCTAGCGATTTTAGCCCAACCAATATGTACCAGTTTGGCTTACCCGTCGAGGACGAAGCAGCGCAAATAGCTCGCTACGCTATTCGCAAAGGAGAAACTCGAGCCTTTGTTATCAATGCAGAAGCCTCGGTTGGTGCTCGCGCAGTGGATAGTTTTGTACGCACTTATGAAGATTTGGGCGGGACTGTGGTTCAAGTGGCGGATATTTCTCGCAACCAAGATCCCAAATCCGCCATTACTCGATTACTGGGGGTGGATAAAACTGAAAAACGCTCGCAAGAATTACAGAATTTATTGAACGTACCGGTGGAGTCATCGGGCCAAGGTAGTAGCAATGCCGATGCCATTTTTCTTATTAGCAACGCGCAAAAGGCCCGCATTATCAAACCCTACCTAAACTATTATTATGCTTATAACTTGCCGGTATACGCTACTTCCGACATCTATTCTGGCAGCACTAATCCACGTTTGGATAACGATTTATCGGGTATCATGTTTACCGATGCGCCTTGGGTTTTGGGCAGCAGCAAAGATATTCTTAGCGCCAAAAAATCACTGAGCAAAACCCTACCCAGTTCGCACAAACGTCTCGGGCGTTTTTTCGCCTTAGGCCATGATGCCTATCGTATTATTCCGGAGCTTGGCCAACTTTCGACAGTGCCAGAGTCGGCAATAGAGGGATTGTCAGGCGTTTTGAGCATGGATTCGTATGGCCGAATTCAGCGTCAGTTGGCTTGGGGGCGTTATGAAAAGGGGCGCGTTAAAACCTATAACCAGCGCTAAACTTAACCAAATTACTAGGTAAAATTATTACACTATGGCAAAGGACAGCCGAGCAACCGGAATTGCAATAGAGCAAAGCGTAAAACGCTATCTGCAAAAACAAGCTTTAGACTTTGTAGAGGCCAACTTTCACTCTCGCTTTGGTGAAATCGACTTGATTTTTTTAGACAAAAACGTGGAACCCCATTGTCTGGTATTTGTCGAAGTGCGCTATAGAGCTGACAATAGTTTTGGTAGTGCCGCTGAATCGGTAGATTACCGCAAACAACAAAAACTGCTAAAAACCGCTGAAGTCTATTTGCAACAAAAGAAGATGACCAATTTCAATGCGCGATTCGACGTGGTTTCAGCCAATGCAACAAAAGATCACAAATTTCAATGGTATAAAAATGCCTTTGAGGCGAGTCCTTGGTAAACTAGAGAAAACTAACTATTCAGATCGCGATGATAGACCGAATAAAAGACATCTTTACCCAAAGCATACAAACCAAAATTGCTGCCGCCGATGCTCTACCCGAGTCGATTGCGCAAGCAGGCCAAGTAATGGTTAATGCCCTGTTAGCAGGAAAAAAATATTGAGTTGTGGTAATGGCGGCTCGGCCGGAGATGCACAACATTTTTCGTCGGAAATGCTCAACCGGTTTGAGCGTGAAAGACCCAGCTTGCCAGCGATTTCCTTAACCACCGATACCGGTACCTTAACCTCAATTTCAAACGATTACAGCTACAACGACGTTTTTTCCAAACAAATTCGTGCGTTAGGCCAAGAAGGCGATATTTTATTGGCCTTCTCCACCAGCGGCAATTCGCGCAATGTGATAAACGCGATGGAAGCGGCGGTTTCTAAAGATATGCTGATTGTGGGTTTAACTGGAAAAGATGGCGGTGAAATGGCAGGTTTGTTTGGCGCCAACGATGTAGAAATTTGTGTCCCTTCCGAATCAACGGCCAGAATTCAGGAAGTACACCTAGTGGTGATTCACGCCCTTTGTGACTATATTGACAATGCCCTTTTCGGACAAAATTAGAGCGAACAAACTAAGCTAGCAAAATAAACAGCCTACAAGGCCTAACAAATTACTTTAATATTAGGACAACCCAAAAGATGAAATTCAGACTCCTTTTAATCAGTGTTATCTTAAATTTTGGCTTAATCTCATGCACCACTTTTGGCACCGTCGCTGAAGACGGTAGTATAGAAACTCGAGTTGATGATTTATTGGAACCGATCGAAGATGCCAATCCCCCCGCTTTTATCGGTGTGAAAAGTCATAACTTATACGTCCTAGTATACGGTCAAGTACCTAATCAAGCGGTGTTTGACGAGGTAAGTCAAACTATCACGGGCGTACCAGAAATTCGCAAAGTGTTTAACGAATTACGGATTGCCGATCCTGAAGCAGTCAGTGATATGAACGATTCTTGGATCACGACCAAGCTTCGCTCCAGCTTAGTCGCCGAAAAAGGCCTCGACTCTAAACGTATCACAGTGTTAACAGAAAATGGCGAAGTGTTTCTTATGGGCTTAGTGACCCGCGCCGAAGCCGACAAAGCCACCCTAATCGCTAGAAATATTTCGGGCGTAACCAAAGTGGTTAAGATTTTTGAGTATATAGATTAAAACTGCTGCGCGTCGTTTAGACTTTGATGAAATCTATTGTTTGTCTTGTTATTTAGAATGCTAAACTCCGCATCAAAAAATTGATTTCGCTGCAATATAATCTTTTTATGTTTTAGCAAAGCGGAAAAGCGGCTTTTAGTTTTTTTACTTCACCACTTTTAAACTAGGCTTACCCTTTTTTGGCTTTGGTGGTTCGTCATTAGGATCGTCGCCTTCTATATCGCCTTCGTACATATCGGGGGAGAACATGATCCCTTTATCATTCTCGCGAGTATAGATCGCTAAAATCGAATTCATGGGAACATAGATATTAAGTGAGGAGCCTGAAAATCGCGCTTTAAAGCTGATCGCTTCGTGGCCCATGTGGAAATCACCCACCGCGCTAGGCGCAATGTTCAAGACGATCTTACCATCGTTAGCGAACTGTTTGGGGATGTCCACTTGCGGATGGCTGGCATCCACTAGGATTTGCGGCGTCCAATCGTTATCGAGCATCCACTCGTAATAAGCGATGAGTAGGTAAGGCTGTAATGGCGAACGAGTCGCCATTTTATAGCCCCATACGCAGTTCTTGCTCTTCTTCGGTTAAGCTGACCTTAAAAGATTCGCGCTCGAAGATACGGTCCATATAGTCATGAATGGCTTTTGAGCCTTTGCCGGAGATTTCCAAACCCAACTGCTCGGCACGCCATAACAAAGGTGCAATCACGCAATCGACCAAAGAAAATTCTTCGCTCATAAAGTAATCGCTAGCTCCAAATACTGGCGATAGCGCCATCACGCTTTCTTGCAATTGCTTGCGCGCTTTTTTGGCTTTGGCTTCAGTACCGTTTTGGATGATTTCAAACTGCGAATACCACTCTTTTAAGATACGGTGCATCATCAAACGGCTACGGCCGCGAGTAACAGGATATACGGGCATCAAAGGCGGATGCGGGAAGCGCTCGTCCAAATATTCCATAATGATGTTGGCTTCATACAACACCAAATCACGATCGATCAAGGTCGGCACAGAGCCGTAAGGATTTAAGTCGGTCAAGTCTTCAGGAATGTTATCACTGCTCACTTCAACCACTTCAAAATTGACTCCTTTTTCTGCCAACACAATTCGAACTTGGTGGCTGTAGGCATCATTGCCCGAAAAAAGTGTCATAACTGAACGTTTGGCAACTACGGCCATAGATGTTCTCCTAATCTATATAAGCCCAACAAACAGGTCATTCGTTGGGCTAAGGTAACTTTTAATACGTCTAATGTACGTCTTTCCAGAATTCTTTTTTCATAAAGTAAGCTGGGATAAGCAATAAGACCAAGAATAAAATGGCCCAAATACCCATGCTTTTACTTTGCAGTTTGACTGGATTCGCGGTGTAAGCCATAAAAGCAACCAAATCACGAATGTTATGGTCGTAATCTTCTGGTGTCATACTGCCTTTAGCCGTTTGTACGAAGATTTTGCCATCTTGCGACAGTTCAGACTTCATTGCTTCAGCTTCATGCAGTTTGCTATTGGCTTCGGCTTTTTGTTGTTCGCTGGCTTCCGCATTGGCAATAATATTTTTTGCCTCATGGATAGCTGCTTCAACCGAAACCCAATCTTCGCTTAGCTCTTGAGTACCTTGCAGATCCGCTAAAACGTGCGGCATACCAACGTCTGGGAAAACCGTATTGTTGACTCCAAACGGACGCGAACTGTCCTTGTAGAAAGAGCGTAAGTAGTTATACAACCAATCTTCGCCACGGACACGAGCAGCCAAAGTTAAATCAAGCGGATCGACACCGAACCATTTCTTAGCCAACTTCGGATTCATGCTCTTCTTTAAGGTTTCACCAAATTTTTGGTCACCCAACACCAAGTTTTCCATCACCTGCTCTTCACTCAAACCTAAGTCTTGAGCGATACGCGAGTAACGAACATACTCCATTGAGTGGCAACCGGCACAGTAGTTGATAAACAACTTAGCGCCGTTTTGTAACGATTCTTTGTCCGCCAAATTGATGTTGGCGTGATCGTTTGGATAAGTTGCGCCACCGCCCGCAGAGAAAGCCACTGGAGCAGCTAGCGTCAATGCGGTAATCGCAGTAATAATTAGCTTTTTCATTAGTGTGTCACCCTCTCTGGAACTGGCTTAGTCTTCTCGAATTTTGGCAATAATGGCAAAATCACTAAGAAGAATACGAAATAGTAAACCGTACATAGTTGGCCTAAGAATTTAGTCACTGGCGTTACTGCAACCACCCCAAGGTAGCCCAGCACACAGAAACAAACCACAAACAAGGCCAAAGCAATTTTATAAGAAGCGCCGCGATAACGAATCGATTTCACCGGCTGTCTATCGAGCCAAGGCAACAAGAACAAGACGATAATCGCCGCCGCCATCGCTAGGAAGCCTAAGAAGGGATCGGGCACTGCACGTAAAATCGTGTAGAAGGGCGTGAAGTACCAAACGGGTGCAATGTGCGCTGGTGTTTTGAGCGGGTTTGCTGGCTCAAAGTTTGGACGCTCTAAGAAGTAACCGCCGAAATCTGGCGCGAAAAAGACGATGGCCAAGAAGAAGATCAAGAATACAATCACACCCACAATATCTTTCACTGTGTAGTAAGGGTGGAAAGGAATACCATCTAATGGTATACCGTTTTCATCTTTCTTCTCTTTGATTTCAACGCCGTCAGGATTGTTAGAACCCACCTTATGCAAAGCAACCAAATGTAAAAACACCATGGCTACTAACGCTAGCGGCACTGCAACCACATGCAATGCGAAGAAGCGGTTCAAGGTCGCCAATGATAAGGTGAAGTCACCACGGATCCACTCTACCAAGCCATCGCCAATTACTGGGATAGTACCAAAGAGATTGACAATCACCTGCGCACCCCAGAAGGACATTTGGCCCCAAGGCAATAGATAACCCATAAAGGCTTCCGCCATTAACAGCACAAAAATAATCATGCCGAAAATCCAGACCAACTCGCGTGGTTTTTTAAAGGAACCGTACATAACGCCACGGAACATATGCAAATACACCACCACAAAGAAAGCCGAAGCACCAGTCGAGTGCAAATATCGGATCAGCCAGCCCATATCCACATCACGCATGATGTATTCCACCGAAGCAAAAGGCTCGCTAGGGCTGTAGAACATGGTTAACCAGATACCGGTTAATAATTGGTTTACTAACACCAACAAAGCTAGTGAGCCAAAGAAATACCAGAAGTTAAAGTTCTTTGGCGCATAGTATTCTGCCAAGTGCTCTTTCCAGACCTTAGAAGCTGGGAAACGAGCATCAAACCATTCAAATAAGCTCTTAAACATTAGCTCTCCCCTCCCACCAAGATGGTCTTATTCGCGGTATCAATTACATAAGGAGGAACTTCCAAGTTAGCGTTTGCTGGAACGCCGCTGTACACGCGCCCCGCTAAATCAAACTTAGAGCCGTGACATGGGCAATAGAAACCGCCCACCCAAGTCGAATCCAAAGAACCCGGATCGGCAAATAATTTAGGCGAACAACCTAGGTGAGTACACAAACCAATCGCCACAAAAATTTCTGGCTCAATCGAGCGCCATTCGTTTTTGCAGTTCTCTGGTTGCTGCTTTTCATTGTCAGAGTTTGGATCTGCCACCAACTCATTAGAAGCAGTCACCGCTTTGAGCATAGCCGGATCACGACGCATAATCCAAACGGGTTTGCCCCGCCACTCAATGGTGATTTGCTGGCCGTTTTCCAGCTTATCATACGCTTGCTCAACTGGCGCACCAGCCGACTTAGCTTTCTCACTCGGTGCCCATGATTTAACAAAAGGCACAGCCGCGAAACCCGCACCAACCGCTCCAACTACCGAAGTTGCACCGATTAGCAGATTCCTGCGTCCTTTATTAACGCCTTCACTACTCATTAGGTTAGTCTCCCCACATCAAAAATTTGTATCCAGACCGAACCAGCCTAAACACCTGAAATCTATAGCAAAAATTGGCCGAAACCCGCGTTTAAACAAAGACCCCACAAACGCTAAGCTTATTAAGCCACACTGGTGGCGTATCATACTGTAAATAAAGAAAATTCACAATCTGGTCTGACCTTTAATCCCTGTCATTCCGGCAAAGACGGGAATCTTATCAGTAATCGTTCTGAAATCTATTTATCGCTTGATAAACATGAGTAGTTTACTTATTCATTTTCTACCTAAAGGCACTTCCTTTGGGTCGTTTGCCTGTCCAAAGAAAACGAACCAAAAGAAAGGACACCCGAAAATTAGGTGCTTCGCACTTCCCTCGCTCGCAAAAGTTACTTAACGCGCCACAAAACGAAACCTCCTGTTTCGTCTTTGCTAAATGGGGCTATCCCTGCCCAATTTACGCTATAACTTTTTCTCACTCAGCTAATTTTATGGGAAATTGGTCCAGACATCTGCATTTGCCCCCTTTAATTTCCACCGAGCGATGGCGAGGAATAGCAATTCAAATCGTGGACGATTTGAATAGTGAAAACCAGCACAAGGAAGTGCTGTTTTTCATGGTGCGTTAAGTTTCGAGGCTGAGTGAGGGAAGCCATGGGCTGGGAATTACGGGGAAACATCTTTTGGTTACTTTTCGATGTTTAGAAAAGTGACTCGCCGAGGGGCGAAAAGGAAAGGTATAAAACATAATCCACAAACAAAACGCCTGCATAAAGCAGGCGTTTTGTATAACTCTGGATGATTCTCGCTCTTGTAAGAGCTGCGTAAAATTAACGCTTAGAGAATTGAGGTTTCTTACGTGCTTTGTGCAAGCCAACTTTCTTACGTTCAACCGCACGCGCATCACGAGTCACATAACCCGCTTTGCGTAGCTCAGAGCGTAATTCACCATCATATTCCATCAAGGCACGAGTAATGCCGTGACGAATTGCACCGGCTTGGCCAGTACCGCCGCCGCCAGCAACCGTTACATAAACGTCGAATTTTTCTAAAGTTTCAGTTAACTCTAAAGGTTGACGAACGACCATGCGCGAGGTTTCACGACCAAAATATTGGTCCAAAGATTTTTGGTTTACTGTAATAGTGCCACTGCCTGGACGTAAAAATACGCGAGCAGTAGAGCTTTTACGACGACCAGTTCCGTAATATTGTTCAGCCATAGTCTCCTACCTTATATTTCCAAAGCGATTGGTTGCTGCGCCGCATGACCGTGCTCAGAACCCGCATATACTTTTAATTTACGGAACATAGCACGACCCAGAGGATTTCTTGGTAACATACCTTTAACCGCTTTCTCAATGATCATTTCAGGCTTACGCGTTTGTAAGTCATTGAAATTAATCTCTTTAATACCGCCAGGGTAACCAGTGTGACGGTAGTAGATTTTATCTTCTGCCTTTTTACCAGTAACCGTTACTTTCTCAGCGTTAATCACGATAATGTAATCGCCAGTATCAACGTGAGGCGTGTATTCTGCCTTATGCTTGCCTTTTAAACGACGAGCAACTTCAGTCGCCAAACGACCCAAAGTTTTGCCTTCTGCGTCAACTACGAACCAGTCGCGTTTTACAGTTTCAGGCTTTGCACTAAATGTTTTCATCTTTTCCAAGCTCCAAAAGCCGTTTTGCACTCTATGCGGGTAGCCGTAACTGCTTATTCACAGCCTACGCCACCTAAAAATTCAGAGCGCGAATTGTACAGAAACACCACCCCTAGCACAAGAGGTAATGCCATATAATTAAGTTTTTTTATCTGTCCTGAAGAAATTTACGAATTTTAGCCTTAATCCGTAACAAAAGACTTTATTTAACGGGCTTTTAGCGCTATAAAAAGCGCTGGGGGAGTCAATTTTGCATTACTCGCCAAGACAAGAGCTATTTTAACAGTCATTTAACATGAGGCAAAGGAAAAATAATGGCAACTCGTAAAGTTACAGCAGTAAAAGAGAAGTTTACTAAAACTCAAATTTTAAACGAAATCGCCGAGCAAACGGGTCTAACCAAGAAGGACGTGGGCGCGGTATTGGACGAATTAGGGGTAGTTATTGAGCGTCACGTCAAGAAGCGCTCTGTGGGCGAATTCACCTTACCTGGCTTATTAAAAATCAGCACGGTGAAAAAACCTGCCAAGAAAGCCCGTAAAGGTATCAACCCCTTCACTGGCGAAGAAACCATGTTCAAAGCTAAGCCAGCTTCAATCGCGGTAAAAATTCGCCCATTGAAGAAGTTAAAAGATATGGTTGGCTAAGCTACTCTTCAGAGAAAGCTAATGTACGAAAAGCCGGCAATTGTCGGCTTTTTTTATCGCGGCTTTCGCAACTATTTGTCAAGAATAAAAAAATACTATCAAAATATATTAATAATTAAAAAGGGGAAAATCATGAAGCACCTTATCAGCTCCTTATTACTACTCACATTATTTACTGGTTGTGCGACTTACGATATCAAGTCCACTCAAATAGATCCTAAAGCCGAGTTACCTGTTGGACAAGGCATTGTCGGAGTCCAAGTTATCAACAACACCGACCGCTTGGGTACTCTACATGACGGCTGGACCGCAATCATGGCTATCAGGCTCGATAATATGGATGAACTTAAAGCTGTGGCAATCGCTGCCGCCAAGGCAAAAGGAAAGCCTACCGATGAAGATAAACTCGACTGGGATCCCGATATTTATGAATTGAAGCCTCGCTCTCCTGGCGCTATCGATAGCCAGATTTTTATCGGCGCCATGCCTAAGGGTGACTATATGATCACGCAACTATTTTCCTATTATAGCGATGGCAATGTCAGCTCTTGGATAAGAATGCCGGTTGGTGCATCCGCCGGTAAGTTTAGTGTCCAAGCAGAGCGTTTAACGAATCTTGGTACACTAGTCTTTCAACCCCTGTTAAGCATTAAAGAAGCTTCGTTCTGGAGTTCAAGCTCTTCTAAAAAAGCCTATGTGACCACAGTGACTGACTTCCATAATCTCGGAACCTATATTGACGATCAGTTTCCAGATGTTTTAAAGAAGGTTGATAAAAGCGTCATTTTGGGCTGGAATCCAGATGATTACTCGCAGTTGCGCAACCAGCTCAGCCAATTATCACGCGACAATGCTTACGGCAATAAAGCTATCCTTCTTTCTGGCACCGAACATATTGGTGCCATCGCTTCACGTTTTGGACAACTACGACTGCTAAGTGACAGTGGGCAATGGCAACAAGTAAATCTACCAACCAATGGACAAGTTTCAGCAGTATTAGAGCTTGAAGGTCAGTTATTAGTTGGTAGTGAATATGGGCAAGTATTCTTGGGGAACAACTTTGACTCTAGCTGGAAAGCGATACACCCCATTTCAACCTCTGAAGCGATTGCTTGGTTTGGCAGTGATGGAGAAACCCATTACGCAGTTGCCAACAATGAAATGGATTACAATGTATATCAATTTGATAATCCCGAGTCTCCGTGGAATAAAATTGGAACTTTCGTAAAAAAACCTGCCAATGATTTTTTTGTGCAAAACGGCGGACTATTTCCCATCATTACCGCAAAAAATACTTTAAGAATCTTCAACGACAACATGGTGCATGACTACCTTAAGGCCACAAACAGCTGGCAGAACAGTGATGGCACCGCCCTAGTAAAACTAGCACAAACACGTTCGGGGGCCTTGGTCGCGCTTGAGGTCAGTCAGTGGGATGGTATTGGCGATCAAGTCGTTAGCTTCGACAATGGTAACGAGTGGTTAACCGTAAGCCGTAGTTTGAAGATGTTTGGCGATGACAAAACCGACGCAAGTTTGTCTTCAATCTTAGATGATGGAACTGTTATTACCCTCGGACGCAAAAAGAAAACCAAAAAATCTAAAAGTGAACTTAAAGTTATTAGTAATGGCAAAGACAAGCTTAACAACTCAAAGAGCTGGTTAGCCCATGGTAATGCCAAAGATATGTGTCATACGGTATTGCCAGAGCTAACCTACAAAAACACTTTATATTTTCTTTGTGATCAAGGTGATGTTGTTAGTACTTCGGATTTAGGCGCTTCCTGGCAGCAAGAAGTCAGTATCGACATCAAGCAAATGGAGCAAACATTCGATCAACTAATCGAGGCTTTAGAAAAAGAAGACGATAACGAACGGGCAAGTAAATCCGCAAGTGATTAGCGAATGTTCTGCTCAAACCAAGGTTAACACCTGAAGCTCTATAACTACTATAACCACTTCGCCTACATAGGCTGTCTTTGAATTAAGGCAGCCTATGAGTTTAAGCTTTAATGCTGATAGAATGGGCCTTGGTAAGGAATTTTAAAAGAGTGCCACTGATTTAAGCTCGGCTTTTCTTTTTTCTGGGCTAATACCGTTTCTTGGCCATTAGAGCGTGCATTAATATTTCCGTACTTAATGCCTTTTTTACTGGAGGTTTCTCTAGCCAGTTCGGTTGAGAAAACCAAAGGATAATCTCCTTGGCTGTGTTTAGCAGCAGCCCCCATTGCGTCTGGGAGGGGGTGATCGTAGGAACCATTATCACCTGACGAGAACACTGTAGCGTCAGGTGAAACCGCTCGCAAATAATTTAAATGAAAATCAGAAGAGCCATGATGACAGGCCTTATTAACAGCGCTCTTAAAAGCATTTAAATTCGAATACCGTTGCTCCAGAAACTTTTGTGCCGGCTGGTTCAAGTCTCCTCCAAAAAGAAAACTGGCCTGTTTATAGATCAACCGCAATACAATACTATTACCATTGATGGTATGAGATTCCGAAGGAGCCGGAAACTGCGCAGTGCTCGAAGCGGTATGCGGATTCGGAAAAGTCGGTAAATGCAATGGGCCCTTAGTTTTCATGGTCAAAGGTGCCAAAATTTCAAACCTTAAGTCGCCTGTATTGGGTAATATTTTAACTGGTTTGTGAGGATCTCGACGGTTAAGGATGGATATTTTTTGCAAGCGACCATCATTATGCGCTTGTAACATGGCATTTAATAATTTTGCGAACTTATTTTCATTACCGCTACTCGTTCTGAAATACCCTTGGTTTAATAATCGTCTGGCTGAGTCCAAATCTCTTAACTCGGTAGTGATCCCATTACCCAGATCTGGCCAAAACTTTTTATCGCCTAAGTTTAAAAACTTTAAGTCGAAGTCCGAAAACCTAGGTAAGCCATTATGATAAATACAACCAACTTTAAATCGCTTGTCTTTTAGCAGCTTCACTAGACCATAGTAGTGATCTAAATCAAAGTGACTAATGATAATAGCATTAATAAATAACTGCTCTTTCGGAACCAGTCCAAACTGTTCCTCCGCCCGAACTAGGTTTTTGAATCGCTCTACTAGTTTCGTATGAAAGCCTTTGTTAGGGCCGCCATCAATGATTACAATGGCTCCTTCTGCTTCGATTAAAGTCGCATCGCCCTGCCCTACGTCCATGAAAAAAACTTTCAGCTGTTGTTTTTCCGATAACTTATCTAGATCGACAAAACCCTCGTGTTTTTTACCTTTAGCGCTGAGCATAGTTTCAGCGGGGACTCTACCCGCAATATTCTGACTTAAATCCACATGTAACCGAGCACCAAGTAGCAGCGATACTTTTCCGCTACTGTGTTGATTATCATCACGATCTTTGAAGAGATAAGTGCCAACTGTTTTTACATACCGTATTGCATCCATTCAAATAAGCTCCCTAGCTAACCTATCAATTAGTATAGTGCGATTTGTAGAATAATCTTCAAACTGAAACTCAAATCTGAATAAAAGTTATCCATTACCCTTTTTTCAGAGAATAACCGGAATTATTATGCTAACAATTAGTCTACTCGTTAGTTGCTGAGGCGAAGGAAAGTGGTTAGAAGCAAACGCTAATTTTTATCGCTTCTCGAAGCTAGGAACAAAGTTTTAGAATCTAAAGTGATTTAAGCTAAATGCTCCTTGGCGAGATAATCTTTGGATTGCATTTCTTGCAAGCGACTGATGGTTCTTTCAAATTCAAAAGCAAGGCCAGTGCCAACGTACAAATTTTCTAACTCAACTTGTGCAGAGATAATCAACTTTACCTGTCGCTCGTAAAACTCGTCAACTAATGCAATAAAACGTCTGGCAGCATCGTTAATCGAATTATCCATTTGCGGGACTTGACTGACGAAAACCGTATTGTAGCGTCTGGATAGCTCAATATAGTCGGCGGCTGAGCGTGGCCCGCCGCAGATAGCATCAAAACTAAACCATGCCAAGTTTTCCGACAGGCGAACCGTATCAATCAAGCGCCCTTCAACTTTTAGCTTACAATGTTGCTCGCCCTTTTCGCCCGAGAGCTTTAAAAAGTATTCATCTAAGGTTTTGCTCGCTTGCTCATTAAGCGGCGTCAGATAGATTTCAGCTTTTTCCAAGGTTCTCAAACGATAATCGGTACCACCATCCACATTCATGATCTGACAATGCTTTTCAATTAAAGCAATCGCTGGCAAAAACCGTTCGCGCTGCAAACCATTCCAATAAAGTTTTTCTGGCGGAATGTTTGAGGTTGCCACCAATACCACGCCACGCTCAAAAAGCTCCTCAAACAAACCGCCTAAAATCATGGCATCGGTAATGTCTTTAACAAAAAATTCGTCAAAACAAATGACCTTGGCTCGCTCAGAAAGCTGATCGGCAATTTTGGTTAAGGGATTTTTTTCACCGGCGAGTTTTTTCAGTTCACCGTGAACTTCATGCATAAAGCGGTGAAAGTGCAAACGGATCTTTTTATCGGTGGTGACGCAGTTAAAAAAGGTATCCATCAAATAGGTTTTTCCGCGGCCCACACCGCCCCACATATAAAGCCCTTTAACCGATTTAGAAGTACCAAACAATTTACTAAAAAAGCCAGTGCCCTTTTGCGCATCCAGCTCTAAAAACACTCGATTTAAAGCTTCCACCGCTTTTTGCTGTGCCTCGTCGGGGCTAAAACCACTGTGTAAATCCTGTTGGTATTTTTCAATAGGGGTTTTGTTAGAAACAGCCATAGCTAAAGGTTTTTCCTTAACGCCGCTTCAAGTTCCTCGCGCAAATCCACCAAGCGACTATGAAAAAAATGTCCCGCAGCTGACATTTTGATAAGTTCTGGTTGCGGCTCTAGCTCATCAACCCAGTCGAATACTGCTTGCGGCTCTACCACTTCATCAGCATCCCCCATCACCACCAACCAAGGACAATTAGGGTGTACAAAGTCATCAAAGCTAAAGCGGTTTACGGGTGGAGCGATGCTGATCAATTGAGCACAGTTTTGTTTATGCGCTTGCAAAGCAGCAATCCACGAGCCGAAGCTAAAGCCCGCTAACCATAATTTACGGTTGGGGTATTCGTTGTTGGCATATTCGATGGCCTTGAGCAGATCCTGCTGCTCGCCACGCCCTTCATCATAAGCTCCCTCGGAATGACCAACGCCGCGAAAATTAAAACGCAGTGAGGGCATCCCTAGGGCAGCTAAAGTACGCGAGATGGTATAAATAACTTTATTGGTCATGGCGCCGCCATGCACCGGATGCGGATGGCAACACACCGCCAGATATTGCTCAGAATCCTGCTCGGGTAGATCCCAAGTGACTTCTAACTGACCAGCGTCGCCTGCAATTAAGGAATGACTTTTATTCACATCAACTCAACGGATATTCCAAATTAGGGTTATTTTCGCACAATTAGCATATTTGTATAGAACAAAAAAAGAGGGCTAAAAGCCCTCAAACCTCATGGAGACACCATTGAAATCGTTATTTGCTTACTTTTTGAGCAACATCTTTGTCACGCTCTGCCTTTTTGGGTAACTTTTCTGTTAAGGCTGATGTGTTGATTTGTGACTGTCGCAAACCCTGATCCTTTCCTAGCACCTTGGCAGCTTCTTTTTTCAAGCGGCTTTTCTTGTCTGCGTCATTCTTAGTTTGGGTATAATCCATTCCACCCTGTTCAACAGGCGAGTTTTGTAAAATCTTCTTACCTTTGAGCTTGATATCAGAGTGAGCTTTCGACTCAGGCTTTTGCTCAGATCCTTTTCGAATATCTTTCGCGGATAGCGACCAATGAGCACCTAAACTCAACAATAACATGCCCACCAGCATCTTCTTAGCTTTCATACTTAATAACCTATTTTGCCTTTGATCCAAGCTTTTACCTTATTGCTATTAAGCCTAACTAAGGCTGGATTGGAAAACTAGGTAGTAGATCGGTCTTCTGTGACTGGCTTTGCGTTTTGCCCAAGCTCATCGTTTTTTTTGTGATTGGCTTAGAAAGCAAAGGTGGACTTGTGCCACCTTTTGTTGTTGAAGAACCATACTAGCCGTTTAACGGCTCAATAACTTGAGCTAAATGTTCGGCGATTTAATCACCATCATTTTGTCAACTTGCATATCGTGAATGGTATAAGGAATACCGCCAGTACCATAGCCCGATTCTTTAAGGCCGGCAAAAGGCATACCGTCAACTCTAAAGGCCGTATGATCGTTAACCATCAAGGCTGAAGCATTGATGTGTTTACGCACATAAAAAGCATTATCAAGATTTGTGGTAAAAACCGCCGCCTGAAAAGAAACTTCAAGGCTGTTGGCGAGCTGAACCGCTTGCTCCATCTGTTCCACTTCATAAATACAAATCACTGGACCGAAAACTTCTTGTTCGCTAACTTGAGCGTCCAAAGGCGGATTTAGCAAAATGGTAGGTTGGTAGCAGGTATCAGAAATTTTATTGCCGCCTGTGATTAGCTTCGCGCCGGCCTTAACCGCTTGCGTTACCCATTCATGAACTCGGTCGCATTCTTTCGGTCGAATCAGCGGTCCAACTTCAGTAGCATCACTCAAGGGATCGCCAACCACTAGCTTTTCTGCCAACTGCTTTAATCCCGCGACAAAAGCATCAGCATGACCTTTTTGCAGATAGATCCTTTGTACCGACACACACACTTGACCCGCATGGTAAAAACCACCTTTGCCCAATAGATTTATGGCATTGTCATAATTAGCATCTGGGTAAACGATTGCTGGCGCAACCCCGCCATGTTCCAAAGCACTACGGGTTCCGGCAGCAAGCTTAGATTTGAGCATCCAACCGACTTTCGCGCTGCCAATAAAACTGAAGAAACTGACCCGCGGATCCGTTACTAATTGAGTCGCGGTGGAATTTTTGTCGCTAATAAAAACCTGACACCAAGCTTCTGGTAAGCCCGCTTCAATTAAAATATCGCGCACCGCAATACAAGATAATGGGGTATCACTGGCCGGTTTAACAATCACAGGGCAACCCGCCGCGACCGCCGCAATCACTTGGTGAATAATTAAATTCAAGGGGTGGTTAAAAGCACTGACCGCGACCACCACACCAATCGGCTCTTTTAGGGTAAAAGCTGCGCGATTAGCACTGTATTGATCGCCGCCCATCGGGATTAAGTCACCGTGCTCATTGCGAATCACCTCAATCGCCAACTGACAGCCATCAATAGCACGATTGACCTCAACTTTTGAATCAAGATAGGGTTTGCCACCTTCGCTAGCCGCCAAATTAGTCAAGTCTTCAACTCTAGAGCGAATAATCTCTGCGGCCTTCTGCAAAATCTGTACCCTTTGATGCACCGTCATCCAATTATCTTTATCCAAATACAAAGCTTCGGCGCTACTGAGGACATCGTCAAGGTGTTGCTCACCAACGGTCGCAATTTCGGCAATAGGGCTTAGATCATAAGGGTTGACCACAGTTAAGGTGCCGGCCTGTGGTAGCTTAGAATTAATTTTTACACCATGTTGCATCATAACAATATCCTTTAATGGCTAATGTTAGTGTTTAGGGTTAAATCAAGAATTAAATCGGGCAGACTATCTTGCCCAGTTTTTCTGTTAACTTAGGGTTCTCATCGTAATCCACTGGCAGCACAATCAACCGTGGCCCGGAATGTTGCAGCGCCTCGTTAAGTACGCCACTAAAGTCCGCCGAGTTTTTCACAAAGTAACCAGTCCAAACAAAAGCTTCAGCCAACTGCATCCAGTCGGGATTGCCAAAGCTTAACGGCGTATGACGGCCAAATTCGGTATCTTGTTTCCACTCAATCAGGCCATAGGCATTATCTTCCCACACTATAGCAATAATGTTGCTATTGAGTCTGCGCGCGGTTTCCATTTCCTGCACATTCATCATAAAGCCAGCATCGCCACAAACCGCAACAATATTACGATCCGGATAAACCAAACTGGCCCCTATCGAGCCAGGCAAAGCAAAACCCATCGAACAAAAGCCGTTCGGGATCAAACAGGTATTGGGTTCATGACAATGATAATGACGCGCGATCCACATTTTATGGGCACCCACATCAGACAATACAATGTCCTCTGGGTTTAGCGCTTTTCTGAGATCCCATAGACACTTTTGCGGTTTAATCTTACCTTCGCTGGTATCGTCTTTATGTTCAGCGAGCTCAACCAACATATCGCGACGCACTGCCTGCTGCTGACTAAAGTCAAAATCAAGCTCATACTCTGCCAAGGCTTCTCGTAACATATCCAAGGCATTAGCTAAATCGCCAATCAGCTCCAACTGAGGGTTATAGTGTTCATCTATTTCAGCCGGTAAAAAATCAATATGGATAATATTCTTATCGGTGTTTTCGTTCCACAAGTGCGGGTGGTATTCCACCATGTCGTAACCGAGCATGATGATCAGATCGGAAGCATCCAAAGCGCAAGCAGTTAAATCCTTGGCTCCTAAACCGATGGTAAAAAGGCAATGTTCGGAATCCAGATCAACCGCGCCTTTGCCCATAAAGGTGCTAATCACGCCAATACCCGTCAGTTCACACAATTGGCGCAGACTGTTACTGGCTCTTTTACGAATGCAGCCATTGCCCGCCACAATGATTGGCCGCTTGGCAGCCACAATTTTTTGAGCCGCCTGCGCCACTACTGATTTGTCGGGGTTCGAGCGGCGATAACGGATTGGTTTTATCGGTGTTTTATCACTCGGCAGATGAGCAATATTTTCCGGCAGCTCGATTAATACCGCACCCGGTTTTTCGGTACGAGCCAAACGCACGGCTTTACGAGTGATTTCAGGGATATTGTCTTGATGGGAAATGCTAACCGCCCATTTGGTCACTGGCTTAAACATTTCCACCACATCCATCGCTTGATGCGACTCCTTATGTAGGCGAGTAGTCGAGCCTTGCCCTGTTAAGACCAACATTGGTGCTCGATCCATATTGGAATTAGCCACTCCAGTAATCAAGTTGGTAGCACCAGGACCTAAAGTGCCTAAACAGCCAGCCGGATTGCCGGTTAAACGACCGTACGCTTCGGCCATAAAAGCAGCGCCTTGCTCATGGCGGGTCAAAATGAATTGGATCTTGTTGGATTTTTCCAAGGACATCATAAAATCCGCATTTTCTTCGCCCGGCACGCCAAAAATGTACTCAATTCCCTCTTCTTCCAAACATTTCACTAATAAATCTGAAGCTTGCACACATCACCTTCTTGGCAAATCGAAAAATCCATTGTAGTCATGAATACCCAAGGATTTCCATTGAATTTTACTATCAAGCAGATAGAATTTGTGGCATTTCTTTACATTTTTTCGAAAAGAATTTGTGTATCATATGGCGAAAGGAGTTACACTTTAATCCGTTAGCAACCATCTTATTTACAATAAAACGGCTTAACATTTGAGGAAGAAGAAATGAACACGGCCTTGATCACTCTAGGAATTCTTATCGCATTGGTTTTGGGATTTTTTGCTGGCCGCTGGCATGGCATGTCAAAACGTAGCAAGCAATTGTCCGACAAATTGGAACAAAAAGAAGAAGAGCTCAGCGAGCTTAAATCCAATGTGAATGAACATTTTTCAGAAACCGCACGACTGTTCACCAACCTAACCGAAGAGTATAAAAGCCTTTATCAACATCTGGCGCAGGGAGCATCCAAACTCAGTGATGAAAGCTTTAAATTGGCCTTAGGTGCGCCCACTGCCGAAAATTTAACTCAAGACACGCAAACTGCGGAAGATCACAAGAACCTTAGCGAACAGTCTGGCTTTAACGAAGAAGTGACCGAAGTGGCTGAAGATGAGATGGTGAGCGAAGACGTTGTACAGCCAGTGGATTATGCCCGCCCCAACAGCTCAGAAGATAATAAAACTCATGCTGAAAGTGATTCAGATGAAAAAAGCGCTAGCGAGCCCGTTATGGAAGAGCAATCGGCAGCAGAAACTACCGATGATTCTAGCTCCGAAAAGTCTGAATTGGATAACAATCAAGAAAATACGGACAAAAAAGATGAACAAGCTAGTAGTAAGCCTGTCTCTTCTTAGTACCAATAAACAATTTCCGTCAGTGACCGCTGGATAACCAATAAGATCCCCATTATGATGAAATTACTTTCAGCTTTAGCTTTTATTGCCAAATACATTCTGATCGGCTTAGGTATCGCCGCCTTGCTGGTGCTTTTGATGCCGGAAAAATTTAATCTAAACCGGTTAATCGATTTTAATAGTCAGACTCAAACTGAAGCCCAAATCCAAGCGCTAAAGCCAACATCCGATCCTGCCACCCTTATCGCCAAAGCAAAAGCAGCAGTGGTCACTTTACAAGTTGGCTCCAAAGCCTACCCGATCAATTCGCGCCAATGTTTTGATAATGTTCGCAATCATAGCTCTGAGCAAAACGCCTGCACTTTTGTCAATAATGGCTCTGGTGTCATTATTGATAAAGAGGGATATCTAATCACCAGTGCTCATGTGGTTACTTTTTCCAGTCGTGGCCAAATTTTCGACCAAGCAGAATCAATCATCGTCAGTTTCAACGATTCAAAGACTCACAGCGCTACCATTGTTGGCATCGATCGCGAGTCAGATTTAGCCTTGCTCAAACTTAATAACCCAAACAATCTAATCGAGCATTTTTTACCTTTAGCCACCAACAAAAATACTCAAGTGGGCGAAACCGTTTACGCCATAGGCACGCCCTATATGGGCTTTGAGCAAACCGTCACCAGCGGCATTATCAGCGCCAAATTTTTTGCCAAGGTGTCTAACTATTTGCAAACCGATGCCCAACTAAGAAGTGGTAACTCTGGCGGCGCCTTAATCAACGCTAATGGCGACTTGATCGGTATTACTCAATTAAGCACTCAAGAAGTTTCTGGCGAGCAACTACTGCAAAACTTCGCCATTACCGCGCCCGATGTGGCGCGAATAGCCTCTCAGCTCAAGCAGTACGGAAAAGTGAAGCGCGGCTGGTTGGGTTTTAGCGGTGATATGAGCATCAACTTGGCTTCCATTAGCCAAGAACGCCAGCTTAATACGCAACAAGTGGCCGAGCTGGAAAGCGCAATCAAACAACTGCCTTTCGGTTTAGGTATTGTGGTTACAGGCCTTCACGCCAATGGCCCCGCCGAACAAGCAGGTTTGCAGCTTTTTGATATTGTCACCAAGGTTAATGAGCTGCCACTGTACAACAGCACCGATCTGCTTGGCGCTATTTGGAATAAAGCACCCGATGATAGGGTTACCGTTACCTATTGGCGCAATGGCCAAGAATTTAAAACTGAAGTAGTGCTAGGAACCAAAAGCTGAGAAAAAATTGCAACCAAACCATCTTAAGATACCAACCATGTAATGATTCTAAGCAATCATCCTCTTTTAGCGACTGTTAATATGGGCTTTAGCATAAAATCAACGCCTTATATTTTTTAGTGTGTTTTTATCAAGCTGTGCATTGTTGGGTAGCCCATCGTTTGAAAGTGATGTTGTTAAAAACGGTGAACTGAAACAATACGCACTTATTTTGAATGGTAAAAGGCCTAATATGGTTCACGATGAATCTCAAATGTTTTGGCCAACTTACTATGATGTTTTTTATAAAATACATGTCTATCAATTAGCTGGGGTAATAACTGAGGGTGATTTCAAAATAACATATAACAATAAGCTACATAACTTAAAATCGTACTCGGGCTCTTTAACATTTACAGAGAATGAAGTAATAATAAACTTGCGTAACTGTCCACATCCTGACAATTGCTTTAATGCTGACTTTAACGGCACTTACAATTTGAAAAATAAAATACAACAAGCCAATTAAGACTGAACTGCTAAAGCTAGGTTGCTATGCGCCACTATTGGAATCTTAAACTAGCCCACCCTACGAATAGACGCGCCAATATTTTGCAGTTTTTCTTCGATGGTTTCATAGCCGCGGTCGATATGATAAATCCGATCCACTAGCGTTTCGCCATCGGCGACTAACCCTGAAATCACCAAACTAGCCGAAGCGCGCAAATCCGTCGCCATCACTTGGGCGCCGGACAATTTTTCCACCCCGCGGCAAATGGCAGTATTACCTTCGATCACAATATCTGCGCCCATCCGCTGCATTTCCAAAACGTGCATAAAGCGATTTTCGAAAATGGTCTCCGTAATGGTGCTGGTGCCTTCGGCAACTGCGTTTAGCGCGCAGAACTGCGCCTGCATATCAGTCGGAAACGCTGGATAAGGCGCGGTTTTAATATTGACCGCTTTGGGGCGCTGGCCTTTCATATCCAACTCGATCCATTCATCGCCGCTTTTCACCTCAGCGCCAGCTTCTCGCAGTTTGACCAAGACCGCATCCAAAATACTAGGGTCGGTATTACGGCACATAATGCGACCACGGGTAATGGCCGCGGCAATCAAATAGGTTCCGGTTTCAATCCGATCCGGTTGAACATCGTGATGACCGCCGTGTAACCTCTCCACACCTTCAATCGTCACTATCGAAGTTCCACCGCCAGAAATTTTCGCACCCATGGTATTTAAGCAGTTGATCATATCGACAACTTCTGGCTCACGCGCGGCATTTTCAATAATGGTCGTGCCTTCGGCTAAGGTAGCAGCCATCACCAAGTTTTCAGTGGCGCCAACACTGACCATATCCATCACGATAGTCGTACCTTGCAAGCGGCCATCGACTCGCGCCTGAATATAACCATGATCCATGTTAATGTTAGCGCCCATCGCTTCAAGGCCCTTGAGGTGCAAATCTACCGGGCGCGAGCCAATCGCACAGCCGCCTGGCAAGGAAACGTCGGCTTTACCAAAACGCGCCACCAAAGGTCCTAAACACAAGATCGAGGCACGCATGGTTTTGACTAGCTCATAAGGTGCTTCGTAGCTATGTACCTTACTGGTATCCATTTCCACTTGATTTTTCTCGCCAATAGTCAACTCGACACCAAGACGACTGAGCAACTCCAAACTGGTAGTAACATCGTTTAAATGTGGCAAATTGCCAATCGACACATGACCATCGCACAATAAAGTTGCCATTAAAATCGGCAATGCCGCATTTTTTGCGCCAGAAATTTTCACGCTGCCATCTAATGGACCTGCATCTTGGATCAATAATTTATCCACGGGTTTACCTCGAATCGTTCAACTTAAGTTGGATTACTGGAAATGTTTTACTTTTTGCCATTCGGCGTCAGTGTAAGCTTTAATGGTTAGAGCGTGAATTGCGCCACTGGCAATATGTTCATTCACCGTGCCATAAACCAATTGTTGGCGCTTGACCGAGCGCAAATCAGCAAAAGCTTCACTTACCACCACCACCGAAAAGTGGCTGCCGTCGCCTTCAACTGTTAGGTGTTGGCAATCGATCTCGGCTTTAATTAGTTGTTCAATCGTTTCTATCATGTCTATTCACTATTGGGATTTAAAGATTGGCTTTTGCAGACGCCATTATAAGCGGTTGGCGAGCACACAATACCGCTCAATTCTGCATAAAGCTGCGAGCAATCTTACAAAGTATGTCATAAAAGTGGCGGAATTTTACCTCAAATCGAAGCTAGAAACACTAATGGTGACAGTCTTTGTGTGAATCAGTTACAATAAGCCATGACAGGACAAGAAGTATCGAGGCAATGATTTGCAACAAAATCGCACTTGCTTTTGTACAACTTGTCCTATTTTATATAGCTATAAATGCATTGGAGTGGTCAAGCCGCTTAAAAAACCTCCAATACAATAATAAGGGTTTTAATGTTAGAAAATCTCGCTTTTCTATTAGTTGGGATAAGCTTACTGGTCTGGAGCGCTGACCGATTTACTGATGGCGCAGCTGCGGTCGCTCGAAATTTCGGCGTATCACGTCTGATCGTGGGGCTTACCATTGTCGCCATTGGTTCTTCATCGCCTGAAATATTCGTCTCGCTGATGGATTCGATTAAAGAATGCCCCGCCGATGTGATCAATTGTGGCCCGCAAATAGCCATTGGTAATGCGATTGGCTCAAATATTGCTAACGTTGCTATGGTATTGGGGATCACAGCACTAGTGCGTCCTTTACTGATCAATTCGAGTACCTTACGCCGCGAGATCCCAATTCTGTTTGCCGTAACCCTATTGGGGTTATTGGTGCTATGGGACTATAAATTAAGTCACTTTGAAGGCTTTTTGCTGCTTGCTACTTTAGTGGTCTATTTTATTTGGCTGGTGCGCCTTGGGATTCAATCGCGTACCAAAGACGACCCTATGCTGGGCGATATTGTCGAAGAATTGCCAGACAAAATGCCTAATGGTAAGGCGATTGTTTATTTAATCATCGGCCTCATTTTATTGGTGATCAGCTCCAATATGTTGATTAAAGGTGCATCCGGTATAGCCGCTTACTTCAACGTATCCGAAACCGTGATCGGCCTTACCATTGTGGCGCTTGGCACCAGCTTGCCGGAATTGGCGGCTTCCATTGCTGGCGTGCTTAAAAACGAATATGAAATTGCTATCGGTAACGTTATCGGCTCTAATATTTTTAACTTATTGGCGGTCCTTGGCATTCCAGCAGCATTAGCAGCGCCAAGCGTCGAGCATAAGATTTTAACCTTGGATTATCCGGTTATGTTTGGCCTGACCATTTCTCTGGCTTTTATGGCCTATGGCTTTAGAGGTCCGGGCAAGATCACGCGCCTCGAAGGAGCCGTGTTATTAGCCGTCTTTATTGGTTATTATATGATTCGCTTCTTCTAACACTTAACGCTAGAAGTCATAAATCATTTATTATCCATGCTTTAGTCGGCCCAAATTAACAACCAGGAACTAGTAAGCAAGCGAGAATACCTATGGCACAGCATCAATTTTTAGCCAGCGCGCAGCGAGTTTTTTCTATCGAAAGCCAAGCTATCCAAGAGCTGGCATCGACTCTGGGCGAACAATTTGAAGCAGCCTGTCAGGATATCTTAGCCTGCCGTGGCAAGGTAGTCGTGATCGGGATGGGTAAATCCGGTCATATCGGTGGCAAAATGGCTGCAACTCTTGCCAGCACTGGTACCGCCGCCTTTTTTGTACATCCAGCCGAAGCTAGCCATGGCGATTTAGGCATGATTAGCGAGCAAGACATTATCATCGCCTTATCCAACTCCGGTGAAACCCACGAAGTTACTGCCTTATTGCCCGTCATTAAGCGACGCGGTATCCGATTAATCTCAATAACTGGCAACCCCAATTCGCAACTGGCCAAAGCCAGCCACATTCACTTAACGGTTAAAGTAGCGCAAGAAGCCTGCCCCCATAATCTAGCGCCGACGGCCTCCACCACCGCAGTTTTAGTGCTTGCCGATGCCATCGCGGTATCGCTACTCGAAGCACGTGGTTTTACCGCGGATGATTTTGCTTTATCGCACCCTGGCGGCAGCTTGGGTAAAAAGTTATTGTTATTGGTGGATGACTTGATGCATTCGGGCAAAGACTTTCCTGCGGTTAAACAAACCGTTTCCGTCAAAGAAGCTTTGCTTGAAATAACCAATAAACGCTTAGGCATGACGGCCGTAGTCAACGAACAGCACCAACTGGAAGGGATTTTTACCGATGGCGATCTACGGCGTAGCCTAGAATTGGGAACCGATATTCTCAACCACAGGATTGGCGAGGTCATGACCCGAGGTTGTAAAACCGTTACACTGGGTACCCTTGCATCCGAAGCAGTCAATATCATGCAGCAACACAGCATTAACGCGCTCATCGTGGTGAATGAACAAAAACAGCCGGTTGGTGCTCTAAATATGCACGATATGCTAAAAGCCGGCGTGGTGTAAAATACCCCTAAACGAAATAGAAGTATTAACTGCATGAATATTAATCCCCAATTGTCCAATTTGTCCGAAGAGCTGCTACAAAAAGCCAGTCAAATTCGCTTGCTGATTTGCGATGTAGATGGAGTTCTGAGTAATGGGCAGGTAATTTTTGGTAATCAGGATGAAGAGCTAAAAACCTTTAACATAAAAGATGGTTTTGGGTTAAAAGCTTTGCAAAATCACGGTATTGGCGTAGCCATTATAACCGGACGCAACTCCAAAATTGTTGAAAGGCGTTGCCAAGAACTGGGCATAGAACACCTGTACCAAGGTCATCTAAACAAAGTCGGTGCCTTTGATGAACTGTGTGAGAAGTTTTCGATTACAGCAAACGAGGTCTGTCACGTAGGTGATGATTTACCCGATCTACCGCTTATTCAAAAGGCTGGACTTGGAGTTGCAGTTAAGGATGCTCATTGGTTTGTGTTGCAGCATGCTGACTGGTCGACCAAACAACTGGGCGGCTTTGGCGCGGTGCGCGAAGTATGCGATTTAATTTTGCATAGCCAACAAAAACTCAAGCCTCTACTCGAATCCTATCTAGGACACTAATCCATGAACTTCTTTAAAGGACGCGCAATACTTTGGTTACTGATCCCCGTAGCCTTTATTGTGGCCTTTCTATGGGATACGTCGGCTCCAACTCAACCAAACTTTATTCAGGAGCCGAGCAACCCAGATTATTTTTTGGTCGATACTCATACCATAGAATTTAGCGAAAACGGACTTGCCGATCGTCAGTTTAAAAGCGATAAAACCTTACATTACCTATTTAAACAAGAAACCAATTTAGAAAATCCGCAATTCAGTTTTACCAACAAAGATAATCAGCAATGGTTTGTGACCGCGCAATCGGCCATCAGTAAAGAAATGACGGAAGAATTATTTCTGAGAGGCCAAGTTAAAGTCAGTTTTGCACAAAGCGATAGCAGTCAGGCGATACTGAATACAGAGCAATTGACCATCGATTTTGCAACCGAAAACGCTTACACTCAAGAAGCTGTAATCTTACAAGATCAATTCTACCAACTCTCGGCGGTCGGTATGAGCATTGATTTTTATGAAAATTTAGTCCATTTTAAATCACAAGTGGTTTCAGAAGAATTATGAAATTGATCCGCCATTACCTCGCTTCTAGTCAATTACTGTCGATGCTATTTTTGACGGGCGTCGCTGTATTACTGTTGAGCTTTAGTCCGTTTCTAGTAGCCGCTCAGTCGGAAAAATCGAACATCCGCTCTGACGAATCTTTTTTGCAAGAAAATAAGTTTATTTATCAAGGCAATGTGCTTTATGAGCATGATAATCTTGAGATCAAAGCCGAAACCTTAATACGCGAAAACAAAGAGCGCAAAAAAGTTACGGTTACGGGTAATCCAGCCAAGGTTTTTTATACCGATAATCAAGGCGAACAGACGGAAATCTTCGCTCCTGCTATTTATTACTGGGAAGATTCGGGAGAAATTCTAGCCAGCGGGCCAATAGATATTAAGCAAACCTCGAAACAAGACCGCTTACGGCTTTTTGGAAACGAGTTAAAAGCCAATCGGCAGGTTTCCTCAGGCTTTAGCTTTAAATTAACAGGCACGCCGACTCGGTTTGAATTACAGCAACCCGGCCTTGAACACATCAAAGCCACGGCCAACAGCTTAAGCTCTAACGGCAAAGGCCGAAAAACCCTGCTCAAAGGCAACGTTAAATTACGTCAAGGTGACTCCTACATGGCCGCTGCAACCATTACCTATGATGGTGAAACGGGCTTGGTCTCGGCTAAGCAAAGTCAGGACGGCAGCCAAAGAGTCGAAACTGAGTTTTTTTGGGATGACGAAAATCAAAAGCCGCCTACAGAGGAAAACCCGCAAGCAAGCGAATCTGAAAATACGGATGACAACAACAATTAACCGAAGTGCCGAGAACTCCTAATGACGATTTTACACGCCCAATCTTTAGCCAAAAGTTATAAAAGCCGTAAAGTGGTTGAAGACGTCAGCTTGCAGGTAGAGCAAGGCTCGGTTGTCGGTTTATTAGGGCCAAATGGTGCTGGTAAAACCACCTCATTTTACATGATTGTGGGCTTGGTGCCTTCCGATTCTGGAAAAATCTTATTGGACAACAAAGACTTAACCAGTGTCGCCATGCACAACCGCGCAAAAATGGGTATTGGTTACCTACCGCAAGAGGCTTCTATTTTTCGCCAATTGTCGGTACAGGATAACATCATGGCAATTTTGCAGCTGCGTAAAGAACTGTCCGACAGTGAGCGCGAAGAAAGACTTGAGCAGCTACTTAAAGAATTTCATATTGAGCATATCAGACGCAGCCTTGGTATGAGCCTTTCGGGCGGTGAGAGACGGCGCGTAGAAATAGCCAGAGCCTTAGCCAACGATCCTAAATTTATTTTATTGGATGAGCCTTTTGCAGGCGTTGATCCTATTTCGGTGATTGAAATCAAGTCGATTATTCAACACCTTAAAGAACGCGGGCTTGGTGTTCTTATCACCGATCACAATGTTCGTGAAACTCTTGATGTTTGTGAACATGCTTACATTGTGGATGCTGGAAACATTATCGCTGAAGGTACACCGCAAGACATTTTAGCCAATAAACTGGTACGCCAGCGCTACCTTGGCGAGCACTTTACAATGTAAATCAGTACCTTATCACTGACTATAACTCTTGCTTAAATAAATCACCCTTGTTTTTAAGATTTTTTGTCCCTATCTATTTAATAAGCACTTGCAAGCCACTTCCCATAGGAGTAACTTGTAACTAAAGGATATAATTTTAAGAGTGGTACTAATTTTTTAATGAGCCTAGAGTTAGACCTACAACTCAAACAACAACTCAAACTGAATCCTCAGTTGCAGCAATCGTTAAAGTTGCTCCAACTTTCGCAACTTGAGCTGACTCAAGAAATTCAACAACAAATATATACTAATCCATTACTCGGACTCGAAGCTGCTTCTGATGAAGCTAGCGAACCTCAAGAATTTGAACCTCTGAGTGCCGACGTCGCTAGCCAACAAACAAACACCGCCGATAGATTGCAGCAATCGGATCATCTGGTGGATTCTACCGATCTGAAAGAGCAATTAGAATTTCAATTACAGCTACACCACCTATCACAATTCGATCTTGAGATTGGTTACTACGTGATTGAGAACCTTAACCGGCAGGGTTTTTTAACGGTTACGCCCAAAGAAGTTTGCCAGCAAATCCTGCGCGATCTAGAACATCATGTGGAGCAAGATGAAGTCATTGCCATTCAGCATCTAATCCAATCTTTTGAACCCAAAGGTTGCGCCTGCCAAGATTTACAAGAATTTTTATTGCTACAATTAAAATCCTATCAAGGTGATAATAAGCCTTTATTAAAGCAGTTGCTGTTAGAGCAATTTCAATCGCTCGCTAATGGGCACTACACTAATATTTTAAACAGCTTAAAAATTAATCAGCGCCAATTAACTGCCTTGCTCGAAAGCTTAAAAGGTTTTAGACAAAGACCTAACGACTATCAATCGGAAGAAAGCAACGACTATATCAGCCCAGATATTAAAGTGGTGCATAAAGATGGTCATTGGCAAGCCGAGCTAATTCAAAAACAACTACCGCGAGTACGGATTAATCAGAAAAATTATGATTTATTAAAGCAATCTGCAAAAAAAGACGATAAAGCCTATTTGCAAAATAAACTCCAGCAAGCGCAATTTTTTATCCGAGCTTTGGAAGCTCGAGAATCTACTTTGCAAAAAGTGGCTAATTATATCGTCAAGCATCAACAGGCTTTTTTTGCAGACGGCGAAGCCGCTTTAAAACCGTTAAAGTTGATGGATTTAGCAGATACTTTAGAACTCCACGAATCAACCATTTCGCGCGCCACCAGTAATAAATACTGTTTGGTTTCCGGAAGAACCATACCTTTAAAATCCCTATTTTCTCATGCCATAAAAAACTCTGAAGGAGGTGAATGCTCTCAAGCAGCCATCAAAAATAAAATTCAACAACTCATCAAAGCGGAGCCTTCCCGCAAACCTTTGAGTGATAATTCGATTGTCCAATTATTGAGCCAACAAGGTATTAGCATTGCTCGGCGCACGGTTGCCAAATACCGCGATGCCCTGCAAATTCCAAGTGCTCATAAGCGCAAGCAGTTATCACATTTACACACATCAACCTAATTCAACAGAAGGAATTCATTTATGCAAATTAACCTAACTGGACGTCATCTTGAAGTTACCGATCCTCTTAAGACTTTTGTTAATGAAAAATTTGCTCGGCTAGAGCGTCATTTCGATCACATTAACAACGTTTACGTCATCCTGAGTGTTGAAAAAGTTAGACAAATTGCTGAAGCTACTTTACACGTTAATGGCGGCGAACTGTTTGCTAATAGTGAAGCCGAAGATATGTACGCAGCAATTGATTTATTAGTTGATAAGTTAGACCGTCAAGTGATAAAACATAAGGAAAAAATGAAGCGCCATTAAGCCCTTTTATGCAAATATCCGAAATCATTGCTCCCGAGCTGTGCAAGCTCGGCGAGCAAGCCTCTAGTCGCAAAAAAGCTTTGCAAGTTGCTGCCAAACATCTTGAGTCATATGAGCCGCAATTAGACGCTTTTACTACCCTAAAAGCGTTAGTCACTCGCGAGCAGCTAGGCTCTACCGCTATTGGTAATGGAGTAGCGTTACCGCATGGTCGCTTAATAGAATGTGACAAACCCATAGCTATTTTACTGACTTTAGACGCTGGGGTTGATTTTGATGCTCCCGATGCGGAACTGGTGAATCTAATATTTTGCTTAATCGTGCCACAACAGTATAATTTTCAGCAGCTAGGCGGACTCAATAGAATAGTCGAAGTCTTTAGCAACAAGGTATTAAGAGCGCAGATGCGCAACGCGCATAATGATGAAGCTTTATTCGATATTATGCACGTTGCGTTAACCCAATACGATCAAGAGCAAGCAAACCTGCAAGCGCCCATTCAAGACAAAAATAAGGATCAACCTAATGAAACTAGTCATTCTTAGCGGACGTTCAGGCTCTGGAAAATCGGTAGCACTCAATGCGCTAGAAGATGCCGGCTACTACTGTATTGACAACTTACCATTAGGGCTAACGCTGGAGGTGGTGAATCGCCACCTGCGAGAAACCGATGCGATTGCCATTAGCGTAGATGCACGTAATCCTTATGATCTCGAACACTTTAATACTGAAATTGAAAAAATCAGACTTTCTTATCCGAAAACAAAAGTCTTGTTTATTGATGCCAATGATTCCACTTTATTAAAACGGTTTAGCGAAACGCGGCGTCGCCACCCGCTGACTCGATTGGGTATTTCCTTACGCGATGCCATGAAAAAAGAAGAAAAGCTGATTACTCCTATTCGAGCCTTAGCTGATCTGGTGATCAATACCACCAACCTAACGCCGCACGAGCTTCGCGAGCAAATTCGTGATCGAGTGACTTCCAGTAGCCACTCAGCTATGGATATTCTCTTTACCTCTTTTGGCTTTAAGCACGGTTCGCCGCAAGATGCCGACTTTGTATTTGACGCTCGCTGCCTACCTAACCCACACTGGGTTCCTGAGCTAAGAGAGTTCACTGGCCGTGATAAGCCAATCCAAGATTATCTTGGCTCTGATGATCAAGTGATGGAGTACCTTTGGCAACTATGAGTATTTTTAGATACTTGGCTACCCGAATTTTCGCGTCAAGGACGTAGCTACTTTACTTTTTCTATTGGTTGCACCGGCGGCAAACACCGCTCGGTCTACCTAATCGAAAAATTAGCCGAGCACTTTAAAGAAACCTATCCCAACGTGCAAATACGCCACCGCCGACTAGACAAACTCGGTTAATCGCAACATTTCATAGCCAGCCAATGGCTAATTAGGTAAAATGTCTTAAAAATCAGACATTAAGTATCGCTATGGCAGATTTGCAAGGACAAAATAGCAAAGAGCAAATTCAGCAATTGAATGAAGCTTTAGAGGGTGGTCAATCTTCCACCTTTGAAAACCTATTGTCTGAATTATTTCCCCCTGACATCGCCTTATTTCTTGAATCCTCACCCCCGAAAATTCGTAACACCGTTTGGGAGCTGATTGAAATTGAGCAACAAGGCGAAGTGCTGCAATACCTTTCTGATGAAGTGCGACAAAACTTTATCGACAATATGCAGCCGCAAGAGTTGGCGGATGTGGTTTCGGAAATGGATACCGATGACGCGGTGGATATTCTCGAGGATCTCTCAGAAAGTCTGAGCTCGCAAGTTCTCAAGCGACTCGATGAACAAAACCGCTCTCAGATCGAGCAAGCGCTCTCTTATCCTGAAGATACCGCCGGCGGTTTGATGAATATCGATACCATTTTGATCCGCCCGCGGGTTTCGGTGGAAGTGGTATTGCGCTATTTGCGGATCCGAGGTGAACTGCCAGAAAATACTGACCAACTCTACGTGGTAAATTCTAGCGATAAATTAATTGGTTCGGTTTCAATTAGCTCAATCTTAACCAACCCGCCGGAAACACCAGTGTTAGAGCTGATCGAAGAACATAATCACACCATTCCCGTGGACATGACCGCTGCGGAAGTGGCACAAATTTTCCAACGCCACGATCTAGTCACCGCCCCGGTCACTGACGAAAATGGCAAGCTCTTGGGCCGGATTACTATTGACGACGTGGTTGACGTGATCGTAGAAGAAGCGGACCATTCTCTGCTGTCAATGGCACGCCTAGATGAATACGAAGATACTTTTGGCTCGATCACCAAAACCGCCAAGCGCCGCGCGATCTGGCTAGGTATTAATTTACTCACGGTTATTTTAGCCGCCTTAGTAATTGGTTTATTTGAAGGCACTATCGCCAAAGTAACGCTACTCGCAGCCTTATTACCGATAGTACCGAGTATGGGCGGTATTGCGGGCACTCAAACCTTAACCCTAGTGATCCGCGGTATGTCCTTAGGCCATATTAGCGAAGGCAACAAATCGTATTTACTCAAAAAAGAACTCGCCGTCAGTATTATCAATGGCGTACTTTGGGCCTTAGTGGTAGCAAGCTTAGTTTACTTTTTCGCAGCCTACAAAAACGTTACTGTAAGCCATTGGCATCTAGCGGTCACCATTGGTGGCGCTATGCTCTTTAATCTGGTTACAGGGGTATTATTCGGTGCTTTACTGCCCATGATCTTAAAAAAGATGGACATAGATCCAGCCATCGCTGGCGGCGTTATCCTTACCACTGTTACTGATGTTGCCGGATTTTTTGCCTTACTCGGACTAGCAACCTACTTCTTTGGCTGAGAAACTTTTTTGGTTTAGGCTTAACTCGCGGTCGCAATGGCCAATCCGTCAATGGCTAAAGAGCCACATAAAATACTGGAGCGGTGATCGACATCTTGGCCACTACTGATAACATTCATCAGCATGTCCGATAAATTGCCAGCAATGGTGATGCCTTGTACAAAATATTGTAGCTCACCATTTTCAAACCAAAAGCCACCTGCGCCGCGCGAATAATTGCCCGTGACTAAATTCACCCCTTGGCCCATTAACTCTGTGACCAAAAGTCCCGTTCCAAGCTCTTTGATCATCTTAGCTTGGTCGGTATCTTGCGCTGAAATCAGAATATTATGGATCCCGCCAGCGCTAGCGGTCGACTCTAAACCCAAGCGCCGTGCTGAATAGCTACTGAGAAAATAGTCTTTTAAGATGCCATCGGCAACAATATCACGGCGGTAAGTGGCAACCCCTTCACTATCATAACTGCAGCTACCAAAACCACCCTGAATAAAAGGATCTTCGGTGATGCTAATAACACCAGAGACAATCTGCTGTCCTTTTTTATCAAGCATAAAAGACGCTTTTTGATATAAGGCTCCACCTTTAAGCGCTGACAATAAATGACTCCAAATACCACGCGCGGTTTCTGGGGTAAAAACCACAGGGAAAGTGCCAGATTTTGCTTTGCCTTGATGCAAACGAGCAAGCACCTTTTCCGCCGCCTGTTGCCCGATCTGCTGCGGGCTTTCAATCTGATGAAAATCACGACTGATGCTGTAATAACCATCGCGCTGCATAGACTCTTGCGGGCCCTCGGCAATCATAGTTGTGGAAAGGCTATAACGGCTGGTATTTTTATCCGCAAAAAAGTCCAAACTATTAGCATAGATGGAAAAAGAGCTATGGCCGTAAACACTCGCCCCTTCCGACTGCTTAATGCTATTGTTAGCCAACGCTACAGCTTCGGTCGCTTGCGCCACCTCAACCAATTGCGGAATTGTTTTCTTGCTTAAATGCGATAAGCCCAAGTCAGGAAAATCAGTCGCTAGACGCTCCTTTTTCGCCAATCCTGCAAAGGGATCGGGCTCAGTGAATCGGGCGATAGCAAGCGCAGCTTTGACGCCCGCCTCTATTCCCGAATGAGTCAAATCATTGATTGATGCAGCACCTTTGCACCCCTTGTAATAGAGGTTTAAGCTTAAGTGACTATCTTGGTTAAACTCTAAAGTTTCTAACTCTTGATTACGAACTTCGATGCTATTGCCAACCGTATGATGACACCAGATTTCCGCTTGTTCAGCTCCGGCCTGCTTGGCCAGTAACAGCGCTTTTTTGACCAAATCGCGGTAGTCTTTTTGGGTCTTGTCTTGTGCTTCAGCCAGCTCGGCTAAAGTTAAGTGCTTACTGTTTCTCATAGGATCGCAAGTTCCATTAGAATAGTTCTCAAGTAGGTGTCAGCTGCAGTGATAATCATAACAAAATATGCTAGCCTATGCTGAAAATTAACTGGTCTTTAGTATTTGATTTTGGTCAATAAAGCCTGCGCCAAAAATATATTTTTCGACCGAAATCGTAGCAAGAGTTAATACCTTTATGAGCCAAGATTCTGACATTGACGCGGAAATAATTTCAAAATCAGAGCAGAAACGCGAAATTCAAGCGATCACAAAATTAGGCGAGCGCTTAATAGCGTTACCTGCTTCGGTGGTGAGCGACTACCCTCTTTCCGAGCTCTGCTTAAAAGCGATTTTAGAAGCACAAAAAATCAAAAGTCATGTGGGTAAAAAGCGCCAGATAAAATTTGTCGGTAAAGTTCTTCGCGACGAAGATTTAGAAGCAATCCAACAGAAACTGCTAGTACTTGATCAACAAAAGCAGCTGGAAAACCGAAAGCTCCACAATATTGAACAGTGGCGGGATAGAATCCTACGCGAAGGTGATAGCGCTTTAAATCAACTTATCATCGAAATCCCTGTGATTGATAGGCAGCATTTACGCCAATTGATGCGCAATGCTCAAAACGAAATCAAAAGGGATAAACCGCCAAAATTTCAGCGTGAAATTTTTCAGTATCTCAAGACTTTTATGGACCAGCTTCCTACTACCAATTAAGCCTTTAGACTTGAGTGCCGCCAACGGTAATTTGATCAATTTTTAAAGTCGGCTGCCCCACACACACGGGAACACTTTGTCCGGCTTTACCACAAACACCAATACCGGGATCTAAGCAGGAGTCATTAGCTACCATACTTACCTTTTTTAAAACTTCAGGGCCGTTACCAATAAGAGTAGCGCCTTTAATCGGTGCTGTTATTTTACCATTTTCAATTAAATAGGCTTCGCTAGCACTAAACACGAAGTTGCCAGAGGTAATATCCACCTGGCCGCCAGCAAAGTTTGGAGCATATACCCCGCGTTTGACGCTTTGGATAATTTCTTCTTTTTCCGACTGACCCGATAACATAAAAGTGTTGGTCATTCTTGGCATTGGCAGGTGGGCGTAGGACTCGCGGCGGCCATTTCCGGTTGGCGTAACCCCCATCAATTTAGCGTTATGCTTATCCTGCATATAGCCTTTGAGTACCCCCTTTTCGATCAACACATTAGTTTGACTTGGCGTACCTTCGTCATCCACGTTAAGCGAACCGCGCATATTCGGTATTGAGCCATCATCAACCACTGTACACAGATCCGAAGCTACTTTCTGGCCAATGCAGTTCGAATAAGCGGAAGAACCCTTGCGATTAAAATCACCTTCTAGTCCATGCCCTACGGCCTCATGTAATAAAACACCGGACCAACCATTACCAAGCACTACGGGCATAGAGCCAGCGGGAGCCTCAATTGCGTCTAAATTTAGCAAGGCTTGATCTACTGCTTGCTGGGCGACCTGCTCTAAATCTTGTGCAATCAAATCTTGCCATAAGTAACGACCACCAATCCCTGCACTGCCACGCTCTCGTTTACCGTTAGACTCAAGAAGCACCGTCACATTTAAACGTACCATGGGCCGAATATCAGCCGCTTGAATGCCATCAGAGGCTACGACTAAAACCGTTTCATCCGACGCCGATAAAGTAATAATAACCTGGGTGATTCTTTCATCCAGTTGCCGCGTTTTTTGATCGAGCGATTGTAGTAACGTAATTTTTTCGGATTGACTGGCGCCTAATAAGGCCGCTTCAGGTGAATACAGTTGCTGATGACTTAGTTGAGTAAAGTCAATTTTTCGCGCTTGACCTTGTCGGCTAACTGAAGTGGCGGCTCGAGTAGCATTTTCTAACTCATGTAAAGTAAAAGCATTGGCATAGGCAAAAGCAGTTTTATCGCCCACAATGGTTCTAACGCCTAAACCTTTGTTAAGATTGAAGCTCGCATCTTTAACCGCTCCATCTTCTAGCTGCCAATATTCTAACGATGCCTTTTGGAAAAAAATATCAGAAAAATCGATTTGATAAGCCGAGATATTATTGATAGTCGCTTCAAGCATTTTTAAATTAAGATCCGACTCTTGAAACAAATTAGCTTCAGCTCTAGTTAGAATTGAACTACTCATAAATTAAATTTTCCGGTGTAAATGCGCAGGGAAGCGACGTCTTATAGTAGCGAGCTTTGATTGCTCAATATTAACCACCAACAAGCCTTCCTCGGCTTCTAAACTAGCCAGCACCTTACCCCAAGGATCGATTGCGAGGCTATGGCCGTAAGTTTGACGACCATTGGCATGGATACCAGTTTGATTAGCGGCAGCCACAAAAAAAAGGTTCTCTACCGCGCGAGTTTTTAATAGCAACTCCCAATGCGCTTGCCCAGTTTTGTAAGTAAAGGCTGAAGGCACTAGCGCCAACTCAACCCCTTGGGATTGGAAATAGCGGTAAAGTTCTGGAAAACGCAAATCATAACAAATACTGATGCCAATTTTTAATCCTGCCACCTCGATAATTTGTGGCTGTTCACCCGCTTGGGTATCCGCCGACTCAAGGTATTGTTCCTGCTCAGAAACTGCCACATCAAACAGATGAATTTTATCATAGTAGCTATCAAGCTGCCCTTGCGAATTGTAGATTAAACAGCGAGCATAAGGTCGCTTTATGTCGTCTGATTGGATCGGAAATGAGCCAGCGACAATCCAGATATTAAGCTCTGCACTTACGCGACTGAGCCAAGCTTGCACCTTGCCTTGGCCTTGCCGCTCTTGATTGGCAAGCTTCTCGGCAGAATGATTCGGCATCAATGCAAAATTCTCAGGCAGTAGCACCAATTGAGCACCTTGTTCTGCGGCCTGTCTTAACAGGGGCTCAATTTTGTTTAGGTTGTGCTCAACATTATTGGAGCCACAGATTTGAATTAATCCCAGCTTCATTGTTGTGGCTCCGGAGTTTCTTGACGTTGCTGCTTGAGCTTTTGCTCTTCAAGTTCTTCTTCGCTAACTTCAATGGTCTTAGACTCTTTTGAAATTTCTTCAACTTTTGGATCTTCTATATTACCCGTTATGCAGTATTTAATACTGGCGACAACATCAATCGCCGGTTCAAAAATTTTACTGACTAAAAACATCACTAAGCCAGTTGTCGGCTCTATCGCCCAGCCAGCTAATATCGGCAAACTTGAACCTAACTTAGGAATAACCGTGACCGTTTGGTTAACCGTTTGCTGATTAAAATCAACGCTACCGCTGATTTCCACATCAGCAGCGGTACCCGCAATCTTCGCTTCTTGCGCAACCATAACACCATTTTCAATTGAAAAACTGCCTTTGATGCTATTGTAGAAAAAGCCATCACTAAAAATATCACTAAAATCCAAAGACAAGCGTCGTGGAATACTTTGCAACGAAAACAGGCTGAATATTCTTGCTTTACGGTCACTCAAATTTCTTATTACCCCTTTGCCAGCATTAATCACCAAACTACCGTTGGTTTTAGCCAATTCGAAATCCGTCAGCTCACCCGGCCACATAAGTTTAGCTTCACCTTTAGTGGCAGTATCGCCAACATCACCAGTCATTTCCCAGTAGTCTAACAAGCCCTGTGGACTCGGAATGTCAAAGTTAATATTAAGGTTGCTTTGCTGCTTATCCATGCTGCCATTCAAAGCCAAAGAGACTTGATTGCTAATAACAGCATCGCCAGTAATTTTTAAATCATCACCTACAAGCTCACTCTTAGCCTTTAAAGGGCCAAACTTATAACCATTAACACTACAATTTTCGCAGCTTAAGCGCCATTTATCATAGTCAGCTAAATTCATCTCAAACTTTTGATCGGATAGCGATTCAAAGGGCTCTAACTGCAAGTTTAAATATTCAAAATTTATTTCACGCTGCCCATTCGATAATTTACGATAATTAGCTCTGGCTTGCTCTGAAAAAAGGTTTAGCCGAAGATCTTCTCCAGAGCTGGCGATATCATTGATCCTAACGTTAGTAAAGGTTTGTCCAGCCACCTGCAGCTCTGGACTGGTTAGGGTAATATCATTTAGCCACGGCGGCCAAGCCTGCTCTCCAGTTTCCGAAGGTCCTAATTTAAAAAGTAGTACCCACTCTTTAAGAATAATTTTGTCAAAGTAACCGGCTATACTCACCCCGTTCTCGGGAGTATTGACGGTCTGGGTAGCCATTCGTCCTAATTGCACCTTGCCATTAACCTGCTCACTGTTTTCTTCATCTAAGTCCAATTCAAGTTTGAACTGATCGCCTAAAACGCCCCTTAGATTAAGGTTAGTTCCACTTTTTAGCAAAGTAAACAATAGCGGTTTCTCTTCGGCTAACGCTTTGGAAATAATATCAGGGCCATAAATTCGAGTTCCTTTTAAATCGGAACGTACGACCAAGGACTCATTCGGTTCATCTTCTTTATCCACCACGTAAAACAAATCCAAACTGCTAGTCCCTGCAAGCAGCTCAGGCGATTTTGGTAAAAAGTGATCAAGAAGATTTTGCCCATGAACATGGCCGCGCGCAGAAATTTCTAATAAATTATCGGCCTTAGTAAATTCGTCAATTTTCAAATCTACCGTAAAAGGTTGTTGAAAAACTTCTGCGGTAACATTTTTGGTATAGGCGCCATTTTCGGTAAATACCAGCTGCCCATTCACATTATCGGCTTCGAGCTGATAGGGGATCCCAGAAATGATATTTCCGCTAAAATCTATCTGGCCTCTGACTTTAGGCTTAATGTCATCGACTAGTAGAATGTCTAAATCTAGATCGAGGCTAACTGTTTTATCGTATTTAATTTCCAGTAATTCTCGACCGAGTAAATCCAGCATTGGCGAGGTTTCATAAATTTGCCGGTAACTTGAATAGCCTGACTGTCCTTTAACTTCAATTTGCAATCGCTGATCATCAGCCTTCAGGTTATCGATGATCGCCCTGCCTGATTGTAATTCTGCTCCAAAAAGGTTTCCCCGCAAGGCGTCAACCTCGAGCCTTTCATTATCAAAAATTGCGATAGCATCAATACCGTTTGCTTTTGGCCAGTCTTGCTCAAATTTAAAGGTCGCGTCATTGGCAAACGCCGTGATTTGAAACTGGCCATCAGAATTAATATAAGGAAAGCCCGCCGCATCTCCTCGGAAAAGCAACTTTGCTTTGTCAACCGTTCCGCTTAATAGCGCTTGGTCTAAGTATTCTAACGTTTTCTTAGGAAACGAACCGTTGCGCGGCCAGTAACGATAGAGCTTCGCAATATCGATATCTCTAGCTTCTGCTTGCAAGCTTAAATTAAGCGGTTCAAAATCAATTTTACCTCTTAAAATCGCCGTAACGTCAGCATTTTTGAGATGCAAACTCTCAATATCCACACGTTTGAAATTTGTTAGATCAAAACTACCCGCAACGTCCAAATTTTCAAGAGGAATAATTTCTTTAAACAACTTAGGCCAGCTCAAACTCGAATTTTGAGCAGATACTTGATAATGCCAAAGCCCCTGTTCACCAAATAAAAGTAGTTTATCTAAGCTGATTGAAGGTATCTCTTGCCGCCCCTTAAAGACAAAGTCACGTACCTGCAGTTCACCACCAATTGGTTTTATTTCGTTATTTTCTGTTACCAATTTCAGCTCTGCTTTTTCTACAAACCCAGCTGCGTCAAATTGATTCATCTGAGCATATAATTTTGGCTCAACAAAAGGTGCTACTACCTTACTGATAAAGCCTAGTGATAAATTACTAATGCTAATATCGTAACGATCGCCTTGAGCCAAGTTTTCGATTCTAGCTTCCAAATGAGTCTTGGGTTTATCCGCCTGGATTTGCTCCGGCGCTTCAATCAACAATGACTCACTCGAGAGGCTCAATATATTCGAGTTTCGCGCTAGATTTAGGACTAAGTTGAGCTGTTCTGCTGCACCGTCTGCAGTTTGATTATCCATTTCAATACGGCCTTGCGATAATAGTCCATCATCTATCGTTAACCAATGACGATAATTTGCCGTTTTAAAGACTTCTAACTTATCATTGTCTATTAACAAGCCTAACTTCTGCAGATTAATATTGGTTAGATTAAGGTAGTTAGTTACTTGATAACTAGGATTTACAAATAGATTTTTGCTTTCAATAACCAGCCGACCATTACTGAATAGCTCGCCATTAGAATCTAACAATAACTGTTTTAAATGATTGTGTTGCTTTATTGTTAACTGTGAAATGGTTTGACTAACCTGATTATCATCATTACTAAGATTCAGCCGAATATTAGCTAAACTGATAAATTCATGATCGAGAACTTCTGGATTCTTTTCTAAAAAGTTAATCACTTTATCAAAGTCAAAACTGCTAGTTTTTGTCGTTTCTAAAAATTGGTAATCAATAATTACATCATTGGCGATTACGTTTTTAGTAGCTGGATAACCCGTATACAAGGTTTTCCATAAGTCCAATTCGAGTTTATTGTTCTGACTAGTAATGGCGACATTGGCGGTTTGATTTTTCCATTCAAGCTGCTCCACCAACACTTGAGGATGGAAGCCACTCCAATCCACTTTTAATGATTGATAATTCAGTTCGCCGCCAATGTAAGATTCGACAAAGCTTATAACCTGCTCTTTTTTACCCAAAAAATAGGGCAATGAAAATTTTAATAAGGATAGTAGTAAAACTAAAATGATTATGACTAACGACAATAACCAAATGGTTTTGGTGATGAGCTTTGAAAGAAATTTACTCGCAGACGATGGCATGCGTTAGATCAAAACCACATCAAATTGATCAGAGCTGTACAGTGCTTCGGCTTGGAGGCGTATTGGTTTTCCAATATCGCCCTCGAGCTCTGCTAAGCTATTAGCCTCTTCATCGAGTAAAGACTCGACCACTTCCTGACTGGCTAGAACTAAAAATTTCTGTACTTCGTAAGCCCTTGCTGCACGACTAATTTCGCGAAAGATTTCATAGCACACCGTTACCGAAGTTTTCACAAAACCACGACCATTACACTGCTGACAAGGCTCACACATCAAGTGCTCCAAGGATTCACGCGAACGCTTTCGGGTCATTTCAACCAAGCCTAAAGAAGAAACCTCGGTAATCTGAGTTTTCACTTGATCTCTGTCTAGTGCTTTTTCTAGTGTCCTTAAAACTTGACGTTTATGTTCGGTATCTTGCATATCAATAAAATCAACAATGATGATGCCACCTAGATTTCGTAGTCGCAGTTGCCGCGCTAAAGCGTTCGCCGCTTCAAGGTTGGTTCTAAAAATGGTCTCCTCTAGCGTTTTATGACCGACAAAAGCTCCTGTGTTAACGTCGATGGTAGTCATCGCTTCGGTTTGATCGACAATCAAATAACCACCTGACTTTAATTGGACTTTACGCTCCAACGCTTTTTTGATTTCATCTTCAATATTGTATAAGTCAAAAATGGGGCGCTCACCCTGATATAGTTCGACTCGACTCAATAGTTCTGGTGAAAACTTTTTTATAAAGCTGCTGATTCGATCTTTCGCTTGCGCATTATCAATTCTGATCCTTTCGATATCATCAGCGAGGGTGTCGCGCATAATTCTCAATTCAAGTTTGAGATCTTCATGAATCAGGCCCGGAGCTTTAACTTTTTTCGAATTCGATTCGATTGCACTCCACAGCTTATTTAAAAAATCACTATCCCTTTTTAGCTCCCTTTCTTCCACCTTTTCCGCTGCGGTACGAATAATGTAACCGTATTTTGCATTGTTTTTATCGCTAAGCAATTCCCGTAAGCGCGCCCTTTCTTCTTCATCAGCGATCCTTTGCGACACCCCAATATGTTTATAGTCGGGCATCAACACTAAGTAACGCGACGGAATAGTAATATGGGTAGTTAACCGTGCGCCTTTAGTGCCAAGCGGGTCTTTAATGACTTGTACCACAATTTTTTGACCCACGCGAAGCAAGGTTGCAATATCGGTATTGTGGGTATTTTGTAGCACCTCTTGTTGTAACTCTGGCGCTTCTTGGTTTAAGTCTTGAGCCGTAAAAATATCTGCCACATGCAAAAATGCTGCTTTTTCTTGACCGATATCCACAAACGCTGCTTGCATTCCGGGCATCACACGACTAACAATTCCTTTGTAGATATTTCCTACAATACCGCGATTGGCTGAGCGCTCTAGGTGCACCTCTTGCAACATACCATTTTCCACCACCGCCACGCGGTTTTCCTGCGGAGTGATGTTAATTAAAATTTCTTCGCGCATAGGAGTTAAGATATTTCTTGAAATTCAAAAGCTTGAACCTAGTTTAGCAACTATTTTATAAGCTCAATAGGTATTTTATTTGGAATCTATCCAAAAGTTCTCGCGTTTCTTTGAGTGGCAGTCCCATCACGCCACTGTAACTTCCTTCGATTCGAGCAATTAGACTAGCAGCCACACCCTGAATCGCATATGAACCAGCCTTTCCAAGCGATTCTTGCGTTTGGCAATAGGCTTTGATTTGTGATTCGGTTAGCGTCTCGAACGTCACTCTAGTGATCGAGGTAGCTTGTGCTCTTTGCTTTTGATCCAACATATAAATGCTGGTGAAGACCTGATGGGTTTTCCCTGATAATAACCTTAAGGTCGCTGCGGCGTCGGTCAAGTTTTTTGGTTTACCAAGGCATTTATCCTGCAACACCACAATGGTATCAGCGGCTAACAAGGGCTTATCTAAAGATCCGACTTTGGCGACTGCATTGTGCGCTTTACCTTCGGCTAGCCGTTGAACGTATTCCAGCGGTGTTTCTTGTGAATCTTGAGTCTCATCAAAATCGTTAATAACTTGAACAAAGTCTACACCTAGCTGAGTCAACAATTCTTGCCTTCTAGGCGAAGCTGAAGCGAGATAGAGTTGCGAGTAAAGAGCGCCAGACAAAGCTTAGTTGACCCTCAAAAAACCGCTAAAATTGCGCAGAAGCAAATATAGCCAAGGCCACAATAAGCCATTGATAATCACCGAAGGCCAAGCCATGGTTTCTTCAGATTTTCCTGTCAGGCGAATCAACCAAAAGCTGATCATAATATAAATAAGACTTAAAAAAGCCACCATTAACGCTTGTTTCCATAGCGGGAAAAGGCGGATCCGTTGCTGCAGTAATTTTATGATGAAAGTTGTTAAGGCTAGGGCAAAACTGTGGACGCCCAAGCTGGTGCCCAATAAAACATCCAACAGTAAACCGCATACAAAAGCCCAAAAAAGCCCAACCCTTTCTGGCGCTCTTATGCTCCAATAGCTAAGTACCAACATGACCCAGGCTGGTCGCCATAACTGCCATGCATCCGGCAATGGAAACAAGGTCATGACCATCGCCAAAGCTAAGCTTAAACCAATAAACCAGCTACCTTTTCTATAGTTAGCTTGGCTCATTGCTGATCTTCCTTGGCAGGATCTGCAGCTTCAAGTGGCTTATTCCACAACAAGAGCACGTGATTAGCAGTGTTAATATTGGCGGTTGGCTCCGCGATCACCTGAGCATAAGGCTGATCATTTTTCTTAGTCACAGAAACCACCTTTGCCACCGGAAACCCGTCTGGAAACTTTTCTCCCAGACCCGAACTTAGTAAAACGTCGCCCTGTTGAATATCGATGGTATTGGGTAAATGCATCAAATTAAGGTTTATGCCATTGCCTTGAGCTATCGCCCGAATGCCGTTACGGTTATTTTTTATCGGGATCGCGTGCTTGGGATCGGTAATTAAAATGATTCGGCTGGTATTATTCGACACCTCAACAACCTGCCCCATGACTCCATCAGCATCAACTACTGCTTGGCCTAAATACACATCATCAATCGAACCTTTATTGATCACAATTTCTTGCGAATAGTTATTACTATTTACGTCTATCAGCTCGGCAATCAAACGTTTGCCGCGAAGCTTGCGCGACGAGCCTAGCAATGAACGCAGTCTAGCATTATCCGACTCAAGCCCAATCAAGCGTTGATTTTGCGCTCGCAAGATCAAAACTTCATCTTTAAGCTCTTGATTCTCTTCTAAAAGTTCACTGCGACTGACAATGTTACTATCCGCCCAACTGCTCAGCTCGCTGGGCAGATTTGCTACATAATAAATCGGTAAAGTCAGGGTGGAAAAGGTGCTGCGAATACTGTTGAGGTACTGGTAACGGTGATCCAAAATCATTAAACCACTCGATAGCAGCAGCACAATCAACAGCTGTATAACTAACGAAGGCCCTTGCGTAAAAATGGTTTTAATTGGACTTACCTCAAACTAAATTTAAATTCAGGCTAAACGGCTTAAATATTCACAACTCTCAGATATAAAAAATCGGGCAATAGGCCCGATTTGTATAGTAGCGCCTTACTATTCCGCTGAAAATAGGTCGCCAGAATGTTCTTCTAAAGTTTCTAGAATTTTACCACCACCGCGCGCAACGCAAGTCAGTGGATCTTCAGCCACGATCACTGGCAAACCCGTTTCTTCCATTAATAAACGATCCAAATCACGAATTAAGGCACCACCACCAGTGAGCACCATACCACGCTCGGAAATATCCGCTGCTAATTCTGGCGGCGACTGCTCTAGCACCGCTTTAACCGCGCGCACAATACCGTGCAACGGATTTTGTAGCGACTCTAAGACTTCATTCGAATTAATGGTGAAGCTTCTGGGAATACCTTCAGCCAGATTACGACCACGCACATCCAATTCGCGAACTTCAGTGCCCGGATAAGCAGTACCTATCTCATGCTTAATCCGCTCAGCGGTTGCTTCACCGATCACAGTGCCATAGTTACGGCGTATATATTCGATGATGGCTTCGTCAAAGCGGTCGCCACCAATCCGTACCGAGTCAGAATACACCACGCCATTCAGAGACAAAATGGCAATTTCGGTAGTACCACCACCAATATCCACCACCATAGAGCCGCGCGCTTCACCTACGGGTAAACCTGCGCCCACCGCTGCTGCTACTGGCTCTTCCACCAAATGTACTTCACGCGCACCAGCACCCAAAGCTGATTCCTTAATCGCACGACGCTCTACCTGAGTCGAGCCGCAAGGTACACAAATCAACACTCGTGGGCTAGGACGGAAAAAAGTATTGTCGTGGATTTTACGGATAAAGTGCTGCAGCATTTTTTCAGTCACTTCAAAATCTGCAATAACACCATCTTTCAAAGGACGAATGGCAACAATATTGCCTGGAGTACGGCCTAGCATTCGTTTAGCCGCTTCACCAACCGCCGCGATGGATTTCACTCCACCGGGATTATTTTGACGAATAGCAACGACCGAAGGTTCGTCCAAGACAATCCCTTGGTCGCGAACGTAGATCAGTGTATTTGCTGTCCCCAAATCAATCGACAAGTCTGTCGAAAACATACCGCGTAATTTTTTAAACATAGAAAGGAGTAATCCCAGTACAGAAATTTTTTAATTAAACAACCAATAAAAAACTTGAAACTTGGAGTTTTAGGTACGCTTTTGTGTCGCCATTTTGTGGTCGCGAACCCTTTAAATCACTAGCTTTTGAGCTTTTTTAGTTAATCGCGCTACTCTAACAATAGTCACTCAATCGAGCAAGCTAAAAACCTGCTTTGCGGCTATTTTTTAACGTTTTCACTCGAATTGAGTTTGTTAAAGAACAATACTCCAACCAGTAGACAAAACATTTGCCAACTAATTCAATTTATCCCCAATAAAAACCTAAAATCCCATTTCCAAACTTCTAGTTTTGGCTTGGCTGCAACCAACCAGCGGTTACCCGATCATTGCCACTCAAATCTTGATAGGTTACCAGCTGCGAAAAGCCATGCTGCGCCATAATCGCTCGAACCTGCTCGCCCTGTTCAAACCCGTGTTCAAACATCAGGTAACCTTGTGGTTTTAGATAGCGACGAGCCTGCTGACAAATGGTTTTTATATCGGCCAAACCGGAATCTGCGGCTACTAAAGCTTGGTAAGGCTCAAAGCTCAAATCCGTTAAATGAGGATCGCCCGCTTCAACATAAGGCGGATTGGAGACAATCAGATCCAAATTGCCATAAGGCCAATTATCAAGCCACGAGTTATGGACCAGCTGCACATTTGTTAATTGATGGCGAACTCGATTTGTAAGCGCGACCTGCAAAGCTTTTTCACTAAAATCTACTGCAAAAACAGTAGCTTGAGACCGTTCAGCAGCAATCGCTAAAGCAATAGCGCCAGTTCCTGTGCCTAGATCGGCGATTCGAAAATGTTGGCTTTTGGGGATTTGTTTTAGTGCCAACTCAACCAGTAACTCGGTTTCGGGACGAGGGATAAGTGTATCCGGAGTAACCTGTAAATCCAGCGACCAAAACTCTTTATAACCAACTAAATAAGCAAAAGGTTCGCCACCAATACGTCGCTGAATTAAGTCCTGAAATAGCTGAAACTGCTCGCTGGAAAGCTTTTTATCGTTCCAAGTTAAAACCCAAGTTCGAGATTCACCTAACAGATGCGCTAATAAAGATTCAGCTTCGAACTTACTACGAATATCAGGCAAGCCGCTCAATGCCTCGCAAGCTTGCTCAATCGCCTTATCAATTCTTATCAAGCACAGTTCCTGCTACATTCCTGCGAAAGCCAGATCAGCCAAATTTGTTCGATTAGTGGGCATTATCCGCCAACGCTGCCAACTGATCCGCTTGGTTTTCCGCCACCAAAGGCTCGATAATCTGGTCGATATCCCCTTCCATAATTTCATCAAGCTTATACAAAGTCAGATTGATGCGATGATCGGTCATACGTCCTTGCGGATAATTATAAGTACGAATGCGATCGGAACGATCGCCCGTTCCCACCAAATTACGGCGCATTTCAGTCTGCTCACTCTGCGCTTTGGCATCTTCAGCAGCCTGGATCCGCGCCTGTAACATCGCCATTGCTTTGGCTTTATTTTTGTGTTGCGAGCGCTCGTCCTGACATTCCACCACGACCCCTGTAGGCAAGTGAGTCAAACGAATCGCTGAATCGGTTTTGTTGACGTGCTGACCACCAGCACCTGACGCGCGAAAAGTATCCACCCGTAAATCTGCCGGATTAATCTCCACTGCATCCACCGCATCCGCTTCTGGCATAATGGCCACGGTACATGCGGACGTATGAATTCTGCCTTGGGATTCGGTTTCCGGAACTCGCTGTACTCGGTGCGCACCAGACTCAAACTTCAAGCGCGAATAGACCATATCGCCGCTAATGCGCAAAATAATCTCTTTATAACCGCCCTGTTCACTGCGATTTTCATTCATCACTTCTACTTGCCAGCGCTTTTTCTCAGCATACTTAGAGTACATTCGAAACAAATCGCCCACAAAAATTGCCGCCTCATCACCGCCGGTACCCGCACGGATCTCAAGAAAGGTATTCTTTTCATCGTTCGGATCTTTAGGTAACAAGAGTTTTTGTAAGTCCACTTCCAGTTTTTCAAGCAAACTCTTATTGGCCTTTAATTCTTCCTGCGCCATGTCGCGCATATCCGGATCTTCATCCGCCAACATTTCTTCGGCGGTGTCTATCGCTTCTAATGCTTCTTGATACTTTTGAAAGCCCGCGACCACATCTTCCAAGGTCGAATATTCCTTGGATAAATCGCGAAATTTATTTTGATCGGAGATAACATCAGGATCGCCCAACAGTGCCGCCAATTCCTCATGGCGATCAACTAAACCTTGTAACTTTTCTATCACCGATTCTTGTAACATGGGCTATTATTCACCTTATCTATTTGATTTTATTGATATATTTTTAGCTTAAACAACCAAAGCGATTAATCATTTTTATCCAACTGATCCTGATCCAAATTAAACATTTCGCGCGTAGTGGTATCTGCATCCAACGGTTGCTTTGGCTCCTGCGGGTTGCTCTGTTGTGAGGCGCGCAACCAAACCAAGGGTTGATGTAAAAATTTCTTCATTAAGCGATGACTCAACTCTTCCATCACCGCCTCAGGGCTTAATTCACTTTCTTGATTTTGCATCTGAGCACGCGCTCTTTGCAACTCATTAGCGACAATCGACTGATATTTATTGTGTAAATCACGTACCGTATCATGCTGCTTTTGGTGTTCGCGCCATTGCATAAAGTCCGCAACTAAAGGCGTTAAAATCCCCTCGGCCTGCTTTGCAGCCTGTTGCCGCGCCTGCATATTTTCCTGGATCACCCCTTCAAGATCGTCCACCGTATAGAGATAAACATCGTCCAGCTCAGCCACTGAAGCTTCAATATCCCGCGGTACGGCCAGATCCACCATAAAAATACTTTTACGACGACGCTTTTTCAAGGCAGCTTCGACCATTCCTTTGCCAATAATGGGTAACATACTACCCGTCGAGCTGATCACAATGTCCGCTTGATGAAAGTAATGTGGGATAGCTTCGAGACTTATCGCCTGCCCAGAAAACTCACGGGCCAATTTCTGCGCATTAGCCAAAGTTCGATTAGCCATAATCATCTGCGACACTTGGTGTTGCGCTAAATGCCGCGCTGCCAATTCAATGGTCTCACCAGCTCCCACAAACAATACCGTCAACTTCGAAAAATCGCTAAAAATATGCTTAGCCAAATTCACCGCCGCATAAGCCACCGACACCGGATTGGTACCAATGTCAGTTTCATGACGCACTTTTTTCGCCGCTGAGAAAGCCTTTTGGAACAAACGCTCCAGATCTTTACCAACAGTTCCGGCACGCTTGGCCTTCTGATAGACCGCTTTGAGTTGCCCTAAAATTTGCGGCTCGCCCAACACCATCGAATCAAGGCCACTGGCGACCCGCATAATATGTAGCACCGCATCACTTTCCAGATGACGATATAAATAAGGCTTTAAGTCACCATCAAAGTTAGCGTAATCGGCCAGCCACTGGGCAATCGCTACTTCCAACGCCTGACCATCTAAACTCGATGCCTTAACGTAAAACTCCACCCGATTACAGGTAGATAAAATTGCCGTTTCCACTTCCAGTTGCTGCCCATTGGCCAACTGCTGTTGTAACCGCAGACGCAGATCTGCCATCGCTTGCGCTAGTTGGTGTTCGGCAAACGCAGCTTTTTCACGCACCGCCACAGGGGCAGTTTTATGATTAATTCCTAATGCAATCAATGACATAAAAGAAGGAGAATGGTTAGATTTTTCGGCTATTTCAGTTAAGTGGCGCGAATTATATCATCGGCATCGACAGACTGCGACCTTAGCTCAAGATTAGCCTAATTGGCAATCGATAGGATTAGCCGCAAAGCGCCAATTATTTAACAAACTTTATACCTAAGCAGATGCTCAAGCAGTGTAAAACTGCTAATCTACACCATATCTTTAAAAAACCTAATTGATGCTTTACCTTTGAAAACTATCGCCGCTCATATCATGTTGCTAATTGGCAGCCTTTTGCTGTTGGGACTATCCGCTTGCGCTACTTCCCCTAAAATTCTACCGGATAACACCGCTCAAACCCCAAGGTCCAAGCAAGCACCCAAAGCGCAAATCCAACACTTGAGCGCAGATCAAAGAAGCCAACTATACTACTCAATACTATTGGCGAAAGTTGCCGAACAAAAAGGTTTTTTAGGTATCGCTCGCAGCAATATTGACGATGCTTTAAATAAAACTCAAAGCTCAGAGCTCGCTAGCCATAGCGCGCGCCTCGCCCTCTATCAAAAAGACTACAAAGCCGCCCAACGGTCGCTTAAACTCTGGCAACAATCAAACCCCAACAGTAGCGGCCCTTTAAAAGTCGCCGTTTTAATCGCCATTCACCAAGCACGAGAAGAGCAAGCTTACGAACTCTTAAGCCAATTATTCGATCAGCATTTCGCTAATCAAGCCTCGCACAGCGAACAAAAAGAACTTATCCTTAGTGCCGATGAGCAGTTTAAACAGCTTATTCAAATGGCCTTTTATCAAGCGCCGGACAATTTTGAATTGGAACGCCAACTGCAGGTGTTTGCTCATTTATTAGAGCGTTATAACCTCGCAAACCCTAATCACTTGCCTTCGGCCATGACTACCGAGGCTTTTTTAAAACTAAAGAGTCGCTCTCCTCTGTCCGAATTGGATCGCATTCATCAACTGCTCGATGCCAGCCTTGCATTAGCTCCTGATTTTGTCGGTGCCATCAATACTAAAAATCAAGCGCTAGGACTACTATCGCAAGAGAAAAGCTCGGAGTACCTAACCCAATTGGCGAAAAACCAAGCTTTCAGCAAGCAGCAGTTATCTCACCTTGCCAATATCGCTTATAAACAAAAAAATTATCAAAGCGCCATTATCGCCTTTGAACGCATTTTAGAAGCCGAACCGGATAACCTAGAAGCACGTTTTTTATTGGCAGGCAGTCACTATGGCGCAGCCAATTACGAAGAAAGTTTAGCCCTCTTTTATCAGCTCTCGCTCGAGGACTACCGTAAGGAATCTTCCAGCTTTTATTGTGGCGATTCAGCCGAACGCGTTCATGACGAGATCAAAAGTTTAAGCTGTTATGACATGGTGCCGGTTGGTCGATTTTTTATCCAAGCGCGTCACCGCCTTGCGCAAATTTTTGCAGACAAAGGTATGTTCAAGCAAGGCGCTAAAAGTTTGGAAACCGCTCAATCTTTAGTCGATTTCAACCAACGTCAGTTATTGTTAAAGTATGAAATTAACTATTTGATTGAGCATCAGCAGTTTAGTTTAGCCAAAAACCGCCTTGATAATGCCATTCAATTAGAGCCGCACAATAATATTATTTATTACTTACAATTATTGTTAGCCGATAAAACTCTAAGCACTCCAAACTTTCTTAAACTTTCCGCCAAACTGCGGGCGCAAAGTCCCGATCTCGAATTGCGTAAAGAAGTCATTTTCACCAGTATTGAACTACTGAATCAAAAGGGACAAGAGCCACTCATTCTTGATATTTTAAATCAGGAAGTAGCCCAATATCCTAAGGATACGGATATTCGGTATGCCCGTGCCATGAGTGCTAGCTTGTTAAAGGATTTTTCGCAAACCGAAAGGGACCTACGCTACCTGCTAACGCTTGATCCGGAGCATACCAACGCACAAAATGCCTTGGGTTATACGCTTGCAGATCAAAACCGCAACTTGATGGAAGCACAACAACTCATAGAAGCCGCCTATTACAAAGAACCCGATAACAGCGCCGTTTTAGACTCGATGGGCTGGATCCAATACCGGTTGGGTAACTTAGAAAAAGCCCTCTTTTACATCGAAAAGTCCTATGCCAAAGCCAAAGCAGCAGAAATTGCAGCTCATTATGGCGAAATCTTGTGGCAACTTGGACGGCAGCAAAAAGCCAAAAACATTTGGCAAAAAGCCTTGCAACAAGAACCCAATAATCATTATATTCTGGAAACCTTGGCGCGCTTTCCAGAAGCGCACGTCAGCCCCTAAAACCAATAACAAGCGATATGCAAAAACTATTGAACTTAAAAGCGCTATTCATCTTCTGTTGCCTGCTCGCTATCAGCGCTTGTGATCAACAAAGAGTGTTGCAAGAGACTACTGAGTGGGACGACCCACTGTGGCAAGCACATTATCAAGCATTAAAACCCATCCAAAACTTTTCCCTAAAAGGTCGGATTGGGATCAGCAATCCTCGCGATAGTTTTTCCAGCAACTTTCGCTGGCAACAAAATGCTCACCAAGATTTTCAATTCAGAATGTATGGTGCTTTGGGCAACACCTATTTATTAATGAACTCCAAAATCAACTGGAGCACCATTGAAACTGGTGATGATCAATTTTTTGAAGGCCCGAATGCCGAACAGTTGGTAGCAAACAGCATGGGCTGGCAATTGCCTTTAAATTATTTATCTGACTGGATCAAAGGAGTGCCCACAGGTGTTGGTCGAGATAAAATCAAAATCAATGCCGACGGTACCTTACAATCCTTAACTTATCCATCAGGCCAGCGCATTTTTCAGGTCAGTTTCGAGCGTTATGGCCAATTTTCGGGTAAAGCGATGCCGACTAAAATCCGTATTTTAGAAGCAGACAATAAATTATTATTGTCGATTCGTGATTGGACTTTCTAAAAGATGAGGTTTACTCATCCGGCGGGATTTATCGACGCTGACGGTTTTAGCTACTGGCCTGCACCAATTAAGCTCAATTTAGAGCTGCGCATTTTGGGCCAGCGAGATGATGGCTACCATGAGTTACAAACGCTCTTCCAATTGCTGGATATTGGTGATGAGCTGTGGATCAAGGCCAATAATACTGCCGACATTGGTTTATCGACCGACTACGCCGAGGTAGCAGCTGAAGATAACTTGGTGGTTAAGGCTGCCAAAGCCTTAAGAGCCACTGCTGGGCAAAACGTTAGCCTTGGCGCACATCTCAAGCTTAACAAGCGGATGCCTTCGGGCGCAGGGCTCGGCGGCGGCAGCTCAGACGCCGCAACCACCTTAATCGCGCTTAATCAACTTTGGAGTCTGAACCTATCCAACGCTGAACTGTGTGCAATTGGCGCGACGCTCGGCGCTGACGTGCCGGTTTTTGTTAATGGTTACAGCGCTTGGGCAACGGGGATCGGCGAAGTTTTGACCAAGGCGCAGATCCCTGAAAAGCACTTTGTAATTGTCTATCCTGACTGCGCCATCAACACAGCCAAAATTTTTTCGCATCCAGCGTTGACAAGAGACAACAAACCGATTAAATTACGCGCCTCTCGCCCAGAGGTGGACTTGAAAAACTTAGGTTACAACGTTTTTCAAGCGCTGGTTTCTAAGCTTTATCCGGCGGTCAAAGAAGCAATCGAGTTTCTTAACCAATACGGCAAAGCAACCCTAACGGGAACTGGTAGCAGCGTCTTCTTATCCTTTGACAATGCGCGAGAAGCCAGTAAAATATCGGCACTGTGCAAGCAGCGCTGGTTAACTCTAGAAGCCAAGGGTATCAACAGCTCTCCGCTGACTCTAACTGGCCAATAGAGACGCTAAAAATAGGGGTATCGCCAAGTGGTAAGGCAGCGGCTTTTGATGCCGCCATTCGTTGGTTCAAATCCAGCTACCCCTGCCATTTTCTCTTCAAAAATCAGCTCAATTGCTTGTCCTGTTAGCTATACAATAGCGTTTTATTTCAATCACTGATTGTTTTTTAGTATTTTTGGGGCCTTTATTCATGTCTGACTTGATGCTGTTTAGTGGTAACGCCACACCAGATCTCGCCGCTCGTATCTCTAATTATTTAAACGTACCCTTGGGTAACATCACCACTAATCGCTTTAGCGATGGCGAATGTAGCGTCGAAGTCATGGAAAATGTCCGTGGTAAAGACGTTTTTATTATCCAATCCACCTGTGCCCCGACTAATGACAACTTAATGGAGTTGATCATTATGGCTGACGCCCTAAAGCGTGCCTCGGCCAAGCGAATTACCGCCGTTATCCCTTATTATGGCTATGCTCGCCAAGATCGCCGCGTACGCTCGGCGCGGGTGCCAATAAGCGCCAAAGTGGTCGCCGACATGATCAGTGGCGTCGGCTTTGACCGCGTACTGACGGTGGATTTACACGCCGATCAGATCCAGGGCTTTTTCAATATTCCAGTAGATAACGTTTACGCCACGCCAGTATTGCTCGAACACATCATGCAAGGTGCCAGCGAAAATCTCATGGTGGTATCTCCCGACGTTGGCGGTGTAGTGCGCGCCCGCGCTATCGCTAAATTGCTTGATGATGCCGATTTATCGATTATTGATAAACGTCGCCCGCGTGCTAATGAAGTTAGCGTTATGAACATTATCGGTGATGTGACTGGTCGCGACTGTGTCATTGTGGACGATATGGTAGATACCGCTGGCACTCTATGCCAAGCAGCGCAAGCGCTAAAAGATCACGGCGCAAAGAGCGTTTCAGCCTACGCCACCCACCCAGTATTATCCGGTAAAGCCATTGATAATATTAACAATTCTGGTCTTGATCGTTTGGTGATCACCAACACAATCCCGCTTTCAGAAGCTGCCCAAAACTGCGATCGTATCGAAATTTTAGACTTATCGCCGCTGCTGGGCGAGTCGATTCGGCGGGTCAATACGGAAGAGTCAATCTCCAAGATGTTTTTAGATTAAAGAATCCCTTGTCATTCACCACGGGCACTTCCTTTAGTCGCCCGTGAAAGCGCGAATCCACTATATTCCGCTAGATAGTTAGACCAACTCTCCGCTTTCGCGCAAGAGAACCTAATTTATTATTAGCTGTATTTGCCTCTAACTGAAAAAAATTCGCCACCATTTCGCTCTTAATCTTCAAAAATCGCCCCAAAAGCCTTATTTTCACCAGTCAAACACTAGCTTAACGACTCCAGATCGGTGTATAATCGCGCTCCCTTTTTATGGGGCTTTTTATTGGCTGATGACTGGTCGCAAGTCATCAACCTGTTTATTAACACTCATTACTCACCCAATATGGGTTAATTAGGAGATTACAATGAGCGATTTTACGTTAAATGCTACCAAGCGTAGCGATATAGGGAAAGGTGCGAGCCGCCGCCTACGTCGTGAAGCTAACATGATCCCTGCTGTTGTTTACGGCGGCAAGGAAGATGCCACTTCAATTACCTTAAGCCACAACCAAGTGATCCGTTTCTTGGAAGAAGAGTCTTTCTACTCTTCAATCATCAACTTGGATATCGAAGGCGAAGTTGAAGAAGTGTTATTAAAAGACCTACAACGTCACCCTTTCAAGCCAAAAGTATTGCACATGGACTTGAAGCGCATCGTTCGTGGTCAAGAAATGCACGCTAACGTTCCATTGCACTTCAACAACGAAGAAGATGCACCTGGCGTTAAAGAAGGCGGCGTAGTATCGCACCAAATCACTTCGGTTGAAGTTATCTGTATGCCACGTCACTTGCCTGAGTACATCTCAGTTGACATGGGCGCTGTTGAAATGGGTGGCGTAGTTCACTTATCTGAAATCAGCTTGCCTGAAGGTGTTCGTTTAGCTGCATTTGAACAAGATGACGCACAAGATCTTACTGTTGCTAATATCGTTCCTCCTACTGTTTCTGCTTCTAGCGACGATGAAGAAGCTGAAGAAGCGGCAGCGGAAGAGCCAGCAGCAGACGCTGAAGAAGAAGCAGGCGACGAAGAGTAATTCTTCTGCGCCTGACGTTAGACTCGAATCAGAAGATTCAATCACTATGTCTAGCATCAAGCTAATTGTGGGCCTGGCTAATCCAGGCTCACAATATCAAGATACCCGCCATAACGCTGGCGCCTGGTATGTCCAAGAGCTCGCCAGAGCCTATCATATCCAACTGAAAACCGAATCGAAATTCCACGGCCTGTTTGGCAAGGGATTGATTGGCGATCATGAAGTAAAACTGCTAATTCCAAGCACCTTTATGAATTTAAGTGGCAAATCGATCCAAGCAGTTGCTAACTTTTATAAAATCCAGTCCGAAGAAATTTTAGTTGCACATGATGAGCTGGATATTGAGCCGGGCACCTTGAAGCTTAAAAAAGGTGGCGGTCATGGCGGCCATAATGGATTAAGAGATACCATCAGCAAACTCGCGAACAATAAGAACTTTCTGCGTCTGCGCGTGGGCATTGGCCACCCAGGTCACAAATCGAAAGTCACGGGCTATGTGCTGAATAAACCGAGTGCTGATGAAAAAAATGCCATCAATATCGCGATTGATGAAGCAGTTCGAGAAACCCCAACCCTATTAAAAGGCGAATGGGATCTGGCGGTGCAGCGCTTGCATAGCCTAGAGTCACCATTGGCCCAATAACTAACCAGTTAATGACAAGAGAAGTATCATGCCACTAAATTGCGGAATCGTAGGCTTACCCAACGTGGGCAAATCCACCTTATTTAACGCTCTAACGGACGCGGGGATCGATGCCGCCAACTACCCATTCTGTACCATCGAGCCTAATACTGGCGTGGTACCGATTCCAGATCCGCGACTCGATGCCCTTTCCGCCATTGTCGATCCTGAACGTGTTTTGCCAGCCACCATGGAATTTGTGGACATCGCGGGGCTAGTCGCTGGCGCTTCCAAAGGCGAAGGCCTAGGCAATAAATTCCTTGCCAATATCCGTGAAACTCACGCCATTGCGCACGTAGTACGCTGCTTTGACAATGATGACGTGGTACACGTGGCGGGCAAGGTCGATCCGCTTGCCGATATTGAAATTATCAATACCGAATTAGCCTTAGCCGATCTGGAAGCGGTAGAAAAACGCATACTAAAAACCACTAAAGTTGCTAAAAGTGGCGATAAAGAAGCCAAAGCTGAATTGATAATTTTGGAAAAAGCCAAAGCTTGTCTTGACGAAGGTGATGCTTTAAGAAGCCTTGATTGGGATAAAGATGAAAAGAAAATCTTATCCAGATTCCAACTCATCACCACCAAGCCGACCATGTATATCGCCAACGTCAGTGAAGACGGTTTTGAGAGTAATCCGCTTCTGGATCAAGTTAGAGACTTTGCCACCAAAGAAAATGCCGAAGTAGTGCCCATTTGCGCTTCTATTGAGTCAGAAATTGCCGCTTTGGACGACGAAGACAAAGCCGACTTCCTAGCCGATCTAGGCCAAGAAGAGCCAGGGCTTAATCGCGTGATTCGTGCTGGTTACAGCCTATTAAACCTGCAAACCTACTTCACCGCAGGTAAAAAAGAAGTACGCGCTTGGCAAGTCAAAATCGGCGCCACGGCCCCGCAAGCGGCCGGCGTTATCCACACTGACTTTGAAAAAGGCTTTATCCGCGCCGAAGTCACCGCCTATGATGATTATATCGCTGGCAATGGCGAAGCAGGCGCCAAAGAAGCCGGCAAATGGCGCCTAGAAGGCAAAGACTATATCGTGCAAGATGGTGACGTGATGCACTTTAGATTTAACGTTTAAAATTTGCTGGTCATTGCGCGCCATTGACAACAATGGCGCGGTAATCTCTTGTAATAAAGCTAGCGTCATCCCCGTCTAGCCAAAGGAAATCCCTTTAGGGAAAAGTGAGAATCCGCTAATCCCAGCAGCTAACATCAAGAGGTTACTTGATCGCTAACGCGTCCCATTATAATGAGTAAAAAATAACTGATGGTTTTACCGCTTTAGGCTTGACAAAAAGCCCCAAAATCACCAAAATACGCGCCACTGAATTTATGGCTATGTAGCTCAGCTGGTTAGAGCACAGCATTCATAATGCTGGGGTCGGTGGTTCAAGTCCACCCATAGCTACCATATTGTTTTAATGGTTTCCTAATGCTTCCAGTTAGGGTATCATTTCGCAAATTCGGAGAGGTGACAGAGCGGCCGAATGTACCGGTCTTGAAAACCGGCGTGGGTTAATAGCCCACCGTGGGTTCAAATCCCACCCTCTCCGCCATATAAAAAAGTCGAAAGACTACAAAGCCCGCTAATTAGCGGGCTTTTTTGTGAGTTTTGATTATCCAACCTTCTTTTTTAATTGATCTTGCAGACTTAATCCGTTTTTGATCTTCTCAGCCATGAGAAATATCCCACGCCCATTACTTTTCTCTTCCCAGAGCTTCCCAACCAATTCCTTTTGCTTAGTATCAGGATCATTGATCAAATGGGCACCTTTGTATTCAACTACAAAAATACGACCATCGGTTAGTTTAACGACGAAGTCGGGGTAAAACCATCCAGTAGCTTTGGCAATCTTAAAAGAACTTTCCTTTCGGTTTTCTAAATTGCGTACCCAAAACTCCACTTCAGGCAGGCGATCGATCAGCATGGCACACTCAGCTTCTTCGCCAGAGTCTTTAAGCTCACCAACTCGATGATTGCCATAGTAATGCTTTTGAAACTGATAAGCCCCCCTGTACACCTTGGTGGCAGGATAAGCATTTACCGGAAAATCAAAGTCGAACTGGTTATCAGCACTTGAAACCACAACTTCAGGATCATTAAACAAATACTGCTGGAAACACTGCTCTTTGGCAGATAAATAATGCTGTTTGATTTTTTCACGAATAGCTTTCGCCAAACGATATTTCGCACGTACCAATTGCGCCAGTGAATAGTCTTTTCGCTGCAAATCCACAACTTGCCGAATAAATTCTATCCTAACCAATTGACTAATCGATTTATCCCTTACCTCTTTATCCAGCCACAATACCAAAAGCTTTTCATCCCACTCGGTAGTTAGCCCAGCTAATTGATAAGTAGCCTCTTCTTGTTGAACTTGCCATTTATACACTCCTTTATCGACATCGTGCTCAGTAGTAACCACAGTTTCTTCTGCATTAAATTCACTAATGGTTAGCTCTGCTGAAAAGTCCAACAAGCTCCAGCCGCCGATCTCCAAAGGTAAATCATGATCCAATAAATCCAGCTCGCCTTGATACTCTAAAGACAATCGCGGAACCTTAAATGCTTTTCCTTGCAAAGCAGGGCTATCAAGCCTTTGTTTTACTTGTTTTTGATAGTCGAGTTGTTTTTTGATGTCTTTTTGCTGTTTTTTGGCAATGGCCTGCATCAAAATTTCTTGCTCAATATCATTCAAGGCTTCTGAAACCGTAACCTTTGTATGTCCGGCACTAGTTTTTTCAATGGTAACTTTATCTTTGACTGACTCATCAAGTAGTCCTTGATCAAAGGCTTCTAGTTCAAACTCCACCGCTGGAACTTCGGTTTCCTCGAGACTATCGTTCAACTCCAGCTGTGGCGCTTGCAGGTTATCGTCAACTTCTTCCGCGGCGAAGCCTAACCCTTCAACCAGCGCATCTTTAAGCTCAGTTGCTGCTTTAATAAAATTGGGCTCGCAAATATGCGCATAAGCCTTGTTCAAGGCCTCGCTGGAACGCTTAGTTGCATAAGGCATCCGCAAAACCCGCCCTAACAATTGCTCTACATCCGTTGAGCTTTTGATATTGGCAACCGAGCAAAAAACGTAAGCAAAAGAACAGTCCCATCCCTCTTTTAATGCTTTAACGGTAATCACATAATCAATCGGGCACTTAGGATCAAACAAATCAATCCCATCGAGTTCCTGCTGATTGCCCGTCACCACCGCAATTTTTTCTTCTGCAACTTGCTCATTCTCGATTAAATGCTGCTTTAAGATTTCAGCAGTAACTTCCTGATCTTTATTTTGTGCCTGAAACAACACAATGGGCCGAATATACTGTTTATCATTCAGTGCTTCCTTTGCCAAAATTTCGCGCTCGCTAATGGCTCCTGACACGGAAGCCTGCCAACTTTTGTGGGTACTTAACTTAATCGGCAACTTAATCATATCTTCGTTTTTAAGCGCCGAAGCAGAAACGCTGAATAGCACATTCGAGCGTGGCTTGGGCGTTGCGGTATATTCGATAATGCAAGCCGGATTGATTCGCTCTTGCATATCGCGCGTAAGCCCCGTCACCGCATTATGCGCCTCATCCACAATCATCAGGGGGTTATACAAATACAATAAATTGGCAAAAGAGAATTTCACCTTGCCGCTCTCGTCTTTTTCAAGTCCATCGATGGCCTGTACATTTGGGATCGCCGCGAAATGGGCTTCCAGATGCTCGTTGTGGGCATAAACCTTACGACCTTCGGTATTAGAAATACGTAAGGTCTGAATGGTGGAAATAATAATACAGGCAGAGCCTTTAAAATCGATTGGACGGACCTGTGCAAATTCGGAAATATCAAAAACCCGTACTCGCCCATCAAATTCATCGTCTAACACTTGTCGATAGGGGTGGGCAGGATTTTTTAAAGCCTTTAAGGTCTGCTCCCGAATAGCTTTTGAGGGTACAAACCAGATCGCCACGGGAAAATCCCTCTCCAAATAGCTATGGCTGGCCATTTTAATGGTGTGTGAAGCCAAAATGGTTTTACCGCCGCCCGTGGGGATGCGAATACAGGCATAAGGGACATCAGGTAGGTTTTTTAGTGGAAAATAAGCACTTTGGTATTTCCCCAGCTGAATATTTTTAGTTGCTACTTCAAAAGCGCTTTTGGCACTACTAGTTTCGCGGGTTTTCTCTAAAAAAGTTCTTAGCGTTTTTAGAGCTGCTTTTTGATATTTTTTTAATTGCATTGTTGTTCTAATTTCCTTTGTATTTTCCTTCTAACTTCAGCTATTTATCACGCCTTAATATCATAAGGCGTTTGTTTAAAGGTGATGTTATGTTGCTCTAATTTCGCTTGCCCAATGCGGCAGGACTCGCCATAAACAACCCATTCGCCATTAAAATCAGGCGCTTCATGTTTAAGAGTATCCAATAGTTGTTTTAAAATTGCGCGAGTTAATACATTACCATTTTGCGGCTTTTTATCGCCCAAAACGCCGTTATAGAGCAAAAAATAGGTCTTCTCACCTTCAAAGCCCAATAAAGGCGATTTCGGATTAGCGGGATTAGTCATGGGTTTGCCCGTTTCGGCGAACCAAATATGTGCCGCTAAAGGTGCAAATTTGATATTGGCGTTAATAAGGCCTTCTTCATCAAACACGGTTTCGCCAAGCTGGTAAAAACGAAAACCACCACCACCTTGCCAATCCACTGCTTTGGAAATGCCGCCCTGCTCGCCATCCACCACTTTTTGTAAGCGCGGCTGACAATGGGTTTTAGCATGTTCGCCTAGCTCAATGCCGATATATCTTCGATGCATTTTATGGGCGACTGCGGCTGTAGTGCCTGAGCCTAAGAAAGAGTCTAATATCAAATCATTCATATTAGTATGTAATGATAAAATAGTTCTAATTAAATTTTCTGGCTTTGGGTAGTCAAAATCATCTTCCTCAATTCCTAAAGCTATTTGCTCATCTTTAGCAGCCTTGTTTGTGCCAACATCATAAAGGAAAGATCTTAGGACTTTACCATCCTTTGGCTGATAAACCCTATGGTGTATTGTCCATTCGTTCTTTTTATTTTTGACTAATCTAACAGAGCCTTGCTTTAACATTTCCAAAACAACTTCTTTAGACTTTTGAGAGTAAACTTTCAAGGAACTTCCATCAGGACAATCAATTTCAAAAACTATTGGATTCTGGAGGGATTTCCTAGATAAAGTATCCCAATAATACCTAAGGCCATTATCATCAATTTCCTTATATCTTTTAAGGTAATCATCATCATAAGGAACTCGCCACTTTAACTTGTGAACATTCTTGTCTCTTTTTTTCGCATATCCTATAGCGTAATCATGATCTATTGCAAAGTATCTAGAATCATTACCCCCACCTTTTCTTTTTCTCCATACAAAGTCCCCTAGATAGTTACTTCGTCCAAACACTTCATCCATAATAACTTTGCAATAATGTGCTTCATTATCGTCCAGCGTCACCCAAATACTGCCATCCTCAGCCAATAGTTCCCTTAACAACTCCAAACGCGGATACATCATATTCAGCCATTGGCTGTGCTCTAGGTTGTCGTCGTAATGTTCAAAGGCACTTTTAGTGTTATAAGGTGGGTCGATAAAGATACATTTCACCTTGCCTGCGTAATAAGGCAATAAAGCCTTTAGCGCATCCAAGTTATCGCCTTGGATCAACATATTTTCAGTATATGGATCGCCGTAAGACAGCTTGGTTTGTTCTTCTAATAAACGATAGGGCACCTGACTAGCTTTAACTCGTGCCTTATCGTCATCTAACCATTGCAGTAATGGCATCTAGTTTCCTCTTTTTATTGGTCTTATCATCTTAAAAAATAACCCCTCGCACGGTTAGATTCAAAAATCTACGCAGAGGGGTCTTGTTGGTCTTACTATAAAAGAGTTGGCGGCTTGGTTTCAACTATTTACTGCTCCATAGTAATCACCCAGTAAATTTATGCTTCGGTGTAATTTAATTCACTTTTTAGTTGTTCGATAAAGGCTTCGACATCACCTTTTACCTTGAGGTTTTTCGCAATGGTATGTTTATTGCCATCATTGGTGTGGACTAGGATGTTATAAAACTTGGTATTGCCGCTACTGGCTTGAGAAATGGTATTGAATTTCTTTATCGCGGCTTTAGGGATAGTGATGGTTCTACCAAAAGCTAAATGGCCCGACTGATAATGAAGATTGGAGCCATCGACAAAGACTCGGCTTTTATAGAGCGCAGCGCGCAATCCGATAATCGCTAACAGACCGCCGATTAAACCAAAAATGATCGGGAATAAAATAATGGCGCCATGCCAATACACGCCTAATCCTATCGCCACAAACACTAGTCCAAACACTGCCATCATCGACCAAGTCAGACTATTCAAGCGCGGGAAATAATACTCGATACCGCTATTATTGTAGGATTTTACCACACCTAGTTGAGTCCAATCGCCGCGTGCAGTGCTTTGGTAAAAGCTTGACTGAGTTGAACTTGAGGAGCTAAACAAGTCGCTGTCAGCTGCTTCAAGACTGGCTTTTTCTTGCTCACTCAATGGGAAAGCCGGAATATCAAACTCCAGTTTCAGATCGGGGCCTTGTTGCTCGCTATCGACCGACAAGCGCCATAAATATTGCGATCGGCTGTTGCTATCATCGCTGGGTTTAAGGTTATCAGGAAGGTTAAATTGAAAGTTGATTGGATTGCTATTGAGATCCACTCTTTGCGTATCTTCCCACAGTATTTTCTCTCTAGTCGAACGATTTTTGCCGGAGCCTGATTGGTATTTATGAATCGAGGCGATCTTAATAATCGCTACCGACTGAGTAAACTGGGCTTGCGCTGTATTTTCCAATTGCAAATGACCTTGATTAAGCGCACCAATTTTTAAGCGCCCAGCATCAAGATAAAGTTTACTTTGGCCGAATTTTTTGTGCCGCGAGTAAAGCACCAAAAACCAAGCGATCAAGCCCAAGCCGATCAAAGGAAACAGCAGAATTAGCAAGCCCCAATATTCTCCCTTATGCCAAATTTCAGGTATCGCGAAAATCGCTACGGGTATAGACACAAGATTCCAAAATAAGGCAAAAATCCCGATAGTAATAAAACTCGATTTACTATTGGGTTTAAAGTAATCGCCCTGCCATTCTTTTTTCCATAGCCAAGGCTGATCAACAAACTGCTGTTGATAGGCGGCTTCTTGCTTAAGTTTTTTGGCACCCCAAAAACCAGCAAAAATAATCCCGCCGCCAGCGCCGCCAAAGGCCAATAGAAATATAGAGCCGAAACCTAACATCGACCAACGAATATTTTTGTCGATCACCGCTTCGCTGGGGTTATCGGGATTGTAATAGGCGGTGACGGTTTGATTATTGCGCTTTATTCTGGCAAGTTTTTGATAAAAATCTTGTTGGTATGAACCAATGTTATCGCTGCCGGAATGAAAATTCAGTTGCTTAGAAGTGTAGACGCTACCATTAACTTGATATTGAAACTGGCCTTTAACGCCATAGGTAGTTGAGCCATCGCTGTGCGAAACGGTTTGTTCAAGGCTAATAAGTGTCGCTTGCGTTGGTTGCCAGCTGGATGCGCCCCATGCTTGGTAAACCGTTGTTAATTGCCATAAAAATATGCCAACACCTGCCAGAAGAAAGACGCTACCAAATAGAGTGAGGCACCCCAGTCCTTTTTTATGGTCGTTTGCCATCAGTTGATTTTAGGTTATAAAGACTAAGCTTATGATTTTTCACCATATTATCTTTGGTTGTACCTCTTTGCCAATAAAAAGGGGTACAATAGCGCCAATTTTATGTTATCGACGATAATTCGGAGACAATTATGGTTATCAAGCCCAAGGTTAGAGGCTTTATCTGCACCGCATCACACCCCAAAGGCTGCGTCGCGCACGTGCAGGAACAAATCGATTATATTCAACAACAAATTACCGAAGTGCCTGCCAATGCGCCCAAAAATGTATTGGTGATTGGCTCTTCTACCGGCTATGGTCTTGCCTCGCGCTTGGTAGCGGCTTTTGGTTATGGCGCCAAAACCTTAGGTTTATTTTTTGAAAAAGAAGCCAGCGAGCGTAAAACGGGCACTGCCGGTTGGTATAACAACCGTGGTTTTGAGATTGCTGCGGATAAAGCTGGGCTTTGGCATAAAAGCATCAATGGCGATGCTTTTTCGCATCAAGCTAAAATCGATGCCATCAACATTATTAAAGAACAGATGGGTAAAATCGATCTGGTAGTTTATTCGCTAGCTTCACCGCGCCGCCAAGATCCCGACTCTGCCGAAATCTACAAGTCAGTGTTAAAACCGATCGGCGAAGCAGTCACAGAAAAAACCTTAAACACCGATAAGGGCGAAGTTCACGAAGTTTCGATTGATCCAGCAACCGAAGAAGATATCCAAAACACCATTAAAGTCATGGGTGGCCAAGACTGGGAGTTATGGATGAATGCTTTGGATGAAGCTGGTGTTCTAGCCGAGGGCGTAAAAACGGTAGCCTACACCTATATCGGTAAAAAGCTTACTTGGCCAATTTACGGTCATGCCACTATCGGTAAAGCCAAAGAAGATTTAGATCGCGCCTCGCATGCCATTCATGAGACATTGCAAACAAAATATAATGGCACTGCTAACGTTGCGGTACTAAAAGCGGTTGTGACTCAAGCCAGCTCGGCCATTCCAGTGATGCCACTCTACATCTCATTGCTGTATAAAGTGATGAAAGAAGCGGGCGTGCATGAAAATCCTGTTGAGCAAATCAAAGGACTCATTCACGATCAAATGGTCAATGGCGAAGCAATTTATGACGATACTCGTCGCTTCCGTTTAGACTTAAAAGAGCTGGACGATGCGATCCAAGATAAGGTCGAAGCCCTTTGGGCGCAAGCATCGACCGAAAACATCACCGAGATCTCCGATTACGCTGGCTACAAGCATGAATTCTTTAAGTTATTTGGTTTTGAAGTCGATGGCGTTGATTACGAAGAAGACTTAGATCCTCGGATCTAGCAATTGGTCGATTAGCCAAGCGCCAAGAAGTCACTTCTTGGCGCTTTTTTGTGTTGGGATTATTTACAATCGACCATGATAGGCCTCGAATATGTCAGAGGCAATATATTCCACTTCAATTAAATCAAATAGTTAGCAGAGTTGGCACACTTTATGCTTCTTACTAGACTGTGAGCACAAGCAAGTGCTGACTATCCCCGGTTAATGGCGTACAACTACCCCGTACAACATTAACCAATCAATGCGCAAGCCATTGGCCCATCCAACTGGATGGGCATTTTTTTGCGAGAAAGGATAAAAGAGCCGAAAACTATTTTAGCCAGCTAAGCATTTGATACAAAATCGCTTGGCGCAAGGCTAAGTCGGGAGTTTCTAAAATGGCTTGCTTTTGCCGCTCACCAATGGGCATATATTCGGTTAAGCGCTCCATCACAAAGCCCAGTTCAGTCCATTTGTCTGGCTGGTCAATAATTTCCACTTCCGGATGCTGTGATAAATCGGCTAATAGACTACTCAGCTCCGAGGATTCGTTTCCTAGATTTTGCTGTGTCATGGGTTCGAGCCAAGAAACGTTGGCGGTTAGCAAACCAGACTCTAGGGATTGCATGCTATTAATTTGAAAACGCCTTTGGCCAAGACAAACAATTTTTAGCAAGCCAGATTCGGTTTGATCAAAGTCGATAATCTCTACATAAGTTCCAGTGGTAAACGGGCTTGCAGGGACTCCAACTTCGTTACCTTTTTTAATCAAACACACACCAAAGCCTTGTGCTTTGCTTAGTTGCTCAGAAATCATTTGCAGATAGCGTTGCTCGAAAATTTGCAGCCGCAACACGCTATCTGGAAACACCACCCGGCTGAGTGGGAAAATTGGAATAACGCTGTTTTTAGTAAAATCCATTTAAGAGCGCAGGCCTTTTCCTTTTTCCAAAAGGTACAAACAGATGCTGCTAAGGACGATAATAAAAACAAAAATCAAACCAAAAGCAACGCCAATGGAAATATCCGATTTACCTAAAAAACCGTAACGAAAAGCGTTAACCATATAAATGATAGGGTTAGCTTTGGACACCGCCTGCCAAAAATCTGGTAGCAGTTGGATCGAATAGAAAACACCGCCGAGGTAAGTTAGGGGTGTTAAGACGAAGGTTGGAATAATTGAAATATCGTCAAAAGATTTTGCAAACAAGGCATTAAGAAAGCCTGCAAGCGCAAACAAAATCGAAGTCAGGATCACCACACTGAAAACCACAAAAAGGTTATGAATCATGACTTTATCGATGAAAAACAGCGACACACCGGTTACGATAATGCCCGTCAATAAACCGCGCAACACACCGCCGCCAACAAAACCAGCAAGAATCACCCAGTTAGGCACAGGCGAAATCATCATCTCTTCAATTGAGCGTTGGTATTTTGCGCTAAAAAATGAGGACACTACGTTGGAATAGGAGTTAGTGATAACCGACATCATAATGAGCCCTGGCACAATAAACTCCATATAAGGCAAGCCATCCATAGTCCCAACTCGCGAGCCAATCAGATTGCCAAAAATCACAAAATACAGACTCATGGTGATCGCTGGCGGCAAAATGGTTTGTACCCAAATGCGCATAAAGCGGGTGATTTCTTTTTGGATAATGGTCTGAAAAGCAACCCAGTTAGAGCCTTCGATTGGCGTGGTATTAATATTTTGCATAACTATTGCTCCACCTTATTAGCTGCGCCATTTTCCACCATGCGCACAAACAACTCTTCCAACCGATTGGCCTTGTTGCGCATACTTAAAACGGTAATATCTTGCTCACTCAAAGCTGCGAAAACGCCATTCACACCAACTCCTTTTTTGACATCCACTTCCAAAGTACTATCATCGCGCCGACGAATATCATAACCGGCAAAAGTGGGCAATTGCTCCGGCAATTGCTGTGTATCCAAGACGAAAGTTTCCATATCGAGCTGCGCCAGTAGCGCTTTCATACTGGTGTTTTGAACGATTTCGCCATGATTAATAATGGCAATATTACGGCATAAACTTTCCGCTTCTTCTAAATAGTGAGTGGTCAATACAATAGTGGTTCCTTGTTCATTCAAACGTTGCATAAAGTCCCACATAGAGCGTCTTAGCTCGATATCAACACCCGCAGTTGGCTCATCCAAAATTAACAGCTTTGGACTATGGATCAAGCCACGGGCAATCATTAAGCGCCGTTTCATGCCGCCGGATAATTCGCGTGCGGCATTATTGCGCTTATCCCATAAACCCAGCTCTTCAAGCAAAGGTTGCGAGCGCAACTTAGCCTCTTTGCGCGAAATGCCGTAGTAACCCGCCTGCTGCAACACAATCTGCTCAACGCCCTCAAACATATTGAAGTTAAATTCTTGCGGCACCAAACCAAGATTTTGTTTCGCCTGCGCTAAGTCAGTGTCGATATCATGACCAAACACTTGTACCTTGCCGGAGCTTTTATTGACTAAGGAGCTAATAATGCCAATGGCGGTGGATTTACCGGCGCCATTAGGTCCTAGCAAAGCGAAAAAGTCACCTTGCTCGACCTCTAAATCAATTCCTTTTAAGGCTTGAGTACCGCCGGCATAGGTTTTGTGTAAATTTGTAATGGATAATGCTTTTGTCATTTTTTAAAACTCATATATCTTGTCATTGCGGAGGAGAAGCGACTGAAGCAATCTCATAGTTTAAGTTTCTAATCTCTCGAGATTGCCACGCCATTGTTATCGATGGCTCGCAATGATCATATTAAATATTAATTACCGCTATAACCCCAACGATGCCCTAATTTGTGATCCAGATCCAAATGATCCAGTATTCGCGCCACCACAAAATCAATCAAGTCATCAATCGAGTTAGGCTGATTATAAAAGCCTGGAGAAGCGGGCAATATGGTTGCACCAACTTCCGATAATCGGGTCATATTTTGCAAATGAATGGTGTTGTATGGCGTTTCTCTGGGCACTAACAACAACTGACCGCGCTCTTTTAACACTACATCCGCCGCCCGCTCGATTAAATTATCCGAAGCACCATTGGCAATCGCGCTTAAGGTTCCAGTTGAGCAAGGACAGATAATCATTTGCTTGGGCGCAGACGAACCACTGGCTACAGGCGACATCCAGTTATCGTTAGAAAACGCCTGAATATAACCTTCTTTTAGGCCAAGCTGTTCAGTTAATTCTTTTTCCACCACGCTCGGCGCTTTCTTGACCTGAATATCACACTCGGTCGCCAAGACCACCCGCGCCGCACTGGATAGCATCAAATAGCAATGCTCATAATAATTGGCTAATTGTTCAATTAAGCGTAAGGCATAGGGCGCGCCGGAAGCGCCAGTAATCGCTAGGGTGATCGCTTTTTGTTTATTCATGCTTGATCCGCAATATTATCCAACAACTTTTGATGAATCCCACCAAAACCGCCATTAGACATCACTAGAATTTTATCGGTTGATTTTACCACGTTTTGCACAGCATTTAAGATAGCATCCACCTCTGGCAAAATTTGCAAATCAGTAAATTGTGCTATTTGCTCGGCTGGGAATTGCCAATCAAATTCAGCGGGCTTATGGATGATGACCTGATCGGCGAGTTTTAAAGACTCCAGCAAAGTGTCTTTATGAATGCCTGAGCGCATGGTGGCGGAGCGCAAATCAACAATGGCAATGATCTTGTCGTCACCAACTTTAGCTCTAAAACCTGCAAGAGTGGTTTCAATCGCCGTGGGATGATGAGCAAAATCATCATAAACCTCAATTCCTTTTACCGAACCTTTAAGCTCCATACGGCGTTTGACGTTTTCAAACTGGGCTAAAGCGTCGCAACCATGACTCGCCGGTACGCCGGCATGACGCGCCGCGGCAATCGCTGCTAAAGCGTTGTTGGCATTGTGCAACCCTATCAGCGACCAATTGACCTCGCCCTGCTTTTGGCCTTGAAAATAGACTTCAAAAGCACTGGCATCCTCTTTTAGTAAATTATAAGACCAGCCCTGTTCGGACAAGGTCAGCTCCGAATGGGACCATAAACCTTGCTCGATAACGTCTTGCAATTGACGTTCCGTTTCGGGGTAAATCACCAAACCATTGCTCGGCACAATACGGATCACATGATGAAATTGCTTTTGAATCGCTTTTAAATCGTCGAAAATATCCGCATGATCAAATTCCAAATTGTTCATGATCAAAGTGCGGGGGCGATAATGCACAAACTTGGAACGCTTATCAAAAAAGGCGGTGTCGTACTCATCTGCTTCCACCACAAAAAAAGGCGAATCGGTTAAACGCGCCGACAAGCCAAAATTTTCTGGAATGCCACCGATTAAAAATCCGGGCTGCAAATTAGCATATTGCAAAATCCAAGCCAGCATACTGGCGGTCGTGGTTTTGCCATGAGTTCCTGCAGCAGCCAACACCCACTTATCGTGAATGATATTTTCCGCCAGCCACTGCGGGCCTGAGCGGTAATTTAATCCTTGCTCCAGCACATATTCCACCGACGGGTTGCCACGCGACATGGCATTTCCGATAACCACGCAATCGGTTTGCTCAGGTATCAATTGAGGATCAAAGCCTTGAATCAGCTCAATGCCCTGCTCTTCGAGCTGAGTGCTCATCGGCGGATAGACGTTGGCATCACTACCGCTAACGCTGATCCCTTGCTGCTTGGCGAGCAAAGCGATTCCGCCCATAAAAGTTCCGCAGATCCCTAGAATATGAATGTGCATTAATTAATTTGATAAGATTTGGATGAATTATTGGCCTAATCATAAGCCAAGCGGCTTTTTGCGTCATCTTTTCGAGCGAGAAAAGGCGAAATAATGTAGAATCGCCGTAATTTGAATAGATTGCCCATGGAATGATTGAGTTCCGTCTTGAGCATTGAAAATGGCAAGACAAAACTTTTGCAAAGTGACGACTTTAGTCCACTAAATGAGGAGCTTTTAATAAAATTTTAACGCCGCCATTTCATGCGGAATAGGAAATCAAGCATTTCGATAGCACAATATTATAGGAAACTTCCCATGGCTAAGAAAAAATACAACGCCTTTTATGCCCAATCCGGCGGCGTAACGGCTGTAATTAATGCTACCGCTTGCGGCGTTATTGAAACCGCCCGCAAATCAAAAAATATCGGCAAGGTTTACGCTGGCCGTAATGGGATTATCGGCGCGCTACGCGAAGAGCTTATCGACACTAGCAAAGAGTCAAAAAAAGACATTGCAGCACTAAAGCATACGCCATCGGGTGCTTTCGGTTCTTGCCGCTATAAGTTAAAAAGCATCGAACAAAATCAAGCTGAGTATGAGCGTCTAATCGAGGTTTTTAAGGCTCACGATATTCGTTATTTTTTCTACAATGGCGGTGGCGACTCGCAAGACACTGCGCACAAGGTTTCACAACTCAGCGAAACCATGGGCTATCCGATCACCTGTATTGGCGTGCCAAAAACCGTGGATAACGATTTACCCATCACTGACAACTGTCCAGGTTTTGGTTCGGTGGCGAAGTATGTGGCGGTTTCGATCCGCGAAGCCGCTTTTGACGTTAAATCCATGGCGGAAAGCTCGACGAAAGTGTTTGTGATGGAAGTGATGGGACGTCATGCCGGCTGGATCGCCGCCGCAGGTGGTTTGGCATGTGAAAAAGAAGGCGATGCACCGCACATTATTTTGTTCCCCGAAATTGCCTTTAATAAAGAAAAATTCCTTAAGAAAGTCAATCGCACCGTTAAAAAGTTCGGCTATTGTGCGATTGTGGTATCCGAAGGTGCGGCATATAAAGACGGTACTTTCCTAGCGGATGCTGGCTCGGTGGATGCTTTTGGTCATAAGCAATTAGGCGGTGTTGCGCCGGTAGTTGCGCAAATGATCAAAGATGAGCTGGGCTATAAATACCACTGGGCGGTTTCCGATTACTTGCAACGTGCGGCGCGCCATATCGCATCGGCTACCGACGTCGAGCAAGCTTACGCTATGGGTCAAGCAGCAGTAGAGTTTGCCGATGCAGGAAAAAATGCAGTGATGCCGACCATTGTGCGCAAAAAGACTAAAAAATACTCCTGGACCATTGGCGAGGCACAGTTAGCGGACGTTGCCAACGTTGAAAAAATGATGCCGCGCAAATACATTTCGCGGGATGGCTATGGCATTACTGAAGAGTGTCGCGCCTATTTGCAACCACTGATCCAAGGTGAGTCTTACCCACCTTATAAAAATGGTTTGCCACAATATGTGGAACTAAAAAACGAGTTGGTGAAAAAGAAATTAAAGAAAAAGTTTAATGTCTGAGCCAGTATTTCCACTTTTGATATTGATGCCCGGCATGGACGGCTCCGGGCTTTTATATCAACCGCTAGGCGAAAAACTACAACAACTTGAGCTTCCGTTTGTAATAGAGCCACTCAATCCGCATCAAGACAAGTGGGCTTATATCGAATATTTAGAACAAAAGTACCCTGCGCAACCCTTAGTGTTAGTCGCAGAGTCCTATGCTGGCCATATCGCAACCCTAATGGCCATCAGGGGTAATTTAGATATCCAAAAAATCGTATTGATGGCGACATTTTTAGAAACGCCAACCAAACTGACCCAATTGGAAAAATTATTACCTACAAGCTTGATTCAAAAGCCGCCTTTACCTAACTTATTGCTTGGTAAAGCGTTGTTTGGCAAAAACAGCAGTCAAGAATTGTTAGATTTATTTTTCCAAGCTATGGATGACGTTAGCAGTGAACAACTGTCCGAGCGGATCCGCGATATGCGTCATTTGACCGCGCCAACGGAACAATTATCGATCCCTGCTTTGTATATCCAAGCCAGTGACGATTGGTTAGTTCCAGCGCGAAATTATCAGCCCTTCAAAAAAGTTTTTACCCATTTAGGTTTTAGCCAACTTAACGGCAGTCACCTTATTGCCCAAACTCAGCCCCGGCAGTGTGCTTTTTTAATCGAAAGTTTTGTTAAGAAGGCTTAGTAGCACAACTGCTGCTCATTTGTCCGCGACGTCTTGCTCTAAGTTGAACTGCATTTCAACGTACTGATTCTTGACCGCCACAGGCAAACCATTATGTTTTGCTGCTTTAAACTTCCACCGTTTTAGTGCTCTTTTTTGCCGCCAAATCAAAAACCTTGCGAGGCTTTGCCGCAATGACTTTAATATTTACCGCTCTGCCTGTCTTATCGACGTCATAGGCCAACTTAACCCACCCCTCTAACCCCTTGGATAAAGCATCGACGGGATATTGCGGCTGCGCTTGAAAAATGGCAACTAATCCAGAATCTACCGAATGAGCCGCTTGCTGAAAAGTCAAAGGCGCCAACGACATAAACTCATCGCCATTGGTTAGATCAACAGGAACCGAGTTGAGATTACTCATTTGATACGACTCTGTAACTGGCACTCCAAGCCCTTCAATCGCCGGTTCAATAACTAGCGCTGCCGGCTTTAGAGAGTTAGTGACTTTCTCAGGTTTCTGCGTTGGTTCGACACTATCGTCCGTTGGCGTTACCTCTAGCGGTTGAGCGATTTTAGGCTGCGGTGTGTGAATTAAGCTGGTCATGAAAACCAATAAACTGATGGTGATAAGCAAACCGATAAGCGATACAACAAACCCTTTGCCACCTTTTATGATGTTCATTTTTAACGCCTTTATCATATTCAACCCCTCTCAATAGTTTGTAATTTTGCTATTTATAACAACGCAGGGCTTAACAAAAAGGGTTAAAAAGTAACGAACATTAGGTTACAGTAAGCAAAAAAGAAGAGACAAGCCTCCCATGCTACTGATCCCTGCCGAAAATGGCTTTAACAAGCAACAATTGCCTTGGGTAACCTTTACTCTGATGGCGCTGTGTATTGTTGCTTACATTAGCTTCCAAGGTAATGATGCGAAAGTCATTCAAAAAGCACTAAACCATTACCAACAACAAAACCTCTTGGCACTGGAAAAAGAAACTTTTGTGCGCTACGCAGAGCGGTACCGTCCGCAATTTTTTTATGCCATAGAAGATCAAGCAATATCCGAGCAGGAGTTAATTCAGCTAATAGTATTTGATAAACACTTTACCGAAAGGCTAAAGCAACAAAGCAACCTATCGCAGTCATGGCAAAAAAAGCGGGAACACCTAAACCAATTGTTAGAGGAGTCTTCTACTCATAAGTATGCTTTTTACCCTTCCGAGCCCAGTTGGTTTATAGCATTCAGCCATATGTTCATGCATGGCAGTATCGATCACCTCATCGGTAATCTGATCGTTTTATTTTTATTTGGCTATAACCTTGAGCTGTTATTGGGTAAGAAAAAACTATTAGCTACTTACTTTATATCGGGTCTAGTAGCAGTGGCATTTTTTGCCATGACTACTGATGATAAGTTTATCCCCTTAGTTGGTGCTTCGGGAGCAATTTCAGGTCTGATGGGCGGCTTCGCTGGTTATTATGGACTGAAAAAAATACGCTACTTTTTCTGGATATTTGTGTTTTTCAGCTATATTCGCTTACCCGCATTATTGGTATTAGGTTATTGGCTGCTCAAAGAATTGTTGCAATCTGGTAATAATGATGGCGTAGCCTATATGGCACACTTTGGTGGCTTAGTTGCCGGATTTTTATGTGTTCTGCTGTTAAAACGTCAAATGGCGGCAAAGCAAGAGAGCATTGATACGAGCAAGGTAAAGAGCGTAGTTTCAACTAGTGATTCCTTTGCTCATTCGGTCGCTAACACCCAAACTAGCCCACAAATCGCCTTAAAACAAAAAGCCAAAGCAGCCGTTAAGGATCTGAACTTCGACTTGGCCAAAGATTATTATTACCAACTGTTAAACCAAGAACCGCATAATGCTGGGTATTTTCGTGAGCTGTTTAATCTTGAAAAGGATCAACCTAAGTCAAGAGCTTTCAAAGCCTTGGTCGAAAATATCGTAAGTAAATCCCAAACCAATTCCAGCCTTGAGCGACTTGCCGATACGGCGATGGCGGAAGTTAAGGCGCAGCTTATGGATTATCGATTATTGGATGTGGATATTTTGATGGGCTATTGCCAGCAAAGCCTGAAGCGCAAAAACCCACTAGCTATTCGCTCGGTGGTCAACTTTCTAATTAAAGTCTATCCCGAGCACCCTGCTTTACCCGATATTTTGCTGCATTTTGCTTTTGCTATGGAGCAAGCTGGCGACTGGAATACCAAACATAAGGTGCTAAGCTTCTTAAGCAGCCATTACGCCTCTACCTTTGCTGGGCGCGAAGCGCAAAAAGAATTAGCAGCCAATCACTAATAATCAACTGCTAAAGCTTTATCTAAGCAAGACGAACTAATCACTACACCAATGGCTAGGCCATCATGGCTTGGCAGGCTTTGAGCAATTGTTCAGCTTCGAATCGGTGTGCACCTTGGGGGTGGTTTTCGATAAGCTGCTTTAGAATCGTGGCAGCTTTGGTATCTTCATGCTCTATTTCGGCGAAGTATTTAGCTTGAGCCAATAAAGCTTGCGGCAAATTCGGATCCTGAGCGAATTTTTCTTCTAAATCCTGAGCTAACCAAGCTACTTCCTCTGCTTGGTTTTTATGCCGAACCTGCTCTATAAGGATCGCTCGAGCATTGGCATTCATGGGCCTAAAGCGCGGCTCTAACCTTCTGATCTGCTGATACAATGAAAAGGCATTATAAGCATGGCTCTTAAGCTCTGGATTATCAAAATATAATTTTGCAGCCTTAATGGTCCCAGCCATATCTTGCTTAACCAAGTTTAATTTAACCAACTTGTGATACGCCGCTTCTTGAAACTTTAAATTTTGCCCTGCTTCTAACAACTTGTCTTTTGCATCTTGATAGCGACCTTCTTGAATATAAATATCCGCGTGAGCCATGGCTCGTTGCTCTACTGTCAAATCAGCATTTTCATTAGTTGCTAATACCTCAATATCGACTCCATAGCCAAGTTCTGCATGATACTGATAAACCACATAACCCAAAATGTGGAACATCATTATGTAGAAAAACCCTGTTGCCGTTTGTGACATCAGGAAAACCACCGGATCGGGCAACCAATAATTAATAAAAAAGGTAGCCCAAGACAAGCTGTAGGTTATGACCGTCACCAGACCAAACAAAATTAAATACGGAAAGCCGATACCAGCAATAGTTTCCAGTATATTCAAAGGGTTTATCGAACTCGAAAGGTGTTTACTCATCCCCAAGGTTACTAATACTGCCGGAATAATAAAAGCGACAAACAACAGGTAGAGATAAAGACCCGTGTAAGAGAATTTACCGGTGATGGCGACACCGCCCAAAAATAACAGGATAAACAGACCTATAACTTTTACCGTCATTCCATCAGAATCATAAGTCACCGTTTGATCATAGGTTGGCGCGATAAAATCACCTTTAGCGGTTTTGCTCAATACTGAAAATACGTAACTGACAAGCATTGCCATTAAAGCCAGCCGTAAAATCAATCCAACAAAGCCAATAGGAATAATATCGATTAAAAAGCCTATCACTAAGCTGGCAATCGCATAAAATAACAAAAAAGACTTAGCCGGTTTTTGTAGCGGATATTGATAAAAGGTATTCAGACGATTCCAAAAAGGCTCTACGTGTTGGCTCACGCCGTAGGATGCTAGGTAACGACGGCATAAGACACAGCGCGGCGCACTCATCTGCGCTTCAACTTCAACGCAATCCATACAAAAAGGAATATCGCACTCCTCACAGTGCCATAAGGCTTGTTTATTATCGTGGTATTTGCAGTCCATAAGTTTCTCTTTTTATTGTTTTAAATTGGGCATAAAAAATGCGACCCTAAGGCCGCACTTTAGCAAGTAATTTTACTATTTTAAATATCTCTTTTAACTAGCCATTTCAGAAGGCACACAAGATAAAAATGAGGAAATTCAACTCTAACGAGGTAAATTGAGAATTTTAGTTAGGGAATTTACGTTTGTAAATGACCGCTTGGATTCTCAATTTAACAAAGTTAGAGCTTAATTTAACCATTTTTGACTCACCTCTCTTATCGCAATAGCGGCGCAATCACCAGCGACACAATCGCCATCACATTAATTAAGATATTCATGGATGGACCTGAGGTATCTTTGAAAGGATCGCCCACCGTGTCACCGACCACTGCGGCGCCATGAGTATCCGAACCTTTGCCACCAAAGTTGCCCTTCTCCACGTATTTTTTCGCGTTATCCCAAGCACCACCAGCATTGGCCATCATAAGCGCCATTAAAACACAGCCTAACAAAGCGCCAGCCAGCATCCCACCTAAACCAATCGCGCCAAGTGGCGAAAAGCCGATAATAACGGGGGCAGAAACCGCGATAACACCAGGCAGTAACATCCGTTTTAGCGCTGCAGTAGTAGCAATATCCACACACTTAGCGGTATCCGGTTCGGCTTTGCCTTCAAGCAAACCTGGGATTTCCTTAAACTGACGACGGATCTCGTTGATCATATCAAAAGCCGCATCGCCAACCGCAGTCATGGTGATCGAAGCGATTAAAAACGGAATGGTGCCGCCAATTAACATACCGATAAGCACGACTGGATTGCCTAAGTTTATCTCCGCCAGATTGATTCCTGCAGACTTAATAAAGGCTGCGATAATCGCCAAGGCAGCCAGTGCTGCTGCGCCAATCGCAAAACCTTTACCAATCGCCGCAGTGGTATTACCCAACTCATCTAGCGAGTCGGTAATTTCGCGCACTTCTTTGCCCATACCGCCCATTTCCGCGATACCGCCAGCGTTATCAGCAACTGGGCCATAAGCATCAATTGCCATGGTAATGCCGACCGTTGAGAGCATCCCCACCGCAGCAATTCCAACACCATATAAACCCGCCAACTCAGTCGAAGTATAGATAATGCCGCACAACACAAAAATTGGCAGTACTACCGATTGCATACCTACCGACAAGCCCGTGATCATCACCGTTGCAGGGCCAGTTTCACCCGACTTAGCAATTTTCTTCACTGGCGTTGAGCCGGTGTAGTATTCGGTGATTAAACCAATGGCGACACCACCTACCGCGCCAGCCACTACCGCCCACCAGTAGTTAGTCGGAATATTCATCTGCCCCGCCAAGAGATAAGCCGCGCCAATAAACAGCAGCGGCGCACCCATGGTGCCAATTCTTAAGGCTGTAGCTGGTGCTGAACTTGAGAAAAAGCGTACCACCACGATCATAATCATGGATGCAACCATGCCCACAGTTGCCAGCAGCAAGGGGAAAGTCATTAGCGAAGAACGCAAATCTGGCTGGGTTAAAGTCGCCGCAATGGCAATTGAAGCAATCATGGAGCCGCAATAGGACTCAAAAATATCCGAACCCATGCCCGCAACATCGCCAACATTATCGCCTACGTTATCAGCAATTACTCCTGGATTTCGTGGATCATCTTCAGGGATACCGGCTTCAACCTTGCCCACTAGATCAGCCCCAACATCAGCGGATTTGGTATAGATCCCGCCGCCGACACGTGAAAACAGCGCGACACAGGAAGCGCCCATACCAAAACCTTCTAAGGCATGTACCGCGTGCAAATCCGCGGCTGGATTAAAATACCAAAAAAGCCCGCCAAGTCCGATTAAACCGAGTGCCGCCACGCACAAGCCCATAATTGAGCCGCCAAAAAAGGCTACCGATAAGGCTGCTGGTGCGCCATCTTTTTGTGCCGCAGTAGCGGTTCGAACGTTAGCTTTAGTCGCAGCATACATTCCCAGCCAACCAGCGATGGATGACGATAAAGCACCGGCAATGACCGCGATGGCGGTTTGAGCGCCCAATTTCCACCAAACCAACACTACCAATACCGCCACAAAAGCGGCCAACATGGTGTATTCACGCTTCATAAACACCATAGCGCCGAGGTGGATCTGATCGGCGATTTTTTTGATATTGGATTCCCCTTCGGGATATTTTTTGACGAGCAAATAAATTACGAATGCAAAGATAAGTCCTACCAAACCCAGCACGGGTGGTAGCGCAAGATTTTCTAACATAGATCCCCCATTGGTCACTATCTCTTTGATTATTAAATGGTTTTTAGATAAAGCCAAACCAGTCTAACCAACTTACGACAAATGTACAATTTTTATGCATAAAGTTTAGAAGTTGAGCAGTGTTCTTTCCATTTAAACAGTTGTATAATGCGCGCCATTTTCCAATACTAACTGAATTTAAAGGTATCCCATGAGTTTGGACAACGTATCTGCGGGCAAAGAAGCTCCAGAAGAAATCAACGTCATTATTGAAATTCCAGCGCACAGCGACCCAATCAAATATGAAGTAGATAAAGAAACTGGTGCTTTATTTGTAGATCGTTTTATGGCCACCTGCATGCACTACCCTGCAAACTACGGCTACGTGAACCAAACTTTATCTGCTGATGGTGATCCCGTCGACGTATTGGTACCAACCCCCTTTCCTTTGCTAGCAGGATGCGTGATCCCGTGTCGCCCTGTTGGTGTTTTGAAAATGTCTGATGAATCCGGACAAGATGCTAAAGTAATCGCTATTCCAACAGGAAAACTCAGCACCATGTATCAAGGTATTCATGACATTTCTGAAATCCCAGAACTGCTAAGAAACCAAATCGAGCACTTCTTCGAACACTACAAAGACTTAGAGCCTGGTAAATGGGTTAAAATTGATGGCTGGGAAGGTGCAGAAGCCGCCAAGCAAGAAATTGTTGATAGCATCAAAGCTTACCAAGATCAGCTGTAAATTCTGATCCCAAGGTGGTTTTAAAAAGGCAGCTAAATGGCAAGAGGTTCACCAGCTCTGGACTTCTTGAACTTATAGAAAGACAAAAGCCCTTAATTCTAAGGGCTTTTTTAATTTTCAATCAGCAACATTCTAAATGAATATTTACTTACTCAGTACGTCATTCCCGCGAAAGCGGGAATCTATTCCAATGCTTGTATGATAGTTTAAGGTGGATTCCCGCTTTCGCGGGAATGAGAGAAAAGTCTAGTTTGGGTTAGTGCCTTGGCTAAATGGCTGCTTTTTTATTGTCACCAATTTTGGTATTACTTTTTGCGCTTGAGACCAAAATAATACCTTAGAAGCTTCGCAAAAGCCTTGCCCATCTCTAGTGCTAATTAACAAAACTTAACCAAGAAGATCTTGTAATAGATGACGCTCGGTTTCATAGCTACGAATCAAACGTTTAAACAACTGCTGATCGTGCGGGTTTTGCGATAACTCTTGGCGGTAGGATTTTTGCGCCATACGCAGATCTTCCAAAGTACTGCTTAAACTCTCAGGCAGCGCATTTTGCTGCGACTCCATTTTGCTACCCAAAGCTGAATAATAAAGGTTATTGGCTTGCTGCAAGCTTTGAATAGTTTTCACTTGCGCTAGATCCAGTTCAGGCATTTGCGGCGCTTTGAGCAAGTTAATGCTTAACAAAGCCACCAACATCACCGAAGCGGCGAGCGCCATCGGAAACACAAAACGGCGCGACTTCGGCTTTATCTGCGTGGTAGCCATCGAGCTCTGTTCCGAACTCTGTCCAGAACTTTCTAACGACTCGTCTAGCTCGCCTGGTCGCTCCAAGCCTTCAATCGCCGTTTTAATACTTGACCATTGATTTTTGCTCTCTACCTCTTTGGGTAAAGCCGCTAGCTGTTTGATTAAGTCTTGCTCATTCATACTTACTCTACCAATCGTATTTTTCTTGCTACCGACTGCTACCGACTGCTACCGATTGTCGCCGGTAAGCTGCTGCCGCACCAACAAGCGCGCCCGGTTAAGGTGGGCTTTGCAAGTTCCCACCGCTATTTTTAAGGACTCGCCGATCTCTTTGTGGGTCATACCCATCAAATCGTGCAAAATCAAAACATTTTTAGCCTGCATCGGCAAAGCCGCAATGGCCTTTTCCAGATCCAACTGCTGCGGATTATGGCTGGCAGCAAACTCGTCCTCAAAAGCCTGTTGCCAATCTTGATCCGCCAATACCTCGTATTGATATTTGCGCTGATGACCAAGCACCACATTCACCGCAATTCGATATAACCAGCTGCTAAATTTGCTCTTCCCTTGAAACTTTGGCAGCGCCTGCCAAGCTTTGATAAAAGCATCTTGGCAATGATCTTCAGCCAAATCCTTACGCCCTGTCATCCGCAAACAAAGCAAATAAATCTGCTTATGATTTTGCAGATACAAACGCTCAAAAGCCGATAAATCGCCGCCTGCCGCGGCTTGAACCAGTGGCAATTCGTCAGTAACCCTATCGTCTATTTCAATTGACTGGCTCAACACATTCGCTATCTATCTATATCCTTCTAACTATAGGATACCAAAAGTTGCTAAAAGGTTTAGTCTTACTTCAAAAATGGCTCATAAACTTCAATTAAAAGGTTCATAAAAGGTGCATCGCCAAGATAACGCACTAGGTGACTAGTATTACCTTTAATAAAAACACCAAATATTTTCTATTTTTGCCGAAAAAGCTGAAACTGTAAGCACCAGCCACATTTGACCATCAAACCAGAACAACCTGACTAACGAATCCAAAATACTCTGACCAGTCCGCTGGGATAAACTGACGATTTTATGGGCGAAATACTCGGAGATTTAACAGCAGCGTTCGGATACCTAAATGGAAACTACTCGGAGGACAAACTGGAAATGCTTCGGAGAATTGCTGGTTTGAAAATTTACTGGCACCGCCCCAACTTCCGAGCCAAAACACTCAGACTTCCGAGCCAAAACACTCAGACTTCCGAACCCAAACCAGAAAGCTCTCCGAAGGCTGCTGGCAAATATCCGAACAATAGACAACGAAAGCCGTCAATATGACGGCATAAAAAGTTTTGCTACCAAATTGATATTTGTACTATTTTACTTTCAAGGTCTAAGAACGGATTTGAGCCATGATCATTACAGGTAAAACCTATTCCTTCGATACTTTCTATTAAAACCATTTCTTCGACGTCATCCCAGTATATATCAGGAAACTTGTCTTGAAGTTCTTTTAAAGTATCACCAAGAGAAATTCCTTGATAACTTCCTTGGTAATCATCTCGACATGAAATACTTATGATTTTCTTCTGGTTTTCATCATATATAAAACTCAAGTTCTCAACGAAATATTTAGAAAATTTAGTCCCAGTAAATGCAATATCATTGTTAGATTTCTTAATAGAGCTAAATGCCTTCTCAATATCTGAAATTGTATTTCCTAACTGTATGCCTGATATTTGTTTTCCTGGAACTATTTCATAGCAATCATTCATTGTTGATCTCTCATAAATATAAAGTCGGCCCACTCTTCATTAGGATTTCCCCTGTATGAACTTCTATTACCGCCAACAACTTTAACATTAATATTATTCCCAGACATTTGATATCTTTGAGAGTGATGCCTACCACCGCCGCCATGAACTTTGATTAAATTTATTTGATGCCCTTCAATCATTACTTTAGAGCCTCGACCAGAATTTAAAGGCACAACTTTTGCTTTATACCCAGCTTTTGTAAAAAGCTGGGCTATTTCATCAGCTGATTTACCCCAAATTTTAGCAGGGTTTGAAGTCATTTTGCTTATAGCTGCCTGCGCTCCACCAGCACCGAAGCCTACTTTTCTTTGAATCCAGTTCCAAACGCCGCTAGACTTGGTGGCATTTCTAATATTTTCAGCTTTTTTCTTAGCTCCGAAAACACCTCCAAACGTCCACATATATGTAGTTTCTACACCACTACTTACGTCTTCAGAAATAAAATCATCGACTTTTTTGAACGAATTAGCCATTCTCTGTCTATCTTGCATAATTCGATATATTCATCCATAACCTGATCATCATTTGTCGAAGCAAATAATAGGCTATCAGGTATATTTCTTGTAGCTGCTCCATAATCAAGCTCCAGAGCTCTTCGACCCTGCGATTCGAGCGCCCCGATGATACTCTTATCTTTTTCCTGCTGGGCAGCAGAAATTTTTTGTGACAACGATTTGCCATTGCTACCGACACCTTGACCTGCAAAAGTGAACCCAGCCAATAGCTGCTTTTGTATACACTTAATAGTAGCACTTTCCGTCATCAAGCATCCCAGAATAAACAGCCATATACCCACTCGGATCAGTACCTGCCAATGGATTATTCATAATGTATGAATACGGATTCATACTTTGACTGTTGCCAGGCGCCTGTATGAATGGATCTACACTCAAGAATCTACCTAAGTTGTAATCATACGCGCGTCCATTCATATGAATGAGCTCATGATCATCTAGGTGCTCATGATTTGTAAAACCGCGCTCGGTAGTACGATTCGCTTGCGTTAAGCCAGTAATACTACTAAAAGTGCTTTGACTTGAATTTGTAAAATCACCCTTACGTGGTTTTCCAAAAGGGTCAAAGCTTCGGTGTTCCTTGATGTTGCCATTGTAATCCGTGACAGTAACTACCGAACCCAGACGATCGCGGTGGGCGTCTACAATTATACTCCCTTCACAAGGGCTCTGCTGGTAGGAAGCAAAGTTAGTCATCATCCTCTTTTCAGTAAATCAATCAGATCGATTATGGCGGCGTTAGCACGGGAAACGTAGGAGGACATGACTAGCGAGTGGTTGGCTACAAAACCAAATTCACGACCATTAACAATCATCGGACTCCAAATCGCTTCTTGGGTCGCTTCCAGTTCTAGAATAATTTGTCTAAAGCTGGCTTGCGCATTTTTATCTTTGATCACCACATCAAAGTCCTGCTCCACCGCTTTCATAAACTGAACGATAGCCCAAGTCGAGCCACGAGCTTCCCAGAAAATATCGTCAATTTCTAGCCATGGGGTTTTGACTTCGACTAATTGTCCCGAGTTGGTCGACTGCTGCGCAGATTTGTCGCCCGCTAAATCGGTATTAATTCGAACGCGGCCAACGCTAGCACTCAAGCGCTGCGATAAGGATCCTAGTCGTTTGCTAACTAAATATAACCAAGAGCGTAAATTATCAGCCCGTGCATAAAATTGAGTATGAGTAATCTCAGGATCGGTTAAGCGATCTCGATAATCACGCAAATATTTAATACCTTTACGGTATTCGCCTTCAGCTCTTGGCAATAACCATTTGGTATGATTAATGTTAAAAGCGGGTTCGGCTTTGTGTAGGGATTCGTCTTCGGTAGATTGCGATTGAGAGCGGCTAATATCATTACGCAAAATTTGCGTGATGTCGCGAATTTGCACCAAGGCGCCAAACTCAAATGATGGCATGTTATCCATAAAAATACTGGGTGGCGTTATATCATTACTCAAGAAGCCACCACTTTTATCAAGCAAGGCTTCCATGGTTTGCGCTACCGTTTCAACCGTGATGTAACCTACCGGCGGCTCTCCAGCAGGATAAGATTGACGCACCTTAATCGGATCGATGGGTTCAGGCTCGCTACTCCAGACAAAGATAAAAATGATCATGACAATCACCAACAGTAGCAATGTCACCAGAATGGCCCTAAGCTTTTTACGTTTTTTTGGAGTTTCAGTTTCCATAAATTAACCCAGTTAAATTTTTTAGTTATTGATTAGCTTGACCCAGTTTAAATTTAACTGCAAGCGGCTCGCGATCGGCAAAGTGTAAAAAAATATTATAGTCTTGCCCATCCACAAGAGGCTGATCGATCCCCATTACCATGATATGCAAGCCACCTGGCTTAAATTCAAGGCTATCATCAATTATGAGTTGATCTTGATGCTCCATTTTTGCCATACCATCGACTATCTTGGATTCATGGATCATCCCCATTCGCGCCCAGTCCAAGCTAACATCCTCAAGAGTTAGCGGTTTTCCCGTATGGTTTTTAATGGTCATAAAGGCTGCGGTATTGTCCATCCCCGGAGGCATCTTACGCAGCCAAGGATTGATCACTTCAATTGAGCTGGATGCTTTTATAGCACCTTTTTCTGGCTCTGGATTCGACGGTTCGCAGGCCGTGAGCGAGACAACAATTGTTACAGTTAGGAGCAGTTTTAAGCAATTTAACATGGGCACTTATGTCCAAATCTTGAGTAAAATGGATAAAGCCGCTATTGTACTGACAATTGCCATACAGCACTAGCATCATGAAATTTCGCTTTCCGCCTAGCCCAATCACGGCTTTACCCATTCTCGATTCTACAGATGCCTTTCCCGTCAGGAGAGTCTATTGCGTTGGCCGAAACTATGCCGAACATGCGCTTGAGATGGGGCACTCGAAGCGAGAAGCGCCCTTTTTCTTCTCCAAACCTGCGGATGCTTTAGTAATCAATCCTGAAACGATTAATTATCCTGCCATGACAAGCGAGCTGCACCATGAAGTCGAATTGGTGATTGCTGTTGGACAATCGGGATTTAACATTCAACTAGAAAATGCTTGGAGTCACCTGTTCGGTTATGCTCTTGGCATTGATTTAACCAAGCGCGACTTACAGTCTGAGTTTAAAAAAAAATCACGCCCTTGGGATTTGGCTAAAGGCTTTGATCAATCAGCCCCTATCAGCTCTATTGTACCTTTTGCAACAGCAGGCAAATTAGAAGAAGGCGACATTGAACTTTCAGTTAACGGAAAAATGCGGCAACAAGGCAATATCAACCAAATGATTTGGTCGATTCCTGAAATTATGGTCGAGCTATCAAAGCATATTGAATTACAAGCTGGCGATTTAATTTTTACAGGAACACCAAGCGGCGTTGGTGAAATTGAAAAAGGCCAAACTGTTAACGCAAAACTGCTTGGCCTTGGTCTGGATTTTAAGCTTATCTAAAATAACAAAATTGCTTATAAACTTTTGTAAATGGCGGTTACGATTTGTGCTGGTTTGATAAAAGCTTTACCATTTTTTTCATCGTATTTAGCGCTAGGTTTTGCCGCCACCACCTCTTCTAAAGACTTACCTTCAGCTTTAAGCTCAGCAACTTGATTACGAATATCTTTTAGCATGGCAACGTAAGCACTCATTTGTTGTTTAGTCGCCATAGGACCATGCCCCGGAATAATTTGCGTCTCTTCATTGGCAAGCATCAAGCCTTTTTCTAAAGCGCTGATATAGCCGCTAATTGAGCCACCAGAGCCAATATCAATAAAGGGATAGCCAATATTGAAGTAGCAATCCCCCATGTGTAACACATTGTCTTGCTCAAAGAACACTAGGGAATCGCCATCAGTATGCGCATTGGCCACGTGAATAATACGCATCTTGTCGTTGTTTAACTTCAAGCTCATTTCTTTTTGATAAGTCACTTGCGGCTGGGCCATTTTAGGCGCAGCTTCCACTATCCGATTAAAGGCTTTCATTTCTTGTCGCGTACTCATACGCTTATAGACATTATCATGCGCAACAATAGTTGAGCCTTGTTTACCAAAATTTTCATTACCGCCAGTGTGATCACCGTGCCAGTGGGTATTGATCACATACTTTACTGGCTCTTTGGTAATAGCATCAATTGCAGCATCAATTTTCTCGGTTAAGGGCGCAAACTGATCGTCAATAATGTAGGCACCATCTTCGCCCACCGATAAACCGATATTGCCACCTTGTCCAAACAATACGTAAATACCCTCGGTCAGTTGTTGCGTTTTGATTTGAACTTCCTTTTTCTGCCCAGCGTGAGCGAACACTTGAGTGCCGGTAATGGCCCAGACTAATAAAGAGCTTGCTAAAGCTGTAGTGGTGATTTTCTTCATCTTTTTACTCCAGTGAATGGATGCCACAAGGCAAGCCAATTGGCGAAGGATAGATTACAGTTTACTAAAATTTTGGTTAGAATGAAGTGTTTGCACCAATCAAAGGAGTCACGGATATGTTGGATTTTGCTAAAGCCCAAGCCTATATTGACCAAAAGTGGGATGAAGAAATTGTTCCTGAGTTAGTCGAATACATAAAAATCCCCAATAAATCGCCGCATTTTGACCCAGATTGGGAGCAACACGGCTATATGGAGCAAGCGGTTCAACAAATTGCCGCTTGGTGCGAGGCGCAGGATATTCGCGGTAAAACTCTGGATATTGTCCGGATACAAGGTCGCACCCCAGTGATTTTTATGGAAGTCCCTGCCAGCGACGGTAGCAATAATCCGCAAGACGATACTATTTTAATGTATGGTCATTTGGATAAACAACCCGAAATGGAGGGCTGGGACGAGGGGTTAGGACCTTGGCTCCCCGTTATCAAAGATGACAAACTCTATGGGCGCGGCGGTGCTGATGACGGTTATGCCGCCTACGCCTCTTTAACCGCTTTGATCGCATTGAAACAACAACAGCTACCGCACGCCAGAGTGGTGGTTTTGATTGAAGCTTGCGAAGAGTCTGGTAGCTATGATTTACCCTATTATATTGACCAATTGCGCGATCGAATTGGCGAGCCTTCTTTAGTCATCTGTCTGGATTCTGGTGCGGGCAATTACGAACAGCTTTGGTCAACCATGAGCCTGCGCGGCATGGCAAGCGGTACTTTAAAGGTCGATGTGCTCAAAGAAGGGATCCATTCAGGTTACGGCAGTGGTGTAGTTCCTTCTTCATTTCGCGTCATTAGGCAGCTTCTTAGCCGACTCGAAGATGAACATACTGGCCGCATGATCCCGAAAGCGTTTTACGCTGACATTCCCGAGCAGCGCTTAGAACAAACCTTACAGGTAGCCAAAGTGTTAGGTGATGATATTGTTAACCCTTACCCATGGGCCGACGATACCGAACCAATGGCAGAAAATAATTTTGAACGGCTGTTGAACCGTAATTGGCGTCCGGCTCTATCTTATACTGGAATCGCAGGGATGCCGGGAATTGAGAATGCCGGCAATGTGCTTAGGCCCACCACTTCCATAAAATTATCGCTGCGACTACCACCAACTGCCGACAGCGAAGCTGCCAACAAGCAACTTGAAGATTTGTTATTACAAGATCCGCCATCCAATGCCACCGTCACTTTTCAGGCAGATCAAGCATCCGACGGCTGGAACGCACCGGACGTTGAGCAGTGGCTAGCAGACTCGCTTGAAGAGGCCTCACAAGCCGTTTACAAAAAACCGGCGATGTATATGGGCGAAGGTGGCACCATTCCTTTCATGGCGATGCTTGGTGAGAAATTTCCCGAAGCGCAGTTTATGATAACAGGTGTGTTAGGGCCCAACTCTAATGCACATGGTCCGAATGAGTTTTTGCACATTCCTTTTGCCAAAAAGCTTACCACCTGTGTAACCAAGGTGATTGTTGATCATTACCAAAGAGAGCGCTAACAAGAGGTCAAAATGTCATCGATTTTATTGGTTTTTGCCATTCCGGTACTGGCGATTTTTGCACTTTTTAGTTCGCTGAAATACCGTAAGCAAATCGGTCTTGGCTATTTTTGGCAGCTAGTTATCAGCAGCTTATTGTCGATTCTTGGAGTGCTGCTGAGTTTTATCGCTCTAGATACCATGACTTCTGGCAGAGCGAGTCTGGTGTCAGGGATCAATCCTTACCTATTTGTTGGGCTTATGTGCATCGCTGGATTGTATTGTTTTATTATCTCAATTATAACATTGGCCAAAGCGCATCAAGCCAAACTAGCACTTCAATATTAGCACCTTAAATAATAGCTCGGCAGATTGCGACTTTTACCCTTAACCCTTACTACTAGCTCTTAACTGCGACTTTACAACCAATCGGTTAGCAAGATCCCTACACCAATACGACTGGTATTACGGTTGTAGTCTATGAGACTTTCTCCGTAACCATTGAATAACTGAATATAACCTCTAAGCTTACCCTTATCATCCAGCGGGAAGGTCCAATCGAACTGAGTAGCACCACGGTTATCGCTGCGTAAATTGTTTCTCAGCATGATTCCAAAGTTATGCTCGTTCCACTGATAGCGAGTCTGGAGTTCAAAATAACCCATATAATCATCAATATCGGGATTATCGTCACCTTCTGCGTCAAACGGATCATCTTTTTCGTCTTCAGGAATTCGCCACCAAGGCTTGAACGAAATCACCCAACGATCCTTTTCAAAAACCCATTGAGTATAGATTCTATTCCAGCTTCTAGACAGTAAACCGCTGCGGCCATTTGATTGATGTTCTATACCCGCCCAAAAAGTCGGGATTTGCCAATCACCAATTTTCCAATCGGTTACCCACTGGGCAAAAAATTCCGGTTGATGGTTAGTTTCTCTAAATGGGCTCGAGTATTCGGAGTTATAAGCCTGCCAATAGGATTGGCCGGTGTAAGCAAAAAATAAGGCGGTATTGTCACCAAAAATACCATCCCATATCGGGGTTTTAAAACTGACTTGGAACTTAACCTCTATTTCATCCAGCTCGCGCCCATCATCTGGTAAGTTAAGCACATCCTCATTAGGACTATCGTTATAGCTAACTGGTAAAATATAATTTGGTTTATGCGGTAAAATAGCAAATCGATTATTACGTGCTCGATATTCTTGGCGCATCCTTGATTTAACTAAATGGGATTCTTCTTTGGCCGCCTCTTGCGTCTCACTTGCAGGCTTCTCGTCAGGAACTTTAACTACTAACTCCGGTATTTCAGGAGCTTCTTCTTTCTTACAAGCCGCCTTTAACTCACTGACTTTGGTATCATCCGAAGCTTCCGATAGCTTCTTTAATAAACATGCTTGTAAAGATTCGTCCGCCTGCAGTGGCGTTGAAAAAAGGGTTAACGTAGCTACTAGAGAAAGTGCTACTGAGGCCTGAAAATGGTTCATAATCGATAGTCCCTTTCCACTAATTATTGAAAAAATAATCACTAATAGAATATACCATACACAAAATTAGCATAACTTGGAATGACTAACATCATGCTTAATAAGACGGACATAAAAAAGGAGTCTTTACGACTCCTTTTTCTATCAACGACCAACAAAGTTTAACGCATCAACTCTCCAGTGATGGTCAATTCAACAATGTCATAACCCAATTGCTGCAATCCAGGCAAAATTGATTTTTTATCTCCTACTACCACAACGATCATTTCGTCACGAACCAAGTGCTTGCTAGCCAGTTCGTTTAGATCTTCCAGCTCAATATCTTCTAAGATATCGTTTTGCTCTTCAATATAATCATCGTCTAAGTCATAGGTCAGGATTCTTGATAATAAGCCCAGTTTTTGCGAAGGAGTTTCATATTTTCGCGCATCACTTTGACCCAATGAATTTTTCATAAACTCAAGCTCCTGCTCCGTCATACCTGCGGCTTGATAATTATCAATTTCTTTGAAAAATTCGATAAGTGATTTATCAGTCACGTCGGAGCGAACCCCTGCGCTGGCAGTATAGGTTCCATGATCACTCGATCCACGGAAACTTGAACGAGCGCCATAGGTATAACCTTTATCTTCGCGTAAATTGATATTAATTCGCGAATTAAAAGCACCGCCTAAATTGTAATTCATTAAGCTAGCGAGATAATACTCGCCATCAGCATCATAAGGTAAAGCACGCTTTCCTATGCGAATTTCCGACTGAGCAGCGCCAGGTTTATCCACCAAATAAATTGCCTTTTTCAGTTTAGGCATTGGGTTTAGCGGTGCTTTAGTGACTTCAGCTCCTTGCCAGTTGCTAAAACGCTTAAGTTTATCAACAATCGCTTGCTCACTTAAATCTGAAACCACTACTATATTGGATGCTTGCGGCGAGTATTGAGTTTTATAAAAGTTTTTAACGTCATCCAAACTAATATTTGCCACAGAAGCCAAGGTGCCGCCTGACGGTAAACCAATCGAGTTGTCGCCATAAATCAGCTTGTTATAAACATTCCAAGCAACCGTTGAAGGTTGTTTTTGCGAAAACTTGATACCTTCAACCGTCTGATCTTTGATTCTCTTAAAATCTTTGTCATCAAATCTTGGACTGAATAATTTTTCCGAAGCGATCCACAAAGTTCTATCCAGGTTTTCGGTCAAAGACGAAATGGTCATGGTGGTATAGTTTTCACCCGCCGCAAAGCTAATCGAACTACCTAACTTTTGTAGCATATTGCTTAAATCTTCGCTTGAATAACTTTCCGAAGCCTCATTCATCATCGAAGCGGTCATCGACGCTAAACCCGCCTTGGCTAAAGGATCATTACGATGACCATTTTCAATTCTAAAGCTAATAGCGGTAGTCGGGGTTTCATTATTATTAGCACCTAACACTTCGATACCATTGGCCAATTTCGAGCGCCAAATTTCTGGAAGCGTAATTGACGGATTTTCGCCAGAGGCTGGTTTGACACTGCGATCAAAGTTATCTTTGGCAATGCGTAATTCCAGCGTGGAATCATCACTTGTTTGCGGAATCGTTCGCTTTTTCACTTGGTAAGTATCTTGCTGCGCTACTAATTGCGGCTTGCCGTTAGGCACGATACTCATAATCACCGCCGATTTATTCTTTATATAGCGGTTATAAACGCGCATCACGTCTTGCTTAGTCACATTTTGATAACGAGCTAAATCAATTCCAATACGGTTCGGGTTACCCTCAAAAGTTTGGTTAGCGGCTAATTGTGAAACCTTACCCGATACGCTCTGCAAACCATAAATCAAGCTTGACTTCATACCCGCCTTTACCCGCTCGAGATCATCGTCTTGCACTCCGCGTTGCTCAAACTCCTTGAAAGTATCACGCATGATTTTCTCTAAATCCGCCAATGATTTGCCTTTTGCCGGATTGGGTAAAGCATACAAGGTAAACTGGCAGGCTAGTTCCGAACACGGATGGCTGACTCCCGATTGCACGGTTAAACCTTGCTTATCTAAGTTTTTATAGAATAAAGAGGTTTTTCCCTGACCTAAAATTGACGATAAAACGTCTAATGCGGCCTCATCTTGACTGCGCCCATAGGTAGTAGGGAAAGACATATAAATCAAAGGTAACGAAACGTTATCTTCCATCGAGATATAACGGTCTTGGTCTAAAACAACCGGCTGTGGCGTTGGGTCAGCCACTTCTGGACCCGCTGGAATCGAGCCAAAATATTTTTTCACCCAAGCAAGGGTTTGTTCTTCATCAAAGCGACCGCCAATGGTTAAGGTTGCGTTATTTGGGCCATACCAGCGCAAAAAGAATTTCTTCAAATCGTTAACATCGGCACGATTAAGATCTTCCATCCAACCAATAGTTGGCCAAGAGTAGGGATGTCCTTCTGGATATAATGCTTGTGATACACGCTCACTCAGGCGACCATAAGGACGATTGTCGACTCGTTGGCCGCGCTCATTCTTAACCGTCTCACGCTGCACTTCAAACTTCTCTTGTGTTACCGCATCTAACAAGAAGCCCATTCGATCGGCCTCAAGCCACAACATCTTTTCCAACTGATTCGAAGGCACAGTTTCAAAATAATTAGTGCGATCACTATTAGTAGTACCGTTTAGAGTACCACCGGCTTCGGTAATGATCTTGAAGTGCTCTTCATCGGCGACATTTTCCGAACCTTGGAACATCATATGCTCAAAAAAGTGTGCAAAACCTGACTTGCCAATATCTTCTCGTCCTGAACCTACATGATAAGTCACATCCACATGCACTAAAGGATCACTATTATCTTCATGTAAAATAACTGTGAGTCCATTAGCCAGTTGGTACTTTTTATAGGGTATTACCAGCTCACCAGCCGATTTCTTAACTTCTTCAACCAGAGTAATACCAGCCGTCGCTTGCTCCAAATCAACCGTTGGGGTCGAAGAACAAGCCACTAAACCTGCAATCCCCACCGTGACCGCAGCAGCGATAAGGTTAGATTTTATTAATTTCATAGATTTTTCCCGTTTGGTATTAACGTAACTAAAAACTGTGCTTATTATACGAATTTTAAAATAGAAAACCGTGCAAGCTCACACTTTGAACGAATTTACGACAAAAAGCCATAATCAAGTAGCGTTTACAAACTGATTTCGCTTAATTTTCGAGCAGTTGCCTAAGGCGGCTCAAACCTTTTTCGTAATCTGGCCCTAGCATTGAATCCATCATCAGGCCAAAATAGCGACCAACCAGCGACTCGGAGAAATCCGCATCAAAACTCCAGGTCAATCTCGTCTGATCAAAACTAATTTCCTCAATACTAAAGGTCGCAAAACCCGGATTGGGGTCATCACCAAATAATAATTTAGTTTTTACCTTTTTCGGATACTGACTTTCAATAATTTCCTGCGAGCCTTGGCCCACTTCTGGTTTATCGCTCGACCAGCTCATTTTATTACCGACCCCCGCCTCAGGGCCTGAGTAGCTGTAAGTGGCGTTCGGATCTTTGTCGGCCCAAGGTGACCACTGATTAAAGTTTTTAAAACTGTTGACTTGATTAAATACCGCATCTTGAGTGGCGTTGATAGTGATGCTGCGTTCAACGTGTGACGTTTTAGGTAAGAAGAAAGCGATTACCGCCAGAGAAACCACTAATAAAGCAATGATGATCAGTAGCCATTTTAAGAATTTCATACAACCCCCTACAGTTGTGATTAGCAAGATTATTCTAGGCTAATTTTTAAGCAATGATCAATAGCTTCAATATTTACTTGCGAAATGTAACCGCTAATAAAGCTCTATTTATAGCTTACTACTGATCAGCTTTGGGTATTCCAACAAAGCTTTTGGGCTTGCAAACTGTAATCCTCAAGCTTTCTTTGCATCAATTTAGGAAATGCATCTTCGCCAAGATACTCACGATCTTTAACCCAAGCTTGCTTTAGTTCAAGGAACAGCTTTTGCGAACGTGATTCTAAATCACTCAATAGTGACTCAATTTCTGACTCGGTTTTGTCAGCATGAAGTGTCGCCAAAGTCTCTCTATCACGCCGATTAAGACTTGTGTAGTCAATTGATTGCCATAAAAATTGATCGTTTTGATGGACTGCTTTGAACAACTTTTGGTGAGCCCATTTATTCACTAAGACCGCCTCAATAGTCTCCGCATCGTATGCTTTTTTTACTAATTGACGTTGCAGCAAGCCATGAATTTGTACTAGCTCCATCAAGGCTCCAAATCGACCTAAAGCTGCCGCTTGGTATAACAACCTTTCGCCTTTTTCAAATTGCTCAAAATCTATTTTATGTTGTTTAACAATATCCCTAACTTGCGCATCAGTATACTGCTTAGAGCGATTCATCATGCGAACGCCCAAAACCGCATCCCATAAAAGATCGGTTCCTTGCACTAACATAGCAGAAGTATCTTTTGAATCAGCTAAACTGGCCAGACTCTCGATCGGCATGGTGGAATAAGAACCGGTTGCCGCCAAGTCTTCCACATTAATAAATATATCCTCCATCAAAATGTTAAATTCAGACTCACACTCAGGGCACTGCTGATTAAGCTGCTCACAGGTTTTTGCTTCAGCATATTGAACTGGGCTAGAACTGTCATCACTCACGACTCGCTTACTAAGCTTCTGTTGTTTTTCAGCGATAACCGTTTTACTTTTTTCGTTCTTTTGCGACTTATCGGTAAGTTCGTTAGACTCAAGGGGCGATTCTTTTTCTGCTAAAAACCAATAAACACAGGCTAGTACCAACAACCCCAAGACCACTACTATTAAAGCCTTTTTTCCTGTCATCTTCTTTTTACTCCTTTTTTATTGCTTTTTTTCTAATCGAAAACCTGCAAAGCTTGTTTTATCACCTCTACTCCTGCGCCTTTTTTATAGGCATTTTCGCTTAAATAACGGCGCCATAGTTTGCCTTTGGGTTGGGCATGGAACAAGCCTAAGATGTGCCGCGTCATATGACCCAAATAAATATCCTGCTCGATTTGAGATTGCGCATAGTCGATAAATTCTTCAGCAACTTCCTGCCGTGATTTGTTGCTCGATGATTCTTTATAATAGCGACTATCCGCTTCGGCTAAAAAGTAGGGGTTATGATATGCCTCTCGCCCAATCATGACTCCATCCAGCTGCTGCAAGTGCTCATCAATTTGTTCAAAATTAGTAATGCCGCCATTGACGATAATTTCCAGCTCAGGAAAGTCTTGTTTAACTTGATAAGCGACATCATATTTAAGCGGCGGAATTTCTCGATTTTGTTTAGGACTTAACCCTGACAGCCAAGCTTTACGCGCATGAATAATAAAGGTTTTTACCCCAGCATCAGCAACGGTAGCGATAAACCGATGCAGATGCTCGTAAGAATCTAGATCATCGATACCAATCCGACTTTTAACCGTCACAGGAACCGACACCGCCTTATCCATCGCCGTCATACATTCGGCAACCAGCTCTGGCTCGGCCATCAAACAAGCGCCAAAACGACCATTTTGCACACGATCGCTGGGGCAGCCCACGTTCAAATTGATTTCATCATAACCATAGTCTTCACAAATTTTAGCGCACAACGCCAAGTCTTTCGGATCGCTGCCACCCAATTGCACCGCAACCGGATGCTCTTCTGCATTAAACTGCAAATGGCGCTTGGCATCACCATGCAAAATAGCGCCAGTTGTGATCATTTCGGTATAAAGCAGCGCTCGCTTGGTAATGATCCGCATAAAACGCCGTTGATGGCGATCCGTCCAATCGAGCATTGGAGCAATAGAGATGGTTCGATCGATAGCGGTCTTTGTCACAGCTTTGCCTTAATTTTCAACTTTGCCTATCCGTTGGTTTTTGACCAACCTTGTTGGGCGATTTCCTGATCGTTTTCAAAGTATTTAATTTGTTTGGTTACGCCCTTTTTTTCCAGATCATACTCAATCCACTTTCCATGCAGTTTGCCATTTTGGTAATGCTTTAAGATCCAAACTTCACCCTCTAAATACATCCAAACGCTACCATGCAATTGGTTATCTTTGTAATTTGCTTCAAACGATTTTTTACCATCGGCAGCAAATTTAATATGCCGACCATCCAATTCACCGTTTTGATAAAGCTGACGAAGCTCCACTCCGCCTTCCTGATAGTAGTAGGTTTCTTGACCGTGCTTTTGATCGTTTAAAAACTCGCTACGGCTTTTCACCCCTTCCAGACCTTGCTCAAAATAGAGCACTTCAAAGCCGTTTTTTTTACCTTGGCGATAGCGAGTTTTTCTGACAATACGCCCATCGTCTTTGCTGTAAACCTTAAAATCGCCTTCTAGCTGGTTCCATTTATTATATTGCTTATGTTTGGCCAGCTTACCGTCCGCATAATACTGCTTATAATCACCGCATGGCCTGCCATCACAATACTCAATTAAAAAGGCCGTTTTGCCTTTCTTGACCTGCTTAAAAACGCCATTGATAAATCCTTGTCGATAAGTGGCTTCAATATAGCCATTGTCTTGAATAATTTTTACCGCTCCGCTCAATGCCTTGTTATCACCATCAGCTACTTTTTCGCTAAAAAATAGACGACCGTTTTTCTTCTCCATCGCTAGCTGGGCGGCTGCCAGCTCTCGATAACTAGTCTCGCCCTCGCTTGAAGCGGCGGCCAAAGGAGCACAAACAAGGCTAGAAACGCTTAAAGTGATTACTACAATAAGGTATCGCCAACGATTAAAAAATGGATTCATGGCTTCACTAAAACAAAAACATGCCCGCATTTTACCGAAGCTGCGAATAAAAAAAAGCGGGCAATGCCCGCTTTATTCTTACCCTAACCAATGCTTAGATATTTCTTAGCGCGTTTATCCGGTCGTCAAGCGGCGGATGCGACATAAATAAGTGACCAAATTTTTCTTGGAAAGAGCCGGTTTTACCATTTTTTAGGCCAAACGCAGTAAAGGTTTCGCCCATATCCGACGGCATATCATACTCAGCTTTGAGTTTTTCCAAGGCAGAAATCATAGCGCCAGTTCCGGCTAATTGAGCGCCCGCTTCATCAGCACGGTATTCACGCTTGCGCGAGAACCACATAACCACAATGCTAGCCAGAATGGAAAAAACAATCTGCGCTATCATTACCGAGACGAAATAACCAATACCGTAGCCACGCTCATTTTTCAGGATAACTTTATCCACCACATGGCCAACCACCCGCGCAAAGAACATCACAAAAGTATTCACAATTCCTTGAATTAGAGTCAGCGTCACCATATCGCCATTGGCGACGTGACCAATTTCATGCGCCAACACTGCACGCACTTCATTGCGATCCATTCTTTGCATCAAGCCTTCGCTAACGGCCACTAAAGAGTTGTTTTTATTCCAACCCGTGGCAAAAGCATTCGATTGTGGCGAAGGAAAAATACCCAATTCTGGCATACCAATCTTGGCATCATGGGCCAAACTGGTAACGGTATCCAGCAACCATTGTTCACGCTCAGATTTAGGATTATTAGGGTCAATCATCTGCACACCCATGCTGCGCTTGGCCATCCATTTGGAGATAAAGAGTGAGATAAAAGAACCAATCATGCCGAACAAGGCACAGAACACCAATAAGCTCATGATATTTAGATCTGAGCCATTTTGGGACAAGGTCTGCTCTAATCCCAGCGCGTTCATAATCACGCCCGCTAGAATTAAGACTAAAAAGTTGGTCAGTAAAAATAAACCAATGCGTAACATAAAGTCTCCACGCGTTTTCCACGCTAATCAAAATATACCCCAATATTATGGGGGCAAATGCCATAGTGGCAAGTGAGCAAAGCTCAAGAACTGTAATATTTTATGTCAAATGTTCATTTATCTTATCAAAATTAGATTAAATATTTAAATATCAATAGCTTAAATAGCCAATAGGAGCAAAAACCAATCACGAACCACCAAAGGATTTTACGCTTATTGGAGCTTGTTTTAGGATTTTGTTGAGCTTTGTTTTCAGGAATATCAGACATTCAGTTTCCTTTTTAGAAAAACAGTTTTCACCACCAAATACACGCCCGTTAAGCTAAAGAGCAAACCTAACAAGGCAGCAATTATCAGCAAAGGATGGTTAAAATCATCCCGCTCTTGGTAATCCATAATGTGCAGCATCCAGAAAAAATCAAATAACCGCCAAGTATCGTTACGCCTTGCGACTACCTCGCCAGTAGCCGGCGAAACATAAATACGGGTATTATCCGCATCATCGAACTGCATTTGCCACAGCGGCAGCTCGCGCCCTCGGATCTCGTAACTGGATTGCTCGATTAATTGGCTAGCAACCAACTGACCATTGCCGGAAAAGTCTCGGTTAGCCACTAGCTCAGCGCTGACTTGATTAAAAGGTGATAAAACGTCACCGCTTTGCGCATCAACAATTTGCACCTGCTGCTTATTCGAGGCGCGCCAAACCAAACGATCTTGCCAATGGGTCAGCTCAATTTTAGTAGCCGTAAATGGTAAAGACGCTATTAACTTAGAACTGTCGAAGCTAACCTTTTGCTCAATAGCAACAGGTTGCACTTTAACGCTATTATGGGAACCACGAACCTGATCGATATCAAAAAAGCTCATCACCAAACCGCCCGCTAGCCATAAAACCACTTGTACACCAATCAAGAGCCCTAACCAACGATGGAATTTGCGGATAACAATATGCGGTTTCATACTAATCGCTCAGAGTCATAATAATCTTACGATGGTGTGCAGCATGCCGATGCTCCCATAAATAAACCCCCTGCCAAGTACCCAGCGCCAATTGACCCTCGATAACCGGAATACTTAAATGGGTTGCCGTTACAATTGATTTAATGTGCGCAGGCATATCACCAGCCCCTTCAAAAGTATGGGTATATAAAGGATCATTTTCCGGCACCAAGCGATTCATCCAAGCTTCTAGATCGGCCTTAGCGCTGGGATCGGCATTTTCCTGAATGATCAAACTGCAGGAAGTATGCTGAATAAAAAGATGGCAAAGGCCGTTTTTTACCGTTTCTTGACCAACCAACGACTGTATTTTTGCAGTAAATTCGTAGAGTCCTTGACCTGCGGTTGACAGTGAAATTTTATGGTGCTTTGTCATAATCTTTAGTCATGATGGCTGTCATCGGCATTAATATACTCAAAGGGCACTCGACTAGTCACACCACAGCATAAGGTATAGGGGATCGTATCGGCAAAAGTAGCAACCGTTTCCATCGACAACTCTTTGCCCCAAAGCACCACCCTGTCGCCAATGTTATCCGCCGAATCTGCCCCTAAGTCCACCGCCAATATATCCATCGAAACCCGTCCCACCAGCGGTACTTGCCGGCCATTTACCCAAACGGGAGTGCCGTTTTTAGCATGCCGCGGATATCCATCGCCATAACCAATCGCTACCAAGCCAATGTTACCATTTGTTTTAGCAAACCAATTACGGCCATAACCTACTGACTGACCTTGCCGAATCGGCTTAATTGCCATCAATTGCGACTCTAACGACATCACCGGCTGCAAGCCAAAATCACTAGCCATTGAGTCCAGCATGGGGGAGGCACCATAAATCAACAGGCCCGGTCTAACCCAATCCCAATGAGCATTTGGCTGGGTTAAAATTCCCGCCGAATTGGCCATAGAGCGCTGACCGACCAAGTCTTGAGTGGCCTCTGCAAACTTACTAATTTGTGCTTGCGAAAATTCCTGATCCGAATCGGCGCAGGCGAAATGCGACATGAGTTTGATCGGTTGTTCAATGATCGACAGCGCACTCAGAGCTTTTTCCGCAGCGGCAACCTGCTCTAAAGCAAAGCCCAATCGGTACATGCCCGAATCACACTTAAGCCAAACTTTGATAGGGTTTGGGTCGCTTGTTATGGTTTGATAAGCTGCTAGCTGCTCAATTTGTGCCTGATGGTGTAGAACCAGCTGCAACTGATTTCGTTGGATTATGGGTAACTCTTTGGCTTGGAAGAAACCTTCCAGCAACAAAATATCTTGTCGGATCCCCGCTTGGCGTAAAATTAGCGCCTCATCTAAACTGGCGACCGCAAACATATCAGCGCTTGGCAATGCCTTAGCAACTTCGACCAGACCATGCCCATAAGCATTGGCCTTGACCACTACCATCACCTTACTATCGCTAGCAATGGTTTTAACTCGCTCAAGATTATGTCTTAAGGCGGCGAGGTCAATCACCGCTTTGGTTGGGCGCATAGAGAAATTATCCGTTTAGCAATACCACATTAAGAAGCGTACCTTTAGAAGTTTCACGCTCAGAAGTCTTGATCTTAACCACTTTGCTCTTAACAGCCTTAGGTTAAAAACCTTGTGCTTCGTAATCTTGGTGCGCCAGATTATCGAAACGACAGACTTCGCCGCGAAACGCCAGATCGACTTTACCGATAGGGCCGTTACGCTGCTTACCGATAATGATCTCGGCGCGGCCTTTATTTTCTTCCGAATCCTTGTTGTAAACCTCGTCGCGGTAAATAAACATGATCACATCCGCATCCTGCTCAATCGCACCTGATTCACGCAAATCCGCCATCACTGGACGGCGATCGCTATGATTTTCCAAGGAGCGGTTGAGCTGCGATAAAGCAATCACTGGCACATTCAACTCTTTAGCTAAGGCTTTTAAAGAGCGCGAAATTTCACTCACCTCTTGGGTGCGGTTTTCACCATAACCAGGCACCTGCATCAACTGCAAATAATCCACCATAATCAAGGCCATACCGCCATTCTCACGGTAAACCCGACGCGCCCGCGAGCGCATTTCTGCTGGCGAAATACCCGCCGTATCATCAATAAAGAGCTTAGTATGGTTTTTCAGCTGCAAAACGCCGCTGTTAAATTTATCCCAATCGGCCGAATCTTTAATTTGCCCCGAACGAATTTTATTTTGCTCGATGCCGCCTAACGACGAGATAGATCTCATGATGATTGATTCGCTTGGCATCTCTAAACTAAACACCAATACCGGCAGATCGCTATTAAGCGCCGCATGCTCCACCATATTCATGGCAAAGGTGGTTTTACCCATCGAAGGACGCGCCGCCACAATCACCAGATCGGCTGGCTGTAAACCTGAGGTCATGCCATCGAGATCGCTAAAACCGGTTGAAATACCGGTAATGCCACCTTTATTCTTTTGAATTTCTTCGATGCGATGAATGGTGGATTTTAAAATCGCTTCAACGCCTGTAGGCCCCGCATCGTTAGTCTCGCGCGACTCGGCGATCTTGAAAATGGTACGCTCAGCATGATCAATCAACTCCGAAAGCGAACGCCCTTCCGGATTAAAACTGGCATCGGCAATTTCGTTAGAAGCTGCGATTAACTGACGCGTCACCGCCTTTTCGCGCACAATTTCCGCATAGGCTCGAATGTTGGCGATACTCGGCGTGTTTTGCGCCAATTCGCCCAAGAAAGCCAAGCCAATGTCTGAATCGCCTTGTTTTTCAATGTATTCCGACAGGGTTATCACGTCCATCGGCTGACCAACATTGGCCAAAGCTTCCATCGCCGCAAACACATCGCGATGATTTTTGACGTAGAAATCCGTTGCCAGCAACATTTCAGAAACCAGCTCCCACATCTCATTATCCAGCATCACACCGCCAAGCACCGACTGCTCGGCTTCTATCGAATGAGGAGGAACTTTTAAGTCTTTGATTTTATTATCAGTTTGTTGGGCTGCCAGCATGTTTCAATTTTGCCTTGTCATCAAATGTGTTTATCAATAAGCCGCGGTTGATATGGTTTTAGAATCTATACAGGCGGCTTATTTTGCCCAGTTATTTTTGCATTCTACGGCTACTCGATCAAGCCAATAAGTCTGTGCAAAGGTATGTGTAAAGGCTTGTGGATAAGTTCTGAATAACCTTTATCAAACCATTTTAGATGTCATGATTTCGCGCTAGCGATCACTAATCTGAGTAGCAGATAGTAAGAATCGGTAGTTTTGTCTTTACTAGCAAGCTTGCTATATTGAACAGTATTGATTCAATTTTGCGCAATTCCAAAGGAGTAACGCTTATGGCAACTATCAAAGCAACGGATCACGGGCCTTTATTATTAACAGGCGAATGCGCCATTGAAGACGCAGACGGCCAAGCAGTCGCCACTAAAAAAGTGACGGCTTTGTGCCGCTGCGGCGCTTCTAATAATAAACCCTTTTGTGATGGCAGCCATAAGTCCATTAACTGGCAGGAAAGTAAAAGCTAAGCTTTGGGCAAAGCTTAGCCATATTGGCTCGCAGAATTTTTAGCCCATAAGTAATAATACTACTAAGGGGCTGTAAAAAAGGCGCCAATTGGCGCCTTTTTTATATTTCACAAGGTGTTGGTAAAAATTACTCTTCGCCAACCACTTGAACTTTGATGTTAGCTTCCACTTCTGGGTGCAAGTGAACTTCAAAGCTGTATTCGCCAGTTGCGCGAATCGCACCTTCAGGCATACGCACTTCTTTTTTCGCCAAGTCGATACCTTGTGCCGTTACCGCATCTGCGATATCAGCCGTACCAACCGAGCCAAAAAGCTTGCCTTCGTCGCCAGCGTTGGCAGTGATGACTACTTCCAAACCGGCTAACTTGTCAGCACGCGCTTGTGCAGTAGCTAAAACGTCAGCCGCTTTAGCTTCTAGTTCAGCACGACGCTCTTCGAAGTGTTTGATGTTTTCTTTAGTTGCAGGAACCGCTTTGCCTTTTGGCAATAAGAAGTTACGACCATAACCAGCAGCCACAGAAACTGTGTCGCCTAGATCGCCAAGGTTGCGGATTTTTTCAAGCAAAATAACATTCATGTGATTATCCTCTTAAAAATGCCGCTTATTCGTGGCTATCGGTGTATGGTAACAAAGCGATGTAACGAGCGCGTTTAACCGCAGACGCCAATTGACGTTGGTATTTTGCGCTAGTACCTGTGATACGGCTAGGAACGATTTTACCGGTTTCAGTAATGTAGTTCTTTAAAGTAGCTGTATCTTTGTAATCGATTTCAGTAATGCCATCTGCAGTGAAACGGCAGAATTTACGACGACGATTAAAACGAGCCATGATAATTCTCCTATTATTCAGCCGCAGCTTCAGTTGATTCTGGTTGTGCTTCCGCTTTTTCAGCAGGAGCCGCTTCTACAGAGGCTTTCTCTTCAGAGCGAGCTGGACGAGCAGGTTTCTCTTCGTCTTTAGCTTTAGCCATTGGAGAAGCTTCAGTCACTGCTTCTTTACGACGGATCACCATGTTACGCAACACAGCATCGTTGTAACGGAAAGCATCTTCTAATTCTTCGATAACTTCGCCTGTAGTCTCAACGTTCATAAGAACATAGTGAGCTTTGTGAAGTTTCAAGATTGGATAAGCTAGTTGACGACGACCCCAGTCTTCCAAACGGTGAATAGTACCGTTAGCGTCTGTAATCATCTTAGTGTAACGTTCGATCATGCCTGGTACTTGATCCGATTGATCAGGATGCACCAAGAATACGATTTCGTAGTGTCTCATTTAAATATCTCCTTTCGGTATCCAGCCAGCTATAAGCTATTGATTTACAAGGAAACTTACAGTCAGCAAGGAGTCAACCAAATTGTTTAAAACTTAGCCGCTTTTCACAACGAGTACGACTAAGGGCGCGTATTTTAGGGATTTTGCGGCTAAAGATCAACCAATTTAAGCATGAAAACTTGCTAAAGCAGTCCATCAATATCGCGGTAAATCGGGTTTTGTAGCGAGATCATGGTTTCGGTGGAGCGCACCTGATCAATGGATTGCAATTTATTGATTAACACCTCTTGAAAGCGCTCCATATTCGGCACGATAATTTTCACCAATAAGCTATATTGGCCAGTGGTATAAAATGCCTCGACCACTTCAGGGATCTGCTCGAGTAGCTGAGCCACTGGATGGTAATCCTTGGCACTTTTTAAGTATATCCCGACAAAACAGCAGACATCGAAACCTAAAGCCTTAGGCGCGATCTTGACCTTAGTGCCTTGAATAATCCCTGCTTGGCGCATTTTCTCGATACGCACATGGATAGTTCCAGGGCTAACCTCAAACTGTTTGGCCAGCTGCGCATAGGGCGTTTTTGCTTCTTGTAACAATTCTGCCAATATTTTTTTATCCAAATTGTCGATTTGATAATTTTCCATTGCTTTTACCCACTGCTTTTATACGTTATCTAACAAAAGGCTTAAATATTATTAAAAATCCACCGTCAACAATTAATTTATATACAGATATTGAATTTTAAGCAAATAAATTAGATAAATAATAACGAGACAAGGAGATTTATTATGAAAAAGTTATCGCACATACCTTTTATCGAAGATCAAAAACTGATCCAAATGATTAAAAGTGATTTTCTGACAGAGCTGAGCCAACAACTTGACTTGCTGGAAGTTCAAGCGCCAATTCTAACGCGACAAGGTGATGGCATTCAGGACGATTTGAATGGCATCGAACAACCCGTTTCCGTATCCAGCAAGGCAATGCCGCAGACGATGCAAGTAGTACATTCCCTAGCAAAATGGAAGCGTCAATTATTGGCACGCGCAGATTTTGCCGCAGGCAGTGGGATCGTCACTCAGATGCGCGCGCTGCGCCCCGACGAAGAACTCTTAAGCGAACGCCACTCTATCTGTGTCGACCAGTGGGATTGGGAAAAAGTTATCACTGATCAAGAGCGCAGCTTGGACTACCTTAAGTCCACGGTAGAACGGATTTATTCGGCCATGAGAGCGATTGATAAAAAACTCGCCAAACAGCTTGCGCAAGGTGAGCTACTACCTGAAACAATCCACTTTGTGCATAGCGAAGAATTATTACAGCAATACCCAAGATTAACCCCAAAAGAGCGCGAATATCAGATCTGTAAACAGTATGGTGCGGTGTTTTTAATTGGCATTGGTGGCCAGTTAAGCGATGGCTCGATCCACGATGGTCGCGCGCCGGATTACGACGACTGGAGCAGCGAAACCGAGCTAGGTTGCCGCGGGCTAAACGGTGATATTTTAGTCTGGAGTCCAGTTCTTGAGGACGCTTTTGAATTATCCTCGATGGGCATTCGAGTGAGCCCCGAAGTAATGCAACAGCAGCTAACAATTCGCGGCTGCGAACAACGGCTTGATTTCGAATGGCACCAACAGCTCATGGCCGGAAAACTACCGCAAACCATTGGCGGCGGTATTGGTCAGTCGCGATTAGCGATGTTTTTCTTACAAAAGCCCCATATTGGACAAGTGCAATTTAGTATCTGGCCTGAAACAATAGCGATTGATTTATTATAAAAAGGCTTCTTACGAAGCCTTTTTTCTAAATTTCAGTACGTTTAGCTATATAGAGCTCAACCGTTTCTTGCTCATCTTTATTACCAAATTTTAAGGTGGTTATATATCCGCTAAGCTCTTTATCTTTACCGATACTCATCATGGCATTCATACCTGAAGCCATGCGCGACCCCTCTGAATTTCTAAAAGGCTTAATGGATAGCTTGCAAACACTAGTCTTGCATTCAAGTTGAGATATTTCGTAGAGGCTAGTATCACCTCTTGCGTTAAGAACACGACTAATCTTGTCTTGGTATGTATAAGCCCATTGTGAATCAACCTCTTCTGATTGAAACAACGATTCTAGCGTTTTTTTCTGTTTCTGAGCCTTCTCAAAATATTCTTTAGTAGGCTGACTATCTGGACTGGTATCAATCTCAGTTACTGTTAGCTCTTTATCAAGATTTGCAACTTCAATTCTATCATTCAATAACTTTAATTCATTCTGAACTGCTGCGAATTCTTCTTTTAATATCTCTAACTCTTTTTTCGTTCTCGCATATTTAAATTTTATCTCTTTATCTTCTAACGTTACCGTTTCAGTTTCTGTGATAACTACTTTTTCTGGCTGCAACTCTTTAACCATAGCTTCTTTGGGCTTCAGCAACAGAAAAGCATTTCCAGCAATAGATAGCGCTAACAAGCCTATTAATAGCTTATTCATTTCCTTCTCCTTATATAATTATATTTTCTTGGTTTATTTTATATTAAATTAGTTCAATTTCTTTGGCGCACCACTTCAAATAGAGTCACACCGGTAGCAACCGAAACATTGAGGCTAGAGACCTCGCCTGCCATGGGAATTTTAATCAAATGATCACAGGTTTCTTTGGTTAATCTGCGCATTCCATCACCTTCAGCGCCCATCACAATGGCAATTGGACCCGTTAAATCCGACTGGTAAATATCCGCTTTCGCTTCACCCGCAGCACCGTAAATCCAAATACCTTTTTCTTGGAGCAATTTCATGGTGCGCGATAAATTGGTGACGCTAATAAAAGGGATCGCTTCAGCTGCGCCGCAGGCCACTTTGCGCACTACGTCAGTAATGGTCGCCGCGTTATCTTTTGGTGCTATCACCATATCCACGCCGGCTGCATCGGCGCTACGCAAACAGGCGCCGAGGTTATGCGGATCGGTAATGCCATCTAGAATTAAAATAAAAGGCTGTCCTTGCAATGAATCGAGTAATTCAGGAATATGCTTTTCATGATAGCTGGTTTTATTCAAGTTACCACACTGAGCGATAACGCCCTGATGGCGTTGAGCGGTTAATTCATCCAGTTCTTCGCGGCTCTTTTGGCTAACAGTTATGTTCTTGCTTTGTGCTAGCTTAATCAACTTATGTAGCCTTTGATCACGCCGATTATGTTGCACATAGATGGTCTGAATGGCTTCGCTATTTCTTTTTAGCAAAACCTCAACTGCATGAATTCCAAATACTATTTCTGACATACTTTTCTACACTAGATTACCGCTTCGCTTCTCGCGCGGGCGCTATTGTTTATTTACGTTTCTTTTTACCACTTTTACCGCGTTTCTTCTTAGCGTTTTTGCCAAAGCCGGACTTGCTGTCTTTACTCTTACCTTTAAACTTTTTATTCGAAGCATCTTTGTCCGCTAAAGAGCCGCTTCGCTTGGCTTTAGCGAATAATTTTCGGCGCTCGGAACCTTTAACTTCCTCTCGCTTTACTGACTCTCTTTTTACCAAATCAAAGTCAATTTTTTTATCTTCGAGATCCACTCTGCTAACTTTAATCAAGCAGCGATCGCCAACTCGAAAACTTTGCCTAGAGCGCTCGCCAATCAAACGCATTTTAGCTGCATCAAAGTGGTAGTAATCCCCCTCTAACGCACTGATATGAATTAACCCATCAATATGTAACTCATCTAACTGCACGAAGAGCCCAAAGCTCGTGACGGTAGAAACGGTTCCCCAATATTCTTCGCCAACACGCGTCAACATATATTCACACTTGAGCCAGTCCACCACTTCACGAGTTGCTTTGTCGGCGCGGCGCTCGGTCATGGATGAATGTTCTGCAAAGTTTACTAGCTCGGCATTGGTGTAGGCATGACCTGACTCGGTGCCAACAAGCTGCTGCTTTTCCGATAGGATTTGCTTGATAACTCGATGTACTAACAAATCAGGGTAGCGTCGAATTGGCGAAGTAAAGTGAGTATAGGCATCAAAGGCCAAACCAAAATGCCCCTCATTTTCAGGGCTATAAACCGCCTGCATCATGGAGCGCAACATCATTGATTGAATCAATTCATAATCGGGACGCTCAGAAATTGCATCGTGTAGCTCCCGATAATGTTTAGGCTGCGGCTTCTCGCCACCAAACAAAAACAAACCCAACTCGGCAAGAAAGGCGCGAAACTTTTCTAAGCGCTCTTCCGATGGCCCTTCGTGAATTCGATAAACCCCGGGCACTTTATGCTTTAAGATAAACTTAGCCGCTGCAACGTTCGCACAAATCATGCACTCTTCAATAATTTTATGGGCATCGTTTCGAGTGCGGCCAACGATCTTGTCGATTTTGCGATCTTCAGTGAATAAGATTTGGGTTTCAGTGGTTTCAAACTCAATTGCACCTCGCTGATTCTTTAACTTCAAACGTGCTTTAAATAAATCATAAAGGTTTTCTAAATCCTTAACCAAAGGTGCATATTCTTTCCTTAAGGCTTGGTGTTCTTCTTCCAGATCATTCAAAATCCCCCAGACTTTGGTATAAGTAAAACGTGCATGAGAGTGCATTACCGCTGGATAAAACTGCGAATCCACCACTTCACCTTGCGCATCCAGATCCATTTCCGCGACCATACACAAACGATCCACATCGGGATTTAAAGAACATAAACCATTTGATAAGAGTTCAGGCAACATGGGCACCACATAATTCGGAAAATAGACTGAATTGCCGCGCTTAATCGCCTCATCATCAAGCGCCATATCTGGTCGCACATAATGACTAACGTCTGCAATCGCCACCCACAATTTCCAACCGCCATTTTGTTGTGGCTTACAATAGACCGCATCATCGAAGTCGCGCGCATCTTCGCCATCAATGGTGACCAAGGGTAAGTGACGTATATCTATTCGTTTTTGTTCGCCTATTCGCCAATCTTTGTCGGAGATCTCAACTGGTAGATCAGTTACTTCTCGATTAACTTCTTCGGGCCACTGGTGTGGAATTTGGTGAGATCGAATGGCGATTTCAATTTCCATTCCTGCGGACAAATAATCTCCTAGAACTTCGGTAATGCGTCCAAGCGCATGTCGATTCTTGCTTGGTCTTTGCGTGATTTCAGCTACCACAACTTGACCCATTTCAGCTTTTAAACCTGAACTAAGATCAACAATCAAATCGTGCTGAATCCGCGCATCTTCCGACGAAACAAAAGTCATGCCATTTTCTTCAAACAAGCGGCCAACTAGATGCTTAGTCGAACCTTCTAAGATTTCAACGATATCCGCTTCGGTTTTTCCACGACGGTTAATTTTTTTAACTCTCGCTAAAACCTTATCTCCGTGAAACACATTATGCATTTCACGCGGCGACAAATACCAGTCTTCACCGCCACGCTCTAGCTCTAGATAACCGAAGCCATCGCGATGCGCCAACACAGTGCCACGAACCAAATCAGTAGCATCGACCAAACAATAGTCGCCTTTACGATTACAGATCAGTTGTCCATCGCGCTCCATAGCATTTAAACGTTTTTGTAAAGCGCTTTGGTCTTCAGACTCAACTAACTTCAATAACTCACAGAGTTTTTCAAACGAAGCAGGCTTACCGTTATCTTCTAGCACTTGCAGAATATATTGACGGCTGGCAATCGGGTTTTGGTAGCGCTTGGCTTCAAGCTCCGCCTGCGGATCTTGTGAGTTAGGCTCTTTAGATGAGCTGCATGAGTGTTTAGGTGTTTTTTTGGCTGACAATATTTCCGACCAGGGCGGTTATAATTCGATTAATATAACTGCATTGTAGCGGCTTATGAATAAAGATGCGATCTTCTCATTTTGCCCATCACAAAGGCTTGCGACAAACTTTCAAGTTAAGCTCCCAGATTACCTTCTTCATATGCGATATGTCACACCAAGCAAATTCTAAGGGCTTACTAATGATTTGAACGGGATCTTCTTGATTCTCTTCAATATAGCGCTGTGTGGCTGACCAGGTTTCTAAATAACCCATCAATTGTTGGTAGGACCAAGTCTGTTGCATGCTAAGGTTAGGTACCATTTCTAATGGATAGGGAAAGCTAAGGTTAGCATAGCTTTGCTCGACCCATTGTCGCCGTTGCGACCAATAGTCTTTAAGTAGGTTGCCATACAAATCTTGTACCACCTTATCTACTTGCGGATTAACACTCAGCAAGGGGTAGCTCCAGACTGCCAGTACTCCGCCGGGTTTCAAAACCCGCTGTACTTGCTCAAAAAACGCTTGCGGTTCCAGCCAGTGCAGAGCCTGCGCAACGGTAATTAAATCCACACTATTATCCGCTAAGCTACAACCTTCAGCAGCTTCAACTTTATATTCAATGTTAGGTTTAGCTTTGGCGTGTTCAATTTGTTGCTGGCTAATATCGGTAGCGACGACCTGATCAAACTGGTTGGCTAATAAATAAGCCGCTTGTCCACTGCCGGTAGCCGCATCCCAAGCAAGCTGATAATCATTGCATGACATGGCTAAATATTGGAACAATTCGGCAGGATAATCCGGACGGTTGCGCTGATAACGATTGGCAATCCCAGAAAAGTAGTTTTTAGTGTGCATTTTTTTGCTAACCTTTTACCCTTTATTGACCCTTTAAGATTTACCCTAAAAGCGCTTCCGTTTTACCCTGTTACCTTTTTAGCCTTCTTAACTCGCTTATTTTTCTTAGCTTTAGTATCTTTCGCCATTATTAGACTAGCAGTTAAATTAATGATCTGTACGCAATTTTCGTTTTTTGCCAAGAATTGAATCAGAATACGCCTCAAGTGGCTTAAAATCAAAAAAATAATGTATCATCAAAACTACATGATCATCAATTTGTCATATTTGTCCGCCATAATAAAACCCACCTTAATTATGTTACTATTTTCATCATGAAGATTTCACTACCACTGCAAGCTTTTCTACTAACCGCAACTGCTTTAGCAACTTTAACCAGTTGTAAAACTCCGGTGGAATCATGGGCAGTTGGCACTAAAACACAAACGACCATCCAGTTAGAACTGATAGGCCGCCATACCGCTGGGGTTTATGGTGAAGGCGCTGCCGAAGTGCTAGCTTTTCATGAATCATCAAAAACCCTATGGACGGTTAACGGCGCTGCCAATCGTTTGGATATAGTTAACATTCGGGCCATACCAAAACAAAGCCTAACGCTTCCCTTTACTGGCTCAAACCTCAGTAGTCATGCGTTGAAATTACCCACAAAAGTACAAACGGCGGATGGCGATTTGCTCCTAAAGAGTCCGAACTCCATTGCCATTCATGATGATTTGCTTGCGGTTGCGATGCAAAATAAAAACAAGCAAGGCAAGGGTGCAGTTTTGTTCTACGGTATTGCTAGCGAGCCGCAACTGCTCAAAGCCGTTCAAGTGGGCGCTCTGCCGGATATGCTGACCTTCAGTCCTGACGGTACAAAAGTGGTGGTAGCCAATGAGGGCGAACCGAGCAAAGATTATCGGCATGATCCTGAAGGCTCAGTCAGCCTTATTAACCTTGATAACCAAACTGCCATTGCCGATCATGCTATAGAGTTAAATTTCCATGCTTTTAATGATAAAAGAGCCCAGTTGAGCGCCCAAGGCGTAAAATTTGCCAGCCCCGAAGGCACCAGCGTGGCGCAAGATTTAGAGCCAGAATACGTTTCGGTGTCTGAAGACAACCGATGGGCCTACGTTACCCTACAAGAAAATAACGGTATTGCGATTGTCGATCTGAGCCAACCGCAAATGGTTGATATCAAAGGGTTAGGTTATAAAAACTGGAACCACTATGCGCTCGACGTTAGCAACAAAGATGGAGTCCAGATCAACCAATACGAAAATTTATTTGGCTTATACCAGCCAGATAGCATCGCCAGTTACCAAGTCAAGGGCAAAACCTATTTAGTGACCGCCAACGAAGGTGATGCACGCGAATACATCTACCAAGCTAACGAAGCTGACTGTCAAAAAGCCGGTCATAAGTTTGATGAGGAAGATGGTTGCATCAGTTATTCGGAAGAAGTACGCGCCAAAAAGCTAAGTTTTAAATCGCCTTCGGTGATCGACTCTTATTATAATAAAAATGGTATTGGCCGCTTAAAAGTTACCAAAGTTTTAGGTGATAAAGATCACGATGGCTACCATGAAGAACTCTATGCCTACGGCGCTCGTTCTTTTAGCATTTGGGACGAACAGGGCAAACAAGTTTTCGACAGTGGCGATCAATTCGCGAAGTTGTTACTCGCTAAAGATCCGGTGAATTTCAATACCAATGAAAACGCCAACCAACCCGATAGCCGCTCCGATGATAAAGGAGCCGAACCAGAAGCGCTGACGCTTGGTGAAATTGATGGTAAGACTTATGCCTTCATTGGCTTAGAGCGTCAAGGTTGTGTGTTAATTTACGACATCAGCAATCCGCAGGCCCCCTTCTTCGTCAATCAAATTGAAAATCGTAATTTCAATGTTAGCTTTAAAATTGATGACGATACGGATCCGGTAACCTTAGAAGGCGATTATCAAAATGCTGGCGATCTGGCGCCAGAGGGCTTACAGTTTATTTCAGCTAACCAAAGCCCAACAGGCAAACCTTTGTTAGCGGTGGCGAATGAAGTAAGCGGCTCCGTTTCGATTTATCAGATCAGATCAACTTTCTAACCCCAAAAGTCTGCGATAGAGCAAGGCTTTTATCAATACTGAAATTACCCGCCACCCCCGCGAACGAGAGAAGAAAGTCCCTTTTGGGGAGCGGGGGTCTCTCTTAAACTATAATCAGAACCTTAAGCAGCTGGTGATAAGAATTCAAACCTATTAATTCTTGTTCCATCGATTTTAATCGTTTCCGTAAACATTTCTAGCGGTCTGATCCAAGTTCCGAAGTCACCGTACAAGGCTTTATAAACTACATATTGCTCACCGGTTTCAGAATGGGTCGCCACATCCAAAACTTGATACCTTTGTCCTTTAAAGTGCTGATAAACACCTTTTTTAATCATAATATAAAACTCCGTTACATAAAAAAGCGACCATTAGGCCGCTTTAATCTAAATCATCTAGAACTTGATCAATCCGCAAACGGATGACGCTTAATAATGGTTTCTACCCGATCAGGGCCTGTTGAAATAATATCCACCGGCACGCCAACAATCTCTTCAACTTTAGCAATAAAGTCCAAAGCATTCTGCGGCAAGTCGTCTAATGATTTAGCGCCAAAGGTAGTTTCCGACCAACCCGGCATTTCGAGGTACACCGGCTTAAGCGAATCATAGTCATCGGCTCCACAAGGTGTATTGCTAAGTTCACCCTTTTCATCGCAGTTGTAGGAAATCGCGATTTTAACCGTTTCCAAACCATCCAAAACATCAAGCTTGGTCATGCAAAGACCGGAAACCGAGTTAATATCCACCGCGCGTTTTAGCGCTACCGCATCAAGCCAACCACAGCGGCGTGGACGCCCAGTTGTTGCCCCAAACTCATTACCCACTTTCGCTAAGCGCTCACCAATTTCATCAAACAATTCGGTTGGGAATGGACCACCACCAACTCGGGTGGTGTAGGCTTTAGTGATTCCTAAAACGTAGTCGATATGGCGAGGGCCAATACCGGCACCGGTAGCAACACCGCCAGCAGTCGTGTTAGACGAGGTTACAAACGGATAAGTACCATGGTCAATATCCAACAGCGTGCCTTGCGCACCTTCAAACATCAGCTTATCGCCAGCCCGACGCATATCCGCCAAAGTTGCCGGCACGTCGTCAATCATAGGGCGTAAAAACTCAGCGTATTGTTTGCACAAAGTCAGAGTTTGCTCATAATCAATCGCTTCGACACCATAGAACTCGGTTAAAGCAAAGTTATGCAACTTAACCACTTCTGCTAGCTTTTCTTCCAAACGCGCATCGTCAAAAAGATCTTCAACTCGCAAACCGCGGCGCGAGACCTTATCTTCATAGGCTGGGCCAATACCGCGACCGGTAGTGCCAATTTTCTTTTCTGGGTTACGGGCTGCTTCGCGCGCAATATCCAATGCAATATGGTAAGGCAAAATCAATGGGCAAGCAGGACTGATGCGCAGCTTGTCTTGGACTGGCACGCCACGCGATTTGAGCATATCCATTTCTTTTTTAAGCGCATCGGGAGCCAAGACCACGCCATTACCGATGTAACACATGACGCCATCGTTTAAGATACCTGAAGGAATAAGATGTAGAACGGTTTTTTCGCCTTCGATCACCAGAGTGTGACCAGCATTGTGTCCACCTTGATAGCGAACCACCGCTTTTGCTTGTTCGGTTAACAGATCGACAATTTTACCTTTGCCTTCGTCACCCCATTGGGTGCCTAGAACCACCACGCTTTGTGCCATTGCTAGAACTCAAATTTGATTAATCAAGGACGCATTTCTGCGACAAGAAACCGCGCATTTTACCGCTTATGCCAATGAAAATCCTCTATTTTTTGAAATTTAGACTAAATAAATCAGCCCGTAACAAACAAGTTGAAATCTATGCTTTCAGATCAACCACTTAGCTAAGACAATTCGCTAGTTAGTTGAATTGGAACTTGGATAACTAGCTGATAAAGTAAATCCAAACCAACCCTAAAATCATGCTAATCAGCCCCATAATTCGTAAACTTGAATCGGGATGTTTAGCGATTTCAGACATCGTCTGTTTCCATTGCTTAGGCAGTAGCGCAGGCATCAAACCTTCAAACACTAAAAATAAGCCGATTGCTATTAACCATTCTTGTGACATTTTCGTTCCTATTTTTTCAAAGCCTAAAACAAAGATCCCAGCTTTCGCTGGGATGACAGTTGTATCGAGCGTATGTCACTCCAAAAGTAATTTGGAGTCTTTGCTATTGATTTATCGGCCTTTGGCGTCTTTAAAATATTTAAAGAATTCACTGTCCGGCTTAATCACCATAATATCACCTGAGTCTTTAAACGAAGCTTTATAAGCGTCTAAGCTGCGCAGGAAAGCATAAAATTCAGGGTTTTTATTGTAGGTTTCGGCGTAAATCTTAGCCGCTTCGGCGTCGGCCTGACCACGGAGTTCCCGAGCCGCACGATCCGCTTCGGCGATAATGATTTTTTCCTTAGCATCGGTATCAGCACGAATTTTTTCCTCTTCCTTACGACCTTCAGCACGGTTGGCGTTAGCAAACTCTTTACGCTCCGAGCTCATTTCTTGGAAGACTTTTTCGCGAATTTCGTCAGGATAGTTCACTTTTTTCACCTGAACATCCACCACCTCGATACCAAACTCAGGGGTTTTGGTGGCAACTTCCGCCATAATCGCTCTAATGGTTTCATCACGATCTTTATAGATCAACTGCTCAATGCTGCGAGTACCGAATTGGGCGCGAGTCGACGCATCCACAAAGCGGTCGATAAAGGCATTGGCTCTTGGGATTGAGCCTTGAGTTCTTAGATAAAATTGACCAAAATCCTTAACTCGCCATTTAACGTAAGTATCCACAATCAAATCGGTTTTGTCGGAAGTAGTGATCCGATCGGCACGACCATCAAACGTTTGGATACGTGAATCCAATTTCTTAACAGTGTCGATAAACGGAATTTTGAAATGTAAACCAGGATTCTTTACCAAAGGCTTGTCATCTGGGCCTTTCAGAACCTGACTGAAACGCAAAATAAAGCCTTTTTTCTGCTCTTTAACGATAAACATCGACTGCGAAACCACCAGTAAAGCTACCACGCTCAAGAATATAAGGATTGGAGATTTATTCATTGTTATTCTCCTTTTTAGTATTTGTTTTCTTATTCACAATTTGATCCAAGGGTAAATAGGTCAAGTTATTACCGCCCTCGGTATCTAGGACGACTTTGCTGACCTTCGACAAGACTTCCTCAACCGTTTCTAGGTACAAACGTTGACGGGTCACTTCCGGCGCCAGCTCATATTCGGGTAACAATTTTTCAAAACGCGCCACTTCACCTTTAGCACGCTCGACTACTTGGCTACGATACGCTTCGGCATTTTTGATAATTCTAGCCGCCTGACCTTCGGCCTTTGGCAGCTTGTCGTTTTGATACGCTTTGGCTTCTTGTACGTAACGCTTTTCATCACTTAATGAGCTGGTCACGTCATCAAACGCCGGACGCACCTGAATCGGCGGCTTAGAGTCGGCCATATTGACCTCGTAAATCTCCACGCCCATCTTGTAAGGTTCTAAAATACGCTCCATTTCGGTCATGGTGTCTTGCATGATGCGAGTTTTATTATCTTTCAACACATCATCAATCACCGACTGACCAACTACCTGACGAATCGCCGCTTCCGCCACTTGCTCAATGGTTTTGTCTTGGTCATAGACGTTAAACAAATAATCTTCAGGAATATCCACCCGGTAAACAATGGTGAAATCCACATCCACAATATTTTTGTCTTTGGTCAAAATATTGCCCGAGACTTCTTTTTGTTGCTGGGTGTTAACGTCCACTTTATACAGGCGATCAATAAATGGCGGCATCCAACCCAAACCAGGACCCACCGTATGGTGATAAGCACCGAAACGGGTAATAACACCCTGCTCTGCTTCTTTGACCGTATAAAAACCTTTGACCACGTAGAAAGCAACAAAGACTAATAAACCAATAAAGAAAAAGCTTTTGTCGCCGCCTTTACCTTTACCACCCTTGCCACCGAACATTTTACCGAACTTATCGCCAGCATCTTTAATCATCTTGTCCAGATCATTTTGATTATTGGGCTTTTTCTTGCCCCACGGGTCCTGGTTATTACCATTGCCGCCTGGTTGATTCCAAGCCATTAGACTCTCCGAATGAATAGTTAGAAATAATAATTACTTATCTGATTAATTGTATGGGCGCTGGCAGCCGCTTTCAAGGTAAATGCTTTATTTGATAAGACTATTCTGCATTTATTATGTAACCGGATAAATCCTCTTCCAACTGCCGCGAGAGGCGGATCCAGTCCGCTTTGGGCAGCTGCACCTGCAATACAAGGTCACCATTATCCGAATACTGTTCCTGTTCAATAGCATTCAGTTCATACAAATAGCCTCTTAAACGCCCTTTACTTGGCGGGATTTGTAGCCGCCCAGTGAACTGCTCTTCGATCGCCAATTCCTCGATAGCTTCTTTTAATAGCTCGATTCCTTGGTTTTTTAGCGCTGAAACCCAAACTCGTATCGGTTTACCCGAATCATCTCGATCGATCCGCGGCTCGGCGCCTTCAATCGCATCAATTTTGTTGAACACCTGCAACATCGGGATTTCATCAGCACCAATTTGCTGCAACACTTTCATCACTTCTTCCATGTTCTCTTCTCGCCGCTCCGAAGCCGCATCAATCACGTGCAACAAGACATTAGCCTCGACCGATTCTTCCAAAGTGGCCCTAAAAGCAGCCACTAGATCGTGTGGTAAATGGCGAATAAAGCCCACCGTATCAGCCAAAATTACATCCGTACCTTGCGGCAAAGAAATCCGGCGTAAAGTAGGATCGAGCGTTGCAAAAAGCTTATCTTCGGCTAATACCTGCGCATCGGTGGTCAAATTGAATAAAGTAGACTTGCCAGCATTGGTGTAACCAACAATTGAAACGGTTTTGATGTTTGCTCTTTTACGCGAACGACGTCCCTGCTCGCGTTGTTTTCCCACTTTTTCTAAACGCCGCTCAATGTATTTGATTCGATCGCGTAGCAAACGTCTATCGGTTTCCAACTGGGTTTCACCCGGACCACGCATACCGATACCACCTTTTTGGCGCTCAAGGTGAGTCCAGCCGCGCACTAAACGCGTCGATAAATGCTTAAGTTGAGCTAGCTCTACTTGTAGCTTACCTTCAAAAGTAAAGGCACGCTGGGCAAAGATGTCCAAGATCAAGCCAATACGATTAATCACTCGTGCTTGTACCGCCTTTTCAATATTACGCTCTTGCGCAGGTGATAGGGCATGGTTAAAAATCACTAGATCAGCATCCAACGCGTTTTTAACGTTGATAATCTCTTCGATTTTACCGCTGCCAATAAAGTACTTCGGATCAGGCGCGCTACGCTTGGCGGTAATGATATCCAGTACATTCAAGCCAGCCGAGCGCACCAGCTCGACAAATTCGCTTAAATCTTCTTGGTTCTTATCTTGACTGAGATCTTGTTGAAAATCGATATGAACTAAAATGGCTGACTCACCGCCAGCGTGACGATCAAACACTCTATATTGACCTCAATGAATGGTTTAGGCGCGCTATGGCCGCGCAAGTGCATGGTTATATACTAAGGCTATTATAAGAAAAATAGACAACAGAAAGCCAGTTGCAACCCAAAAGTTACAACCGGTTCTTAGTACTTGATAGCGCTAAATAATCGCAGTAAAGGCTCAGTGGGGAACTAGAGTCCGCCCATCTGACCGCCGGAATAACCGCCTGACATAGGACCTGGTCCCATACCTTGGCCGCCAGAGCCTTGATCATCCCCTTGGCCACCCTGCCCGCCATTGTCGCCATTATTGTATTGGCTACGAACATTGCGAATTGGAACCACGGTGGACACTGCATGCTTATAGACCATTTGATTGACTGTATTTTTCAATAAAATCACAAATTGATCAAATGATTCGATTTGCCCCTGAAGCTTAATACCATTGACCAAATAAATGGAAACTGGCACTTTCTCACGTCTTAACGCGTTTAAAAAAGGGTCTTGTAGTGATTGCCCCTTTGACATAGTTACTACCTCTTATGATTAAACATCCTAAAATTGTTTTCTATCTACTAACGCTTAAAAGTCTAACTCAAACCCTTTAGGAAATCGAGTTTTCTCAAAGACTTATGTCAATTTTTTAAATGAGAGTAAGAACTGAGTCACTTCTTTATACAAGGAACTAGCCAATTGGTCTGATTGTACCGGAATAACCTCATTCCAGCCCCTTAACCAGGTCAGTTGACGTTTTGCCAATTGGCGGGTGGCAATAATCGCTTTTTCGATGGCTTGGTCAAGTTTTAGCTCGCCTTCAAGGTATTGCCAAAGCTGTCGATAGCCCACCGAACGAATGGCTGGCAAGTCGGCAGTTAAGTCCTTTCTTTGATAAAGCTTGCGTACTTCATCCAAAAAGCCCTGCGCCATCATCAGCTCAAAGCGCTGCGCTATTCTTTGGTGCAACAACGCTCGATCCGCTGGTAGTAAAGCCATTTGCAACACCTCATAAGCAAACTCTTGAGTTTGTTGCTCACGATGCAGCTGACTTAATGGTTTCCCGCTAATTCGAAACACTTCCAGCGCGCGCAAGGTTCTTTGCGGGTCGTTAGGATTAATTCGCGTGGCTGATTCAGCATCAACTGCAGCCAGCTCTTGATGCAAAGCAGCTAAACCTTTTTGCTCCAGCTCAGCTTGCAATTGCTGACGAATGTCAGGGTTTGAGTCAGGCAAGTTATCCATACCCTGCAATAAGGTTTTGTAATACAGCATGGTACCGCCAACCAGCAACGGAATTTTGCCTTGCTCGGTGATGGTTGCCATTTCCCTTAACGCATCGTCGCGAAAACGTGCTGCTGAATAAGGATCGTTTGGCTCACAAATATCAATCAAACGATGCGGAGCCAGCGCCAGTTCGTGCTGCGGCGGCTTAGCAGAGCCAATGTCCAAGCCCTTGTAGACCATTGCCGAGTCGACGCTGATAATCTCGCAATCATGCTCTTGTACTAACTTAATTGCCAAGTCGGTTTTACCGGCAGCGGTGGGCCCCATCAAGAAAATTGCTTGCGGTTTGCTCATCAACTTTGGGCCTTTAGCCAACTTGAAAATTGAGCCTCTTGTAGCCGCAGACAAAACTCCGACTGGCTCCAACCCGAGGGCAAGCGGCGCTCAAGCAATTCGGCCCAATCAGTATTCGCCTCAAGTTCGAGGGCGCCAGCTAAGGCAGCGATTAATGCTGCTTGCGGCTCGGCTGGTTGTTGCATTAGCGCGGTTTGTAACCATAACTCCAGATTAACTTGTTCGAGAATTGACGGGACTTTTCGAATAATCAAACTGCTTGGCCCTGCTTGAACCGCTTCGATTCCAAGTGCCGTCCAGCTTTGTGCTAATTGTTCCGTTGCAGCCTCATTGGCGAGGTTAATGCGATAAGGGATCAATAAGGTTTTTTGTTTAACACTACCCTCGCGCCACTCCTGTTGCAATGTGTGCTTGGTCGACTCAAGCAAAAAGCTTTTAAGATCAAAAAGCAATAAATCTTGACCTTGATGTTCAAAATAATAGCGGTTAAAAAGTAACGGATTGGTCGCCTTTGATTTTCTTGAAGCAGCTTGATAGTGTTGATTCGCCTCAGAAACTCGCTGCTTTTGATAGGGGTTTTGATACTCAAAAGGCATATTGCCGTCAGCCTGCGAAGCTTGTTGTCCTGAATATACTTGCGTTTGTTCTTCTGCTTGGCTTTCTGCTTTTACGTCAATGGGGGCAAAGTCAACTGCTGCTAATTGTTGCTCTTGAGAAAGCGCAAGCTGCAGCGTTTTGGCGATATAATCATGCACAAAGCGAGCGTCATGAAATCGCACCTCATGTTTGGTTGGATGCACATTCACATCCACTTGATCGGCTGGCAGTTGTAAGTAAATCAAATAGGCGGGGGAACGCCCTGCGGGCAGTCGATCTTGATAGGCCTGGCGTACCGCATGATTAATGGTTCTATCGCGCACTGGCCGACCATTAACGAAAAAGTATTGGCTGTAACTTGAGCTTTGATGATAATCCGCAGGGCCAACCCAGCCGGATAATTGCAATTGCTCCAAACTCTGCGCCAAGGGGATCGCTTTGGCGATAAAACTACGTCCGAGAATGCTGGCAATCCGTTGTTTGATTTGTTCGGGGGAGTTAGCCGCTGGAATACGTTTCACCACCTTGCCATTATGCTTTAAAGTGATAGCCACATTTTGATTGGCTAAAGCAATTTTTTTCACCGTTTCTTCGAGGTGAATAAATTCGGTTCTTTCGGCTTTTAAAAATTTTTGTCGCGCAGGGGTATTAAAAAACAAATCCTTAACTTCGACAATAGTACCAAACGGCAAAGAATGGGGTTGCAGAGCCACCTCCATATCGCTACCTTCGGCATAAGCTGACCAGCCCATATCTTGGGCTTCTGGCTTAGAGCTCAGCGTCAGCTTTGCAACCGAACTGATACTGGCAAGCGCCTCACCGCGAAAACCTAAAGTATTAATTGCCGCTAAGTCTGTAGAGGTTGCGATTTTGCTGGTGGCATGGCGAGCTAAGGCCAAAGCCAATTCTTGACGAGGGATCCCTTGGCCATTATCGGTAATTCGGATCAGCCGTACACCGCCGCGCTCAATGTCAATTTGAATCCGATCCGCTTTTGCATCAATAGCATTTTCCAACAACTCCTTGACTACCGATGCAGGTCGTTCCACCACCTCGCCAGCAGCAATTTGGTTTGCAATTAACGGAGATAATTTTTTTATGGGCATTTTTTGAAGATTAATTTGCCGTGGGAATAATAAGTTTTTGTCCAATCCTAACCGTGTTGGATTTTAAATTATTGGCCAATTTTAAATCTTTGATCGAAACGTCAAAGCGATGAGCGACCTTACTCAAATTATCACCACGACGCACTCGGTAAATGTTTTGCCGGAAGGTTGCGGCGTAATAAGTACCATCTGGCGCGTTACTTTTAAAGTAGTTTTTAATGCCATCTTTTACCGCTTTTGCCAGTTTGTTACGGTAATTTTTAGTTTTTAACAGCTTTTCTTCCTGCGGGTTCGAAATAAAGCCTGACTCCACTAGAATTGATGGAATATCTGGATTTTTAAGCACCACAAAGGAGTTTTTCTCAACGTGATTTTTATGCATTTTTGGCGCAACTTTGGCAATTTTTCGATGCACTTCTTTGCCAAGAGTTAAACTAGCTTCAATCGAGTGGCTCATTTGTAAATCCAAGAGCACTTCCGCAATCGGTTTATCGTATTCAGATAACTTCACATTAGAGTTAACCCCGCCCAACAGTTCCGAGTCCGCTTCTTGCTTTTTTAACCAACGGGCAGCTTCCGAAGTGGCTCCGCGAGTAGATAAAATCCAGACCGAAGCTCCGCGCGCTTTTTTGTTGGTAAAACTATCGGCGTGCACCGAAACAAACAAATCAGCACGATGTTGACGAGCAATTGCCGTACGCTTCCGTAGCGATAAATAATAGTCGCCACTGCGCGTTAAGATCGCTTTTAGGCCTTTTTCTTTATTAATTTCTTTGGCTAAAGCTTGCGCTAAGGCTAAGGTGATTTTCTTTTCGCGCGCACCGGTTGGGCCGCGCGCCCCAGGATCTTCGCCACCGTGACCAGCATCAATGGCAATAATAATGTCTCTTTGCTGTTTTTTGGTGGCTTCTTTTTTAGGCTTTTCTTGAGCTAGGCTTTGCTTTTTGTCATCCAGTAAATCAATAACCAAGCGATCGCCATAATCTTGATAAGGCTTTAAACTAAAACTTTTTGGGGTTGCGGCTTTTGCTAAGTCCAGCACCAGCCGTAAGTCGCCGGCTTTTGCTGGTTTGGATTTGCGAACCTTTTTGATCAAGCTACTGTTGATCTCAAGTTGCGAAAGATCCACAGCAACACTCGATTCAGCAATATCAATCACGATCCGATCGGGACCTTTTAACACTTTAATTTGATGCTCAACTTCCGAGCTTAAATCAAGCACTACTCGTGTAGATTCCGGCGACTGCCAAAAGCGCATACTTTTGACCACTGCGGCGTTGAGATTTGAAGAAAAGACGGCAAGCAACAAGGTCGTCAGAATTGCTAACGAAAATTGATAACCCTTGAGCCTACAAACTAGGCCTTTAGTAGTGTTTAGCGCTCTTGTCATCTTGTCACAGCTTTGGCTTTTGCCAAATTATTATTCATTCTCATTTTGGCACAAAATATCACCAAAATTCCAGTTGTTGCTTACTTTTCCTGCAAAATCTTTTAACACAAGCTGTCGACCATTTTCCGAGTAGCTCAGCTCGATCGATAAATCCGCTGGCGGGATCATGCCAATACCCTTAGTTGGCCACTCAAAAATCAGCACCGATTGTTGCGTTTGGTATTCACGAATACCAATATACTCAAGCTCTTCAGGATCGGCTAAGCGGTATAAATCAAAGTGATAAACCGATACATCATCTAACTGATAAGGTTCAACCAAAGTATATGTCGGGCTTTTGGTAGAGCCTTGATGGCCTAAGCCTCTTAACAACCCCCTGACTAAGGTAGTTTTACCAGCGCCAAGTTCACCCTGCATGTAGATAGTCACTGGCGCTTGCAACGAACCAGCTAAAGCCAAACCAAAGGCTTCAGTTTCGTTTTCGTTAGCTAAAAAGGCTTCGATCTTGTTCATAGCAAATTGTAAGTTTTAAATCATTCTAGGCTTGGCAAGCTGACTAGAGGCTTAACGCGTAACCATTAAGGAGCTAATGGCTTTTATACGACCTAAGCATTCAAATCAATAAAATGTTCGCGGTAGTAAGCGCATTCGGCTATCGACTCGCGAATATCGTCCAGCGCTAAATGGGTCGCCTTCTTGCCAAAACCCGGCAAGATCTGAGGTTTCCAGCGCCGAGCTAGTTCTTTCAAGGTGCTCACATCCAGATGACGGTAATGAAAATAAGCTTCGAGCGAGGCCATATGTTTGACCATAAAACGACGATCTTGGCAAATCGAGTTTCCACACATGGGCGATTTACCCTCTGGCACCCATTCGCGCAAAAAGTCTAAGGTTAGTTGACAAGCAGTTTCTTCGTCGATATCCGATTGTCGCACCCGCTCAGTCAAACCGGATTTACCATGCTGCTCAATACACCATTGATTCATATTGGCCAAAACCTCGTCCGACTGATGAATCGCCAATACCGGACCTTCCGCGAGAATCGTTAAGTCCTTATCAGTAACAATGGTGGCTATCTCAATAACCTTGTCGCTTTCCGGATCGAGTCCGGTCATTTCTAAATCGACCCAAATTAAATTATCGGCATGGCCTTTTACGGCTTGGCTGGAGTTGCTCACACGGCTTTCCTCAAAATTTGTTGTTTTGATCTAATATTCAGGATTAATATCGGCTATTATAGTCGCAAATCGGCGTTAATGTTTAGCAATTGCTAACCGATGGCAACAAATCCTGAGGATAATCATGTTATTAAAAGATCAAAAATGCGTCCATAACGATACTGCTCGCAGCGCTTTGGATGCGAACACTCGCGATCAGCTTTTATCCGAGCAGCTTGCTGACTGGGAGTTTGATGCACAAATAGGCGCGATCAAGCGTAAATTCCGCTTTAAGAATTATTACCATACTATGGGCTTTGTTAATGCAGTGGCTTGGATCGCCAACAAGCAAGCGCATCACCCTGATCTGGAAGTGAGCTATGGTCACTGTCTGGTCAAATACACCACCCACGATGCGGGTAATAGCGTTTGCATGAACGATTTAATTTGCGCAGCTCAGATTGATGCCCTCGACACTAACGGCTCTTTTGGTCCGAATTTTGTTACCGAATAAATCCTATCAAGGGCGAAAGTCCTAATGGCACGGCGGCAAGGTAAGCACATTACCGACAAACAACACAATAAGAAAAAAGCTTCTATAGATGAGTCTAGCCTACTGGCGCCAGAACGAGGCATCGTAGTCAGTCGCTTTGGGCAACAAGCAGATATTGCCAATAAAGACTTTACTATTATCCGATGCTTTATTCGTAAATCTTTGGATATTCCGGTGGTTGGCGATCAAGTGGTGTTTTGTCGCCAAGAACAAACAGATCAGGGTGAAGAAAAAGGCGTTATCACCGAATTGTTACCACGCAACAGTTTACTAAAACGCCCCACGCCGCATCATGGTATCAAGCCCGTGGTCGCCAATATCGATTTTATTGCGTTACTATTAGCGCCCGCTCTGGGCTTTTCAGAAATGATGCTTGATCGCTATTTAGTCGCAGCCAAAGCCAGCGACTTGCCGGTTTGGATCCTTTTCAACAAGTGGGATCTGTTAAACCAAGACGAGCAAACTGTCATACAACAGCGGTTAAAAACTTATCAAGATCTTGGTTACCCCTTATACATTATCAGTGCCAAGCAAGGTTTCGGGATAGAGTCATTTATTAAAGACAGCAAGGGTAAAAGCCTGTTATTAGCAGGTCAATCCGGTGTCGGTAAGTCCACCTTGATCAAACATTTGTTTCCACAGCATCAAGTAGCCACCTCCGAGATTTCCGAAAGCTCAGGGCTTGGTACTCATACCACCACCGCTTCACGGCTTTATCGCTTAAGCCAAGACTCTTATATAGTAGACTCACCTGGAGTGCGAGAGTTTGGTTTATGGCATTTGGACGCCCAATTGATTCAACAAGGTTTTATTGAAATCGCGCAATTATCAGAAGACTGTAAGTTTCGCGACTGCAAACACTTGAAAGAGCCAAAATGTGCGGTATTGGCGGCGGCTGAAGCTGGCGAAATCGCGGCTTCCAGACTGCAAAACTATCAATACCTGATCCAAAACTTCGAACAGGTTAACGGCTAACATTTCAGCAAACTTAGTGGTAAAATCAGTTTTTTGCATGCAATGACACCTCCACAAGATGGCCGAATCTTTTTCTAACCAATTAAAAGTCTTTTCTCAATATTTAATTCCGCAACACTGGGTCTCGCTTTTTATGGGCAGAGTTGCCGACTCAAACAATAAAAGCGTCAAAAATGCTTTTATCAATTGGTTTATCAAAAAATACGACATCGATATGAGCATTGCCGAGCGGCAAACAGCGGAAGAGTTTGACACTTTTAACGATTTTTTTACCCGCTCGCTAAAGGACGGTGTTCGCCCAATCGCTGAAGATCCCAAGGTTATTGTCAATCCTGCGGATGGCAAAATCAGTCAATTAGGAAAAATCGAAAACGGTTTTATTTTCCAAGCCAAAGAGCATTTATTTTCCGCCAAAACCTTGCTCGGTGGTGATGAAGCTCTCGCGGCGCCTTTTAAAAATGGTGAATTCGCAACTGTCTATCTTTCACCCAAGGATTATCATCGTGTGCATATGCCAATGGATGGTCGTTTAACTCAAATGATCCACGTTCCTGGTAATTTGTTTAGCGTGAATCCTTTGACCGCGCGGAACGTTCCAAACCTATTCGCGCGGAACGAACGTGTGGTTGCCATGTTCGATACTGAAATCGGACCTATGGCCATGGTGCTGGTCGGGGCAACCATTGTGGGCAGCATCGAAACCGTTTGGCACGGCACCATTACCCCGCCCACTCGCGATAAACTCAAAGTCTGGAACTATCCTATCGAGGATGAAGTTGAACTCAAGAAAGGCCAAGAAATGGGGCGCTTTAAATTAGGCTCAACGGTAGTATTACTATTCCCCGAAAATAGCCTTGAATGGAGCAAGGGCATGAAAGCACATGCGCCTACGGTTATGGGCAGCAAACTTGCCTACCGGACGTAAAATTTCGATCAAGTATTTGATTTTTAGGGTAAAAGCTTTTTATAGTGTCTCATCAACATCCTAAATGTGAGGGGCACTATGACAGAAAAATATTCTTTAACCATGCGGATTCTGCATTGGTTTATGGCCTTATTGGTTCTAGGCTTAATCTGCACTGGCTGGTATATGGAAGGCATCCCCAGAGATGCCCCGGATAAATTTGCACTCTATCCATGGCACAAATCCTTTGGCCTGACACTATTTTTACTACTTATCGTTAGGCTTTTGGTGCGCTTTACCAGCAATAAACCGACTTTACCGCAAGCGCTACCAGCTTGGGAAAAAACCTTAAGTAAGGTCGGTCACTTCCTGCTTTACGCATTAATGCTGATGGTTCCTTTAAGCGGCATTATCATGTCCGATATGGGTGGTGGCGGCAAACTGAACTTCTTCTTCACAACCTTTGATATTTTAGAGTCCAACAAAGAAGTGGCTGGCAAAGCCCGTGGCGCACACGGTGTCTTACCTTATGTACTGCTGGGGATTGTGGTTTTGCATATTCTTGGTGCACTCAAACACCGCTTTATCGACAAAGATCCAGAAGTGGACGTGTTAAAGCGCATGCTATAAGTATGGTAGGCAATTCTTAAACATTAAAAAAGCCCGCAGAGGTTAATCAACCGCGGGCTTTTTATTTACGTTAAACTTTTGTTTAGCGGAATAATTTTCCAGCCATTCCTAGCAAATCGTCCATCATAGAACCATCGCCATCAGCATCCAACAAGCCTTCAATCATACTTTGATTACCGCCCATTGGTTGTCTGGCTTGCTCTTTTCCTAAGGATCCCATCAAAACGGAAGCTGCCATCGGTAACATCTTCTTCAGCATAGAAGAATCCAAACCAGTCTGCTGCGAAGCCTGTTGTGCCACCTGACGAGAAACTTCTTTAGAGCCAAAAATATGACCCAAAATGGAGTTACCATTGTCAATCGCTTGTGGCTGTCCTAGTAATTCAGGTTGGTCGACGTATTGTTGGTTTTGATTTTTATTCAAAGTTCCCAACAAAGATTCCAAACCACCTTGTTGCTTAACATTGCGCTGCATGCCGCCTTGTAGTGCTGGAAGTAAAGAGCCTAACGCCTTAGTGGCATCCCCCATATCCAAGTCAAAATTCTTGGCAATTTGACCAATCGCGCCAGAATTCTGTTGGCCCAATACCATTTCTAATAGATTACCCATAAAATCGATCTCCTAAATCAAAGCAACAAGACGCTGCATAACAATAACTAATACACTATATGGTGTGCGCCAGTTATAATCCAATAGTAGAATCCAACATTTAACACTATTTAACGGTTTGCGATCAACTGATGACCTCGCACATGGAATATTTTCGACAGCAAGTTTACTTATGTGTTGCCCAGATCCCCGCGGGTAAAGTTGCTAGCTACGGACAAATCGCGCGGTTAGCGGGTTTTCCAAGGCATGCGCGGCACGTTTCAAAAGCTTTAGGCGCAGCCGATAAGTCCTTACAACTGCCATGGCAAAGAGTGATTGGCGCTAACGGTAGAATTGCTTTTAAAGCCGACTCGGATCATTACGCGCGCCAAGCAGCCCTGCTAAAAAAAGAAGGCGTTAAGATCATTAACGGCAAAATAAATATGCAACAATTTGCTTGGCAATACGTCAAAGATAAACAATCTGATTTTAGACCGGAAGAGTTTTTTAAATAGATGAAGCAAACACCGAATAGTCCTGCAAAGCTCCATTCTCGACAAACAAAAATAAAACCGAAAAAGCCGATCTGGCGTCATCTGCTCGAGATTGCACTGCTATTGGTGGTGGTTTTTGGGATCCTTTGGTGGCAAGAGCGACACCTTCTCAGCCGTGATGATAAGCCTCTTGCTCCCTCCCAACAGCTGATTAGCCTTGACGAAAAGCGCTATCAAATTCCAGCCGCGGGACAAAAGCAGTTGCTCTACTTCTTCGCTCCTTGGTGCAAAATTTGCCGTTTTTCCATTGGTAATATTGAAGCACAAAAGCCAGCGCTGCTTAAAAAGGGATTTCAGGTACGTTATGTCGCGTTAGATTGGCAAAACAAGACTGAAGTCGCTGCTTTTGCCAAAGAACAAAAACTTACCTTCCCCGTCCTGATGGGCACTCTTGAAACCATGCAACAATACCAAGTGCAAGGTTTTCCAACTTATTATTTAGTGGACGAACAAGGCCGGATCAGCGCGGGGTCTCAAGGCTATTCCACCAGTTTGGGGATCTGGCTTCGTAGCCTGAATAATTAGACTTAAATAATAACGATTATCATTTGCATTTAAAGAGGCGTTCTCTTATACTTATTTTAGTGCTTGCTGCAAGCTAGTTTCTAATAACTATAATGAGCCCACAGGTCTCTTCACGCTAATCAACCCCGCCGGTTGCTAACTGCGAGGGGCTTTTTTTTACAATGTCTATATGGATATTAGTGTAAATGGCTCAGATGAGAAATTTCATCAAATTTTCGCAATGCATCCAGCAATGGCTTCACCAAACTCAGTTGTTCTTTATAGACTTCTTCAGCGATCGGTAAAATTTGCGCGGGCCCTGGGGGCAGCTGACGAAGCCTTATCGCCTCATTCATTCGCGGCAAAAAGATATACTGTAACCAATTTTCAAACGGCATCGTATCCACCGCGAAGGGCATACTCGATTGCATCGCCTCATGACTTGGCGGGGTCTTGCTCCATAGATTGGTAATCTTTAGTGCTTGCTCGATAGTGGCAAGGTTATCTTGGTATTTGCTAAACCAATCAATTTGGCTCATTTAGGGTCCTTTTGTTGTTTAAATTGCTCTGGGGCGAGAACTTCAATCACTTCACCATCTTCGGCAAAGCCGTAGCAAGAATTTATCAAGCCCTCAGTGATGGGAAAAGTACCATCTTCGGCAAAAGTCAGATAAGGATAAATCGCTTGTATCGCTGTAGTTGCCATTGGCCTTAGTAACTCGACCAAATGCGAACAACCCAATACTCCGCCAATTCTCTGCTTGGCTTGCTGAGTCCAGCCGCTTTTAATCTTCAAGCCTTTCAGGCTTTTAATATTACTTTCAATATCCGGACAACGTTTAAAAGGCGTTACCAATAAGCGCGCCTAGGCTTCCTGAATCACCAGTTCATTATTTAAAGTCAAGCGCAGCCAAATATCATGCACCAAATCACCAACGGGCAAGATGCCACGTTGCAAAGTGGGAAAAGGATAGGCTTTGCTATCAATCAGGTTCGCTTCGATATCCCACAGACCGTCTTCGCGCAAATAAGCGTTGGGACGAATGCGTCTTTGATGAATTAACTTACGCGGTTTAGGTTTGGATAGACTCATGCTCTCATTATTAGGATAGCTACCAAATTTGACAAGAGCTAACTGGCTATTGGTATAAAAAAACCCGCTAAGAGCGGGCTTTTTATTATAGGTTTAACTTTATGACTAGAAGTTAAACTTAACACCAAGCCGCGCATGGCGATCTTTAACCGGACGCGCGCCATAAGGTTGGCGACCAGCGATACCATCTTCTTCAAACAGATTGTCGATGGTTGCAAACAAAGTGGTGCTGTCGTTTAGCTGATATTCACCTGACAGATCCACCACCAGTAGCGAGTCCGTTTTCAAGAAAGCTTCGCGCTCGCAAGCTGCTTTGGTGCAAACTTCATCCACATACTGCACCGCTGTGTAAAGATTCCACTGCCCATTATCGTAACCGAAGCTAAATTGTGCTTGGTGCTCTGGAATGTAAGGTATGGCATCACCAGACTGCACATCGCCCCAGACATCACTGTCGAAACTGCGCTCAAACTCAGAGTCAGTATAAGTATAGGCAAAACGTGCTGGCCAGTTTTTGGCAAATTCGCCTTGCACACTTAACTCCACACCTTGAGTTTTGGCTTTACCACCATTGGACTTGTCACCTTGGTTTTCTAAATCACAAGCGTTTGACAAGGTACAGTCGCCGAGAATATTGTCATAATCGTTTACGAATACGATCAATTCGCTCGAATATTGACTGCCAGCAAAGCGTACACCAAATTCATAATTCCAGCTTTCTTCCGCTTCGTCGCCAGGATTGTTACCCGGAGGAGCAAAGCCTTTATTTACGCCTGCCAATAATGACGTGGTTTCGTTAACAGACCACAGTGCGCCAATTCCCGGTAGCAGTTCAGAAACACTGTTTTCACGCACACTAGCAGCGATACTGCGATCTGGGGTACTCCAGTTTTTGCGTTTAAGATCGACATCTTCAAAACGTAAACCTGGGGTTAAAATCCAATCGCCAAAACTGATGGTATCTTGTAAATAATAGGATTGGGCATCAGCCGAGGCAATTCGATTTCCCGCCTCTCCCCAAACGCCGGGATCTGCAACCGTAACTAGGCCGTTGGCTTGGGTATAGTCACCATCGCGTTGAAAACGATCTTCTTCGTCTTCATGCAAGCGCGCGCCAAACGCTAATTCATGCTGCGTTTGCCCGACCATAAACTCATATCCAAAGTCCAACTGCACGCCGCGACTTAAATATTCGCGGTTGTTATCACGAATGGTTAATGCGCCGATTGCAGAGTCGCCACCATCTAAGATCGCTTGGTAACCTGCAGCATTAGCATCGTTAGTATTTAGGCTGTTAATAACGTCGGATAACGACTCGCCATTGAGTTTGGCCAATTTAAACCAGTTACGTTTTGTTTCATTGCGATAAGCGGTAGTTTTAGCGTCAAAACCATTGTTAAAGTCCACATAGTAAGTCGCCATAATTTGATCGTGTTCACCGTCAAAATTATCCAGCTGAGTCACGCTGTATTGGCGGTAGGGGTTAGCGGCATAATCCGCATCCGAAAGGCCCAAATAGGTTTGATCCGAATCTTCATCCGAGTGCTGCAGCTTTAAATCAAACTGCTGGTAAATGCTAGCATCCAAATCGCTGTTAAAACGCAATTTAGCCACATAATCGTCTTTATCAAAACCGGTATCATTATTGGTGCCAGTAATGGTTTTAAAACCGTCATATTGATGTTTATTGGCTTCGATTAAATAACCAAAATTATCACTAGAATCACTGTAATAACCATAAAGTTGCTGATCGCCATCTTGCCCTAAGCCCAATTTTATTTGCCCTTGCGCCTTATCGGCTATTGGTCGAGTTAGGAAATTAATCGCGCCGCCAACGGTAAAAGGACCGTACTGGATCGCCGCAGGACCTTTCAGCACTTCAATTCCGGTAATTCTATCAAAAGTCGGAAAGTAGTAAGCTGAAGATGCCGCATAAGGTGCGGGTGCGATCAGAACCCCATCTTCCATCAAGCTAATCCGGCCAGAACGCCCAGTTCCAGTACCTCTTAGACCAATATTCGGTCTAAGTCCTAGGCCGTCCTCTTGTTGAATATAAACCCCGGGCAATTGCTGTAAAGCTTTTGTGGCGTCACTGTATTTCATTTCATCTAACTGCTGCGTATCCACTACCAATGCCGAGCCAGGAATATTTTTAGCAGCGTGTTTACTGCCGATAATAGTGACCGTATTAGCAGAATCCTCATCGTTATGGATATCTTCGGCTAAAAGAGAAGCTGAAGTCATGGCTGTCAAAACCGCCAAAGCAGTTAAAGACATAGTCGCTTTTGTGTTCATGGGTTGCTCTTAATTCGTTTGTTATAAGGGACAAAAGAATTATAGATCTAAATGATAATGATTATCAATAAGATTTTTACTTAAGATTAGGTTTTTTTGCCAATTTACGCTGCAGAGTTCTTCGATGCATCCCCAAAATACGCGCAGTAGCGGAAATATTGCCGGCTTGTTGTTGTAACACTCGCTGAATGTGCTCCCACTCAAGACGCTCGACCGAAATAGGCTCCGGTGGAGAGTCAGCACTTTTGACTCCACGCAAGGCATTTAATATTTGCTCGCTCGAAGCTGGTTTGGGAATATAGTCATCAGCGCCTAACTTAATCGCCTCAACGGTAGTGGCGATACTGGCGTAGCCGGTTAGGATTAACAGTCTTGCTTGTGGCAATAAGGATTTTGTTTTTGGGATCAATTCAAGGCTTGTCTCACCTTCTACAAACAAATCGAAAATCAGTAAGTCTGGCCGGAACTGCTCGGCGAGCTCAAGAAAACCCTCGATTTGCATATAGGCCTGAACTTCGAATCCTTTGCTGATTAAGGTTCGCGCTAACACCTGCGCATAAACCTTATCATCCTCGAGCAGTAATACTTTTTTCTTCATGCCACCATCTAGCTCGCTTGATTTAGCTGACTCTCTGACTCGACATATTCAGGAAAGCGTAACCGAAGCCTTAGCCCTGTATCTGCCTCGCTTCGGACCGGCTCAAGAATATCAAAAGTCACTCCACAGCGCTCTAGGTTAGCGCTGGCTAATAGGCTTCCAATCCCCAGACCCTCGGAATCTTGATTAGGTTGGTATCCAAAAAAGCTTTGTGAATCAGCAGACATTCCAACACCATTATCCTTAATGGTAAGCAATGCTTGATTTGTCTCCAACCTTAACTGCAACTCAATAAGATTGCTATCATTATCCTGAGAAGCATTGGCTGCATTATCCATTAAATTTAGCAGCGCATGCTTAAGGCCGCCATTGCTAATAATATGAAAATCCTCCTCAACGCTGGAGGTATATTGCAACTGAATTTCAGGACGTAGCAACTTAAAGTCACGCACAATATTGTTTAAAAAGGACTCGACTAAAATGGGCTTGTTGATCATCTGAGCTTCAGCATTGTGCTCTTTAAAGTGTTGCTGACTGATATATTGGCAGAGTTTAAGCTGTTGCTGTAACAGCTCAAGATCTTGCTGCCAATCTAGTTGCTGTTGTTGGCAAGTGAACTGGGCATTTTGAGCCAGTTGTTCGAGATTTTCAGCAAGTAAAATTAAACTTGATAATGGCGTATTTAAGCGGTGGGCAATATCTGCGTTCGATAAGCCTAGTGACATTAGATATTCATCCCTTTGTCGCTTAGCTTTTAGTTGCTCGAATTTTCTTGCTAATAATTGGCGATCTCTTAGCTGCTTACTGATCACAAAAAATAATAAACTGGCGCTAACGATATAGACTGCCCACATGCCAACTAGGTGGTGATTAAAGTCCATATGATGCGACATTGGCTGACGCCACAGTAGGTAACTATAAAATCCTATTGCAACCAGTAAAATGGCGAAAGCCCAAGCACGAGAAAAGCTTAAGCAAGCAATAATTAGTTGCAAAAAACTCAGAGAAATTAAAGGATTCGAGATCCCGCCAGTTTGCAAGATATAAGCCATGAACAGCAATAAATCGAATAGTAATAAAGCAAATAATTGCTTTTGCGATAACCGATTACGGCGGTAGAAATAGCTCAGCAGCAGAATAAGCCCTTGTAAACTCAGTATCATGATAATCACAGGACTAGGAGCTAGCCGGATAAAAAACAGGTAACCCACTTGAGCCAGCAACGCCACCAAGCGTAACCAACTTAAGGTGTTCAAGGTCGAAATCAAATTCTGATCGATATTAATGGCGGTATTAAGAGAAACTGTTCGCAGCATATGAAACGCCAAGGATAAACATGCCTACATTATAGATAACACTCGACAGCAGCACTAGCAGTGACCGGCCGCTGCGACAATTTGTCGCATGTTCAAACAATTCTCCCACCCCTATAATTAACTAACTCTTTAAGTCTTAACAACTTTATGCTCTATGAAATCAATTACTGCACTAACCATTTGCGCGCTGGCAATAACATCACTTTCAAGCTTGGCTGATAATAGCCGTCCGGATAGCCATGCCCCTATCAACATTATGGGCGATCATACCCATAAAGCTGGGGAGTGGATGCTATCTTATCGCTTTATGGATATGAAAATGTCAGACAACTACATCGACTCTGATGACGTTTCTAGCCAAGACGTACTTGAAGATTATATGGTTGCGCCATTAGAAATGACCATGCGAATGCATATGCTAGGCGTGATGTATGCCCCATCCGATAAAGTCACCTTAATGGCGATGACCCACTATTTAGACAATGATATGAATCATTTAACTCGGATGGGCATGACATTCAGTACTGATACTTCAGGGCTGGGAGATACTAGCGTCAGTGCTTTAGTTAATATCCAACAAGATAGCTCCTCAAGCACCCACTACCAAGTTGGCATTTCGTTTTCTACGGGCGACATCAAAGAGCGAGGCAACACGCCTATGGGAAATGTTCGCCTGCCGTACCCAATGCAACTAGGTTCAGGAACCTACGATGCGATTCTCGCTCTAACCCACAAAGAATACTTCGCCAATAGCTCTTGGGGCATTCAGGGCAAACAAATCATCCGCACTGGTCACAACGACCTCGACTACCGATTAGGCAATCGGTTCGAACTTAATAGTTGGTATGCTTATAACCTAAATCACCAATGGGCTACCAGCGCCGGTATTCGTTACCTTAATCAAAAAGACATCAAAGGTGCGGATTCAGCACTAAATCCGATGATGGTACCAACAGCAGATCCGAAGCTTCGTAGTGGCTATGCCTGGGATCTCAGCCTCGGCCTTAACTTTAATCTTCACAATGGCCATCGACTTGGGTTCGAATTTACCAAAACCGTCCACCAGGATTTAGATGGCCCTCAGCTTGGTCGTGACTGGAGCGCCACCCTAGGCTGGCAATATGCTCTGTAACCTATTCTTATAATAACTACCCCACTCCACTAGTTTAGCCGGCTTTATGTCGGCTTTTTTATCGCTAAAAGACTCCTAAATACACTAGAATAGTTTTATACTGCTATTTTAAAGGAGTCTTTTTATGAATGATAAACTTCTACTAAGCGTTTTAGCGGCTTGGCTAATGTGTCTAAGTGGTTGCTCAAACGAGCCCAAAGAAAGCGATAAGCTACTGTCTGATTATAAAAAACAACAAATGCAGAAGGCCAAAGAAGTCGAAGACTTAGTTAATAAGCGTACTGAAAATTTGGATCAGCAGCTAAAAGAGTTACAAGAACAGAACAAGAAGAAAAAAGACGAGCCCCAATAAAAGACTTTTTAAAATGAAACGCTCCAATTTAATCACCCTAGCGGGAGCCACTACCCTGCGCAATGAATTGTCCCACCTAGTTAGAGTCTTACGGCCAGAAGTCACCAAAGCGCTCGGAGCAGCTGCCGCCGAAGGTGATCGCAGCGAAAACGCCGAGTACATCTATCGTAAGAAACAACTTAGAGAAATAGACCGACGCTTGCGCTATTTGCAAAAACGCTGTGAAGAATTTCAAGTTATCGAACACAAACCGCAACAGCAGGATAAAGTCTTTTTTGGCGCCGAAGTGACCTTGGAGGATGAGGATGGGGCTGAGGTTATGTATCGCATTGTGGGCTCGGACGAGTTTGATCAGGAGCCACACTACATTAGCGTCGATTCGCCGATGGCACGCGCCTTGCTACAAAAGCAACTCGACGATGAAGTGAGGGTACAGCTACCACAAAGGCACAAAGACTATTGGATCACCGCGATTTACTATCCCGATCTGGGTTAACACTAGCACCTAAGGTTTGACCCGCTGATAAGCTATGGGTTCTTCTTTGACGCTACCGTCTTGGTACTTCATGACAATATAACCGTCAATCGTATCGGGATCTTTTTGATAAAAACTTAAACCCGAAAAATGAACCGCCTGATCCTCAATTTTTACCAATGTAAATTTAACAAAGTCTTCCTTTGACTCCCAAGCAGTAAAATCTGCGCTGAAGTGTTTCACTAACAATGCCAAGCTATCATTCTCTTCAATCAGCAGCATCAACTCGTAGAAGGAAACACCCTTTTCATCATCGTAAAGCTTGAACATCCCCACCATGGTATTAGCCGACTCAGGATTCCAAACTTCCTCGAATTTACTACCAAAGGCGCTACCTTGCCATGCACCCACTAACCAAGCCACATCTTGCAAAGTTGCTTTTGGTTGAGAGTCATTAGCGCCAAGCTTGTAGGTGTGTTCGGTATGCTTCTCAGCGGCCTGCCCACTAACAACCATTAAAGATAACACTGTGGTAACTAATAATGTCTTGAAATTCATCTCGCCCTCGCTTGCATAACAGCATTTTTATAACTGGCTTATTAATATAACGAAATCAGTTAGAAACAATCGACACTCTTTACCAATTATTGGTTATCCGAATTAGACTCCGCCTTGTTGCTAGACGAGAAGCGTTTACCCAAAGCATCTTTAACCGCTTGATAGCCCTTCTCGCTCAACTGGCCCGTCTTAATTTCATTCACCAGCGTATCTTCAACAATTTTTGCGGCATCATCCACGGTCATCATGCCTTTTTTGTACGAGCGGCTATGTTTGAATAGGTTAATATGGTGATCGGTGCGCCGACCAAAGGCCATCAGCTTTTCAAAATGACTATCTTTTTTATCACCATCGTGCCCCAAATCTAAAATATAACAAACAATCGCAACCGGACTTAATAACAAATCGCGCGCGGCATCGGCAAACAGCTTGAGTTGGAATAACAGTAACTCGCGAGTTTTTCCCCAAATATCTTGCTTGTTTTGCTTGCTCATATCTTTTCACCCATTACCCATATCCATATCCATTCTCTATTCTCTATTCTCTATTCTCTATTCTCTATTCTCTATTCTCTATTCTCTATTCTCTATTCTCTATTCTCTATTCTAAAGCTTAATAATCCGCGAAAAAGGTGTATTAAAACTTCCGATTATAACGCTCGCGATTTTCCTGCTTAGCCCATTCACTTTTCTTAAGCATCACATAAACCGATCCTAACCCACCATGACGCGGTTGCGCACTATGAAAAGCGATAACATCTGTAATTTCTTGTAACCAATGATTAACGTGACTTTTAATCACAGCTTGCGGCTGGCTACGTTCGCCTTTACCATGCGTAATCAGTAACAGGCGTTTATCTTTCTTCTTACAATTCTCAATAAAATAAAACACATCATCGCGCGCTTCTTTAACGGTTCTACGATGCAAGTCGATCGCTGCCTCTATCGGATATTTACCCAAGCGCATATTTTTGTAAACAAACTCCTGCACCCCGTCTTTTTTAAACTCTAACCAATCGTCAGGTTTCACCATCTCCACAAAACCGGTGGTTAGCGGATTGGGATCGTAATTTGGCTTACGCCCCAAAGCCGCTTCTCGCCGAGCTTGTTGCGCTAATGACAGCTCATCATTTTTCTGATGCAAATTAACTTGATCATTTTCAAGCTTTTTTACGCCTTTCAATTCTTTCTTAAATAGGTCAAAATCGTCATTCATAATGCTAATTTATAATAAATCATTAGGCTTTGCTTACACCGCCTCACGCAGCGCTTCCAAAGCTGCCCACCGCTCAAATTTTTGCTCTAATTCAGATTCCAAAGCCTGCATCTGCTCATTCGCTTGAGTGATTTTATCTTTAGATTGCTGATAAAAATCAGCTTGCCCCATCACTTTCTGTAGCTCCTCAATGCTGGCTTCCAATTGTGCAATTTGATCGGGTAAAGCATCCAGTTCCCGCTGTTCTTTATAGCTTAATTTTTTAGCTAAAGGCTTGTTAGTCGATGACGTTTTTGCAGAAGCATTTTGCGTAGCCGATTTTTCCGACTTAGACTTGCCGTTGTGGTTAACGGTTTTTGCCCTACTCGCTTTCTGCCGCAACCAATCGTCATAACCACCAACATACTCTTCAACCCGCCCATCGCCTTCAAAAACGATACTGCTAGTAACCACATTATTGATAAAATCCCGATCGTGCGAAACCACTAAAATGGTGCCCGGATAAGCATCCAGCATTTCTTCCACCAACTCCAAAGTCTCAACGTCCAAATCATTGGTCGGTTCATCCAGAATTAAAAAATTCGAAGGCTTGGCTAATAGTTTTGCCAACAACAAACGATTACGTTCGCCACCCGACAAAGCCGTGATAGGCGCTCGCGCTCGTTCAGGAGTAAACAAAAAATCCTGCATATAACTAATCACATGACGATCTTTACCATTAATCGTCATCATATCTTTGCCATCAGAAACGTTATCTTGCGCCGAAAGCTTATCGTTGAGCTGGGCGCGATGCTGATCAAAGTAAGCCACTTCCAGCTTAGTACCAAGGATTACCTCGCCCTCTGTTGGCGTTAATTCACCAAGCAAAATATTAATCAAAGTAGTTTTACCAACGCCATTAGGACCGATAATACCAATCCGATCACCACGCATAATTAAGGTCGAAAAATCTTCGATTAATACCCTGCCCTCATATTCCATACGAATATTATTGGCTTCAATAACCTTTTTGCCCGAAGACTCGCTTTGTTGCACCTGCATATTAACGGTGCCGATCAGGTTGCGCCGCTCGGCCCTTTCTCTTCTCGCCGCTTCTAATCGTCTAACCCGTCCTTCGTTACGAGTTCGCCGCGCCTTGATCCCCTGTCGAATCCAAACTTCTTCCTGCGCCAGTTTTTTATCAAATTCCGCATTGGCCTTTTCTTCCGCCGCCAAAGCTTCGGCCTTATGCCGCAAATACTTATCATAATCACCCGGCCAAGAAGTAAGCTGGCCACGATCTATTTCAACAATGCGAGTAGCTAAATTTTTCAAAAAACGCCGGTCGTGAGTGATAAATAAAATACTGCCTTCATAAGCTTTTAAGAAACCTTCCAGCCATTCGATAGACTCGATATCCAAGTGGTTAGTGGGCTCATCCAGCAATAAAATATCGGGCTGCTTTACTAACGCTTGCGCTAGCAAAACGCGGCGTTTCATACCACCAGAGAGCTCACTAAAACGCTTATCGCCCGATAAACTCAAGCGTTTAATGACAGTGGCGACCTTTTGATCGAGACTCCAACCATCAACCGCTTCAATTTGCTCCTGCACCTTAGCCATTGTTGCTAAAGACTCAGCATCGGCTACTTGCGCCAACTGGTGAAAATGTTGCAATAATTGACCTGCTTCGCCCAAACCCGAAGCCACAACATCAAATACCGAACCTTGGGTTTCTTTAGGAACTTCTTGGGTTAATTTGGCGACTTTCACACCCTGTAAAAAGCGTAATTCGCCATCTTCCGGAATAATTTCGCCATTGATGACTTTGAGTAAGGTGGACTTGCCGACGCCATTGCGACCAATAAAACAAACCCGCTCGCCCGCATCGATACTAAAATCGACTTTATCCAACAAAGCCGGGCCGCCATAGCTGACTTCGACTTGGTTTAAGGTTACTAATGCCATTGAAAATCGTTAGAATACTTGAATTGCACCATTTTAACCGAAAAGCGGCCAAATGACTTGCCCTCTTTGCCATGAGCAATCGATCCATTTCTACCATCAGGATAACCAACGCAACTATTGGCAGTGTGGGCGCTGCGAGCTGGTGTTTGTGAAACCCCAAGAGTGGTTAAGCTTCGAGCAAGAAAAAGCCATTTACGATCTGCACCAAAACGATGCTGACGATCTCGGCTATCGGCGCTTTCTTAACAAGTTAGTCGAACCGCTAGCGCAAAGGCTGGCGCCAGATGCCGAAGGGTTAGATTTTGGTTGTGGCCCCGGACCAACCCTGTCCACCATGTTTGCCGAACTAGGATTTATAGTCGAAGACTATGATCCCTTGTACTTCGACAAACCCGAACTACTGCAACAACAATATGATTTTATCTGCGCGACCGAAGTCATAGAGCATTTACATGATCCTCATAACCAATTGAATTTACTATTAAAAATGCTAAAACCTAAAGGCAAACTGGGGATTATGACCAAGCGCGTTATCGATCAACAAGCTTTTGCACGCTGGCATTATAAAAATGATATGACCCATATTGCTTTTTACAGCAAAACCACTTTTGAATATATCTGCAAACACCTCTACAAAGACGCAGAACTCAAACTGGAAATAATCAACAGCGACACCCTAATCCTCTCCAAGAAATAGCCGCATTAAGCACTCAGATAAGGCTTGCCAAAAAATCGGCTTAAGGTAAAATGCCACCCCAACCAAGACTTGTCTTGGTTGGTATAGAAATGGATCCTTAGCTGGATCGGCCCCATTGGGTACAATTGGTTAGAGTAGATTCCTCAACAAACCAAACCCAATAGAGGGAAATAAAAAAAGGGCCCGTAGCTGGGTCTGCCCCATTGAGTGCAGTTGGTTAGAGCATATTTCTCAGCAAACGAAATCTGACAGGGGAAAACAAAAAATAAGGGCCCGTAGCTCAGCTGGTTAGAGCATCCGACTCATAATCGGCAGGTCCCCCGTTCAAGTCGGGGCGGGCCCACCATATATTTCAATAACTTACAAAGCATTCCCAATCTATCACTAAACCTGATAGACATATAATAGACAAAGATACTCCCAACCTTATTCGATACGAGAAAAATATTTACATACCTTCCTTAAAAAGGTGCGTAATCCCTAAAGTGGTTGTACTCTAAATATTACTACAACCCATAACCCCAACCTAACTAACTGCTTTATATCTACAAACCCCTACTAATCATCACCTTTTTACTTTTTCTAACCTCGCTCTTTGCTTTCTTTCCATAAGTTGTTGGTTTTTTATAGGCAACCCTAGTATATGTGCAATCTTTTGCTTTTCCTTGAATTGAAGTGGGAACATATACACATGCTGGATTACCATTTCTTTCAATATTTGCAGGCAAACCCTATTATCATTTAAAAATTTGGCTGCCTTTTCAATCTCTTCCGTATTAATTCCTTTGTTATAATGAAGCTCTATAGCTTGGCGAATTAAAACAAAGGCAGATGTTTCATGAGTTTCATCAAGTTGTTTATAAATTTGTAATGCTTCTTTCGAGCCAATTGATGTGCCTATCTTTCGTAAAACACCATTAATCACACCGTACGAAAGCTTTAGATAAGCTTGTTTAGCATTTTCCTCTACTTCATCATCAGTAAGTTCCGGATTATCACTTAAAAGATCACCTATAAGCTTAATCACTTCTGTTTTGGCGACCTCAGAAATTTCAAAGAAATACTCCAAAAATCTCAAGCCTGATTGAGCACCCTTCTCAGCCAAGTCAAATAACTCTCGCTTCTTTAAGCTAGAATGTCTATTGCGTATTAGTTGCCCAGCAACCTCCATACCTTTAAAGGTTTGATTAATATCCGCAAGTATTTCTAATGACTCAATGTCATCTTCATTGTTTGCTTTTCTCTCTAGATCGTCTAATCGCTTGTTATAATCATCCCTTTCTTTTTGAATCTCTCTTTGCTCAATTACCAAATCAGGGATTTTTTCAACAAATCCCTTCATAAAGGCTATTTGATCTTTTTCTAATGTAGCCACTCTTTGTCCTTTAAAAAGGGAAGAAAGAACAGTATTGATTTCATCTAGAATCCATCTATCTTTAGTGTGATGAGATATAAAAATTAAAATATTTGCACTATCTTCTCTATGCAGAGTTTTTAATAATTCTTTTACTGATAGACGAACATCTTCTGATGTTGAGTAACTTTCGGCAATTTTCTTTCCAACAAAAAAGTAATAAATATATGGATATTTAAATAAATAGCCTGTTTCTGTTTCAAGCAAAATAGATACTTCTAGCAAAACTTTTAGAACATCTTCAATAGAGAGATTAAGGATATACTCTTCTTTATACTCTTTAAAAAATTTCTCCATTGCATTTTTATTTAAATGACCGTTACTCTTATACATAACCCATGAAAGCTCAGTTAAAATATTCAAGTAAGCATCGAAATTTTCATTCTTTATTTTAGCTTTTTCTAAAGACTGATAAATTAACTGCTGATAACAGTGACCATAAGAGGTCATTTCAAGATCAAGATTTAAGTTAGCCTCAAAAAATTGAAGCAACATCAATACATACAAAGGCTTGGGTGGTACAATATTCTTTTTTATAATCGTATTTAACTTTGCTTTTACCTCTTGGCATTCAGAATAGAGTTTCTCTTCCGATATGGTTTCAACTTGCCCAAGAGAAATCCAATTCAAAGACATTTCTTCTCTTTTTAAATGTCCTAATCCCAGAAGTTTAACCACATCGTAATTGTCAAATAAAGTAGATTCACTTAATATAAATGAATATGAGCTTTCGCAGGTTTGGATTATATATTTAAACCTTGAATTAGCATCTTCTAATAATTTATCTCTAAATCTATCTCTAATGCCGATACTGTCTATATTATCAATTAATAGAACAACCTTGTTATCATCAATTTCCTCATAATCAAGGTTCACATACTGCTCATCAATAGCGGATTTAAGCAAGGTATCTAATTCTTTTGTTTTAATATCTTCCGCATTTAAATATATTGGAATATTCTCTTTGATAGAGAACTCTTTATAAGCATACTTAAGCAAAGTTGTCTTACCTTGCTGCTCTTCTCCATATATCAAATATTTTTTAGGTTTATTTACAATTAATTTTGAACTCTTAATATCAACTGTATCTTGCTTTTTATCAGGCTGTAACTCAATATCAGGTAGAACAAAAACATCTGAAAGCTTAATTCTTGAAACTTTACGATGGGTCAAGACAACTTCCGTATCATCAAGCCAATTCATGGCAATATTGCTTAGCTTAATATCTGCATTTATTAGAATTGGCTTACTCTCCACTGGAACTAAAGACATGTCTTCAATGGTAGTTGAAATACCGTTAACCACATCCAACCATCCTTCATCTGGATTGTCCCAATTGATAATAGGAACTCCATCTTTAGGAAGACCTTGGTATCTTGAGAACTCTAAAATTTGCCAGTGGCAAGGCCTTAAAATAACCAAAATAATTTCTGCCTTTCCATCTTGCTTCCTTTCTATAGCTCTTTTCATTTCTATGCTATAGCAATAATCTGAAGCTAAAAAGCTTGAACTTATAAGCAAAATTATGATGTCTGCATTTTCTAGATTCTCATCTATTTTTTCTTTCCAATCATTTCCAGCGTTAATATCTCTATCGTGCCAGACATCTATTTGCCCATTCCTTTTCAACGGTGCTAGGTGCTCAAAAAAATCTTCCTTTAACTGCTCATCTTTATGTGAATAGCTTACAAATACTCTCTTTGACATTAATCCCTCTATAGTTTCTTATTAATATAAATCACCACCTTTAATGTGAACTCTATCACACTATTTCTTGACCTTTAATTGCATATTTGCATTAAGTCGCTATTTATTTGAGAGAGTGAAATTTAAGGGGACAGATCTATTTTTAGGGTTCACTGTAAACTCTTTGTCAACCCAAGCTAAGTTACTTGCTATTCAAGCTCCGCTTTCAACTGAGCAAACCCAATCACTACGGTAGCGACAATACCCCAAGAAAGACCGACCACTACTCCGGCGTCTAGGATGCCGCGCCAAGGTTGCGGGATTTGGTTGAAAATAATAATGAGGGCGATAATCGCGGCGGTTAGGATATAAGCGATTTTCATGTTTTTTGCAGTTGCTGAAAAGTAGTTCATGCAATACAAGGGGGCTAGAATTTTAGCCAGCGGCGAGCTTTGTTTGAGTTGTTGCAAGCGGTTAGCGAACTTTAGAGAATAGCTTTGCTGGAAGCCTTTGTAGCCTTCAGAATAGGCCATGAATAAGCAATTTACGGCTAACAGCAGCCAATGATACCATTGGAAATTAAAATCCCAAGCGACTAAAAAGTGTCCGCTTAAGCGATAGACGGCATAGCCTAAAAGTGCGGTAAAACCTGCCAGCGCCCATAGCTGCGCCAGCTTGACTGTCCAATCTTTCATGCTGGAATTGCTTGCTCAAAATTGGCGCTATGGTATCACAGCTCACCGGCTAGATCTTGCATATTCGCCAGATCCCGCGTAGATTCAGCCTATCTTTAATTGATACTATTGCCAAGTGTTTAGCGAACAAGAATTACGCCAATACAGCCGCCATATCGCGCTCGAAGAAATCGATCTTGAGGGTCAGCAAAAGCTTGCTCACGCTAAAGTTATGATTATTGGATTGGGCGGTCTTGGCTCGGCAGCCAGTATCTATTTAGCGGCTTCCGGAATCGGCAAACTCACTCTGGTGGATCACGATACGGTTGCTTTATCCAATTTGCAGCGGCAAATTCTACACAGCAATAAAACCTTGTATACGGCCAAAACGGAATCGGCCCAAGAGCATCTGGCGTTGCTTAATTGCAATATCGCCATTGAAACCATTAATGAAAAACTGGCAGGGGAAAAGCTAGATACTCTTATTGGCGCTCATGATTTGGTGCTGGATTGTAGCGATAACTTTTCCACTCGCTATGCGATAAATGCTAGCTGCGTCAAACATCAAACGCCACTGATTTCCGGCGCTGCCATTCGTTGGCAAGGCCAAGTCGCTGTGTTTAATCAAAATCCTCAAGCGCCTTGCTACGCTTGTCTGTATAAAACTCAAGCGACTACTGAAGACGATTGTTGGCAACAAGGGGTTTTATCGCCTTTAGTCGGAGTTATCGGCTCACTACAGGCGGCTGAAACGATTAAGCTGCTATGTGGAATTGAACAACCGACCCAAGATTTAACACTGTTCGATGCCAAAAAACTCAGTTTTAAAGCCATCAAGATTGCCAAAGATCCGAATTGCGAGATTTGCTGTGCAAACTGATATTAATTAACTTGTCTATAATAAACTAGCCTGTAATTAACCCATTCTTAATCAACCAGTCCGCTTACTGATTTCAGCTCGTGCTTAGCCTGAAAAACTGTTAACCAACTCGGCGATCCAATCTCGATATTGGTACGCCAAGAGTGCAAAAAAGGCGATTAAAAAGGTCACCAAGGCTTTCGAGCGATAGAAAAATAACGGCACTACGATTAGGGTAATGGCGGTTGCAAACAAAATCCCAAAACCCAGCGATACGCCCATTGGGATCAAGAATTGGGCTTGGGTCGACTTATCAAAAATAATGGGGATCAAGCCGACAAAGGTGGTCAGCGAGGTCAACATGATCGGTCGCAAACGTCTGACTCCAGCGTTGAGCACCGCTTCTTTGCGCTCGATACCTTTGGCGCGTTGCTTGTTAATATAGTCCACCAGCACCAAACTGTCGTTCACCACCACGCCGGTTAGCGCTAACATCCCAAGCACCGACATCATGCTCAAAGTTAGTCCCATGATCCAATGTCCCAAGACGGCCATGACACCGCCTAACGGAATCACTGCCATCACAATAAAGGGCTTGCGGTAAGATTTAAATACAATTGCCAGTAGAATGTAGATAGCAAACATCACAAATAAAATACTGACGTAAATACTGCTAAAGAGTTCGCTTTCTTCGCGTGCCTCGCCTTCTAAGGAAAAACTGATGCCGGGATAATTTTGCATCAGCTGCAACACTTCTTGGTTGATACCCTCGCGAATCGCGCCTAAATTACTGTTCGACTTATCCACGTCGGCGGTAATGTTGATGGTTCTACGGCGATCGATGCGCTCGATGTTGGCCGGACTTTTACCATAAGACAGTTCAACCAATTGATGCAGCGGTAATTTTCCACCCGAAGGCGTATTAACCAATAAATCGTTTAACTCATCCAGCGAGCTACGCTCTTGTTTGGATAGACGCAACATCACTCGCACATCATCGCGACCGCGCTGGATCCGCTGCACTTCGACCCCAAAAAAGGCGCTGCGCACTTGTCGCGCCAAGCTGCTTAGGGTGATCCCCAATGCTTCGGCTTGCGGTTTTAATCGAAACTGAATTTCCTGCTTGCCTTTGGAGAAGCTATCTGCAATATCAAACACCCCTTGGGTCGCTGCGAGAATAGTTTTTACTTCTTCGGCGGCTTGGTTAAGCTTAATGGTGTCAGCGCCGTTTAGTTGCACATCAATCGGATCGCGATTACGACCAATTTCAGCACGGAAGTTTAAGGTTTCAGCGCCAGGCAAAGGGCCAATAAGTTTGCGCCATTCTTGCACCAACTGACCTATACCCACTTCCAGATTACGTTGCTCCGGTGGAACCGTTTCAAACATGATCCGACCGCGATTAGTGCTCACGCTGCGCCCGCCCGATCCGCTGACTGAGAAGACGTGAGTAATCACGCTCTCGCCAGTATCGGGATCGCGATATTTTTCTTTAAGCGCAATCGCCGCATCGGTCATCTTTTTTATGTAATTATCGGTCACTTCAAACGGCGTACCCGCAGGCATGGCCAAAGAAGCACGGGCAGTTTCACTCGGGATCCGAGGGAAAGACGAATAGCGCGTATGGCCTAGGCTGACCGCGAAATAAATAATGTATAACAAGCCAATAAAAAAGGAGACGGTAATGGCCCAATGGCTAATGGCAAAGTTTAATACTGGCTTATAAAACTTCACTACCGCATTTTCAAAACCCGTAGCGAATTTTTGTTGGAATCTTTGAAAGGCATTGCCTTCTTCAGCATTTTTCTTAAATTTCATATGGCCTAAATGCGCTGGCAAAATAAGCTTCGATTCCACCAGCGAGAAAAATAGCACTGGAATGACAATCAATGGCAACTGGAAATACCATTTACCCCAGCCGCCCGGTAAAAACAGGATCGGCACAAAGGCAATCATGGTGGTAATCACGCCAAAGGTCACTGGTAGCGCGACTTCTTTTGTGCCTTTAATAGCAGCTTCGAGGGGCGGCTCGCCGCGACTTAAGTGATTATAAATATTCTCACCAGTGACAATCGCATCATCGACCACGATCCCCAATACCAAAATAAAGGCAAACAAACTAATTAGGTTAACCGTCGCTCCCATCTCAGGCATCAAGGCAATACCGCCGGCAAAGGCAATCGGAATACCAAGACTGACCCACAGCGCAATGGTCGGGCGCAAGAACAAGGTGAGTAAGATAATCACCAAGATCCCGCCCTGCATTAAACTGAAATTCAAGGTGCTTAAACGAGCTTTAAGTCCTTTGGATTGATCGCGCCAAATCCCCACTTCAAGACCAAGCGGAACCGAGTCTTGTTTGGCCGCGACGAAATCTTTAACTTTCTGCGCCACCTGTATTTCACTTTGATCGCCAACTCGAAAAACCTCCAGCTCAATCGCCGGAACACCATCAAAGCGGGTATTCAAGCCTTGTTCTTCAAAACCGTCTTGAATTTGGGCGATGTCGCCAAGTAATAAGCGGGTGCCGTCGGCCTTGGTTAAGATCGGGATTTGAAAAAATTCTTGCTGAGTATAAGATTGGCCTTTTAAGCGCAGCAAAATATCGCCTTTATCGGAGCGCACCTGACCCGCGGACAGATCCAGCGAGTGATTATCAATACTATTGGCAATTTCTTGGAGCGTTAGGCCGTATTCATTGAGCAAATCTTGATTGACTTCGATGGCAATCTCAAAAGCGCGCACACCCGAAGTTTCAATTTGCGTAATGCCATCAACCGCCAGCAACTCTTCTTGAATAATATCCGCATACTGACGCAACTCCTGCTCGGGTAGCTGCCCAGACACCATGACGCTAATGGTTTCGCGTTTAAATTCACTGCGTCGAATAATTGGCTTTTCCGCTTCCAACGGCAAGGTGTTGAGCGAGTCCACGCGACTCTTGACCTGATCCAACAACACTTCCATATCATAATCGTCTTCGATCTCGATAATGACGGTGGATGAGCCTTCTGAGGAAACCGAGCGCAGTTTATCAATTCCTTCTAAATCAAAAACCGCCTCTTCGACCCGAGTAGAAATGGTTCTTTCCACTTCTTCGGGAGTCGCGCCGCGAAACGGCACCGTAACCGTAATGGTATTAATATCAATATTTGGAAAACGCTCGATAGTCACCCTTTGGAAGATGGTGAAGAGTCCAGAAATAAGGATCACTGCCATCAACATATTGGCAGCTACTGGATTGCGCGCGAACCAAGCAATCATGGTTGCTCACCCTGCTTGGATACTTTTTTATCGCCCTTCACCTTTTGCTTAGCTCTGTTTTGCGCTTTCTTATCTTGGGGCGCCTCGCCTTGAAGCTGCACCTTGACCCCATCGGCCACAAAGTTCAGTGGGGTGGTAATAATTTTATCGCCACTGGCTAAACCCGATTGGATCAAGCTTTGTTGATCGCCTTGCCAGCTGATTTCAACGCGGCGACGATTAAGCTTACCGTCTTGGTATAAATAGACCTGATTGTTGTCATAAATGTATTTGCTCGGAATCACTATGACATCAGCGATGGCCTTACCATTAATTCGCGCATTGACGAACTGGCCAATTTTAAGCAAAGGATCCGATTTAAGCAGCTCACCATCTAATTTGGCGGTGACAAACCATTGGCGGCTGGATTGATCGATAGTGCTATCGCTCCGATCAAGACTGGCCGTCCAGCTTTTAGCAAAACCGCCAAAATCTGCCTTGAGCTCAACCTCGGAAGACCAACTCTCATTAGCAGAAGTAGACACATCAAAATTTGGTAGGAACTGCACCTTACTAGCCGGAACAGGCAAACGCACTTCTAGGCTGGAAGAAGCAAAGATCCGCGCAATCGGGGTATTTTGATTCACCAACTGCCCAAGGTCGGCTTGTTTTTCAACAATCATGCCATCGTAAGGCGCTAACACTTTTGTCCGGTCTAACGCTAACTTAGCTTTGGCCAAACGCGCCTTGGCAGCGTCTAATTTTGCTTTGGCCGAGGCCACCTGCGGCATTCTGAGTACTAAACTCGAAGCTTTTTTGTTGGGATTAATTTTTTCCCAATCGCGTTTAGCTTGCTCTGCCAAGGCTTCTTCTTGCTCTAACGTTAATAGCGCGTTGGCTAGCTCGGCTTGTGCAATAGTGACTTCGATCCGATAGTCTTTATCGTCTATAGTCGCCAGCAAATCACCGCGCTTAAAACTGCGGCCACTTTCAAAATCGTTGCTAACGCTGGTGATTATCCCTGAAACTTGCGCCACCAAATCACCAGCAGTTTTGGCTTCAATATTGCCATAGGACTCGATGTAGACTTGGAAGGGTTGAGCTTCAACAGTTTTCACCTCAACAATGATCGGCTTGTCAAAACTGGGGCGCTTGCCCGCTTTGGGTTTCGAAGCAAACATCATAGCGATAACCGCCACAATAATAGCAACGATAATAAAGGGTAAAAGCTTGAGTAACTTTGAGGATTGCCCAGCCATTCGGATAATAATAGTTAAAATCAGTAGTAAGGCGAACTTTACCTTAAATCTTTGACGACTTCACCTTTTCCCCTATATATCTAGGTTCATTTACACAGTTTTACGCGGCAGGCATCTCCGCCAGAATTTTCTTTTGCACCAATACGATAGCAAGCCCAACATAGGCCAAAGCAAATAGCATAAAGCTATCTAAAGTTAAAAACTGGGCGAACAAAAATGGCGCAACACCAGTGGATAAAATCATGATCGCCACTAACATTGATCGAATAGCGCCAAGATGAGTCGTGCCAAACACTTCGGCATAAAAAGAGTTGACCACAGGACCGCTCGCGGCCACGCTCAAGCCTGCCAGCAGCATAAAGGCAATTAACCAATATTTATCTTGCCCAAACCACAAGCACAATACGCCCAAAATAAGCGGCAAAAGGTACCATCGCAAATAAACCCGCGGATGGGACTTATCAACTAGCGGCCCCACAAAAATGGCGCCGGCAAAATGCATCACGCCATAAGCAGCGATCCCAACCGCCAACCATTGCAACGACCAACCTTTGAGTTCAATCCAAAAAGTTTGGTGATAAAACAGTCCCGTGATTAAAAAGGCAGGCGCAATAATCGCCGGCACTAAACACCAAAAACGCCAATCTTTGCTGAGCTGACCACGACTCCATTGGACACCCGAACTTGTCTCAAGGTTTTGGTTCTGCCGTTCAATCGGCTCAAGTTTAGCTTTATGCAGTAGCCAGAACAGCAAGGGCAACATCACCACCAAAGTCACTCCTGAATAAATCAACCAGCTTTGACTAAAGCCATAATTTTTTAATAACGCCACCGCCATTATCGGCAACACCACCTCCCCAAAAGCCATGCCTTGGCTCGATAAGCTCACCGCCTTACCGCGATCTTTAGGGATATAACGCATCAAAGTGGTGGTAGCGATATGTCCCATCAAGCCCTGCCCACAGAGCCGTATGCCTAAATAAGCAAAAAACAGCATCCACATATTATGGCTAAAGGCAAATAGCAAGCAGGCGGCCAGCAACACGCATACCACTATCAAGGTAAACTTACGCACCTCCACCGTATCGATTTTTGAACCGACGAAAAATAAAGTAAAGCCACTGGTTAGAGTTGCCGCCGAATAAACTAGACTTAGCTTTTGCTCATCCAACAACAAATTTTCTATTAAGTCCTTGTTAAATAAGGAAATAAAGAAAGTCTGCCCCAAATTGCCAATAAACACGCAAAGAAAGCCAAATAGCAGCAAATACTTGTTATTTTTCAGGAAATTCCAATAGCTCATGACAAGGATCAGGCGAGAAAAGTGGCGCAATTATAGCCACAATCAGTAAAAGCCCCAAGATCTTTAGCAATAACTTGCCATCAACCGACAAATCCTTTATCTTACGCGCGTTTCAAGCACAATCTGCCTATACAGTAGCGCTCACTTAACAAATAACGATGAAGTGTCGAAAGAGGCTGACTAAGCCGCAGGCTTGAGCGCTGGGGCAAAGCAACAGCAACCCGCAGGGCGAGAAGCAACAGCTTCGAGTAACGAGCACGCCAAAGTGCGACTGAATTTAGAGCTATTACCCTTAGATGATAAGTAAAGCTCATTTAACGAATAACGGTGAAGTGTCCGAGAGGCTGAAGGAGCACGCCTGGAAAGTGTGTATAGGTTAATCGCCTATCGAGGGTTCGAATCCCTCCTTCACCGCCAAATACACAAATGCGAACCCATGGTTCGCATTTTTTATGCCTAAATTACACTTACTTCATCTGCATATTGGCATATATAAAAAGTCTCTCTTAAGCAAACGCCTTAATCAGTCCAACTTATGTTGACGGGGTAAATGCAGTGTATCCTCGGAATCGTTTTGTTCCATTAAAAACCAGAAGCTTTTTAGACTTTCTTCAAAAACGGTTAAGCCAAGGCTTCGGACTAAACTAAATCCAATTTCCCAGTCCGCTATTTGAGTCAAACTTATCGATTAATTTTATCCTAAGCTCCTTTTCAGATTATTAAATCTAGCCTCTAGATGTGGATCTCTCGCTTAATTGTTCAGCTTTTCCCTGCTACAATTAGTGAAGTTACATTAGCATTTTTATTGGCTTAGAAAGCAACTTGATCCAGATCAATAAGATTTACGATAAGTGGTCGATAATATAGCTACTAAAATTACGTCTAACCTACTCTTAAAGGACTATGCTTAAGGGTATCCAGTAAGGTGAATTTAATGGGTGATAATACTGAAAATAACTACAGCTATAAGGTCATCAGGCAGTTTGCTGTAATGTCGGTAATTTGGGGGATTGTTGGAATGAGCGTGGGAGTGCTTATCGCTGCCCAGCTGTGGATGCCAGCACTCAATTTCGATACCTCATGGTTTAGTTATGGTCGTTTAAGGCCACTACACACCAATGCAGTCATTTTTGCATTTGGTGGCTGTGTGCTAATGGGAACCTCCTTATATTGCGTTCAACGAACCTGTCATACGCGGTTAATCAGCGATAAATTAGCTGGATTTGTATTCTGGGGCTGGCAATTGGTGATTTTGCTAACCGCCATTACCCTGCCGATGGGCTTAACCTCGAGTAAAGAATACGCTGAGATGGAGTGGCCGATTGATATATTAATCGCCATTGTCTGGGTTTCCTACGCGGTCTTATTCTTCGGCACCATCATGAAACGTAAAACTTCTCATATTTATGTTGCCAACTGGTTCTTTGGTGCCTTTATCATCACGGTCGCGGTGTTACACATAGTTAACAGCGCTGCGTTACCGATAGATTTTTCCTCTTGGAAGTCGTACTCTGCCTACTCTGGTGCTATCGATGCGATGGTGCAATGGTGGTACGGACACAATGCTGTCGGCTTCTACTTGACCGCTGGCTTCTTAGGGATCATGTATTATTTCGTGCCGAAACAAGCCGAGCGTCCGGTTTATTCTTATCGCTTATCGATCGTTCACTTCTGGGCTTTGATTGCGATTTATATGTGGGCCGGCCCGCACCACCTACACTACACAGCGCTTCCTGACTGGGCGCAATCTCTAGGTATGGTGTTCTCATTGATCCTACTAGCGCCTTCTTGGGGTGGCATGATCAACGGTATCATGACCTTATCTGGCGCTTGGCATAAACTGCGCACCGATCCTATTTTGAAATTCTTAATCGTTTCCTTGTCCTTCTACGGTATGTCGACGTTCGAAGGACCTATGATGGCGATTAAAACCGTCAACGCCTTATCGCATTATACCGACTGGACCGTAGGACACGTCCACGCGGGCGCTTTAGGTTGGGTGGCGATGGTATCCATTGGCGCACTGTATTCATTAATCCCAGGCTTATTTGGTAAGCAAAAAATGCACAGCGTACCTTTGATTAACCTGCATTTCTGGTTATCCACCATTGGCGTGGTCTTGTATATCGTTTCCATGTGGATCGCCGGTCTTACTCAAGGCTTAATGGCGCGCGCCACCAACCCAGACGGCACCCTAACCTATACTTGGGTGCAAATTTTAGAAAACACCTATCCTCAATACGGTATTCGATTATTAGGCGGCATCTTGTTCTTATCGGGCATGTTTATCATGGCTTATAATGTCTTTAAGACCATTTCCAAATCCGAAGCCGCTGATACCCGTATTCCAGAGCCAGTACATTAAGGAGCATCAACATGAATCATGAAAAAGTTGAAAAAAATGTGGGCTTGATGGGGATCTTAATCGTTATTGTGATTAGCTTTGGCGGTTTAGCCGAAATCGTGCCTTTGTTTTTTATTAAAAACACCACCGAACCGGTTGCAGGGCTAAAACCTTATACCGCCTTACAGCTTGAGGGTCGCGACGTCTACATCAAAGAAGGTTGTCACGTTTGCCATTCGCAAATGGTACGCCCTTTCCGCGCTGAAACCGAACGTTTTGGCCCTTATTCTGTAGCTGGCGAAGACGTTTATGAGTTCCCTTTCTTGTGGGGTTCTAAACGAACTGGACCGGATCTGGCACGAGTTGGCGGTCGCTATAGTGACGAATGGCACTATGTTCACCTAATCAATCCGCGCGACGTAGTACCAAAATCCAATATGCCTTCTTACCCTTGGTTAGCAGAGAACACGATTGATTCGTCGCTAACTCCGAAGAAGTTAGCGACCATGAAAAAATTGGGCGTTCCTTACAGCCAAGAGCAAATTGACAATTCCAGCGCCGAGGTAGAAGGGAAAACCGAAATTGAAGCCTTGATTGCTTACTTGCAATCGCAAGGTTTGGAAATCACCAGTCAAACAGGAGCCCGTTAATGGATATGAATATCTTACGCGGCATCATTACCTTAGTGGTTATGATCCTGTTTATCGTGATTTGCGTTTTGGTCTATTCCAAGCGCAATAAAAAAAAGTATGAGCAAGCAGCGCGCATGGTTTTAGATGCGGAAGCTGACGAGACTTCAATTGATGAGGGACAGCAATCATGAGTAATTTTTGGAGTATCTACATCATTGCTATCACAGCAATTAACATCGTTGGCTGCTTTGCCTTGTTACACTTTACTCGTAAAAAGAAACAGTCCAGCCAAGATGGTGAAACCACTGGCCATGCTTACGATGGGATCGAGGAATACGATAATCCGATGCCGCGCTGGTGGCTTTGGTTATTCTATATCACCCTGATCTTTAGTATTGGTTATTTGGTGCTTTATCCTGGGCTGGGAAAATATCAAGGTATTTTAGGCTGGGATCAAACCAAGCAGTACCAAGAAGAAATGGCTAAGGCCGATGAAAAATACTTACCGCTTTATCAGCAATACGCCGACATGAGCATCGAAGCGCTCCAAAGCGAGCCACAAGCTTTAAAAATGGGGCAAGCGATTTTTGCCAATACCTGTTTTGGTTGTCATGGCGCTGATGCGCGCGGTTCGATAGGTTTTCCAAACCTAACCGATAACGATTGGCTCTACGGCGGCTCGCCCGAACAGATCAAACAATCAATTTTGCAAGGTCGAAATGGCATTATGCCGGCTTGGGCAGAGAGCTTAAGTGAGCGTGATATTGACAGTGTTTCCAGCTATATCAGTAGCAAAAATGAGAATAAACGTGCCTTTGTGGAAGGGCTTCTACCGCAGGGTAAAGAGGTTTACGATAAAAGCTGCGCCGCTTGTCATGGGGTTGATTTCAAAGGTAGCCAAGCACTAGGCGCACCAAATCTAATCGACTCTACATGGCTCCACGGCGCTTCACCAGGCTTAGTAAAAGACGTTATTCGTCATGGCCGTATCAATCGGATGCCAGCTCATGAACCGATTTTGGGTAAAGAAAAGTCGCACCTGGTAGCCGCTTACGTTTACAGTTTATCTCAAGGACAAGCCGAACAAGAGTAACCTTAGTATGGCAACAGAGGGTGATACCTATCAAATTGGTGACGAGAAGGATCTCTACCAAAAACATGAAAAAATTAGGCCTAAGAAGGTTAGTGGTTTTTTCAATAACCTACGGGTCACCTCGGTCTGGTTGCTGCTCGGTTTTTATTATTTAGGGCCATGGCTGACATGGAATGGTCGCCAAGCTATTTTGCTCGATCTGCCTGCGCGTAAGTTCCACCTTTTTGGCATTACCTTCTGGCCACAAGATTTTATCTTTTTATCCCTCTTATTGGTTATTGCGGCTTTAGCTTTATTCTTTTTTACGTCTGTTGCTGGGCGTCTCTGGTGCGGATATGCTTGCCCACAAACCGTTTGGACACAGCTGTTTGTGTGGGTCGAACGGCGAGTCGAAGGCGACCGTAACAAGCAGGTAAAACTGAGTAATCAAGCTTGGAACTGGAATAAGTTCCGGATTAAATTCACCAAACACTTTCTGTGGATCATTTTAGCACTTTTTACCGGCTATACGTTTGTCGGTTATTTTGTACCGATTAAAACTTTGACTCAAGAAATCCTCACCTTAAGCACCGGACCTTGGGAAACTTTTTGGGTATTGTTCTACAGTTTTGCTACTTGGGGCAATGCGGGCAAATTGCGCGAACAAGTCTGTATTTATATGTGCCCATACGCCCGCTTCCAAAGTGCTATGTTTGATAAAGATACCTTAATTATTGCCTATGACGAAAAACGCGGCGAGTCACGCGGAGCGCGTAAAAAAGGCGATGAAAGCTACCAAGAGCAAGGTCTGGGCGACTGTATTGACTGTATGCAGTGTGTCCACGTTTGCCCCACTGGGATCGATATTCGGGATGGCTTGCAGTACGAATGTATCGCTTGTGCCGCCTGTATTGATGTCTGCGATAGCGTGATGGAAAAGATGGATTATCCCAAAGGACTGATCCGCTATACCACGGAAAATAAAGAACAAGGTAAAGCCATCAAGCTACTGCGCTTTAAAACCATTGGTTATGGCTTGGTGTTATTACTATTATCAGGAGTCTTTATTGGTTCCTTGTTAATGCGTACTCCGCTGGAACTGGATATCAATAAAGATCGTAACCGCCTTTACATCACCAATAGCGAAGGTTTGATTGAAAACGTCTATAAGCTGGAAGTATTGAATAAATCGCAGCAACAAAAAAGCTACCAAATCTCGGTTCAAGGGCCTGAGCAATTGCTTTACAAAGGGCCAGCACAAGTCACCGTTGCCGCAGGTGACGTTAAAGAATTGCCTATTCGCTTGTCCATCGATCCGGTTTATATGGACAAAAGTAACATCGAAGTCATGATCCATCTAGAAGCGACTGACGATCCGAGCATCGCCATCACTGAGCCCGCTAGATTCTTAGGCCCTGCTTTAACACTTAGACGATAACCATAAAAATTAGCTACAAAAGTTAAGCCTGAGAAAATAATCCTGTAGAATATACCTGTGTTAAAAAACCAAAGAAGATAACCCATGACTGAACAGCAACTACCTTGGTATAAGCAATTTTGGCCTTGGTTTCTAATTTCTATTCCGCTTGCTTCGGTCATAGCCGGTATATTCATGATCGTCATCTCTATCGACGGCGCTGATACTCTAGTTAATGAAGACTACTATAAGCAAGGCCTTGCCATAAATAAGCAGTTCGATAAAAGCAAAAAAGCTCAACAACTCGGACTCAAAGCTACTCTTGCTTTTGAGCAAGACAAATTACAAATTAACCTAAGTAGCGACAAACCCGTGGTGGAAAGCCTTGTGCTTGAATTTAGCCATGCCACAGTTAAGGCTAAAGATTTTCAGTTGAGATTGCAGCAGGCCTCTGAAGGACAATACTTTTCTGTTTTAAAACCCGAACAGCTCGCGACCATCAAAGGAAAGTGGTACCTGACTTTAACGCCCCACTCAGAACAGTGGCATCTAAAAGGTCGTTGGTTTTTACCATCCGAACAGCCCCTAACCCTTGGCGATTAAATGACTGCGCAAGAAACACTCTCGTGTTTTCATTGTCACCTTGCGGTACCTCGCGGTTTTGTGCAAAGTTTGCACTATCAAGGTAAAAAGCGGCACTTTTGCTGCATGGGTTGTTACAGCATTGCCGAAACCATCATTGCCAATGGCTTAGATGACTATTATAAATTCCGCACCACTACAGCTCCCAAAGCAGAGAGTCTTGTACCAGAATCTTTGCAAATTTTTGATCAAGCTGAAGTACAAGCCAGCTTTACTAAAGACGCCAGCGCCAAGCAAAAACGTATAGAACTGCTGTGTAGTAACTTACAGTGTAGTGCTTGCAGTTGGTTGATTGAAAAACGCTTGCAAGACGCTAAAGGCGTTATCAAGGTTACTAGCAACATTACCGAACAAACCATCATGCTCGAGTGGGACAATCAGCAGTGCCAATTAAGCGAGCTGCTCACCCTACTTCATGAACTAGGCTATCCCGCCAAACCTTATCGTGCAGATGATGCGCAGGCCCTGCAACAACAGCAGAATAAATTGTGGCTCAAGCGCTTAGGGTTGGCTGGCTTGGGCATGATGCAAGTGATGATGTATGCGGTAGCCTTATATATCGGCGCCTTCGACAATATTGATATTGGGCATCGAAATTTTTTACGTTGGGTTAGCTTTTTAGTTGCCACGCCGGTGCTGCTGTACTCTGGATTTCCATTTTTTCAAAGTGCTTATCGGGCGCTAAAAAATCGCCGTCTGAATATGGACGTGCCGATCGCCATTGCCTTAGTTTTAGCCTATGTAACCAGTATTTTTGCTACCCTCACCAATAGCGGCGAAGTCTATTTTGACTCAGTGACCATGTTCGTATTTTTCTTACTGATTGGCCGCTTTCTGGAATATCGGGCGCGACAAAAAGTGCGTCAACAATTTTGGCAAAAAACTACCGATGAACAGTTATTGGTGACTAAGTTTCGAGCGGACGATCCGACCCAGTTAGAAACAGTGCCACTGCAAACGGTCACTGTTGGCGATCGTTTATTAGTAAAACCAGGAGCAACCCTCGTCTTCGATGGACTGTTAGTCAAAGGACAAACCTCGGTCAATGAAGCCATGCTCAGTGGTGAGTTTTTACCCGTCAATAAACAGCTTAACGACACATTGCTTGCTGGCAGTGTTAATGGAGATAATGCGATTGAAATGGAGGTTACTCATCTAAAAGGTGAGGGCTTTATTCAGCGGCTTAAACAGCTGCAAAAAGCGGCTTTACTCGATAAGCCCAAGATTACCCTTGTAGCCGATAAAGTGGCTCGCTATTTTGTTGCTGTGATTTTATTAATTGCCAGCATAAGTTTTGCCTACTGGTGGCTAAAGGCACCCGAGCATGCGCTCTGGATCACGATTTCGGTTTTAGTCGTCAGTTGCCCTTGCGCTTTATCGCTGGCAACTCCAGTAGCTCTAACCTGTGGCGTCTTATCGCTCAATCGGCGTAACTTTTTAATCCAAGATCAAGATTTTCTACAAAAACTGGAACACACAACCGACATTGTTTTTGACAAAACCGGCACCTTAACCCAAGGCGAGCTGGAAGTTCAATCCGTTAGCGTTTTTACCGAGCATAAGCCATCCGAAGTGCTAGCCATTATCGCTGCTATGGAATCCCAATCCGAGCACCCAATCGCACAGGCTTTTACCAGCTATGCCAAGCAAGATATCGTTGCCTCAGATATTCAGCTCCGCCCTTATGCCGGAGTGAGCGCTCGATACCAACAAGAAACCCTATGGTTTGGTAACCAGCAATTCATTAGCGAGAATACTCAAGTGCTTAACGATGGGCTTGATGCCAATGGGCTCTTTCTTGCCAATAATCAACAGCTGCTGGCTAAGATTATTTTGGGCGATAGGTTAAGAGACAGCGCTAAACGAGCGTGCGCTGAACTGCATCGAATGGGCAAAAAACTTCACTTATTAAGCGGCGACCCTAGTGATCAAGTCGAAAAGCTGGCACAGCAACTAGCCATCGATCATTGGCAACACCAATTAACACCACAAGCTAAGCTCGATTACCTAAAAAAACTACAAGCTGGTTCCGATAAGTGTAAAATTTTAACCGTTGGCGATGGTATCAACGATGCGCCAGCGATGGCTGTTAGCGATACCTCTATTGCTATGGCTGGAGCCTCTGATTTAACCAAAAGCCATGCAGACAGTTATTTATTATCTGCCGATCTTAATCAATTACAGTTCGCCATTGATAAATCAGCCCAAACCAATAGCATCATCAAACAAAACTTAACTTGGGCGCTTTGTTATAATCTTATTATGATCCCCTTTGCCGTTGCTGGACTGATCCCGCCCTATTTAGCAGCCATTGGCATGTCGCTCAGCTCAGTGGTGGTGGTGATTAATTCACTGCGTCTTAACCCCAAGAAATAACCGTCAAAGAGTATTTTTATGAACGCTATTTATTTTTTGATCCCACTAACTCTAGTGTTATTAGCTGCCGCAGTAGCGTTATTTTTTTGGGCCGTTAATAGTGATCAATATTCCGATCTGGACAAAGAGTCGCAGCAGATATTATTTGACGATGACAAAAGCGACTCGCACTCGAAATCTCACCCGCAAAAAGCTCAAAACAAAGATCAAGACGACGCTGAATCATGAACAGCCTTTACTGGACCGCCTTCGCCATGGGACTATTTGGATCTTTGCATTGCTTAGGCATGTGTGGCGGTATCACCGTAGCATTTAACCAAGCAATCGATACAAATAAAGCCACCAATCTAGCGTTTACTTATCAATTTTTCCGGATCGTTAGTTACGCCCTGCTGGGCGCAATTAGTGCCACATTTGGCTACCTTTTTACCGATTTAAAAGTTCCCATTTTGCCCCTGCTTAGTGGCCTTTTTATGATCTTTTTAGGCATTTACCTGCTCAATATTCATGGCCCTTTACAGCTTCTGGAAAAGCTCGGCTATCGAATATGGCGTAAAGTACAGCCACTACAAAAAACTTTCTTGCCCATCAGCAAAAGCTACCAAGCGATGGCCATTGGTCTCTTGTGGGGTTTGTTGCCATGCGGCCTCGTTTATGGCGCTTTGGCCTTAGCGGTGAGCAGCGGTTCGCCATTAGCGGGCTTTACTACCATGCTCTGCTTCGGCCTAGGCACCTTGCCCATGATGTTATCGGTCGGACTGGTCAGTAAGAAATTATTGAGCTTCTTACAGCAACCTTGGTTACGGAATCTTGCAGCAGCACTTTTTATCGCTTGGGGTGGATATTTTATCTACTCGGCTCTAGCAGATCCGCATCAGCATGACCATTCACATGATGCGAAGCAGCAGGAGCAAACACCCAAAGAGCACCACCATCAGCATTAAAACCTGAAACAACCGAAGCTTAAGGATAAAAATTGATTTAAATCAATTTTTGTTTTCCAGCAGTCAGTACCATTAATCTAGTATTTTTGACACTGCCAAACCATGATGCCGATAGACTCCAAGCTGCTCGAAAAATACAATGGCTCCGGCCCACGTTATACGTCCTATCCGACGGCGCTTGAGTTCGATCCAAATTTCTCGCCGAGTAAATACTTAGATGCGCTGCAAGCCACCGAAGGTAAAACCCTATCCCTTTATATTCATATCCCTTTTTGCCGTAACATCTGTTACTACTGCGCTTGCAACAAGATCATTACTAAAGACTCCAGCAAAGCTGATACCTATATTGAATATTTACTCAAAGAAGCTGAGCTAATCGCAACAGCATTGAACAGCAAACAGGTGGGACAAATTCATTTTGGTGGTGGTTCGCCAACCTTTTTAAGTCAGACTCAATTAACCACCGTGATGAATCATTTATCGCAGTTATTTGACCTTAATGCCGATGCCGAAATCGCCATTGAAATCGATCCTAGAACGGTTAATGCTGAGGACATCATTTTCTATCGCAGCATTGGCTTTAATCGGCTATCTATCGGCGTGCAAGATCTGAATCCTCAAGTGCAAGTAGCAGTCAATCGACAACACAGTTTCGATGAGGTTGCAGCTCTTGTGAGAACTGCAAAAGCACAGCAGTTCCAATCGCTAAATATCGATTTAATTACCGGACTGCCACGACAAACTAAGGAATCCGTTGCTAAAACCATTTCGCAAATTATCCAGCTAGCGCCAGATCGGATTGCCATCTACAACTATGCACACTTACCGCACCGCTTTAAACCGCAACGCCGTATTCACAGCAACGAACTACCCTCTGCAGAGCAAAAAATGGCTATTTTCGATTTGGCTAAAAACCAACTGATTGAGGCAGGCTACGTTTACATAGGCATGGATCATTTTGCCCGAGAAAAAGATAGCTTAACTATTGCTCAACAAAGGGGGCAACTAAACCGAAATTTTCAAGGCTACACCACTCATAAGGATTACCAATTGGTTGGCTTAGGCGTGTCCTCGATTAGTAAAGTTGGCGACTGTTATAGCCAAAACCTAGTAGAGCTTAACGACTATTATCAAGCGCTGGATCAAGTACCGATAGAAAATACCATTACTGAAAACGCGCAAGCGTCTCTACCTATTTGGCGCGGCTACCATTTGGACTTTGATGATAACGTTAGACAGGCCGTGATCATGAGTTTAATCGCTAACTTTACACTTGATAAGACTGCCATAGAGCAGCAATTTTCAATCGATTTTGATCGTTATTTTGAGTCTGAACTGATTCAACTTGCAGGCTTTGCCGATGATGGTCTGATTGAGCTGAGTCCAGAGCAGATTCTGGTAACTCCAGTTGGACGCTTCTTTATCCGCACTATTTGCATGCAATTTGACCGTTATTTGCAAGAGCTGTCACAGCTACAAGCCTATTCAAAGGTGATCTAGATGACGTTAGTTGATACACTTAAAAGGACATACGTTGTAGGGACATAACCATGAAATTAGAGCAGATAAAATGCCAAAATTGCAGTATCAGTCAGCTCTGCTTGCCGGTGATGTTAGCCGATGCAGAAATCGAGCATCTTGATAGTATCGTCAAACGCCGCAAGCCGTACCAAAAAGACGAAACCTTGTTTCGCCATGGTGACACTTTAGAGTCTTTATTTGCGGTACGCTCTGGTTGCATAAAAACCTACACACTGGATGTCGATGGGGTTGAACAAATTACTGGGTTTTATTTGCCTGGCGAAATTCTGGGGCTAGATGCGATTAGTGAAAACAGTCATCAAAGCTTTGCTAAAGCGCTGGATACCTCTTTGGTTTGTGCCTTGCCTTACCACAAACTGGACATGTTGGCAGGGCAAATTCCGGGACTACGGAGTCAACTGTTAAAGGTGATGAGCCACGAGATTCAGGATGATAAAGCGCTTTTTTTATTGTTAAATAAAAAAAATGCTGAGCAACGGTTGGCCGCTTTTATCGTCAATATGTCGAAGCGATACTCTAACCGGGGCCTAGCTTGCGATCGTTTCCAGCTTCCCATGACCCAGGTAGATATTGCCAATTATCTTGGTATGGCGGTGGAAACTATTAGCCGCTTGTTCAAAAAACTTAATAAATTGGAGCTATTGGAGCTCAAACAAAAAGAAGTTACCATTTTAGATTTAGAACAATTGAGTCAATTTGCTGGCACCAGCTGCCATGCCTAAATATTAAGAGATGTCATTATGAAAAATCGTTTTAACCTACTCTATAAACCCGAAGAAACTTGGCAAACCATCAAATCAAAAAACTTTACCATCCCCCAAGTTTACGTTCGCTTCTTAATTTTTATGGCCTTAATACCTGTTGTCGCCGCATTTATCGGCACCGTTTATATCGGTTGGCAAGTAGGCTCGGAAGAAGCCACCAAGCTCACTCCTGCTAGCGCCTTAAGGATTTCGATCGCTGCATATTTTGGGATGCTTGCTGGCGCTTATATTTTTTCTCACTTTGTTCGCTGGATGGCGAAAACTTACGGCTCAGATGCTAGCCTTGCGGACTGCTTTGCCTTGATTGTCTATTCGGCTTGTCCACTATTTTTAGCCAGTATTGTCAGTATTTATCCGATTTTATGGTTGGATACCCTAGTGACCATCGCGGCATTAGCTTACTCGGTACGCTTACTGTTTATCGGCACACCTATCATGATGGGAGTGAATCAAGAAAAAGGATTTCTGTTTACCAATTCCATTCTCGCAGTTGCCATGGTCTTAGCCGTAGGCTCTATCGCCATTAGTGTTCTATTTTGGGGAATGGGAGTCGCGCCAGAATTTACTGCTTAAATGCTAGAGTCGCCGTTTTAGCATTGTTTTAGTATCAAGTACTGATTTTGCACTATCCGAGCCACAAAAAAGCCTGAGCTTCAAACTCAGGCTTTTTGCTAGACAATTAAGGTTTAAAAGAATCGAGTAAAGCTGAGCAATACTCTGACATTGGAATCATCATCCACCAGCGGGCTGTCTTCAATATCAGAATCATACCAAATATTTTGAACACTCAAGCTGGTCACGCCACCAAAAAACTCATTAGTTGTTAAGGTGATACCCAATACTTTATTCAAGCTACTATCCGCACTAAATTGGGGACGTGCTAAGGTCGCTTCGCTCGCTTTGACCCCATAGTAGTAATCCATATAATCTTCATCAAAATAATCCAGAGCAACCATTGGCTTTAACGAAAAACTACCCAGGTGGAATTTATAACTGGCTTTTGCCATTAACTCCATACCTTCGGAATTATTTAAAGCATCGAAAGCAGAGTTAAACTCAAAATCCCATGGCCCCGTTTTATAGCCTAAAACAATCCCTGGACCAAAAGAAAAATCTCGGTCTTCCATGCCCTCAAACAAAGAACTATCGTCCTCTTCATAGCCATGGCCCCAAGCTAACAAACTCAATTGCCCCGCGATTCTGAACCCATCCTTTTCGTAAAATTTATAGCGAAATTCTGGACCAATAAAAGAAAACTTCTCACCTTTATAACCAATATAAGGGCCGATAAAAGTGCGAGTGCCGACATCATCATAGATATGGTAATCAGCCAGTGCACCAATTCCCCATAACCAGCCGGTCTTATTTTGATCGCCTTTAGCCAAACTGCTAAACAAAACCAAATTTAGCAAGACAAAAGCACTGAACAAGTATTTTGTTTTCATAGATATCACTCCTTTACTATGGCGAAACGGTTAATCCTTCTCTAATTTCAAAATAGCATAATTTCAAACACATTTAGTGATCAATCACACATTCTTTAGGATCTGATCCTCCAAAATAAAGCCATAAAAAAACTTCAGTGTCACTACTGTTGTTGCTATTAGCAAATCAAAAAAGCTGATTCGAAAACTTAATTAGAATAGATTTAACCAGCAGCCGTATAGGCTGCTTTCAACCATTCAATCAGCTCTTTATCGACTTGCTTACTATCGGTAAGCCTAACTCGATGCGATACCATGGCATTAAAGCTCCCCGAACTTTCCAATCGCGCAGTCGGCTCAGTACCTTTTAGGTTAATGCCAACATCAAGCCGCGTTTTGGTTGACGGTTGAATCAAAGCAAACTGCTTGTTATGACGTAGACTGACGTAAGCTTTTTTAGGCACAATCTCCATACCCTTGCCAAACTTTTTAACTTCTTTTAACAACTTGTCATAGATCGGTTTTAGATCTGGTTTTTTCTCATACTGAGCCGCCACCAAATCATCGCCGGATACTTCTGGCGCGCCATCTTTTAAAAAGTCCGAGCTGAGCAGATTAGCAAAACCGTGGGTCACCCCGTGTTCGGTTTTCAACATCTTGACGATTTGACCGTGCTTTTCCAAACCTGCGGCCTTAATGATGAGGTTCCATTCGGCCTGCGATTTTCCCGTTTTCTCAGGAATATTGTTACGCATAGTTTGCGCCATTTCTTCAGGACTGGCCATAGTACTGCTCCTTTTTCTGCTAAATTTTTATCCACAGGCTGCCAATAATTGCACGCTGAAAAAGACAACGCAAGCTCCTCAGGCATCTTGGCAAAATCTTCCACTATTGCTTCATCATACTACAAGCTACCCTCTTTAACCCACGTCGAACAGGTTTTAGCATTAGTGGAAACCCGAGCCAGTTATCGGTAAAATACGCGCTTCTTGTTTGGCTGCTAGGCGTAAACAACCGAATAGCCTGCACCATTAACAACCAGCAATTATCAGGATTAACAACCATGAGTATCGCGGATAAAGTGCTTGCCGTTAATAACGATCTTCCGATCCGTACTGATAAACCCGTACACAGCGGCAAAGTACGTTCAGTCTATTGGCTGACTGCGACAGACAGTCAGCGCTTAATCCGCGAACGGGGCTATGATGTTCCGAGTGATACACCGCTAGCCATTATGGTGATCAGCGACCGGATTTCGGCCTTTGACTGTATCTGGAAAGGCGAAGGCGGTATAGGCGGCGTACCGGGCAAAGGGGCGGCACTTAACGCTATTTCTAACCATTGGTTTAAATTATTTCGCGAGAATGGCTTGGCCGACAGTCATATCTTGGAAATTCCGCACCCATTCGTTTGGATTGTACAAAAAGCCAAACCCGTAAAAATCGAAGCCATTGCTCGTCAATACATAACTGGCTCTATGTGGCGAGCCTATGCCAAAGGCGAGCGTGAGTTTTGTGGGATCCGGCTACCAGAAGGCTTAGCTAAAGATCAAAAGCTCGACGGGTTATTAATCACCCCATCCACTAAAGGGATCCTCGAAGGTATCCCTGGCGTTCCAGCGCAAGATGATGTCAACATTAGCCGCCAAAATATCGAAGATAACTTTGCAGCCTTTAATTTTGTTTCTGTTGAAGATATCGACTTATACGAAAAGCTATTAAAAGACGGCTTTAATGTGATCAGCGAAGAGTTAGCCAAATTGGATCAAATGTTTGTCGATACCAAATTCGAGTTTGGTTACGTTACGGATAAGAACGGCAACGAAAAATTGATCTATATGGACGAAGTAGGAACACCGGACTCGTCGCGTATTTGGGATAGTGTTGTATTCAGAGAACAAGGTAAAATTGTCGAAAACTCCAAAGAAGGTTTCCGCCAATTCTTGTTAAACCACTTCCCTGATCCGGATATTCTGTTAAACAAAGATCGGATGGATGAACGTGAAGCATTAGCTCGTGATAATGAACTACCACTTAGCGCCATTCAAATGGTTACCGATACTTATGTTGGCATTGCTGAAAAAATTACTGGTGAGAAAATTCATCTTTCAGATAATCCTAAAGCAGAGATTGTTCAGATCCTAAAAGACGAATTTAAGCTTGTAGATTAAGTTTTAAATAGTTAACCATAAAGGCGGGGTATCCCGCCTTTTTCATATCAACACTCTTACACTTTGTAACGATTAGTAATCTATCAGCTTAGGCAGTATTTCTCCCGCCTTACCTCTAATTTGATAATCCACCACCCTGCTTTGGGTCGGCTCTGGATTGACTTCTACAACCTTGGCACCTTGGCTTTTCGCCAGCATCATCAGACCGGCAGCGGGATAGACCTGGCTAGAAGTTCCTATGGATAAAAATAGATCGCAACAATAGGCCGCGGTTTCGGCAACTTGCCATTTTGTCTCATCTAAAGCTTCGCCAAACCAGACCACCGATGGTCGTATTTGACCACCGCACGATTGGCATGTCGGGACCGTTTGAATTCCAGTAACATCCTCTAAATAGGGCTTGTCGCAACCTAAGCAATGGTTCTGCCAAATATTGCCATGAATCTCTATTACCGAAAACTGATCCGGATCAGAGCCCGCTTTTTGATGTAAGCCATCGACGTTTTGCGTGATTAGACTTACCTCTTGCTGACCGGAGTTTTTGGCGGCTTTCTGCCAGTTGGCTATAGCGGTATGGGCTGGATTAGGTTGTTTATCTTGATTAACTTGGCGGCGCCATTGATACCATCGCCAGACCATTTCAGGCTCTCTTAAAAAACCTTCAATACTGGCCAGTTGCTGCGGATCATACTGCGACCAGAGGCTTTCACCGGCCTCTTCAGAGTAACCTCTAAAGGTTGCAATCCCCGATTCGGCAGAAACTCCAGCGCCCGTTAAAACACAGACGCGTTTGGCTTTTCCAATAAGCGTTTTGACTTCCTCAATCGATTCCATCGGTATCCGCTTCTAAGTTTTTAAGGATTAATCTTCTACTAAAGAAAATTTGCTCAGATCAAAACGTACATGCTCAACTTCGCACTTTACCCCAGCTTGGTTTAAGCGCTCTTCAAGCTTCTCCGCATCTTCTTTTTCTAAGTCATCCTTAATGGTATGAGGTGGATTTTCTAAAATTCCCTTAAGTTCCTTACGATCCATCTGTAAAATTTCGGCAGCATCCACTTCGATATAATAGGTGCCTTTAGTATTGGTTTTATCATAACCATTTAAAATAACTTTATAAGCCATATTTTCTTCTACTTAAGTCCTCGCTTAAGTCCCCCCGTTTAAATCAATTTACTTAGGATAATGTGTTGCTAAGCCTTGGTAGACTTTATCTTTAAATTCATGATCCGATGGATCTAGGCTGTTTAAAATATCCACCAAATACTCGTTATCTTCACGGCCATTCCATTCTTTGATGTAAGAACCTTCTTTATAACCATGATCTTGGCGGAAAAAGTTTAAGGTGTTTTTGCCCACATAACTTTTGTATAACTCTTCAAACGGCATCTCCATTTGTTGCATACAACCTGCGAAACTGGTGCCATCAAAATGTTGATACATGACCGCTTGGCCAGCCAATACTTCCAAAGTTTGCTTGAAATCCTCTTTAACCAATGGCTCTGATAATTCCTCGGCTAGCTCCGCCGCAATATCCGAATAGTCCATCTGACCATCGATACGCGAACTTAAGCCAAAGTGAAAAATATCCACTAACTCCATTTTCACCTGTTCAGCATCTGGTTGTTGATGTTTCCACCATTTCCAACCATAGTGTTCCAACATTTCGCCACACTCGATCCAAATAGCTCGATACCACTCAAAACCCTGCTCAAACCAATTGTCGTTTACTTTGGTGTTCATCGCATTTTGCATTTCCAGCATAATGGCGATTTGTTTAGTCATTAATTCTTTATTTGTCATTTGATTTCCTATTGAAGGATATACTTATTTATTCTTAGCTAACATTAATTAGCTGATAGTAATTGAGCCTTATGTGCGACAAAAATACGCAGCAAACAATGGTTTTTATGCGCAGTTTAGTTGTCTAAATAAGAACAAAAAATATTACGTAACAAAGCAATTTCCTGCTAAATAGCCCAATTTACCAATTCTTATGTTTTTCGATTAGTTCGTAGGCGCTTTTGATCTCTTGAGTCTTCTCAGTCGCGATCTTAATCATCGACTCTGGCAAACCTTTGGACACCAGTTTATCAGGATGGTGTTGCGACATTAAGCGTCGATAGGCTTTTTTTACCGTCGCCTTATCGTCGCCGGCAGAAACTCCTAACACCTGATAGGCCTGTTCAATACTTGGCGCATTATAGCCTGCTCCTGCAGTGCCTTGTCCAGACTGGTGTTGGGAATGTTCATAAAAGCGTTGTTGAGCTTGAACCATCTTGATCAGCTGGTCGATTACAAAGCTAGCGAAGCCGAGCTTTTGCCCTATTTGACGTAAAATGGTCTGCTCTTGCTGATCAACGTCTCCATCCGCCATCGCCATACTAATCTGAATTTCTAAGAACATCTGCAGCAAATTACGCTGACGACCTACTTGGCTCTTAAATTGCGCCATAGTGCTGTCAAAGTCAAAATGCGGCTCTTTTCCCTGCTTGAACAAATCGATTGCATACTTTCTGGCAGCTTCATCCAGCCCCATACGACTCATTACATTTTCCGCATGAGCTATTTCATTTTCCGAAACCCGCCCATCGGCTTTGGCGATATGCCCCATAATGGAAAAAGTGGCGGTGAAAAAAGTCGCTTGGATCCGCTCATGCGCTGCCGGATCGAGCCGTTCTTTCATTTCCTCGGTACGCTTATCAAACTGATGCCCCAAAAATGCACCAATCAAAGCGCCAATTGGCCCGCGAGTAAACAAATAACCCAATAAACCACCAATTAATTTGCCCATCCAACCCATTAGCTTGTCTCCTGAGGATCTGAGCCGTCTTTTAAGTCGAAATTGATGGTTTTTATTGGCTTTTGAAATTCTTTATTCAAGGCATCCAATCTTTCGGGCGTACCAATATCGCGCCATTGGCCTTGATAAAGCTGTCCCGTAACGTCTTGTTTTTCCATTAAATGTCTTAAAATGGGCGCCAAAGGTTCCGGCTTATCAAGCTCAAGCCCCTGAAACACTTGAGGCTGATAAACGCCAATACCGGAAAAGGTATATTGAGTATCGCTACTGGCTAAAACGCTACCGTTATCCAAGCCAAAATCGCCATGGGGATGCTGCTGAGGATTCGGCACCAAAATCAAATGCGCTTTGGCCTTGGGCTTATTTAAAAGCTCAAAATCGAAATCGCTCCAAATATCCCCATTGACCACCACAAAAGGCTGCTCTTCAAAAAAATCCAGCGCCTTGCGGATACCGCCAGCAGTTTCCAGTGCGCTATGTTCATGCGAATAGGTCAAATTTACGCCCCAATAGGCGCCATCGCCAAGGTATTCCGGAATAATCTCACCAAGCCAAGCGGTGTTGATAATGATGTCGCGAATTCCGGCATCCTTTAAGGCTTCAATATGGTATTCGATCAAGGCTTTACCATCGACCTTAAGCAAAGGTTTTGGCAGCGTGTCGGTGAGCGGGCGCATCCGCTCGCCACGGCCAGCAGCCAGAATCATGGCTTTTTTAATATTGCTCAAACTTTTTCCTGTCGTTGCTTGTGGTTTGTATGTATCGCTTGGGCTATTGCACTTGTTTCAAGGAATCCATAGCGGGCAGGATTTTTTGTTGCATCCAGTCGCTAAATTCATCTAATTGCGGGTATTTTTCAGCTTGTCGAACTATATATCTTAGGGTTAGCGGTATATCTTTCAAGTAAGCCGCTTTACCGTCGCGATAATTCAGCCGGGCGAAAATTCCTGCGACCTTAATATGGCGCTGCAAGCCCATCCAGTCGAACCATTGGATAAATTGTGCTTTATCCAACTCCCAATCCGACTGCTCGATAAAATAATCCATCCAAGCCTGCACCTGATAATCAGGCCACTCGATGTAGCAATCCCGCAGCAGTGACAAGAGATCATAGCTAATAGGCCCTTGCACCGCGTCTTGGAAGTCGATAATACCTGGCGGCTGATCTTGTAACCACATGATATTGCGCGAATGGTAATCGCGATGTACGAACACTTGCGGCTGCTCCAACGCGCTGTCCGTGAGCCATTGAAACAATTGGTCCAGCATTTGGTTTTCATCGCTGGAAAGCGTCAACTGCAAATGTTGTAGCAAAAACCACTCGCGAAACAGCTCCATTTCTTGATTTAACAATTTAGCATCGTAGGCTGGCAAAATCTTCGCCGAATCAATTTGCTGCATCTTGATAAGGCTTTGGATAGCCGCTTGATAAAGCTTGTCTGCTGACTGCTCATTAAGTAACGGCAAATACAATTGATCACCGAGATCCGAAAGCAGCATGAAACCTTGCTCTAAATCATAAGCAATCACCTTGGGCGCATTCACTTGTGAAAGCAAGCTGGCGATCTTGATAAACTGCTCAGAATTTTCATGCTCCGGCGGCGCATCAACACAGATCCAGCTATTGTCGCCAGAGATTATTCGGTAGTAGCGCCGAAAGCTGGCATCACCAGATACCAGTTGCCACTGGTAGTCAGAAAGCTTTTCTGTTTGCTCCAGTGTTTGCTGCGACCATTCTTTGAGCAGTTGTTGTCTAGCGTTCATCATGGGTTCAATTAGTTACCGATTTGGTTGATTAGAATTAAGATAAATTTTCAATCTTTGCTGTTAAGGTTTATTATTAGCCCCTTATCTGATTGAATTGCAATTGGCTCGGATCATAACGGTTAGATGGTAATCAAGAAAACGCCAAGGGTAAAACCTTTTTTTAATAAAAAGCCTCAAACAAGTTCCAAGTCCCGTTGGATCTTGAGTCGCTGTGTGAGCGCCTTTCTGCTAGCTGGGTTGCTACCATCAAGCTTTGCAGCGGAAACCCGCAGCTCTAACCCACTAGTTGATGAAGTTACTGTAAAAAACAATAAAGCCGCTGCCATTAACCAAGCTACAGAAGCCGCAGACGAATTTAGTTTCCCAGATTTTCGCTCTTGCCGTTTAGCGCCCGAGCCCATCAGCGCGAACACTACTTTTGCTAACCCTTTTAGCGAACCATCACTGCAAAACCCAATTCGCGCTTGGTCCGACGAAGGTTACACTGAGAACAATAAAGCCTATTTATCCGGCAATGTGCAAATCCGACAAGATGATCAACTGATCAAAGCAGATCGATTAGTCGCTGATAATACCACTAAGAGTTATCACACCGAAGGCGAACTGCTTTTTGCTAGCCCCGATATCATTGTCGAAGCGGATCGATTGGCTTATCAAGAAGCCAATGGTTCGAGTCAAATCGACAATAGCCGTTTTTATCTGTACAGCAATAATGGTAATGGCACTGCTGAAAGTATCACCATCAGTGATAAACAGCTACTTACACTCTATAATTCGGACTTTTCGACCTGCCCGCAAGATCAACGCAGCTGGGCATTTGAATCCGACAAGATCGTTATTGACAAAGAATCCGGCTGGGGCGAAGCCTATGGCAGCGTGGTTAGGGTCGCCGATATTCCTGTTTTTTACTTGCCCTACATCACCTTTCCAATTGATGATCGGCGTAAAACCGGTTTATTACCGCCCGCTTTTAGTAATTCCGATCGTAATGGAGTCGATATCAGCGCCCCCTACTATTTGAATTTAGCGCCCAATTACGACTTAACCCTTTCGCCGCGTTATATGAGCAAAAGGGGCACCGGTTTAGACAGTGAATTTCGCTATTTACTACCAACATATGACGGCGAATTGAGCTTTAGCTACTTACCCGATGATGATTTAGCCGATAAGAATCCTGAAATTAGTGACAACCGTTGGGCCTACTCGGTCAAACACCATAACCAATTTAGCGAAAGCTGGAGCGCTGGAATTGATGCGCAAAAAGTTAGTGATGATGCCTATTTTCAGGACTTTGGTGGCGGCGTCACCTCAAGCAATGAAACTAATTTGTCCCAACAACTGTATCTGCAGTATTTAACCGAAAATTGGAACTTCAAAACCCAATATCGTGATTGGCAGCTGCTGAATACTTCCAGCCATCGCTATAAAATAGCGCCACGAATCGAAGCTACTCGCTATTTTCAAGGGCAAAATTATTATGCACAAATTTATGGCCAAGCAACTCGTTTTGAACAAGATGCAGCAACTCAAATAGAAGATGCCAACCGCTATCATCTTGAACCTACGGTTGGCTGGAACCTAGAAAGTCTTTACGGTTTTATTCGCCCGAAACTCAGCGTTGCGCTGACCCACTACCGTCAAACCGAGGTCAGTGGCGAGAAGCAGTCATTTGATCGTACTCTACCTACCTTTTCTTTAGATACTGGATTATTCTTGGAAAAGCCACTTCAAATCGGCAAAAATAGCTATACGCAAACGCTAGAGCCGCGGCTGTTTTACCTCTACACACCGTTCGAAGATCAAACCGGGATCGGGGTTTTCGATACCAGCGTTCCGACCTTTAACTTTACCGAACTCTTCAGCCGCAACCGTTTTGCTGGAATTGACCGCATCGGTGATTCCAATCAAATCAGCGCATCGCTGACCAGCCGCTTTATTGATCAATCCGGTCAAGAAAGAGTCAGTGTTACTCTTGGCGGTGTGGGCTACTTTGAAGATCGCAAAGTCACTTTAAACGACGGCCAAGCCGCTGAAACCATTGGTCGCTCAGGGATCTTGGCCAAAGTGAATTGGCGCTGGACCGACGATTTGGAAATTAAAGGTGGTATCGAATGGGATGACCGAGAAGAAAGAACCCAACGCGGGTTATTGATGCTTAGTTATCAACCCAAGCCCAATCATATCCTGAATCTTGGTCATCGTGTTCGTCGCAATTTTGATCGTCAATTAGAAGATATCGAGCTCGCTGCAGCTTGGCCAATCAGCGAAAACTGGCGTATTTTAGGCCGATATAGCCGAGATTTAGCAGAAAATAGAACCAATGAGTCGTTTTTTGGTCTAGAATACGAGTCCTGCTGTTGGGCAGTTCGAGTCGTCAGTCGTCGTTATCTGAATATCCAGCTCGATAGTCAGGGTGATTTGCTTGCGAGCCAAGGCGACTTGCACAATTCAGGCGTTTTCGTGCAATTTGTATTGAAAGGTATTGGCAGCCTACGCGGAAGTACCACCCAATTCCTTGAAGAAAGCATTTACGGTTATCAAGATCGACTTGGCCAATAGTCGAAGCTAAATAATCACCAGTAATACCAAAGAAAAGCATTAGAGAATTATATGAAATTACAAAATCTAGTACTCGCGGCCAGCATTGGCTTTTTGAGTCTAAACGTATCGGCAGAAGTTATTGATAAAGTCATCGCTCAAGTCGAAGAAGACGTAGTGTTGCAATCGGAGTTGGATCGCAAAATAGCACAAGTTCGTGGTCAGCTGATTGCGCGCGGAACTGAAATGCCGTCAGAAGACGTCTTACGTAAAGAAATTCTAGATAACCTGATCTTGGAAAGCATTCAGTTACAAATGGCAGAGCGAGCGGGAGTACAAATTCCGGATGCTGAACTGCAGCACTTTGCAGGCCAAATTGCCCAAAGAAACGGTATGAGTATGCCTGAGTTTCGTCTAAAGCTTGCCGCTGATGGCTTAGATTATGAAGTGTTCTTGGCCGATTTGCGCAAAGAAATTATGGTCAATCGCGTGCGCGAAGGCTTTGTTAATCAGCGTATCAAGATTAGCGAAAAAGAAGTGGAATCCATTGTCCAGGCGATCGATTCACAAAAGCAAATTGAATATCATCTGGGGCATATCCTGATCAGAGTCCCTGAAGACGCCGACGAACAAACAGAGAAATACTATCAAGATAAAGCAAAAAATTTGTTGCAGCAGATCCAAAACGGTAGTGACTTTTCAGTCATTGCGGCCAACAACTCGGAAGGACCAAATGCCGAATCCGGCGGTGACTTTGGTTGGCATACCGATGCTTCAATGCCCTCACTATTTTCCGATGTAGTTTACTATATGGATGTCGGTGAAGTATCTCGTTTGATTCGCTCACCTTCAGGTTTTCACATTGTAAAACTCCAAGATAAGCGCGGCGAAGAACAGCATCTGGTTTTTCAAGTTCATGCTCGCCACATTCTTATTCAGCCTGATGCCATTACCACAGAAGATGATGCACAAAAGCTCTTGGCTCGACTGCGCGAGCAAATTACTAACGGCGAAAAAGATTTTGCGGAATTAGCCAAACAGCATTCGAAAGATCCAGGCTCGGCCAACCTAGGCGGCGATTTAGGCTGGCAAAGCCCTGAAATCTACGACCCTATTTTTAAAGACGAGATTGGCAAGCTATCAGTTAATGAAATCAGCGTGCCTTTCAAAAGCAGTTTCGGCTGGCACATTGTTCAATTAATGGGCGAGCGCCAAGAAGACCAAACCGATGAAATGAAGAAAAACCAAGCTGCGCAGGTATTGCGCCGTCGTAAGTTTTCCGAAGAGATTGAAACTTGGCTGCAAGAGATACGCGATGAAGCCTACGTTAAAAAAGTGGTCGAAGATAACAGTTAATTCAACTCTTGATTTAACCTTTTTAACTGAGCTTGCTGATTTAACTTTACGATGAAAGTCCCTCGCATTTTGCTGACCGCCGGAGAACCGGCGGGAATAGGCCCTGAAATTTTAGTCAAAATTGCTCAAGAGCCTTTCGATGCCGAACTAATTGCTTGCGCCGATGCCGAGCTCTTAACTCAAACGGCCAAGGAGCTTGGCTTACCACTTCAACTTATTCCTTTTGAGGCTAACACGCCCCCTCGGACTCAGCAGCCGTCACAAATCAAGATTATTGAAGTCCCGCTTAGTCAGCAAAGTATCGCCGGTCAGCTTAACAGAGCTAACGCCGATTATGTACTCAACACCTTGCGCATAGCCGCGCAAATGGCGCTAGATTCGCAAGTCAATGCCATTGTTACTGGGCCTGTCCACAAGGGTATTATCAATGATGCGGGAATTGCTTTTTCTGGCCACACTGAGTTTTTTGCCGACAAAGCAGGCGTAGAAAAAGTTGTCATGATGCTCGCCACTGAAGGCTTACGAGTTGCATTGGCAACTACCCATCTACCGCTAAGCCAAGTGCCGAAGGCCATAACACCGCAGTTATTAGAAGAAGTCATCACCATCATTTGTCATGAAATGAAGTTTAAATTTGGCTTGGAAAAACCGAGAATTATGGTACTTGGACTCAACCCGCATGCTGGCGAAAACGGACATTTAGGTCGAGAGGAATTGGATATCCTAATCCCAACACTAGAAGCGTTAAGAGAAAAGCTCGCCGCCGAACTGATTGGTCCGATCCCTGCTGATACCGGCTTTAATCCCAAGCTATTAGCCGACACCGACTGCGTTTTAGCCATGTATCACGATCAAGGTTTACCAGTGCTTAAATACAAAGGCTTTGGTAACGCCATCAATATTACCCTAGGGTTACCTTTCATCCGAACTTCGGTCGATCATGGTACAGGGCTCGATATAGCTGGTCAAAACCTTGCCGATATTGGTAGCATGAGATATGCCATTAACAGCACTATAGATCTTATCAAGGCTAACCATGAGTAAAGATCCTAACCGCCATTCGCAACGATCAAAGTTAGTCAAAGGCCATCAAGCGCGGAAGCGCTTTGGACAAAACTTCCTGTCCGATCCGTTTTATATTCAAAGGATTGTTGATGCCATAGCGCCGACTAAGCAAGATAGCATGGTAGAAATTGGCCCTGGGCTGGGCGCTATCACAGAATTGCTAGTAGACCAAGTTGAAGGCTTACATGTGGTTGAGCTGGACAATGATCTGATCCCAAGACTAGAAGCGAGCTTTGGCAGCAGAAACAATTTTCATATTCACCACGCCGATGCCTTAAAGTTCGATTTTGGACAATTGGCTACGACAAAGTCCGAAGCCAAGCTACGAATTGTTGGCAATCTTCCTTACAACATTTCGACCCCATTGATTTTTCATTTGCTGCAATACAATCACTTGATTGAAGATATGTACTTTATGCTGCAAAAAGAAGTGGTGCAGCGAATTTGTGCTCCGGTATCCACTAACCATTACGGTCGACTTAGTGTCATGAGCCAATACTATTGCCAAACCCAGATGCTGTTTGAGGTGCCGCCTGGTGCTTTTCAACCGGCTCCAAAAGTCGATTCAGCAATTGTGCGACTAGTGCCGCGCCCAGCAAGCGAGTTACTGGTCGTCCAGCCACAACAACTGAAGCAATTAGTGATCACAGCCTTTAACCAAAGACGTAAAACGATTCGTAATAACCTCAAGCAATGGTTTTCTGATGAAGCCCTTGCCCAGCAGGGCGTTGACCCCAAATTAAGACCCGAAAATATCGAGCTAGCGAGCTACATTAAGCTCGCCAATGCACTCTCTAATGGCCAATTGTGACATTTATTGTCACCTTTTAGGCGAATCCCGTTAAAGTTAATACCATCAATTTTGCTTGCTAAAGCGCCATATCACTTGATAAGTGAGATGTAGCTCACATTTTTCTTTACAACAGGCTCTGAGATTCTTAATATCATAAGTATAGGCTGTTTTTTTCAGAGAGGAGTTGTCATGACAGCAGGAGTCGCCACAGCAAGAACTAGCGCCGAAAACTCTCGTCGCTTCACTCGCGTCAGAATTCAATTGCCCGTAGCCATTCGACAAGCGGATGCGCAAGTCTTCCTTAGTGAAACCCTTGATTTATCAGAAGGCGGCATACTCGTTCGTAACAATGAAAATGCCAAGTTATCCGTTGGCGATCAAGTTAAAGTTCATATTGATGGCATTCTGGGAGAAGAGCAAAGCAAAATGGTGCTCCATGAAATGACCGTGGTTCGCATTGAAGAAGCGATCATCGCACTCGAGTTTATTTAACAGCTGATATTATTAATCACTAATTTAGCAATTTCTCACATAAGTTTTTTTTATTCATTTCTTACAAAATCATAACTTTTATTGTAACCCCTTTGTACAAATGTGATAAAGGTCACATTTTTGCTTTATTGATATTGTATAGTCACCGAGCGCTGTAAGGGAATCTCATCAATAAGGAAGTCCCAAGCAGCCAAATCATTTATGAAACCATCGAGTTTCAATGGGGTAGTATCAAATCTTAGGAGTTAAATAATGAAAAAACCTTTCAATAAGGCTTTGGCGCCTATTGCTGTGTCTTGCGCACTAGCAGCCGCGTCAGTAACCGCAGTTGAGTATGATAGTAACGGCGAACCAATTTTTGATTTTGAAGCATATAGCTCACAGGCCAACCAAGAAATAGGAGCTGGCTTAATTATTAAATATCGCAACTCTAGCGCTCAAACTAAACGCGCATCGATTAGTAATAGCAAAGCCATGAGCCAACTGAGCGCTCGCTTGGGAGTCAAAGCCAAGCATAAACGCTTCAATGCATTTGGTTCACAAATTGTTGATTTTGATAGTAAACAAAGCGTTCGAGCTTTAGAAAGAATGGCTGCAAAATTACGCAGTGACTCCGACATCGAGTATGTTGAAGTTAACCGCATCATGAAGCCTTTTGCTACGGCCAACGATACTCACTATGGCGTTCAGTGGCATTACACCGATCCAACCTCTGGCATTAACCTTGAATCTGCTTGGGATACGACCCAGGGCGAAGGGGTAACGGTTGCCGTATTGGATACCGGCATTACTAACCACTCAGACTTAAATGCCAACGTTATCGGCGGTTATGATTTTATTTCCAACACCACCTATTCGAATGATGGCAATGGTCGTGATTCAGACGCGTCAGATCCGGGTGACTGGACTACCGGTCAATGTGGCCCTGCCAGCAATTCTTCTTGGCACGGCACTCACGTAGCAGGCACTATCGGCGCAGTCACCAACAACAACCAAGGTGTGGCAGGCGTTGCTTACAAATCCAAAATCGTACCCGTGCGCGTGCTAGGCACTTGCGGCGGTACCACTGCCGACATCGCGGATGCCATAATCTGGTCAGCGGGCGGTATCGTTTCTGGCGTTCCAACTAATCCAAACCCAGCTAAAGTCATCAACATGTCTTTAGGCGGTTCAGGTTCCTGTTCAACCACAACCCAAAATGCTATCAACTCAGCACGCGCTAACGGCACGGTAGTAGTAGTTGCGGCAGGTAACTCAAACGCTAACGTTTCGGGCTTCAATCCAGGTAACTGCTCTGGGGTCATTTCAGTAGCCGCAACCAACAAGCAAGCCAATCGTGCAAGCTATTCAAACTACGGCTCATTAATTGATATCGCAGCTCCAGGCGGTGAAGGCGGAGCTGACGGCGTTGCCTCAACCGTTAACAGTGGCTCACAAGGTCCAACAACCGAAAGTTATGCATATTATGCAGGTACTTCGATGGCCGCTCCGCACGTCGCTGGGGTTGCAGCCTTGATGTTTGCTGTAAACCCAAATTTAACTCCGGATGAAGTTGAATCTAGATTAAAATCTTCGGCCAAATCTTTCCCTTCAGGCTCTAGCTGTAGCACTGCAAACTGTGGTGATGGCATGCTTGACGCCGCAGCAGCGATTGCCGCCGCGCAAGGTGGTGGTAACCCGCCTCCAACAGGCGATGGCGTTCTTGAAAAAGGCGTTGCCCAAACCGGACTATCGGGAGCCACCGGTTCGGAAACCTTCTTCACCATTGATGTACCAGCTGGTGCAACTAACCTAAGCTTTACCATGAGCGGCGGTACTGGTGATGCCGATCTCTATACCCGTCGTGGGGCCAAGCCGACCACTTCGAGTTACGATTGCCGCCCGTATAAAGCGGGTAACTCTGAGACCTGTACCGTAGCAGCTCCTGCAGCAGACACTTATCACGTCATGATACGTGGCTACAGCGCTTACTCGGGCGTAACTTTGGTGGCAGACTATACTGAAGCTACCACCCCTCCTCCTGGCGGCTCTAATGAGTTCACCAATAATACCAATGTGAATATTTACGATAACACCACGGTAAGCAGCTCGGTAAACGTTACCGGTCGTACTAGCATTGGTAACATCGATATCATTGTCGACATCAAGCATACTTACATCGGTGACTTAGAAGTGAAAATCATTGCTCCTGACGGTAAGTCTGCAGTTCTACACAACCGTACAGGCGGTAGTGCTAACGATATTCAACAAACCTACAGCTTAAATGCTAGCTCAGTTAGCAATAGTGGTAACGGTACTTGGAGACTGCAAGTTAATGATAACTACAATGGCGACACTGGTTACATTGACACCTGGACTTTAAAATTTAAGTAAGTCCAACTAGAAGTCTAAGCTTCGAATGAAAGCAACTCTTAATGAGTTGCTTTTTTTGCCTTACCGTCACAGGGTTTATCACTTTTTTTTCCTTCAAGAACCAGTTACCATTCAGTTACCGTACAGTTTGTTTAATCTAGACTAACCACTATGCAAGACTATCAGCGCCAATTTATCGATTTGGCCCTCAGTAAAAAAGTTCTCAAGTTCGGCGAATTTACCCTTAAATCCGGTCGTCTTAGTCCTTATTTCTTTAATACCGGTCTATTTGATGATGGTAACGACTTGGCCAAACTCGGCCAGTTCTACGCCCAGACGTTGGTGGAAAATAAAGTCGAGTTTGATCTCTTATTCGGCCCAGCTTACAAAGGCATTCCTTTAGTCAGTAGCACTGCCATAGCACTGGCTGATAAACACCAGCTCAATAAGCCCTACAGTTTTAACCGTAAAGAAAAAAAGGACCATGGGGAAGGCGGTAATATCGTTGGTAGTCCACTCAAAGGCGACGTTTTGATCGTAGATGATGTGATATCCGCCGGTACTGCTATTCGCGAAGCCATCGATATTATTAGCGCCAACGGTGCCAAACCCAAAGCGGTATTGATTGCGCTGGATCGACAAGAAAAAGGCCAGGGCGAATTGTCCGCAGTGCAAGAAGTGGAGCAAGATTATGGCTTGCCAGTGTACTCAATCGTGACCTTAACCGATCTTATTAGCTACCTAGAGCAAAACGATCAGTTTAGCCAATTTTATGATAAGGTAGTGGCGTACCGAAAAACCTATGGAGTTTAGTTCTTAATGAAGAGATTAACCTTGTTAATAGCCGCTTTTGCTATTTTCCAATCGCCTTTAGTTGAGGCCAAGAATTACTACCGCTACAAAGATAAGGCTGGCAATATCGTCGTTAAGGACTATCTACCGACTCATGCTGTAAAAGCAGGTTATGAAGTGGTTAATGAATCGGGGCGCGTTTTAGAAATTGTCGGGCCCGAACTTACTGCCAAACAAAAACGCTTGCAAGCGATCCGCCAAGAGCAACTTGATGCTCAGGCCGAAGCTCGTCGTAAAGAGCGCCAGCGTGATACGCTGCTGTTGCGCCAATACCAATCGGTCGAAGATATTGAGCGCACCAAAAAAAGTCAGACGGCAACTTTAAATATTAATCTACGCATTGTTGATAACCACACCAAGTCACTCAAGCGAAAATTGGAGCAACAACAAAAGCGTGCTGCCGATTACGAACGACGCGGTAAAGCGGTTCCTGAAGCAACCTTACACGAAATTGCCGCCATCAAAAACCAAATAACCTCGAACGATGACTCTATCACTAGATACAATCAACAGATCAATGAAATTGATGCTCAATTTGAAAAAGATCGTATCCGTTTTCAAGAGCTCAAAGCCGAACAATACATCACCGAGTCAATGCGCGATCCGAACCAAATTGATGTCAAAGATATTTTCGCCTGCGAAACCCGAATTAGTTGCGATAAAGCTTGGAGTTATGCCCAAGTTTTTGCTCACGAAAACGCCTCAAGACCTTTATCTATCGTCACCAATACTCTTATCGTAAGTCGCAAACCTGAATACGAGAATGAAATCGCACTCTCCATCACGCGAGTGCCAAATAAGGAAACTGATGAAGGTATGAACATTGTGATGTCTATTCAATGCCACCCTTCTGAAAGTGGTCAGAAAAAGTGCGGTAGTAGTGATGTCGTTGCACTCAAGCAACGCTTTATTGATTACCTAAGTTCTAGATAACAAGCCACAATTCTTACACAAATTATGCTTAACAAATGATCTTTAACAGAGACCATTCTTGCTCCCAATTAGCCAGTGGCGACTGTAAAAAGTTGGTTCGGACATACTGCTGAATACGCCCTTCGGCAAATGCCATCAAAATATTGGCACGACTAGCTGCATCGGGACTAAAAGTATCCTGTCTAACTAACTCTGCCTGTTTAAACAACTGCTTAAGGTGTGTTTCCAATCGGTTAAACAATTGACTGATGCGGCCTCGCAAACGCTCATGCTCGCCAGTTAGAGCCTCACCAGTAAGTAAACGACTTATCCCAGGATTACGGCTAGCAAAGGTTAGAATCAAAGCAATAATTTGCTGACACTGGTTCTCGAGTAAATCCTGCTCTTTGGAAATTCGATTGACTCGCGAAAAGAGCTCTTGCTCGGCAAACTCAATCAAACCTTCAAACATCCGCGCTTTACTGGGAAAGTGCCGGTACAAGGCTGCCTCGGAAACCCCAACCGCCGCGGCCAACTTAGAAGTAGTAATCCTCGCCCCAGGCTCTTTTTCTAACATCAGAGCCAAGGCTTGTAATATTTCTTCTTTTCTTTTGGTAGATTTTTTTGTCAATGCCATTGTTTTCTACTTCTTTATTAAAAATTAACTTTCAGTTTCGGAGCGACGACCCCAAGTTGTGCTTTCAAAATATTCTTCAGCCGCTCTAAAGCAATATCATTATCCGCTTCAAATTTAACAACTATGCTCGGCGTAGTATTTGAAGCTCTAACTAGGAACCAGCCCTGCTCATACTCGGCGCGAATACCATCAATGGTATTCAAGTTAGCGCCTTCAAAATCGACTTTCTCAGATAAGGCATCGATCAATTTGAACTTAACCTTATCAGGAATAGGTACATTAATTTCTTCCGACGAAACCCCTTCTGGGAAACCCGAGAAAATCGCTTCCGATGAACGACTATCTTTGGATAGTAATTCCAGCAAGCGAACTGCGGCATAAATGGCGTCGTCAAAACCATTCCAGCGTTCTTTAAAATAGATATGACCGCTACCTTCACCACCTAACGGAGCACCCGTTTCGCGCATTTTGGCCTTCATCAAGGAATGACCCGTTTTCCACATCACTGGCGTCCCTTGGTTTTGACGAATAACCTCCGCTAAATAACGGCTGCATTTAACATCGAACAAGATCTCCGCACCAGAATTTCTGGATAAAACATCCATCGCAAACAGCATCATCACGCGGTCGGTCCAAATAATTTTGCCACTCGAATCAACCACTCCCAGCCTATCGCCATCGCCATCAAAAGCTAAGCCAATGTCAGCTTCTTCTGTACGCACCATGGCTATCAAATCTTGTAAGTTAGCCGAGCTATTGGGATCGGGATGATGATTTGGGAAGTTACCATCCACTTCGGTGTACAACGCTATTACTTCGCAACCCAACGCCTGCAATAAGCGAGGAACGAGATTACCGGTTACCCCATTACCGCAGTCCACCACCACTTTTAGTGGTTTATCGAGCTGAATATCGGAGACCACTTTTTCCAGATAAGATTGTTCAAAGTCCAGTTGCTTAACTTCGCCTTTACCACTTAACAAATCATTATCTTTGATGCGATTGTAAATGGCTTCAATATCGCGACCGTATAAAGTCTCGCCTGCCAATACCACCTTTAATCCATTGTGTTGGGCAGGATTATGGCTGCCTGTCAACATCACACCGGAGCGCACATTTAAGGCTTGAGTGGCAAAGTACATCACTGGAGTGGGCACCATGCCTAAATCAATAATGTCACGACCACTTGAGGTCATGCCTTGTAACAGCGCATTGTGTAAGCGCGGGCTAGAAATTCGTCCGTCTCTAGCCACCAAAATTTTCTGTTCGCCACGAGCATAAGCTTCACTACCGATGGCACGTCCTAAAGCATAGACAATTTCTTCATTCAGATTTTTACCCGCAACCCCCCGAATATCGTAAGCACGGAAAATCTCTGGCGAAATTTTTTCTGCCACTTGGATTAAATCGACTTCCAGCTTATCAGTCGCCACCTCATCGTCAGCTTTTTCTGAAGTATCTGTCGTAACTTCTTGCGCCTCTTCAAGCACTTCATCCACCTCATCGGTGGCATGTACCCGGCGATAACTTGCCGCCAGCTCGTTGAAGAAACCCATCTTGAAGTTCGAAGGCATACGATTATCAGCGATCCCTTTAATAAAGCTTCGTGCTTCGGATTTGAGTTGCGAATTTAAATTCAGATAAGGCAATAATGCAGTCACTAACACTCCGCCCAAAATGGCCAAAAGACAAGCTAAAGGCAGTAACATGCTCGGGCTAAAAGCACTAGCATCTTGCCATAAGCCCACGGACCAATTAGTACCAAAACGCTCTGATTCAACCAACGGAACACCAGCAGCTGCGCTGTAATTGCCGGCACTGGCAATCAAGTGATTACCATCGGTGTAGTGTTGTAAGACCTGCAACTGCAAAGGTCCCTGAATGGCGCCCAACATAGTCGCAAAGCGTTGCGGTTGGATGGCCACCAACACCAATTTATTTGGCATATCAGCAGCATCAGATTGGCTCGTCAACTTGCTGACAAAGGCAACATAACTGGGGTTTCCATCTTTGATAATTAGCTCAGGCGCTGTATTAGCACCACCTAACGCTTGTCGAAATAAATCAAGCACTACATGGGTAATGGCTGGAGAGGCGTCAGGCTTAACATTTAAATTATCTTCAGCAATAAAGACCACCGAATCCACCTCAGGTAACCACTGTTGCACCTTGGCTTTAAACTGTTCTTCGTTTGACTCGGTTTTCGCTAGCTGATCAACTCTAGCTTGGATTTCAGCAATACGGTCAGCGATCTTTTTAGCTTTTTCATCCACCGTAGACTGCAAATAAAAGCTGGCTTGCTGCTCTAGCGGTTGCTTATAACCCCAAAAGTAAAAGGCAGCAGCAGCCACCAAAATTAGTACCGCACCAATTGCTATCGCTGGAATAAAAAAGCTTAATAAATTTTTACCCTTTCTCATTTGTTCTCCTGCTAACCTCTATCCTTATATCTTCTACTGCTGTTGTAATTGCTCGATAAGTTCTACTAATTCTTTTGCTACATCTTTTTTCAACGCTGGTCCAATCACAAAGTGTCGCGCTTCTTCTGCCGAGTTTGCTGATTGATAAAAGACCTTAAGCTCATTTCGATCGCTGCCAAACCCGATATCACTTCGACCCACATCATTGGCACAGATCATCGAAATGCCCTTTTTTACCATCTTATTCTTAGCGTACGCTTCTAGATTGTCGGTTTCCGCGGCAAAGCCCACACAAAAGGCCCCAGATTCAGCCGCCATCCACTTTAAAATATCAGGATTTTGCACCAGTTCTAATTGTAAACCAGCATCACCCGACTTTTTCATCTTATGCTCGGCGCTATCTTTGGCTCGATAATCGGAAACCGCTGCACATGCCACAAAACAGTCTGTACCTACAGACTGCTCCTGTACCACCGCTAACATCTGTTGCGCCGACTCAACATTAATTCGTTTAACGCCAGCTGGCGTAGATAGATTCACGGGGCCGCTAACTAGCACCAGCTCTGCGCCCAAACTCACCGCTGCCGCGGCAATCGCAAACCCCATCTTTCCTGAACTATGATTAGTCAAATAGCGCACGGGATCGATCTTTTCTACCGTTGGCCCAGCAGTAATCAGCCAGCGCTGACCTTTTAAGGGTTTATGATGGAAAAACTCATCCACTTTTTGAGCGATTTCGATAGGCTCGATCATTCGCCCCAAACCCACATCGCCGCAAGCCTGCTCGCCAGAAGCTGGCCCCCAAATCTGCATACCACGTCGTGCAGCAACCTCGAGATTGGCCTGAGTAGCAGGGTTAGCCCACATTTGCTGGTTCATTGCCGGCACCAAAACTACTGGCTTAGCAGTGGCAAGACACAAAGTCGCCAGTAAATCATCAGCCATTCCCGCAGTGCTTCTAGCAATGAAATCTGCACTCGCTGGAGCAATTAAGATCAAATCCGGCCATTTTGCCAATTCAATATGCCCCATGGCCGCTTCGGCATTGGGATCAAGCAAATCGTCGTGAACCGGATTGCCAGAAAGTGCCTGCAGAGTCAAAGGGGTAATAAAGGCTTTTGCACCCTTAGTCATCACCACCCGAACTTCCGCCCCAGACTTTACTAGCTGTCGACAAAGATCGGCTACTTTATAGGCCGCAATCCCCCCCGTTAAGCCCAATAGTATTTTCTTTTGGCTTAAATTCATCCTAAATAGTTGATTTGGTTCACATTGATGGCAATAGTTTACGCTTTTGCGCACTAAAATTATAGAGATTGAAGCAATTACTAACTCACTAACACAATTTACACTGCAAGTAAGGATTTAACTGGATAAGGAAATACCCATGAAAATTATGGAATGGCCACAAGCCGAAAGACCCCGAGAACGCCTAATGACAAGGGGTGCAGCCCATTTAAGTGACGCCGAACTGCTAGCAATATTCCTGCGAACCGGCACCAGAAAACTTAACGTAGTGGATTTAGCACGCTATCTATTGCACGACTTTCAAGGGCTCAAAGCCTTGCTAGAAGCCGACTTTTCCACTTTTAAGCGCTATCCAGGGTTAGGAACTGCCAAATTTTGTCAGCTGCAAGCGGCCTTAGAGTTATCTAAGCGCTATCTACAGCAGTCTTTAGAGCTAGAGCAAGCGTTCACTAACCCCGAACAGGTTAAGCTGTACTTGAAAAGCTTACTATCCCAACAAAAACGTGAACAATTTTGCCTGTTGCTACTTAACTCTCAACACCAATTGCGGGCTACCGAAGTCTTGTTCCAAGGCACTATTAATAGCGCCGAAGTGCACCCAAGAATTGTGGTAGAAAAAGCCCTCGCCTACCAAGCTGCAGCAGTAATTTTTGCCCATAATCACCCTAGCGGCGAACCCAAACCAAGCGAAGCAGATATTAGCCTCACTCAACAACTAAAAAAAGCCTTAAAATTGGTTGATATTCGTACGCTGGATCATATAATCGTCGCCCAGTCCAAGACCTACTCTTTTGCCGAGCATGGGCTCTTATAAGGTAGGCATCCGTTCGGACTCTAGTAAGAATCGCCGAAAAGCGGCGAAATCGCGTATTTATAGCTAAAATCCTTGGCTTTTCATTGCTAAAGGCGGCCGATTTTGGTATAAAGTGCGCCCTAATTTGCAGTATCGCCTTAAAAATACCAATTAAGGCGGAATTTAAGGTTATTTTTGGAGGCTAATCATGGCTAAAGTTTGTCAGGTAACTGGTAAGCGCCCAGTGACAGGTAACAATGTGTCACACGCAAAAAACCGCACTAAGCGTCGTTTTTTACCTAATCTACACACTCACCGTTTTTGGGTTGAGTCTGAAAACCGTTTCGTGAAACTGCGCGTTTCTACGAAAGGTATGCGCATCATCGACAAGAAAGGTATCGACTCGGTACTAGTTGACGTTCGCAAAGCTGGTCATAAGGTATAAGGAGCTAAATCATGCGTGATAAAATTCGTTTAAATTCTAGCGCTGGTACAGGTCACTTCTATACCACTGACAAGAACAAGAAAAACATGCCTGGTAAAATGGAGATCAAAAAGTTTGATCCTGTGGTACGCAAGCACGTAATGTACAAAGAAGGCAAAATTAAGTAATTAATTGGTTTAATCTTAAATTACTGCAGCCTCCTTCGGCAGTTTAAAAAACCCAGCACTTGCTGGGTTTTTTCTTTTCAATTCCAGATCATTTTCTCACAGCCCTAGCTAGCCATCTTTAAACTTATTCTCTACTATAGCTTCATTCAATCGAAGTAATTTCACTGATATATAATGGAGTCAATATGAGTCAAAATCAGTCTACAGCAAAGTTTCTCCCTATCTGGGTTTGGATTATTATCTTAGTGCAAATCGGTCTAGTTACATTCTTTTCCATAGGCACCTCTATGAGTCCTGGTGATTTTATTCCAGGTATATCAGAACTCAATTACGTCACACAACTGTATATCACTAGAAACCTAGTAACAGCGATAGGTATTGTAGTCGCGCTACTTCTCAAGTCGCACAAAGCTCTATTAACCATTTTAATCGTCAGAGTATTAACCGACATCGCCGATGTCGTATCCGTTTACGCCTTTAACGTAGAAGTTATTAAAGACAGCGTACCCATGGTTATTGCATTACTTATTATTCCAGCGCTAGCAGCGATAACTTACTTATTTAAAAGAATTAAGTAATTTTGAAGTTTCGAAGCCCAGTTTTTGCTGGGCTTTTTGATATACTAAAGAAAACATCTTATATAAAATAATATGCATCCCCAGCTATTCGCAATATCAAGCGCTCAAATTGAAAAAAACGAACTTCCCAAAGATATAAATAATTTCAAAATTGAAATCGAAATTAGAGAGCCTTCTGGTGATGATATTGAAACATTTTACTGCTATGTTGTATCCCCATCTTATTTAATCAGCACAGAACCATGCTGGGGAAGAGGGTTGCTAATTTTAGCAGAATTTAATTGGTTTGATATAGAGATTAGTATCAAGAAAATGCTTTCCCACTGTTCAGGGAATAGCTGGGAAGAAATTAAATTAAAGATTAAACACTTTATTAATAATGCCTGAACTACCCGAAGTAGAAACCACCAGAAAAGGTTTAGAGCCTTATATTCTTAGCTCCAAAGTTAAAGCGGTGAATATCCACTTTAAGACTTTGCGCTGGCCTATTGCGATAGAAACAAAATCTATCGAAGGCTTAAAAAGCACAGGGTTAGAGCGCCGAGCTAAATATCTGTTATGGCATTTTAAACACGGTACGGTAGTTATGCATTTAGGTATGTCTGGCGCTATGCGAATTGTCTCAAGCAAAGAACCTTTGCAAAAACACGACCATTTCGAAGTGATTTTTGCCAATGATAAAGCTCTACGTTTTAACGATCCGCGTCGCTTTGGCGCGGTGTTATGGCAAACCAAAAATCAGCCATTGGCTATCTTGGATAATCTAGGGCCAGAGCCATTAACCGATAAGTTTAATCCTGAGTATCTACATCAAGCGCTATGCAAACGCAAAGGCGCCATTAAAAACGCCATTATGACCAATCAAGTTGTGGTCGGCGTTGGCAATATCTATGCATCGGAAGCTTTATTCCTCGCGGGGATAAAGCCCACTGCGATTGCCAATAAAGTCAGCAAAGTACGTTTAAGCAAACTGGTGGATGCGATAAAGCATGTATTAGCCAAAGCCATAGCCGAGGGCGGCACCACCCTAAAAGACTTTACCCAAACCGACGGTAATCCGGGCTATTTTGCACAGCAGTTAAATGTTTACGGACGTGATGGTGAAGCTTGCTTGAAATGCCAATCCACCATCAAACGCAAAGTCATTGGGCAAAGAGCCAGTTATTATTGTGGCAATTGCCAGAGATAACTAGCAATTAAGGAGTGCACAAACTGGACTTTTTTCGCTAGATCCCCTTTAATGTGTCGGCTACAATGTAGTAAATTAGCTATTTTAATGGCGGCGAAAGTCGCAAGTGGTAGGAAATACAGATGAGAAGAAAACATAGAGAAGACGACGAAACGAATATCGATATGACGCCGATGCTAGACATCGTGTTTATCATGTTGATTTTCTTTATCGTTACTACCTCGTTTATTAAAGAATCCGCGATCGATCTAAAGCGTCCAAGTAATAACTCTGACTCGCCTCCAACCGAAGATCCACCGCAGGTTATCGTGATCTCGATTGATGATAAGAGCAGTATTACCCTTGAGGAGCGTATCATCGACCCTGAAGCGATTGGCGCAAATATCGAAACTAAGCTTTCCGAAGATCCGCGTTCACCAGTATTGATCCGCGTTCATAATGAAGCGGAAAACGAAATTATGTTGCGAGCCGTCGACCAAGCGCGAGACGCTGGAGTTGACCCTAAAAAGATCACCGTAGCCCGTTGGCTGGTGGGAAAAAAGTAACACTGGCAATTTTGCTAAAGGCGACTTAGGTCGCCTTTTTTAATGATAATTTACCACTAATAAACAACCGAACCGTCAATGACTTATCTTTTTATCCTGCTTTTTATTGCACTTTTAACCGGCCTCTATAGCTACAATACGACAGTTCGAGAGTCCGCTTATCGAGCTGCGCAACAGGCCTGTCAAGAATCACAGGTGCAGAACCTTGATGGCTATGTTGCCTTAAAAAGCCTGTATTTTGGCCGAAATAACGAGAATAAGTTAAGATTACTCAAACGTTATCAGTTTGAATTCACCACCACTGGTTCTAAACGCTATTTGGGGCATATTATTATGCAAGGTAAATTTCCGATAATAGTGGAAATGGAACCCACGGACTAACCACAGGCGAACTATCTTTGAGCATAAAACTCGGACAATACAATCAACTTTTTGTCTTAAAAAGCAATGAGCATGGCCTTTATTTAGGCGAGAGAGAGTCCAGCCCGCCTCACGATAGGATTTTATTGCCCTTACGCTACGCCTCGTCCAATCTTGCGATTGGCGATAAAATTGAGGTTTTCGTGTATCTCGACTCTGAAGACCGCCCTATTGCCACCACTGAGACGCCCAAAGCCCAAGTCGGCAAATTCCAGTTACTCAAATGCTTGGAAGTCAACAAAGTCGGGGCCTTTATGGACTGGGGTCTGCCAAAAGATTTATTGGCTCCCTATGGCCAACAGTTTAAACCAATGCAAGCGGGCCGCTCTTATCTCGTTTATCTGTATATTGATAATGCCAGCCAAAGAATTGTCGCCACCAGTAAGTTAGATCGTTATTTGGATAAAACTCCAACTTTCTATAAAAAACGCCAAGCGGTGGATCTGATTATTCGACGCAAAACCGATCTGGGCTATCTAGCTATCGTTAATCATCAGCATTCAGGGATGATATTTAAAGACCAAACCGTAACACCCTTAAAAGTCGGGCAATCGCTACAAGGTTTTATCAAAGAACTACGACCGGATGGAAAAATCCATTTGGCTTTGAGTAAAGGCGCGATTCAAGACAAGGATCGCTTGGCAGGCGACGTGATCAATGAGTTAAAAAAGCAAAGAGGCTATTTGCCGCTCAATGACAAGAGCCGCCCAGAAGATATTTATCGTACTTTCAAGGTGAGTAAAGCCGTGTTCAAACGCACCATCGGTAAACTCTACAAAGAGCGCAAAATTCGTATCGAAGCGGATGGCATTTACCTAGTATAAACTAGCCTGCTACCGACACATTCGAATCTATTAATTCCATATTTAAAGCGCGGCGCGTGGCAAAGTAAGCCCTTTGATAGGCTTCTTGTCCCACCTCAAGTTTCAACGGACCAGAACGTGGCAAATCGTAAATAGCTAACGAAGCTAAGTTGTCACGCTTGGGGATCTGGATCGAAGGATCCTCTTTTTTACGCCAAGAAGATTTAGAAGCTATGTGGTGAAAAAATATCCGCTCATCGGACTGGGCAGCGGCTAACGCTGGCCGATCCTTTACCCCGCCATCAATCAAACGAAAGCCTTGATAATCAAGAGGTTGGAACATCACAGGAATGGCGCAAGAGGCATAAATCGCCGCAACCAGATCGCCCGAATCCAACACCAGCGTTTGCCTACTTTTTTAGATCATAGGCGGATAAAGCCAGCGGAATAGGACAATCTTCGAAACGATTTACGGGCAAAATTTCCGCTAACTTTTGTCGAAATTTTTCACCTTTAAGTAATCCCCAACCAAAACCCGGATCCCAAAAATCTTGCCGTTTTAGCGCAAATAAAATGGTGCGCAAATCAATCGAGTTAATCCCCGCCGCCCAACAAGCTCCTGCCAAAGCACCTGAGCTAGCCCCTAACACTCTTTGCGGAGTTAATCCCTCTTCTTCCAGTACGGTTAAGACTCCGGTATGAGCAAAAAAGCCGAAGAAACCCGAGGATAACGTCAAACTAAAAGGCTCTTGTTTTAGCCAATCAAGTAGCGTGATTTTTTTCGACATAATGATTTTTATTTTTAACTAGGATAAAAAAAGCGACCTTAAGCCGCTTTGCATTACGAATTAAACTTCGACGTAAGGTAAACCTGTCAGCTTTTCGTATTTCACCATAAGCTGTTCTTTCGATTCTGCATTATTTTCATCCAGCGGAATACAATCTACCGGACACACCAACTGACACTGTGGCTCTTCATAGTGACCAACGCATTCAGTACACTTATTAGGATCAATTTCATAAATTTCTTCGCCTTGATAAATGGCCTCATTCGGACATTCCGGCTCGCACACATCACAGTTAATGCATTCGTCAGTAATTTTTAACGACATAGTTGCTATTTACTCTCGGTTCTCAAGACTTGATACTATCGGATCTTGGATTGACTTACTTTCTGGCTCTATTATCCCTGAAATTAAAATAAAGTTCGAGTGCTTCCAGCGCTCACTTTAGCCGTCAGCTCATACCTCAACTCTCAGCACCAAACTTTTGCGCTAAGGCTGCGCCAACTTTAGGATCGACAAAGGCACTAATATCGCCGCCTAGTGACGCCACTTCTCGCACCAAGGAGGATGAAATATAGGAGTAATGCTCAGATGGGGTTAAGAAAAAAGATTCTAAATCGGGGTCAAGGTGACGATTCATATTGGCCAGTTGGAACTCAAATTCAAAGTCGGAAACCGCCCGAATACCGCGCAAAATTGCGATAGCATCTTGTTTCTTCGCAAAGTCGACCAGTAACTCGGTAAAGCCCAAAACTTCAATTTGTTGGTTACCAGCGAAAACCCCCTCAACCAAATCAACCCTTTCTTTAAGTGAAAATAGCGGTTGTTTGTTAGGATTATCGGCCACTGCGATAATGACCTTATCAAACAAGCGACAAGCACGATTGACCAAGTCGATATGACCATTGGTAATGGGATCAAAAGTTCCAGGATATAAAACCCGTTTGCTCATAGTGTTATTGCATCTAAAGCCTTAAATTAGGCTTATCTTACTGAATTTTAAACGATTATGATAGTTAGACTGAACTTACTCAGAGGCACGCTTGGAAACTTGCGTAGACAAGTTGGTGGCCAGTTTGGCTACTAAGCCATAAATCGATAATTGCGGATTGGCACCAATGCTGGTGGGAAAGATTGAGCCATCAAAAATGTGCAATCCATCCAGCCAACGAAATTTGCCTTGCTCATCCACAACCGATAGCTTGTCATCGGCTCCCATCGCATTTCCCCCCATTAGGTGCGCACTAAAGACCATTGTTTTTAATTCTTTCATGGTAAATTGTTTTATCGCTTTGTTTGCTTGGTGCCAGCTAGGGTATTTTTTTGCGTCCATATGCGATGGATAGACTGACTTAGCACCTGCTGCAAATTGCAGTTCGGCCATAGCGAGTAAGGCGCTGCGCGCACCAGTCCAAAAATAATCATTCAATGGATAATCCAATTTAGGATAACCAAACTTATCTAACCACACCTGACCACCTTGACTGTCTTCTGAAAAGCCATCGCGCAATAAGGCAAGCGATCCTTGAATTTTAGAAAAATCCTTAAATAAATCAAAATGCTGCTCGGAAAAAGGGGTTAGCACTGTCGAAACTAATGAAGGATGCAGCGGCGCCGCTTCAATCTTAAAGCCCATCTTATTAGCCTTTGGCCACAAAAACTCATCGCTATAAATCGACTGAGGGGCGCCGTAAAAGCCATTGACTTGATGTGGCATAAAAGCCGCGCTTGCCACCACTGGATGTAAAAAGGTTCGCTTACCCACTCTGTTAAAAGGATCCGGAACCTTCGATCGCAATAACACCGCGGGCGAGCCAATCGAGCCAGCACTTAAGATAGTATGTTTTGCTTTAATGGTGATGGCTGCATTGTGCGTTCTTTTCGAAGCATGGTTAACCGGATAGACCTCACAACCAACGACCTTATCTGCCTCAATCAGCAATCGCTCCACACGCGCTTGATATAAGACTTTAGCACCCAGTTTTTTTGCCGCAGGAATGGTCGACACCAACATCGATTGTTTGGCATTGAGCAGACAGCCCATGCCACAATAACCCAAATTTGCGCAGCCTTTAACGTTGCGAGCGATAGTTCTTGCTGACCAACCCAGTTTTTTTGCGCCCCGACTAATTGCATCATTATTGGCATTGGCTGGAGTCGCCCAAGGCGCTATATTTAAGCGCTGCTCCATTTTCTCAAACCAAGGAGCCATCTTATCTGGACTCAGATCAGCCAAGCCATAATGCTTCTGCCAATGAGCTAAGGTTTTGTCAGGAGTACGAAAACTTGAGGTCCAATTAACCGTTGTTGAGCCGCCAACGCTCCGCCCTTGAAGAATATTAATTGCCTTATCTTTGGTTTTTCTGGCAGCGGATTCTTGGTAGAGCAACGGATAGGCCTCTTTTTCCTGCATCTTAAAATCACGCGCCGTGAGGTAAGGTCCTTCCTCTAGCAGTAGCACCCTAAATCCTTGTTTGGCAAAAATCTCCGCGCTCACCCCACCGCCAGCACCACTACCAATGATTGCAATGTCGGTCTCTAGGACTCTTGATCCAAGTTGGTTAGCATCGATAGCTTGAGGATCGTTTTTTATCATAAAGCTCTAAAGGAAATTACTCATCAAATTGAGCATAGAAATCATCATTCAAATTCAATTTTGGAGGCCCTGAGTAACCGATAGCAGCCCAACTGGGTTCTTGCGCGTAAAAAGCCCCAAAAATTAATTGATGTAAACCCAAATAACCAGCACGAAGCAAAGCGATAAAACTTTCACGCCAATCTTGCAAAAAGCTGCTCAGCTGAGCTGGAGATGCTTGATTCCAGTTGGTCCAAACGCCTGCCACGTAAGCTCGCCCTAATTGATGGCTCAGTAGGTCCAGTAATTGTTGCAACTCCAGTTGGCTTTGCTGTGACACAAAGGCAAGCGCCTGATCGATTTCTCGGATCAAACCTAATCTAAATTCAGTCGAATCTAACGGCGCTAAAGCAGAGCCTAAATACGCAGGCAATAAAGCATAAATTAGTAGCCGCTGATCTTGATTCAGAAATTGATATCGATAGGGATCAGACTCTACAGCCTGTTGCGAATCTTCCAAGCTGTATTGCCAAATAGACACTCCGGAAGCGACAGCTAGGCTCCCCAATAATGATACTTTCAGAAAGGCTCGACGAGTTGCCATTAAAAATTAGCGGCCTCGCATTAATCGATAAAGCATTTTGGCCAATTTAGAGTAGGGTGGATACATGAGTTTAGTACCAGCCAATCGACTTTGTTTAAACACACTTTTGGCTTTGGAGAAAGTCTTGAAGCCTTCATAGCCATGATAGTGACCCATGCCTGAATTACCGACACCACCAAAGGGCAGACTCTCTTGGCTGACATGCAAGATCACATCGTTGAGGGTCACGCCGCCCGAAGTGGTTTCAGTTAAAATACGTTTTATGCGCTTTTGGTTATGACTAAATAAATACAAGGCTAAAGGCCGCGGATGGTCATTAACATAATCAATCACTTCATCAAAATTTTGGTAAGAAACTATCGGTAACACAGGTCCGAAAATTTCTTCTTGCCGAATTTGCATCTCAGCTTGAGTCTGCAAAACCACTGCAGGCGACATTTTCCGACCATCAGTGGTTTCTTGATTATTATTTAAATAAACAATTTCAGCGCCCTTATCAATCGCATCTTGCAGCATCGCTTCTTGGCGCTGAAATTGTTTCGACGAGTTAATTGCTGAATATTCTTTAGCATTCCATTTAGGATAAAATTTTTGCGCAGCCGTTTTACAGGCTTCGGCAAAAGCTTCTTCTTGACCCGCTTTAACAAAAACATAGTCGGGCGCTAAGCAAGTTTGCCCTGAATTTAACAACTTACCAAACATGATCTTTTCGGCAGCAAGCGCTAAAGAGAAATTTTCGTCAATGATGGTAGGTGACTTGCCGCCAAGCTCCAAGGTCACGGGTGTCAAATTATCACTAGCAGCCTTCATCACCATCTTGCCCACCCTACTTGAGCCTGTGAATAGTATATGGTCAAAAGGTAATTGCGAAAATTCGGCCCCGACGTCTGGGCCACCATTAACTACCGAGATCACATCAGCGGGCAAATATTTTTTTACTAATTCGGCAAAAAGTTGGCTAAAGTTTGGAGTAAACTCTGACATTTTCAGCATCACTCGATTACCCGCAGCAATGGCACAAGCCAAGGGACCCAAGGCCATATACAACGGATAGTTCCAGGGCACAATAATCCCAGCCACTCCTAAAGGTTGGTAGATTATTTTAGCCGCTGCCGGTTTAAACCAGATTGAAACCGGCCTTTTTTCAGGTTTCATCCAACTAGACAGCTTTTTCTTTGCGTGTTTTATCGCTTTTATTGAGGGGTAAATTTCTGCTAGTTGAGTTTCAAACTCAGCACGACCAGTAAAGTCTTTGTCAATCGCTTCAATAATTGCGATTTCATTTTCTAAGACCAGAGTTTGCAGCAAATCAAGCCACTTTTTACGTTCAGCTAAACTTGGGAAAGGATTTTGACGACGGGCTTTTTGTAATTTTTCGAATGTCTGCTGCATCAAATTCAGAGTGACTAACAATGGTCAAACCAGCATAGCAAAACTGTATGAAAATGCTAGGCAGATTTCTCTTTAGCATCTACAAAACTACTGAAATAATCAAGAATTGAAGTTTCCAAATAAAAACTATTGCCGCTTTTATCAATATCGCGAACAAAGCCTACATGGCCGCCATTTTCCGAAATGCGCAGCTCTAATGAGCTTGTCAGTTCAGACTCCTTCGGGATAATTTCTGGCGACATAAAGGGATCGTCAGCCGCATGCATAACCACGGTTGGCACTTGTATGTATTTAAGATACTGCTTGCTAGAAGATTGAACATAATAGTCGTTAGCATCAAGAAAACCGTTGAGCTTAGAGCTAATTCTATCGTCAAACTCACGCATACTGCTGATCAACAAAATATCTTTAGCGGTTAAGTTCAGCAGTTTTAACAAACGCTCAGCTGAATACTTGGCGATTATTTTTTTCTTCAAGGTGCTTAACAGATAATGCTTATAAATTTTCGAAAAGCCTTTATCTATAGAATCGGCACAAATAGATAAGTCAAACGGCGTGGATACCGCAAAGCCTGCTCGAATAGGCGCGTCGAGACCATCGCGGCCTTTTTCGCCAAGCCATTTCAGTAAAATATTAGCGCCTAGAGAGTAACCGGCGACGAAAATAGGCTGCTCGATATCATTCGCAGCTAAATGTTGCATCACAGCTTCTAAATCTTCACTGCGTCCGGCATGGTAAGTTTTATCGGTTCGGTTAGGTTCACCGCTACAACCACGCCAATAAACCAAAAGTCCCCGCCAGCCTTTAGCTTCAAGCTGATTCAGCATGCGTCTAAGATAAGGCGAGTCAAGATTACCTTCTAAGCCATGTAGCAGCACTAGAGTGGGGCTCGTTTTGTCCCGATTAACCCAGTCCAAATCTAGAAAGTCGCCGTCTGCTAACTCCAAGCGCTTTCGCAATAAATTCGGTATAGGAGTCTTTGGAGCCAAAGGACTCCAAAAGGTTTGTAGATGACGGTTGCTGAGCCACCAAGGCGGCTTAAACTCACTTTCTTTTAGCATGGCTGCTACTTTTACTAATCCCTTAACTTTGTTATCAGTTTGTTCGAATATTACAAATGATACTGTGGACTTAATTCGTGAACTGCTTTAATAAAAGCACCCGCTTTTTCAGGCTCCACCGTTTGATGGATGCCATGACCTAAATTAAACACATGACCAGAGCCTTGTCCATAACTGGCGAGAATTTTGCTAACCTCTTCACGAATTCTTTGTTCCGAGCCATACAGAATCGAAGGGTCCATATTACCTTGCAAAGCGGTTTTGCCGTTAACCAGTGCCCGAGCATCCTGCAAATTAGTGGTCCAATCGACCCCTAAACAATCCGCCCCAGTCTGTGCCATTTGCTCCAGCCAATTACCGGCGCCTTTGGTGAACAAAGTGACCGGTATTTTTTGTCCATCTTTTTCTCGGGTGAGTCCGGCTACAATCTTTTGCATATAACGCAGCGAAAATTCTTGGTAATCGGCTGGAGTTAATACTCCGCCCCAAGTATCAAAAATCATCAAGGCTTGAGCTCCAGCCGCGACCTGTGCATTCAAGTAAAGAATGATTGAGTCTGCCAGCTTCTCCAGCAAGGCATGCATCGCTTTGGGCTCTTGGTACATCATGCCTTTAACCCAAGAAAAGTTTTTGGTGCTCGCGCCTTCCACCATATAGGTGGCTAAGGTCCAAGGACTGCCGGAAAAACCAATCAGCGGCACTTGGCCTTGCAAAGCTTTTCTGATGGTCGCTACGGCATCGGTAACGTACTTTAACTCTTGGTTAGGATTGGGGATCGGCAACGCCGCGACTTCCGCCATAGAGCGCACGGGCTTTTCAAACGCTGGGCCTTCACCAGGAGTGAAGTACAATCCTAAGCCCATAGCATCAGGGATGGTCAAAATATCTGAAAATAAAATAGCCGCATCTAGCGGAAAGCGACGCAATGGTTGTAGCGTTACTTCACAAGCCAGCTCAGGATTGGTACACAGATCCATAAAACTTCCAGCTTCAGCCCGCAGCTGACGATATTCAGGCAAGTAGCGCCCGGCTTGGCGCATCATCCAAATCGGAGTTCTATCGGTTTCTTGTTGTAAACAGGCACGAATATAACGATCGTTTTTTAAAGCAGCTGACATGAAATTTTAGCACTTAACAATTTGCCGCCATTATAAAGCAAAGCTTAGGCGGCTACAGCATAATTCTTAGGATAATCTATTGCTGCAATTCTTTGGCGAGCGAGCTAAAAGAGCGAAGCCAAGGCTTTTGCTGCATAATCGATTGGGGGAGCGATTGAATCGCCAGTTGGGCCCGTGCTCGATTGGGATAGTCTCCCCAAATCACACGAAAATGCGTCTCACCATTCACTCTTGCCGGATACACATAAGAATCGGCCAAATCCAATTCTTGCTTAAAAGCTTCGGCTTCTTGTTTAGATTTATGAGAAAACAGTTGAATGGTAAAATGCTCTGGCGAGCGAGTTTCAATCCAGACCTCAAAACTGTTGTTGGCAATCGCCGCTGACTGCGTCGACTCAATCACCAATTCCCCACCTTCGACCTCTTTTTCAGCCTCTGTCTGACCTTCGCTACTAGCACCAGCTGTTTCAGAACTGCTTTGTTTCAAGATAGGGATCGGCAACTCGCCTCCATCGATCACTTGAGTTTTAGACTCAGCTTCAGAAGTATTTTGCTCCAATGGCTTGGGGCTTTGAATTGCTTGTTCTTGGCTTTCACCGCCAGCAAACAGTAAATAACCTAGGAAAATCAATACGCCAAGTCCAATGATAAGAGACGAAAGCACTCCACGGTTAGCTAAATCATAACTTTTAAGGCTGGAAGCTTTTTTCTTTAGCTTGACTTGTAGCTGCTCGCCAAGCCTTAAAACTTCGCCTGGAAATCCTCGGCTTTCGAAATAAATCAGCTCACTTTCCAAAGAGGGAATATCAAGACTGGGATCAATGCTGTGTTGCTGTTTATTCAATAGCTTATGGCAATCTTCCTTGTTGAAAAGCGGCAGAGTAAAGCGTGATTCTTGCAAACGCGGGATCCGATCCAGCAGTTCTGGCTCACCTAACACCACAAAATATTTGTCGATGTTGCTGCTAATTATCCGCTCTAATTGTGATGGGTCTACGTCCATGCAATCATCTAAGATCACCAGTTGGATCTGGGATTGGAAGCTGTCTACATCAGGGATAGCGCCGAGGATTTGCTCGGTTGTTGATAAGGGATGCAGATTTTGATAACTGACGGATATTTCCTCATTTAATGTCAGCTTTTTGCTTAAGACACTGGCAAAGGTTGTTTTCCCAGCCTGATGAGGCGCTTCAATAAAAATAAAATGATTGGGTCTAAGTTGGTGACGAATTACCGCAATCAAACGCTGCCACGACTCTGGCACGTGAATTGGCTGATGCTTTTTGGGGAGTTCTGAAGTATCCGCTGAAAATGACATTATTATTGTTGGCTTAAAAAGTCCGCCAACTCCCTATAACTCGTCTTTTCGCTAATCATAACCTGTCCTATTTTTTTTGGCAAAATCAAACGCGGATTCTTGCTCAAGTTTTTTTTGTCTAACCCCATCGCTGCTACCATTGCATTAACATCAAGATCCTTAGGAAGTCGAATAGGCAACTCAAACGCTGCTAGCAACTGGCTCACGCGCTCGGCTTGGGCTGCAGTTAACAGATTGAGTTTCTGGCTTAACCTACTCGCTAACACCATACCAATCGCAACGGCTTCGCCATGCAACATCTGTCCATATCCCAGAGTTTTCTCGATCGCATGACCAAAACTGTGCCCCAAATTTAACAAGGCTCGTACTCCTTGCTCTGTTTCATCCTGCTGCACGATCTTTGCCTTGATAACGCAAGCCTGCTCAATCATCTTGATCAGAAAGTCAGGATTGAAGCTTTTGATATCTTCAACATTTGATTCAAGCCAATTAAAAAAATCAGTCGAATCAATTATAGCGGCTTTAACAATCTCCGCCATTCCGGCTGCAAACTCTCGCCGCGGTAAACTTCGTAGACAATGGATATCAATCACAACTTTATGCGGTTGATGGAAGGCGCCAATCATATTTTTACCAAGCGGATGGTTAATTGCTGTCTTGCCTCCGATTGAAGAATCAACCATGGCCAGTAGGCTGGTTGGGATCTGAACAAATGCTATGCCTCGTTGGTAGGTGGCCGCGCAAAAACCGGTAATATCGCCAATAACACCGCCGCCCAGTGCTATTAGTCCATCGTTTCTTTTAAGTTGCTCTTGCAGTAAAAAACTTTGAATTTTTTGGAAACTGTCAAAAGATTTATAAGATTCACCATCTTCTAAAACAAAATCAATAATCGTTAACTGCGGATTGGCAGTCTGTAATGAGTGTTTTAGTGAATCCAAGTAGAGGGGTGCCAAACTTTTATTGGTAATGATCACCACTTTATGGGCAAAAGGAAGATCTTTAAAGTTACTCGGCGAAGAGAGAGTGCCTTCGCCAATCTGGATTTGGTAATGATGTGGTTTAGCTGATAGCGATAGTTGTAGGTTTTTCAATAAGTTATCGCCCGTAGCTTGTTCTGTCTAGTTAGATACTTTGATCCATTAGCTCAACAATTTGTTTCGCTACGGATTTTACCGAACTAATATTAGTCGGCACTGTAAGATCGGCAATCTCAGTATAAAGCGTTTCCCTTTCCGTCATCAAACTCTCTAGCACTTCCTTTGGATTATCATTTTGGATCAAAGGACGTCTTTTATCACGACGGGTTCTTTCCAGTTGCTGCTCAATTGAAGTTTCAAGATAGACCACCACACCACGAGCAGCCAAAAAGTTACGACTTTTATCAGAAACAATTGCGCCACCGCCAGTTGCCAATACCACGCCTTGCATTTGCGTTAACTCTTCTATGATGGCTTCTTCACGCTTACGAAAACCATCTTCGCCTTCAATATCAAAAATCCAATCAATAGGCGCACCGGTTCGCTTTTCAAGCTCATGATCGCTATCAATAAACTCGAGTTTTAGAATTTCTGCCAGTTGCTTGCCAATGGTGGTTTTGCCAGCCCCCATAGGGCCGACTAAAAAGATGTTGCGCTTACCTTTCATGAATTATTCTTACTCTTGATTTTCTGATATTAAAAAGCCAAAAACCTAGGCATACGGATTATACCTAGGTTTTAGCTAATTGGGTATGAAACTTATAATTTCAAGTCGTTATTCAATATTTTTGGAGTGACGAAAATTAACAGCTCTTGCTTATTGTCAAAACGCTCGGTGCTTCTAAACAACCAGCCCATAAAAGGAATATCACCCAACAGCGGAACTTTTGTCTCAGTATGCTGAGTTCTATGCTGGAAGATACCACCCAGAACAATGGTCTCACCATTATTAACCAGAACCGTTGTACCTATTTCCTGAGTATTAATCGCAGGGGCGCCCACGTTACCTTCACCTTGGAATGCAATAGTTTCACCACGAGTATCCTGTTTTATGGCAAGATTGAGGTTCACTCTTCCATCAGGAGTGATTTGTGGAGTAACTCGCAACTCAAGTACTGCTTCTTTAAACTCTACGGTTACATTACCGCCTAGGCCGCCTGAACCACCAGAGTTTTGCTGGTATGGGATTTCCTCACCCGCCTTGATAAAGGCTTCCTGCTGATTGGCAGTAATCACTTTCGGGCTGGCAACTACCTCACCACGATTTTCAGATTCTAGCGCTGAAATTTCTAAATCAAGAATCAAACCTTCGGCTAATCTAAAGAAGGACAAGCCTAAAGAACCAGCCGGGTTAGCCACAGGCAGGTTGACATTTAATCGGTCATCAATACTGCCAATGCTATTAGGATCTAGGCCCTCTACAATAATGCCAGGGTTATTAATGACAGCACCATCTAAAGTACCGGAAACAGATGCTTCATCAGAGTTAAAGATATCAGTCACCCCGACTCGAGCACCAATATCTCGCGAGAAGCCATCATCCGCCGTAACAATTCTTGCTTCAATCAGCACTTGCTGAACAGGAATATCCAATTGTTCGACTAAACGTCTAGCATCTTCTAATTTGCTAGGTACGTCTTTAACAATAAGGCTATTGGTTCTGACGTCAACAGAAACAGCCCCACGATCCGATAAAATACCAACCGTTTGATCTGCGCTAGTCGTGCCATCACCAGAACTGGTCTGTAGATTAGAAGGTTTAAGTAAAGAAGCAAATTCTACCGCTTTACCATAATTAACTTGGATAATCTCGGTTCTTAGCGGTGCCAACTCTTCGACCTGCTTTAGAGCCTCTAACTCTTGCTCTTCACGCGCTGCTATCACATCGGCAGGCGCAATCATAATTACGTTGCCTTCTTGGCGTTTGCCTAAACCTTTCGATTTAAGAATAATATCCAGCGCCTGATCCCAAGGAACATTCACCAGATTAAGTGCCATTGAACCTTGAACATCATCACTAATTACGATATTTAAGCCAGCAAAATCACCAAGCGTGTGTAAAATCGCTTTCAGATCCATATCCTGGAATTGCAAGGTTAAACGATCACCCGAATACTTAGGCTTCTCACGCTCGCGACGTTCGATTTCAGCTTTGGTTAATGGCTTTAACTCGATGGTGTATTGATCATCAGCTTGGTAAGCCAAGTAATCAAAGTTATCATTAGCTTTAACCACTAAACGAACCGTATTGCCACGGCTGCTGGTTTCAATAATCTGCGCCGGAGTGCCAAAATCCACAACATCTAGTCGACGAATAAAGTTCGGATCAATGTCCGTATCAATAAAGTCGGCAATCACATTACGTCCTTCTTGACGCAAATCCACCGATACATTAGGGCTTCCTAAATTAACTAACACTCGCCCTTCGCCTTCCGTACCGCGGCGAAAATCAATACTGGCAATATCATAATCGCTGCTAGCGGAACTTCTGGGTAGGCTTGCAGCTACATTACCGCTAGAAGCAGAGCCGGAACCAGCGTTACTCAACGTCACAAAAAAGTCATTACCTTGAATACGACTGTTATAACTCACCATCTGCTCAAGATTGATAATCACTCGAGTTTTATCGCCCGCTTCAAGCGCGGTTACTGAGTTTAAAACCCCGACATCGATTGCTTTAGTTTTATAGCTTAAGCCAGAGTCGACTCCATCAAAGTCCATCGAAATTCTAGCCGGATTGGCAGTGGTAAACTCTTGCGGACTTGGCGGCGCTGAACTGTATTCAAAACGCAACTGAACCTTATCACCCGGTAGCACTTGATAATCAATTGCCTGTAACTGACTAGCATTTACACCCCAAGATGCTAGTAAGGCTACCATCGTTATTGAACATTTATTGAGAAAACCTTTTGTCGACATAATTTTTTTACCCAAGTGTAGCTGTGAATTCCTTGTATTTGATTGTTTCATTATCTGCCCCCCTACTGTCCTAAGACCAAGTATTGCGGACGTTTTTCCCAACATCCTTTTGAGTTCGGAACTATGGCTTCGATAGTAATCTGATCGTTATCAATCTTAAGCACCTTACCATCGTTCAAACCAATGTATTCGCCTACATGAATCGGCTGAATCACTCCAGCACTGTCACCCGACTCGATTTTAATCAAACCTCGATGCTCGCGTTTATTAGAAATTAACCCCACATACTGCAAAGCATCCAACCCAAAGCGCTCTAAATCAAACTTGCGGCGATTCGGATCCGGCTGGATATCAGTTTCGCAGCCTTCTTCGATTTGCAATAAACGAGTTTCAAACTCGGGATCCAATTCAGCAAAAGGACTGCGTAAATCGACCGCACTGTAGGTAAAAGGCTCGTAAGGAATGACCGGAGGTAATTCTTTAATTCCCGTCGGTGTTGAATCTTTAATTTTTTGAACTTCCTGCTGTAGCTCACTCAAGCCATTACCTTGACAGGCGCTTAAAGCTAAGGTCATCAAGCTCAAACTGATCATTGTCTTTATTTTTTTCATATCATTAGCCACCTTATTGATCCTGAGGTTCATAACGATAAGTTTTCGCTAAAACCGAAAAGCTCAGCACTTCATTCTCACCTTCATCGAAACCTTTTTTAGCATCCTTGGCTGGCTCGATTTTAAAATCATGCAAAGTTACAATTCTTGGTAAGCTGGAGATTCGACTAACAAAATCAGCAATTTGGTGGTAGCTACCACTTGCTAAAATAGAAATTGGCTTTTCTTTGTAGAACTCTTTTGGCACTTCGGTTTGATAGGAGTGGGAAATTAAGTCGATTCCGGCACCCGAAGCGGCGTAAGAAATTTCATCCAATAAACCTGGAATCTCTGTACTTTTTGGCAAGCGCTCTAATAAGTCATTAAAGATACCTTGCATTTCTTCCATTTGAATTCGATATAGCTCAAGGTTCGCCGCTTTTTTATACTTAGTGCTAAACTCACCTAGCTTATCGCGCTCGATACGCTCTTTTGCCTTAAGCTCTTCAATCTGGTCACTGGTAAAAAAGTAATAGCCTAAGCCAAACACTGCCAGCATCACGATAATGATGACCACGATTTTGCCAGGCCAAGGCCAATTGCCAATATTATTGATGTCTTGATATTTACTCATATCAGCCATTATTTAGCCCCTCCCTGATTGTTACTATCTTCCGCTGGCGTAGCGCCCGGAATGACTTGTAGCGCTTCTAGTACAAACACTTGCGCTGGCACTCCTTTACGTTCTTTTTCAACTTCTTTTAAGTCTTTGTACTTTAAGCGCTCGGAAGAATTCATCTTGCGCATAAATTCAGAAATTCGGGTATTAGTTTCACCACGACCTACAAACGTAAGATTTTGATCATTTTTGCGCTCAAGGCTGTTCAGGTGAATACCTTCTGGAACAGAGCGGACTAACTCATCAAACAAACGAACCACTTCTGGGCGGCTGCGTTGTAAGTTTTGAATGACTTCCATCTGTTGTTCCAACTCTGCCAATTTTTTCTCGATCTCATCAATTTCTTTAATCTGTCGATCAAGCTGGCGAATTTCGGTAGTCAAGTATTGGTTACGCTCTTCTTGGCCTGCGATTTTATTGTTCATGATCCAATAAACCAACGCCATAATTGCTACTGCCAATAAAGCCATAAGGCCTAGAGTAATAAAGAACTCTTTTTGACGCTGTTGGCGTGCTTCTTCACGCCAATCAAGTAAGTTAATCAAAGCCATTAGTCAAAACTCCTTAGTGCAAGTCCGCAACTGATCATCATCGCTGGCGCATCCGAGCTGAGCGCTTGCGTATTCACATGCGAAGAGATGGACATTTCCGCAAAAGGATTCGCGACCCGAGTTGGGGTTCCTAAATGTTCTTGAATCATCATGTCCAAGCCGTTAATAGAAGCACAACCGCCGGCCAGAATAATCTCATTGACCGAATTAAACTCACTGGCTGAGAAGAAAAATTGCAAGGCACGACCCACTTGCTGCGTAATGATTTCAGCAAAAGGTACTAAAATTTCAGATTCATAATCGTCAGGTAAGCTGCCTTGTTTCTTGGCTAAACCCGCTTCTTGATAAGAAAGGCCGTAACGACTTTGAATTTCTTCGGTCAGCTGGTTACCGCCAAACAGTTGTTCGCGGTTATAAATCACCTGACCATTTTGCAGTACGTTTAGACTGGTAATGGTCGCGCCAATGTCAATGATCGCCACTACCGAATTTTCGATATGCTCAACCGTTTTCTTTTTGGTCAACTGATAAGCGCGTTCGATGGCGTAAGCCTCGATATCGACAATTTTTGGTACTAAGTCTGCATCTTCGAGTGCTTCGACCCGCGAATCCACGTTGGTACTGCGTGATGCCGCCAACAGCACATCCACCATATTCTCGCCAGAAACAGAATCGCCCAACACCTGAAAGTCTAAATTGACCTCTTCCAACGGATAGGGGATATATTGATCCGCTTCGATACGGATGCGATCTTCCATTTCCTCATCATCCAAACCTTTTTCCATTTGGATGGAGCGAGTAATTACTGCGGAGCCAGATACCGCAACCGCTGCATACTTGGTAGTAGCGCGAGCTTTTTGCACTGCTTTTTTAATGGCATTACCAACCGCTTCAGTGTCTCTGATGTCGCGCTCAACAACGGCGCCTTGTGGAAGTGGTTCTACTGCGTATCGGTCAACCCTATATCGATTCCCAACTTTACCGAGCTGAAGAACCTTGACTGCAGTGGAACTGATGTCGATACCGACTACCGGTACCTGTTTATTTTGAAATAACCCCAGAACCATAATTCCTATGCCTCTTTTATTGTGTGGTTCATTAATTTCCTTATCGCAAGCCTATACTAGCGCTTATCACCCAAAAATCAAACTTGTTATTGGTTAATAAGTTAAACTTTTTTCTTAACTAATGTCTCTAAGATACTATATTTACACTGATTTACAAAAAAATTCAGCCCTTTTTTTAAAAAAAGGTATACTTGGCTTGTGTAAGGAATCCCCATTCGAGCAACCACACTAATTCTTTTTATGAAAATTGCCATCAACATATTGAAGAAAATCGCCTTTTTTGTGAGCTTACTCACAATATTTGGTGTTATGATCGTTTTAGGCGCCTATCTTTTCTCGGCACCACAAATCCCAGCGATCGATTCGTTAAAAAATATTCAGCTGCAAACGCCGATGCGAATTTACACCAAAGACCACAAATTGATTGGCGAATTTGGTGACGTGCGACGTATTCCAGTGACCCTTGAGCAAGTACCGCAGGACTTTATTAATGCGCTAATTGCTACGGAAGATCAACGGTTTAGAGAGCATTCTGGGGTTGATATTTTCGGCATACTGCGGGTAATCAAAGTCGCTCTAACCACTCAAGAAGCCACCGAAGGCGCCAGTACTCTAACCATGCAGACCGCGCGAAATATGTTCCTAACTCGCGAAAAAAGCCTTAAAAGAAAGCTAATTGAGATATTTTTGGCATTACGCATGGAACAAGAATTGTCAAAAGATGACATTCTTGAGCTTTATACTAACAAAGTTCACTTTAGCCACCGCGCCTATGGCCTCGGTGCGGCAGCGCAAGTCTATTACGGCAAAGACATTACAGAGTTGGATTTACCCCAATCGGCAATGATGGCAGGCCTGTTAAAAGGTGAATCGGCCTACAACCCTATTTCTAATCCCGAACGCGCCGTTGGTCGTCGTAATTTGGTATTAAGTCGAATGTTATCAGAGGGTTACATCGATCAACAGCAGTATGATGATGCTATAGATACGCCTTTATCCGCCAAAAAGCATACTGCGGATCTGGATTTGGACGCACCCTATGTCGCGGAAATGGCACGTTTAGATACCATCGAGCGTTTTGGTCGTGAAAAAGCCTATACCGAAGGGTTGGAAATTTACACTACGCTGGATTCCAAGCAGCAAATTGCCGCCAATATAGGCTTGAAAAAAGGGCTCTTAGCTTATGACAGGCGTCATGGCTATAAAGGCCCTGAAATGCAAATTGAAGACTTCGACCCAACTGATGAGGAAGCGCTTACTACGCTGCTAGAGTCGACTCCTTCTATCGGTGGTTTAGAAGCAGCAATTGTGACTAAGGTTAACGAAAAGTCCATCGAAGTCCTTAATGCGCAATTAGAAACACAAGTTATCGATTGGGATGGTTTAAAATGGGCCGCCAAGTTTATCAGTGATGATCGCATTGGTTATAAACCCAAAAAAGCAGATGAAATTGTCAGTGTTGGCAGCTTGATCCGAATTATTGATCTTGGCCCTGAGACGGATAAAGAGGGGAATCTTGTTGCAGAGCATCAATGGCAACTGAGCCAAGTACCGGAAGCCTCGGCCGGTTTTGTCGCGCTTGATCCAAAAGACGGTGCCATCAGCGCTTTGGTCGGCGGCTTTGATTATCTTTCCAATAAATTTAATTTGGTGACTCAGGCTCGACGCCAACCAGGTTCGGTTATCAAACCTTTTATTTACGCAGCGGCCTTGAATAAAGGCTTTACTCCGGCCAGCTTGGTTAATGACGCACCTTTTATAAAGGTCAATAAAGCCATCGACGAGATTTGGCGTCCGCAAAATGATAATTTAAAATACAATGGCCCAACTCGCCTCAGAATTGGACTAAAGCGCTCCATCAATACCATTTCAATTCGCTTAATCGATTCTATTGGCGCTGATTATGCCGAAAAGTATCTAGCCAAACTGGGCTTGCCCGATGAGCATATGGATCCTTATCAATCACTCGCTTTGGGTGCGGCCAGCTTTACCCCGCTAGAAATAGCAATGGCTTATGCGGTCTTAGCTAATGGCGGCTATCAAGTAGATCCTTATTTTATCAGCGAAGTGAAGTCTTCCGATGGCGAAGTTTTGTATCAAGCGTCACCCAAAGTGGTTTGTAAGGAGTGTGAGCAGCTTATTATTGAGCATCGATTGAGAACTACCGCCTCAAATCAAACTCCTGAAGACTTGACCCTACCAGTACCTGAAGAGCAGATGGCGCCGCTAGTTATGGATCCGCGCGATGCCTTTGTGATTTATGACATGATGAAAGATGTGATTAAAAGCGGAACTGGTTACACGCCGCTAAAACGTCGCAATAGCGATTTACTTAAGCGTAACGACCTAGCGGGCAAAACCGGCACCGCCAACGATTATAAAGACGCCTGGTTCTCAGGCTACAACAGCGAACTGGTAGCCTCAGCATGGGTAGGTTTTTCCGATCATCGACGAGGGCTCGGTAAATTCGAATACGGTGGTAAAGCTGCCATGCCAATTTGGGCAGAGTTTATGGAGCGAGTGCTTGAGGGCGCTCCTGAAAAAGCCATTACTCAGCCGCCGGGTTTGGTTACCGCCAAAATCGATCCAAAGACTGGAAAACTTGCCGCCATCGGCCAAACCAATGGTATTTTCGAGTTTTTCCGTGACGACAATGTACCAACTGAAATCGCTAATACCAACGATGGACTCGATGCCATTTACGATGTACTTGATCCAGAATCGGAAGATCCTCTAAATCTTGAGGAAGAGCAAGAAGGCTCGATATTTTAATCATTAAAGCGGCTAATGCCGCTTTTTTTGTCCTTGATTCTGGGCTAACGCTCCTCAAAATAAAACCCACCAATAAAAAAGGAATAAAACTTAGTTGGCTACGTTAATTCAATGAAATCCAAACTATCGGGAGCTAAAGTGACTCCGAGTCAATCGCAAGAACTGCTAACTTTTAGCCATAAAGCATTGATTTTTGCTAAGCAAATGCTGGGCAATCTCAGTGATGCCGAAGACTTGGTGCAGGCCAGCGTGGTAAAAGTTTTAAGCCACCCCAGCGCACCGCAAGGTGGGGTTGATTTGCAGAAATGGCTTTATCGTGTGGTTCGCAATGGTGCTATCGATAAACTGCGTGAGCGCTCTCGCTACCAAACAATCGCAGAGACAGAGGTTATTACCGATGTTTCACCCGAGCATAAACTGGAAAATGATCAACTTAAACAGCGCTTAGCCGCAGCCCTGCAACAACTGGCGCCGCAGCACCGAGAAATTATTGTGCTGCGCGATTATCACCAAACTTCCTACACTGAAATAGCCGATATTTTAGCAATTGCTAAAGGAACGGTAATGTCTCGTTTGCACCGCGCGCGGCTCGCGTTACGACAAATACTTATCGAACAGCAGCAGATTCAAGAGGTTCACCATGAAACTGTGTCATAAAACTCAAGAGCTTATTAGCGGTTATCTCGATAATGAGCTAACTCAACAACAAAACCAACTGGTTCGCGTCCATCTCGAGACTTGTGTCAACTGCCAAGCGGTTTATCAAGACTTAAAAGCCATCAAAGAATCAATCAGTGGACTCGAATACCCAGAATGTGAGGAACAAAAAATGGAAAAAATCCTACAAGATCCGACTGCAAAAAAAATATCCATCGTCGGCTGGGTGTTACTCATCATCCCTTTGGCGATACTTTTTATTTACCACCTCTATACGGTTTTTACTGTAGGCAGCTTCTCTTTGTTCTCCATGAAAACCTTAATTTTATTAATCGAAGCTGGCGCTTTGTTATTATTCATTAGCGTCTTACGCCAGCGCTTAATAGCGCGCAAAACCGACAAATATAGGAACGTTAAATTATGATCGCAGATGTCCAAGTGTTTACTTTAGAACAGGTTCCCAATTATAAAGTGGTCAAAGTCATTGGCTTGGTGCGTGGCAATTCGGTGCGCTCGCGGCATGTGGGAAAAGATATTCTGGCCGGTTTACGCAACCTAGTCGGTGGCGAGGTGATGGAATACACCAAACTAATGGCGGAAAGCCGTGAACAAGCGATTGATAGAATGTGCGAAGAAGCCAAAATGTTAGGAGCCAATGCGGTTATTGGAGCGCGTTTTTCTACCTCCATGGTCGCTTCGATGGCAGCTGAATTGTTGGCTTTTGGAACTGCGGTTGTTTTGGAAGAATTGCCTAGTGAACCAAGCTAATTCTAGCTTAACCTTGTAACTTTTTCAGCTTGCCAGTATCTAATGGGTACTCATAGGGAACAATTTAACTGATAACCATAGACAAGAGATAAGCCAATGCTGAAATTTATCACTTCCATTGCTACTGTTGCGCTAATCTTTATTGGCATTTTTGCGCTCGCCAATAACCCCAAGCCGTCTGCTGACAATCCATTGCTGGCTAAAACCGTGGCGCTTAAATCCGATAACACTCAGCAAAAAATGGCTGCTACCAAGCAACTCGATTCGATTGTATTGGGTGAAGGCTGTTTTTGGGGGGCTGAAAAGCGCTTAGAAGCGCTGGATGGCGTGGTCGATGCAGTTTCAGGTTATGCCGATGGGCGTGGTTTTGCCGCCAGTTATCAGGAGATCATCAAGCGAAAAAATAAAAATAATCCTGACAACTATGCGGAAGTGGTTAAGGTCACTTTTAATCCGCAACAAATTAAGCTGGAAACCATCCTTAAGGATTATTTTGAAGCGCATGATCCGACCCAAATTAATCGCCAAGGCAATGATATTGGTACTCAGTACCGCTCGACTATTTTAACTAATAGCGCTGAACAAACCGCCATTGCCAAGCGTTTGATTGCAGAGTATCAACCCTTACTAAGCCAAGCAGGTTATGGCCAAATCGCCACTATCGTCAAGCCGCTGGATAGATTCCACGCCGCCGAAGAGTACCACCAAGATTATTTGCAAAAAAATCCTAATGGCTATTGTCCCGATCATTCCACCGGAGTTAAATTTGATCGCTCTCAAACAGAGGCCAAGGTTGATAATTCTGCTTTGCAACATGGCAAACAGATCCTGGTCATCGATTCAGAAAACTACTGCCCCTATTGCGAAAAATTTAAGCAAGATGTTGCTAATGACTATCAAGGATCGATTGCCTTAACTTACCGCTACGCCTCACAGCTAGCTGGACTCAACATCAATACCGAAACTTGGGCTACGCCCACCATTATCTTTTTAGACAACGGCAAAGAGGTATTTGCCCATCAAGGTTACTTAAACCCTGAAGAGTTTTATAAACTACTCGGCGCTTTCAAACTGGGTGATTCAGAAGCCTATAAAGTCGCTTTCCAACAAGGAACAGACGGTCGTTTCTGCAAGCAATACGAGATTTTTAAAAACACCCCAGACGGGGTTTTTACTGACAAACTCAGCGGCGCCGCTTTATTCGATACCCGAGATCGCTTCGACTCTGGAACAGGCTGGTTATCTTTTACCAAACCGGTTGATAATGCGGTCACCGAGCACTTGGACACCAGCTACAACATGGTTCGCACCGAAATACGCTCTAAATCTACTGGGATTCATTTAGGCCACGTTTTTGATGATGGCCCTAATGGCCTACCGCGCTACTGTATCAACGCCACAGTGTTAGACTTTAAACCTCGTGACAACACATAAGCAAAGTTCATAATTCGCCATAATTGAACAATTAAACCGTCATAGTCATTTTCTAAAATTCTTTCCTAGAACAATAACCTGTTGCTCATAATTTCTAGGAGAGAATGATGACTGATATCCAAACGATTAAACAAAGATTTTCACACAGTATTTCATTCAAATTAGCAGTGATAGCATTTTTATTGCTGCTGCTGCAGATCCCAATGGCTTATGTCGAAGGACTGATTTATGAAAGACAATCCATGCAAACTCAGGCTCAGCAGGATATTAGCCAACGCTGGGGCGGCTCTCAGCATATTGGCGCTCCGATACTAGCGGTACAATATAAGAAAAGCGTCAAGGTCAAAGATAACGGCGGTCAACACAATCTTGTCAGTTACGAATATAATAGCCATATCTTGAGTGAGGAGTTTTTAGGGGATATCAATCTGGTGGCCAATAAACGTTATTTAGGTATCTACGAAGTACCAGTTTTTACTTCTAAAGTTATCTTATCAGGAGCTATTGAAGTCGAACCAGACTTACACCTCGGGCAACACGATGATTGGTCAATGCAGCAACTATTTTTGCCAATAAAGGAAATGCGCGGTTTAAAAAGTATCGATAAACTGCTGATCAACAACCAACCTGTAACCGTTGCCCAGCAGCAACAGAAATTAAGAGGACTCACAGGTCTAAGTATTCGCTTAGATAAAATTCAGCGAACTCATAGACTCAATTATCATGTTGAACTTACCTTATCAGGTTCAGAACAGTTTGATTTACTACCGCTAGCTGGACAATCACAAGTTACCATCAGCTCGAACTGGCCTTCGCCGTCTTTTGTCGGCAACTTTCTTCCGGAGAAACGCACTATAAACGAACAGGGCTTTGAAGCCTTGTGGCAAGTGAATGAGCTTAACCATAATTTTGGCCGCGTGCTCAAAGGGGATAAAGACTATAATCTCAATAACACCAAATCAATATTTGGCGTCAAAATAATCATCCCTGCAAATATTTATCAAGTCAATGAGCGTACTGTTAAATATGGGCTTTTGATCATGCTACTAACATTTGCGGGCTTTTTCTTGGCAGAGATGTTTTTCAAGCTCAAGTTGCATCCCTTCCAGTACTTATTAATAGGATTTGCTTTAAGTATATTTTTCTTACTGCTATTAGCACTTTCTGAGTATTTACGCTTCGCTTGGGCATTTTTAGTTTCTGCATTAGCCATCATCTTACTCATTTCTGGTTATTGCTCTGTAGTGTTGGGGCAACGCAAACGCGGCTTTTACACAGCGGTATTATTTGCACTACTTTATGGCTTCATCTACATAATGGTACGAGCTAAACAAACCTCTCTATTGATGGGCGCAATTGGAATATGGCTGTTCTTGGCAGCTGTGATGTATCTAACACGCAAAATTAATTGGTACTCAGTTTCTTCATCCGAACAAAAACCCTAATAAACTGGCGAGAACTTAAAACATACTCTAGGATAGGTAGTTTATAATCTAAATTATTATGAGTAGTTTTAAATGTTAAAACTCAAGCCCTCTTGCGAGCATTGCGATAAAATTTTAGCCGCGGATTCAACCGAGGCGATGATTTGTAGTTTTGAATGTACTTTTTGTCGAGACTGCGTTGACAATATTTTAGCCAATGTCTGTCCGAATTGTGGCGGTGGCTTTTGTTCAAGGCCTATCCGACCCAGCCAAGAACACATTGCTGGCGTTAGTTTGCAGCAATACCCTGCGTCGAGGGAAAAAGTGTATAAGCCGGTTGAGTTAGATAAACATCAAAGCTTGCTTTTGAAGCTTAAAACCATCGAACCAAAAGATCGTTAGTTGTTCGAAATTTTAGAACGGTTTTACCACCACCAAGATCATAATTCCAACCAGAATTAAAACCGGGAACTCGTTAAACCAGCGAAAAAAAACGTGGCTTTTTTCGCAGCGGCCATCAGCAAATTGTTTTTGAAAATGGCCACAAATAAAGTGGTAAATCACCAGCAATACCACTAAAAATACTTTGCCGTGAAACCAGCCTGCAGTTTTGAAATAAGGCCAGTTATAAGTTGTCAGCCAAGCACCAAAAACCACCGTCAACACCATAAAAGGAGTGATAAAACGATACAGTTTTTGCGCCATCGTATTAAGTTGGTTGAAGGCGCCATCGTTTTCAGTCATGGCTAAATTGACGAAAATTCGGGGTAAATAAAATATGCCAGCGAACCAACTAACCATAAAAACCAAATGAAATGTTTTAACCCACAGCATTTAATATCCTTCCAATTTTAAGCCGTTTCCAAGCGACTCGAATCACGCTTAGCAAAAATGTATTGGTCAGTAATCATATCGCGAGTTAAGACTCCATAGATACGTTCTTGATCGTCAGCTGTGAGACGATAGACATAAGCCGCGGTTATTTTTCGCTGCTCCATTTTGTCGAAAGTCTCCTCTAGCGTCGCTTGCAAGTTGATTGAAATCACATCTTGTCGGTTAGCGGGTATTTTCATCAGGTCAATAAGGTGCTCTTCTTTGGCTTCCTCGATCGCTCCGCCTTCTTGCTCAGTTGCCTCATTATTTTCATCACCACTATCAGCATCTTCACTCGCAGGCGCTAGTTCAAGCAAATAACGCGCCAGATCACTCGCCACCATCAGCGACATTATCTGATCCTGCTCTTTGACCAACACCCAACGCGGGTTGTCTTTTAGCAGCAATTCCAAATTAATCGGATTGTTAAAGCGCTCCGACACCACCGTTTTACGCTCCATCACCCCAGCGACACCAATACTACGCAGCACCTGCTTGATTGGACTAACCTTAATCTCCAAGCCGCGATCGCCCATTTGGGTTTCCCAAAAGGCTCGTTGCTTAAACACCTGCGTCACCACCATATTGGCAACAACAATAGAAAACATTCCGGGTAAAATAATATTCGGATTGTTAGTCAACTCTAATAACGCCATCAACGCCGCTAAGGGTGCCTGCAACACCGCGCTCATCAAAGTCGCCATGCCGATGATGGCATAAAAGCCTTCAAAGCTGGAATGATCCGGAAAAACATTACCACCAATATTACCCAACACTCCGCCCAACATCGCGCCCATAAACAAGGTTGGACCTATCACGCCGCCAGGCAATGACAAGCCCGAACAGATGATGGTTGCGATAAACTTACCCACCAAAGCAAAAAGCAGCACTTTTAAAAATAACTCGTTATGAATCGCGCCATTGACCGTATCATAGCCAATCCCCATTACTTCAGGGATACCAATAGCAATTACGCCGACGCTGCTGCCGGCGATAAAGGTTTTTAGCCAAACTGGCCACTTGCGACTGGCTCTGGCCACTCGCCGAGTAAGAAAAATAAAGGCGCTGGCTACGCAACCGCCAATCACTCCCAGCAAAAGGAAGTAGGGCATTTCCCACAAAGACTGAACGTCCAAATGGGACGGCACGTCAAAAGCCGGATCGCTGCCAAACACCCATTGGGTCATCACAGCGCCTGCAACCGCCGCCAAAATGATCGGAATAAAGCTCGCCACGGCATATTCCATCACGATAATTTCCATCGCAAACACGACTCCCGCCAAAGGAGTGTTAAAACTGGCTGAAATAGCCGCGGCGCAACCACAGCCGACTAAAATGCGAGTGCTGTTATTGGGCAATTTTAATTTGCGACCGAGCCAAGAACCCGAAGTAGAGCCCAGATGAATGCCAGGACCTTCGCGCCCTACCGATTGGCCTGAAGCAATGGTCATGCCACCGACAATAAACTGAGTGACTGCATTTTTGACCGGCAAATTGCCCTGATGATAATTAAGCCGCTCCAACACATGAGAAACGCCCACTTGACGCGTTTCCGGCGCTAACCTTTGCAACACCAAGCCAACCACTAGACCCCCAATGGTGGGCAGCAGTAAGCGAAACTGCCAACTGACTCCTTCAAAGTCTTGTTCTTGATTTTCACTAGCAAGCACATCCGGCGCCCACAGCACCAAGCCTGATTCGGTAAATAACCGAAATAAGACATTAGAACCGCCTGCTAATATGCCACAAATCAAGCCGATCACGGCCATTAATGCTAGCGCATCAAAACCGCCCAGTTTCAATCGTAATCGGTCAATTAATGTCATGTGTCACAGCTTGCTGTTAAGCCAATTCCCTTGGTTAGTATTTTTTGCTCTAATGAGCAATCTGACAGTGTTGATACAATACCAAATTAAAGAATGGTTATAATGGCCTTAGGCATTAACAATTAATAAATTCGCCATTACATTCAATTAGTTACATAATAAGTAAATGTGACTGCAAGAACAAATTATTTCAATCTTTTATGAATCAAGACACCCATAAACCCGATTATGTGATCCGAAAACGCAAAAGTAGCCAGTGGTACTGGGCCATGAGCCTATTGCTGATCGCTATTTTAGGGGTTGCCACTGGCTTTGGTTATTGGCTCAACCTAAAGCGTTACGACTTTTCAGAAACCGCTGAACAGCAGCTTAATCAGCTGCAAGCAAGCCTAAAAGAATCTAACGCCAGCGCTGTGCGTTGGCAGCAGCAGTATGAAGTTGAAAAACAAGTCAATACCGAATTGCGCAAACACACCATGGCGCTGGAATTGCAACTGAATAACCGCAAAAAAGAAACTGAAGCCTATCAACGAATTTTCGATCCGAACTCGGTTGAATCTGGCCTACAAATCGCCAGCTTTGCTTGGGAGCCGGTGAACAATAACCAATACAACTACCGCTTAATTTTGATCCAAGCCAAACAACAAACGGCGCAAATTCGCGGTAGCTATGAATTAACTTTAGTGGGAGAAACAACTGGTGAAGTCGCTGGCGACAGCAACAGCGAGAACGTTGGGCAGCTCAAAGAAATCAGTTTTGATGAACTGGAGAGCTTAACTGCTAAAGATCGCAAGTTCCGCTTTCAATATATGCAAAATCTAGCAGGACAATTCAAGCTACCGGACAACTTTTATCCGAAATTTATTCGGGTGACAGTAACTAGTGCTGGCAAGGGCGGCAAATCAATTTTACAAGATTTTAACTGGACAACAACAGTCGAAACTAATGCTAATCGTGCAAAATCCGACAACAGCGAGCAAAATGCACAACAAAACAATGAACAAACTGGAGGCAGCGAAAGCTAATGTGGGGCAAGAAAAAAACCAACCAAATCGATACTATCATCGCCAAAAACACCAAGGTTGAAGGCCATTTTCAAATTAAAGGCAACTTGTTTGTTGATGGCGATATCGTGGGTGATATTCGTAGCGATAACAGCCAAGAAGCCATTGTTTCGATAGGTCTTAATGGTGATATTCATGGCAATGTGTATGCACCCTATGTGATTATTTTTGGCCAAGTACATGGCGATGTGCATGCTGCTGAAAAAGTTGAACTCAAACCCGGCGCTCGCGTCAAAGGCGATCTCTACTATAAAGTCATCGAGATGAACGCAGGCTCCGAAGTGAATGGTAAAATGGTTGCCATGGGTGAATCTGCCCAGCTAGAACACCAAACGGAAACAGCCGCTGTGGATGAAGTGCCAACCGAAACCGACAATAAAGAATATAATGTTGCCAAATCCTCGGGCATTGTTGCTGATTAGTTCCTCACCAAGATCACGAATAATGCCACTGGCGATCAGCGACAAAAGTCCTTGATTGAAGCCCAACACTTGAAAAGATGGTCGCCAAGCCGCATATTGGTTTATAATATCAGCATTGATTGTGCACAGATCCTATTTATGAACATCAGCGTCACTCAGGCGGCCACCGACAAGGTGCGCACCCTTATCGAAGAAGAAGAGAATTTCGAGCTAAAACTGCGCGTTTTCGTGACGGGCGGCGGCTGCTCGGGCTTTCAGTACGGCTTTAGCTTCGACGAACAACAAAAAGAAAACGATATGTTGATTGAGCAAGGTGGGGTCAAGGTCCTAATCGACCATCTAAGCTATCAATACCTAATGGGCTCGGAAATCGACTATACCGAAGGCTTGCAGGGCTCGCGCTTTCTGATCAATAACCCCATGGCCAAATCCACCTGCGGCTGCGGCAGTTCTTTTACGATTTAACCATTCCCTACAAAGCAGTCCTCTAGCGCAAGGCACTGAATAAAGGTGTTGCTTGCAACACCTTTTTTAATTCTGGTATTGCAAGCTATTGGCAGCAATGGCTCGACAATCTAATCAATAGTGCGTCATTGCGAGCTTACGTCGGTAAGCGTGGCATATAAAGATATTCCCTGCGGTCTCAATCTCCAAAGGTTTGTATGATGCTTATTAAAGGTTCCATATTGCTGGTATAAGATTACCGCGTCGTAGCGAGCTACTCCTCGTAATGACGGGTAAAAAGTAATACAGAGATCCTCTAAGCCTATAATTTCTATCAATAAAATCGACACTTTGAAAATTTATTGCTATAAATTAAGCTGTTACAATCGTTTTCACATATTACTATGTTAATATAAGAAAATGAGAACCCTAATCTTAATATCAGTTATTGTATTGAATTTAATATCCTGTCAAACATCTGAAAAGATAGAGGATATTGTTGTGATTGGAGGTGGTCTCATGGGCAGCTCAACGGCATGGGAACTTTCTAAATATGGACAAAATGTTTTACTGCTTGAACAGCAAGATTCAATATACACTTTTGGCTCTAGTTTTGGAGAGGCAAGAATTTCAAGAAGTTTAGGTCCAAAAGAAGATATCTTCTCATTTCTACAGCAAACCTCTGTGAAAGAAACGCAAAGTTTGATTGAATTCTTGAATGAAGGAGAAATAAAAGCACTTCACTCGATGGAGGATGTTTACAGAACTTCACCTGTAACTTATATCTACTCTCAATCACAATTAAAAGATGTTGAAAATCTACTTGATGGACAATTAGATAAATATGAATATGCATCAAATAAAGAGGAAGCAGTAGAAAAATTTGGAATGAAAATTTCAGATACTACTCTGATCATTCGTGAATATAAAGAGTACACTGGCACTCTAAATCCGAAGATGTTAATTAAAAAGCTACATCAAGGAATAAGAAAATCCGGAAATAGAATAAACTACAACCAAAAGGTTACCAGTTTAAAAAAAGAAGATGGAGCTTATAAAATCGGCATTTCAGATACCAAAACTGGAAAAAACAAAACCATCTTGAGCAAAAAGGTAGTAGCTGCAGCTGGCCCATACAATGGAACTTTGGTGAAAGATGTGGCACCTTATTTTAGCAATTTGATAAGTCCAAAGCGTTTATTTCTCTCGTTTTTAAAAATAAAATCAGAAAAGTATGATATGTTGACTAGTGACCAGAAAAATAGGCTCATATCCTCTTATCCTGTTGCATATCTAAATTCTGAAATATTTTATTCTATGATTGAGAAGTTTGACAGTGACCAAAGGCCTTTATTAAAAGTTGGAGGGCATTTTTTAAGGGCAGACATTCAGGATTTAGATGAAGTGTGGGCGATGAAATTAACCGATCAAGAAATTCAGTGGAGTAAAGAAAATACGGTTGACTATCTAAAAAAACTTGATTTACCAATAATAGCGTCTGATTTAGAATATGTCACAGGATATTCTTGTGTTTATTCACTAACAAAATCTGAAGTACCTTATGTAAGTAATATAGTAAAAAATAAAATGGACATTGATTCTAGTTTTGTTCTGGTTGGAGGAATGTCTGGTATTGGAGCAAAAGGTTCTCTGGCCTACGGTCTAATTGCAGCAGATCTTATGTTAGATAAAAAAAATGATTCATTTATGTATCAAAAAACTAAATCAGCTTTAGGTTTCCAAAGATTAATGAAAGAAATCCAGAATATTGATAAACAGAATACTAATACCAACAATGGCTATAAGTAATTGCTCGCTCTCGTTTACTTCTAAAAATCCTCGCAGGTTTTCAGCTTAGTGTGTACTTGCACAGTTTCAATAAAGGGGGCGGTGACATATGATTGCCATTCCCAACAACAACTGCTGTTATCTTACTATAAAAAAGCCAGCTGACTTTTATAGAATACCCAATCTACAACGACTTTTTAAACTCGTCGGTCATTAATTCAAAATCTTCTTTGCCAACACCACAGTCAGGGCAATACCAGTCGTCCGGAATATCTTCCCACTTGGTGCCGGGGGCGATGCCATCTTCTTCCCAACCTTTTTCTTCATCATAAACAAAATCACAGACCAAACAACGGTACTTTTTAAATTCCACAACAAACCTCATTTACAACGGCATGACTCGCATGCGCTTTTAGCCAGCGGCTATTCTAGTAAATTTAGCCAGAATTACCAGCGGTTCGCGGCAATTCGGCTGCACCAAACAACCCTTAAAATTGTCGCCAATCTTGGCAATTACCCTAACAATTGGCAAACTTCGTGCTAAAATTGCGCCAACTTGTTAACGACTACAATAATGGCTAGGTGCGGGTAACTTATGGATTTTCAAGGTCAACACATTGTTTCTATCGAACAATTTGATCTCCAAGCGGTTGAGGCGGTGCTCCAACTAGCGGCACAAATGACGCCATACGTTAATCGCCAAAAGGGATCGCGAGTGTTGGATGGCGCCTCGTTGGCCAGCCTGTTTTTTGAACCAAGCACCCGCACTCGGGTTAGTTTCGCCAGCGCCTTTCATTTATTGGGCGGCAAGGTAATGGAAACCACGGGGATGGGTACTTCCTCTTTGACCAAGGGCGAGTCGCTGTTTGATACTGCGCAAGTCATCTCAGGCTATGCTGATGCGATTGCCATGCGCCACCCGCAGGCCTTTTCGGTCAGCGAGTTTGCCAAGGGTGCGACTGTACCGGTATTAAATGGCGGCGATGGCGCCAACGAACACCCTACTCAGGCGTTATTGGATACCTTTACCATTTTCGATGAGCTGCAACGGCTTGGTAAAGCACAAAGCCCGATTAGAATTGCTTTAGTCGGAGATTTAAAAAACGGTCGCACGGTGCATTCTTTAAGCCGGGTGTTAAGCATTTTTCCAAAGATAGAATTTACCTTTGTCGCTCCGAATGCGCTTACCATGCCCGAAAAGATTGTCGCTCAATGTGACGATGCGCACCACCGCATTAACTTCACTCAAGACTTAATTCAAGGCATTCAAAACCAAGACATTGTCTATATGACGCGGGTGCAAGAAGAGCGCTTTGAAACCCAAGAAGAAGCCGATCTTTACCGTGGAAAATACCGCCTAACACAGAGTATTTATGATAAATATTGTGCCCCCAATACCATTATTATGCACCCGCTGCCGCGCGATTCTCGCCTTGAAGCGAATGAGCTAAGTGATGATTTGAATAAGAACCCCAATTTGGCCATTTTCCGCCAATCGCAAAATGGGGTAAAAGTACGGATGGCCTTATTTGCTTTAGTGTTGGGAGTGGACAAACAGCTCGCGCAACATGAGGTAGCCATCAACTGGCGCAGTCGCCAATAATCACTATGTCCATGAGCAATGACTAACCGTTAGGGTTGTTTAACCTACTTCCGATTAACCATCACTAAAATGACAGAATTCATAGTTATGAGCAATTCAGAGCAACTTTTTTCTCGCGCCCAACAGCATATCCCCGGCGGCGTTAATTCGCCGGTTCGTGCCTTTAATGGCGTCGGCGGCACGCCGATTTTTATTGAGTCAGCCAATGGCGCCTACTTTACTTCCGCCGATGGCCATGACTACATCGACTATGTAGGCTCTTGGGGGCCAATGATTTTAGGCCATAACCACCCTGCCATTAAAGAAGCGGTGATCAAAGCAGCAGAAAAAGGTCTAAGTTATGGTGCGCCAACCGAAATCGAAGCGCAAATGGCGGAAAAAATTTGTTCACTAATCCCATCGATAGAAATGGTACGCATGGTCAACTCCGGCACCGAAGCGACCATGAGCGCTTTGCGCTTAGCGCGCGGCTATACCGGACGCGATAAGTTTATTAAATTCGAAGGCTGCTATCACGGCCATGCCGATTGTTTGTTAGTGAAAGCTGGCTCAGGCGCCTTAACCTTGGGCGAACCGACTTCGCCAGGAGTACCGGCTGATTTTGCCAAGCACACTCTAACCGCCGAGTTTAATAACCTTGATTCGGTTAAAACACTTTTTGAGCAATATCCGGATCAGATTTCTTCAATCATAGTCGAGCCAATCGCTGGAAATATGAATTGTATTCCGCCGGTTGACGGCTTCTTGCAAGGTCTGCGCGAGCTGTGCGATCAACACCAAGCCGTCTTGATTTTTGATGAAGTCATGACCGGCTTTAGAATGGGCCTAGACGGTGCTCAAGGCTATTATGGCATCACTCCCGATCTTACTACCTTGGGTAAAGTTATTGGTGGCGGCATGCCGGTTGGCGCCTTTGGTGGCAAAAAAACCATTATGAACCACATGGCACCAATTGGCCCTGTCTATCAGGCGGGAACCCTCTCTGGCAATCCGGTTGCCATGGCTGCAGGCTTGGCTGCCTTAAATGAAATTTCCAAGCCCGGCTTTTATCAGCCTCTTCTTGATTATACCGAGCAACTCGTTAGCGGTATGCAAGCCATCGCTAAGGAAAAAGGCGTTGCTTTTACCACCAATCATGTTGGCTCTATGTTTGGCTACTTCTTTAGCGACACACCTAAAATTAGCCGTTATGCTCAAGTAGCCGCTGGCAACATGGATTATTTTAAAAGCTTCTATCATAAAATGCTGGATAACCATATCTATATGGCACCCTCTGCCTTTGAGGCTGGCTTTGTCTCTTTGCAGCATGGCGACAAAGAACTGGAACAAACCTTAGATAGTTTTAGCAAATCCCTTTTGTAAAATAATTAGACATAAATTTACAATTAGCCACTAGAGTCTAATGCAAGCTTGCATTAAAATTTAATGCAAATTTGCATTATTTGATTCTGGTGAGCGCTATAAGCAATTCTGATGCTCAAGAAGCAAAAGGATTTACCAACTATTTGATTCTAGGCCTGATCTTAGTGATCTTAGGCTTGGCTAGTCATGCCTACAATTTATACATCGCTTCCGAAAATGAACAGCTCAGCAATCAATACCAACAAGACTTTGCTCAATATCAGCGTGATAATGTCTACTTCTCACCGCTCAACACCATCAATTGGATTGAAATTCGACAAAACGAAAATGGCTACTTTGTCACCAACCCCGATCTGATCAATGAACCTTCGCAATACAACCAAAATAGTTTGCGCGCAACTCGTTACGCGGTAACCACCTTGGCGCAACTAAACGGCGTTGGGAACATCAGTGAGCAGACGGTGTTAGATTTCCTTGAGAGCCGTTACCATGAGTTTGAACAAAATAACGTCAAACTTGCCGGTTTTTCAACCCTAGAAAATACTGAAGTTGCGGTTCGCACTACCATGGACGCGATCCTGACGCTGAAGCATTTGGATGCTTTTGATAAGTTAAACATTGATTGGGATGCAGTACGCCGGTTTATTCTAAAGCACCAAAATTCTGATGGCGGCTTTTGGGATCCCCATTATCCAAAATTTGGCACCACCTCTTGTTTAAAGTGTACCTCTTTTGCATTGCGCGCTTTAGGTGCTTTAAACGAGTTTGAGGGTAAACACTTCCCCAAATCCTTCCAGCAAAAAGTTATTCATTACGTCAAAGCAAGCTGGGATAAAAATCGCGATGCCTATTCAGCTCGACTAGGAGTTGAAGCTGAAGATAGCTACGATATTTTTCGTGCTTTTATTATTTTTTGGAATTTGACCAATGGTAATGCCGAACTAAAGCGCAACCTTGTTTTAGAGCAGTTCCCACTCGAATCGGTCGAGGAAACCTTACAAGCACACTTTATTACCAAGGATCGAGCCTATGCTCGTAAGTGGGATGCCCAATACCCGTCAATGAAAGCAACTCACCTGATGGTCTGGATGTATTACAACTTGGGGATGCTCGATCGACTGGATAGAAATGGCATTATCGATTTTGTATTCATCAATGAAAAAAACCCCGGCGAATATGGCGGTGACATTTATAACACCTACTCAGCCACGGGCATTTTGACCAAGCTGGATATCAATACTGAACCCTTAAGTCCACCGCAGGAACCTCAGCTACAACATTCGATACTGCCCAACTTTCTGCCTTATTTATTGTATATATTAGCTCTTGCGACAACCTTAATATATTTCAATAAAGACAAGCGTAAATTGATCGATAAAAACTTATTGCTGGAAAATAAAGCCTTTAAAGACAAGCTTACCGGACTCCACAACCGCGAATTTATTGAGCGCGCTTACCAATACCATCAAGAAACTGATGAAGTTTTAAGCCTGATCTTGATCGACATTGATAACTTCAAAGTCATCAATGACAACCATGGTCATTTGATCGGCGATAAGGTTTTGCAAGACTTTGCCAAGCTGTTACAAACCAGTTTGCGCTCATCCGATACTTTAGCCCGCTGGGGTGGCGAAGAATTTGCATTGCTTTGCCCCTACACCGATATGAGCTCGGCGATAGTTCTAGCAGAAAAATTACGCGAAATTGTCGCTCTGGAAGATTTCGAAAACATAGGCAAATTGACGGCAAGTTTTGGTATCAGCGCCCGTGAGCAAGACGACTCTTGGATGCAACTATTCGAGCGCGCTGATAAAGCGGTTTACCAATCCAAACAAGCTGGCCGAAACCAAGTTTCCCATATATAAATTAGCCGCAAGTGCAAGCTTAAGATCCTCTGCCTAAGATTGGCGGCTGGGTTGAAATGTGCTTAAATAAGGCATTATTTTTCAGACAATTCAAATCGCTATGCAACTTTCTTTAAAAGGTAAACGGGCACTCGTTTGTGGCTCAAGTCAAGGCATGGGCAAGTCCATCGCCGTTCAATTAGCTGCCCAAGGCGCCAACGTGGTATTGCTCGCCCGCAATCGAGCCAGTTTGGATGAAGTCCGAGCAGAACTCGATACTAGCCAGAACCAAAGCCACGATATTTTATTAGCCGATTTCGCCTATCCGGAGCAAGTCAAAGCCTCAGTCAGCGATTATTTAGAGTCGGGAAAAACCATCCAGATTTTGATCAACAACACGGGCGGTCCTGCGCCTGGCCCAGCCCATACCGCTGAAACTGAAAGCTTCTTAGCAGCCTTTAATCAACATCTGGTGTGTAATCACGAATTAATGAAGTTGTTACTGCCCGGTATGCAGCAAGCTCAATACGGGCGTATCGTGAATGTGATTTCGACCTCGGTTAAACAACCTCTACATGGCCTTGGAGTTTCCAATACGGTGCGCGGTGCTGTGGCCAATTGGGCTAAAACTTTGGCTAACGAGTTGGGTCAATTTAATATCACCGTTAATAACGTTTTACCCGGTGCTACCAACACCGTACGTTTAGAAAGCATTATCGAAAACAAAGCTAAGAAACAGGGAGTTTCGATTGAAAAAATGGAGCAAGAAGAAAAGTCCATCATTCCAATGAAGCGCTTTGGCGAACCCGAAGAATTTGCCAATGCGGTTGGCTTCTTATGCTCGCCCGCAGCCAGCTATATTACCGGCGTAAACTTGCCAGTCGATGGCGGCCGAACCTCTTGTTTATAAGCAAACCCTATTTGAATACAACAGCCTTGAGCCAAGCTAGCTATAAGCCCTTAGGCTCAACTGAGTAAAACTCTCATGCAAAAAATTCATAATTACATTAATGGTGAAATCGTCGCTCCCGCAGCTGGCAATTATCTTGATAATGTGGAACCAGCGACCGGTCAAATTTATAGTCTGATCGCCAATTCTGATGAACAGGATCTGGAACAAGCCGTAGCCGCGGCCGAAGCTGCTAAGAATCATTGGGGCAATAGTTCGTTAGAAAAACGTGCTGAGATTTTATGTCGTTTGGCGGACTTAATTGATGCCAACGCTGATGAACTGGCTAAAGCTGAAGCCGTCGATAATGGTAAAGCGATCACCTTTGCCAAGGCCGTCGATATCTACCGCTCCTCTGCTAATATTCGCTTTTTTGCCCATGCCGCCACCCAGTTTTCCAGCGAAAGTCATGCTATGGGTGATGTGGCCATTAACTATACTTTGCGCGATCCGATAGGGATTGTCGGCTGTATTTCTCCTTGGAATTTTCCTTTGTATTTATTTACTTGGAAAATTGCGCCAGCACTGGCCAGCGGCAATGCGGTGATTGCAAAACCATCTGAAATCACTCCCATGACCGCTTATTTATTCTCTAAACTTTGCATCGAAGCTGGACTGCCTAAAGGGGTTTTGAATATTCTGCATGGCACAGGAGCTGCCATTGGCGGCCCCATCACTAGCCACCCTAAAATTAAAGCGATCAGCTTTACTGGCGGCTCAGCAACCGGTGCTCATATTGCTAAAGTCACGGCAGGAATGTTCAAAAAGCTATCGTTAGAACTTGGCGGTAAAAACCCAACGTTGGTCTTTGCCGATTGTGACTTTGAAGAAACCGTCAATGAAGTGGTACGTGCAGCCTTTTCGAATCAAGGGCAAATTTGCCTGTGTGGCTCGAGAATTTATATTGAACGTTCGATTTATGACAAATTCAAAGCGGCTTTTGTAGAAAAAGTCTCGCAGCTAAAAATTGGCGATCCTTTGGATGAAACCACCCAACATGGCGCGACCGTTTCGCAAAGCCACATGGATAAAATCCTATCTTATATTGAATTAGCGCAGCAGGAAGGTGGCACCATTTTAACGGGCGGCAAACGTCATTTAATGGATGGTCGCTGTAAAAAGGGTTTCTTTATTGAGCCTACAGTTATCGAAGGTTTGGATAATCAATGCCGCACCAATCAAGAAGAAATTTTTGGCCCTATTTGTACTTTAATGCCGTTTGATACCGAGCAAGAAGCGCTTGAACTCGCCAACGGCACTCAATATGGCTTGGCATCCAGTGTTTGGACCAATGATTTAAAGCGCGCCCACCGAGTCGCCAAACAGATCGAAGCTGGCATTGTTTGGATCAACTGCTGGCTACTACGCGATTTACGCACCCCCTTTGGTGGCGTTAAATCATCCGGTGTCGGACGCGAAGGCGGCCTTGAAGCCATGCGCTTTTTTACCGAACCGAAAAATGTTTGTGTGAAGTATTAAGCTTTAATACTATCAGTAGATATGGACTCCTGCTTTCGCAGGAGTTTCTATTTTTTAGGCCAGCGATAATTTTCAAGAAATTCCTGCGAAAGCAGGAATCCAAAGCCCTATGATTTAATACTAACTAAGAATATCCGAATATAAATCATTCCAACCAGAATTATTCTTCTCTATCAATTCTATCTTCCAAGCACGCTTCCACTTTTTTAATTGCAGCTCTCTAAGAAATGCTTCTTGTAAATCATCATAGATTTCATAATAAACCAGACTTTTTACTCTGTATTTTTTTGTAAAGCCGTCAATAAGCCCCTGCTTATGCTCATAAACTCTTTTAATTAAATTACTGGTAGCTCCCACATACAAGGTACCCTGATATTTTGAAGCTAAAATATAAACGTATCCCTGTCTCATTCTATAAACTCTTAGCCATAGACTCCTGCTTTCGCAGGAGTTTCTATTTTTTTAGACCAGTGATAATTTTCAAGAAATTCCTGCGAAAGCAGGAATCCACAAAAGCTATTTAGACTTACTAGCAATCCACTTATCAATTTTCGCATTCAACACCGCCATAGGAACGGCGCCGCCCAATAAAATCAAATCGTGAAATTCTTTTGGGTCAAATTTATCGCCTAGCGCCTTGCGAGCCTTTGCGCGTTGATTCACAAGATTGATCATGCCTAATTTATAACCCAAAGCTTGCCCCGGCCAAGTCATATAGCGCTCGATTTCCGCTACTACGTCCGACTGAGCCGTACCAGTAGTCTCTGCCATATATTGAATCGCTTCTTCGCGACTCCATTTTTTAGCATGCAAGCCAGTATCCACTACTAAGCGCACCGCCCTAAACAGCTCAGCTTTAAGTCGTCCTAAATCGCCAAAGGGATCATTCTCGTACATGCCCATTTCCCAAGCGACCAATTCGGAATAAAGCGCCCAACCTTCCACATAGGCATTATAAGGCGCAAGGCGGCGCAACAATGGCAAATCATCTTGCGCCATGTTCAACGCAATTTGCCAATGGTGACCTGGATTGGCTTCATGATAAGTCAGTGTTTTTAAATCAAATTTTGGGTTAGCCTTCATATCGCGAAGATTAATCCAGTAAATTCCGGGCTGCGAGCCATCTAAGGATGGATTGGTATATTGGCCACCTGGCGCACCTTCTTGGCGCTCCACTGGAATACGACGAACTTCAACATCATAAGGTGGCTTGGTTGCAAATTGCTCTGGCATACGCTCGTTAATTTCTTCAATCTGCGCATTCAAATCATCCAATAATTGCTGTCGCCCCGCATCTGAATCTTCGTACAAGAAACGTGGTTCATCGTTTAATTGCGCCATGCGCGCACCAACCGAGCCATCTTCGTAGCCATTGGCTGTTAAAATCGCGTCCATTTCCGTGGTAATTCTTGCAACTTCCGCTAGACCGACCTCATGAATTTCCTCTGGCGACATGTCCGTATCGCCGAGCTGTCTCACCGCTTCGGCATAATAAGCCGCGCCATTGGGTTGTGCCCAAATCCCTGACTCGGTAGTTGCCTTATCCGATAAAGACTGCATAGTTTTAGCCAAATTTTGATAAGCCGGATAAACCACTTCTGCCATCAATTGATTCGCCTTAGCTAATAGCTTGGTTTTCTGATCGGCATCCATCGCTAACTGCTCAACTTTACTACTAAAGCTACTCACCAACGAATGCTCTTCTGGCGCTGCTTTAGTAAAACCCTTTAAAAATTTTAGCGCACCCCCAATGACCACTTTCGGCGGGATCCAACCTTTTTCAGCATCCGCTATGACCTTTTGGTTTACGCTAGCAATCACTTCGTCAAACTGAGCCAGTCGCGCCAAGTAGTCTTCTGCGTCTTTGACTGTTTTGATTGGGTGGTTATTAGCCAGCATATTGGGTACATCAATCGCGGGACCATTAATTTGATTGACCACAAAAGCCGACTGCCCCATCCAAGAATCAATATAACCGATATCAAAGCTCGGCTCACCAGAGTAATATCGCGCAATGGAAGCCATAACTTGACGATTTTCATCCACTTTGGCATCGCTAAACTTCATACCCTTCAGCTGTTTAGCATATTCCGCTAATTCAGTGCGTAATTCCGCTTCGGCTTCCGGCGAAAAGCGCGCTATTCGATCATTAAAATAACCACCAGCATCCGCCTCAGAGACCCCAAAAGCGGTAGCGCTTAGCGGTCGCGCCTTTAATAAAGCCACCGTCGTTTTCTGGAAAATATCCTTGAGTTTATCCAGTTGCTGTTTTTCATCCTGCTGCGCCTTTACTGTCGCCTCATCAACCACTTTCACTTCTTGAGTTTCAACCACTTGCACCGGTTGTTGCGGCTGGCTGGCTTCTTGTTCACAAGCAACGAGTGTCAAAGCAGCAGTCACTGCCATAGCGATGGTCTTTTTATTCATTCTTCTACCATTGAGTTATTTAAAGTGTCCTGATTATTACCAATCTGCCAGAGTTTGTCATCCAACTGGTTGCCATTTTACCCATTGGTTATTTTTGGCATATAATCGTGCCAATTCATTTATAGACGAGAAAACTTATGCCTTCTTTTGATATTGTTTCTGAAGTGGATAAACACGAAATCACCAATGTAGTGGATAATGCCAATCGCGAACTTAGTACTCGCTTCGACTTTCGCGGCGTTGACGCTAGCTTTGAACTGAATGATGATGCGGTAAAAATCACCGCCGAAGCTGACTTTCAAGTGGAGCAAATGGTCGACATGCTCTACAAATGCTGCGTCAAGCGCAATATCGATACCGCAGCATTGGATATTACAGAAGAAGCCACTCATTCGGGTAAGACATTCTTTAAAACTGCAACTTTCAAACAAGGTATCGAAAAAGACATGGCGAAAAAAATCGTCAAGACCATTAAAGAAGCCAAAATGAAAGTTCAAGCTGCCATTCAAGGCGACGAAGTACGCGTCACTGGCAAAAAACGCGACGACCTACAAAGCGCTATCGCATTACTTAAAAGCGCAGAGCTCGGCCAGCCGTTTCAGTTTAAGAACTTTAGGGATTAAATAATATGGATATTTACTCTCTATTTTTTGGTGTCATTGGAACTATTGGAGTAATTGCCACTTTTCATTACTCCAATAAAAAGAAGAGCGTTATAGAAAAAATGGATGATGTTCAGCGGGATATAAAACGAATAAAAAACTATTCGGCAGATAATAACAAAGAACTTATTCGGGAAAGCTTTACAGCTGTGTTTTATTGCTTTTTTCTGATTAGTCTGCCCCTAGGACTTAAAATATTCATTCCTGTTATTTTACCGGTAGAAGTGTTAAACCCTTACTACGATATGGCTATTTCTACGTTAATGGCTATTGGTATATTAGGAGCTGCAGGTGTTTCATTTTATATGTTCAAACTACTAAAAAAGGTTAAAAAACCTAGACTTTCCATAAAAAAAGAAAAAGCTAAACTTAAATCATTGAAAAGCAAAAAGAAATCACTTTAACTTGCAAATTATCATTTAAATAGTAAATTAGTATGCATGCGCTATTTTCCTCACCAAAAAACCTCAGGTTCGATATTTGCCAGCACCTCTGGCTGCAAATGGATGTTGAACTAGCGCCCTATTTCGTCAATTTTCCATAGGCTGCATTTGCGCACGCCTATAAATCCTAGTATTTTTTATCAACTAACCAATTTTTATAGCAATCTGTAGAGGTTCAAGCTCGCTTCGAAAGAGCTAGATAAAGATGAGACGAGGCATAAGCCGCCGAAATTTAGGCGTTTACTCCAGTAAATAACAACTATTGGGAAGGCTTATAACAGAGTATCATCGAAAGATTGCTATTTTGAGGTCATAAAATGTCAGAAAAGATTGTAAGTAACTCCGCTCCCGAACCCGTAGGTTTATACCCCCACGCCCGTAAAGTTGGCAATTTATTATTTCTATCTGGCGTCGGCCCACGGCAAAAAGGCACTAAAACTATTCCTGGCGTAACTTTAGATGCCGACGGCAATATTACCGATTATTGCATCGAAACTCAGTGTCGCAGCGTTTTTGATAATGTTCGCGCCGTATTGGAAGATGCCGGTTCAAGCTGGGACAAATTAGTCGATGTTCAGGTATTTTTAACCAATATGAAAGACGATTTTAAAACTTACAATAAAGTTTATGCAGAGTATTTTGCCGACAACCAACCTTGTCGCACCACCATTGAAATCAATTGCTTACCAACGCCGATTGCAATTGAGTTGAAATGTATCGCGACCATTGATTAATTGGCGGAGGATTTATGAGTGATACAAAAATAACTAAATTAATGGCACCGTTTAATTTTCAGCAATGGATCAATGAGCATCGTCACCTGCTTAAACCGCCCGTGTGTAACAAGCAGGTTTTTGAGCAAGATGATTTTATTGTGATGGTGGTGGGCGGTCCTAATGGCAGGCGCGACTATCATTACGATGAAGGCCCTGAGTTTTTCTATCAACTCGAAGGCGAGATGCTATTAAAAACCATCCAAGACGGCAAAAAAGTCGATTATCCAATTAAAGCCGGCGAAGTTTTTTTATTACCGCCGCGCATCCCTCATTCGCCTGTGCGCTTTGCTGGCTCGATCGGTTTGGTGGTCGAACGCAAAAGAGTGGAAGGTGAACTGGACGGCTTGATGTGGTTTTGCGAGAACTGTGACCACAAGCTATATGAAGAAAAATTTCCGCTGACTAATGTGGAAAAAGATTTCTTCCCAGTATTTGAGCGATTTTTAGAAAGCGAAGAACATCGTACTTGTGACAAGTGTGGCAGCGTGATGCCAAAAGAAAATAAACTGGATTTATAAGGATATTGTATGAACCATTTAACGATTGATATCCATACCCATATTTTGCCGGAGAATTGGCCGGATCTAAAAGCAAAATACGGTTACGGCGGCTTTGTTTCTCTCGATCACCATAAATGCGGTTGCGCCCGTATGATGGTGGACGGCAAGTTCTTCCGTGAAATTGAGGAAAATTGCTGGTCACCTGAAGTGCGAATGCACGAATGCGATCAGCATGGCGTTCATGTACAAGTGCTGTCCACGGTTCCCGTAATGTTTAACTATTGGGCCAAACCCGAACATACCTTAGATCTATCACGTTTTTTAAATGACCATATTGCGGATATTGTTAAACGATACCCGAAACGTTTTATTGGTCTGGGTACCTTGCCGATGCAAGCGCCTAAACTTGCCATCCAAGAATTAGAGCGCTGCGTTAATGAGCTCGGCCTTGCTGGCGTGCAAATCGGTTCTCACATTAACGATTGGAACCTCAACGATCCGCATTTATTCGAAATATTCCAAGCCGCCGAAGAATTAGGTGCCGCGATATTTGTTCATCCTTGGGACATGGTCGGTAAAGAGAAAATGGAAAAGTATTGGCTGCCTTGGTTAGTCGGTATGCCTGCGGAAACTTCGCTTGCGATCTGCTCCATGATCTTTGGTGGCGTACTCGAGCGCTTGCCAAATTTGCGTATTGCCTTTGCTCATGGCGGCGGTAGTTTTCCTGGCGCATTTGGTCGCATCGAACATGCCTTTGAAGTCCGCCCTGATTTGTTGGCAGTCGATAATCCGCACCAGCCGCGCAAATACCTTGAACAAATTTACCTTGATACGCTGGTGCATGATCCTAAAGTTTTACAATACTTGGTGGAATTGATGGGGCCGCAAAAATTAGCCTTGGGTACTGACTATCCTTTCCCGCTCGGCGAACTCGAGCCTGGCAAGTTGATCCACTCGATGAATTTTGAGGCAGGAATCAATGATCGCCTATTACACGGTACCGCTTTAGAGTGGCTTAATTTGGATAAGGAAATCTTTTTGCCATGAAATTGATCACCGAGTTAAAAGGTAAGCGTTATCAGCTGGATCTGGACAACGCCATCTCGCTAGCAATTCCAGTCAAGTTTAATGGCGAACAGCCCAATCATTTCGCATCACCCATTGCCTCAAGCCAGCCTTTAAGTGGCGGTGGTTTTATTGGCGATACCAAGCAAGGCGGCAGTTGTAATGTGGATCAAATTAAAATGGTTCCGCACTGCAATGGCACTCATACCGAGTCGATTCATCATATAGTGGATGAACCCATTTCGATTGGCGCTATTCATTCTAATAGTATTAGCCACTGTTTAGTGCTCAGCGTTACTCCCAAAACTGCCATACAAAGCCAAGACTCTTATATCCCCGAATTAGCCGATGATGATCACGTAATTGATTTGGCAACGCTCCAGCAGCAACTGGCAGGCGTTGATATTAGTAGTATCCAAGCCTTGGCCTTTCGTACTCTACCCAATCAGGATCACAAACTTTCCGTGATCTATTCTGAGCAGGCGCAGCCACCATTTTTTACCCGCGAAGCGATGCAATTTATTAGTGACTTACCGATTAATCACTTGTTAGTGGATTTTCCTTCCTTGGATAAAATGTATGACCAAGGGCATTTGAGTAACCATCATACTTTTTGGAAGCTTGAAGCAGATAGCCATCAATTATCTGATGGCGCCAAGCTTGAGCGCACGGTAACCGAAATGATTTATATCAGCGATCAGGTTAGCGATGGTTTCTATGCGCTGAGTTTGCAGTTGCCCGCTTTTGAGCTTGACGCAGCGCCCAGTCGCCCACTGCTCTACCCTTTAATTGAATTGACCTAAAAGAATTTATTATGACCACTTTTTCACAAGAATTATTTTCTCAGGAATACGCCCGCCAATTAGATGCGCAAGATCCAATTAGTCATCTGCGTGACGAATTTCATATTCCAAAGCAAGCCAATGGCGAGGATGAAATTTACTTTTGTGGTAATTCGCTTGGCCTACAACCCAAGCGTACTCAAGAGTATTTAAACTACGAGTTAAGCCAGTGGCAAAAACTTGGCGTTAAAGGTCACTTTTCGGGTGATTTCCCATGGATGCCTTATCACGAATTTCTGACCGAAGAGTCCGCTAAGTTGGTCGGCGCCAAAAAGTCAGAAGTGGTTTGCATGAACTCCTTAACCGCCAATTTACACTTTATGATGGTCTCATTTTATCGACCAACAGCCAAGCGCCATAAGATCCTTATTGAAGATCATGCCTTTCCCTCGGATCACTATGCGGTGGAGTCACAACTTCGTTACCACGGACATGATCCGAAAGAGTCTATGTTGCTCGCAACTCCGCGAGATGGTGAGCCAACCTTGCGCACCGAGGATATTCTAAAGCTAATCGCCGAGCAAGGGGATGAAATTGCCTTAATCATGCTACCCGGTGTTCAATATTACACTGGGCAAGTCTTAGACATGCAAGCCATCACCAAAGCAGGTCATGCCAAGGGCTGTAAGGTTGGCTTTGATCTAGCGCATGCGGCGGGCAATATCCCCATGCAACTGCATGATTGGAATGTGGATTTTGCTGCTTGGTGTTCTTATAAATATTTGAATTCAGGGCCGGGGTCAGTGGCAGGCTGCTTTGTGCATGAAAAACACCACAATGCAGAAGATTTTTTAAATAATGAATTACCGCGATTTGCTGGCTGGTGGGGACACGATAAAGAATCGCGCTTTCGGATGGAAAATAATTTTATGCCCATTGAATCGGTCGAATCTTGGCAGCTCTCCAACCCACCGATTCTTTCTTTGGCCGCTATTCGGGCGTCACTAGACACCGTTAAACAGGCTGGCGGGATCCAAGTCCTGCGAACAAAAGGCATTAAGCTTGCCGCTTACTTGCGCCAATTGTTAGAGCAAGAGTTAAGCCAAGATATCACCATTTTAACGCCCAAGGAAACTGCTGCTTCCGGTTGTCAATTATCCTTAGTGGTAGATTTGCATGGGCTGGACAGCAAAACCGTTTTTGATCGGATCGAAGCTGCGGGAGTAACTTGTGATTTCCGTTATCCGAATGTGATCCGTGTTGCGCCAGTGCCTTTGTATAATTCTTTTGAAGACTGCTATAAGTTTGTGACCATCTTAAAAAGCAGCTTGGAGGCCTAACTCATGATTGCTGCAACACTTGATAAAAACATCACTATCGTTGGCGCAGGCTTAGTCGGTTCACTGATGGCGATTTATTTGGGACAACGCGGCTATCAAGTCACCGTTTTTGAAAAACTTCCTGATATCCGCAAAGAAAAAATTCCCGCAGGACGCTCAATCAATTTAGCGTTAGCCAATCGCGGTATTCGACCTCTACAACAAGTGGGCATCATGGATAAAGTCGAAAAGCTATTAGTTCCGGTTAAAGGTAGAATGCTGCATGATATTGAAGGAAAATTGCAATTTCAATCCTATGGCCAAAGACCAGAAGAAGTAATCTATTCGGTGTCGCGAGCTGGCTTGGTGAGTTTGTTGCGTGATGAAGCTGAAGCGACTGGCAAGGTGGTTTTTCATTTTAAACATAAGGTTGATGATATTGATTTCGAACAAAATATACTCAGTGTGCATGATTGGCTTAACGATACTTATCAACAGCATCACTGCGATATTTTGTTAGGAACCGATGGGGCAGGCTCTAAGGTGAGACGCTTAATGGAGTCAAAGGAACTGGGTGAATTTAGTTCAGAGTTATTGGCACATAATTATAAAGAACTCACTATTCCCGCCGAGGAAGCGGGCAGCTATCTTATCGAAAAGTCTGCTTTGCATATATGGCCTCGAGGTGGCTATATGTTAATGGCGCTACCTAATCTCGAAGGCGACTTCACAGTCACCTTATTTATGCCCAAAGGTGGCGAGTCCAGCTTCGAGCAATTGACGGATAAAGCTTCTGTGGATGACTTTTTCAAACAAAACTTTTGTGATGCTTACGATTTGATCCCAAATCTGAGCGATTTGTTTTTTGAAAACCCTACAGGCATTTTAGGCACAGTCCGCAGTACCAATTGGTATTACAAAAACACCCTTATTTTTGGCGATGCGGCTCATGCGATCGTTCCTTTTCATGGCCAAGGCATGAACTGTGGCTTTGAAGACTGCTCGGAACTCAACTCGATGCTTAACCGCTTCCAAGACGATTGGCAACAAGTAATGCCAGCCTTTGAGCAAGCTCGAATTGCCAATGCCAATGCTATCGCCGATATGGCTTTAGAGAATTATGTTGAAATGCGCGACTCAGTCCGCGATCCTAAATTTCATCTAAAAAAGGCTATCGCTTTCGAGTTAGAAAAAAAATATCCCAATCAGTTTATTCCGCGCTATTCGATGGTGATGTTCCATCATATCCCCTATGCAATGGCGCAATCTCGGGGTGAGGCTCAGGCCAACATTTTGCAACAATTAGCCGCTAATATTGACTCGGTAGATAAGGTAGACTGGTCACATGCCCAACAACTGGTTTTAGAACTAGAAACCATTTCAGCGGAGTATTTGCCATAATGAAAAAACTACTAACCTGCCTCACCGCCTTAAGCATAGGCGGTTTAGCACTAAGCGCCTGCGCTACCAACGCACCTGCTACCCAACCAAGTTCTTCATCAAAACTGCAGTCCAGTCTAAGCGCTGAGCAAATGATGGCTTACCTGACGGCTGATAACAAATTAGGGCGCGCAACTGGCTCGGCGCCCATGGTAGAAATACAACAATGGCTAGTAGAGCAGTTCGAGCAAATAGGTATTAAACCTTTACCAAAAGCTAGTTCACTAATCCAAAGCTTTGAGGCCAAAACTAAACAGGGCAATGTTCAGGCTGCTAATATTATTGGTTATTTAGACTGCCGCTGTGACAATGAACGTTATTTTGTCATTGGCGCTCACTACGATCACGTTGGGGTTAATCCAAAACTAGAAGGCGATCAGATTTTTAATGGTGCTGATGATGATGCCAGTGGTGTGGTTGCTTCGTTACTCATCGCACGCGAGCTGGCTAAAGCCGAAAAACTACCTTTTAATATCATTATTGCTGCTTGGGACGCCGAAGAGTTAGGCTTACAAGGATCAAAATATTTTGTGCAAAACCCATTAGTCGATCTTAGCAAAATTGAATCTGGCGTAATGTTCGAACTGGTAGGCTCCAAGAGTGAGAAAAATACGGCTTGGATGACCGGCTTTGCTTATTCCTCTTTATACCCTATTTTAAAGCAACAAATGGCTCAACAGGGTTGGCAACTAGGCGAAGATCCCTTCGCTCAACAAATGTTATTTTTGCGTTCTGATAATGCCGCTTTCGCCTTGATGGACTTGAGTCGTGAGAAAAGAGAGCAAGTATTCCGTCAAGGCCAAAAAGCCGATATTCAAGGTATTCCAATGCACGCCATCTCCATTTGGAAAGGCCAGCAACATTATCATCAAGTGAACGATGATATGAGCGTGATTGATATTGAAAATCTGACGAACTTCTCCAAGGCAGTAGCCGAGGCGATTAAAAACCTACCTGAAAACATTCAAGTAGAATGGTTAGAGAATCCGTATTTTAATTTTAAACGTCCCTAGTGTCATTTAGTCGATAAAAAGAGCTTATTAAAAGCTCTTTTTGTTTATTGATAGCTCTCAAAATTTTTTACATTAGAAAAAAGCTTGCCTAATCTTTGCTTGAGTTGTGTTAGCTCCTCTTCCGAATAAGGCGTTGCAGGATAAGCTCCCCAGACTGGCGCTGGCCAAGCTTTATCCGATTGATAGCGCACTATATGATGAATGTGCAATTGCGAAACCACATTACCCAAAGCAGCGATATTCATTTTATCGCCAGCAAACTCTTGCATTAAAAGCTGAGCAACATCGTTCGACTCGCCCGCTAGAATGCTTCTTTGCTCATCATTAAGTTGGGAAATTTCTGTTGTATCTTGGACTTTTGGAACCAAAATTATCCACGGATACTGACTATCATTCATGAGCAACAATCGGCATAAAGCTAAGTCACCGATCGGCACTGTATCGCTTGCCAGTCGCTTATCTAATTCAAACATTAATAGGCTCCACAATTGGCTTTTTCAGTTGGCGCTTTGCCGTAACTAAAAGGAATACTCGCCGTTCGTTGACAACCGTCACCGGCTAACTTACCACTATTCAAATCGATCAATTGCCACTCGATTTCCGGTTGGTAACCCAATTTTAATGACTCCGTATTCACTCCTTCAAAAATATCCACAAAAACTGGCAAGGCCGCCGTAGAGCCGCTGATATTGGCAGACTGATTATCATCACGCCCAACCCAAACTACGCCTAGGTGCTGCTCGCTAAAGCCGACAAACCAAGAGTCTTTTAAATCGTTAGTGGTGCCAGTTTTTCCTGCAAACTGAGTCCAAGGTATGCGCTGCTTGAGCTGCTTGGCAGTGCCAGTTTTAGCCACTTCCATCAGGTTGGCCTTGATCAAATAATTGTGAATATCGCTCATCACCATTTCAGCATTAATTGGATAGCGCTCCAGCAGTTGCCCTTTGTTATTGGTGACTGCCTCGATAGCCGAAGGTCTAATTTTTAAACCGCCGCTGGCTATAGTTTGATAAAGTTCAGTCAGTTCAAGCGGCGATAATTCTAAAACGCCCAATGGTAAGGCATCTAAAGCCCGGACGTCTTTGGCACCCGCTTGTTCAATAAAGTCTGCAACCGTATCTAGCCCCACCTGCTGCCCCAGCTTGATGATAGGGATATTGTAAGATCTAGTCATCGCCTCAAATAAAGTCACATTACCATGAAATTTATTATCATAATTTTTGGGTTGCCAACTTGAGCCATCTCTTTGTTTCAAGCTAATCGGACTATCTTGAACCATACTATTCAATTGCATATTAGGCTTTTTATTAAGTGCCGCCGCTAACACAAATGGCTTAATCACCGAACCAATTTGTCGTTTCGCATCAAGCGCTCGATTAAAACCGGAAAAACCCTCTTTACGGTCGCCAACCAAGGCTAAAATTTTACCGCTGTTAGCTTCTGTTATTAGCATTGCCGTTTGTAGGCTACCTGCTTTTATCCCACGTTGCTTTTCAATTTGGCTAACCGAACTGTCAATCCGCTTTTCTAAATAACGCTGAGTAACTGGATCGAGACTGGTAAAGATTCTCAAACCTTCCGAGTTTAACTCTTCTTCTGAATAGTTTTGTTTCAATTGGCGTTTGACCAAATCCATAAAAGCCGGAACTTTTGATAAACGAAGCTTCGGTTTTTTTACTACTGCCAAAGTAGTAACAATTTGTTCTTGGTATTCTTGTTCGGTTAAATAACCCGCTTGTTGCATCAAGGATAAAACCAAGTTGCGGCGCTTTATGGCACTCTCAGGTTTACGATAAGGATCAAAAGAAGAAGGTCCTTTTAAGATTGCCACCAGTAACGCCGATTGCGCTGGTGTTAAATTTGATATGTCTTTGTCAAAGAAATAGTGACTAGCAAGCCCTACGCCATGAATAGCGCGGTTGCGCTCTTGACCAAAAAACACTTCGTTGAAGTAGGCCTGCAGAATCTCGTCTTTTTCATACCGAACCTCTAAAATAACCGACATGATCGCTTCACGGAATTTACGCCACAAGCTTCTTTCGCGCGTTAAGAAATAGTTTTTGACCAGTTGCTGAGTAATGGTGCTGCCACCGTGAGCACGGCCGTCATTATTCAGGTTATACCAAACGGCGCGCGCAATACCCTTAAAAGAGATCCCCATATGATCGTAGAAATCTCTATCTTCAGTAACCAACAAAGCTTGCTTTAAACTTTCTGGAACTTGTTCCAACTTGACCAACAAACGATCTTCTTGATGATTGGGGTAAATTTGACCTATTAACAATGGATCGAGGCGGGCAAATTGAAGCGGCTCACCATTTACATGATCGCGCAACTGCGCCACCTTGGCACCTGACAAATTAAAAGCGACTTCACTAGCTTCAAAGGCTTCATCCCAGAATTTAAAAGGGCGTACATAGATATAAAAATAATCGCCGTATTGCTCGTAATCACCAGGTCGGGTTGCTTTAACCGTCTTACGATAACCTAAAAGCTCCAGCTCTTGCTTTAGGCGAGTAGGAGTTAAGGATTTGCCTTCGGCTAATTCTAGCGGCTGCGAATAAACTTTTGCGGGCAACTGCCAGCGCTTGCCTTCAAACTGCTTTTTAATCTGTGCATCTGAATAGATCACTAAAATGAATAAGAATGCACTAGCAAGCAGAATCAGCTTCCAAAATAAGCTTTTAAATTTTTGCCGCCATGTTTTTTGCGATTTGGCTTTATTTTTTGACTTCTTAGCTGTCATTGAATTTGACGAGAAAATGATAATAAGGCCATATTAACAAAGTCCTTACGACTTTGTTATCACTGGATCATGATGAAATATGGCAAATTATTGCTTTTGAGAAACCTGCAATACTTGATTCTTACCAGCAGCCTTGGCCTGATACATAATTCTATCCGCATCGGCGATTAACTCTTGCAGTTGATGCCCCGAAACCTTGCTAGTAGTCACACCAAAACTGGCTGAAATTTTGAATATATGCCCTGAATCAGAAGTATCAATGGCTTCAATCGCCTGACGGCTCGCTTCAGCAATTTGTACCGCTTTAGTTAAATCGCAGTTAGGTAGCATGATGGCAAACTCTTCGCCGCCCAAACGCCCCACGATATCATTACTGCGCCAACATGGGCGGCAAACTTCAACCGCTTTCTTAAGCACCCAATCACCGACCAAGTGGCCATAATTGTCATTGACCGACTTAAACCCATCCATGTCGAACAAAATAAAGCTTACTTCATGTTCAGCGTTTTTACTCAGCTCAAGCGTTTTGCGTGATACGTAATAAAAATGATGACGAGAACTCACTCCTGTTAAAACATCAATTTCCGACTGGCGCTTTAACTTAACATGATTTCGTTTAACCCGATAAGCCCAGAACGCTAAAGTCGCAAGAAAGAAGGTCAGCAATAAAACAATAAGCTTATGATTCTTTGCCTCCTGCTTGGCAAGATCTTGCTCAAGTTTTAATACTTCGTTTTGTTTGTTGAGCAATTTAATTTCTTTTATCTTTTCACTAGTTTGCTGCTTTACGTATTGATAGGCAAATTGCTTAGCAGTTATATCATCTATATAAGCATTCTCTGCTTCGGTATATTTCTTATGATATTCTAGCGCGTCACTATACTGTCCATTGACTTCGCTAATTAAAGACAAATAATAAAATGCATCAACTACTGATTTCGAAAATGATGCATCCGACATATTTTCTAAGGCCAATTTGGCATGCTTTTGAGATGCATCGTAATTGTTTAAGTTGAAATGGGCTGTAGATAATAAGCTGTTATATTCTGATATAAGCCTAGTATATTTGGTATCACCAACCTCGGCTTCTAAACCAGAGAGCAATTCCACAACTGTTTTGTTATCTCCCAAACTAAGGTGATACTTTGCCTCCGTCGCTAAAATATGATTAGCTATTACCTTTTCGTTTGCCTGATAACATTTATTCCTATCTTTTTTGAACGCACCCGAATCGAAATTCAATGTTTCCAAATAAAAATGTGCTTCTTTTATTAAATGAAGAGCTACACATTGATTTCTTTCTGCTTTTGCTTCTCTTAGCAGAATATTTGCATATTTAAGTGCTTCCGAATGCATACCTACTTGGTTATAAAAAATCGCTGCCACGCCCAAACCATGCTCGCGAACCTCGGTATTCTGAAGTTTGTCTAATTGCTTTAAGTCCGATTCTAATTGCTGGAGTCCAAGGGTGTATTTTCTTTGTAGAGCATATATATTGACAAGAGAAGTCCCTGTTCGAAAATTTAGGTCTAAATTCTTACTTTCACTTAGGACTTCTGTGTATAAACTTATAGCTTTTTCATACTGCCCTAAGTATCCACTCATATAGCCTTCTAAATACTTAAGATAAAGGCGCTCTTCATCTGTTAGTTTGGATTCATGTGCAGATATATCTTTTAAAATTTTTATTGCTCTTTGAGGATCTGAGCTTCTTAGACTATCAGCTGTTTTTAAAATATGCGAAAACTCTTCAGCTTTAACAGTAGCGTTAAGTGAAGTAAAACCAATAAAAACGAACAAACCCCATATGTATACATATGGGGTTTTTAGAAAACAGAACCTTAAAGCTTTATGCATTTAGGCAATAGATCTGATATCTTCAGACTCTTCAGAGTCATCATCCTCGTCATCTTCAGCAGGCATTAAAATAGCATATATGTTATCACTCAAACTTAAACTTTTTAAGTTACCTGATGATATTTCATCAAGTAAAGCTTCATCTAAACCATGCTTTACCGCTAAATCTAGAAGTTCTTCTTTTGATATTAACTCTCCTCGTACCCCAGCTTCTTCAAGAAACTTTATTATATTAGCCATCTTTTTCTCCTATTTTAGTAACTAGGCCTTATTTGACACTATATTAGTGGTTGCTGTCAATTAACCTCTTACATGGCGGAATGACTAGCGTGCTATTCATAGTAAAACATGCTTCAGCCAAGTCTAAAAGCTTAACCTTTTCTTCTCGAATAGAGCTAATCTTTAAAAGGCGAGCTTCGTATATTATAACCTCATGACTAAGAGGATAATAACGAGATAATATTTTTACTAACATCTCAATATTTTTTTTATTAGTAGAAAATGCTTCAGACCTAAAATCCCCAGCCAAACCAATTTGCCAAAGTATTAATAGAGCACTAGTATCAACTTTACGCTCATACTTCATAAACTGACTAGTTTCGAAATGTTGGCAGCCCGTCTCGCCAGGATCTAAACATAGGTCAGCATAAAGGCATGCCTCCGCAGATATACCTGGCTCCATATAAGCTTTAAAGCCCTCTCTTTTTGCTATTTCGATAGCTTTCCTTGGAGATAAAGCAAAAACACACGGATGACCATAAAATGCACCACAGACTTTCATGCCGGCCCTGACTCCTTCAAGTAAGGCCTCCGTCATTTCACGATAAGTTTCCTGTCTAGGTTTCCCTGCCTTGTAGAATTTTTGTAAACTGATTACGTGAGTATTGAGGCTTTCCACCCACTGCTCTACTAATTTACTGGATGCTGCTACAAATACGATATCGGCACTTTCTACTTGGTACTTTGCCGCAGGGGTAATATGAGCCCCTAGCGTCATCCCTAAACCCACACAAACCAATTGACCGCCACTAGACAAGCTTTTTTCTCCAATACTGCCATTTGTTGCACTCCTTAAATTTAGAAAAACCTAATTTTACAACTAAATTTAAGGATGCAAGATGCTCTTGTTTAAATCTAACATTAATGACTTTTGCATTTAAATGTTCTTTCCCAAAGCTCATTAACGCTGACATAACCTCTGTTGCCAAACCTTTGCGTTGTTTAGCTTCTTTAAGCACCGTCCCCATTTGAAAGGAGCCTTCTCTAGACTCTTTAATTAAAGAAACAAAACCATAAGCTTGTTTTTCACTTCCCTGTATCAACCACAACTTACTTTCAGAATTACTCAAAAACTGAGACCAAGCTGAGTCAAGTTGCTCACCAGTCCAGGGACGACCAATCCATTTCATTACTGCTTCATCAGAAAACAGCCTGTAAAAAAATTCTTGTTCTTCGCTTGTAACGGGCTTTAACACACACCTTTGCGTAACTATCACTTTAGCCAATTAACTGTCTTGCAATACTTCTAAAACCTTGTCCAGTGCCACCTGCAGACCATTTTTTGGTAGCACTGTCGTTATAGGCCGCGGCGAGATCTAGATGGACCCAGCCTTTACCTTGATCGCGGACAAACCTCGATAAGAAACCCGCTGCATTGGAAGCGCCGCCCGGGCCGCCACCCTTTACTGCACGACTATTGGCAGTATCGGCAAAATTAGAGGGGCATTTGTTGGCATGGAAAGTCTCTAGCGGTAAAGGCCAGTGGCGCTCATTTTCAGCCTGAGCAGCAGTTAAAAAATCACTCCGCGCATCGTCATCAAGCGCAAACACCGCATTATAATCTTCGCCCAAAGCGGTTACAGCGGCACCGGTTAGAGTCGCAGCATTAATAATCGTTGGCGCGCCAGACTCTGACGCTAGTAATAAGCCATCGGCCAATACAATACGCCCTTCCGCGTCGGTATTCTGAATTTCAACAGTAACGCCATTGGGATAGGTCAAAATATCGCCGAGTTTGTAAGCATGCCCACTTATCAGGTTTTCCGCACAGCATAAATACAGATGCACTGGCTTATCCAGCCCACGCAAAATGGCTAAACCTAAAGCTCCAGTAACTGTGGCTGCACCGCCCATATCTGCTTTCATGTGTAGCATGCCAGTGCTGGGTTTGATGCTGTAGCCACCGCTATCAAAGGTAATGCCCTTGCCAACTAAGGCCGCGCTTGGAGTAGGATTGTCCAGTTCAGTGGGGTTAAATACTAATTTTAACAAGGCAGGTGGACGGGTGCTGCCACGGCCTACTTCCCAGGTACCAATATGGCCCGCTTCGGCTAAATCTTCACCAGCAACAATTTCATAGCTCACCTGCTCAGGCGCTAAGCTTTGGATAAATTCAGCTGCTTCTTCAGCCAACACCTGCGGCGCCAACACTTCCGGCGTTTCATTAACAATCGAGCGCATCCAGCGACTAACTTGCACTCGGCTATCCAGCTCGTGGCTATCCTCATCGACGAGTTCAGCATAAGCAATTTGCGTATCCACTTTAGGATCGTAAGAGCCTTGAAAAAATCCCCATTGAGCTTCCAGCGACCAATCACCTTGCAACTCAAAATCGGATACTCCGTTGGCGACCAGTTTACGTGCTGCCATTTGGATCGCTTCGGCCTCCAAGCTATGGATGGTCGCACTGTTATCGCCATAGCTGATCAGATTGCCTTGCCAAACGTTGGTTGCTTCTTGCTCGGATAGAAAAACTTGTAAGCTCATAAAATTCCTTAATTCTGTATTGCTGGGAGGCTATTTAGTTAAACCGCATTTATTCAAACGTTATGTGTTAAACACTATTTATTGAACAAGTGTCCCAGCTTGGATTGCTTGGTGGAGAGATAACCTTGATTATGCGGATTTTCGCCAAACTGCAAGGCAACCCGCTCGGAAACGTCAATCCCCGCTTCGATCATGGAGCTGACTTTACGCGGATTGTTGGTCATCAAACGAATTTGCTCAATTTCCAATTGCTGTAAAGCCTTAGCCGCCACCTTAAAATCACGCTCATCAGCGCCAAAGCCTAAATGTTCATTGGCTTCGACCGTATCCATGCCTTGATCTTGCAACGAATAAGCACGGATCTTATTGGTTAAGCCAATGCCGCGACCTTCTTGGCGTAAATAAAGCAAAACCCCAACACCCGCTTCGGCAATTTTTTGCAGCGCCGCATTCAGCTGAAAACCACAGTCACAGCGCAAACTAAAAAGCGCATCGCCAGTTAAACACTCCGAATGGATCCGAGTTAAGACCGCCTCGGCTTGTTGCCATTGTCCCAGAGTCAAAGCCACATGCTCTTTACCATCGCCCAGATCGAGCGCGTGGATGGTAAAATCCGCGTAAGGGGTGGGGAGCTTGGCTTGCAAGCGACTATTGTCCGTCATCAATTGGTTAAATCTTTGGTTGCTCAAACTTTAATGGCGTTATTTTACACTAGCGTTAGCAAAGTATCAGTAAAAGTATCCGCCAAAGCTTGGCTAATTCTCAATAAAATCAGCAACATCGCGCCAAAATTGCGGCCAATCGTCTGGAATATCATTGTGCCCGCCCGAATACACCTTATGTTTGGCATCTTTGGCCACTGCTAATAATTTACCCAACGAGGCAAAAGGCACGATTTTGTCCTTATCGCCATGAATGAGATACGACTTGCCATTAAACTTAGCCAGCTGAGTAAGGTTATCGAAAGGATCTTTAATCAAAAAAGGCGGTAGCCAGCGCTCTTTGGCCAAATCCTTAACGCTGGAATAAGTGGACATTAGTACCAGTCGGCGCGGTTGGTTCGATTCACCCGAATCAGTATCAATCGCACCGTCAAATAACGACAGAATGGCGCCACCGCCCATAGAGCGGCCGATCAAAGTGATATTGTTTGGATCAAGTTGCGGCTGCTGAAAAATCCAGCGATAAGCAATCGCCATGCATTCTTTGATCGACTGATAGCTGGGCTTGCCTTGCGAGCGGCCATAACCGGGATATTCCACTAACACCACCGCGAAACCGCGGTTACGCATAAAGTCCATGCTTGGCGCCCAAGAGTCCATAATATTACCATTGCCATGAGCCAACATAATCACCGGCGCTGGCAGCTCCGCGGGCTTTAAGCTCGGCAGGTAAGCAATTTCAAATATCCCTTGGGAAAACTGCAATTCAATCAATTCGCCGCCAGAATCTTTAATTAACTGTTCGTTAGCCGGTGGCAGTTCGTGCAGCGGAAACAGGAGTTTTCTTTGCAATAGATAAAATATGCTGGTGTAGACGGCATAACCAAAAGCCAACAAAGCAACCAGTATTATTAATGACTTCATATTCGCAGAATGTTCCCTAATTGTTATTCGCTATGATTCTTAGAGTGCTCAAACCTACTTACCTAAAGCTACCCACTTAAACAACCACAGCGGTTGCGTCGCAAAGCATTATTGGTAGAATTTAACTCTAATGGCGACTATCGCATATTTAACGCGCATTAGAAAAGCCTTTGTTGGTTGCAAAGAGGAAACCCTATGTCACACATTTGTATGGTCACGGATATTGAAGACGGCCAAGCCAAGGCTTATCCGCACCCCAACCCTAATCAAGAGCGCACCCTAATTGTGGTTCGCCGTGGCTTGGAAGTGTACGGCTATATTAATCGCTGTCCGCATGCCGGAACCGATCTCAATTGGCAAGAAGATCAGTTTATGACCGACGACGAGGCCTATCTGATGTGCTTTACTCATGGCGCCCTATTCGAGCCAGAAACCGGTAATTGTGTCGCAGGGCCTTGCGCTGGGGCGCGTTTGTCTGACGTTAAGTTGGAAGTCGAAAACGGCAAGGTGTTTGTAGCCGAATAGCGCTTTTCATCAATCTCTGCCCTACTCATCCTTTTCACGGAGCGAATTCATGAACAAATTATTACTGGCTAAAATTGCCCTAACCCTAGCCATTATCGCTATCGTTATTAGCTACACCGTTTATAACTTGAGCAAAACGCCCACCAGTTCAGCGCCGCCAGTGGTGGTTAAAGCAAAGGCTGCCACAAAAACTAAAGCGGAAAAACCGGTACTTTCAAGCCAAGCTAAAAACCAACAGCAAACATCAGAAGCTAATGAACCGCAGGAAATTCAGTCGCAAGAAATCAAAAAAGCTAAACCCAATCGCTTTGGGCAAAACAGTGACAAAGTCTTAGCAGATTTCAAGTCTGAGCCAGTACTGGATGCCAGCTGGGCCTATACTCAAGAGCAACTACTGTATAATTTAATTACGCAAGAGATTTACCCAAACGAAGGCATTAAAGTTGCTGATGAATTAACAGTAGAATGTAAATCCGAGACCTGCCTCGTATCCACCAAACTGGAATCCTTTGAGCAAGTGGAGAAGTTTTATGGCGCCCTGATTGGGTATGGACAAAACAAAGGTTATGAATTTGCCCCTGTGAAAATGAGCCCTGAAGAAACGATTTTTTCCGTTTATCCGCCGAAGCCATAAGTTAATAGGCTCCGGCTTTCGCAGGAGTTTCTGATCTCAAAAAATAAATTATGAAATTCTCATCCCCGCTGCTAGCAGCAACTCTAATCAAGCGCTACAAACGTTTTCTAGCGGATGTTCGCCATGCTCAACTGGGCGAATTTACTGTTCATTGTCCTAATACCGGCTCCATGAAAAACTGCTGGTCGGAGGGCGATAGGGTTTATTTGCTCGACTCGCAAAACCCTAAGCGCAAATACCAATACACTTGGATTTCCAGCCATATTAAAGCGACTGACTCTCAAGATCAGCATTGGTTATGTCTCAACACTCATCTAGCCAATCCAATCGTGGTGGAAGGGATTAACAATGGAGTAATCGAAGAGCTACAAAGCTACTCGTCGATCCAACAAGAAATAAAATATGGCGAGGAAAATAGCCGCATAGATTTGTTACTCACCGCTAATAACAAACCCGACTGTTATGTAGAAATTAAAACCGTGACCCTGCTTGAAGCAACGGTTGACGGCAAAGCGCTGGATCAAGGTCATGGTTTTTTCCCCGATGCAGTGTCTACTCGCGGGCAAAAGCATTTACGCGAGCTTACCACCCTGGCTCAAGCAGGCCATCGAGCAGTTTTGTTGTTTTTAGTGCAGCATTCGGGCATCAAATCGGTCAGTCCCGCCGCCCATATCGATCCTCAATATGCCCAATTATTAGGCCAAGCGCTTGATGCTGGGGTTGAAATCCTTTGCTACCGCACCCATATCAGCCCCGCAGAAATAATTCTGCAAGATTCATTGCCATTTATTTTTAAATAAATCAATGATTTAGGACATGAAGCGGTAAATTTGTCGATTTTTTCGAAAATAGCGCTTTTCAATTGTCATTGAGAGGGATAATATCCCTGTTTGCTATTTTAAGTCTTGCCCGCAACAGAGGCGACAATAACTAGCCAGAAGTGACTGTTTTACCATTTTTATGGAGCATTGATTAGATGCCAAGAAAAAAAGCTGCAACTAATGCAACCCTAGAAAAACTAGGAATTAAGCCTTACTCCGAGAAAAAAGGCGAAGATTACATGAACGATGCTCAGTATGAGCACTTTCGTACCATTTTAGACACTTGGAAAAAGCAATTGATGGAAGAAGTGGATCGCACTGTGCATCACATGCAAGATGAAGCGGCCAACTTCCCTGATCCAGTGGATCGCGCTTCCCAAGAAGAAGAATTTTCTTTAGAGCTGCGCACTCGTGATCGCGAACGCAAGTTGCTCAAGAAAATCACCCAATCGATCATCAAAATTGATGATGAAGAATACGGTTTCTGCGAATCTTGCGGTATCGAGATCGGTATTCGCCGTCTAGAAGCGCGTCCAACTGCAGAAATGTGTATCGACTGCAAAACCCTTGACGAAATTAAAGAGCGTCAATACGGTTAATTCCAAAGCGAACCCAAAGGCCAATGACTCCAAGTAAACCCGTTATTGGCCGCTTCGCGCCCTCGCCTTCTGGCCCACTCCATTTTGGCTCGCTCATCGCTGCCGTTGGTTCCTATCTAATTGCTAAAGCCAATGGCGGAAAATGGTTAGTGCGGATTGAAGATATAGATCCGCCGCGCGAAGTTGCTGGCGCTGCCGATCAGATTTTACGCCAGCTAGAAGCCTTTGGCTTTGAATGGGATGGCGAAGTGCTTTACCAAAGCACTCGGCTCGACCGCTATGAAGAAATCCTTAACGATTTAAAACTGCAAGATCTGGTTTATGCCTGTGATTGCACTCGTAAACAAATCTTTGCTCAGCGAGAAGATCGAATCTATACCAATGTTTGCGCTGATAAGAATTTAGCAGCGACTAAAATTGATGATGTGGCATGGCGAATGCGTCATGGAAAAGCTGATTACTCTTTTAATGATGGTATTCAAGGCCATTGCCAATTTGATCAATCCATTTACGACGAAGATTTTATTATCAAACGCAAAGATGGCCTTATAGCCTATCAATTAGCGGTAGTAGTCGATGATATTGACCAAGGGATTAACCAAATCGTCCGTGGTCTAGATATTCTTGATTCAACACCGCGTCAATTAAGGCTATATGAAGCTTTAAAGGCAACACCACCTGACTATTATCATCTGCCATTAGCATTGGATAAAAACGGCGATAAACTTTGCAAACAGCATGGTGCAAAAGCTATAGAAGCTGAAAATGCTAGTGAGCTATTGATTAAGGCGTTAGAGTTTTTGGGGTATGGTGTTGAAGCGTGCTCACAGGATTCTATCCCTCAAGAAATATTACTAAATGCTATACCAAGAGTTTAACTAAAAGTTTGAATATAAGGAGAGTGAGTTGAGTTATTCTTACTACGTTTATGCACTAAAAGATCCTAGAACAAACCCAGCACAGATATTTTATATTGGCAAAGGCACTGGTAGCCGCTCATCTGATCACATTACACAAATAGATAACACTCAAAAAGGAATGTTTATACAAGAAATTTTAAATGAAGGTCATCAAGTTATAATCTCAACATTAGTGAATAACTTAACTGAGAGCCAAGCTCTAAAGATTGAGTCAGAGTTGATAGCAAGTTTTGGCACAGTCAATACAGGTGGTTGCTTATATAATACTGTTATCCCTAAAGGGCTAGACCGTAAAATCCAAAAAAATATAAATGTACCTAACGGCATATTGGAAAAAGCCCAAATAGGACTAAATCTTTTAAAAGACAGTATAGAAGAGCTTTCAAAAACCAACCCTACAGGTATTACCAATTCAGATGCAGCACACTACTTAGGTTTGCAAAGTGATAATGAAGGCAAACAAAAAGATTATTTGACTTATAGTATCCTAGGAATACTATTAAAAGAAAATCGAGTGATTAGTATTAAAAAAGGTAACAAAAGAAAGTATCAGCATATAAGTCATCATAATTAATAATCAAGCAAGGCATTATTTCCATTCCCAAGCATGCTATTATTCGACGCATATCTCAAAATTTACTTTAAATGACTAATCCAAACCAAAGTATTATCCCACGCGATCAGCATAGCGTTTCTCGCGATTTTATTAGCGACAATGCGCTGAAGGTTTTGTATCGCCTGCATAAAGGTGGCTATCAAGCCTTTTTAGTGGGCGGCGGTGTGCGTGATATTTTGTTGGGTTTGCGACCAAAAGATTTCGATATTGCAACCGATGCGACGCCAGAGCAGGTAAAAAAACTATTTCGTAACTGCCGCATTATTGGCCGTCGTTTTCGCTTGGCCCATATTTTGTATGGTCGCGATATTATCGAAGTTGCCACTTTCCGCGCCCATTGTGACGATAATATTGAACAAGGTGCCGATGGCATGATAGTGCGGGATAATGTGTATGGCACTGTTGAAGAAGACGCCATTCGTCGCGACTTCACGGTTAATGCGCTCTACTACAATATTGCCGACTTTAGTATCCACGATTATTGCGGCGGCCTTGCGGATTTGGAAAAGCGGCAATTGAAAATGATTGGCGATCCTGTCGAGCGTTATCGAGAAGATCCGGTGCGCATGCTAAGAGCGGTTCGTTTAGGTTGTAAATTAAACCTGACTATCGAGCAACAAACTGCTAAACCGATTGCCGAATTAGCTCAGCTTTTAGAAGGCGTTCCAGCGGCGCGCTTGTGGGAAGAATATAAAAAAATGTTCCTCTCTGGCAAAGGCCAGCGCACTTTTAACCAGCTTAAGCATTTCGGCTTGCTGCCCTATTTATTTCCGCAAACCAGCAAAGCTATGGCAGAAAACGATGACTTTGCCGAATTGGTCACCATTGCTTTAGAAAATACCGACAGCCGTCTACGCGACGATAAAACCGTCAATCCAGCTTTTTTACAAGCTGTAATGCTATGGCAACCGCTACTCGATAAAACCGAAAAGCTGGTCGCAAAAGGCATGGGCTTTAACGATGCTTTTTACAAAAGTATGAATCCGGTAATTAACCAGCAAAGCCAAACGGTTTCGGTGATGCGCCGCTATGCTGGAGTCATTCAAGATATATGGGCGCTGCAAATTCGCCTGAAAACCAATTATGGTAAGCGAGTTTGGAGCCTTTTGGAACATCCGCGTTTTCGCGCCGCCTATGATTTTTTGTTGTTGCGAGCCGAAATCGACCCAAGCCACCAGCGACTGGCAGATTGGTGGACCGAGTTTCAGGAAGCCAGCCGCGAGCAGCGTCTAAAAATGCTGGCAAAAAGTAAGTCAAAAGGCTCGAAACGCCGTCCGCGCAAACGCAAAAGTCGAGCAAATCATTAATGGCAAGCGACATGCATATCGCTTATATCGGACTTGGCTCTAATCTTGATAACCCCATCCAACAAGTCACAAGGGCTTTATTGGAACTCGATCAACTTAGCAATTCTTATTTGTTGGCTTATTCCAGCTTGTATCAATCTAAAGCCATGACTTTGGATGATCATTCTGCGGACCTTGATGAGCTGCAACTGGATTATATTAATGCAGTCGCTAAATTAGCGACTGCGCTAGAACCCTTGCAATTACTGGATATGCTGCAAGCTATTGAAAATGCACATGAAAGGGTCCGTAAAAAACGTTGGGGCGCACGCACATTAGATTTGGATATCTTGCTCTACGATCATACAATCATCACTAGTGACGAGTCTGACAACCGATTGATAGTGCCACATTATGGGCTGCCAGCACGTGATTTTGTATTGTTACCTTTGGCTGAAATCAGTCCTAATTTGGTATTGCCCGACGGTAGCGAGCTAGCGGCGCTTATACACAATTGTGAGCAGTCGTATTTAAAACAACTCGATTTACAACAATTAGATTAACCGGAGACTATTGGTGAGCGCAGATCATCAAAACTCAAATCAAGCTAACCCAATTCCACACCGCTTTATCGCAGTCGAGGGGCCTATCGGCGTGGGAAAAACCACGCTGGCAAAAAAACTGGCGGAAGTGTTAGGTAGTGAACTGATTTTAGAACAAGCTGAAGAAAATCCTTTTTTAGAACGGTTTTATCAAGATCCCAAAACTGGGGCACTGCCAACTCAGCTGTACTTTTTATTCCAACGAGTGCGCCAGTTGCAAGAGGTGCGCCAGTCGGATATGTTCAGCCCAGTTCGAGTGGCTGATTATCTGATTGAAAAAGATCGCTTGTTCGCCCGCTCGACGCTCGACGCTGACGAGTTGCGATTATACGAGCAGGTGTATGATAATTTAACCATCGATTCGCCGAAACCGGATCTCACTATTTACCTGCAAGCTTCTGTTGATGTTCTCAACAACCGTATTCGCAAACGCGGTCGCACCATTGAATCGCCAATCACTAAAGATTATTTGAAAAAGATCTGCGATGCCTATACTGATTTCTTTTACTATTACGATGAATCGCCATTACTTATCGTCAATGCTTCAGGCTTGGACTTGGTGGAAAATGAAAACGATTTTAGTTTATTGTTAGAGCAGATCGCGAAAACTACTCGTGGTAAAAACTACTTTAATCCGCATCCGGCTTAAAGCACTGCTCAGTTTTTTTTTGGAAACAAATTTATGAAAAAGATCACCATTAGCCATCTTGAAAAACTAAAAAAACAAGGTGAAAAATTTTCTTGTCTCACGGCTTATGACGCTACCTTTTCGGAGGTGATCTCCGAGGCAGGGGTTGAGATGATTCTGGTTGGCGATTCACTAGGCAATGTTATTCAAGGCCAAGAAACTACGGTTCCCGTGACCCTAGAAGATATGGAGTACCATATTGCTTGCGTGGCTAATGCCAGCCCAAATTGCTTGATTATGGGCGATTTGCCTTACATGACCTATTCCACGCCGGAACAGGCTTACGATACCGCTGCGGCGATTATGCAGGCAGGCGCGCAAATGGTAAAACTCGAAGGTGGTGAGTGGCTTTACGCAACCATTGCCGGCCTAACCGAGCGAGGTATCCCAGTCTGTGCTCATTTAGGTTTAACCCCTCAGTCAGTTGATGCCTTAGGCGGTTTTAAGGTGCAAGGGCGCGATGATAAAACCGCCTCGAAAATGTTGCTGGATGCCAAGGCGTTACAAAAAGCTGGCGCTCGCATGTTAGTGCTCGAATGTGTGCCGAGCAAGCTGGCAAAACTAATTAGTGAGTCCTTAAGCATTCCGGTTATGGGGATTGGCGCTGGGGTTGATGTGGACGGTCAGGTGCTGGTGCTACACGATATGCTCGGCATTTCACCTTTTCAGGTGAAATTTGTGCGCAACTTTATGGCCGAAGCTAATGGCTCAATTCAAGATGCCATTGCCTTGTATCATAACGAAGTTAAAGAGCAGAATTTTCCAGCAGAAGAGCATAGTTTCGAGTAAGTTTTTATACCCTCATTGCGAGAAATTTGCGACCAACCAATCAGCTTACTAAGATTGCCGCGCTCATGCTTCGCTCGCAATGACTGAGAAACAATATGATTATTGTAAACACCATCAAAGAGCTACAAACTGAATTAACTAGCCACCGGCAGGATGGCAAGCGAATTGGTTTTGTGCCGACCATGGGAAATCTGCACCAAGGTCATCTCAGCTTGGTGGAAGTGGCAAAAAGGCATTCTGATATTGTAGTAGTCAGTTTATTCGTCAACCCCACCCAGTTTGGCCCAAACGAAGATTTTGACTCTTATCCAAGAACGCTGGATGCCGATTGTGATAAACTTAAAAACCAAGGTACTGATATCGTATTTGCTCCAGCTACCGACGAAGTCTATCCCAAGTGGCCTAACATCACTTCGGTGCATGTAGCCAAACTCGGCAAAAACCATTGTGGGGCTTCGCGTCCAGGGCATTTTGATGGTGTCACCACCGTTGTTTCAAAGCTGTTTAATATGGTCCGTCCTGATTGCGCGGTGTTTGGTGAAAAAGATTTCCAACAAATTAGCATTATTCGGCGCATGGTTTCCGATCTCAACTTCCCGCTTGACATTATCGGTGCGCCAATCGTACGCGAAGCCAATGGTTTAGCCATGAGCTCGCGCAATGGCTATTTATCTACCGAAGAAAAAGATCACGCCAGCAACATCTATAAAACCCTATTATGGGCAAAGTCTGAGATTGAAAACGGTCGCCACGATTTTCGTCAATTAGAAACCGAAGCCAAGCAAAGACTAACCGAGTTAGGCTTTGTACCCGATTATTTTAATATCGCCAACCAAGAAACTTTAGCGCTGGCGCAAGAGCAGGATTCACAGCTGGTTATTTTATTGGCTGCTTTTATGGGAAAAGTGCGTTTGATTGATAATATAAAAATTAAGTAAGGAGAAATATGCCAAGACGGTTAACCACCACCCCAAAAGCAACCCATCAAACTTTAAAAAATGTATCTTATGAAAGTAGAGTCATCAGTTGGCTGATGCATTCCACAAACTGTAACCTTTAAAGATTACTGAAATTCAATTATCCTGACTCAACAGAATTCGTTATGAGGTCTTTAATGTCTGCAAGTAAAACCTATCCAATTCGCACCATTCCAGCACATAAGCCGCACATTGATGAAGAAACTTATCAGCGGATGTATCAACAATCCATCGAGAATCCGGAGCGTTTTTGGACTCGCATGGCGAATGAGTTTGTGGAATGGTTTGAACCTTGGCATACGCTCTCGGATATTGATTATCACAAAGCTAAAATTAAATGGTTCGAAGGCGCCAAGCTTAATGTGAGTTACAACTGTATTGATCGTCATTTAACTGATAAAGCCGAACAAACGGCCATTATTTGGGAAGGCGATGAACCTGATCAGCAAAAATATATTTCCTATCAAGAACTTCACGATGAAGTTTGTCGTTTCGCTAACGCCTTAAAATCTCTTGGGGTTACAAAAGGCGATCGGGTGTGTATATATATGCCGATGATCCCCGAAGTAGCTTATGCCATGTTAGCTTGCGCGCGCATTGGCGCTGTTCATTCGGTGGTCTTTGGCGGTTTTTCGCCTGAAGCTTTAAAAACCCGAATTTTGGACAGTGATTGCCAAGTGATCATCACGGCCGACGAAGGTATTCGCGGTGGCAAGAAAATTCCTTTAAAAGCTAATACCGACCAAGCACTTGAAGACTGCCCCAACGTACATACGGTGATGGTAGTGAAGCACACCAATAAAACTACCAGCTGGTTTGGTAATCGGGATGTGGATTATAACCAGCTTAGACTGGAAATGGAGACTGATTGCCCGCCGGAAATTATGGATGCCGAAGATCCCTTATTTATTCTCTATACTTCTGGCTCTACCGGTAAGCCCAAAGGTGTCTTACACACTTCTGGCGGTTATATTTTATATGCTGCCATGACCCATAAATACGTGTTTGATTATCATGAAGGCGATATTTATTGGTGTACCGCGGATGCCGGTTGGATCACCGGCCACTCCTATATTTTTTATGGCCCACTTGCCAATGGCGCTACAACGCTAATGTTCGAAGGTGTGCCCAATTATCCTAATGCTTCGCGTTTTTGGGATGTCGTGGATAAACATAAGGTTAATATTTTTTATACCGCGCCAACCGCTATTCGCGCTTTAATGGCGCTCGGCGATGAGCCAGTAAAATCGACTTCGCGCCAGTCCTTGCGCGTTTTGGGAACCGTTGGCGAGCCGATTAATCCTGAAGCTTGGGAGTGGTACGATAAAGTGGTAGGCGAGCAGCGTTGTCCGATTGTCGATACTTGGTGGCAAACCGAAACCGGTGGTATTTTAATCTCACCGTTACCGGGCGCAACGCCACTTAAGCCAGGGTCAGCAACCAAACCGTTTTTTGGGGTGCAACCTGCGATCTTGGATAAAGACGGTAAAGAGGTACTTGACGACGAGCATGGCGAAGCCAGCGGTAGTTTAGTGATGAAAGTCTCTTGGCCCGGGCAAATGCGTGGAGTTTATGGTGATCAGCAGCGCTTCTTCGACACCTATTTCTCGCAGTTTGCAGGCTACTATTTTACAGGCGATGGCGCGCGCCGTGATGCCGATGGTTTTTACTGGATCACTGGCCGCATGGATGATGTGCTGAATGTTTCTGGGCATCGCCTCGGCACTGCCGAGATCGAAAGTGCTTTAGTGTTGCATCCGGCAGTGGCCGAAGCCGCCGTTGTCGGTTATCCGCACGAGATCAAAGGCCAAGGGATCTATGCTTATGTCACCCCCATGACGGGCACAACAATGTCTGATGAGCTTATGGCGGAATTAATTGCGTATGTTGCTAAAGAAATTGGCCCTATTGCTAAGCCCGATAAAATTCAATGGGCGCCTGGTTTGCCAAAGACCCGTTCAGGCAAAATTATGCGGCGTATTCTACGCAAGATTGCCGAGAACGAATTGGAGAATCTAGGCGATACCTCGACTCTTGCGGAACCGTCGGTAGTTGAAGAATTAATTACTAATCGACTCTAGTTTAATCTAGGAAACAGCTTGAACGCGAAGCTGGGCTTTGTCTAACCAGTCTTGATTTACCACAAAGCCCCGCATCACTTCTATTCCATCTTTTACGGCTACAATTTTTTGTAAGCTAAAACCCTCAAAATCGAACGCCACTGGCAAGAGTTCATTAAGATCAGCATTGGATACTTCGGCTAACCAATAAAAACGCGGCAATTGATACCAATGGTAATCGGTCGACTCTATTAATTGGGATAAGTCTGTATATTCGATCCAAAAGCCTTTCAGGTGTTGTTCATTTACTTGTTTCGGATAGCAAAAACTTTGCTCGACAAAGCTTGTCCATGGATAAAATAAGCGGCCTCGTGTTAACAGCCGTTTTTCATTCACGATAATACCTTTACCCGACAACCAGGGTTTAACTGCAGGCTGCTCCGACAGTTGCAACTGATGCTGAAACAATCGTTGATATTTATTATCAAAGCGATCTTTTAGATTAGGGCCAACCCAATCTGATAGCGAAGATCCTATGCCAATGTTTAAATAAAACTTTACCGCAAGCTCGCAATGAATAATTTGATTTTGATATTTGATAATAGAATCGAACTCACCAAGGGTTTGTTTATCAATAATAATTTGTAGGTTTTGCTCGAGGCTTTCAATGCTTGAACTGGTCGTTAACAAATTAAACCAGAGTTGTTCAAAATAAATGCCGAGTCGATGGGTCTTTTCAAATTCAAAGTTACGCTTAGCGATTAATAGATCCAGCAAGGGTTGCACGCTGCTAGTCGCATCTAAGGCTAATAATTCAGGGCTATCAAGTAACCATTGTTGATCGGCGTGAAATCGCATTATTAATTTTCTAAGAAAATTTTATCCTAACAAAAAAAGCCACCTTAATCATGGTGGCTATAAAGTTAATTTCACGTGGAAATTAATGGGTAGTATTTTGCTAACTCAGTGGCGCTAGCCAGTTTTATCGCTGTTGCGGTATTCTTTTTTAAGGGCGCGCATTTTTTGGCGTTTTTCCCTCTTATGGGCCTTCATTTCATCAAGCTTTACTCGCTGCTCATCGGTCAAGATGGCACGGAACTCTTTCCCAGCGGCATGTTTTTGCGCTAGCTTATCCGCTTTCAGGTCTGCTTCTTGTTGTAATAGACTTCTTAGACGACCTTGATCTAAAACCTCTTGCTGCATCACTTCACGGATTTGCTTATTTAGATCAGCCATCCGCGCTTTGTTCGCTTGCAGCTGTGCCTTGCGCTGCCCTTTATTGGCAGCAACTTGCGCTTTTTGCTCCTCGGTTAACTCAAGCTTTTTATAAAGATGCTCTTTGTGATGCATCTTTTTATGGTGTTTATGCATAGGACCAGCAACCGCACTCATAGACATAGCACCAGCAGATGCTAATAGTGCTGCTGCAATCGATACTTTTCTAAGTTTATTCATAAGGGACTCCATTAATAACTAGGTATCTTAATAACAAGATATTGTGCACTAAGCGACTTCTAACCTAGTGGACATTATTCCACTCAAAGAAATCACTTATCGTTTGGTATGATTTACTATACCCAGTTCTGTCTTACAGTGGGTAAAGTTTCAGTAAAAGTCCTGTAAATGTCGCTGACTAATCTTTACATTCAGCCGGTGCGTTTATGCTGTAAATTCATGATATTATTGATTTAGTTATGATTATTTTTACGTTATGGAAGTTTTATGGCTCGATTATTGTTAGCCGATGATGACATTGAACTTTGTCAGCTACTTAGCGAATATTTAGGCAACGAAGGCTTCGGCATTGAGCTAGCCCATGATGGCGCCAGCGCTGCTAAATTAATTTTGAATCAAGAATTTGACCTGATGGTACTGGACGTAATGTTACCGAACCTGAACGGTTTTGAAGTGCTTAAAGAAGTACGCAAAGAATCTCAGATCCCGATTTTAATGCTCACCGCCCGTGGCGATGAAATTGACCGGATTGTAGGGTTAGAGCTTGGCGCCGACGATTATATTGGCAAACCCTGCAATCCGCGCGAACTGACAGCCCGAATTCGTTCCATTTTACGGCGCACTGAAAATATTTATCAGGCTAAAAATAAAAAACTTGAATCGATCCATATCGCCGATGTTTATATCAACCCGGCGGCACGCGAAGTGTTACAAGATAATGCCACCGTCAAGCTCACCGCAACTGAGTTTGACATTTTATATCTATTGATGTCGCAAGCTGGACAACTGGTGGATCGCGATCAACTGTCCGAATCTTGCCTTGGCCGTAAGCTAGAGCCTTATGATCGCAGCATTGATATGCACATCAGTAATCTTCGCCGCAAACTGGGAACCGATGACAAAGGTGATGAGCGGATTAAAACAGTTCGAGGAGTTGGCTACCAATATGTTGCCCTCGATTCGTAGGTTAGCGCGCCCCAACCTATTCTGGAAAATCTTTTTGTGGTTTTGGTTAGCCACCTTAATCGTGTTGGCAAGTCTGGTATTTCTGTATAGTTTTACCGAGCAAGACAGTCGTCAAGTTCCCATTGAGCGGAAAGAGCTTATCGAGCTGAGAAAAACCGCCATCATGATCCAACAAAAACGCCTGCTTGATGAATACCAAGACTTGATGCTACTGCAACCTAAAAAAGCGTTAAAACTGCTAGAAAATACCTTCATTCTAGATAAATACGGCAAAGATTTATTCGAGCGAGATGTCCCCGAAGCTATTTACAAACTGCGTGCTTTTAATAAAAGAACTCATAAGATCGCGGCAGTAGTGAATAACAATATTAGTTATTATGGTCCCGAGGTTGTATACAATCGCGGAAAGCACTACCAATTGTATTTGAGCAAAAAAAGCCAACAACATTTTTACAGCGTACTGGCCTATATCTATCACTCCACCTCGATCTGGAACATTCTCGCCACGCTAGTTATTAGCGCCTTGGTCTGTTTTGGCCTTGCTTGGTACCTCACCAAACCAATCCATCAATTACAAAAAGCTACTCGTGATTTTGCTTCTGGAAATTTACGAGCAAGAGCTAAAAACTTTATCGGCAAAAGGCATGATGAGTTTGCTGATTTAGGCGAAGACTTTGATCGAATGGCTGATAAAATTGATCAAATGATACACTCGCAAAAACGCCTGTTAAGCGATGTGTCGCACGAGTTGCGCTCACCGCTAACCCGCATGCAGATCGCTTCTGGATTAGCCTTAAATAAAGCCACCGACGATAATCGTAAACATTTAGAGCGGATCGAACTGGAAATTGAGCGACTGGATGACATGATTGGCGAACTGCTGCAAGTAGCGGCTTTAGAACGTGGTCATTATTATGAAGAAAAATCCAGCTTTGTTCTAAATAATTTGATTTACGTACTTGTTCAAGATGCCCAATTTGAAGCCAACGCTAACGCTAAAGGAGTGATTTTCAATGCCAATGAAGACATTGAATTTTACGGCTATTATGGGCTAATCGCGCGGGCGGTGGAAAATATTTTACGCAATGCCATTCGTCATACGGAAAAAAATACTCAGGTTACGGTAAACCTGAGCCAAAATGGAAATGCGATTGACATTACCATTCAAGATCAAGGTCCTGGTGTTAACGGACTGCATATCGATAAAATTTTCGAACCTTTCTATCGACCAACTGAAGCCCGCGAACGAACTTCTGGTGGTACCGGTTTAGGGTTGGCCATTGCCAAACGAGGGATTGAAGCGAATGGAGGAAAGATCTTAGCCATTAATGGTACCGAGTGCGGCCTGGATAAAGGCTTGAAAGTTACCATTGTTCTTCCCAAATCGAACTAGCAGCCAAGTCTGCCGCTAATCAATTTTGGCAAATAGCAACATAATCGCTAGACCGATTAAGAATGCGCCTAGAATACGATCGATCCAATAGCCGTAATTGGCGAAAAAGCCACGAACTTTTTGCTGGCTTAACAGAAAAGATAAGCTCACAAACCAAGCCGCAGTCGCAAACGCCATCCAGATCCCGTACACCAGCTGAATCTTGATTGGAGTGCTAGTACTGATGATGCTGGTAAATAAAGAAAAGAAAAATAAAGTTGCTTTAGGGTTAAGTACATTGGTCATGAAACCTTGGCGAAATGCTTTAGACAGTGGCATTTGTTGCTGGCTAGGCTTATCATTTTGTTTAGAATTTGGGGACGATTTTTGCGCTCGAATCGCTTGCAAACCGATATAACCTAAATACAAAGCACCAGCGATCTTGATGCTGGTAAACAACCATGGAGTACTTTTGATCAAGGCACCAACGCCAACTAAGGCAATCGCCACGTGTACCAAAATAGCCAAGCCAATCCCTATACTCGTGACTATGGCCGGACGACGACCAAAAATTAAACTTTGCCGCATTACAATTGCAAAATCAGGACCGGGGCTAGCCACTGCCAACAAATGAGCCGAAGCAATCAGCAAAAACTCTTGCCAATAATTATCAAATAGGCTTTGAATTAACTCCACCATTAGCTGATCACCTGCCAGATTTTCTGACTAAGCTCAAGCATCAAGGGGCCATACCGAGTTTGGGTCAAAAAGACAATCACACCCAGCAATAATACCGGCATAAGCGCAAACACCAACTTTCGCCGACTTGCCAATACAGTTGATGCTTGTCTTGCGCGGTAAGCATCAATTAAAAAACGCCCCATTAGCCATATCGCCGAAGCGATGGCAACCACGCAACCAAGCAAAATCCATATTTCTTGCTTCTCAAAAGTCAAAGCGGCTCCAACCACTACTCCAGGCATCAAATAGACCGGCGCCCAAATTAGGGTCGCTAGCACCACCGCGCTAATAAAGCGTTTAAAAACCATATCAAGCAAACCAGCAATCAGCGATATTACTGCACGGATAGGGCCAATAAATTGACCAATAAGGATACTCGCAAAGCCATGACGTTTAACAAAACTTTCGGCATTATCCAGCAACTTTTGATGCCGACCCACCCAAGCACTTTGGTGCAGTCTGTCCTTAAAGTAAAAGCCCACGCCATAGGATACCAGCTGACCCAATACCGCTCCTGAAAAACTTGAAAGCGCCATTAACCAAAAATTTAAGTGGCCATTACCAATAAGAGTGCCTACCCCAACCAATAAAAGCCAGCCAGGAACCGCTAAACCAATAATCGCCAAGGACTCAAGAAAAGCAATAGCAAACACCGCCAAGCCTGCCCAATAAGGGTTAGCGGAAATCCAGTCTAAGAGGTTTGAGACAAATTGTTCCATGGCCGCATCATGAACAAAATTATTGTTAATGTCGAGTATTTCCTAAAGCGGACGATTAAATCATTCTTGCCAAATTTTTAGCAGTCGTTTATCGTGCTAAACATTAGAAAACTCGAGAAAATAGCGATGAGTGACCAATATAAAACCATTATCCAACAGCGCCAACCGCAAGAAGTGGAAATCTTTCAAAATATCCACCCAAACGTTGAGCCGCCAAAGCTTGATGCCAATCAACTTAATGCCAACCAAGCGGTCAACGACTACCGTTCTTCAGGAGAGTTGATTCGTAGTCTCGCCAATACCATACGCCTATGGCGACAAAACACTCCAGCCGATGCACAACCGGCGATTACGGCTATTTTGTCCGGCGGTATGCAAATTAGCGTCACTCGCCTGGCCCAAGAATCTTTTCACGGAATACGCATAGAAGGCCACGTTGGCGGCAATCCTTGCATGCTACTGACCCACCAATCGAATGTGCAATTGCTGTGCTATATTGAAAAAATAGCGGAAGAAGTTCCAGAAAGAACTATTGGCTTTATCGTCGATGGAAAGGAAACCCAAGAATAACCTGCGGTTGAGCCGAATTTAGTTTCCTTAAATGCTTTACTCTAAATGGCTTGCTGTAAATCCAAACTCAGCAAGCTATCGTTTAATTCATCATTCAGCAACATAACGTTAACATCACAGGGCTCGGCCAAATTCTGCAACTGCTGCTCGATCTCCTGCGCGTCTACCGCAAACTCGCTGCAAACTGAAACTTGAGCGGTAAATTGCTCCCTGCCTTTTGCATCACGCTGCGTCTGCTGTTTCAAGGATTCAATGACCAAGCGGTTTTGATTCAACAGCTGTAACATTTTCAACTGAAACTGCGATTGCTGACGCCCCCAAATTTCAAAATCAAACCGCAACCTCTGGCTTTGCCCGTCCGCCTGCGGCTGAATAATATGGTGCACCTGATAATGGCAATAGTCGCTTTCTAAGCTTTTGATACAAGCAATAAAAGGTTGCACATACATTTGCTTGAGAGCGATATGAAATACCCCTGAAAAGTGTTTTCCCACTCGGCTAAAACTTTTACTCAAGAACTCGCCCTTAAAGCGATAAAGAATCTCAGCAAGAGTTAACACAATCGGTTCTTGCTCTTTACCTTGAACGGTGACCACGATCTGCTTGTCTTGCGGCTCTTTTTGCCCATCAGCATTAAGCCCGACTGCCACCTTTTCAGCAGTTTTTGTCAGAGGATCCTTCGCTCGGCGGCCATCATCTTGATTGTCTTGTTTGCCCATCAAGTGCTTTTGTTTCATTATTATTACCACATATTGGGTTATCCACCTGTCAAAACTACAAGACTTATGGTTATTTTTCAACCAATTCTGTTAGCTTTTCTGTAAATTTGCTAACAATTGTCAAACTTTTGCTAACTGATTGTTTCTATTGCTGATTATCGCTAGACTAAAATAATAGCCACAATGACCGGAGTTTGTATGAACCGTTTTTTGTTAGTCGCTTTTATTGCCAGCCTAGTATCGGCCTGCGCTACCTCGCCGACTGGCCGCAGTCAGGTAATTCTGTACCCTGAGTCGCAAATGAACCAAATGGGTTCGGCCGCCTTTACTTCGATGAAGAAAAGCCAAAAAGTCGATACCGATGCTCGAAACAACCAATACGTCAATTGTATCGTTGATGCGCTTATTCCAGTGTTAATTGAAGAAGCACCAGCAACTAAAAATCTTAATTGGGAAACCAATGTGTTTGTGGACGATACGCCTAACGCTTTTGCCTTGCCCGGTGGCAAAGTAGGAGTACATACAGGCGTGTTCAAGGTCGCCACTAATGCCGACCAGTTAGCTTCGGTGATTGGTCATGAAATAGGTCACGTCTGGGCGCGTCACGGTAACGAGCGTGTCTCACAAAACACCTTAGCGCAAACAGGAATGCAGCTGGCTGCTATCGCGGCAGGCGAACCCACCGCCGAAAAGCAACAGCTGTTAGGATTGCTAGGGATGGGAGCACAAGTGGGTGTTTTATTACCTTTTAGTCGCCAACACGAAACCGAAGCCGATCAAATTGGGCAAAAACTTATGGCCAGAGCTGGCTTTGATCCCCGAGCAAGCGTAGTGGTTTGGCAAAACATGTCCAAATTAGGCGGTAAAAAACCTCCAGAATTTTTATCGACTCACCCAGCGAACCAAACCCGCATTAACCAGTTAAATGCGCGGATGCCAGAGTCCCTTAAACTTTATCAACAAGCTAGAGCACAAGGCAAAAGACCTAATTGCAAACGCTAGCCCTATAGTATTAACTTACAAAAAAGCCGAGCAATTGCTCGGCTTTTTTGGGATTCGTCTGCCATAAACTCTATTGAGACAGCGCGACCAAATAACCATCGCGTTCATAAAAAGATTCGATATACAGCTCAGTAAAATCATCCACAACCGACTTGTTCACCTCATCTAAACTCAACATATTGTCGCGCCATTTACACAACTTTTTAAAATCTTCCAAGGAGTCCTCGCCAGTTTCATCAGCTAACATTTGACTGCGCATTAAAAACGGCGCAAAGGCGGAATCGACTAGACTAAACGAGTCGCCTGCAAAAAAACCTTGATCGCCTACTTGATGTTCAAGATGCGCTAGCTTTTTAGCTAGGTCAGCTTGAATTTGGCGGAAAGTTTGCTCACGACGCGCTTGTGTTAACTGATGCTGAGCATTATTTAAACTACTACTAAACTCTATCCAAGCCCGATATTGAGCTTTCAATAAAGGATCTTGTGGTAATAGAGGAGCGCCATTGGTTTCGTCCAAATATTCATTGATTACTGCCGACTCAAACAACACCTCTTCGCCAACCCGCATTAATGGCACCTTACCCAATGGAGAAATTTTCAAAAACCACTCTGGCTTTTTCGCCAAGTCAATATATTCAATGGTGTAATCAATTTTTTTATGCAACAAGGTAATTACTGAGCGTTGTACAAATGGACAAAGCTTAAAACTAACTAGTATGGGTTGATCAATTTTGCTCATAATTTCCTGGGCGATAGCCAATTTTTAACTAATGTAAATCTAATATTGGATAATTGCAACTTAGGCCGTCAGCAAACTTAGAAAATCATTTTAATCGGCTATAAAAAAAAGCGGCTTACGCCGCTTCAGTATTGATTAGTGCTGATGGCCGCCTTCACCATGCACATGACCATGAGCTAACTCTTCATCACTCGCAGCACGAATTTCTTTTACCGTTACATCGAAGACCAATTCAATACCAGCCAATGGATGATTGCCATCAACCGTCACTTGTTCGCCTTCAACTTTAGTTACGGTTATCAGCTGTGGACCATTCGGAGATTCGGCATGAAACTGCATACCAGCTTCAATTTTATCCACACCCTGAAATGCTGATACAGGCACTTCTTTAACGAACTCTTCATTACGTTGGCCGTAGGCATCTTCTGGTGCAACGGTCACTTGCAACTGCTCACCAACGCTTTTACCCAGCAACGCCGACTCTAAACCAGGAATGATATTCTGGAAGCCACATAAAAAAGCCAAAGGTTCGTTACCTTCGGAAGTGTCCACCAACTGGCCTTCCGCGGTAGTCACGGTGTAATCAATTAAAGCCACGTTATTTTTTTCGATCTGCATATTTGCCTCGTTTGGTTAAGTTTAAAAGCTTAATAAAGCGCTTGGTTACTCTTAACTAAACGCACAACAATAAAGCCATCAGTTGTTTTTTATTTTTTAAGAGGCTGTAACCTCTAATCTACCTATAGTCTAGAAAACCGATAAATTTAAACATTAAGATTTTTCCAACTATGGTGCTACTTGGTAGCCAAAATATAAACCGCAAAGAAGGATTTTTATTCGAGTAGGCGACCAAAAATTTTATTAGGCAAGGAGCGTATATAAATACATGACCAACTAATCAAATTTTTAGCAAAACAATGGAATAAAAAGGCCTTTTTAGGATATTTTTTTCCCAGCAGCTTGCTGATCCGCATGGTACGAGGACCGCACCATAGGCCCACTAGCCACATTCGTAAAGCCTAACTCTTCCGCAATTCGGCCTAGCTCATCAAACTCTTTTGGCGGCATAAAACGCATCACCGGATGATGATACTTACTCGGCTGTAAATACTGACCCAATGTCAACATATCCACCCCGTGCGCGCGTAAATCTTTCATCACTTCGATAATTTCTTCATTGGTTTCACCCAAGCCAATCATTAAACCCGATTTGGTTGGAATTCCAGGATAGCGCTCTTTAAATTGCTTAAGTAGATCCAGCGACCATTGATAATCCGCGCCGGGTCGTGCTTGCTTATAGAGTCTCGGCACGGTTTCTAAATTGTGGTTAAACACATCTGGCAGACCATCGACCATCAGATCCAAAGCTTTTTCCATACGCCCCCGAAAATCAGGTACCAACACTTCGATTTTCAGCTCTGGATTTTGCTCACGCGCAACTCGTACGCACTCGGTAATATGAGCCGAACCACCATCACGCAAATCATCACGATCCACAGAGGTGATCACCACATATTTTAAACCCATGGATTTAACCGAATCGGCCAAGTTTTGCGGCTCTTCCGGATCAAGCGGCAAAGGACGACCATGTGCCACGTCACAAAACGGGCAACGGCGAGTACAAATGTCGCCCATAATCATAAAAGTGGCAGTGCCGTGACCAAAACACTCTGGCAGGTTTGGACAAGAGGCTTCTTCGCATACCGTGTGTAACTTATTGTTACGCAACATATCTTTGATTTTGGTAATTTGATTACCGTTTGGCAGCCGCACTCGGATCCAGTCCGGTTTACGCGGCATTTCTTCGGTCGGAACGATTTTAATTGGGATCCGCGCCATCTTATCTTCGGCACGCATTTTCTGACCAGGAATGACTTTACCCGTCACTCGTCCTTTCTTCACTTGTTCGGACATGCAATTCTCTTTAGGCTTGGGCCGCTGCTAATGATGGCAAACCGGCGCTTTCAAGGCGCTTAGTATACCCTAATTTGTCACACAATTGATCGATCAGATCCGGCTTAATCCGCTCAAGATCCTCTGGTCCACCCTTGCTGGCGATCTGGGTCATGACCATATCTTGGTAGCCGCAAGGATTGATTCGGGCAAATGGCTCTAGATCCATATTGACATTAAGCGCTAGGCCGTGAAAGGACTTACCTTTACGAATGCGCAAACCTAGGGAGCAGATTTTCTCACCATCGGTATAAACGCCTGGCGCATCGGCTCTTGGCGCAGCTTCGATACCGTATTTAGCCAACATATCGACAATCGCATTTTCTATTCCTGAAACCAGATCCCTTGGCCCCATATTCTTGCGACGTAAATCAATCATAAAATAAGCCACTTGCTGGCCTGGGCCGTGATACGTCACTTGACCGCCACGATCGACCTGAACCACCGGAATATCGCCCGGAAATAAAACGTGCTCAGCCTTACCAGCTTGACCTTGAGTAAAAACCGGATCATGCTCCACCAGCCAAATTTCATCGCCAGTTTCCGCATCGCGATTATCAGTATAAGCCTGCATGGCCTTCCATACGGGCACATAATCTTGTCGTCCCAATTCACGGATAACAACGGTATTTTCTATCGACATAAGCTTTCTCTTAACGGTTTTACCGACTACTGCAACGCAACTAGAGCGTCATTTTTACCCCATCAACGGTAAAAACGTCTTTATACAAAGCATCTACCTGCTCTTTATTTTCAACTCGAATGTTAAAAGATAAAGAAACGTAGTTACCATTGCGACTAAGTTGCGAGCTAGGCGAATAATCGTTAGGCGCATGACGATTGACCACTTCGGCCACTTCCATATCGATCCCTTCGCGATTCACTGCCATCACTTTAAAGCAAATGTCCGCGGGGAATTGCCATAACTCGTCTCTGTCGTAATTTTGATCCATAAGGGTCACCTAACTTTTATTACTATTACCAATTACTATCAGCAATCACTATCATTTAGTTAACCAGAGTAACTGGCTAGCCGTTATAGGTTACCGATTTTTTGCTAACTCAAAGGATTAAACCCTTGATATAAATCATTTTTTAGCTGCTGGTAAGCCTCAAACAGCTGTTGCCAAACAGGTCCAGCTCGACCAGTCCCAATATTAACATCATTTAACTCAACCACAGGGCGGATTTCCTTATTCGTGCTGGTTAACCAAATTTCATCTGCCGTTGCCAGCTCTGATTCAGAAATTAACCGCTCTTGGGTACTAAAACCCAATTCCTTGGCTAACCATAATACAAACTCGCGGGTTACGCCTGCTAGAATCTCAGCATCTAAGGGTGGCGTGATGATCTGCTGACCTTTCACCATAAACAGATTACTGGCGGTAGCTTCAACCGCATAACCATTTCGCACTAATATGGTGTCATCCTTACCATTTTCAAGCGCTTCTTGCAGCAGCAGACAATTGGCTAACAAGCTGGTGGATTTAATGTCACAACGATGCCAACGAATATCAGTTCGAGTGATAGCGGTTACTGCGACTACGGCCGCCAAATCCTTTATATTGGCTTGTAACTGAATCTCAGGCAGCGGCGTGACCATAGCCAAAATAGTTGGCTTTGGGCTTTGCGTTAATAGGTGTTGTCGCACGGGATCGACGCCACGAGTTACTTGTAAATACAAGGTGGCATTGACTAATTCGTTAGCTTCTAATAATCGCAAGGCGATCTGTTGCCAATTCGCTAAAGATATAGATAAGGGCAAATGGATCGCGGCTAAACTTTGGTTCAACCTACTAATGTGCTGTTCAAAGCGAAAGTACTGTCCGTTATAAGCCGGAATAACTTCATAAACGCCATCGGCAAATAAAAAGCCCCGATCCATTACTGAGATCTGGGCTTGTTTACTATCAAGGTATTCGTCGTTTAGGTAAACTATCGACATATCATGTTATTCACTAATGACGCTTTAGAACCACAGCTTAACCGAGTCCCACATACGACCGAAAAAACCAGCTTCTTGCACCGCTTCGAGCGCGACCATTGGCATTTTCTTAACGACTTTGCCATTGACCTTAAAGGTCACTTCACCAACCTTCTGCCCTTTTGCGATCGGCGCAATCAACTCAGGAGTCAACACATAGTTAGCCTTTAAATTAGCTTTATCACTTTTAAGTAAGCTAATGGTGGCATCTTCGGCTAAACCTGCCGCAAACTCGTTTTCCTCACCTTTCCATACCCGAACTTTTTTTAGCGTTTTACCGCCCTCAAAAGGCGTGACATTGGTGTAAAAACGGAAACCATAATTTAGCAGTTTACGGCTTTCACTGGTTCGTTTGGCATTGGAATCCGTACCCATAACCACTGCAATTAAGCGAGTTTCATCATTAACTGCTGAAGAGACCAAACAGTAGCCCGCCTCTTCGGTGTGGCCAGTTTTCAAACCATCGACTTGCAAACCTTGGTCTTTGAGCAAGTCGTTACGGTTTTGCTGAGTAATACCGTTATAACGGTACTCTCGTTCAGAATACAGCGCATAGTCCGCCGGAAAATCCTCGATTAAGGCGCGTGATAAGACAGCAAGATCCTTAGCCGTAGTCAGGTGTCCCTCATCGGGCAGACCGGTACTGTTTTCATAATGAGTCGATTTCATGCCCAAACGTTTCGCATGAACATTCATCAGTTCAGCAAAAGCATCTTCCGTGCCAGCGATATGCTCAGCCATGGCAATGCTGGCATCATTACCGGATTGAATCACAATCCCTTTCAATAAATCATCGACCAAAACGTATTTGTTAACTTCGACAAACATCAAAGAAGAACCTTTAAGCTTAGGGTTTTGCGCCCAAGCATTTTCGCTAATCAAGACCTTGTCATCGCTCTTTATAGCGCCTTTTTCTAATTCATCGGAGATAATGTAACTGGTCATGATTTTGGTGAGGCTGGCCGGCGGCAAGGGTTCGTCTGCATTGTTTTGCACCAACACCTGCCCCGTTTCATAGTCCATCAACAAAAAAGACTTGGCTTCAATATTCGGTAAGGCGGGAGAGGCCGCCATTAAAGGTGAACTGACTAGTAAAGCACTAAAAATAGCAACACCAGTAACCGCTAAAAAAGAGCCTAGGTTTTCTTTCATAGTACGATTTAATTTGGTACGAATGGACATAAATTTCTCGATTATTCTGTCACTAATTTAGGGGTTGAACCTAAATCGTATTGACGCAATTGTTGTAAAATGGATTCCGCCGTTGAGCCATCGCCCAATGGACCAATTCTCACTCGATTTAGAGTCATTCCCTGCGAATTTTTAAATGGTGTTACTTTGATCGGTTGCTGAAAAAACTCGCGCAATCTCGCTGCTAAGGTATCGGCTCGTAGCGCATCGCTAAAAGCACCCACCTGAACAAACAATCCTGGAGTCGAATTTTGCTCTTTAATCGGCGGGATCACCAATTCGCCACGCTCATAAGTCGCGCCAACGCCAGTCGAGCGCGGTGAAGCTAATACTTGCACTTCCACTCGAGCAGTGCCTTTATCGTCATAACCCAATTTTTTCGCCGCAGCGTAAGACAAATCAATCAAGCGGTTTTTAACAAAAGGCCCACGATCATTGACTTTGACCACCACCGTTTTACCCGTATCAATATTGGTTACTCGCGCATAGCTCGGTAAAGGCAAGGTTTTATGGGCGGCAGTGAACTGATACATGTCATAAATTTCGCCCGACGAGGTACGGCGGCCATGAAACTTTTTACCGTACCAACTGGCGACACCCACATCGATATAACCGTCTGCGGAATCTAACACATGATAAACCTTACCATCTTGCTCATAATAAGGCGGATTACCGTAGCGGCTTTTATTTTCTACCCTTGGTTTAGGCTCTCTTGGCGTTTTATTGCTAAACGAACGATCCGAGTCGCTTGGCGCCGAGTCAGGAATACTTCGATCTAATGGCTCTTGGCTACCTGGACTTTGAATGTCGGTGGTCGCGCAAGCCGATAGCAAACTCACAGCAAAAATTAAGTAGAGCTTTTTCATGATTTAACCTTGGCTGTTTTGTCTTGGTTAGCGGTCTCTAGGCTTTGCTCATAAGCCGCTTTAATTTCTTGGCTTAACTGATGAACCGCCATAGCATACATGGGGCTGCGATTATAACGGGTTATGACATAAAAGTTGTGAAATCCAACCCAATTATCGACTCCATCTTTTTGCTTAAAATGATAAATTCCGGCTTTTTGATCGCGACTAGGTACGCTGGTAAATTCTATTTGAGCAACTTTAAGGGTATCCACATCAAACTTGGGTTTAAGCTGATCATTGTGAAATTGACTCGAAAGGTTTGGTTCTAAGTTCGGCAAAAATTCCGCCACCGGTTCATCCATAAGCCACTTATGTAATTTAAAATAATTAGCAACGCTACCGATAGCATCGACAGGATTTTCGAACAAATTTATCTGCTCGTCGCCATCAAAATCTACCGCATAATGGCGATAAGACGTTGGAATAAATTGTCCCATCCCCATAGCGCCAGCATAAGAGCCTTTATGTTTAGCCAGATCCCAGCCCTGCTCTCTAGCCAACAAGAAATACTGTTCTAATTCACCTGCGAAAAACTTGGCGCGTTTAGGATAATGGAAAGCTAAAGTGCTAATGGCATCAATGACAGGGAAGCTGCCTTGAATACGACCATAGAAAGTTTCTACGCCTATAATCGCTACTATCACTTCAGCGGGCACCTGAAACTCCTGTTCCGCTCTTTGCAGAGTATCTTGGTGCTCTTGCCAGAACTCGACCCCTTTATTAATACGTTTCTGACCCAAAAATATAGGTCGGTATTGATACCAATCTTTTCCTTCGGCTGGACGACTCATGGCATCGAGGATAGCCTGACGTTTTTCTGCTTGCTGCAAGGCTAGCGCCACATAGTCTTCGGTGAAACCGTGTTTTTGTGCCATAAAAGAGGCAAAATCTTTGGCGTTGGTCGGAGCCTTGTCAGCCACAGCCTTATCAGCGGCAACCGCTGAAGCAGTTACTAGACTTGAAATTAAAGCAAAAGAGAAAAGATGTTTTATCACTGTTGTTTCCTTATCGGGAATGTAAACGTCGGTGGGTACGAATAGACATTAAGATACCAAAACCTACCAGCAAGGTCACCATCGAAGTACCGCCATAACTGACTAGCGGTAATGGTAAACCAACCACTGGCAATAAGCCGCTAACCATGCCTATATTGACAAATAAATATACAAAAAACGTTAAAGTAATCGCCGCCCCAAGCAAGCGGCTAAAGGTATCCTGCGCCTGTAGGCTGATCTGCAAACCGCGCACAATAACCAATAAATAAAGCACCAATAACAGTATCACGCCCATCAAACCAAATTCTTCGCCTAACACTGCGAAGATAAAATCGGTATGCCGCTCGGGCAAAAATTCCAATTGGGATTGGGTTCCATTAAGCCAACCTTTGCCAGTAACCCCGCCGGAGCCAATGGCGATTTGCGATTGGATAATATGATAACCAGCGCCGAGCGGATCACGCTCCGGATCTAAAAAGGTCAGCACTCGACCTTTTTGGTACTCTTTCATCCCAAAAAACCACATAAGTGGCGCTATCACCAGCAGCGCAAGCGCCGCAGCGGTTACATAACGCCAACGAATACCTGCAAAAAAGATAACAAACAAACCCGACGAAGCAATTAAAATCGAAGTACCTAAATCCGGTTGTAGCATAATCATAATGGTTGGTATCAAGACCAAAATCAATCCCATCAAAAGCTGCTTAAAACTCGGCGGTAGCGGTTTTTCCGCAAAATACCAGGCAACCATCACCGGCATCGCCAACTTCATAATTTCCGAAGGCTGAAAGCGGATCCCGATATTAATCCAGCGTTGAGCACCTTTGCTTGATTCTCCAAACAATAGTACCGACAACAAAAATGCAAGCCCAACCACAAACAGCAGTGGCGACCAAAATTTTAGGATCCGAGGCGGAATTTGCGCCACCACAAACATCACACCACAGCCAAAACCAAGCCGCACCAACTGGCGCTTGACTAAACCCAAGTCTTCGCCACCCGCACTGTAGATCACCATCAACCCAAAGCTCATCAAAAACAATAAGCTGATTAACAAGGGCGTATCAATATGCAGACGCCACAACAGACTTCGTCCTGCTTTGTGAGTATTGCTAACGCCATGTTGACCTAAGGGCTTAATCATTTAGCTTGCTCCGACTTATCGGCAACAGCCAATTGCGCCCGTTCTTTATTCAGATCCAAATAAAACTCCATAAGCTGCCGCGCAATTGGGGCGGCATTACCACCGCCACCGCCAGCATTTTCCATCACCACTGCGATGGCAATTTGTGGCTGCTCATAAGGCGCATACCCTACAAAAAGCGCATTGTCTCGATACTTATCTTCCACACTCTCCGCATCATAAGTTTCATCTTGAGCGATACTCTTAACCTGTCCAGTACCGGTTTTCCCGGCTGCGGTAAAGTCGGCGCCATCAAATGCTGTCTTAGCAGTACCATAAGGCGGCTTGGTGACCTCATGCATTGCTTCTTTAATAATATCCAACCAATGACCATCGCCCGCCTCGATTTGCTCGTGCGCCATCACCGGCACATTCGCGTCAAGCTTGCTGCCCTCAGCAAAATTTTTGACCAACTGTAAGTTAAACCGAATACCATCGTTGGCTAATACCGCAATTGAATTGGCAAGCTGTAGCGGAGTAGCCGTCCAAAAACCCTGACCAATCCCGATATTGACTGTATCGCCCATATACCAGGGCTCTTTACGCATTTCTTTTTTCCATGCTCGCGACGGCATAATGCCAATTTTTTCTTCCACAATATCAATACCAGTTTTCTCGCCAAAGCCAAACTGTCGCATACCTTCACTAATTTTGTTGATGCCAATTCGGACTGATAAATCATAGAAAAAGGTGTCACAAGATTGCACGATGGAATCAAACACATCCATAGTGGCGGCGTGCCCCCATGGTTTCCAATCGCGGTAACGGTGATCATTATTGGGCAACGAAAACCAACCCGGATCGCGCACTCGAGTTTTCTCCGTAATCACCCCTTGTTGCAAGCCAACCCAAGCCAGATGCGGCTTAATGGTCGAAGCTGGGGCATAAGTCCCCTGCACCGCACGATTGTAAAGTGGTCGATCTTTGGACTGGATCAAAGCCGAATAATCACTCGACGATATCCCCCCCGTGAATAAATTCGGATCATAAGCAGGCTGGCTAACTAGCGCTAAAACTCCGCCCGTAGCGGGATCGACAGCCACCACCGCGCCTCTAACTTTTGACTCTTTTAAGGTTTGATAGGCTTTTTGCTGGAGGCGATAATCCATGTGCAAATATAGGTTCTTGCCCGCCACTGGTTCTGTTCGTTCTAGCACCCGAACAATACGTCCACGCACATCCGTTTCTACTTTTTCTTCACCCACTTGCCCATGCAGTATAGCTTCATAAAAACGCTCCAAGCCTAACTTGCCCATTTTATTTGTAGCAGCGTAATTTTTAACCTGAGAAAAATCTTGGCTCTCTTGTGCTTTTGCTTGCATCTTATCCACATCGTCTTTAGTGATCGCAGCCATTCGGCCAATAGCATGCACCAACTCTTCGCCGTGTGGATAATAGCGCTCTAAACGTGCCTCAATCGAGACCCCTGGAAATTGATGTCGATTAACCGCAAACAATGCCACCTGCTGTTCGGTTAACTTACTCTTAATGGGATAAGACTTATATTTAGAGCGGAACTTGATCTGCTCTTTAAATTCATCCAGCTGTTTTTTATCAATATCCAATAACTGACTCAAGCGCTCTAAAGTCGACTCCATATTTTTTCGACCCACGGTATTGGGAGTCACTTCAAGAGTAAAAATCGAGCGATTCTCAGCAAGTAAAATACCATTACGATCGAAGATTAAACCGCGGATTGGCGCCACAGGCCTGACTTGTATTCGGTTGTTTTCGGATTGAGTTTGATAGGTTTCGTAGTTAATCACTTGCAGTTTAAATTGCCGAAACAACAAGACCAGCAACAAGCCCACTACGATAATTAAAGCGATAACCGAGCGCGCATAAAATACGGAAATTTCACGGCCATAATCTTTTATCGCTTGCTTTTTATACATGCTCTCTTACTAAACGTCTTATTCGCGATGATAGGGATGATTCACGGTAACCGACCAAGCCCGATACAAACTCTCGGCAATCACTACTCTTACCAAAGGATGTGGAAAAGTTAAGGCTGACAATGACCACTTCTGATTAGCCCTTTGCAAACACTCAGATGATAGACCTTCTGGCCCGCCCACCAAAAGAACAATACTGGGATGATGTTGTTGCCAATGTTCGATCTGCTTGGCTAAATCAGGGGTGCTCCAGCTCTTGCCTAAAACGTCTAACGCTACCACCCAGTCACTGCTCGAAATCTTGTCAAGAATGGCTTTGCCTTCTTGCTGTTTAATCTTTTCCAGATCCGAATTCTTGCTTCTTTTGGCAGCAGTAACCTCGACAAGTTCCAATTTAAAATCACGTGGGAATCGTTTGGCGTACTCATGATAACCGGCTTCTACCCAAGCAGGCATTTTCTGACCTACCGTAATTAAACGAAGCTGCATATAACTAGAAGGGATTAGTGGGAGTTACTGGCACTTTGCTCGTGCAAATCATGTCGCTCATGCCACTTGGGATCCCACAATTTTTCCAATTGATAGAAGTCGCGGGTTTGCGGCAACATAATGTGCGCAACCACATCACCGAGATCTACCAAGACCCATTCCGCCACATCATCACCTTCGATACCTAGCGGTTGTAAACCCTGATCTTTTACCGCTCGGATGAGGTTATGAGCGATAGATTTTACATGACGATTGGAGGTTCCGCTGCAGATCACCATTAGATCAGTAATCGAGCTGGTGGCTTTAACATCAAGAATCTTAATATCTTTGGCTTTCAGTTCTTCCAGTTGGTCAATAACCAACTCTTTTAATTGCGCTGTTTGCATTCGTTACTTAACTTAACTCTTTGTTTTCGGTTTCACGGCCTTTCGGTTGGCTTTTGCAACTGACTTTCGCGGTATAAACCATGGGTTTCAATATAAGACAGTATAACATCTGGCACTAAAAAACGTGGTGATTTTCCGCACTTTATTTGCTTTCGAATATAAGTCGATGAAATATCCAATTGTGGCATCTGGTAAAAGCCAATCTTGCCATGGCTAAAGTCGCTAATCTGCTTAAAATCCTTTACAGCGCTGGCCAGATACAGATCGGCAACCGCGCCTTGCGTCGGCAGTTCACTCGAAGGACGCCCAATCACTAAAATATTCGTGAGTTGCAACAATTGCTGCCATTGATACCAGCTATCGAGCTTGGCAAAAGCATCCGTACCCATTAAAAACACCAAGCTGGCATCAGCGCCAATTTCCGTACGGATCTGCTCAAGCGTGACCACGCTGTAGCTCGGCGCTTCTCGTTTAAGCTCGCGGCTATCGATCGCTAGTTCAGGAATAGGCTCCAGCACCAACTGCAGCATTTCAATACGCTGCTGCGGCGTGGCGGCAGGTTCAATCCGATGAGGTGGATAAGCTGCTGGTAATAGACTAATTCGTGCCTGCGGAAATTGATTAAGCATTTCTTGCGCCATTCGCAAATGACCAAAATGCACCGGATCGAAGGTGCCGCCTAAAATGATGTGTAAATCTGATTTCGCCATCTCTATCTAATATCTATAGCCCAAGGGATTTTTTCATATCCGCCATCGACTGGACTTTACCACTGGAAGCCTTATCCGCCGGACGACTCTGCTGGCGACGAGATGCTGCCCGAAAAGGATTGCTTCCCGCGATTAAACTGATCACGTAAGCCAACTCTAACCAAACGTCGCCATCGGCTTGGCCTTTAACCGATTTATCGATAAAGCTTAAGCGTTGCAGTAGGGCATACCATTTCTTCTTGCTACCCTTAGTAAACGCCGCCTGCATAATTTTTTGCCGCTTAGCCCACAGCCGTGCGCCTTGCATGACTTGCTGCATACTAGCGCCAGCTTCAACCTGTTCAGCCCAGCCCGCGAGTAGCTGACACTCACGCGTTAGCTGATTTACCAGAGGTAAAGGATAAACCCCTTCGGCTTGCAAACTATTGAGCATCCGCAAAGCGCGAGGGGCCTGCCCTAGCAAGCAAGCATCGGATAATTCGTAAATGGAAAAACGGGCGTTTTGACCAACAAAAGCTTGGATATTATCACTGGTGACTTGATGTCCATTGGCTAACAAGGCCAACATATTGAGATCCTGGTGCGCCGCTAACAAGTTACCTTCCGAGCGTTCGATCAGTGCCTGAATAGCACTTTGATCGAGTTTGACTCCGGCTTGACGCGCTCGAGCTTGCAGCCAACCAGCCATTCTTTCAGCAGGTATTGGCCAAACCTCAACCACTAAACCGGCTTTTTCAATTGCTTTATACCAGCCAGATCGTTTTTCATTAGCAAGCTTGGGCGCAACCAACAATAAGACATCTTGCGAGCCAGACTCGATAAATTCTTGAATGTATTCACCAAAGGCTTTTTTAATCGACTTTTCAAAACGCCACTCGAGTAGTCGTGATTCGGCAAATAACGACATGGTGCCAGCTTGTTCGGTTAGTGGATTACGATTACCAGATTCTTCAATGATTTGCCGCTCTATGATCCCTTGCGATTTTACAAAATGACGAATTTTATCAGCAGCTTCGATCTTTTGGAAAGGCTCGTCGCCAGCGACCAAATAGACAGGCTTAAGGCCTTTTAAGTTTTGTTCCAGCTGCTCTAAATATATTTTCAAAGGTTACTCATTGCTGCTAATCATCGATACCAAACAAAAACTATTGCGTTTTAGCTATTTGTAGCAGCAAACGACTGATCACTTGTTGCTGCATATCTAGAATCAAACGACGTTTTTCCACTTCCTGCCCCGTTTCCAGGTTTCGGTTAAAAGCATACTCGCGACGACTCGACAAACTTTGTAGGGGCGCTAAATCCGACTCATAGTTCTGATTCTTGGCTGCCAGTCGATAATCCAAGGTAAATATCAACTCCACCTCACTGGCACGTCCTTGACTGTCGCGCGCCACCACTCGTTCATCGACCTGATAGCCCACAACCGCCAGTTGTAGATCGGCCGCTGCAGCATCTTTAACCCACTGACCACCCTGAGTTTCTAGGCGTTGAGTCAAGGCACGTTCAAAGTCTTCATTAGGGGTCTGTGTTAATAGCCAAACTTTGGTCTGGTGCAAATCAAACCCGCTGCCACGCAGATGGAAGCCACAAGCAGCAAGCATGGTGCTTGTAAGCAACAAAAAACTCAAAGCCCATTTCTTTGTCGTCATTTACCCTAAGATCCTTAACATGCCTAGATTGTTAGTTAGCTACAATATTAACCAATTTACCCGGAACTACAATCACCTTACGCACGGTTTGTCCTTCCGTAAAATTTTTAATCTTGTCATCATTTAGCGCTAACTGCTCCACCTCGTCTTTAGTCGCAGAAGCCGCCACCGTTATCTTGGCGCGCACTTTGCCATTGACCTGCACCACGATCAGTTTCTCATCTTGCACCATGGCCGCTTTATCCGGCACAGGCCAAGTCGCGTTGACCACATCCGTAGTATGGCCTAATGCGGTCCATAATTCCGAACAAATATGCGGCGTGATCGGCGACAGTAATAGCACTGCAGCTTCCAGCGCTTCCTGTAATACCGCTCGATCTTGCGCGCTGGACTCTTCAGCTTTAGCCGCCTGATTGAGCAATTCCATCACCGCGGCAATCGCCGTATTAAAAGTATAGCGGCGCTCATAATCGTCAGAAACTTTAGCAATGGTTTCGTGGGTCTTACGGCGCAAAGCTTTTTGCTCGCCATTCAAACTAGCAACCTCTATCGCCGAAACCGCACCTTTTTGGATATGACTATGAACCAGCTTCCACAAACGGCGCAGGAACTTTAACGAACCTTCTACCGCCGAGTCTTGCCATTCCAAGGTTTGATCCGGTGGTGAAGCAAACATGGTGTAAAGACGCATGGTATCAGCACCGTATTTATCCACCATCGATTGGGGATCGATGCCGTTATTTTTCGACTTGGACATTTTGGTCATGCCAGCATGAATCACCTCTCGACCGCTAGCATCGACCGCTTTGCTCACCGCTCCCTTATCGTCACGCTCAAGGATTTCAACCTCAAGTGGCGAAACCCACTGACGAGCACCCTTTGCATCTACATAATAAAAAGCATCGGCCAACACCATACCCTGACATAATAGCTTTTTCGCCGGCTCATCAGAATTAACAAACCCCGCATCGCGCAGCAATTTATGGAAGAAACGGAAATACATCAAATGCATGGTGGCGTGTTCGATCCCGCCAATATACTGATCCACCGGCAGCCAATAATTGGCGCGCTCGGGATCTAAAATACCTTCATCAAAATCAGGGCAGCAATAACGCGCGTAATACCAGCTCGACTCCATAAAGGTATCGAAAGTATCAGTTTCACGAATTCCTTCGAGGCCGTTAACTTGAGTTTTTTGCCATTCTTTATCGGCAATCAAAGGGCTGGTCACACCGTCCATCTTGACATCTTCCGGCAACCTTACTGGTAGCTGGTCGTCTGGCGCCGGCACTACTGAACCATCTTCCAAATTAACCATCGGGATCGGAGCGCCCCAATAGCGTTGGCGCGACACGCCCCAATCTCTAAGCCGGTAATTGACGGTCTTATTGCCCTTATTCTCGACTGATAGTTTTTGTGCAATAGCCTCGAAAGCCTCAGCAAACGCCATACCATCAAACTCGGCAGAGTTAAATAACAACCCTTTTTCCACATAAGCTTGTTGCGAAATATTCAATTCTGAACCATCGGCAGGCTTAATCACCGGCTTAATATCAATCTTATATTTAGTGGCAAATTCATAATCGCGCTGATCGTGCGCTGGCACAGCCATCACGGCGCCAGTGCCGTAATCCATTAACACAAAGTTCGCCACCCACACCGAAACCGGCTCGCCAGTGAGCGGATGGGTTACCGTTAACCCCGTATCCATGCCTTTCTTTTCCATGGTCGCCATTTCCGCTTCGGAAACCTTGCTATTGCGGCACTCGTCAACAAAGTCTTGCAACTTAAGGTTATTTTCAGCAGCCAAAGTTGCTAACGGATGCGCCGCAGCCACCGCCACATAAGTCACTCCAAATAAAGTATCTGGGCGGGTGGTATAGACCCGAAGCTTATCCTCAGCATAACCATCAATAGCAACCGCAAAATCCAGTTCAACCCCTTCGGAGCGGCCAATCCAATTTTTCTGCATGGTTTTAACCATCTCAGGCCAACCATCCAGCGTCTCTAAATCATTTAGCAGCTCTTCGGCATAAGCGGTAATTTTTATAAACCACTGCGGAATTTCTTTTTGTTCCACTGGCGTATCGCAGCGCCAGCAAGCACCATCCACCACCTGCTCATTAGCCAGAACCGTTTCATCGTTAGGACACCAATTAACCGACGAAGTCTTTTTATAAACCAAACCTTTTTCATACAACTTGGTAAAAAACCACTGCTCCCAGCGATAATATTCTGGAGTACAAGTCGCCAGCTCCCGATCCCAATCGTAAGCAAAACCCAGCATTTGCAGCTGACCTTTCATGTATTCGATATTTTCGTAGGTCCAAGGTGCTGGCGATGCATTATTCTTCACCGCCGCATTTTCCGCCGGCAAACCAAAAGCATCCCAACCAATTGGCTGCATCACATTTTTGCCTCGCATACGCTGAAAGCGAGAAATCACATCACCAATGGTGTAGTTACGCACATGCCCCATATGCAAACGGCCACTCGGATAGGGAAACATACTTAAGCAGTAGTATTTTTCCTTATTCGCATCTTCAATCGCTTTAAAGGTTTTATTTTTAGCCCAATTGGCTTGGACTTTGGCTTCAATCTCAGCCGGCTGATAATGTTCTTCTATGTGCATTTGCTTAAAAATCAATGAGTTAACTAGCGCAAAGAATGATAGATCACACCAGTTTAAAGTTCAAAATATAAGCGGCAAGGATACCTTAGCTGGTCGCCCACAACAACCTAAAATCAAGGCACTCGGGGATTTAACGCGGCCTTGATCGCAGGAAAGAGTTAAGGCCTAACGTCAGAACTAAAATCAAACAAATCACGGCCAAAGGCCAGTAACCAAACTGACCAAAAATAGTGTACCTTTGGGTCAAAGGCATTAGCCCTGCTAACTCGGTGGTAACAAAGCGTGGCTCTTGATCGATGACTTGTCCATAATGATTAATCAAAGCCGTGATACCGTTATTGGTGCCGCGAATAACGGGCAAACCATTTTCAATCGCCCGCATTTGTGCCATTTGGAAATGCTGCAAAGGACCCCAAGAAGTACCAAACCAAGTATCGTTGCTGATGGTCAAAATCGCTTTCGGCTTCGCCTTGCCACCAGCAGTTTCAGACTTACTGGAAAGCCGCTGGATCAGGTTAGAAAAGGCAATTTCGTAACAAATCGCTGGTATAAGATAGGCTTTGTCAGTTTCAAAACCGCTTTGCTTAGCGTCACCCGGAGTAAAGCTCGACATGGGCAGGTCGAAAAAATCGATCAGGCCGCGAAATAGCGATTGCATCGGCACATATTCGCCAAAAGGTACCAGCTGTTGCTTACGGTAATCCACCTGCTGTTGACCGAGCATTTTGATCCCCGCGTAATAGATCTGGCTAGCTTCAGGATCGGGCCGTAGCGGAATCCCCGTAATAAAAGTTGAACCAGATTCTTGGGCTTTTGTACTCAAATCGTCAAGCAAGAAATCTACCTGACTGTCCATCGCTGGGATCGCTGCTTCCGGCCAAACGACTAGATCAGCGCCCCAATAATTTTCCGTTTGTTGCAAAAGGCCGTTAACGATTGGAGCAAAATACTCGGGATTCCATTTTTGATGTTGATCGGTATTTGGCTGCACTAGCGCCACAGTTAAAGCGCCTTTTTGCTCAATTTTGCCGCTAATGCCCCACCAAGACAGCCCCAGCCCAATCACTGCGTAAACGATAAAGCCCAACATAGCGGCGGAGTTTATCCGGCGATTGGCGAGCGCTTCGGCTAATAAAATCGCTAAGGGTACTAAATATAGCGTCAGACCGTGCACCCCTAGCAAAGAGCCGATACCAGCAAAGGCTTGTCCAGTCTGGCTATAGCCCACAAATAGCCAAGGAAAAGAAATGAAGCTGTAGCTTTGAAACAGATCCAGCGCTAACCATAACAGGCTGAAAGCGATAAGCTGGCCGCTCAAGGAAAACTTAGCGCCAAAACGCCGATGGGCCCAAGCTAAAAAAGCGAACAGTAGCGATAGAATGGCGATAAATAAGAGGGTTAGAAACACCGCTAATGGCGGCGACGCATTGCCAAAAGTATTGATTGAAACGTACACCCAAGAAATGCCAACCCCAAACAGGCCAAAACCGTAACAAAAACCAATTTTAGCAGCGCAGCGCGAGGCCTGTTGTTTTAGCAGCAGCCAAAAAGCAGCGATCGAAATTAACGCTAAAAACCACCAATTAAGCGGCGCAAAAGCCAATGGATAGAGTGCACCCGCGATTAAGGCACCCAAGTATCGCCACCAGCTGGATTGTGAGCTTTGCTTCATCAAAGGATTAGGTTTTATTCTTGCGGTTCAAGCGCTTTAACTTTGAGTAAGTGGATCCGTCGTTCGTCAGCATTTACCACCGTGAATTGATAATTCCCCATGGTAATACTTTCGCCTCGTTGCGGCATATGACCAAATTGATTCACCACCAAGCCACCGATAGTATCGAACTCTTCATCGGAGAACTTTGCAGCCAACTCTTCGTTAAAATCTTCGATTTCGGTTTGCGCCTTAACCATAAAGTCGCCATTGGTATGCGGTTTAATGTTGCCTTCGTCTTCATCAATATCAAACTCATCTTCAATGTCACCCACGATCTGCTCCAAGACATCCTCAATCGTGACCAAACCTGAGACGCCGCCATATTCATCAACCACGATCGCCATATGATTACGGTTTAAGCGAAACTCTTTTAACAACACGTCCAGTCTTTTACTCTCTGGCACTATCACTGCTGGTCGCAAAATATCTTTAATATCAAATACTTGCTTTTCGGATTCGGATAAATTGACGCTGTTTTCGGCAGCGTACACCAGCAACTCTTTGGCTAACATAATGCCTTCAATATCGTCGCGGTCTTCGCCAAATACCGGATAACGCGAGTGTTTGGTTTCAGCCACCATCGGTAAAATTTCATTCAGCTTGGCATCTTCATGGATCGCGCTCATCTGTGAGCGCGGCACCATAATGTCACGAACCTGCATTTCGGCTACTTGCAACACCCCTTCCATCATGGAAAGCGAATCATCTTTAATGAGTTGGTCTTCTCGAGCGCTGCGTAACACTTCGACCAGATCTTGACGATCTTGCGGTTCGGATTGGAAAATTTGTGTGATTTTGTGAAAAAAGTTTCTCGACGGAGGTTTATCGTCGTTCATGGAAAGTTATTTTTTTGCCTCTATAAATGGTAAATAATTCATGTTTAAACACTAAAAGCGGGATCTATCTAAACCACTTCATAAGGATTTGCGATCCCCAAACTGTCTAGGGTCTCTATTTCCAGAGACTCCATCTGTTGCGCCTCTGTTTCCGTTATATGATCGTAGCCCAATAAATGCAAGCTACCGTGTATCAGCATATGCGCCCAATGCTCAAGAGCCTCTTTATTTTGCGCTTTAGCTTCTTTTTCAACTACTTGCGCGCAAATCACCAGATCACCTAATATCGAAAGCGCCATCGACTCCATACCAGGCATCGGCTCGAAAGGAAAAGACAATACATTAGTCGCTTTATCCTTGCCGCGATAGGCTAAATTGAGCTGCTGACTTTCCGCTTCATCAACAATCCTCACGGTAACTTCCAAAGGATAGTTTTGATTTGCAGATTTATCGACTGATGCCTCTACAGTTTGCATCTGATGTCGCAAAGCCGTGCTCAACCAATGTTCGGCCTGCGCTTGAGAAGGGATCTCGGCAAGATCGGTAGCGACTTGATAATCTATCGCGACTAGCTCGGAGCTGCTCATGATGACTTCTTATCGGTATTAACGCCAGTCTTGGTATCAGTACCATTAGCGCCGCTTTGATGAGCATCGTCAGCATCTTTTTCAAAAGCTTCATAGGCCTGAACAATGCGTTGCACCACGGGATGGCGCACCACATCTTGCGATTGGAAAAAGGTGAAGCTGATAGAATCAACGTCTTTAAGGACATTGATCACATGGCGCAAGCCGGAGGCGCTGACCGCGTGGCAAATCCACTTGGGTAATGTCGCCCGTGATTACAGCTTTAGAATTAAAGCCGATACGCGTTAAAAACATCTTCATCTGCTCAGGAGTGGTGTTCTGACTTTCGTCTAAAATGACAAAAGCATCGTTTAGAGTACGACCGCGCATATAAGCTAGTGGCGCCACTTCGATCACGTTGCGCTCCATCAACTTAGCGACCTTATCAAAACCAAACATTTCGTATAAGGCATCGTACAAGGGGCGCAAATAAGGATCAACTTTTTGCGCTAAATCACCCGGCAGAAAACCCAAACGCTCGCCCGCTTCCACCGCCGGACGAGTTAATAAAATTCGTCTGACCTGCTGTTTTTCCCAAGCATCCACCGCGCTGGCAACCGCCAAATACGTTTTGCCCGTCCCCGCAGGGCCAATACCAAAGGAAATATCATGATGTTTAATCGCCTGAATATAATGCTTTTGGTTAGGGCTTCTGGGCTTGATCAAACCGCGCTTAGTTATCAATTTAACATCATCGCTGGCGGGCGTTGTCGCCAAAGCTTGCTCGGCCATCACCTCTTGAATCGCTAAATGCACATCGGCGCTGTCGAGATCTAAACTTTTCTTGGTTTGCTGATACAAAGATTCCATTGCCTGACGCGCAGCGCCAGCATTTTTGGCTTCACCAATCACCTGCACCTGATTCTCGCGCACATTAATCTCCACCCCGAGGCGACGCTCGAGATGTTTTAGGTGTTCATCCAAATAGCCCAGCAAAGCCGATAAACGGGCGTTATCGGCAGGCAAGAGATCGAATGATTGGGAACTTAATTCCGACATAGATACAATCCTAATTCCGTTTGCTACTAACGATTAGTACCAACACTAACCCCTAATAAATTTTACCATCGGCAATAAATTCACCGCGCAAAGAGTTAGGAAAAGCATCGCTAATATCCACTTCAACGAATTTGCCGATGACCGAATGCGGCGCCACGAAATTCACGATACGGTTATTTTCAGTACGCCCACGCAGCTCCATCGGATCTTTCTTCGAAGGCCCTTCCACCAAAACCGTTTGTCGAGTGCCGACCATATTACGGCTAATGGAAAATGCTTGTTGGTTGATGCGTTGTTGCAACAAACTCAAACGCTGCTTTTTCGTCTCTTCCGGCGTATCGTCGACTAGATCTGATGCTGGCGTACCAGGACGAGCGCTATAAATAAAGCTGAAAGAGTGATCGTAACCAATATCAGCAATCAAGTTCATGGTATCTTCAAAATCACCATCTGTTTCGCCAGGAAAGCCGATAATAAAATCTGAAGACATGGAAATATTGGGGCGAATTTTACGCAATTTGCGGATCTTCGACTTGTATTCCAACGCTGTATGGCCACGCTTCATCATGGCGAGCACTCGATCAGAACCCGATTGTACTGGCAAGTGTAAATGACTGACCAATTCAGGCACTTCGGCGTAAACGTCAATCAAGCGCTCAGAAAATTCCACCGGATGCGAGGTGGTATAACGAATTCGATCAATACCATCAATCGCCGCCACATAAGTGATTAATTCTGCTAAATCGGCTTTATGACCTTCATGCGTAATACCGCGATAGGCATTAACATTTTGGCCCAACAAATTAATTTCGCGAACCCCTTGTGCGGCCAATTGCGCACACTCTGCCAACACATCATCAAACGGACGGCTGACTTCTTCACCGCGGGTATAGGGTACTACGCAGAAAGAACAGTATTTGGAACACCCTTCCATCACCGAAACAAAAGCGGTTGGTCCTTCGGCGCGAGGCTCTGGCAAGCGATCAAATTTCTCGATTTCAGGGAAGCTGATATCCAGCACTACCTTTTTTTGACCTGAAGCTTGCTTGATCATTTCAGGTAAGCGATGCAAGGTTTGTGGCCCAAAAATAACGTCCACATAAGGCGCTCTTTGACGAATAACATTACCTTCTTGCGAAGCCACACAACCGCCAACACCGATAATCAGATCCGGTTTATCATTTTTAAGATTTTTCCACTGACCAAGTTGTGAAAACACTTTTTCTTGGGCTTTTTCACGGATCGAGCAGGTATTGAGCAAAATCACGTCGGCTTCTTCTGCCGACGCAGCCGCTTCAAGGCCATGGGTTTTGTTCAGCAGATCCGACATACGCGAAGAATCGTATTCGTTCATCTGACAACCCCAGGTTTTGATAAATAACTTTTTCGTTGCCGTTTCAGCCTGCGGGCTAACTAGTTGCTCACTCATGGATGGAAAACTAAATTCTTTAAAAAAGGGCGCGAATTATAGCTTAATCTGGCAAGGCTCGCCAGATAATCATGGTTATTTTTTAGCCACATTTTAACCGCCGACAAGCAAGACGCTTAGATTAGCGTTTTTTACGATTCTTCCATTTTTTGCGGATTTTAGCCTTCTGCTCTGGCGACAAAGATTGGAACCATTTATAGCGCTGCATCAAAATTTTTCTTTTAGAATCAGACATTTGTGAGAAACGTGTAAAGTTTTTCTTAATCGCCTGCTTTTTAGTAGGGGACAAATTATTCCAACGCTTAATCAATTTTTGGGTACGCTGGCGCTGCTCGGGCGACATACTGAGCCAATTATTAGCGCCTTTAAGCAACTTTTGTCGACGCTCACTATCCAGTTCACCCCAACGGTTCTCAAAAGGAGCTAATATTTTCTGTTGCTCAGCACTCAGTTGCTGCCAGTTTAGCTCTTCAAGCGCACTCAGCTGGAGACTAAACCCTAACAACAAGCATAAAACCAAACTTTTGATCTTCATCGGTCGTCTCCTTTGTCCGTAGCTTTATTCTCGTCTTGCGGTATCTCTTGTTCCAACCAAAATAACCATTGCTCCACTTTTTCTTGCTGCCTCTGTTGTTGGCTTTGGCTGAGTGGCTTTGGCTTGGTTTGCTTTTGCTTATTAGCTTGGGCATTTACCTTAAGCGGCGACTTGGTTGGCAAATCCATTTCTGATAGGAGTAATAAAAAGTCTTCATCCAACAAGGGCGGATGTTTCTCCTCAGAAGCTTTTGATTTCGGCTCTGATGTTTCTGTTGCTGCTAACATTAAGGGGAAACTCATGATCAATACACCTTTAATGAGTTTCCTGCTCAAGCCATTCATAAAACTCTAGCTCCTGATAAAATTCAATCTCGTCAGTCGCCATAATAATGGGGATCTCCTCAGGATTAAATGCTAAGGAAGTATCTGTAGACATTTTATTCCAATTCACACCGATAAATACCATGACAAAAGTCGCTGCTAAAGCGCTAGGAATGGCCAACTTGCGCCAATCAGAAATCGATTGATTGGCCTCTGCAGTATCCAGTACTTCTTGGCGCATCGACGCTAAACGCTGACGAACCTCGGGCGATACTTGTGCATCGGTCATAGACTCGCTCCGATACTGTTTTTCAACTTCCGATAACCATTTATCTTGTTTATCACTCATAATTTTCACCTAAAGATTTTAACAAAGAACTTTTCATCAAAAACTTGTTCAAGTTAAAACCTTCTCACCTAAAACACCTCTTAATTTTTGCATTGCTCGGGACAAATGAGTTTTCACCGTACCAGTGCTACAGCCCATAATATCCGCCGTTTCTTTCACATCTGCCTGTTCAATCATGCGCAATAAGAATACTTGCTGCTGCTTCAATGGCAGCTCATTCACAGCCAGCTGTAATTGCTGCATGGATTGGTTTATGCTCAATTTATTTTCTGGCTCCCAATCTTGGCGATCCGCACTAGCTTCTAGCAATGAATATTCTTGTTCGTTCGAATTCCGATTAAACACTGAGCCCATGATACTGCGCACTTTTTGCTTGCGATACCAATCGCGGATGCGGCTTTGTAATATCCGATAAAACAAAGGCTTCCATTGCTCACTGGGCTTATTTGCATACTTAGTCACTAGTTTCATCATACTATCTTGCACTATATCCAGAGCTTCTTCACGCTGCGAAGTCGCAGCATAAGCCATGCGATAGGCCGAAGCTTCAACGCTCGCTAAAAACCGGTCCAACTGTGCGCGATTCTTCAGCACGATTTACCTTACCCTATCCTTAACCTAGTGGTTATCTTGGTCATTATCTTTTAGCTTAGATTACTAATAGAACGTTCAAAGTCGCTCTTGGTTGACTTATCATTAACATTGTCCCATCACCACTGCCCAATCTAATTGAATAACACAAAACTTAGGCCAGCATAATAAAAACCATCAAAGCTTTCCGCTTTACTATGACCAACCAGTAACCGTAAATCCAGATATTGGTTTAGCGGAAATTGATAATTAAATTCCAATTGGTCATTGTTAATCCGATCAAAAGCAGATTGGTTTTGCTGATAATCCAAACTCACCGACTGCAAGCCTAAATCAAAACTATAACCAACTCTGACCCCCCTAGATTTATCCAGCACACTGTCGTCGGATGCAAAAATAAAACGGGTATAAAAATCGAAAGCCTCTGTCTCAATTAAGCGTCCTCGATAATCATAATTGTTCGCCTCAAGATTAATAAACCAGCGCTCATTAGGGAAAAAACTGGCAAAAATACCATAGCCAACGCCAGTAATATCTTCCTTAAAAGTCCGACCCGAAAAGTTAAAGTTAGCCACCTTAAACTCCAAATCACGATAAATCGCATTAACACCTAACTCATAACTATCCTGCTTCCAACTGGGACTAATCTTGAGATCGTGCGATTCAATGGTCTTATCGTCCGTCCAGCGGCTTACATCAAAACCCCACTGCCAATCGCCTAACTCCAGTTGATAGCCTGCACCATATTTTAACAAGTCTTCGGAAGTTTCATTGGCAAACGGATTCGGCTGGCTGATATCGATAGAAAGGATTTTGGTTCGGTGAAAATACACATCAAACCACGATTTCTCATCGGCCTGAAAGGTCATGGCAAACGACCAATCTTCAGCATCATCCTCATCTTTTTGATAACCAAACTCTAATAAAATTCCTGCTTTATCTTCTGCCACAAGCTGCACACAGAAAAGGCTAACCGCAAACCCCAACAATAATTTTGTCCAGTCGGACATAATAACTCCTTAATCAATAACACAAGGTGAATAGACTTGAGGCCTATTCACCTATTAATGTTTAATTATCTATCACGATTCTAATCGTTATTGGCGCCCAGTTTCACCACCATTTTTGCAATCTGATATTGGTTAGTATCTTCTTGGTAACCGCCATTGGCAAATAGCGCTTTGACCAAGTGCCCCTGATCCAGGCGCGCTTGCAAATCCGAAACAAAATTTTCGAATGAAGAATGTAGCGTTATATTGTCAGATTCTTTGATAGCGAATAAACCCAGTCCCGATGATTTAGGCAGCATTAACCAACCTTCTGCTAAATCATTCAAATCGGTAATAATACCGCCTCGACGCAAATAATGGCGCTCACCCAACTCTGGATTTAGCAAGTCTATTGCCATAGCGTTTGCATCCAGTTGACTAAAGGCTTGCGCAGAACCATCATCCAACCACGAGACTAACATTTTTGCCCCAGACTCAGTGTAATCGATCACGCTCGCAGCGTTAAAATCCACTGGCGCTGCCGCGAAATCATTAACGAAGCCTGTAACTCTTAGTGGCGCGTTAATCGAAGGGTTAGGCACCAAGTTACCCAGACCAACTTGATAAGCCATCGGATCCGCGTCTAAATCACTCGATTGACCAGTCCCGCTAAAATCAAACCTATCAGGATTGCGACGATCGATCACTTGTAAATCAAGCTCCAGCTCGCTGCCCAAATCTTGATTTAGAGTCCCCGCTATCGAAGTTAAGAGCAAACGCACGCTACCTTGGGTTGCATCCAACACTTGATTAGCATCAGAGTCTTCACTCTCTTCTAGAGCCTCGAATGTTCCTAGGACACTAACTCTTTGCCCGACAGAAACCGAAGCTTTAGTTAATTCTTCACTGTGCAAAAATTGCTTTTTATAATGAGTCTCATCACCAATTTTCACTGTCACTAACTCGTGAAAACCGACCTCGCCATCGGTTCTTACCAAAGTAACACCTTTTAAGGTTAATTCATCCGCCTCGCGCGCCATCACACTACCTAAAGCAGCGTCAAATTCACCACCCGGAACGCTTGAACCAGCATATACCTGCATCGCAGTAAATTTACCTGCGCTGCGGTCATAAGTGCCAAAAGCCACGGTCGCCGTACCTTGAGTTTGCTCAGCAAGCAAAGCTAATCCATCGCTACCCTGAAGCATCTCGCCGTTGATATCAAACAGGGTGTCATCATCCGTATGAATATTCACACCACCGAATTTTATCTCTTGTTGTATACGATGGTAAAAAGGTCTCAAAGCTATGCGATAGTAAGCATCGTCAGTATTGACACGCAGCATAGGTCCGCGAATACGAAAGTCCTTTGTCTCGAGCGGGTTGATTTCAGCGGTTAGCGTTGTCCCTAAAACCGCCTCTACCGGCACCGCTTGCAGATCCACCTCATGCGAGGCTTCCAAATTGAAATCAATCTCTAACATAGCCGGTACGCCCGGTACAATTCTTAATTGATCGCGGTTATCAAGGTTAATGGAAACCTCAACTTGATCGATAGGCTCACCAAGCGCATCCACTACCAGCGCCGTAGCGGCTTCGCCATCTTTTTCCACCTGCACATCTGCATCGCTGTAATCTAAAGTGACTAAAGCTTTGGTATAAATACCTTTGGGGATCGTGACCGCAGAAACCAGCTCGGATAATTCGGTATATTGAGCAAAATCCAACTGACTTGAGGCAGGCATTACATTCACCACAGTGCCATCCTGCTTAGTTAAGGTCATGGCTTTTAACTCAACCTGATAAGTTACAAAATCACCCTCTGCATCGGTCACATCAATTAGCAAGGTTCCACATTCATCATTGGTATTGTCTTCATCCGTAGTTTCACAAGCTTTACTCACTGGTGGCGGCGGCTCCGCCTCTGGGCTCGAGCTGCCTCCGCAAGCAGCCAGCAGTAGCAACATGCTTGCTATTAATAAAGACTTACCTCCGTTATTGGCTAAAGTCACCATAGCTTCCTCCAAGTTATCAATAATAATTAGACTCAAAGTAATAAACGTATTAACTCGCCATTGGTTGACTGGAAAAATGTAAAGCGACATTTTTTGGCCACATTTAGCCGCATTATTTCCAGATTCAAAACATCTAAAAGCCACAAGCCTTTGCTTAAATAACACTCAAGCAAAACAATTAGTCGCAATAAAGCGGCAGATTTATTACTTAAAAACCTTGGAGATTGTTATGAAGCTTTTACATCTATCAAAAAAATCCATTAGCAAAGTAGTCGCTTGTGCCATGCTGCCAGTTAACTTAATCGCTAACGTACAAGCAGCCGAAAAGCTTAAAATTGATGAGCTCGGCCACCTTGCCTATCAACAACAAGGACAAGCTAAAAAGAAAATTCCCGTTGCCACTAGCGTTGTCAGTCGTAGCCTTAATGGAAGAACTCAGGTTGAGGTAAGTCAAATCTTTACCCACTCGGGCGAGACCAATATTCAGGCGGAATACTTTTTCCCGATCCCAGAAGCCAGTCAACTAATCGACTTTCAAATTTCAAATGACTTGGAATTAACAGGCGATATGCCGCCAAAGTCGGTGATTTTAAAAAGCAATGATCAGGTCACCATTATGTACCAATTTATCACTGCTGAAGACAACAGCTATCACGCCAGTTTAATGGGCTTTCCTGCGGCCAGATCTCACGATAAGTCTCAAGATGAATCTCACGAACAGCTTCGCCAGAATCCGCTGGCCAATAAAATGATTGCTAGTCGCTGATTTAATTTTTTACGAGTTCCCCAAAACAAACACCACAAGGAAGTGGCGTTTTTGTTTACTCTCGGCCAGCGCATGACTCCTTAGGCTTTAACACAGTTTCGCTGATCTGGCTGTCTAAAGCTGGCTGGCCTGAGAGACCTATTTAAAACCTATGGCTTTTATTTTTAATCGCCAATTTCCCACCTAGAATTGCCGCCGGAACAATGGTTAATAGATTAACCACCATGAACCAGCCGGGATGCGGGATCATAAATATATTCACAATGGCTCCAAGCAATAAAATAGCACCACAAATAAGCGCCAAAGTCAGTTTATTGGCAGCAGCTATTTTGCTACTTAAAAAGCCTGCAACAAAAGCTCCTGTGATATGCGCGATCAAAACAGTCACTAGAGCACTTATAGGCAAGCCTTTAACGTAAGCCGCGAAGGCTTTTTTATCTTCTACACTCAAATTTTCCGGCCACGGAAAACGCGCCATATTTATCGACTCAATGCCCATAATCACCAAACCAGCAACCACCAAAGCGACAACTACAGCTAAAATTTGTTTACTCATACTTTCCCCCATTAAAAGCCTAACTATTTTTTCTTCACTTTCTTTTTATACAAACCGTGGAAAATAGCACGCCAAGTTTTGCCCCTATCCGTTGAAAGGCTCCAAACCTGCAATACCGCATCATCTTTAGCTGTCCAACTGATTCGATTCAATAAAGGGCCTTGCGGAGTGTAACTTTCCCCTTCTAATACCATAGCGCCATCTTTGAGTCCGCCATCCAGTTGTAGCAAGGTGCCGCTATTATCAACCCAAGTTTGATGCCAACTAGCCGTGGAAGTATCGTAAATATTGTAGCTATGACCGCGATTTTTACTGACGCCCGTCCAATTTTCTTGCAAAGCACAACCAGCTAAAATTTTCACGATACGATTCTCACCCACTTTTTTATTATCAATATCGAACACTTCCCAATCACCTATCCAGAAATCAAACTGGCGATACTCGTCGCTTGAACAAGGAATGGGGGTTGGCTCGGGCGGCGGTGCTTCTGATGCGCTAAGTTTTAACATTAATAGGCTGACAATCAGTACCCACAAAACGCTTATGTTCTTCACCTTCTATCTCCTATCCGTGAGGTTAGATTTAACCAACAAAACGAAGCTGGTTAGCGACTATCATCGCGATTTAAGCTACTTTTTGTCAAATCAAAAAAAGCTGGAAGCCTTTCAACTTCCAGCAAACCACTAGTATAGGAGTTACAACTAGTTAGGGGGTCTCTATTTCTTAATCTTTACGCGCCGCTTAGTTACTCGCTCGCCACGTGCGTTTACATGTTGGCGTTGTTGTTCTCGGTATTGTTTGCCATCAACTCTGTTATAACCACGATCACGTCCACGCCCAATGAGATTGCCATCAGCATCGGTAATCTTCTTACCACGTTGACGCTGAACATTACCTGCCGCATCGGTTCGAGTACGGCGGCGTTTCTCAGTACGATTACCATTATCATCAAACGAGACTCTTTGTTGTGCTCGCGCCTTTCTGCCATCAGCAGAATTGCGTGCCCGATCACGACCTTTTTTCATCAGATTACCATCGGCATCCGTCACTTTAAAAGCACGCCTTTTGCGCACATCGCCTTGCTCGTTGGTTTGTTTTTGCCGCTTGAGATCTAAAGTGTAACCATCGGCATTAGTCATGGATTTGCGCTGAGTTTGCTTAGAAGCAGCTTGAGCCACAGAACTTAAGGTAAGCAAACCTAATGCCATCGAAACTGCTAAAACTACTGTTACTTTTTTCATATTCCAACCTATTGATTAATGAGTTACCTTAAATAACGCATCAAGTTACAAACGGTTGACAGTAAAGTGTGGTTTTATAATTTTTTTGAAAACGAAGGGAAAGTAATAATGACAGAGCACAAAAAAGGGAGCCTAGGCTCCCTTTTTATTAATCATACTTTCTACAAAGAAATGATTATTCAGCAGGTGCTACTGCTGGCGCTTCTTCTTGAACCGGCTGTTCAATTAAAGCTTTCATGCTTAAGCGGATACGACCTTGGCGATCCACTTCTAACACTTTAACTTTAACCATATCGCCTTCTTTCAAATAGTCAGTAACTTTATTCACACGCTCGTGAGCGATTTGTGAAATATGCACCAGACCATCTTTACCCGGAGTCAACTGCACGAAAGCACCAAAGTCTGCTAGGCGAACTACTTTGCCTTCAAACTCCATGCCGGCAGTGATTTCCATGGTGATAAGTTCGATACGTTTAACCGCTTCGGCAGAACCTTCAGCATCGCTCGAAGCAACTTTTACCGTACCATCATCTTCAATTTCGATAGTAGCGCCAGTTTCTTCAGTCAAGGCACGAATGGTTGAACCACCTTTACCAATCACTTCAGAGATTTTATCTACTGGGATCTTAATGGTAGTAATACGCGGCGCGTGCTCAGAAATATCATCGCGCGGCTTATCAATCGCTTGGTTCATCACGCTCAAGATATGCAAACGGCCACCTTTGGCTTGATGCAAGGCTTGCTGCATGATTTCTTGGGTAATGCCGTCGATTTTGATGTCCATTTGCAGTGCAGTGATACCCGCTTCAGTACCAGCTACTTTAAAGTCCATATCGCCTAGGTGGTCTTCGTCACCCAAGATGTCAGAAAGCACGACAAATTTCTCGCCTTCTTTAACCAGCCCCATAGCGATACCCGCTACTGGCGCTTTCATTGGGACGCCCGCATCCATTAAGGCTAGGGAAGTACCGCAAACCGAAGCCATCGAGCTTGAGCCGTTTGATTCAGTAATTTCCGAAACCACACGGATAGTGTATGGGAATTCAGCAATGGTTGGCGCCATCGCCGCAACACCGCGTTTAGCTAACCGGCCATGACCAATTTCACGACGCTTTGGCGAGCCCATAAAGCCCGTTTCACCGACACAGTACGGCGGGAAGTTGTAGTGCAACATAAAGTGATCTTTTGATTCACCCATGATGCTGTCTTTGATCTGCGCGTCACGCTCAGTACCCAAAGTCGCTACCACTAAGGCTTGCGTTTCACCACGGGTAAAGATAGCGCTACCGTGAGTTCTTGGTAGCACACCAGTGCGAATATCAAGCGCTCGCACCATATCTGGCTCACGACCATCGATACGTGGGTTGCCGTTGATAATGCGCGAACGAACCACTTCTTTTTCGATTGAGTGGAACATGTCTTTAACATCATCCGCTGAAGGCTGGCCTTCTTCGTCGCCCGCTAACGCTGCCACTGCTGCGTCTGAGAGCTCATGGATTTTGGCATAACGATCCGCTTTTTCCGCGATTTGGTAGGCTTCTTCGATAGCGGCAAAAGAGTGACCTTTAACCGCTTCATAAAGCGCCATATCTTTTTCTGGAGCTGACCAGTCCCAAGCATCTTTTGCTGATTCAGCAGCAAACTCCTGAATCGCTTTAATGGCGCGCTTTGACTCTTCGTGACCATACATTACCGCGCCTAACATGACGTTTTCTGGTAATTCATCAGCTTCTGACTCAACCATCAAAACTGCATCGTTAGTGCCAGCCACCATTAAGTCCAATTTCGATTCTTTTAATTGGCTTACGGTTGGGTTTAGTACGTATTCGTCGTTGAGGTAGCCGACTTGCGCAGCGCCAACCGGACCAGCAAACGGAATTCCTGAAATCGCTAAAGCAGCAGAAGCACCCAACATCGAAATAACTTCGGTTGGAATGTCTTGGTTGATCGAAACGATAGTAATCACAACCTGAACTTCGTTAACAAATCCTTCAGGGAATAAAGGACGTAACGGACGGTCAATCAAACGCGCAATCAAGGTTTCTTCGTCAGCAGGACGACCTTCTCGCTTCAAGAATCCGCCAGGGATCTTACCCGCAGCGTAAGTTTTTTCTTGATAATTCACCGTTAACGGGAAGAAATCTTGTCCTTCCTTAGCTTCTTTTTTACCGGTGACCGCAACAAAAGCCGTAGTGCCTTCGCAATCGATCATTACCGCGCCACTCGCTTGACGAGCTACACGACCAGTTTCCATAGTGACGGTACGACCGCCGTATTCAAAAGATTTTTTAATATAATCCACAATAGTTACCTATATTATTTACTTCTCTTTCAGAACTCACATCGTCTGAAAGCTTTTACAAAAGCACCAAGATTAAATACATAATAAATGATGCCATAAACAAAAAAGGGGCTAGAAGCCCCTTTTAAGATTTTAGCGACGTAAACCTAACTTTTTAATCAAGTCTGCGTAGCGAGAATTATCTTTACGCTTTAGATAGTCCAACAATTTACGACGTTGGCTTACCATGCGTAACAAACCACGACGTGAGTGGTGGTCATGCTTGTGTGCTTTAAAGTGGCCTTGCAAATGGTTGATTTGCGCCGTCAATAAAGCAACTTGAACTTCCGGAGAACCGGTATCGCCTTCACCGCGACCGTGTTCTTTTACGATTTCAGCTTTCGCTTCTGCACTTAGTGACATATGTCTACTCCAATAGGTTTTTCTTAAAAATAAGAGTCTTGTATTTACTGATTGGCCGATCACTAATTCAGCCCATCAAATGAAGACGCGATTTTACCTGTGTTATGGGGCTATCACAAGCCCTAAACCCTTGAAAATGGCTCGATTAGGTCAATTTTCGATAAATTTATTGATTTACCACCCGCGGCGACTCAGTATTCAGCGAATCTGCAAGTTCTGGCATGATTTCAGGCTTATTTTGCGAGCTGATAAAGCACTCCCGAAGAAACTGTTCAAAACAAGATTCCGTCTCGGATAGCTTGCTGCGCAGGCGATGCCCACCAGCGAAAATGTGCAAGCTGGCCTTAGCCGACTTGGCAAAACTGATCACATTTTGTACCGGTACAATATCATCGTCCCAGCCGTGCACCACCGTGGTAGGGCACGCTAATTTTTCCACTTGTGCTTCAGCATAACCGTCTAAATAGAGCGCTGGCGAGATTAGGAAAATTCCCAGCGGATCGTGTGACAAGGCCGATACAGCCGACACATAACCGCCCATGCTGGTGCCAACCAGCACATAAGGACGCTGTAACTCATCCAAATATTGGTTAAGCTTGTTCACCCTTTCTTGGGTTGGCAGACGGCGATAGTCCAGCGACTCCACCTCATACCCCATACGAATGGCAATCTGTGAAAGCGACTTGATGCGACTGCTGTTAGGGCCAGTTACCTTACCGTGCGAAAAAATCACCAAAGGCTTATCATTGATTGCCAAGTTTACATCTGTAACTTCTTGCATAATCACTACCTAAATTTTATTATCTTTATTAAATTTTTTTATATTTCAATAAGATAACAAATTTGTGTTATCTAAAAATTAAGCTCATGGATTGCCCGCTGACGCTAGCTTTTTGAAACTAGATCTCTTGCTTTAAAAGACGACTGGGGGCAACCAAACCATCGTCATCAATTTTACCTACACCTAAAAACTGCTGCTCAGCTTCCATCAAACACACCATGCCTTCTGCTGGCGCATCAGAGACTTGCACCGCTTGGCCTTGTTTTAGGTAATAAGCTTCATTATCGGTCAATTCTAATATTGGCCAGTCGCTCAGCGCCTCTTCAATTGGCAGTAACAACTGATCCAGTTCTAATTTTAGGTCTTCGGATTTCATTTGGCGTAGCTGCTGCATGGATACCGTCTGTGCCAAGTCAAACCGACCGACCGCTGTTCGTTCCAACTCTAAAACGTGTGCGCCACAACCTAAAACCTCTCCTATATCTTCGACAAGATTCCTGATATAAGTTCCCTTAGAACAATGCACCGCCATTTCAACTTGATCGCCGTTAAAACTTAGTAATTCGCAGGAGTAAATACTTACTTTCCTTGCCTCTCTTTCCACCTCGATGCCTTGCCGCGCCAACTTATGCAAAGGCACACCCTGATGTTTTAAGGCTGAGTACATGGATGGGACCTGTTCGATAGTACCTTTAAATTGCTCCATCACAGTGACAAAGGCTTCCTTAGTAACCTCGACAGCACGAGTTTCAATCACCTCGCCTTCCCGATCAGCTGTAGTGGTTTTTTCACCCAACTTAGCAATCACTCGGTACTTTTTATCCGCATTCAGCAAAAACTGGGAAAACTTGGTGGCCTCACCAAAACAGATCGGCAAAACTCCGGTTGCAATCGGATCGAGCGAACCGGTATGACCCGCTTTAGCCGCAAAATACAAATATTTAACATCTTGCAGCGCCTTGTTCGAGGTTATATCGGTGGGTTTGTCTAATAATAAAATACCACTGATATCGCGACCGCGTTTACGACGTTTTGCCATTATGAAAAACTTCCTAAAACTTAAGAATCGGAATGATTCGCTTGATCAGAGGAAATCGCTTGCTCTATCAGAGAAGACATTTTCTGACCTTCAGAAATGGATTTATCGTAGAAAAAACGTAAAGCCGGAACACTGCGCATCCGGATCGATTTAGCGAGTTGGCTGCGTAAAAATCCAGCGGCATGACTTAACACTTCGATACCATCTTTGATTTCTTGCGCTGCTTCTTTGCCCAAGAAGGTCACAAAAACTTTCGCATTTTGTAGATCGCTGGACACCTCGACCGCCGAAACGGTCACGATGCCCAATCGCGGATCTTTCATTTCACGCTGCAAAAGTACCGCCAGATCACGCTGGATCTGGTCGCCCACTCTTGCCGCACGAGAATTAGTAGCCATCAATAAAATCCAATAATATCAGTTAATTAGCACAAGGCAGTTAGCATCAATTACAGACTACGCTGTACTTCAACCACCTCGAACACCTCGATTTGGTCGCCAACCTTTACGTCATTGTAATTCTTTACGCCGATACCACACTCCATACCATTTCGCACTTCGTTGACATCGTCTTTAAAGCGACGCAATGACTCCAGTTCGCCCTCGTAAATCACCACGCTATCACGCAAAACACGGATTGGATTATTACGCTTAATCACCCCTTCAACCACCATACAACCGGCAATTGCGCCCAGTTTTGGTGACTTAAAGACATCGCGCACTTCCGCCAAACCGATAATATCTTGACGGAATTCCGGCGCTAACATACCGCTCAAGGCCGCTTTAACTTCGTCAATGGCTTCATAAATAATGCTGTAATAGCGAATTTCAACGGCTTCCTGCTCAGCCGTTTTACGCGCCGCGCCATCGGCACGCACGTTAAAGCCGATAATAATCGCGTTTGAGGCCGCAGCCAGCGTCACGTCGGTTTCTTTAATACCGCCCACGCCCGAAGAAATCACCCGAACTTCTACCTCATCGTGCGCCAAATCGGTTAATGACTTGCTTAAGGCTTCGACCGAACCTTGTACGTCCGCTTTGATAATCACGTTAAGCTGCTGTGCTTCTTCGGAGTCGCCCATATTGGCGAACATATTCTCAAGCTTGGCTTTTTGTTGACGGGTCTGACGATCTTCACGCTCTTTTTTGCTCACGCTTAGCAGCAATTTCACGGGCGGTTTTCTCATCAGCAACCACGGTCGCTTCGTCGCCCGCCACTGGCACACCGGATAGACCTAAAATTTCCACCGGAATCGAAGGTCCGGCCACATCAATGGTTTCGCCATTTTCGTCCATCATGGCACGAACGCGACCATAGTGAGTACCAGCTAATAAAATATCGCCTTTTTGCAACTGACCTTTCTGTACCAAAATCGACGAAATAGCACCGCGGCCTTTGTCCAAGCGAGCTTCGATCACAAAGCCTTTCGCTGCGCCTTCATCAACCGCGGTAAGCTCAAGCACTTCTGCTTGCAACAAGATCGAATCCAATAATTCGTCAACACCTTGGCCGGTTTTCGCCGATACTGGCACAAACTGCACATCGCCACCCCAATCTTCTGGGATCACATCGTGTTGCGACAATTCGTTTTTCACGCGATCCGCGTCGGCATCTTCTTTATCGATCTTGTTCACTGCCACAATCATCGGCACACCCGACGCTTTGGCATGTTGAACCGCTTCGATAGTTTGTGGCATAACGCCATCGTCGGCCGCCACGATCAGAATAACAATATCGGTAACTTCCGCACCTCGCGCCCGCATCGCCGTAAAGGCAGCGTGACCTGGGGTATCTAAGAAAGTGACCATGCCCTTGTCCGTTTCAACGTGATATGCACCTATATGCTGGGTAATACCGCCAGCTTCGCCCGAAGCTACGTGACTAGCACGAATATAATCAAGCAACGAGGTTTTACCGTGATCAACGTGGCCCATAATAGTGACCACTGGCGCCCTCGGTTTGCCTTCACCTTCCGCCGAAAGCGCTTCAGATAAGGCTTTTTCCTCTTCCTCGTTCTCATTGATCATGACCGGAGTATGTCCCATTTCTTCCACAATCAAAGACGCCGTTTCTTGATCAATCGATTGATTAACCGTCGCCATAACGCCGACTTTCATCATCGCCTTCATCAATTCTGGCGCTTTCACCGTCATCGCTTTGGCAAGCTCGCCAACGGTAATGGTTTCGGGGATACGCACTTCGTGCACGATATCCGCAGTAGGTTTTTTAAATCCGTGTTGTTTCATAGCTGATGGTGCGTTATAGACTTTCTGTTCAATGACAACACCCTTCTTATTCGCTTCAGAAACGGCATTAGCCACTAAATCTGCATCAGATGTTTTCTTCTTACCTTTCTTCTTACGCTTCTTGCGATGACCGGATTTTTCTTCAAAATCGGCCAAAGACATAGGTTTTACTTTAGCATTCGGATCGGCTTTGACCACCGCTGGCTTGTCACTGGTTGATTTTTTCTTTTCTTCCAGTTGTTGCTCGATCTTCTTCTTGGCTTCTTCAGCGCGTTTAGCTTTCTCTTCATCAGTAAGCTTAGATTCTTCAATCTTTCTTTGCAGCTCTTCTTCCGCCTTTTTCTTGGCTTCTTCCGCTGCTTTTTCTTCGGCTACCTTTTTCGCTTCGACTTCTGCTTTTTTCTTAGCTTTGTCTGCCGCTTTTTGCTTGGCAGCCTCTTCGGCGCGCTGTTTGGCTGCTTCTTCGGCCTTCTTAATCGCTTCAGATTCAGCTTTTTGGCGCTCAGCTTCTTGTTGCTTACGCTCTTCTTCTTCCTGTGCTAGTTTAGCCAGCTCTTCTGCTGAACGCTTAACAAAGGTACGCTTTTTCTTCACCGCAACTTGAACCGATTTCTTCTTACCTTCGGCGCTAGTGACGCTTAATGTACTCTTTTGAGTACGGCGTAGTGTGATTTTTTGTGGCTTATTGGAACCATCTTCGCCGCCATGACTTTTTTGCAAATAAGCCAATAAAGTCTTTTTTTGCTCATCAGAGATAGAAGCACTTTCGTCTTTGACTTTAATGCCAGCCGCCGCCAATTGCTCCATCAACTTATCAACGGGAGTTTTAACGCTTTCTGCTAATTTTTTTACTGTAATATCGGACATTCAATTACCCCGCTTTTATTATTCTTGATCCTCGAACCAAGGCTTACGTGCGGTCATGATTAACTCTGCAGCACGTTCTTCATCTATATCTTCAATATCGACTAAATCGTCAATCGCCAGCTCAGCCAAGTCTTCCATCGTGATAATGCCTTTGCTCGCCAATACGAAAGCCAAATGGCGATCCATCCCTTCCATATTCAGCAAATCATCAGCAGGCTCAGATTTTTCTAACTTTTCTTCACTCGCAATCGCTTTAGTCAACAAAGCATCTTTGGCGCGACTTTTCAGCGCCTCGATCAAGCCTTCGTCGAAACCATCAATTTCTAACATTTCCGATACTGGTACATAAGCGACTTCTTCTAAAGTGGTGAAACCTTCCTGCACCAACATCTCTGCCAATTCTTCATCCACATCCAAATCTTTGACGAACGCTGCTAACACCGCATCCGAATCGGACTGATTTTTCTCGGCAAAATCTTCTTCAGTCATCACATTCAATTCCCAGCCAGTTAGCTCACTAGCTAAACGAATGTTTTGACCACTACGACCAATGGCTTGCGCCAACTGATCTTCTTGTACCGCGATATCCATGGATTGCTTGTCTTCATCAACCACTATCGACATCACTTCCGCTGGCGCCATAGCGTTAATCACAAATTGCGCCGGATTATCATCAAACAACACAATATCGATACGCTCGCCATTAAGCTCGCCGGTTACCGCTTGAACGCGCGCACCGCGCATCCCAACACAAGCACCAACGGGATCGATACGTTTGTCATTGGTTTTCACTGCGACTTTCGCACGCGAACCTGGATCCCGAGCAGCACCTTTAATTTCAATAACTTGCTCACCAATCTCTGGCACTTCGATACGGAATAACTCCACCAACATTTGCGGCTTAGTACGGCTCACAAACAACTGAGGACCACGATGCTCTTCGTTAATTTCATACAACAAACCACGCACTCGGTCTCCGGCTCGAACCGTTTCTCGCGGCATCATTTCTTCGCGCTTAATCACCGCTTCGGCGTTACTGCCTAAATCAAGGAAGATATAATCACGAGTGATTTTCTTTACTACACCAGTAATTAGCTCGCCTACTCGATGACGGAAGGCATCTACCGTTTTGGCGCGCTCAGCTTCACGTACTTTTTGTACAATCACTTGCTTAGCAGTTTGTGCGGCAATACGGCCAAACTCAATCGACTCAATTTGCTCTTCCACAAAATCGCCTAATTCAATTTCAGGCTCATCAAGTTGCGCCGCAGAAATCGTCATCTGCGCTAATGGCTCTTCCATCTCCGCATCATCTTCGACCACCTGCCAACGACGGAAAGTGTCGTACTCGCCGGTTTCACGGTCAATATCTACGCGCACATCAATATCAATGCCATGTTTTTTCTTAGTGGCAGTAGCCAAAGCCGCTTCTAATGCGCCGAAAATCACTTCCGGATTCACCTCTTTTTCGTTAGAAACTGCTTCTACTACTAACAAAATTTCTTTATTGCTCATAGCTATTAACCTTTATGGATTCCTCAATATCAAAATCTTAATTAAAAATTCACAACCAAATGGGCTTTTTCTACTTGCTGGCATAGGATCTGATAAGACTCACCATCCACCAATAAAGAAATCACCCCATTATCCACTTGCTCAATGGTGCCTTTAAATTTGCGGCGACCATTAACTGCAACGGATACTCTTAATTCCGCGCTTTCGCCCTGATAGCGGGCAAACTGCTCTTCAGTAAACAAAGGTCTGTCCATGCCCGGCGAGGAGACTTCTAGGTTGTAGTAACCTTGGATTGGATCTTCAAGATCCAAAACGCCGCTGACCTGATGACTCACCTCGGCACAATTATCCACATCGATACCATTTTCATGATCGATATAGACCCGCAGCACCGAATGTTTGCCTTGCGCCAAATATTCCAAACCCCAAAACTCGAAGCCAGTAGCCTCAACCGCAGGACGAATAATCTTTTCTAATTCAGCATTTCTAGCCATTCGTAAACTCTTTCTACAACCATCTTTTAAAACTAATAAACGCTTGATTTAAAAACAAAAAAAGGCCCTTAAGGCCCATCACAAATAGCGTTATATATGATGGGTCAATGACAATACTTTTAACCAAAGTTATCCACTGTCCCATAAAGATTTATTGCTTAACCCAATAAATCTTTAGTTTTGCTTAGAAAAAACAAAGCCCCTATAATAAGGGGCCTTGTTATTATAATCAGATAGCGTCAAAAAACAATCTTTTGAAACTTATCTTGGTTAATAGCTAAGCAATTCTATTAACCTTATATTTGGTAGCGGGGGCCAGATTTGAACTGACGACCTTCGGGTTATGAGCCCGACGAGCTACCAGGCTGCTCCACCCCGCATCGACGAAGTGCGATTATACGGATTTATTATCTCGTTACAAGTAAATTTTAGTGTATATCGAAAAATTGAGTTCCGTTATTTATCAGTCAGTTTCAAAGAACTTATAATAATTTCCGCCAAATAACTTACATCCTTACTATTTTTATACGAATAGTGCACAAATCTAGGGAACTCTGTACCAAGCTCTATAAAGCACTCATTAATAAAATCTCTAACTTTCAAGCAGCGGTGAGATAATTTGTTAATAATTCTTACCTTTTTGTATTCATCTTCTTTGTAACTTAGCAAAGGATGATTGCCTACATAGAGCGATAAAATATCAGTACCTTCGTTTTTGAAGAACAATAGGGAAAAATCCTCAATAGGATTTTTTATCTCCAAGGCAATATTTTCAGGGTATTTCACTTCTAATTTTGAATGCGGTATTTGATAGGTCACATTTGCCGTGTTCATCAAAAATATTATGAAAAGAGAAGGTCTCATGAGTGCTCCTTCCTAAATATACTGAAAGGCTTTTTGGCAGAAGTCGATTAGTTGTGCGGGGAATAAACCCAAGGCAATCACGGCGATACCAGTTAGGCCGAGGCCGAGACGCAGGCTGCGATCCGCTCGGATTGGGTTTTCCACTTCGGGCTTGTCGAAGAAGATAACTTTGACGACTTTAAGATAATAGAAGAGCCCGACAATTGACATTACTGCAGCGACAATGGCAAGCCATACGAAATTGCCATTATCTGAATTTAAGACCGCTTGAATCACTTCTAACTTTGCCCAAAAACCAATAAACGGCGGCAAGCCGGCCATGGATAAAAACAAGAAACTAATCAACAAGCCAGCCCAAGGGTTACGCGCACCAAGTCCTTTTAGATCATCAATCAATTGAATTTCTTGTTGTCCTTTTGCCATATAAATCAAGCAGCCAAAACCGCCCAGCGCAGTTAGCGCATAGGTCAAAATATAGAAAAGTGAAGCACTGTAACCTTGGCTATTACCAGCGATAAAGCCTAATAAAAAGTAACCAATATGGGCTATGGCAGAATAAGCCAAGAGTCGTTTGATATTAGTTTGCGCTAACGCCACTAAGTTGCCGACCAACATAGAAAGCACCGCTAAAATAATGAGTAAACTCTGCCAGTCCAACAAAGCGCCGGCAAAACCAAAAACCAATACTCGGATGGCTAAACCAAACACTGCAACTTTTGGCGCGGACGCTAGGAATACGGTAGTAGCCGTCGGCGCGCCATGGTAAACATCGGGCACCCACATCTGAAACGGTACTGCGCCAAACTTAAAGGCTATCCCTACAACGATAAAGACCAAGGCAAAGCGTAGGGTCAAGCTGGCTTCGTTTTCGGTCAAATAAGCGGCGATATCGGCGATATGAATATTGCCAGTGACGCCATAAACAAAAGAAATGCCGTAGAGTAAAAATCCGCTGGCAATGGCACCCATAACGAAATATTTTACTGCCGCTTCGGCGCTCATTTTCTCACGGCGGTTCATCGCTACCAGCGCATACAAACACAGCGACATTAACTCCAAACCTAGATATAAGCTTAATAAACTAGCACCGCTGACCAGCAACATCATACCCAGCAAGGCAAATAGGTGTAGCAAATAGTATTCACCTCGTAAAATTCGCCGTTGCAATATATAAGGGCGTGCAAAGACTAGCGAAATACTAGTTAATATCAGCATCGAAATTTTTAAGGTCGCTGATAAAGGATCGTGAATAAAATGGCGATGAAATAAAAAGTCTTGGCTAGTTGGGAACTGGAATAAAATGATGATCCCAGTAGCGATTAAAATTAATTGCGCCAACTTATAGCTTAAACGGCGATCAATGTCAGCCGAATAAACGTCGATTAAAAGCAGCACAGAAGCAGCGGTTAATAAAAATATCTCTGGCAATAAAGGCCAGAAGTTATGGCTAAAACCGATGCTGACATTCGGTAAAGCTTGTGAGACTAGCGCCAGTAGATTGAAATCCATTAGGGCGTTCCTCCTAACTTAGTTTGCGTCAGCGCAAGAAGCTGCTCTAAAGACGGTTGCATCATCTCAATTAACGGTTGCGGATAGATCCCCAATACTAAAATTAGGATCGCCAAGGTTAACAAAATGCCTTTTTCTCGCGAATTAACATCTTCGAGCCGTTCTATCGTATCGTTGAGCGGCTTGCCAAAAATAACTCGCTTATAAAGCCATAAACTGTAGGCAGCGCCTAAAATTAAAGTGGTTGCAGCGATCATGGCAATGCGCCAATCCGCTTGGAATGAGGATAAAATCACAAAGAACTCGCCAATAAAGCCCGAAGTGCCTGGCAAGCCAGCATTGGCCAAAACAAACAGCATCATCAAGGCGCCAAACATCGGCATACTGTTAATCACGCCACCATAATCAGCAATATTACGGCTATGCACTCGATCATATAAAACGCCAATCGAGAAAAACAATGCACCGGAAATTAGACCATGAGAAATCATTTGGATCATGGCGCCCTGAAGTGCCATCGAGCTGATACTCAAATCGGCTAGGCTGAAAATAACAAAGGTACCCAAAGTAACAAAGCCCATATGAGCAATCGATGAATAAGCGATTAGTTTTTTCATATCCTGCTGCGCCAAAGCGACAAAGCCGATATAGGCAATCGCAATTAAGGAGAGTAGGATTAAAACCCAAGCGTATTCATTAGCTGCATCAGGCGTTATTGGCAAAGCAAACCGCAAGAAACCATAACCGCCCATCTTAAGCATAATTGCCGCTAAAATGACCGAGCCACCCGTAGGTGCTTCCACGTGCGCATCGGGTAGCCAAGTATGCACTGGAACCATCGGGATTTTTACGGCAAACGCTGCCACGAAGGCAATAAAAATCCAAACCTGCTCTAACATGGAGAGCGGCATTTTTTGCAAATCAGCAATTTTAAAAGAGCCTGCTTCGGATCCCATATAGATCAGCGCCACTAACATGAAAATCGAGCCAAAGAAGGTAAATAAGAAAAATTTGATGGTGGCGTAAATTCGGTTAGGCCCACCCCAAACACCGATCATCAAAAACATCGGGATCAACATGGCTTCCCAGAACACATAAAACAGGATCGCATCTTGCGCAGCAAACACGCCGTTCATCAAGCCGGTCATCACCAAAGTGGCAGAAAAGTATTGAGCGCGTCTAAATTTAACACTTCCAATGGCGCCAATTACTACCAGCAAATTTATCAAAGCGGTAAGCGCGATTAGAGGCACTGCAATACCATCAACACCTAACGAATAGTGAATACCAAGCGAAGGGATCCAAGCGGTATGTTCGAGTAGTTCTGGCTGACCAGTATCTCCTTGAAATAAATACAGCAACACTAAGGTTAAGGCAATAATGACCACCGATAGCAAGATGCTGATCCGCTGACTCCAAACTAACAATTTATCGCCAGGACCAAACAACACCAAAAAGCCGCCAATCAAGGGCAACCAAATCAGTAAACTTAAAATTGGTATTTGCGTTAGCATTTAATTTTTATCTCAAGTTGTGGTCTATTGTCGTAAAAAAATGTAGCCAATAAAGCCTACCAATCCCACTAGCATCAGCAGGGCGTAATGATATAAATAACCCGTTTGTAGTTTGCGCGCCTTGGCCGCAAGCTTGGCAACCCCTCGCGCGCTACCATTAACTAAACCTTCATCAATCACGGCCTTGTCGCCATAACGCCATAGAAAATTACCTAAACGCAAGGAACCTTGGGCAAAGAATTTTTGGTTAAACTCATCGAAATAATATTTGTTCTGTAGAATTTTGCGGACTGGCAGTAAAACCTTACTGAGTAACTCGGCAATCTGTGGTTTCAACGCAAAGACCAGATAAGCAGTCGCCGCACCAATCAACAGCAGCCAGAAAACGGGGGTCACAAAACCGTGCAAGGCAAAAATCCAAGCATTGCCAAATATCTCGCGTAAGTGCGCCATGCTGTCATGCTCGCTAAGCACCATAATCGCATCGTCAAAATAGTCGCCAACCAGCATCGACTCGGCACTAACCCAACCGATAGTTAATGAAGGGATCGCCAATAAAATCAGCGGATAAGTAATGACCTTTGGCGATTCGTGCAGATGGCTCTGGGTTTCTTGATCCATTCTGGGCTGACCGTGGAATACCAAAATTAACATTCGGATACTGTATAAAGCGGTCACCACCACCCCAGCCATCACCGCAAAATAGGCAAAACCCGACCCCCAACCGTCGGCCTCGGCAACCGCCGAAATAATTGCATCTTTCGAGTAAAAGCCTGCGAAAAAGGGCGTTCCTATCAAGGCTAAAGTACCAATAACCGAAGTCCAATAGGTGATCGGCATGTATTTTTTGATGCCACCCATTTTGCGAATATCCTGCTGATGGTGCATAGCGACAATCACCGAGCCAGCTGCTAAAAAGAGTAACGCCTTAAAGAAAGCATGGGTAAAGAGGTGGAATACTGCCGCCGAATAAGCCGAGACACCTAACGCCACTACCATGTATCCTAACTGCGACAGGGTGGAATAAGCCACGATACGTTTGATGTCGTTTTGTACTATTCCCACTAGCCCCATAAAGAGCGCGGTAATAGCACCAATAATCGTTACCATCGCCAACGCTGTTTCAGAAAACTCAAATAGCGGCGACATTCTAGCAACCATAAATACCCCTGCAGTAACCATAGTTGCCGCATGGATCAGCGCCGAAATAGGCGTTGGACCTTCCATGGAATCGGGTAACCAGACGTGCAAAGGAACCTGTGCTGACTTACCCATAGCACCAATAAATAAACAAATACAAATAAAGCTGATCGCAGACCATTGCACCGAACCCCAAGCAGCAAAGGTTTTCTCCAACCCTACCGCTGCCAAAGCTGAAACTTCGGGCGCAGCAACCGAATCATGAATCGCTTTGGCCTGCTCCATTTTGTCAAAAACTGGCGCATAATCGAGGCTACCAAAAAGATACAAGACGCCGCCAATACCTAATAAAAACCCAAAATCACCCACGCGATTGACCAAGAAGGCTTTCATGTTGGCAAAAATTGCCGTCTCTTTTTTAAACCAAAAACCAATCAATAAATAGGACACAACCCCAACCGCTTCCCAACCAAAAAACAGTTGCAAGAAATTATTCGACAGCACCAACATCAACATCGAAAAAGTGAACAAGGAAATGTAGCTAAAAAACCGCTGATAGCCCTCATCGTCATGCATATAGCCAATGGAATAGACATGCACCATCAAGCTGACAAAGGTTACCACCAGTAGCATCACAGCACTTAAACTGTCGCTGAGGAAACCAATCTGAATGCTCAGTTGGCCAAAACTTGCCCACTCATACAACGTTTGATTAAGCGGCTCGGCATCGCCATAGAAATAGGACAAAAAGACTTTAAGAGATAGGACAAAAGACACCGCGACCAAACCAATGGTCAAGCGATGCGACCAAGTTTTACCAAGCTTTTTGCCAAATAAACCAGCTAAGATAGCGCCAATCAAAGGCGCAAAGGTGATAATCACTAGCTGATTAAAAATAGTCATTAGCCTTTTAGTTCCTCTAAGCTTTCAACGTCAATACTGCGATGGGTTCTAAACAGCACCACTAAAATCGCCAAACCAATGGCCGCTTCGGCCGCTGCTACGGTCAAGATGAAAAAGACAAAAATTTGCCCAGTGGCGTCGTCAAGGTAGCGGGCAAACGCAATAAAATTGGTATTAACCGCCAGCAACATCAATTCAATACACATCAAAAGCGTAATCACATTTTTGCGATTGATAACGATCCCAACCACACTAATGGCGAACAAGATAGCGCTCACAATTAAGTAGTGCGTTAAGCTCATGTTGCATCTCCCGAATCTTTTTCTGGCTCAGCCCTTAGCATTTCCGATTTCATCGCCACAATTTTTAAGCGCTCTTCTTTAAGCACCTTATGCTGCGCCGGAATCGACTGGCCCTTACGCTCGCGACGTCCGCGGAAAGTCAAACTAATCGCCGCGATAATCGCCACCAATAAAATTACGCCTGCAATTTCAAACGGATAAAAATATTCGCCGTAAAGCAATCGGCCAAGCTCTTCAACGTTGGAATAACCTTGCTCATGTTTTGCCGGTTCAGCGATGACTTCACTGCCAAACACTTGCGAGCGAACCACCCAATAAATTCCGCCAAACAATGCCAAACCAACCAACAAGCCCAATGGCAAATGCTTAGCAAAGCCCTGTTTTAGCGCAGCGAAATCCACATCCAACATCATCACCACGAATAGAAACAGCACCGTTACCGCGCCCACATAAACCAAGACGAGAGTAATGGCCAGAAATTCAGCTTCTAATAAAAGCCATAAGGCTGCTGTTGAGAAAAAAGTTAAAACCAAACACAATACTGCTTGCACCGAATTTTTTACCGTAATCACGCCAATTGCCGCAATAATGGTCAGCGCCGAAAAAAGTAAAAAACCATCGCTTCAATATTCAATTCGAATTACCTGCCCTTGCATTAGCGATATGCTGCATCTTCAATTTTATCTTCGGCGATCATAACTTCGTAGCGATCGCCAATGGCTAACAACTGCTCTTTAGTTAAAATATTGTCGCCACGTTTTTCAAAGTGATAATCAAAAATTCGCGTTTCCACAATCGAATCCACCGGACACGACTCTTCACAAAAGCCACAATAAATACACTTGAACATATCAATTTCGTAGCGAGTGGTACGCCGGGTACCATCCGACTCGCGCGGCCCCGCCTCAATGGTAATAGCCGCCGCCGGACACACCGCTTCACACAATTTACAGGCAATACAGCGCTCTTCACCATTGGGATAACGACGCAGGGCATGCAAACCACGAAAGCGCGGTGACTGGGGTGTTCTTTCTTCTGGAAATTGTACCGTTACTTTACGTTTAAACAGGTGTCGCCAAGTAAGCCACAGCCCCGCACGCAACTCGGTCAAAGCATAGGTTTTGAAGAAGTGCTTTATTTTATTCATGCTAGCACTCCGCTTATGAATCGCTGCGCAGCGGTAGTTATTTCGCTAATGTCCGCAGTTAGGTTACTAGTCACGCCCCGACCATCAAACCACCAGCCCCATTCAAACTTAATCCAAAAGGTTAAAACAATTAGCCAAATCACGGTCACCGGAATAAACACTTTCCAGCCGAGGCGCATGATCTGATCATAGCGATAACGCGGGAAAGTCGCCCGCAACCAAATCATCATAAACAAGAACCAAGCAGCTTTTAGCAATAACCACAAGGTTCCAGGCACCCAGTCGGTAGCTGCTTCTAAATAAGGAATACCTTGAAAGGGATTGAGCCAGCCGCCAAAGAAAAACAGCGCCGTTAACACAGAAATTAGAATCATATTGGCGTATTCGGCCAAGAAAAATAGCGCAAAGGCCATGCCGGCATATTCCACATGAAAACCGGCGACAATTTCCGACTCACCCTCAGGCACATCAAAAGGCGCGCGATTGGTTTCTGCTACCCCTGAGATCCAATAGATTGCCAAGATAGGAAACAGCGGGATCCAGAACCAATGCAGCAAACTACCACTTTGCGCTTCGACAATAGCGCCAAGATTCATACTGCCGCCAGCCATCAGCACTGCCACCAGCGCAAAACCCATAGCAATCTCATAGGACACAATTTGTGAAGCCGAACGCAACGAACCCAGCAAAGCGTAACGCGAATTGGAAGCCCAACCGGCGATAATCACCCCATAAACCCCGATTGAAGTCATCGCCAATAAATAAATTAAACCGGCATTGGTATCAGAAAGAACCAACTCCGCATCGAACGGCACCACCGCCCAAGCGGCAAAAGAAGGCGCGATAAATAACACTGGCGCCAATAAAAACAAGGCCTTGTTAGCCCCCGAAGGAACTATCACTTCTTTCATTAACAGCTTGACCACATCGGCGATAGGCTGCAACCAACCTTTAGGACCCACTCGATTTGGTCCCAAACGCATCTGCATATAACCGATCAATTTTCGCTCGGCATAGGTGGTATAAGCCACCGCTAAAATCAAAGGCAGCAAAATCATTAGGATTTTGCCGACAATCCAGAGGGTTTCAATCAACAATTGAGCAAAATCCATCAAGGCCCCCCGATAATGTTATGGAAAGGGCTGAGTGGCGGACGCTTCAGTTCTTCTTTGCCTTGTGCCATGACGGTTTGCTGCAAAGCAGGAGCACGTCGAACATAACAATCCGACTGATAAATATTGGCTGGTTCTGGACTAAAACCTGACTCGGCAAGTGTTTCAGGGCAATTCCAGCGAGACTTGATTTTATCGCCAACCGCTCCCATTCGGCCTTTAACTTCTTGTCGCACATCCGGCGCTGAAACATAGTCAAAATTCTTTAATTTCAATAGGTTGCCAAGCACTCTCAAGACCTTCCAAGCAGGCTTTGCCTGCCCAGGAGCATTAGCGCAAGCATTAAATTCTTGCCATAACCCATTAGCATTAACATAAGATCCGGCCGACTCTAAATAGGTCGCGATTGGCAATACCACGTCGGCATATTTGAAAGCTTCATCATCAGCAAAACTGGTTAAAGAAACCACAAAATCGGCATCTTTTGCCATCGCTACCGCCTGCTCAGCATAAACCGAATCTTTTCCTAATTCCGTTTTTAGCAACATTAGCGCTTTTTTACCGCTAGCAATCATTTGCTTTATGCTTTGGCCACCCTCTGCAACATCCGCGCCAGAAGGTCCGCGATGGGGAATTGCGCCAGCTAGATAAGCACCCGCACTATTGCCGCCGTGGGATAAGAAGCCGTAACTCGAGCCTGATAAAGCGGCGATGGCCTTAGCTAACTGTCGTAGTTGACTGGCTTGACTAAATTCCACCGCAGTCAAGCCGAGAAGCAAACTACTTTTTTCAGCATTTAGTAGCATTTTTGCTATTTTTTCATGCTTTTGACTAATTTTAGCCGATGATACCAGTTCTTGTAGCCCTTCAAACTTGGTCAGTTTGTCTTGGTTATGTTCCAGCTGCGCTAGATATTTGGCAATGGCCGCCAGTTGCATCACCCAATGATCAGGCTCGACTATCAATTCATGGCTCAACTTAAAGTTATTATAAATTTTTCTGGCGCTGATACTGGCAACTTGACCATACCGAGTAGCCTTACGGATCCGCAGCGCGGCCAGCGGCTGATCTTTGCGTAAGTTAGCCCCGATTAGTAAGCAGGCATCCAACTGCTCTAATTCAGAGAGCTCTATGCCCAATTGCGGGTAAAGCGATTCATGTTGTTGGCCGCTAAAATCGGTAACTCTTAACCGATGATCCACATTGTTCGAACCTAGCCCGCGCATAATTTTTTGCAGTAAATACAATTCTTCGGTGGTTGCTATCGGGCTGGCAAGGGCAGCCAACTGTTCAGCCCCTTGCGCTTCCTTGATCATATTCAGTTTACTGGCAGTTCGTTCCAACGCCGTTTCCCAGCCAGCTTCGATCCACTCGCCATTTTGCTTAATCATAGGCGATAGCAAGCGCTCACTTTTATTAGTCGCTTGATAAGCGTATCGATCCCGATCCGATAGCCACACTTCGTTAGTGGCTTCATTTTCTTTGGGTGCTAAACGAATAATCTCATTGCGCCGAGTATGAACGTGTAAGTTAGTGCCAATACAGTCGTGGGGCGCAATCGAATCGTATTGGATCATCTCCCAAGCACGCGCTTGATAGCGCGATGGCTTGGCGGTTAAAGCACCCACAGGGCAAAGATCGATAATGTTGCCGGACACTTCAGAATCCACCGACTTTTCGATAAAGGTGCTGATTTCCGTATGCTCGCCGCGCCCCACCGCACCCATTTCACGAATGCCAGCCACTTCGCGTCCAAAACGCACGCAACGAGTGCAATGAATACAGCGAGTCATTTCAGTTTCGATTAAGGGACCAATATCCTTATCTTCTACCACCCGCTTTCTTTCGGTAAAACGTGATACGTCTTTACCGCACTCCAAAGCCACATCCTGCAACTCGCACTCACCACCTTGATCACAAATCGGGCAGTCCAGAGGATGATTAATAAGCAAAAACTCCATCACCGATTTTTGCGCCTCTTTAGCCACCAGCGATTCGGTTTTAATGATCATGCCATCGGAAACTGGCGTGGCGCAGGCGGGCAACGGCTTTCTTTGGCCTTCCACTTCGACCAAACACATACGGCAATTGGCCGCCACCGAAAGCTTTTTTATGGTAACAAAAGCGTGGGATCTCATAGCCATGAGCGTCTGCCACTTCAATAATCATAGCGCCTTCTTCAGCTTCTACTTTTTGACCATTGATTTCGATGGTTAACATAAACTAACTCGCCTTTTTGATGCTTTTAGCAGTAATTTCGGGGATTTTAGCTTCAAATTCGCTTCTAAAGTGTTTAATAAAACTCTGTACTGGCATCGCCGCCGCATCCCCGAGCGCACAAATGGTACGGCCCATAATGTTGCCGGCGATCTCATCCAGCTTGTCTAAATCATCAAGCCGCCCTTTACCTTCGGCAATCCGATGAATCACCCGCGACATCCAGCCAGTGCCTTCGCGACAAGGCGTGCATTGGCCGCAAGATTCTTCGTAATAAAAATGGGCTATTCGTGCCAAAACCTTCACCATGTCGGTATCTTCATCAAACACCATCACTGCGCCAGAGCCGAGCATCGAGCCGGCTTTGCCGATGGCATCATAGTCCATGGTTAATTTCATCATGGTTTTAGCTGGTAAAATCGGTGCGCTGGAGCCGCCTGGGATCACCGCTTTAAGCTTTTTACCGTCTTTCATTCCGCCCGCCATTTCCAATAGTTCGGCAAACGGCGTGCCTAGGCCAATTTCGTAATTACCGGGTTTGTTCACATGCCCCGAAATCGAGAAAAGTTTAGTGCCGCCATTATTGGGAATACCCAAATCTAAAAACCACTGGCCACCTTTGTCCAAAATCACCGGCACCGAAGTAAAACTTTCCGTATTGTTGACGTTGGTGGGTTTACCAAAAACACCATAATTGGCTGGAAACGGTGGTTTAAATCGTGGCTGCCCTTTTTTACCTTCAAGCGATTCGATAAGCGCGGTTTCTTCGCCGCAAATATAAGCCCCAGCACCAATATGGCTGTAGAGATCAAAATCGACTCCCGAACCTAAAATATCCTTGCCTAACAAACCGGCAGCGTAAGCTTCTTCAAGCGCTTGCTCGAAGCGCTCAATCGGTTCATAAAACTCGCCGCGCATATAGTTATAACCAACGGTTGCGCCCATCACATAGCCGCCAATGGCCATGCCTTCGATTAACTGATGCGGGTTATAGCGCAAAATATCGCGATCTTTAAAAGTCCCTGGCTCGCCTTCGTCAGAATTACAGACTACATACTTTTGGCCATCCAAATGACGCGGCATAAAACTCCACTTTAAACCAGTCGGGAAGCCTGCCCCGCCGCGCCCGCGCAAACAAGACAGTTTTAACTCTTCAATAATTTCTTCGGGCGGCGTTTTTTCTTGTAGGATTTTTTTCCACACTTGATAACCGCCTGCCGACTGGTAAGTATCCAGCGTCCAAGGTTGATTCAAATGTAGCGTTCTAAAACAAACTTCGTTTGCCATTTAAGTTTCTCAATCCTAAGTTAATTCTTTCACCAGATGCGCCAACTTATTCACATCCAAGTTTTCATGGTACTGCTTGCCCACCTCGAGCATTGGTGCGCCACCGCAAGCGGCTAGGCACTCTACTTCTTTGAGCGTAATACGACCATCGGCAGTCGTTTCACCCGGTGCTATGCCCAGCTCATCTTTAAACCACTGTTTCAAATCGTCGCTGCCTGCCAACATACAAGAGATATTAGTACACAGCGATACCACATGCTTGCCTCGCGGCTCAAGCGAAAACATCGAATAAAAAGTCGCCACTTCGTAAGCCGCAATGTGCGGAATTTCCAAATAATCGGCCACCGCATCCATGGTGTCACGCGCCAAATACCCTAACTCATCTTGCGCGATGGAAAGCGCAGGAATGACAGCTGCCCGTTTCCGTTTAGCTGGGTACTTTTCGATCCAACTATTGATCTTGTCAATCGCTGGCGCCGATAAAAGTTGGGGTAAGTTCGCTTTGCTCATTGACGCCCTACCTATCGATCTCGCCAAAGACGATATCTTGCGTACCAATAATCGCCACCACGTCAGCCAGCATATGCCCTTTGACCATTTCATTCATTGCCGATAAATGGGCAAAACCAGGCGCACGAATTTTTAATCGGTAAGGTTTGTTGGCACCATCGGACACCAGGTAAATACCAAACTCACCTTTCGGGTGTTCGGTCGCCTGATAGACTTCGCCTTGCGGCACGCAATAGCCCTCAGTAAACAACTTAAAATGATGGATCAACGCTTCCATATCGTCCTTCATCGCCTCGCGACTCGGTGGCGCGACTTTATGATTATCCAGCATCACAGGGCCCGGATTGTCTCGCAGCCACTCAATACACTGGCGGATAATTCGATTGGACTGACGCATCTCTTCGACCCGCACCAAATAGCGATCGTAGCAATCGCCTTTAGAACCCACCGGAATATCAAATTCCAGTTCAGGATAGACTTCATAGGGCTGCTTTTTACGCAGATCCCATTCAATCCCTGAGCCGCGTAACATGGGCCCAGTTAAGCCCAATTGCAGCGCTCTGTCCGGCGAAACAATACCCACGCCAACGGTTCTTTGTTTCCAAATTCGGTTGTCGGTCAACAGGGTTTCGTATTCGTCCACTCGCTCGGGAAAGCTCTCGGTAAAATCCCACAAAAAATCCAGTAAAGAGCCTTGGCGATTTTGATTGAGCTCATCCACTTTTTTCTGGTTGGAAAACTTGGAAACCTGATACTGCGGCATTTTTTCTGGCAAATCTCGGTAAACTCCGCCAGGTCTAAAATAGGTCGCGTGCATACGCGCACCGGAAACCGCTTCGTAAGCATCCATTAAGCTTTCACGCTCGCGAAAAGCGTATAAAAATACGGTCATAGCGCCAATATCCAAACCGTGCGCTCCCAACCACATTAAATGATTTAAAATACGGGTAATTTCGGCGAACATGACGCGAATATACTGGGCACGCTTGGGCGGCGTGATTCCCATCAGTTTTTCAATCGCCAGCACATAAGCGTGCTCGTTGCACATCATGGAAACGTAGTCGAGCCGGTCCATATAGCCAATGGACTGATTAAAAGGTTTTGACTCGGCTAATTTTTCGGTCGCACGATGGAGTAATCCAATGTGCGGATCGGCGCGCACCACCGTTTCACCATCCATTTCCAAAATCAGGCGCAAGACACCATGCGCCGCTGGATGTTGCGGGCCAAAATTCACCGTATAGTTACGAATTTCAGCCATTGCTACCGTCCTTTTGGGCTTGCTTTAGCGACTCTTTCAAAGATTGGGGATCCGCCACGTAGATGGTCTCATCATTTTCACGAATCACTTTCGGTACTAGCACTCTTGGCTCAATCGAAACTGGTTCATAAACGCAGCGATTTTGTTTAGCATCAAAGCGCATCTCGACTTTGCCAATTAAGGGAAAGTCTTTTCTAAATGGATGTCCAACAAAGCCATAATCCGTTAACAAACGGCGCAGATCCGGATGGCCTTCAAATAAAATCCCAAATAAATCAAAGGCTTCCCGTTCAAACCAATCGACCCCATTCCAGATTTGAATGACTGAATCGATGGTAGGTCGCGACTCATTCACCAAACATTTCAGTCGCAAACGCTGGTTATTAACTAGGGATAATAAGTGGTAAACCACCGCAAAACGCTCGCGCTTCCATTGCGATTCTTGTTGCGACAAATCCTGCCGCCCACGGCTGAAACCCGAACCCGTAGCCTCATCAGTGGCCCACTCATCAAGTCCAAACTGCAAATAGTCCACCACCGTCAGATCGACCAATTGCTCAAACTGTAAACAGTCTTCGTCCCGTAGTTGTAAACACACTGGCAGCAGATCCTGCTTGCCAATTTCGATGGTCACTTCGCCAAAAGCCTGCTCGCAAGCAATTAACTTATCGCCAAAAACTTCACCTAATCGGTCAATCAAAGTTTTAGCCAAGCGCCACCTCACTTTTGTCATCGGTCTTTTTTGGACGACGCGAAATCACCGTGGAGCGCTTAATTTTATTTTGTAATTGGATAATGCCATACAGCAAAGCTTCCGCGGTTGGCGGACAGCCTGGCACATAAATATCCACTGGCACGATGCGATCACAACCGCGCACCACCGAATAGGAGTAATGATAGTAGCCGCCACCATTGGCACAGGAGCCCATAGAAATAACCCACTTTGGATCGGGCATCTGATCGTAAACTCGGCGTAACGCTGGGGCCATTTTATTAGTCAAGGTTCCGGCCACAATCATCACGTCCGATTGCCGCGGGCTAGGACGAAAGACAACCCCGAAGCGATCCAGGTCATAACGTGCCGCGCCAGCATGCATCATTTCCACCGCACAACATGCCAAGCCAAACGTCATCGGCCACATGGAACCGGTACGCGCCCAATCGAATAGCTCTTGCACACTGGTGGTAAAAAATCCGTCTTTATTGAGTTTGTCTTCAATGCCCATAACCGAAAGCGCTCCTACTCCCAATCCAAAGCGCCCTTGCGCCATTCGTAAGCAAAACCGACTAATAACAACAAGATAAAAACACCCATAGCGGCGATACCAAACCAACCGATTTCGTCGAATACCACAGCCCAAGGGAAGAGAAACGTGACTTCCAAATCGAAAATAATGAACAGAATTGCCACCAAATAAAACCGCACGTCAAATTTCATGCGCGAATCTTCGAAGGCATCGAAGCCACATTCAAAAGGCTTTTCTTTATCTTCGGAAGGGTTAGAAGGGCCTGCAAAATAACCAAAGATTAGCAGACCGCCGCCAAACAGCAGTCCTATCAGAACGAAAACCAGTATTGGTGCATATTCTGCAATCATACATCTATGGCCATCTTAAAAATGCGCGACCTAACTCCAAGAATTTATAGAATATTATTTTTAAATAACCTTACCAGCCATCCGGTATTTTGGCTAGTCCTTTTGCGCGGCGGTGATAGAAAGCGTCACTTTGGTCACAGTTTTCTAAGCATTTGATTTTTCTGATTTTATAATTAAGATGAAATGAATAGAGGGTATAATAATGAGTCTCATCGCAAAGTTATTTGCAAGGCAAAAAACAAGGAAAACGCCACTTCAAAAGCAGCGTCAAGGTGTACCAGTACACCAAGAAGTTGTTAAACGCAAAATCTCCAGCCATGAACTGCAGATCGGCATGACGGTTATCGACTTGGATCGCCCTTGGACCGATTTACCCTTTATTTTCCAAGAAGTGACTATTAGTACCGAAAAAGAACTCGATGTTTTTCGCCGCTACTGCCAGCACGTATACATTGATTACACCTCGCTAAAGCTCCATCGCGAACAACAAATCGCCAATTTGCGACAACAAATTCGCTATAAAATGGAAGCCAGCAGTGCCCGAAAAGTACAGAAAAGCCTGAAAAAAGAATTACCCAAAGCAAAAAAAGCTTTTGATAGCTCTAAGCACCACATTCAAGAAGTGATGCAGCAGGTACAAAAAGATGGCCACATAAATGTGGAGCAATCAAAAGTACTCGTATCGCAGTGTGTTAGCAGCATTTTGAGCAATCCCAGCGCCATGTTTTGGATGACCAAAATTAAAGACCAAGACGAATACACTGCCGAACACTGCCTGCGCGTCGGGATTCTAGCCATTACTTTTGGGCGCCATTTGCAGCTTTCTGAAGAAGAATTACACCTCTTAGGATTATGTGGCATGCTCCACGATGTGGGAAAAATGAAGATCCCCAATTCTATTTTAAATAAACAAAGCGCCTTGACCGAGCAAGAGTTTGATATCGTCAAGGAGCATGCGGTATTGGGCTATATATTCCTGAAAGAACACGGCGGTATTGATGAAGTAGTCTGCACCGCAGCTTATAACCACCACGAAAGCCTGGTTGGCGATGGTTATCCCCGTCAGCTAGATGCTGCTTATTTGAGCGTCTACGACAAGATTATTGCGATAGTTGATAGCTACGATGCGATGACGAGCGATCGTTGCTACCGCAAAGGAATGTCGCCGGAAAAAGCTACCGCTATTTTGTATAAAGAAGCCAATCATCGCTACGACAAATATTTGGTGAAAGAATTTATTAAAATGGTTGGCGTCTATCCTGTTGGCTCTTTAATTAAACTTAACAACGGTTTCTACGCGATTGTGTTATCGGTAAATCCGGATAGCAAATTGGCGCCAGTAGTAGAAATCATTGCAGACGAAAACAAAATACCACTCAAACGAAGAATTGCCTTCGATCTATCCAAGCAGAAAAAATATAAAGGACAAGTCTTAAAAATTGCCTCTAGTGTTTCTGACACCGAAATCGATCTTGAGGTCAGTAACTACATCGAGAAAGCTGTCGCTATCTAAAATAGCGTTCCGAGCAACTGTTCCCAGCAAATATGCTGAGCATTTGTTTTTCGAGCTTTATCCAGTATATGATTGAGTTAAAGCAGTCGCAGAATATCAACATTGAACCTTTAGCATGAATCAAGCCATAGCAAAAAAGCAGATAAAAATTCAGCAAGTTGATTTTCAACCGCCTTTTTGGGCAAAAAACTGCCATGTGCAATCACTATTAGGTACCGTTAAATTTCGTCGGCCCTTGTTGATCAAGAAAGCAAAAACCATGCTTGCAGCCAGTCGGGAAATTTTATTGGAAGCAGGCACCGATGAAACCGGAGCTGAAGTAAAGCTACAAAGTTTTTTCTCACCGCAGCCAGATCCTAAAACCACTACCGTGATTTTGATCCATGGTTGGGAAGGCAGCCACGAATCACTCTACTTGTTGTCCTCAGCCAATAGTCTCTATCAAGCTGGTTATCAAGTATTGCGATTAAACTTGCGGGATCATGGCAGCAGCCACCATCTTAATCGCGCACTGTTTCATTCCAATCGACTACACGAAGTGGTTAACGCCGTTCGCTTCGCCCAACAAAACTTGGAGTTTGACAATACTCACCTGATAGGTTTTTCGTTAGGCGGCAATTTTGCTACTCGAATCGCTGAGCAAGCCAATAGTAACCACATTCGGCTTAACAAAACCCTCGCCATTTGCCCAGCCATCAACCCAATGGATATTTTGCACCAACTGGAAAATGGCTTGAGCTTTTATCACGATTATTTTATCAAGAAATGGAAACGCTCTTTGCGCAAAAAGCAGCAACACTTTCCCGATTCTTACAACTTTGAACAGATCTATCCGATGAAATCCATGCGCCAAATGACGGAACATTTGCTACAACTGTTTGGCGACTATCAAAGTGCAGAAGAATACTTCAATGGCTACGCTCTAAGCGGTGAAAAACTGCAAAACTTGGACTCCGACGTGACCATTTTAATGAGTAAAGACGACCCGGTCATTAACTATCAAGACACCTTTAGCCTTACTCAAAATGAGTACCTACAAATTTATTCCAGTCAATATGGCGGTCACTGCGGGTTTATCAAAAATGCCAAACTTGAAAGCTGGGCCGATGATTTTATTTTGCAACAGTTAGCTTAACCATCAATTACAACACCTATCAACGCTAGCGTCCTTTAAGCTAGTGACCGCAGTCTAAAAGTACCGCTACCTAGTAGCCAGCGGGAGATGCTGGGTAATTTCCAGTGACGGTATAAATAATTTGTCCCCCATTGGGGAAAACACTGATGGTTTCGCTAATGGAGCCTGTGCCATTGGCATTTGGGCATAGCGCACCGCCAGAAGCGCTACAGTTCCAGCTAGCTCGGGCCATCGCAGTTGGCAAAGTATCCGTAACAACTAAGCCATCAACCGTATCAGGGCCATTGTTATCGACCCTAATAACATAGCTAAAGGCTGCGCCTGGGGTGTAGGTTGAAGTGCTGTCAGTTTTGGTGACACTCACATCAGCGACTCTCGCATCATTAAGATAAGTGCAGATCACATTGGTATCCGAAGCTGATGGAGTTAAAACTCCATCAGCAACGTCCGTATCGCCCGAACCTGTACAGCTCAAACTGCTATCATAAGTTCTACCATTAGCAGCTCCCAAAGTTTCGCTAATGGTATAGTCCACTCCAGAAATCACTTCGGTAGCGACTCCTGAGTCGATTTCCGCAGCCGCGTTAGCAGTAGAGTCTAAGTCATTAACGGTAATGGTTCCTCCGGAAACACTAACCGTAGCAGTATCATTTACTGCCGCGTCAACCCATTGTTTGCGTAGAGTTAGGTCGGTGGTAAAAATTGAAAAACCATCTAGACCATTGACAATACCTAGGGCGCCCGGTCTGTCGGTATCCGGATCTTCGCACTGCTCGTAAATCATAACGATAGAGCCAACACTATTAGCATTAACGCTAACAATTGCCTCCGGTGTTCCTGGCCCATTGTTAGAAGTCCCCTCGATAACAAAACTATTCGCTGGCGTCCCAGCGGATGGTGGAACTTCAGAAAAGGTAGTAGGGCCAGTGCCAGTGGCCACACTAAAACTACTTGCAGGCACCGGTAGGTTATTAATGTCAAAGGCGCGTATTTCAAGGCGATCACAAAATTCATTGGACGAACCTGCTGGGGTTTCTAAAACTCCGTTAACGTTACTATCGACATCCCTTAGTGTCATCGAAGGATTGTTGACCCCTAAAGGTAAGATGCCAGAACTAAATGTCCAAGTCAGTATCGCCTGCTGAGCATCCTGAGCCGCGATATTGACGTTGATTTCAGGGTCACCGTTGGGATTAGTCGCAAGGTAAGCCACAGCGCCGTTTACCGAGCCAGTAGTGGTATTCACTTGCAGTTGTACTGCTGTTGGCTCGCTAGAAACACTGCTATCAGCGTTTAAAAAGTTAGTAACATTTGTTCCAGTCCAGATATCCGTATCATCGATTGTTACTGTATAAGGCTCTTCGGTTTTAACTTGATTGGCCATCGTCAACAGCAAAGCAAAAGTGCCCAAACGCACAAAGCTCTTAGCTAGAGTACTGTTCATCTAAACCTCCTAGGAAGATCGATTTAAATAAAGGAAATTTATTGTTATAAATTTTGTTTTAGTTGTAGTCAGTGACGACTACTTTATTCAGTAATGTAAATTACAGAAATCAAAAAAATAGCAATACTTTTCGTCCTATAAAAGCTACCATTCATCTGAAAAGCGCTTATTTTAAGCTCTAAATCTAACTCATGGCACTCAGCGCTACGAAAGGACCGGTCTAATAAACGCAGCAAAGCCCATAAAAAAAGCACTATATAATAGTGCTTATTAAATTGGTGCTCGGAGTGGGACTTGAACCCACACGGCCATACAGCCACTACCCCCTCAAGATAGCGTGTCTACCAATTCCACCACCCGAGCGAAAAAGGTTGTTGCTTATTGATCGCCGTCGGCTTTTTCCTTAAGGTCTTTTTTTGCTTCTTCAGCAGCATCTTTGGCTTCGTCAATTTTCTTGTCAGTGTCAGCTTTTAATTCTTTAGCTTTGTCTTCGGCATCTTGAGTCACGTCATTGGCTTTTTCTTTAACTGCATCAGCCGTTTTCGCCGCTTCGTTTTTGACGGTATCTTTGATTTCAGTTGCCGTTGGAATTTCCGTAGCTAGGGTTTCTTTTGCGGCAGTGGGAATTTCAGTTGAAACAGCTTCTTTCTTCTCAGATGGGATTGCATTGAGGCTATCCACATTGTCAGGAGTGACCACTTTTACCTCTTCAGCGGCATCGTCTAAAATATTCGACGCTTCAACACCGCGGTTTTTAATACCGGTAATCGCTAAGGCAATCACAAAAAACAAAATAGCCAGCACTGTAGTGCTTTTAGTTAAGAAGTTACCCGCACCTGGCGCACCGAATAAGGTGTTAGAGCCACCAGCACCGAACGAAGCGCCCATTTCAGCACCTTTACCCTGCTGGATCAAAATGATCCCGATTAACAAAAGGGCGACTACCAATAAACTGATCATTAAAAATAATTGCATTTTTTTATCCTGCTGCTTTACATATTGCAATAAATTGTTCGGCTTTTAGCGAAGCTCCGCCAATTAGACCACCGTCTATATCGGGTTGCGCTAAAAGTTGTTCGGCGTTAGTAGGATTCATACTTCCGCCATATAAAATTCGTGTTTTGTGCGCTATTTGCGCATCAAATTGTGCCAAATGGGCTCGAATGTCCGCATGCACCGCTTGCGCTTGCTCTGGACTAGCCGTTTTTCCCGTACCAATTGCCCAAACGGGCTCATAGGCAATCACGCCCTGACCCAAAGTTTCGATGCCATACTGTTCGATCACGGCATCAATTTGGCCTTTAACTACCGTCATAGTGGTGCCAGCCTCGCGCTCTTCAAGGGTTTCGCCGACACAAAGCACCGGAATTAAACCTTTAGTCAAAGCGGCATTAAATTTTTCCGCCACTAACTTCGAGTTTTCACCGTATAAGCTACGTCGCTCAGAATGTCCGACCAACACATATTGCCCGCCGACATCCGATAGCATGGCCGCGCTGATCTCGCCCGTAAAAGCACCTTGCGCTTGCTGTGAGAGGTTTTGCGCACCCACTTTTATGCCAGAAATTCCAACAAAATCAACTACTAAGGGCAAATAAACGGCTGGCGCACAGACTAATACTTCGCTCTGCCAAGCAGGATCTAACTGCTCTTTGATGCCATCCATTAATTGCTTAATGGAGCGGCTATCACCATTCATTTTCCAATTGCCAGCGATAAGCTTCGTTCTTACCATAACTACTCTTTAAGTTAACCGTTAGCAGCTCAATCGTTAGTGCCTGAGACCGCTTTTACTAGAGTTTACCAATCGCCTAAAAACCGATCCCGCGTTAGAAGCGCAGCCACGGCGAAATTAGGTTGGATTTCGGCTTTTTATAAAAGGGCGCAAATGATATATGAAAGCCTTGCCAAGCACAAGGAATAAAAGCTTATTCAGGACAGCTGCTAATCCATAATAGTGAGACTTTTTCAGCTATTTCCCTATAAAAGTCATGGATTTTGGGGGCTTGATCCAAGTATAATACGCGCCTTAAAAGGCTTTGTTGCATCTTCAATGGAAAACCAGCAAAGGCTTTTGTTTTAACACTTTTGGGTACAGCGAAATAGAATAGAATGATTAGCGCTGGTTGTGGACTTCACAATCCAGTGTTTTGTTATGTTTTCACTATCTCAAAAGTTGTTTTGAGGATTCGACCTCTTCATTCAATTTAAATCATTAACCAAGAAAAGTAGCGACCTATGATTAAGATTAAAAAAGGCTTGGATTTACCCATCGAAGGGCAACCCGAGCAGACGATCTCAGACGGTGCTACGGTAAAAACCGTTGCCATTCTCGGCGAAGATTACGTTGGCATGAAACCGACCATGCAGGTTCAAGTGGGTGACTCGGTGAAAAAAGGCCAAGTAATTTTCGACGATAAGAAAACTCCAGGAGTATCCTATACTGCTCCAGCTGGAGGTACCGTAACCGCCATTAACCGTGGTGCTAAGCGAAAACTGCTATCAGTAGTGGTAGAAATCGCAGCACAAGAAGATGCGGTAACTTTCAATCAATATTCTGCCGAGCAGTTAGCAGTTCTTGAGCGCCAAGCGATCGTCGATCAAATGTTAGCCTCAGGAATGTGGACAGCGCTGCGCACTCGTCCTTATTCCAAAGTTCCGGCGATTGACAGTGAAACCAAAGCGATTTTCGTTTCAGCCATCGATACTAACCCATTAGCGGCTGATCCTGAGGTGATTATTGCAGAAAATGCCGAAGCCTTTAACCAAGGCTTAACTTTGCTAAGCACCTTAAGCAACGGTAAAGTTTTTGTAGCTACTAAGGCTAACAGTAACCTCAATCAATTGGATCACCCTAAAGTTCAATACGAAGCTTTCTCAGGGCCACATCCAGCGGGCAACGTCGGTACTCATATTCATTTCTTGTTCCCTGCTGCGGCGGATAACTTAGTTTGGCATATTGGCTACCAAGACGTAATTGCGCTGGCAAAATTGTTTACCACGGGCGAGCTTTATATGGATCGCGTGGTCGCCATTGGCGGTACTATGGTCACTAAACCGCACTTAGTACGCACTCGCCTAGGCGCTAATATCGATGAATTGTTAGTCGGCGAAGAAACTAAAGCCGATAACCGCCATTTGTCCGGTTCGGTCTTAAACGGTTTCCATGCGATTGACGCGCGTGCTTTCCTCGGTCGCTATCACAATCAAGTCAGCGTAATTAAAGAAGGACGTGAAAAAGAGTTCTTTGGCTGGGTAAGACCTGGCTCGGACAAGTTTTCCGTAACGCGCGCCTTTATTTCTGCATTTTTGCCGAAGAAAAAATTCGCCATGACCACCACCACCGGCGGCTCGGAACGTGCCATCATGCCAATTGGTTTATATGAGCGAGTAATGCCGCTGGACATTTTGCCGACCCAATTGATTCGCGCTTTGGTCACTGGTGATACGGATACCGCTCAGCAGCTTGGCGCGTTGGAGCTGGATGAAGAAGATTTAGCTTTATGTACTTTTGTTTGCCCTGGCAAATATGAGTATGGCCCAATTCTTCGTGAAAACTTAACGAAAATTGAGAAGGAAGGCTAAGCATGGGTTTAAAGAATTTTATTGAAAAAATCGAGCCGCATTTTGAAAAAGGCGGCAAGTGGGAGAAGTGGTATGCGCTTTACGAAGCGGCTGCGACTATCTTCTACACTCCCGGCCATGTGACCACTAACGGTTCGCACGTACGCGATAATATCGATTTAAAACGTATTATGATCATGGTCTGGTTCGCTACTTTCCCGGCCATGTTCTGGGGTATGTGGAACATCGGTTATCAAGCGCAGCTTGGCGTGATGAATGGCTTGAATCTACCGGATATATGGCAAGTGGGCTTTTTCCAGTTCTTTGGTGGCGCTATTACCGCAGACACCAGCTGGTTCGGACTCATGTTCTACGGCTCTTGCTTCTTCCTGCCAATTTACGCCACGACCTTTATCGTCGGCGGCTTCTGGGAAGTGTTGTTCGCCAGTATTCGCGGCCATGAGATCAACGAAGGTTTCTTCGTCACCTCGATTCTATTCGCGCTGATCGTACCGCCGGAAATTCCGCTATGGCAAGTAGCGCTAGGTATTAGCTTCGGTGTGGTGGTTGCAAAAGAAATCTTTGGCGGCACTGGTAAGAACTTCATGAACCCAGCTTTGGCCGGACGTGCCTTCTTATTCTTTGCTTACCCAACGGATATTTCAGGTACTGAGGTTTGGGCAGCGGTCGATGGTTTCTCCAGCGCTACGCCGTTAGCGGCAGCAGCGGCTGGATCCATAACCGACTACAGTATCAATCAAAACTGGTGGGATGCTTTCTTAGGCTATATCCCTGGTTCGATTGGTGAAGTGTCGACCTTAATGATCATGATTGGCGGTTTTATTATCATCGCCGCACGAATTGCCTCGTGGCGTATCGTAACCGGCGTTATGTTAGGCATGGTGGCATCATCTTACTTGTTGAACTTTATCGGAAGCGATACTAACCCCATGTTTGCCATGCCTTGGTATTGGCATCTGGTTACTGGTGGTTTTGCCTTTGGTATGTTTTTTATGGCGACCGACCCTGTCTCGGCCGCGCTGACCAACAAAGGTAAATGGTACTTTGGTGCGCTAATCGGCATCATGGTGGTCTTGATCCGTGTGGTTAACCCAGCCTTCCCTGAAGGGATGATGCTGGCCATTTTATTCGCCAACCTATTTGCGCCATTGATTGACCACTTTGTGGTTCAGGCCAACATTAAACGGAGGGCTCGTCGTCATGTCTAAGAAAGAAAGTCCTACTAAAACTATCGTGGTTGCTTTGCTATTAAGTTTGATTTGTTCGGTGGTGGTTTCAACCGCAGCCATCAAGCTCAAGCCGATTCAGCAAAAAAACCAAGCGCTGGATAAGAAGCGTAATATTCTGGTGGCTGCTGGCATGATCGAATCAGGTTCGTCGGCAAGCGTGGAAGAACTGTTTCAACAAGTCGAGTCAAAGCATGTGGATTTGGCGACGGGTGAATTTGTCAATGTTCCTCCTAATTTCGATCAGCGTAAAGCGGCCAAAAACCCCAACAGTAATGTGGCTTTAACTGCCGAGCAGGATTTGGGCGGGATTGGTTCGCGTGCGCAGGTTGCTAATGTTTATCTGGTCAAAAAAGATGGTCAGCTTGACAGCATTATCTTCCCCATCCATGGCAAAGGCTTGTTCTCCACCCTGTATGGATTTATCGCTTTAGATAAAGATCTAAAGACGGTAAAGGGTATTAAATACTACGAGCACGGCGAAACTCCAGGCTTAGGTGGCGAGGTTGAAAACTCCACTTGGCTAGCTAAATGGCCTGGCAAGCAAGCTTTGGACGCAAATGGTGAACCCGTCTTAACTTTGGTTAAATCAGTACCAAGCAACGACACTCAAGTTGATGCTCTTTCAGGCGCCACTTGGACCACCAATGGCGTTCAAAACATGATCCACTTCTGGCTAGGTGATAACGGTTTCGGCCCTTTCCTAGACAGAGTAAGAGCGGGGGACATTTAACATGGCTTTTGATAAACAAGAAGCTAAATCGGTTTTATTTGCACCGATTTTTAACAACAACCCCATCGCCTTGCAGGTATTGGGGATCTGTTCTGCCTTAGCGGTTACCGTCAAGTTAGAAACAGCATTTGTAATGAGTTTAGCCTTAACCATGGTTGTGGCTTTCTCGAATTTACTGATCAGTTTGATTCGTAATCATATTCCGTCCAGCATTCGTATTATTGTCCAAATGACCATTATCGCCTCGTTGGTAATTCTAGTGGACCAAGTTCTGAAAGCTTACGCCTATGAAGTTTCAAAGCAGCTGTCGGTATTTGTTGGCCTGATTATTACTAACTGTATCGTGATGGGTCGTGCCGAAGCTTATGCCATGAAAAATGGTCCATTCATGAGTTTCTTGGATGGTGTTGGTAACGGTCTTGGTTATTCGATTTTGCTGATCGTGGTTGCTTTCTTCCGTGAACTATTCGGTTCGGGCAAGCTATGGGGCTACACCATCTTCCAAAGCGTTTCCGATGGCGGCTGGTATCAAACGAACGGTTTATTACTGTTACCAGCAAGCTCATTCTTTATTATCGGCTTGTTGATTTGGGCGCTTCGTACCTGGAAAACCGACCAAGTGGAGGCTAAAGAATAATGGAACATTATTTATCATTATTTGTTCGCGCAGTTTTCGTTGAAAACTTAGCCTTATCATTCCTATTGGGAATGTGTACCTTCTTGGCGGTATCCAAGAAGATTCAAACGGCGATTGGCCTTGGTATTGCGGTCGTGGTCGTACAAACTATCACTGTACCGGTTAACAATTTGTTGCTTAACAACTTGTTGGCAGAAGGTGCTTTGAGCTGGGCAGGCTTTCCAGAAGCTGACTTAAGCTTCTTAGGTCTAATCGTTTATATTGGCGTTATCGCGGCGGTGGTTCAGATCTTGGAGATGACTCTAGATAAGTTCTTCCCTGCACTCTACCAATCCTTGGGTATCTTCTTGCCTTTGATTACGGTGAACTGCGCCATTATGGGTGGCTCCTTATTTATGGCCGAGCGCAACTATAACTTCTCAGAGTCGATTATGTTTGGCTTTGGCTCGGGTTTTGGTTGGGCATTAGCAATTGCCGCACTTGCCGGTATTCGTGAAAAAATGAAATATTCTGATGTGCCTGATGGGCTGCGCGGTTTAGGGATCACCTTTATCGTGGTCGGTCTAATGGCGCTTGGATTTATGTCATTTACTGGTATTAAGCTGTAAGGGGAAGGCTAATGAACGAAATTATTTTAGGCGTTACATTATTTACAGCGGTAATTATTGCGTTAGTGCTCGTGATCTTAGTGGCGCGCAAGCAATTAGTCAGTAGTGGTGATGTAACTATCGATATTAATGGCGATGCTGATAAGGCGATCACGGTCGAAGCAGGCGGCAAACTATTAGGCGCGTTGGCCGATTCCGGTATTTTTGTCTCCTCGGCCTGTGGCGGCGGCGGCACTTGCGGTCAGTGCGTGTGCAAAGTAACTGAAGGCGGCGGCTCGATCTTGCCAACTGAAGAAAGCCATATCAACAAACGTGAAGCCGCCGAAGGCTATCGTCTATCTTGTCAGGTTGCAGTAAAACAAGATATGAAAATCGAAGTACCAGAAGAAGTCTTCGGTACTAAGAAATGGGAATGCGAAGTTATCTCTAATGAAAACAAAGCAACCTTCATTAAAGAGTTAAAACTTAAGATCCCGAATGGCGAAAGCGTACCTTTCCGCGCTGGTGGTTATATTCAGATCGAAGCTCCAGCTTACAAGTTAAAGTATTCTGAATTCGACGTTGAAGAAGAATATCATGAAGATTGGAATCGCTTTAAATTGTTTGATATAGAGTCAGAAGTCAAAGACGAAACCATTCGTGCTTACTCGATGGCTAACTATCCGTTAGAGGAAGGCATTATCATGCTTAATGTGCGCATCGCAACGCCACCGCCGCGAGACATGTCCTTGCCTGCCGGTAAAATGTCCTCTTACATTTTTAACTTAAAACCTGGTGATAAGGTCACTATTTCAGGGCCTTACGGTGAGTTTTTTGCTAAAGACACTAAAGCGGAAATGGTTTTCGTTGGTGGCGGTGCTGGTATGGCTCCTATGCGTTCGCACATTTTCGATCAGCTGCGCCGGATTAAAACCGACCGTAAAATTACCTTCTGGTACGGTGCTCGTTCTAAGCGTGAAATGTTCTATGTAGAAGATTTCGATATGCTGGCTGAAGAAAACGAGAACTTTGAATGGCACGTGGCGCTATCGGATCCGCAGCCAGAAGATAATTGGGATGGTTATACTGGTTTTATCCATAACGTGCTTCTAGAGAATTACCTTAAGGATCACCCAGCACCGGAAGATTGTGAGTTCTATATGTGTGGACCACCCATGATGAATGCCGCAGTTATTCAAATGCTAGAAGATCTAGGCGTTGAACATGAGAATATCTTGTTGGATGATTTTGGTGGCTAAACTCCATTAATAGCTATTAGTATTAATGGCTAAATCGGTTAAAATAGGCAGTCTAATCACTGCCTATTTTTTTGCCTTATGCTTTTTCTAAAAACAGTATTCCTTAAATCGTTAGCCATTGTTGGTACTGTTACTTTAATCAGCAGTTGTAGCCAAGAAACTCACTATAAAAAAATCATCGGCTCTACTATGGGCACCAACTACAGCGTTATCGCCAAGATTTCCCACCAAAATATCAATCAGATTCATCAAGAGATTGAGACAGAGCTCAACGACATTAATCAGTTGATGTCGACCTACATTAGTGATTCTGAAATTAATCGTTTTAATCAGCTACAAGATAACACTTGCTTTACGTTTTCCGACAAGACCTGGCAGGTTTTGTTAGCCTCTAAGCAGGTGTATGAAGAAACTAATGGCGCTTTTGATATTACCTTGGGGCCACTAATTTCCCGCTGGGGTTTTAACGTCGAACAATATGCAGAAAAGGTGCCAACTCCACAAGAAATTGCGCAACTGCTCACTCAAGTGGGCACCAATAAATTGTCTTACGATTTAGATCAGCAGTGTATCCAAAAAACACGCCCTGACATCACTATCAATTTATCTGCCATTGCTAAAGGCTATGGTGTGGACAGACTCGCCACGATTGTTGAGCAACACCATATTAGTGATTATTTAGTCGAAATTGGCGGTGAGGTTAAAGCTTCAGGATTGAAAAACTTTAATCAGAATTGGAAAATAGCAGTAGAAAAACCGAGCACTGCAGGACAGCGACAACAGTCTATCATCGTTAATTTATTAGATAGTTCTATAGCGACTTCCGGCGACTATCGTAATTACTTTGTGCATCAAGGTAAACGCTTTTCCCATACTATCGATCCAACCAATGGCTACCCTGTAACTCATCAGCTCACCTCAATTTCGGTGATCCACCCGAGCAATATGATGGCCGACGCTTATGCAACTGCCTTAAACGTTCTGGGTACAAAGCAGGCGTATGAGTTTGCCAAAAAGCATCAATTAGCCATTTATACCATCAGTCAAAATGGAGCAAAGGTTGAAGTTGATTCCAATCGCAGGTTTAAAGACTATATCAGTCAATAGACACTGTGTTAAAATAGCACTGTAATTTGCTAGCAACCCTATTTCGAGTGGCCCATGAGCACCTTTATTTTAGCGTTTTCCCTGTTTCTTGCTGTCATTTTAATTATGGCGGTAGGCTATATTTTCCAGAACAAAAGGATCAGTGGTAGCTGCGGCGGTTTGGATGCACTTGGAATTGAAAAGGCCTGTGATTGTGAAAAACCTTGTGCTAAAAAGCGTGCTCGTCTTAGAAATGAGCGACGCTTAAACGTGCAAATTATTGAAGACTAACTTTAGCTCTTTACCGCTGAGCTGTTGCTAACCGATGCCAACATATTGAAGCGCCTTTAGAATAGACTGACGCGAAATCATTCCAACCAGTTTACTTTTTTCGACCACCGGATACATTCGGCAGTTATCTTGTAAAAAACGCTCAGCAACCACCGCTATGCTATCATCCGGGTGACAAGTTTTAACTTCCTTGGTCATGCGATCCATCACTCTATCGCCAATTTCGCCATGATAAATAGCGCTTAAAACCGTATGCAGGCAATCTTTTTCCGACAAGTAACCCACTAAACGGTTATTTTCATCCAACACCGGGGCGCCAGTTAGCCGATACTCCATCATGGTTTGGGCGGCTTTTACCACATGAATTTCGGGAGCCAAGGTAATCATGGCAGAGGTCATGTAATCTCTTACTGCAACGGATTTGAGCATTTAAGACTCCTATTAAATCGAATGTTATTGTTGTGCATTTAGTGCTTAATTCGATAATAGCCTATTTACAAAAAAAAAGAAGTGACCAAGTTTTTTCAACACAAAAAATAAAACCCGGCAAAAGCCGGGTTTTATCATTCGAGATTAGAATCTAAATTATTTAGATTCTAAGTTCGCTTCAGCACGACGGTTAAGCGCACGGCCTTCTGCTGTAGCATTGTCAGCGATAGGACGCTCTTCACCATAACCAACACCAGTTAAGCGTGCTTTATCAATACCGAAGTTGCTGGCTAAGTAGTCTACTACTGAGTTAGCACGACGCTCTGATAAACCTTGGTTGTAGTTAGAGGAACCAACGCTGTCAGTGTGACCTTGAATTTGTGCTTCAACGTTAGGGAATTGACGTAAGAACTCAGCCACTTTAGCGATTTCTGAAACCATTTCTGGCTTGATCGCATACATGTTAGTGTCGAAGTTTAAACGCATATCAACAACAACTTTCTCCGCTTTAACTTGACAGCCTTTCTCATCAACTTTAGCGCCAGCAGGAGTGTTAGGACAAGCGTCTTGGTAATCATATACGCCATCACCATCCGAATCTACAGGACAGCCATAAGCATCAACTTTAGCGCCAGCAGGAGTACCAGGACAACGATCGTCAGCATCCATCACACCGTCACCATCAGAATCTTTTGGTGCTTGTTTTGGTTGCTCTACCTTAGCAGGCGAATCATAGTGCGTAGAACCAAAGAAATAGCCTACTCCGAAATAGAAGTGTCTGTCATCACCAAGATCTTCATCGCCATCTAAGAAGTCAACACCAGCTCTAATGAAAGCATGCTTTGAGGCAAAATGTTGGATACCTACACCCAACTTAATAAATTCGTCCTCTTCGATTTGCGAAGGAAAAAGCCAAGGGTGATCAGTAGTAACGTTATGTTTACCCATACCAAATTTCAAGAACGGGCTAGTAGTTGTATTACCTAACCAGTGAGTATCATTGTAGATAAAATCTAAACCGTAAGTTTCAATATCCGATACACCTGAACCAGGCTCAAAATTTGAAGGGAACTTATTCACATCATCTAAATAGGTATAAGTTCCTTCAATTGCCCAGTTTTTATTAAGCATCCAACCAATTGACAATCCTGTTGAATCTTGATCTTTTAAATTTCTCGCAAGATCAAACTGAGTTTGAACTAAAGAAATCATACCGTAAGCACCACTACGGTCTTTCACTTCACCTTCTTCTGCAAAACCTAACGTGCTAGCACTTAATAGGCATGCTCCTAAAATTAACTTCTTCATTTGATTTGCCCTCTCTTAATTTAGAAGTTTCCAAAAATATCAGTATTCCAAGGTGCGATTATACATGAAACAATGACTTATGTTCAAAATATGTCGCACTTTTTCAGTATTTTACATTCTAACTTATTGATTTTATGTGACCAAAGCAGCAATTTCTTGAGCTTTTCGCTTCGCAACTGCTTGATCTTGCGCTTCCACCATGACCCTAACTAGCGGCTCAGTACCCGATGCGCGAATCAAGACTCGGCCTTGTCCGGCCAACTGGTGTTCCGCCGACTTGATCGCTTCCGTTAGTTGGCTTGAATTTAACGCCCTTTGCGCGTCAGCAACACGAACATTGACCAAACTTTGCGGGAATAATGGATTTTGTTGCGCCCAAGCGTACAAATCAATCTCTTGCTCGAATAAGGTTCTAAGTACTTGCAATGCAGCAATGATGCCGTCACCAGTGGTATTATGCTCTAAGCAAATTACATGCCCCGATGACTCACCGCCCAAAGTCCAGCCGTTGGTTTTTAACGCTTCCATCACATAACGATCACCGACTTTTGCTCGTACAAACGGAATTTCTAGACTCTTAAGCCTGTTTTCAACAGCCATGTTTGTCATCAAGGTTCCAACCACACCACCTTGTAAGCGGCCTTTGCTCTGAGCTGCTTCAGCAATTAACAGAATCAATTGATCGCCGTTAATCAAATTTCCTTTGTTATCGATCATCATGACTCGATCCGCATCGCCATCCAATGCAATTCCCAGATCAGCCTGCTCAGACAACACTTTAGCTGCCAAAGCTTGGGTATCGGTAGCGCCGCACTCCTGATTAATATTCAGTCCGTTAGGTGAAACTCCCATAGCTATTATTTCCGCACCCAGTTCTTCAAAAACATGGGGTGCTATATGGTAAGCGGCACCATGGGCACAATCTACAACGATTTTTTTACCTTTTAAGGAAAAGTCATTAGGAACACTGGCTTTACAAAATTCTATATAGCGCGCGGCGGCATCGTCAATTCGATAGGCCTTGCCCAAAGATTCAGAAGACAAGGTAACTAGTTCCTGATCGAGCATGGCCTCAATTTCAAGTTCAATCTCATCGGGCAGCTTAGTTCCATCTTCAGAAAAAAACTTAATGCCGTTATCATAAAAAGGATTGTGTGAAGCGCTAATCACTATTGCCGCGTCCGCACGAAAAGTGCGCGTCAAATAAGCAACCGCCGGTGTTGGCATCGGCCCCACTAATAAGCTATTGACGCCAGCTGCCGTTAAGCCTGCTTCTAAAACCGACTCAAACATATAGCCTGAAATTCGAGTATCCTTGCCGATGATTACAGTGCCTCGCTCAGAGCCTTTTTTATTAACTAAAACTTTTCCCGCAGCCCAAGCGAGTTTTAAGACAAATTCAGGTGTGATCGGAAACTGTCCAACCGTACCGCGAATACCGTCAGTACCAAAATATTTTCTCATTATTATTCCTTGCTTAGTTTCTCTAGTAACTGTAACTAATCTTAACTTTCTATGGCTTGATAAATATCAAGCGCCTGCCGCGTTGCCAACACATCATGTACCCGCAAAATTTTTGCACCTTTTGCAACTGCTATCAAACCCGCGGCCACACTTGCCACCATCCGTTGATCAACCTCAACACCTAAAATCTGGCCAAGCATACTTTTGCGCGAAACTCCTACCAATAAAGGTAAGCCGCAACTTGTTAAACTCGGCAACTCTTTTAACAAACGACAATTGTGTTCAAGTGTTTTACCAAAGCCGATACCAGGATCGAGGCAAATCCGACTTTTCTCAATCCCAACATCAGCACAAGCTTGCACTCGCTGCTGCAAAAAGTCCATAACTTCAGTAACCAGGTTATGGTAGGTCGGTTGCTGCTGCATATCTCTTGGCTGACCTTGCATATGCATCAAACAAACCTCAACTTTTGACGCCGCCACCACCTCAAGCGCGCCCTCTGCGGTAAGCGCACGCACATCATTGATCATACTGGCGCCGGCCTCAATTGCTGCCTGCATCACTTGTGGCTTAGAAGTATCGACAGAAATTGGCTTACCAAGTTCCCTAATTGCCTCGAGCAAAGGGATCACTCGCTGCAACTCTTCGTCAACCGATACGGCTTTTGCACCCGGCCGAGTAGACTCACCACCAATATCAATCACATCAGCTCCATCGGCTATCATTTGCTGCGCATGCTGCAGGGCCTGCTCTTGGCGCTGAAACTGGCCGCCATCGGAAAACGAATCCGGCGTGGCATTTAAAATACCCATCACTAAAGGGCCATTTAGCTTAAGAATTGAAAGCATGCAGAAATCCAAAAAATTATTTAGGTCGTGACCCAAATAAAAAAAAGGCCCTGAGGACCTTTTTAGTGTTACTCATCACGCAGCTTAACCACCACCGCGGAGCCATCCTCATTATCCTCTGAAGTTTTATCTTCATGAGCCTTGGTATCCGCAGGACTAGGATCTTTGGGCGGCTCGCTTGGCCCATTGGGTTTATCATCCCAATTTTCAGGTGGCTGCGGCTCATCGCCATTCATAATCTCTTCGATCTGCTTGGCATCAATGGTTTCATATTTCATTAAGGCGGCGGACATGGCATGCAGTTTATCCAAATTATCGTTCAAGATTTTTTCCGCTCGCTTGTAATTGCGATCGATAAAATCACGAATTTCTTCATCAATCGCCCGCGCCGTGTCATCCGCAATATTTTTATGTTGGGTGACCGAACGCCCTAAGAAGACTTCGCCTTCATCTTGGGCATAAGACAGTGGTCCCAGCTTATCTGACAAGCCCCATTTGGTGACCATATTGCGAGCAATCTCAGTAGCACGCTCAATATCATTAGAAGCGCCAGTGGTGACCTGCTGGGGACCATTTAAAATTTCTTCGGCAATTCGGCCACCGAATAATGACGAAAGCTGCGATTCCAATTGTTCTTTGGACATCGAATAGCGATCTTGCTCCGGCAAATACATAGTAACGCCTAGAGCACGACCACGCGGAATGATGGAAACTTTATATACTGGATCGTGACTCGGCACTTTCAAGCCAACAATGGCATGGCCCGCTTCATGGTAAGCGGTATTGAGCTTTTCTTCTTCGGTCATCACCATCGAGCGGCGCTCCGCACCCATCATGATTTTGTCTTTGGCCTTTTCAAAATGGTCCATATTGACCGTACGTTTATTTTCACGCGCAGCAAACAACGCGGCTTCATTAACTAAATTGGCCAAATCAGCGCCAGAAAAACCGGGCGTGCCGCGGGCAATCACACCAGCTTCCACATCATCCGAAGCGGGCACTTTACGCATATGCACCTGTAAGATTTTTTCACGACCTTTAATATCCGGTAGGCCAACTACCACTTGACGGTCAAAACGACCTGGACGCAACAAGGCTGGATCGAGTACATCTGGACGGTTAGTTGCGGCGATCACAATCACCCCTTCACCACCTTCAAAGCCATCCATTTCGACTAACAATTGGTTCAAGGTTTGCTCACGCTCATCATGACCGCCACCCATACCAGCTCCACGATGACGACCCACCGCATCGATCTCATCAATAAAAATAATACACGGTGCGTGTTTTTTCGCTTGGTCGAACATATCTCGAACCCGAGAAGCACCAACGCCCACAAACATTTCCACGAAATCCGAACCGGAGATGGTAAAAAAAGGTACTTTGGCTTCGCCAGCGATGGCGCGCGCCAGTAGCGTTTTACCAGTGCCAGGTGGGCCCACCATCAAAACACCGCGCGGGATAGTACCACCGAGTTTTTGGTATTTACGCGGATCGCGTAAGAAGTCCACTAACTCACCCACTTCTTCTTTGGCTTCTTCCACACCAGCCACATCCGCAAAGGTAGTTTTAACCTGATCTTCAGATAACATCCGCGCTTTTGACTTACCAAACGATAGAGCGCCACCGCCCTTACCGCCGCCTTGCATTTGGCGCATAAAATAAATCCAAACACCAATCAATAATAAAATTGGGCCAAAACTCAGTAGTAAGGTTCCAAGGCCATTGCCTTCAGGCTTAGCCGAGCTGTAGCTAACTTTATTCTCGAGCAGGATATCGTTCAGCTTTTCCCAACCGCCGTGGGGAATTTGCGCATGTACTTTGAGATCCGCATCGCCACCGTCAATCCCAATCGCCAATTGATTATTGGGATTAATTTCAACACTGGAAAACTCTTTATTCTCAATCTTTTGTACAAATTCACTGAAAGGAATTTTACTGTCGTCCATTTGCTTTTGATTGATAGTGTCAATCACAAAAAACAAAATAATGGCCGCAACCGCCCAAAACAGAATATTTTTAACTAAATCGTTCAACTTGAACCTCTACTACTGGCGGCTCTTGGCCACCTAAAATTTAGAACCATACATTATGCCATGCAAAAATCAGAACTAAAGCTTCATTTACAAAAGCTAACAAGTTTCTTGAACCCGTTCCGATACTTTTACCTATTGTTGCTAAGAATCGTGGTCTTTGTTCATCCTTTAAAACCTTGCCCCAGCACATAAACCTCGCGCGAGCGCCCCCTGGACGCATCCGGCTTGCGGATCATGACTCGGCTAAACAGCTGCCGACATTGCCGCACATAGTCATCAAAGCCTTCGCCTTGGAACACTTTAACGACAAAAGCTCCACCTTTAGCGAGGGTGGTCTGGGCTAATTCCAGCGCTAATTCGGTTAAATACATAGCGCGCGGTATATCCACTGCATCCACACCACTCATATTGGGGGCCATATCCGATAAAACAAGGTCCGCTTTTTTATCACCAATTTTCGCAAGCAGCTGATTTAACACTGCTTCTTCACGAAAATCACCTTCAATAAACTCCACATCCGCTAAAGCATCCATGGGTAAAATATCCAGCGCGAACACTTGTCCTTTAGTGCCAATTTTAAAAGCGGCATACTGCGACCAACCACCCGGAGCAGCCCCCAGATCGACCACCGTATGCCCAGGTTTTATCAGGTTATATTTTTTATCCAACTCCTCGAGTTTATAAACGGCTCTCGAGCGATAGCCGTCTTTCTGCGATTGCTTAACGTATTGATCGTCAAAATGCTCACGCATCCAACGTTGGCTGCTTTTACTGCGCGACTTTCCCATAAAGCTTACTATTTACTAAATTACTCTCTATTGTACCTTTTTTCGGGTAAAATAACCGCCAATTCTCTTTAATAACATCTTAGTATGAGCCAACTAAAAGCTTTAACAAAAAATCAAATTAAGTTTCTTCGCGCAGAAGCCCACAGTCTCAAGCCAGTAGTTATGATCGGTAACAATGGCGTTACCGAAGCCGTCATGGAAGAACTCGATCGGGCGCTTGCTCATCATGAACTGGTTAAAGTTAAAATACGTGCCGAAGATCGCGAAGATAAAGCCGAAATCATCGAATACCTTTGTTCCCATAGCAATGCACACAAAATTCACACCATTGGTCATAACCTAGTGCTCTATCGCAAGGCAAAAGAGCCGAAGTTGGTGTTGCCTAAGAAATAAACTGTTGGGAAAGTAAACAAGGGTTATGGCATACAGCGTATTACTGGTTGAAGATCATGCAGAACTGGCCGCCACCACTGGCGAATACTTAGAAAGCTGCGGTTACATCGTAGACTATGCCATGGACGGAAAAACTGGGCTACAACTGGCGTTAGCCAATTCCTACGATGCGCTAGTGCTGGATGTGATGCTGCCAGCGATGGATGGCTTTGCCATTTGCGCTAAAGTTAGAAGTGAGTCCCAATCGGATATTCCTATCTTAATGCTAACCGCGCGCGATCAGCTCGAAGACAAGTTACAGGGCTTTGATGCTGGAGCAGATGACTATCTGGTGAAACCTTTTGACTTTGCAGAATTAGATGCTCGTTTGAACGCTATCATCAGACGCTTTAAGGGCGATCTAGAATCAAGCACGCTGAGCATTCATGATTTGCATTTCGACTTAAAAACTCTAACGGTAACCCGTAATAATCAAACCTTGAAACTTTCTCCAACTGGGCTGCATATCCTCAAACTGCTAATGCGTCGCTCTCCTGAGGTGGTATCTAAACAGGAGCTTGAAAAAGAATTATGGGGAGATTTAGTTCCCAACAGCGATGTGTTGAGAAGCCATTTATACAATTTACGAAAAGTAATCGATAAGCCTTACGAAGACAAATTACTGCAAACCCTACCGGGGTTAGGCTTGAAAATTATAGCGCCGAAAGCCGCTAGTCAAAATTCAGCGTAACCTTGGTTCCCTTGGCTAGTTCACTATCAATGGAAATCGTCCAGCCCATTCGCTCACAAATCGTTTTTACGATCGACATCCCTAAGCCGAACCCCTTAATTGGCTCATTCTCACGGTTAACCCGATAAAAAGGCTCAAAAACTTTTTCGACATTTTCTTGGCTCATACCGCGACCAGTATCCACCACTTCGATCGAACCTTCTTTAACTTTGATTAGCACTTTGCCATTTGGTGTATAGTTAATCGCATTGTTCAAAATATTACCAAAGCAACTGATAAACAACTGCTCAGGAATTTTAATTTGCAGTTTTGCCAGATGCTCAACGGATACTTGAGTGGTGGATGACTCAAACTGCATCCGCGCCTTTTCCAGTTGTTGATCGACCAATTGATTAATATCGATAGCTTCTTTTGGCGTGCTTATCTGCTGGCTGCGCGATAAAAGTAATAAGGCATCCAGCAGATATTCCATATCCAAAATCACTTTATCCATTCGGGATAAAACCAATTGGCTTTGCTCGGAAAGCTGCTGCTTCTCAAGCAAAGCTACTGAGCCTTTCATCACCGCTAACGGCGTCCGTAGCTCATGGCTGGCATATCGAGTGAAATTTTTCTCGCGTGTCACTAATGCTTGCACCTGATCGGCGTAATGATTAAAAGCACCGAGCAATGAGGCTACTTCAGCATCAGCATTCTGTTCAATTTCAGAAAAGTCCAAGCGCAGATCAGCTGAGGCAGAAACCTTAGCTTCGTCCATCTTTCGCGCTAATTTAACCACTGGCGAAATAGCGCGCTTAGATAAGATGTAACTAATCCACGCCGGTAAATAAATAATGAGCAAAACAAATGCTAAAGGCGCGATACCAAAATAAAAGGCTAATCTTGACACCTGACCTTCTTCAAATACTAAATAGAGATACTCATCATCACGTTGCGAAACATGAACCAAGGGTTCTGAATCGCCGATAAGCACACGATGATAACCTACCGTTAGCTCTTTGAAATGGTTAGGAAGTTTGTTTTTGCTATTCGATTTTTTTAGATAGCCGGTTAAATTTAATGTTTTTGGCAAAGAAAAACTTGCATCTTTTTGGTAGTGCTGCCAAAAAAATCAGCCTCACCATCGAGCGCTTGTTTGATCAGTACATTTTCAACCACTTTAGCCGCACCATAAACACTTAGCAAAGTGACTAAGCTAATGAGGAGCAACTGGATCCCCATCACTTTAAATAGTTTATAGTGAATTCCTCTACGCTTAGCTATAGTCAGTTACCTTTTTGTAAATCGATAATGGGCGACCATCCACTCATTACCTTTAGCATAGCCAAATAATTCTGCACATGCCATAAAGAATATGCGCCAGCGCTGAAACCATATATTAGCAAAGTCTTCGCCGTAGGTGCTTTCAAAGATTGGTATAATTCGGTCTTTATTCTGATCCATATTTTCAAGCCAAGCATTCGATGTTTTTTCGTAATGGCTTCCACTTAACAGCCAGCGCTTATCGAGCTGTAATTCGTGCTGAAACAACAAAAAGGTATCTGCCGCTGGCATTTGACCACCACTAAAAAAATAGCGTCCCATCCAATTATCATCGCCCTCTTCTTGGTAGGGATACATAAGATAACGATGGCAAAAAATATGTAAAAACACTTTGCCATCAACGTTTAGCCAACCACTGAGTTTATGAAATAATTCTTGATAGTTCCTAACATGCTCGAACATCTCTATCGATACAATTCGATCATATTTCTTGTCGCTCTCAAAATCATTAATATCTGTGGTTAAAATCTGAATATTTTCCAACTGATTTTCGTCAGCCTGTTGCTGTATAAATTTACGCTGAGAGTGGGAGTTGGAAATTGCGGTGATGCGACTATTAGGATATCTTTCAGCTAAAAACAAGGTCAAAGATCCCCAGCCACAACCCAGCTCCAGTATCTCTTGCCCATCATAAAATTGTCCGCGCTCGCAATACAGGTTGAGCATGGCAAGCTCTGCTTGGGATAAGTCATCACAGCTATGTGACCAGTAAGCACTGCTGTATTTTAGTTTATCTCCCAACGCATACTGGAAGAACTCTGTAGGCAATTCGTAGTGTTGCTGATTGGCTTTATCCGTTTCTATGGCAATTTTACTTTGCTTCAGCTGCTGCCAAAACTCATGATATTGCTCAGATTGCATTTCGCAATCGTTTGCGTATTGTTCTTCGAGTCGTTGGCGGCACAGTTTTTTGATGCCAGAGCGTATTAATTGATCCGGAATAAGCCCTTTCTCAATTAATTTTATTGCTTGCCCAATCATAATCACTCCTCATTTACGGTTTGGTTTGCCAGGGAAAAAAGCATTAGTACGCTCCTGATAGTCTCGATAAGCCTGCCCTTTACTGCGAATATTTTGTTGCTCGTTAAATGGAATCCCGGTCACCTTCCACAAAAATAGAAACATCCATAGCGGGAAGCTAGCTATAAACCACCAACTAGTCGTTGCCAACGCATTCGAGTGCCAAGCTAGTAGAGGATAGCTGCACCAATGTAGCCACTCAAAAAAGTAATTAGGATGTCTAGAATAACGCCATAGGCCATGATCGCATACCTTAGCCTGACGCTTATGATTCTTTTTGAAATTCAACAACTGCTTATCCGCAATGCTCACCCCAACAAAGCTGACTAGAATCAAACCAATAGCCAGTATGTCTAAAAGTGTCAGCGTTTCTTTTTGCTGGCTAATAATCAGTGCGGGCAAACTACAGAACCAAGCGAGTAGAGCTTGCAATAGGAAAAATAATAAAAACTTAACTTGTACGGTTGTTGAAGATGATTGTTGTTGCCAATACTTTCTCAAATAAGCATAGCGACCATCTTCATGATGAGTACTAAACCTGTTGATTAAATGTAATGCTAAACGTGAATACCAGGCAACGGGAGCCAGGCATAAGGCGACAAGTGTAATGTGATCCAGACTTTGATTATTCCACGCTCTAACAATATAGTAGAATCCCAACATTGCTAAGGCTAGCGACCATGCTATATCCACCGGGTCAGCATTTTTATAAACAAGTTGGAATAGCCAAGCGACTAATTGAATTAGCGCAACCACAACCAGCAAGTTCAGACTCGAGACAATCAGTTCAAGCATAGCGACCATGCTTATCTGTTAATTGCCGATCAGCGGCTTTCGGTTTTAACTGCAAGCAGATCAGCAGCGCCAAAAACCATGCAACGACCAGCAATAGTAGCGTAATGGGCTTATTGGTAATAGCTAGAGCACCTATCCGCTCTGCTGCAAGATAAGACAATGGGCCACCAATAGCACCGAAAACCAGTGCTAGTTTAGGCTTACGATAAATCCATGCCATAGAGTGATTAAGGGTAAGAGCAAAAGTAACCCACAAGATAAGAATCCAATTAGGAGCCGTATTGAACCAACTAATGTGACTTTGATACTGTATCAACCCTGTCAGTGACCAAATCGAATCCAAAACAAAGCCCAAAGGTAACAGCACCAATATATTCAGACAGTCCATTTTTACACGGTTGGTTGGCCATAACTGCCAAACTAGCAGTATCAAAAATAATCCATAGGCATAATACAGATTCTGGTTAGTCGCGCCAAAAGCACACGCCAGCCATATAGCTTGGAACAGGACAAAATTAATGGCAGGCTTTACTGCGTCAAACCTAACCATTGCTTTCTCATATTTTTGGGCTTGGCAAACAATAGGTGAGTATCGCTTATGGCCTTTTCAAGAAAACCACCTTCACAATAACACAGATAAAATTCCCACATCCGAATGAAACTTTCGTTAAAACCAAGTTCTCTTACAGCATCAATATTCTGTAAGAATCGAATACGCCAATCACGCAAGGTTTTAGCATAACTTTCGCCAAAATCTTCTAGATTAATTAGACGTAACTGGCTGTTTTTTGCAGCAGAATGGGTAATCGCTGATACACAAGGAATAAAACTACCGGGGAAAATATAGCGCTTAATAAAATCAACCGACTTTAAAGCCTTTTCATAACGAACATCTTCAATGGTGATGGCCTGTATCAGCGCTAGGCCATCCTCTTTTAATAGATCATTGCACTGCGTTATATATGTGTTTAAATAGTGGTGTCCTACCGCCTCAATCATTTCTATAGACACCAGCTTGTCGTATTGCCCCCGCAAATTTCGGTAGTCTTGTTTTAATACCGTAATTTTTTGAGACAAGCCTTCCGCTTTAACTCGCTGCTTGGCATATTGGTACTGTTGCTCTGAAATGGTAGTGGTAGTTATTTTGCAGCCATAATGTTTTGCCGCATAAATAGCAAACCCACCCCAACCAGTACCAATTTCTATTACTTCATCACAAGCTTGCAAATCAAGCTTCTCACAAATGGTTTTTAACTTAAGTTCCGATGCTTGCTGTAAATTTGCACAACTGGGGGTGTATATCGCTGAGGAGTACATCAGATAATCATCTAAAAATAGCTCAAAAAAATCATTGCCTAAATCGTAATGTGCAGCAATATTTTTTCGGCTTCCAGCCACATTGTTTTTATTGAATAGGTGCCACAGTTTTAAGATTTGATTTTTTAGCCAAGCCGTTCCTGATTCCATATCATCTAACAAGTTTCGGTTTCGCACAAACAAACGAATTAAGTCCGTGAGACTATCCACTTTCCATTCTTGCTTCATATAGGATTCAGCAACACCAATGCTACCCTGCAAAGCTACTTGCTGGTAAAAATCTAAAGTATCTACCCGAATATTAACCTGAATATCAGAAGATTGGTTTCCACATTCAATTACTCCAAGAGGATCACTAACAACTAAGCGTCCATCGTTAATCTTAGATAAATGCTGCAGAACTTTTCTACGGATCCATAATTTACTACGACTAGCACCTACGCTGGCTTTCAACTTATTTGATGCGGTAGAAGCATCATCCATCGTTATTCTCCTGATTTTCAAGTTTATGCTTTACATCGCTATATTTTGGATGACTAACAAACGGTACTCTTTTCAACCACAGCTTCGCCGCCTGCCAATATATGCCATAAATCATTTTCAAGGGCTGCAAAGGACTACCGAGTATCACCTTACGAATATTACTCGACGTTAAGGGTAAGAAATTCGCTGTGAAGGTAGCGTCAAAAATTTTATTTTGATTGTTTTGCTGTTTCACCACCATATGGATCCTGAGCTCCTCACCAACAAAGTGAAAACTCCACTGATAATCCATATCCATATTGATAAAAGGCGAAATGTGAAATGCTTTCTGAAAATTGAAACGATGATTTTTAAGGTCTTCCTGACATTCTAGAACGTAAGCATGCCTTTCTCCCCAAGGCGTGTTGGTAATTTCGGCCACGATATACTTCATCTTGTTTTTATCTACACAAAAATAGAAACAGACGGAATTAAAATTAAAACCTAAATACCTTAGGTGTGATAAAAGGAATACTTTACCGAAAAAATCTTTGCCCGTTTCTTTCTTTATGGTTTTGATAATCGATGCTTTGTTACTTAATCCACCCTGTTGGTGAAAATCCTTTTCTCGAAAAGAGACCAGATTCCAACGCTCTAAAGACCAAAGCTTACTGCTATCAAATTGCTCATCCAGCCGATCCAAGTCTAATAACGACCAATACATTCGATAATCAAAACTATGCTCTTTAGGTCGATAGCGGTGATGGCGAATAGTGCCGACATAGAACCCTGACTCAAGCATTAAAAGACTCCGAGTCATAACAATTAATATCTTTTAACAATGCCTTTGCCGCTTCTATCCCACTGAGCGCGCCATCTTCATGAAAACCCCATCCCCAATAAGCACCACAATAATAGCTATGTTGCCCACCTTGTATTAAATGCTTTTGCTTCTGTGCTTCGATAGCTGCTTGATTGTAAATAGGATGATGGTAAATAATTTCTTTTAGTATTTTCCCTTTATTCACTTTATCTTGCATATTTAAGCTAACAATTATCGGAGTCTGAGTGTTAAGCGATTGCAGTAGATTCATATAGTAGCTTACTCGACAGGCTTTACTTGTGCGCTCATCGTTGAGCATGTTCCAACTCGCCCAAGCCTTTTTATTCTTAGGTAAGACCTTAGTATCGGTATGCAGCTGCATGGTATTTTCTTGATAACCGATATTACCCAGTAGCCACTTTTCATCATGAGTTGGATCAGCGATCATTTTCAAAGTCTGATCGCTATGGCTCGCAAAAATAACCTTATCAAAATCATAAGCATCTGAATTAGTAATAATTCTGACCCCAGCATGATGCCTTTCTACTGAGCTAATAGCTGAATTTAATTTCAGCTTGATTGAGATACTCTCAAGAATTGAGTTCAAGTAGGTTTCTGAGCCTCCTTGAATAGTCTTCCACACTGGGCGGTTAAAGGCTTGCAGCATTCTATGGTTATTCATAAAAGCGACCAAATAACTCGCTGGAAACTGCATTATAGCTGAGCTATCGCCAGACCAAAGTGCGCTGGCCATTGGTATTAGGTGTTCATCAATGAAATATTGACTGTAGCGCTTCTTTTTTAGATATTCACCTAAATTTATTTGCATATCAGAGTCTAATAACTCCTTAGCCTCTCGATAAAAACGAAAAATATCCCAAATCATTCGGTAGAACTTGGGGCTAATCAAATTCTTTCTCTGACAAAAAAGTTGATCCAACGAACTTGCATTATATTCAAGTCCATTCATGCGATTAGTTACCGCAAAGCTCATATCGCTATCCTGATAAGCCACTTGATACTTTTTTAGCAAAGTAAAGAAGGTCGGATAGTTTTCCGGATTAAACACAATGAACCCTGTGTCTACCTTCAAAGTTTTATCATCAACGAAAATAGTTTGAGTGTCTGCGTGACCGCCCACCTTTTCGTTCTTTTCAAAAATCGTCACATCGCAGTGTTGATAGAGCTTTTCTGCCGCAGCGATACCGGATATACCGCTGCCAATAATTGCCACCTTCATGAGCTCATGGCCTTATTTATCTGCTCTGCATTAGGAGCTTTTAGATCATGAACTAGCCCGAAAGTTTTTAACAAGTAAAGACCATAATAGCTCAGATCTAATTCCCACCAGTAAACCCCCTGCTTAGCAGAATAAGGAAAGCGATGATGATTATTATGCCAACCCTCTCCTAGGGTCAGGATTGCCAATAGCCAATTGTTGCGACTATTATCATTGGTATCAAAACGCTTAGTTCCCCAGCGATGCGCCACGGAATTTATAGAAAAAGTAATATGTGCCAACACTACAGTGCTAATAAAATAACCCCATATTAGAATTTGCCATTTGCTCGCGCCCAACTGCGGGAAATAGACTTCGACGATAATACCCACCGAAAAAATCAAAGCCGCGAAAAGAATCGGCGGTATTATGTCGTACCGATCAAGCCAGACTAATTCTCTATACCGCGCTAAATCTTTAACCCGCTCAAGATTGGTTGGAAAATTCTTTTTATTTAAAAACCAGAACATATGACTCTTCCAAAAACCTTGTGCAGGACTGTGTAGATCCGCATCTTTGTCTGAGTGAATATGATGATGGCGATGATGCGCAGCCCACCATAAAGGCCCTCGCTGAGTCGCGGTGGTACCAATAAAGGCAAAAATAAATTGAGTTACACGGCCCACTCGAAAAGTTTTATGAGAAAAATACCGGTGATAAAAAGCAGTAATCGCAAACATTCTGATTAAATAACTGATTGCGAAAATGATCACAGCTATACTGCTTACTCCTACCCAAATTACGGACAGGCAAGCTAAATGTAGAAAAATAAAAGGGATTACCCTAGGCCAGTCGATGCCATCCATAGCCTCCTGCCCACCTTTGGTAACGACCAATGAATTGTCAAACCATTTTTTCATACAGCAATTCTTTTGTTTTTTGTTATCTTATTGATATTATTGTGAAAATGCTGTGAATAATTGTTCACAATATTTTGACAAGTTGTGTTTTAGGCTATCTTATTGTCAACTCATTTATACTAGTATGCGTTTTTTCGCCAGCCTATTAATGATGATTGTTGTGGCAGGTTGCACAACAAAAGGGGAGCAAGCTATGTTCAACGATCGTGTCGATGACTTTCTAAGCCAGCTTAAGATGACTGAAGCCACCCAGGATTCTGATGCGATACAATCCAAGTTTGAAATGGTGTTCAAGGATTTTAAAAAGGGCGTCTCGGAATCGAATATTCGAAGCCTCTATGCAGATACATTTTATTTTAATGATACCTTTAAAACCATTACTGACATTGACCAGCTAGTAGCTTATATGACCGAAACTGCTGAGCAGGTTGAAACCACTAAAGTAGAGATTATTGACGTTGCTAAAGGTAAAAGTGACTACTATTTACGCTGGGTAATGCACATGAAATTTAAAGCTAAGGGCAGGCAAGTAGACTCTCGTTCCATAGGCATGACCCAAATTAGACTCAACGCGGAAGGTAAAATAATCTTACATCAAGATTATTGGGATGGAGTAGAAGGCTTTTACCAACACCTACCCTATATCGGTTATTTTGTGCGTAAAGTCAGAGATTCATTATAATGAAATTCATGAAATTACTGCTAATCACATCCTTAAGCCTATCTTCCTTGGCGGTTTTAGCTAAACCAATTAGCGAAGATTTAAACCCTAAGCTGCCGCAAACTGTAGTCAAATCGGAGCAGACCTACCACCGCTGCTCTCAAGTAAGGATAACCAAAGCATTATTCTTCAAAATTGTCGACGTAGCGCTCTACCTAGAAGACTGCAGAAATTTCCAAGGTATCTTTAGCCAGCGAGCCAAGGTTTTGCGTTTTTCTTACCTAAGAAAAGTTACTGGCGAACAATTTTCTGAAGGTGCTAATGAGTACCTGCAAAAGAACTTATCTACTGAGCAATATGAACGCTGCATACCCCACTACAGCAAGCTCAACAACGCTTATCAGGATGTAAAAAAAGGCGATACCTACGAGCTATTGATGGCTCCAGATAAAACCACCGTTACGCTAAACAAAATACCAATAGGCCTTATTACTGATGATAGCTGTGGCGAACTATATTTAAACGTTTGGTTTGGAAAAGAGAGCATGGACTCAGGCTTTCAAGAGCTGCTTGAAAAAGCACACAAGAAAGCAAGCGAGAAACCAAAAGATTATGCCAACACTCTTAACGCTTCTTTGCGCGCCTCTGGGTAATCAATAATTGGTTGAGGATAACCGCAGGACTGCCGTTGCTCCGCATTCGGACAATGAATCTCTTTGGGACTCAGCTCAGCAAGAGAAGGTAGAAACCTCTTAATAAACAACCCTTCTTGGTCAAACTTCTTGGATTGAGTGATCGGATTCATAATCCGAAAGTAAGGCGCGGCATCAGCACCCGTTGAGGCACACCACTGCCAACCACCATTATTGGAAGCAAAGTCACCGTCAATCAGCTGCTGCATAAAGTATTTCTCTCCCCAACGCCAGTCGACTAAGCACAGTTTGGTCAAAAACATGGCACTTAACATTCGCAACCGATTGTGCATCCAGCCTGTTTTCTTGAGTTGCAACATAGCAGCGTCGATAAGAGGAAATCCTGTTTTAGCGTTTTTCCATGCCTCAAACCGCTGCACAGCAATTTCACCATAAATCCAATTTTCAGGTTTGTTTTTGAAAGGCTTATGCTTACTAAGGGTACTACAGTTGTCGATTAATATTTGCCGGTAAAACTCGCGCCATATTAACTCAGAAAGCCAAACATGGCTTAGCATATCGTCTTCTGAAAAATCGCCATGCTGGATATTTTTTTTCATCAGTTTAGCGATGCACTGTTTTACTGAAATGGCACCAACTGCCAAATAAGGAGATAAGCCACTAGTGCCATTTATCGACGGAAAGTCTCGATGATTGCCATAAGATGGGATTTTTTTCTCAAATGAGTCAAGTCGTTCTAAAGCTTCTAAATCACCTGCTGGCCACAAATCATTTCGATGCTTATCCATCAATGCTATGTCGTTTTGCTTGACGCTGCTTAAATCAAATTTTTGAGTCTGCGGCCCTCTAGCAAGGCTTAGCCCTTGCATCAAAAATTGTTTTATCCAAGCTTTCTTGTAGGGAGTGAAAACGCGATAAGACTGTCCTTGTAACGTTTTCAACTGTGAGGGCTCTAGCGCTAAATCACCATCATAGTGCTGAATTGAGACTTTATTCTTGAGTAATTCACAAACTTCATCATCTCGTTGTTTTTCATTCAAAGGATATTCACGATTAAAGTGAAGCGCTGCTATCGAGTGTTGTTCGACTAACTTTTCAATAACCCCAGCAACAGACTTAAAATCATCTGTCTCACGATAGATCAGTGGAATATTAAGCTGATTCAATTGGCTTTTTAACTGCTGTAAGCAGGCTAAGCGAAAGCTTTGCTTTGCCACAGATTCATCATGTGCCTGATGTTGTTTCGCCGTTTCAATATACAAACACACCACAAGCCCCTGTTTCGAAGCTTGCTCTAAAGCAGGATTATCATTAATCCGTAAATCCTGCCGCAACCAGACTAGTTGTAATGGCCTCATCTATAAATAATTCCTTAAGCCTAACTCTATTGGGTGAGGATTCAGGTATGCCTGATTATTAATATAATCACTGCCAAACTGCTTCATATAATGATTTAACAAAGTGATCGGTACTATCAAAGTCACAATGCCTTTACGGTATTGCTCAATAACATTAATCACCTCTTGCTTTGCTTCAGTACTTAGATCTTTTTTCAAATAGCCAAAAATATGATACAAGGTATTGGTATGATTCTTTGATGAAGCCACTTTTTTTAAACTCGTCATCAATAGCATTTCATAATCCGCTATTACTTTAGGCAAACTCTTTGAGCCATCGTTCGCCACCAGCTGTCCTAATTCTTTATAGGCCTTGTAGCTATGCGCCATGATTAGATATTTATAGCGGCTGTGAAAATCAATTAATACTTTAATACTTGGACTTTTTAGAACACTGTTTTGCCATTCATTGTAGGCAAAAACTCGATTAATAAAATTTTCACGAAGTTTAGGATCTTGCAAACGCCCCTCTTCTTCTATCGGCAACTCAGGTCTTAATCTCATTAATTCACCAGTGTAGATCCCGCTTGATGAAATATTCGAAGGATTGCCGTTTTCATGGTACACCTTCACTCGCTCCATGCCACAACTGGGTGAATTTCGTATCACGATATAGCCACTGACATCACGAATTTTAGGTAGTATTGCTTTGGCATAGCCACTTAACTCCTGAGTGAAATCCACACTAGGATCATCTACCATTTTCACCGTTATTTTATCACCTTGATTAACCAGACGTATTGGCGGTCTTGGCGTCGGCATACCAACCCCCATCTCGGGGCAGATAGGCAAGTATTCAAACCAATCACTCATCACATCAAGGCAATATTTTGAACGCTTATGCCCACCGTCATAACGAACCTGATTGCCAGCCAAACAGGAGCTGATTGCTATATTAATCTTTTTCATGATTCCTATTTTGAGAAGTTGGCGTGAAGCTTTCGTGAAAAATTCACGCTTTCGTGACTTATCTTTCACAGTCTAAATGACATTTTATCTTCAGACAATTTAAAGGAGGTCATTATGTCTATTAAAAAACTATTACTCTTATTTACTTCAATGCTCTTATTCGTTGGCTGCGATGACGACGATGATTCTTTCGCGTTGATCCCACCAACTCCGAAAACCACCATACAAGTTGTTCATGCCTCTCAAGATTCGCCATTGGTCAATGTTCAAGTCAATGCTAGCACTGCCATTAGCGAATTAGACTTTGCAAAAGCATCCGAACGCATCGAGCTTGATGCCGCGACTTACAGTATACAGGTTGATGGCTTAACGCCGTCTGGGCCAGTGGCTGTGATTGGTCCGGTTGACTTAGATCTAGCAGCTAATCAGCTATATACCGTAGTAGCGCTCGATGAAACTGCCAACATTGAGCCTATTATCTTAACCCAAAGCGAAGCAGCGCCCGCAGCAGGACAGTTTACGTTACAGGTTCTACATGCCGCTTCGAATGCACCTACCGTAGATATCTACCTTACCGCTCCTGGAGAAGATATTAGTAGCTTGGTACCAACGGTCACTTTAGCTTTTAAAGATTCTTTGTCGCCAACGGATATCGCTGCTGGTGATTACCAAATTCGGATCACAGCAACTGGCGCAAAAGATGTGGTTTATGACAGCGGCGCCTTAACACTTACCGAAGGTGCTTTGTTGAATCTTGTGGCAGTGACCAATACCGGTCCTGGCACTAGCCCAGTTAATTTGCTAGCCCTTTCGGCAGACGGCGCAGCAACTCTGTACGATGCAGCTAAGGCAACGGACTTAAGGGTGTTCCATTTGTCACCGGACGCGCCAGCGGTAGACGTCGTTGCTAACGACGATTTTGCAAACCCATTACTGACAAATGTGGCTTTCCCTGAATTTTCTGACTACTTAACCCTCGCTGCCGACGACTATAACGTCAAAGTTGTGCCCACTGGAGCGAGCACCCCTGCCGTGATTGATGCGGATGTTAGCCTAACAACTGGTATTAGCTATTCAGTCTTGGCCGTCAATACCTTAGCCAATATCGAACCATTAATATTGGAAGATAACCGTAGAAGCATATCAACCGAATCACAGCTCCGTATTATTCACGGTTCTCCGTCTGCTGGATTAGTTGATCTCTACTTGGTTCCGCCTGCCACTGATATCAGTATGGTCGATCCAAATTTTAGTGGCGTTGATTTTAAACAAGATACAGGCTATTTATCGCTGGCAGCAGGTGACTATGATGTGATTGTTACCGCTCAAGGCAGTAAAACACCGGCTATAGGTCCTGCCGCTATCACTCTCGAGAACAATAACATCTACACGGTTATTGCTCGTGATAATGTTGGCGGAGGGGTACCGCTTGGCGTTGTTTTAGCCGATGATTTTGCAAACTAAATTGGAACTGCAAATAAAAAGTCATAACACAAAAAGGCCTCGATTGAGGCCTTTTCGAATCTTAAATAATTTTAAATATAAAGCACTGCGGCTATTTCGTACTCTACCGCACCGCCAGGAGTTTGAATGTTGGCAACTTCTCCTTCTTCTTTGCCAATCAAGCCGCGAGCTATCGGAGAATTCACTGAGATCTTATTACTTTTCAGATCGGCTTCATCATCGCCGACGATTTGATACTGAATTTCATCAGCAGAGTCATCGTCTAAGTTAATTAGCACTACAGTGGCACCAAAAATCACTTTACCGTTGTTGGTCATTTTAGTGATATCGATAATCTGCGCGTTGCCGAGTTTACTTTCAATATCTTGAATGCGACCTTCAGCAAAACCTTGTTGCTCACGTGCCGCATGATATTCGGCATTTTCTTTTAGGTCACCATGTTCACGAGCTTCGGCAATAGCTGCCACAATTCTAGGGCGCACCACTTTTTTTAGCTCTTCTAATTCAGCCTGCAAAGCTTCGGCGCCTTTAGCTGTCATGGGTACTCTATTCATACTTTTTTAACCTGTGTATGCAACTCTTGCACCGAGCTCACCTCGCTGCGCGAATGATCTTTCATGGCGGCACAAGAAGCCACCGCACCCGCTAAAGTTGTGGTATACGGGATCTTGTGTTGCAAAGCGCTACGACGAATCAAATAAGAGTCAGCGATCGCTTGCTTGCCTTCGGTGGTATTGATAATGTAATCCACTTCACCGTTTTTAATGTAATCAACAATGTGCGGACGACCTTCAAACATTTTGTTTATGCGCTGACAAGGAATTCCCGCGGCGCGAATGGTTCTAGCCGTACCGCCAGTAGCTAACAGCTCAAAACCTTGTTCAACCAAAGACTTAGCAACCGCGGGTAAACCTGAGCGATCGGCTTCACGCACACTAATAATCACACGGCCCGACATCGGCACCGCCTGTCCACCACCTAACTTAGCTTTGTAAAAAGCATCGCCAAAGGTTTTGCCAACCCCCATCGCTTCACCAGTAGACTTCATTTCCGGCGTTAAGATTGGATCGGAACCTGGGAATTTATTGAAAGGGAACACCGGCTCTTTAACCGAATAATACTGTGGAATAATTTCTTGGGTGAAGCCGGTTTCTGCCAAAGTTTTTCCAGCCATCACACTCGCTGCCACTTTAGCTAACGGCGTACTGGTGGCTTTCGAAACAAACGGAACGGTACGCGAAGCGCGAGGATTAACCTCTAAAATAAAGATCTTATCGCCTTGAATCGCAAACTGAGCATTCATCAAGCCGCGCACTTGCAATTCTTTAGCCATCACCAACATTTGGCGACGCATCTCGTCTTGCACTTCTTGGCCTAAGCTAAAAGGTGGAATCGAACAGGCTGAATCACCCGAGTGAACACCCGCTTGTTCGATATGCTCCATAACCCCACCAATCAGGATGTTCTCGCCGTCGAAAATAGCATCCACATCCACCTCGATAGCATCGTCTAAGAAACGATCCAACAAGACTGGCGATTCATTAGAAACACTTACCGCTTCGTTCATGTAGCGGCGAAGTTCTTCCTCGTTGTAAACGATTTCCATCGCACGCCCACCCAATACATAAGACGGACGAACCACCAGCGGATAACCAATTTCTTCGGCTAATCTGACGCCCTCAGCAAGGTTACGCGCAGTTCGGTTTGGTGGCTGCAATAAATTCAGGCGCTCAATGGCACGCTGAAAGCGCTCACGATCTTCCGCTCGATCAATCGCGTCCGGTGAAGTACCGATAATCGGCACACCAGCAGCCTCAAGATCACGCGCTAATTTTAATGGTGTTTGACCGCCGTAATGAACAATTACCCCTTTGGGCTTTTCCACTTCCACAATCGACAACACATCTTCCAGCGTTACGGGTTCGAAATACAATCGATCGGAAGTATCATAATCCGTCGAAACCGTTTCTGGGTTACAGTTAACCATGATAGTTTCATAACCATCTTCGCGCATAGCAAAAGCAGCATGCACACAGCAATAATCAAACTCAATACCTTGGCCGATTCGGTTTGGGCCACCGCCTAAGATCATGATTTTATCTTTCTCGCTAGCTTGTGCTTCGCATTCCTCATCATAAGTGGAATACATATAAGCGGTAGAAGTAGCAAATTCCGCAGCACAGGTATCAACTCGTTTATAAACTGGCAAGACGCCTAATGTTTTACGCAATTTACGAATTTCTTTTTCACTGGCTGCGAAAATATCCGCCAAACGTTTATCGGAAAATCCTTTGCGTTTTAGCGTGCGCAAAATAGTAGCGTTGAGTTCCGATAGCGACATTTCTTCTAAGGATTGTTCAATCGCAATCAGCTCTTCGATTTGTACCAAGAACCAGCGATCGATATTGGTATATTCAAAAACGTCTTCTAAACTCCAACCGTTTCTAAAAGCATCCGCAACATACCAAATTCGCTCAGCACCAGGGATCCGTAAACGCTGGCGTAAAGTATCCGTTAAATGTTCATCATCAGCTTCAACTTGCGGTTCAAATCCGGCCGAGCCCACTTCTAAGCCACGTAAGGCTTTTTGCATCGACTCTTGGAAATTACGGCCAATCGCCATCACTTCGCCCACCGACTTCATTTGAGTGGTTAAGGTCGCATCCGAGTTCGGGAACTTTTCAAAGTTAAAGCGTGGAATTTTTGTGACTACATAATCAATGGTGGGCTCAAAGGAAGCAGGAGTAGCACCGCCGGTAATATCATTTTGCAATTCATCCAAGGTGTAACCTACTGCCAACTTGGCCGCGATTTTAGCAATTGGAAAACCCGTCGCTTTCGAGGCTAAGGCAGAAGAGCGCGAAACCCGTGGGTTCATTTCGATAATGGTCATACGACCATTAGCAGGATTAACCGCAAACTGTACGTTAGAACCGCCCGTTTCAACGCCAATCTCGCGCAAAACTGCCAAGGAAGCGTCGCGCATGATTTGGTATTCTTTATCAGTTAAGGTTTGCGCAGGCGCAACCGTGATCGAATCGCCCGTATGTACACCCATGGGGTCAAAGTTTTCAATCGAGCAAATAATGATGCAGTTGTCGTTTTTATCACGAACCACTTCCATCTCATACTCTTTCCAGCCGATTAAGGATTCGTCGATTAACAGTTCGCTGGTAGGAGATAAATCCAAACCGCGCGCACAAATCTCCTCAAATTCTTCTTTGTTATAAGCGATACCGCCGCCAGTGCCGCCCATGGTAAATGAAGGACGAATAATACAAGGAAAGCCAACTTCTTTTTGTACCCGCCAGGCATCATCCATACTGTGAGCAACGTCTTGTTTGGGCTGATCCAAACCAATTTTTGACATCGCCTTGGCAAATAACTCTCTATCTTCGGCTTTATCAATCGCTTCGCGAGTCGCCCCGATCATTTCGACGCCATAAATTTCCAGCACACCGCGAGATGCCAGATCTAAAGCACAGTTCAGAGCCGTCTGCCCGCCCATCGTTGGTAAGATAGCATCAGGTCTTTCTTTTTCAATAATTTTAGCAACCACTTCCCAATGAATTGGCTCGATATAAGTCGCATCGGCCATGTTCGGATCGGTCATAATGGTCGCAGGGTTGGAATTGACCAGAATCACTCGGAAGCCTTCTTCTTTTAAGGCTTTACAGGCCTGCGCACCCGAATAATCAAACTCACAGGCCTGACCGATAATGATCGGGCCAGCACCTAAAATCAAAATACTTTTTATGTCAGTACGTTTTGGCATCTTAATTTTACCTATGCTTTGTGTTCAGTCATTAGCTTGATGAAATGGTCGAATAATGGTGCTGCATCGTGTGGGCCCGGGCTTGCTTCAGGATGACCTTGAAAGCTAAACGCTGGGAAGTCGGTGCGATGAATGCCCTGCAAAGAGCCATCAAATAAAGACCGGTGAGTTGCGCGTAAATTACTTGGCAAGGTATCTTCATCCGCTGCGAAGCCGTGGTTTTGGCTGGTGATTAATACGGTTTTATCATCGAGGTTTTGTACCGGATGGTTAGCACCATGATGGCCAAATTTCATCTTAATAGTTTTGGCGCCACTGGCTAGCGCTAACAGTTGATGGCCTAAACAGATACCAAAAGTTGGGGTACCAGTTTCAACGATCTCGGTGATCGCTTCGATAGCATAATCGCAAGGCTCCGGATCGCCAGGGCCATTGGACAGAAAAACCCCATCAGGCTGCATGGCTAACACTTCGCTCGCTGGCGTTTGCGCTGGAACCACCGTTAACTCGCAACCGCGATCAACAAGCATTCGTAAAATATTACGCTTGACGCCATAATCGTAAGCAACCACTTTGAATTTCTTATCTTCAAGCTTGTCATGGCCTTTGCCCAGTTGCCAAGAAGCCGAATCCCATTGGTAAGTTTCTTTGGTACATACTTCTTTAGCTAAATCCATGCCCTTTAAACCAGGGAACTGCTTGGCTAATTCTAAAGCCTTGTCCTCGCTGAGATCCGCGACATCAGCGCCTGCCATCAAGCAGCCGTTTTGTGCGCCCTTGTCTCTTAGAATTCGAGTCAAACGACGAGTATCAATATCGGCAATTGCGACTTTATTATGGCGCTTTAAGTATTCGCTTAAAGTTTCCTCGGAGCGGAAGTTGCTTTGCAGCAGCGGCAAATCACGAATGATCAAAGCTTCTGCCCAAACCTGGCTTGACTCTTCATCTTCAGTATTGGTACCCACGTTACCAATGTGCGGATAAGTCAAAGTCACCATTTGCTTAGCGTAAGAAGGATCGGTCAGGATTTCTTGATAGCCAGTCATGGCCGTATTAAAAACGACTTCGCCGACGGCGTGACCATCACAACCAATTGAAGTACCACGGAAAATACTACCATCCTCAAGGACTAGAATGGCGGGCTGAAGCTCTTGAAAAGGCTGTGGTGCTGACAAGGAAACCTCCAATACTATGCTTAAGCGACAATAAAAATTGCTAATGCGCCTGTAAAAAAAAGGTGCAAAAAATCCAGACTCATCAACGAATGAGTCCGTAATGCTTACGGTTTACGGATTTTTGGCAAATTCGCGCTATTTTAAGGGATCACCTTAATGAAGTCTATTTAAAACCGTCCGATCCTCTAGGAATTTTTGACTAAATATAAACTAGGAGAAAAAAGAGGTTAGTCAGCTCGAAATGGTCACAAAAGAAAAAGGGCGCTAGTTCGCGCCCATTTTCAGTTGGCCTCATGCCAGATTTGTTGCTCCCTGCGACTTCCGTGTTTCACCATGTCCTTCGGCTTCGTCTTCCTTAGTCGTACCTCCTTGGTACAGTTGATAATTTACGCTTTTTTAGAAGCTTTGCAACTGGAAAATTAAACGACAATATGAAATTCTAACAATTTTAAGTCCTTTATAATCAATAACTTAACCTTTTTACAGATTGAAATTTAAACAAACTCTTGGGGAAAAAAGAATGATCACTGATCAGGTTTTAAGCAAACTCTCACAAGTAGAATGGTCACTTTCCTACAAAATCACTACAAAACGTGATCTAATTATCACTTTTTCAGGTCAGCCAACATGTCTTGTAAGGAAAATAACCCTTTTTCGCCTTGCAGATCTTGCTGAAATAGCCACTTAGCCGCTTGAATGGCGCCCTGAGCAAAGCATTGCCTTGATTGGGCTTGATGTTTAATGCTCATCAACTCACCATCTAACGCAAAAGTTACTTCATGAGTCCCAACAATTTCACCTGCCCGCATTACCGAAAAACCAATCTCTCCCTCGGTTCGTTCACCTGCACGCTGCAAAGTTTTAATCTCGTCTAGTTTTTTACCCTGAGAGCTGGCAATAGCTTCACCGATAGACAAGGCGGTGCCAGAAGGTGCGTCGATTTTATGCTTATGGTGTGCTTCAAAGATCTCAATATCGGCTTGCTTACCTAAGATTCGTGTCGCTTCGACAGCCAGCTGAATCAGCGTATTGACACCCAAGCTGTAATTCGAAGCTTGCATGATCGGGATTTGCTGGGCAGCTGCTTCAATTTCTAATTGTTGCTCAGAGCTGAAACCCGTAGTGCCTATCACCATTGGGGTTTTCGATTTTAAAGCCATTCGAAGGCACGCTAGCGAATAATCGGGCAGGCTAAAATCAATTAATAGCTGCTGACCAGCTAAGTCGCTATCAAGCGCTGCTGACAAGTCATCAGTAATGTGAGTGCCTTGCGGGTTAGCGCCAATCAAATAGCCAATATCGGTACCTTGCAACGGATGGTTAGGCCGCGCTAAAGCACCGGAAACTTTAACATCCGCATCGCTCACCGCGGAAGCCACTAATTCCTTCCCCATACGACCAGTAGCCGCATTTATAATTAAAGCAATGGTCATTAAAGCTCCTGCTTAAGCATTACAACTAGATTTGTCTATTGAGCCTTCAACGCCCTTTGCGATTTGCGATAAACTCATATACTTCACATTGGCATCGCGGCGGCCACCCCACTCCATATCACGAATTTCCGGAAAATTGGTCATAGTCAAAGCAATCAAAGGCTGCTTTAAGTCAACCATAAAGGAATGTTTGAACTTTGCTTGAGTGCTCTTCTCTGTAGCCACCAATAAACAGGCCAGCTTCTGTTTTTTATCCTCAGATAAGATCTTGCCAGTATTGGCTACAGGATACTTGGCCAAATAGGTTGCCGGATTATAATCGGCTTTTGTTGTGTATTCAGGTGGGATCTGAAAATCAGGATAGATCACCAGTTGTGCCGAAGCGGTTTTTGAAATCAACAAAAGTAACAAAATAGATAAAAAGAAAGCTAGTTTTTGCATAAAGCCTCATTAATATTCCGATAAAATCAGCCGACACAATACCGAAAAACTGCCATCAAAATCAAATAAAAGCGCTTAATTTTCATACAGACTGGATAAATGCTTGATCCCAATCACTAAACTGCATTCGAACTTTATCAATTTGCGGAGCGAAACCGTCTTTTATCACCGAAATCGCCTTAAAACCGTACTTTTCATAAAAGCCTTGAACCTGCTGCGAAGTATCTATATAAACCTCGCGCTGTCCCAAAGCGGAATTTACTGCAGCTAATCGATGCGCTAACAACTGCAAGCCTAGCCCTTGCTTGTGCGCCGCTTGGTCGACCATTCCCCAGCGCAAAAATATTTTCTCCTCCAATTCACCAAAACCGCCACAGGCTAGAATCGCTGCGGGATCTTGCGCTAAATACAGCACCAAATAGTGATTATCCTCGACCTGATTCAATAAAAACTCTTGGTAATCTTGAATTTCTTCAGCTCCAAAATAAAGGCCAATATTAGATCGAAAAATAGCTAAACATGCGGCTTGGTCGGAAGCCTTATAAGCCCGACTTAGGATTTGAACTTGTTTACTCACTCAAGCGCACCATTATCTTCAAGAATCTCAGCAATTCGTTGCGCCAACTTTTGGTAACCCAAGCCATTAAAATGAACCGAGTCCGACTTATACTTTTTGTTTTTAATCAGATCTGAAATGATTTCACCATCAAATACCAGATGGTACTGCTCAGCCAACTCTCGGTATAAAGGCGCTGAATCTGAGAAAATATTTTTTTCAGGCACGCCCAATAAGATAAGCTGAATATTGCGCGACTGAATTTCTTCGATCATCTGAGCTAAATTCTGCTTGGTTTGCACAAGGTTGTAATTACGCAGAATATCGTTGCCGCCTTCTAACAAAACCACTAACTGAGGATTATGTTGATCGAGCACTGCTGCCAAGCGGGTTAAACCTTCCTGAGTGGTTTCGCCCGAAATGCCGGCATTGATAACTTTAAAACCAATTAATTTCTCAAGCTGCGCAGGATAAGCCTCATATTCCGCAGCACCTACACCCGCAGTTAAACTATCGCCGAAGGTGAGAATTGATTTATTTAACGACAGCGTTCTAAGGTTATTGTCTGCACAACTAATTAGCAGAAAGACAATAACTACCGGCAACTTTTTTACTAGACTACTGATCAAATTCTTCTGGGTAAGCATAAGACCAACCATACCAAGTTTTAGAATTTTTATAGAGACTCAACCTTTCCTCAAACTTACGATAACGCGGGGTATTCTTTTGTCCCTGAAGCTTATGTAATGCGGTTTCTTGTACTTCAACAGCATTCTTAAAGTCCCCAATTTCAGCGTAAGCAGCTGCTAATGTATCTAAATTACCAGCTGTCTTCTTATAATTTTCTTTTAAAATTGAATTCATTATCTGTAAAGCTTCTCTACCATTTCGTAAAGATTTATCAGGACAAGTTGCTAACATCCACGCTTTGTTACCATAAGAATATTCATATCCATTTTTAATAGCTCGGTCATACCAATAAAGCGCTTCCGCACAACTTTGTTTTAAACCCGCATGTCCTCCAGAGTAAAATAAGCCCATATAGTCCTGAGCAGAACCGACACCTAACTCAGCAGCCTTTCTATACCATTTAACAGCGTTAGTTAGATCTTTTTCTCCACCTAAAGCAAAATGATAGGAACGAGCGATAACTTCGTATATACGTGGCATATCATCATTTGCTACCTTTTTTAACCAAAAAATAGCTATATCTCTATTTATTTGAAACCATAATCACCATAAAGATGTGCTCGTCCCACTGCATACTGTACTGATTGGTCACCTCTCTCGGCGGCCTCCAATAAATGTTGTCGTATAAGCTTATACTTATCCCCATACGCAACATCAGCAAAAAATAAAAAACAAAATACTATAAAAAGAATTCTCATGAATCTCCCATAAAAAAGCCCGCTTGCTGCGGGCTTTTAATTTAGCATTAACTGGTCATATTATCCCAGAATTTTTTAACGCCATCGAACCAGCCGGTTTCTTTCGGGCTATTTTTCCCACCCGACTCTTCAACACTTTGCTGGAACTGTTCGAGCATTTCTTTTTGCTCTTTGCTGAGTTTCACCGGTGTTTCCAAAATCACGCGACACATAAGATCGCCAGTATAATTTTGACGTAAGGCTTTAATCCCTTTGCCCTTTAAACGAAACATTTTGCCAGTTTGCGTTTCGGCTGGAATTTTTAGGCTAACTTTGCCATCCAGCGTTGGTACTTTTAGTTCTCCGCCTAGCGCCGCAGTAACGAAACTTACAGGGACTTCGCAATAAAGATTAGCACCATCGCGCACAAAAATCTCATGTTCTTTTACATTGATCTGAACATACAAGTCACCGGCAGGAGCCCCAGGACCACCCGCTTCGCCTTCGCCAGATAAACGAATCCGATCGCCGGTATCGACGCCTGCTGGAATTTTCACAGAAAGCGTTTTAGTCTTGTGTACACGACCTTGACCAGAGCAATCACCACATGGATCTTTAATGGTTTGCCCTTGCCCCTGACAATCTGGACAAGTTTGCTGCACTGAGAAGAAACCTTGGGTCATGCGTACTTGGCCTTGGCCGTGACAGGTACCACAAGTAACTTTTTCAGAGCCCTCTTTAGCACCAGAGCCATCACACGTTTCACAGTCTACATAGGTCGGAACTTTGATGGTTTTAGTAACACCATTCACCGCTTCTTCAAGAGTCACCTGCATATTGTATTGCAGATCTGAGCCTCGCTGCGGGCCAGCACGACCGCCTCCGCGACGTCCGCCACCAAAAATATCGCCAAACATATCACCGAAGATATCGCCGACATCTGCACCGTGGAAACCACCTTGACCGTCGCCCATGCTTGGATCAACCCCCGCATGACCAAACTGATCATAAGCTTGGCGTTTTTGCGGATCATTCAAGACTTCATAGGCTTCTTTAGCTTCTTTAAAGCGCGCTTCCGCCTCTTTGTCATCAGGATTACGGTCGGGATGGTTCTTCATCGCCAAACGACGGTAGGCTTTTTTCAGCTCCGCCTTATCGGCACTTTTAGCAACACCCAACACTTCGTAATAATCACGTTTCGACATATTTATCTTCTTTCGTTTTTAAATTAGAAACGCAGGAACTTAATCCTGCGTCTATTTTGCACCTGTCTAAGTCAGGAATTTTCTTTGATAACGAGGCGCGATACGTAACGAGAAGCGTAATGCACAATAGTGCTTGAGCATCGGAGCTAGTATCGCAACAAAGTTAGCGATGAAAATTACGAGCTAGACTTGTCGTCCTTTACTTCTTCGAATTCAGCATCAACCACATCATCGGCTGTATTCGAAGCTTGCTCAGAACCTGGCTGAGCGCCAGCTTCTGCTTGCTGCTGTGCTTGAGCATACATGCGCTCGGCTAACTTGGCAGATGCTTGACTTAGGGCTTCCGTCTTAGCTTTGATTTCTTCTAAGTCGTCAGTCTTGATCGCTTCTTCTAAATCATTAGCAGCAGCTTCAATCGCTTCTTTCTCACCATCTTCAAAAGTAACGTTTTCATCATTCAAAGATTTACGGCTAGCATGAACCAAACCGTCCGCCTGGTTACGAGCTTCCACCAGCTCTTGGAACTTCTTATCTTCTTCAGCATGAGCTTCGGCATCTTGTACCATTTGCTCGATCTCTTCATCACTTAGACCAGAAGAGGCTTTGATCTGAATCGACTGCTCTTTACCAGTAGCTTTATCTTTGGCAGAAACGTGCATGATACCGTTAGCGTCAATATCGAACGTAACTTCGATTTGTGGCATACCGCGTGGCGCAGGTGGAATATCCGCTAAGTCAAAACGACCTAGCGATTTGTTCTGCTGGGCCATTTTACGCTCACCTTGTAATACGTGAACGGTAACCGCAGTTTGGTTATCTTCTGCTGTCGAGAATACTTGCGAAGCCTTAGTCGGAATCGTAGTGTTCTTGTCAATAAGGTTAGTCATAACACCACCCATGGTCTCGATACCCAGAGATAGCGGAGTTACGTCTAACAACAATACGTCTTTAACGTCACCAGCCAATACCGCGCCTTGGATCGCCGCACCCATAGCTACTGCTTCATCAGGGTTAACGTCTTTGCGTGGCTCTTTGCCGAAGAAGCCAGTTACCGCTTCTTGTACTTTCGGCATACGGGTTTGACCACCAACTAGAATCACATCGTCGATTTCAGAGGTTGATAAACCAGCGTCTTGCAGCGCTTGTTTAACTGGCGCCATTGAACGCTCGATCAGGTCTTCTACCAATGCTTCTAGTTTGGCACGTGTTAACTTGATGTTTAAGTGCTTAGGACCGGTTGCGTCAGCCGTGATGTAAGGTAAGTTCACATCCGTTTGTGAGCTAGAAGACAATTCGATCTTCGCTTTCTCGCCCGCTTCTTTCAAACGTTGCATCGCTAATGCGTCGCCTTTAAGGTCGATACCTTGTTCTTTCTTAAATTCTTCTGCTAGATACTCAATAACGCGGTTATCAAAATCTTCACCGCCCAAGAAAGTATCACCGTTAGTCGCCAATACTTCAAAAGTATGCTCACCATCAACTTCCGCGATTTCGATAACAGAAATATCGAAAGTACCACCACCTAAGTCATAAACCGCGATAGTGCGATCGCCACGCTCTTTATCCATACCATAAGCTAAAGCCGCAGCAGTTGGCTCATTGATGATTCTTTTCACATCAAGACCAGCAATTTTACCCGCATCTTTAGTCGCTTGACGTTGTGAGTCGTTGAAGTAGGCAGGAACGGTAATTACCGCCGCAGTTACTTCTTCACCTAGGAAATCTTCAGCAGTTTTCTTCATCTTCTTTAAAACTTCTGCTGACACCTGAGGTGGCGCCATGTTTTTGCCATTTACTGAAACCCATGCATCGCCATTGTCCGCTTCAACGATCTTGTATGGGACCATTTCGATGTCTTTTTGCACCACGTCACTTTTGAACTTACGCCCGATCAAACGCTTGATCGCGTATAAGGTGTTCTCAGGATTAGTGACTGCCTGACGCTTAGCCGATTGGCCTACCAAGGTCTCGCCATCGGTAAAAGCGATAATCGAAGGAGTCGTACGACCGCCCTCAGAGTTCTCGATAACGCGTGCTTTGTCGCCGTCTAAGACTGCAACACATGAATTGGTTGTACCTAAATCGATACCGATAATTTTGCCCATTTTTCTACTCCGAAAAATACTGTTAAAACTTGCTTGCAGTCTATATAAGGGCAGGGCTTAGGAGATCAAGGGGAAAAAATAAGAAAACTTAATTTTTTTGGGGTTATTTGCCTACAGCAAAAAAAGCCCCTCAACCAGTCTCAGTTGAGGGGCAAGGGGTTATGAGCGAGTACGGAACTAGATACTAATGGGGAAATCCGCATCAATTTGCGATTGCACGCCACTACAAGCGGTGTTAATCGCGCTAGTGCCGTGATCGGTATAACTACCTTGATCCGGGAAGTTTGGCAGATCGGTGATTTCAAGGCCCGTTCTATGGTGCACACTTCGTTGAGTACCAGGGTTCATAATGCAACCGGATGCTATAGCCGGTGAGTTATGATTGGTGAAGGTGCCATTCGGGTTCTTAATCTTACCCACTAGGCTATGGATCACCTCATGTGCCAAAGTCTCGCCAATTAAGCGTCCAATCAGGTTAATATTTAAACTGGTTAAGCGCGCATCGGTCGATGCTAAACCACTGATCTCACTGACTAACTGACTAACCGCATCATCAATGCTGTCATTAGGGCTTGTAGTCACCAACGGATCGTCGTATTCACCGGTGAAGATCTTGATCGGCTCGTTAAAGACGCTTGGTCCAAAGGCACCGCCCACAAATAGCGTGCGCCCATAATCGGTATCGGTCGGATCTTCATCCTCCAGCTTGGCTATCGAAATATTCCCCGAAGCCACTCCCGCGCCGCTAAACTGCGCTGGCAGGGTTTCATTAAGGCTACCCACTTGCCAAACAAGACGCACATTGGCGGTACTTAACAACTGCTCCGCGGTCGCCTTAATAACGTTAACTACGCTGTCTTTAACCGTATCCAAACCATAATTGGATAAAGCACTATCAAACTTAGCGGCATCTTCTTGCACTAACACAAACTGCGGAATAGCAACCGGAATATCCATAGTTGAACCCACTTGATTATTGGCGCTGTCGAATACTTTGAACTGAATCAAATGCTTGCCGGGCATCAATGCCGTCACCTTAGTTGCGGTAGCACTGTTATCACTAAAGCTGACCGCGCCTGGATTCGCGCAAGACCACTGAACGCTACCTCCAGTAGGCATATTGTTTACCGTAACCTCAAGATCGAGTTCGCCCGTTTTGCTGCCAGCGACGGCACCAAAAGTTAGCCCATCGCGCGACGCCGGAACGGTTAACACTGAGGTTACCGCATTAGGATCATCGGCGGTGGAACTGGTTGCATTACCCATCAGGGCATTGGCTGCCGTGTTCCCTTGCTGTTCGGTAAGGACGCCCGACTGAACTGCCCTTTGAATGGTTTGCAAATGGTCGCTCAATTGTGCTGGATTAGTCGAGCGCACCATTTCGCTGACCAAAGCTTGGGTTGGATCGGGCGAGGAGCCAGCAGAAGTTTTAGCGCCCGCGCCGCCTGATCCCGATGGCGAAGATTGTATTCCCGTCGTACCTGAAGCAGCGCCACCTTTCTTACCACCGCTACTGGGGATCGGAACGCCGGTATAGGCTGAAACCAAGCCACGCACTACGTCACCGGCAATGGCGTCCATCGCCGCGCGGTGCTGACGAGTACTGGTGAAGGCTTCTTTGGTTGCATTATTGATAAATTGCAACAATTCTGCGCCACGTGATAGATCCCTGAAAATATCCGGTGTACTCAAGGTGTTCATGGCCGCGGTCATGCCAGTAGGATCCGGCAAGCCAGGTACGTTTTGTAAGTTCACCATAGGCGCTGCCAATGGCGTCGGAGTAGTATTGCCACGAGAAGCTCTTGAGCCAGGAGTAACGCCGGTAATATCCGGTGCGTTTCTGCCACAAGCTTGCTCTGGATCGATAAAGCGTTCCACATCGCGCTTTTCTGTAGCGTTGCAGCAAGACAGATACACTTCGCCAAAAATACCGCGAGTAGGCATGGTCACAATGCGACTGGAAACCACAAAATCCGGCGGATCCAGTTGCACATAGCGATGCCCTTCTAGCAAGGCAAAAGCAACGTAATTACCTAAAACGCCTAATGGACGATTAACGATTTTATCCAATAAAGAATCACCATTCATTTCATACTGATCGAAACGAATCGCTCGTCGATCCGGATCTTCGCGCAACCACAAGGCCCGCATATAGCGCATCGGATGTGACTGGATATGAGCGATCAACTCTTGCAGGCGACAATAGTCTTGGTGCTCTCGGCCACGGTAATCTTCGAAGTTCGGCTCCACATCGGCCACCGACACCATCACCACCGGATTATCTTTGGATAAAGTGGCATTGACCCCGCCAACCGTTAAACGGAAGGATTGTGGGCTAGGCATAAATCTGGAAACGTCAGTACGAGCGGTAATTTCGATACGCTCTAACTTATGAGTTTGCGTATTGCCCAATAAGTCATCAATAAACTGCTCGCCAACGATATTGCCGAAAATGCCTAAATTGATGTTATTAATCGCCTCATCAGCATCAAAGGACACTCTTAGCTGATCCAGATCGGTGGTTTTTACTGGCAGCGAGCGATAATCCACTGGGCCTTTCTGCCCGCTGACACCGCGCGGTTCTAATGGAATACTTTGCCCCGAAGCCGTTTCGATACTCAAGGAAATACCTTTGCGCCATGAACGATCCAAATCAATTTTCCAGCGCGAAAAGGTCGCATAAGGCTTTTCGATATCGTACACATCGCCACAATGTAACAAGCGGCCTAGTGAATTAAACGCTCGACGGTATTTTCGCGGCACTAGTCGTCTTAAGATCCGTGAATTACGGTCTAAAAAGCGGGTGATCGGTCGCGATGGGGCTTTGACAAACTTATCGAAGCTAGGAATTTTATCGAAAATATCATCATCAATATCATAAGGAACCAACACCACGGGCTTTTCTTCCACCAATTCGGTTTTTACCGCATAGTGCGAAACCACCGCCGAATACATCAGGTTCATGACGTGATTTTTATTATGGTTATGGATATTGCGGGTATTGATCCGCTCCGACTCTCTTTGCGTCGAAGTAGTGACCACGGTACTGCGTTGTGAACGATAAGCAGAGGCTTTCTGCGTTACCGTATCAGAGATATCTTGAACTGTAGAACTATGAACATCGCGCCGACCTGAGGTACTACTGCTAGTGCCGCCGCCACCGCCGCCAATACTAAAAAACCCCAAATCTAAACTGGCACCGCCACCGCCAGAAGCAGAAGATCCAGACTGTTTTTCTTTTAGAACCGCATCCACCACTTCGTCAATCGAACGATCGTGATTCATTTGATGCGCCATTTTTTCGCGTGACGTAGTTTGCTCGACCCGAGTATCGCGTTCGCTGCGACGCCAATCAATCACGGTAATATTAATGTCTTCGCACGGCGCTAACGACGTCGAATACAATAACTTACCTAACCCTTGACCTACCGGATACCAACCTTGCTTATAAAGGTTGGCCAAACCTAATACCAAGTTGCCACCAGTAACTGAATAGGTACTTTCTTTTTCATCCCCAAAAGGAATTGGCCCAGTGACTTTATTTCTATCCACCGAACGCTTGTTATCAAACACTAAATCCGCGTCTGTAATGCGCACGATTTGTCGGAAATGATACTCTCTTGAGGCAAATTCAGTTCGAGGCCGCAAGCAACAATTACCATCCACGTGCTCCTCATTTAAACCAAAAGAATCCGGCGATACCGAAATGTCTATGTCATCGGGATCTTCGATCGTTCCAGGCCTTCCTTCGTTATCATTACCAGTAAAAATTTCTGGAATATCCAATTGTTTAGGGATCACAAAAATATGAGCTGAACCCAGCTCATTTTGTAAACGGATTTCCGGAATCAATAAACGATGGCTAGAGGTTACGCCACCCGCTGAAGAACCAATTTCGACTTGTAATTCCTCAAACGAATCGCGTGGAATTCGACTCATATTTACCGAAGCATAGCCTTGACCATCGGTTAGTCCTTGCTTGAGTAAAACCATCTCGCCTGATTGCGGATCCTTACCAGAAATACTAAAAGTCGCATTCTTGGCTAATTTGCTTTCTTCATTAGTAACTTTCAGGCGAATTTTGCCAATATTTTCTACTGGCTTTAGAACATCTCCCTCAAGTACGCTGACATTTCGAGGACCTAATCCATTAAAATTACTCGAACCTAAATATTGAGCTGGCTGGATTTGAAGCTGGTCGTTAAAATCAAAACGTTTTTCACCCACCAGATCCGCAGCTTCTAGGCGAATAACGTCTTCTTGCTCATCAATGCCAAAAAACTGAGCTGCCTGCGGAATATCTTTAGCCAACGCTAAAATCTGCTCCATTTCTTTAGCTAACAATTCGCTCTTTCGCCGCACATTATCGGCCAACTTATCGTCACCATTTAGGTACAGCTTTTCCGCTTCCTTATCCAGCTTCTGCATTTGCGCTTGAATACGGTGAACCTTGTGCTTGAAGCCATCCAAGACTTCCCTTGACTTTATCGCTTCAGCACGAATTCTTTCACCCTGACTTGGGTTTGATAGTCGTGAACTGGATTCTGCTACCTGAGAGCTTTTTTTAGGCGCAGAACCGCCACTGGCCTTTTCCTGAGAAGGTTTTTTAGCCATGATATTCTCCTTACAATATGATCTTTGCGGCCAAACTTCATGTTCAGCAGGCTCTATTTTATCGAAGAAAATTGTGAAAAATAGATGTCGATAAAGTTAACAATGCAGCTATGCTTTGCTTTATAAGCACAGCGAGCAATTAATGCAGACTTGCATTAAAATTCTGCAAGTGGATTCACAAAATATTTAATCTTTTGTGAACTAGCGACAATTTTTGCTTTAACTTTTTTGTCGGTATTTTTTACTGAACATCAAAATTTGAAATTGCTTGATACCTCTATAAAAGCAGGGTTTTGGAGATCAAGGGAAAAAATAAGAAAACTTACCTTTTTTAAGGTTATTGGCTGATCCGTCATTCCATTAAGCATGTCATGCCCTTTAAAACGTCATTCCCACGAAAGCGGGAATCTTGGTGGGATTTTCCTGAAATGCCTGAGTTAATCGGCACTTTGTACTATTTAATAGCTTATTTACCGTTTTACTTGTTCATTTTCTTTACTTGTCTAAAGAAAACGAACCAAAAGAAATGACACCCCAGTCGCTAGGTGCTGCGCACTCCCCTCGTTCATCAAAGTTACTTACGCGCCGCAAAACGAAACATCCCTGTTTCGTCTTTGCTAAATTGGGCTGTCCCTGCCCAATTTACACTATAACTTTGCTTCCCTCGGCTAGCTCAAGGGGATTAATTACAGACTTGTCCCGTATGGCTCATATTAAATACATCATCTTTTACTTTAAAAGTGACACAATTATTACTTTTAGATAACACTCCTGTTTTTATACTTCTCCAGTTAGGACTGTCTAACTCAATAGACTTACCATTAATATCACAACTGTAGCCATAACCTTTATCACTTTGTATGTTAAATCCACTTGAAGATTGATCTATTTTCGAATAATTAAATGCAGAGTTAGCATTTAACTTAGCAAGTGCAGCTTTACACAGCCTTATTTTTGTATTTTCACTGAGTCCTAAATCATCTTCTTTAAACACTGAAAATAGAAAAATCACAAGAAAAATCAAACCGATGATGCTTAAAATAGATATTTTTTCAACGTGTTTAAACTCCTTGTGATCTCCCAAGGAATTTTTGATTCTTAAAATCTCATCTAAATCCTTCTTTTCTGCCTCAAGTTTCGCTTCATGAGCTTCATCAAAAAAAATGCTTAATATTAATTTCTTATTGCCTTCTTCTAGAATAGCCAGCTCTTTAATCATAGACTTTTCTACATAACTATCTTTAAATAGTTTAATTGAAGAAATTTTAGAGTTATTTTCTTTTAAGTCCCAAATTGCTCCTTCTTTAAAAAAATCAGGTGCACTGTCCCCTTTTCCTGAAACCACTGTTAATTGCATATTAAAATTCCTTTACCATCCATACCAGCTAACTTTAACATAATTGTTTCTGATGCCAACATTAATAATATAATTCTGAAATCAAGTGACCATAAAAAAGCCTGAGATTAACTCAGGCTTTAGTAACGTCTTTATGAGATCCCAAATCAAGTTTGGGATGACAAAGTCAATTACAACTCTGCATTATGATATACATTCTGCACATCATCTTGATCTTCTAGCATTTCCATAAATTTTTCGAACATTTCCATATCCTCGGCTGGTACTTGTGCCATGACTTTTGGGATAAATTGAATCTCGTCCACTTCAAACTCAATCTCGCCGAAGTTTTCGGTTAGCGCTTGTTTGGCTTTGGCGTATTCGGTGTTTGGTGCGAATACTGTGATCATGCCCTCTTCATGTTCAATATCCGAAACATCCACATCCGCCATCATTAAAGCTTCCAGTACCGCTTCTTCGTCATCATGCGGGAATACGAAAATAGCGCTATGGTCGAACATATGGCTGACGCTACCTTCGGTGCCAATTTTGCATTTGGTTTTAGTGAAACAAAGACGAACCTCGCCGAAAGTACGGTTAGGGTTATCAGTTAGGCAATCCACAATCACCATGGTATTACCTGGGCCATAACCTTCATAACGCGCTACCGCAAAGTCTTCACCAGCGCCCGAGGTCGCTTTATCAATGGCGTTTTTAATCACGTGCGCGGGCACTTGGGCGCGTTTAGCACTATCAATTAAGCTACGAAGCGCTAAGTTCCCTTCTGGATCGGCGCCGCCTTGTTTTGCCACCACATAAATCTGGCGACTGAACTTGCTGTAAATTCTTGAATTTTGATTCGAGGTTTTGGCCATCGAATCTTTACGGTTTTGATATGCGCGACCCATATTGCGTTCCTAAATGTCTCTTAAGTCGCGATTTTACCGACTGTTTGGCGGCTTTTAAACCTCTTATCCGCAAATTGCCCAGAAAAACTTGCAAAAAAAAGCTGACCAGTGGTCAGCTTTCAAATCATCGTTTTGATAGGGGTTATTGAATTTTAAAACTTAACTACCAATCGATGCATCTTCTGCTTTGCAGGTTTTTAGGGTTTCTTCCATATGTTGTTTAGCTACCGAGTCATCGCCACTCTTCTTAGCTTCCAAAATCAACTCATAGTTAGTATTTTCCGCGACGCACTGACACACAGCTAGTGCCTCTGCTTTTTCTCCTTCAGGTAAAACCGAAGCTTTACTTTCGCACATAGCCAAGCTTTTTTCTTTCAATACTTCTGCTGTGAGTGCTTCGTCTGCCGCTGCGCTTGCCGTAAAAAATAAAGATGCCAATGTTAAGATTATTAATTGTTTCATACCTGTACTCCTCGTGTTTAGGAAGGCTTTTTGTAGCGCACTCACCACCACAAAAATGTGCACAAGTTGGCAGAGTTAAGTTCAAAAGGCAGGATTTGTTGCGACTGTGAACGACTCACGATCTTAATCAACAACTGGTGTGCTTTTTGCTCGTTAAAAGGTTCGAGGTACGAATGAGGCGCGGTAGAGATTTACAGTTTTGGGGATAAGTTCCGCCAATTTTCAAGCAGTGTGATGCCAGTCAAAACTTGCTAATTTACAATTAAAAAACCGCGAACTTGTCGCGGTTTAATAAAAAAATGCTTTTACTGACAAGGCATTATTGAGCGACCACCACACGAGCTGGACGAATCAAACGACCATTAAGACTATAGCCTTTTTGGAATACGTCAATCACCGTATTGGATTCATGATCAGGGCTTGGCACCATGGTCATAGCTTCGTGCAATTGCGGATCAAAAATTTCTTCCAGCGGATTGAGCTGCTCGATGCCAAATTTTTCCAAAGTTGCCAAAGTCATCTTTAACGTTAGCTCCATCCCTTCTTTCATGGCAATCGATTCTTCATGCTCCGCCTTCTGCGCCAAGCCTTGCTCTAAGCTATCGACCACCGCCAACATTTCATTGGCAAACTTCTCAATCGCAAATTTACGCGCACTGGCAACCTCATTTTCGCTACGACGACGAATATTCTCGGCTTCCGCTTTGGTACGCAGTGCCAGATCCATATTGTCAGCAGCTTTAGCTTCGGCTTCTTCTAAGGCTTTTTCTAACTCATCAATGCGAGCTGCATCACCAGTTAATTCTTCTACCAGCTCGCCTTCTATTTCAGCAGCGATCTCTTCTGCCTGTTCAACAGCCTCTTCCGCTGCTTTAATAGCTTCTTGATTTTTAACGTCTTTTTCAGACATTTCTATTCTCCAAATGGAATAAGATTAGTTCAATAATTTGAAATCGTCGCGAGCGACGCAAGTAGGCGGCAAATGACAATGAAAATACCGGAGATTACCTAATGGGTAATTGAGGATTTTGAATTGGCATTTAACAAACTAGTTGCTAGTGCAGCAGATTTCCTTGCTGGGAATAATAAGGCTTATTACTCAGATTTCAAGGCAGAACTGAGGATTTTTGCAGTAATATCGACAATCGGGATCACCTTGTCATAAGCCATCCGAGTAGGCCCGACTACCGCCAATACTCCAACCGCTTGGCCGTCGACCGAATAAGGCGCGCCAACCACTGAACACTGGTTTAAGACATCATAACCCGACTCTTCGCCAATAAAGAGTTGCACTCCATCGGCAGACAAACATTTGTCGAGCAAACCCAGCATTTGCGTTTTTTCGGAAAAAGCCGTAAACACCGACTGTAAGTCAGAAATATCGCCGGTATTAACCCAGTTTAACAATTGCGACTTGCCGGAAATTTGCACTTCCTCGTCTTGCCCATCGTCATTGGCAAACCCTTTTTCCGCGACCGCCATCATCGAAGCCATCATTTCGTCCATCTGCGCCTTGTCGGACTTTAATTCTTCAAACAGCTCCTTGCGCACCGTATCCAGCTCTTTTCCCGCATAATGTTGGTTCACATAATTAGCGGCTTGTTGCAACTCTTCGCGACTAATCTCCATATCAAGCTGAATCACGCGATTTTGCACTTCACCATTATCCAGTACTAAAATCACCAAGACTTTTTTCTGCGACAAAGGCACAAACTCCACCTGACTGACCCGTGTCACGTCCCGTCTTGGTACTCGAATCAGCCCCGCCATATTGGTTATTTGCGAAAGCATGCTGGTTACGCTATTGAGCATTTGCCCAGTTTCAGTGGCTTTTTCTAATTGGCGTTTGAGTTGTTGTTGATAATTCTGTTCGACGTCTTTAACTGTCAGCAGTTGATCGACAAAAATTCGCACTCCTTGGGCAGTGGGGATCCGCCCAGCAGAAGTGTGCGGCGCCATCAATAAACCCATTTCTTCCAAATCGTGCATCACATTACGCACAGTGGCTGGACTAACGCTTAATTGCGAGCGCTCCAACAGCGACTTGGAACCCACAGGCTGACCACTGGCGATATAGGTTTCTACCAGCGTTTTCATCAGGGTTTGGGCGCGTTCGTCGAATTTACTCATGGCATTGATTATAGGGAAGCCTTTTCCATCTGTCTCTAGCTTCTTGTGTTAATTCAAAGGTTTATTTATCGGCCTATATATTGTTAAATATGGCTCAATACTAGAATTACAAGTGCAGAAGAGTTTGGATCCTAGCAATCAGCTAACATTTTCAACCATAGGCATTATGGGCAAGCCGAAACATAACGAAGTCGGTGAAACCATTATGACCTTGTTTAATTTTCTGGAACAAGAAAAATATCAGCTATTGGTTGAAGACTCTGTGGCTAAAGATTTGGCCATTGATAAAGAGCAACAAGTCAGTTGGCAGACGCTTGGCGAGCAGTGCGATTTGGTGATTGTGGTTGGTGGCGATGGTTCTATGCTGTATGCCGCGCGTTTGATGAGCGACTACAATATTCCGTTGCTTGGCGTGAACCGCGGCTATTTAGGCTTTCTAACCGATATTCAGCCGCAACAGGTTTGCGAAAAAGTCGCCGAAGTCTTAGCGGGCGACTACAAAGAAGAGAAGCGCTTCTTGCTCGAAGCAGAAATCGACGGCGATAAAAACTCCAACAATCCGCGTTTTAGCGACGCGGTGAATGATATTGTGCTCTACCCAGGTGAAATTTCACGCATGATTGAGTTTGAGGTCTATATCAATGACTCTTTTGTGTATAGCGTGCGCGGCGATGGATTGATTATCGCCACACCAACTGGCTCAACGGCTTATTCACTCTCCGCTGGCGGCCCAATTATGTCACCAGCAATTAATGCCATTTCCTTGGTGCCGATGTTTCCGCACACCCTTTCCAGCCGACCCATTTCGATTGATGCCGAATCTAAAGTAGATATAGTCTTTAGCAAAGGCAATCGCAACGAAGCGCGCTTAAGTTGTGACGGTCAGGTGCGCTTTCCGGTACGCCAAGGGGAAACGATCTGCATTCGCAAGCGTAAGCAAGAAATGTGGCTATTACACCCCAAGGACTACGACTATTTCCGCCTGCTAAGAACAAAATTGGGCTGGGGCTCGAAATTATAAGAATATGAAAAAAATATTATTAGCGCTATTTCTGCTAGTTACACTGCTTCCCTTATTTAACTTTTTTTACGCTACCTCAGTTGCGACAGAAATTTTTAACGATCATTCTAATTTTGATCATTATGAAAATTTAATATTTTTACAGATGGGTTTTGTATTTACATTAGTCATTGTTTATTTATTTCTAAACTATAAGTTAGATAATATAGCTAAAAATAAGAAAGGTTTATGGAGCCTAGCTATACTCTTCTTTAATATTTTTTCGATGCCAGTATTTTGGTATTTATTTCTTTGGAAAGAAGATTCCTCAAACAATGTTAACTAGCATCCATATTAAAGATTTTGCCATTATTGCGCAGCTCGATTTAGACCTGAGCGCTGGCATGACCGTGATCACTGGTGAAACTGGCGCTGGCAAATCTATTGTGGTGGATGCGCTTGGGTTTGCTTTGGGTAATCGAGCCGATTCTGGCGTGGTTCGTCATGGCGCCAAACGTGCAGAAATTAGCGCGATTTTTGATATTGAACAATTGCCCAAAGTGCAAAACTGGCTCGAAGAGCAAATGCTGGATGAGGAGCAAGACTGTATTTTGCGCAGAGTGATTAATCATGATGGCCGCTCCAAGGCGTTTGTTAATGGCCAGCCAGTAAATTTAGCCCAGCTTTCTGAGCTTGGCGATTTTTTAGTGGATATTCATGGGCAACATGAGCACCAATCGCTGTTCAAACCACAGACTCATTTGCAACTGCTCGATCGCTACGCAGGGCTATCCGATAAGGCTGTAAAATTGGCAGAGCTTGCTAAAAATATTCAGCATACTCAAGGCCAACTGAACCAGTTCCAAGCTGCGCTAAAAGATAAAAATGATCGAAAAGATCTACTCAACTATCAACTAGAAGAACTGTCACAAGCACCCATCGATCGCGCTCAACAAATAGAAAATGAACATAAAAGAGCGGCGAATGCTAGTCAGCTGTTAACCAAAGGCCAAGCTAGCCTCGCCGCCCTGAATGACGACGAGCAAAGCATAGCATCCACTCTCAATTCAGTGGCTGCGCAAATTAGCGAGCTGTATGGTGTTGATGACAATTTAAAAAACACGCACGATTTATTGCAATCCGCTCTAGTGGAAATTGACGAAGCCAGCGCCGAGTTGAGAAATTATTTAGAATCGGTTGATATGGATCCCGAGCAACTGCAACAGCTGGATAGTGAGTTGTCACAATTACATGATTTATCTCGTAAACATCAAACCAGTATCCAAGCCTTACCGGAAGTTTTAGCATCGCTCGAAGACGAATTAACTCAACTGGCAGGTGATGAAGCCAGCTTCGGTGAATTGGAACAAGAACTGGCGAAGTTGCAAACCCAATACCAAAAATTGGCGCAAACCATCAGTAAAAAACGCCAAACAGCGGCGAAAAAACTGAATACAGAAATCGTTGCTTTAATGCAACAGCTGGGATTAGGCAATGGCGTATTTGAAGTTGCTTTTAAAGTGCACGATGCGCAAAGCTTTAAATCAATAGGATTAGAAAGGGCCGAGTTTATGGTCTCCACCAATCCAGGGCAACAGCCCATGCCTTTGCGCAAAGTGGCATCAGGTGGCGAGCTTTCTCGCATAAGCCTAGCACTGCAGGTGATTAACGCCCAAACCACTCAACTGCCCACTTTAATTTTCGACGAGGTGGACGTAGGTATTGGCGGCAGCACCGCCGAAACTGTCGGCAAACTGTTAAAATCTTTAGGCGCAAAAGCGCAGATCCTTTGCGTTACACACCAAGCGCAAGTTGCCGCCCAAGGTCATCAACATCTACTGGTCGCCAAATCGCAAAGCAAAACCAGCACCAGCAATCAAATGCTCGAAATCTCATGCGATGAGCGCGTCGAAGAAATCGCCCGTATGATAGGCGGTGTAGAAATTACTGAAACGATTAGAAGCCATGCAAAGGAATTGTTAGCCCAATAGAGTTATGAAAGTCGAAGATTTCGAGAAAGAAGCTCTTAGATTACTCTGCTCAGATGCGCTATCAAAAGATGTGCTTCGCAAAGCAATTTTAAGCCCTGATAGTATTCGCTGTGAATTTACAGGCGCGGGATATTTCCTTGATATAGAGCATAAAGATATTGTTTCCAACAAAAAAATAGTATGCAGCACGCCGATTGTTTCAGGTAAGTTTAAAGACCAAGAAGTCGGTTTTATCGCCTTTATTGAAAACGGTTCTATTTGCCTTGAATGTTATAACTGCAGTGATAAAGATATGTCTAATGATATTAGAGCAGGTAGTTTTGAAATACACACCTCTACATCATTACCCTCTAACTAAGAACTAGAATATTTTGTCATTCCCGCGAACTTTCGCCATCCCTGGCGATCGTTCACGGGGATGACGGCTTTATTAAAGACTAGATTTTCTTTTGAAGTCAAAGCAAAAGCCAATTTTGAAGCGGCGATTCCCTAAATGGTAATTGAGCAAGCAAAATTGACTTTTAACGACCTACAAGGAAGTAGGGAGTGCTGGAAATGCAGGAGCAATTTCCAGCCTAAAAGATAGAACGAATCATCGAAAGAAAAGATGTTTTTCAAACTACTTATCCATCTTTGAAGATAAATCCCCTCTATGCGTAAAGATGGCGTAGCTTGTTCCCTTAAAATTACTGGAAAAACGATCAAACACCGCTTCGGCCTTTTCTTTAGAACCTAGGTGTTTTGCTGCTTTTTCGGCAAAACTTGGTGAAGAAGGGCTCATATCTGCAAAGTTTTCAAATGGGAATACTAAGCGGACGCTACTTGGCCCCGAAGCAGAGAAAGACCAAGCCCAAGACTTATCCCAACCCATATCTTTGGCCAACTTGCTGATTTCCTTGACCGATTCGTTGGCATTAGAACCCGGTTTGATTTTGTAAGTGGTGACCCCGACCATTGCATAGGACTTACCATCGTTTGGCCAATTGCTATTTTCATGGTCAACCCACGAATAGTGATGGCTATAACTTTTAGCATATTTCCCAGGGCCACTATTCCAGTCTTTGCCGATCTCGCTGTCTTGGGACCATTTAGCATAAGCATCTCTATCGGCCCATTTGAAACAACAATGTCGAATTAAGTAGCGATCCATTTCATCGCCCGTGTGCGGGGTATATACCTGCCAAGCTCGAGGGTCGCCCTTTTTAGCGCGAACTTTCATATGATCTTTAAAAGCTTTTTCAAAAGCTTCCGTATCCTTAGCAGCAACTTCCACTTCCCACATTTCGGACATTCCCGGAGCTTCCTCCTCTTCAACCGCCGATACACTCAAAGGTAGTAGGAAAATAGCCAACAATGGCCAGTGGTTCAGTTTTTTGAAGCTGAATTTTGAGGTGTTGCTTTTATTGGTAGTGCGTTTGTTCATAGTGTTCTCCATTTAACAAAGTTAACTCACTATGCACAAGCCAAAAAAATAGAAGTCAAAAATAACGCGAGGGCGACTCCAAAGTGATGATTATTCTACACATTTTGCCAATTCTTGCAAATTGGCCTTGGAGTCGTTAGGCTTCTCGGACGATTCTTTAATCGTCCAATAGACACGGTCTTAAAATAAGTTGATTAGAAAGCCATAAGGAAAATGGCGGATTATTTTTTCTGTTTAACGTACAAAACTAGGCTATGGTCGACAATTTCGACACCATGTTTCTCAGCAATCTTATGCTGCAACTCTTCAATTTCTTCGCTAAAAAACTCAATCACAGTGCCATCGTCCACATCCACCATATGGTCGTGGTGTTCGCCGTCGTCCATTTCAAATACCGAATGACCGCCTTCAAAATTATGGCGTGTGACTAATCCCGCCTGCTCAAACTGAGTCAAGACTCGATAAACTGTCGCTAAGCCCACATCGTCCCCAGCCTCAAGCAGTTTTTTATATACATCTTCAGCGCTTAAGTGACGTTCCTCGGAACTTTCCAGAATTTGCATTATCTTAACTCTGGGTAAAGTAACCTTGAGTCCGGCTTTTTTTAGTTGTTTATTTTCCAAAATTTAAACTCCGATAGCTTTAAGCGACGAATCGATTATACTATGCCCGAAATTAATGAAAAGCCATTATCCACCATTTACATCAGTTTGGTGGAAGTTGGCATGAGTTAGCAGAAATAAAAGATAAAATAAGGTTTATGATGAAATATTTGAAACTAACCCTGTTACTATTGAGCCTTTGCACCATTTCAGCGTGCCTCTATAAGCCCAATATCCAGCAAGGCAATGTGCTGGATCAAAAAGAAGTCAATAAGCTGCGCCCTGGCATGACTAAAGAGCAAGTGCGCTTTGTTTTGGGCAATCCGGTGCTAAATACTAATTTAGAAAACGATACTTGGTACTATTTGTATTATTTGATTCCGGCGCGTGGAGACAAGGTGGAAAAGCGCCTAACCCTAACCTTCGTTAACGACCAACTGACCACCATGGAAGGCACTATTAAGCCCGAAGCTAGCGAAGAGTAATTCACTCATTAGTATTCTAAGAATCAAGCAAAAGCCCTTTATATTAAGGGCTTTTTGTTCTTTTGAACCTAGCTTTTACTTTTATATCTACTGAGAAACATTGTTATTGCCGCGAAATCGAGAATAACGGTTAGATCAGTTTTGGCTTAGAAGCTTGCTTTGAGTAATTTTTGCGTCAAGGTTCAGCCCATCGAGTCACTAGTCACTCGATTTCATCGCCTCGGCATATTCTTTTTCCAGCGCTTGAGTTAGCTCTGCTGGGGGCTGTTGTTTCGGCGCCAGCCCAATCATGGCAATGGTTTGCTGTAACTGTTTTAAGTAGCGCTTGCAACGGACACAGATAAGGGTGTGCATTTTAAAGTTAAAACGCTGCCAAGCGTTCATCTCACCTTCAAGATAATCGCTACTATTCTCAATGTGTTTTTTACAATTTAACATTGCCCTGTCCTCTGAAAATGCGCCACCATCTGCTGCATCTTGTCTCGCGCTCGATGTAATAATACGCGGGCATTGGATGAAGTAACGCCCAGAATGTTACAGATTTCATCCATATCCAAACCGCCCACATCGCGCAGGTTTAGTACCTGTTTTTGATTATCGGGCAATAACTCCAGATGTTTATCGAAGCAATCTTGCAGCTCGCCCGCAGATAGCAACTCCTCTGGGGAAGCCGAGTCCCATTCGGGGCTAGTGTCGTTCCAATGACCCTTGCTATCAAAGCGCGGATCAGTCGCCCAAGTTTCATTAACGGCTTCGAGGCTGACCGAGCGCGACTCTTTTCTTAAGCGCGTTTTCGCTTCATTGGCAACAATCCGTATCAACCAGCTTTTCAACTTGGCGCGACCTTCAAACTTCGGCAGGGCACGAATTCCAGACACCCAAGCTTCCTGCACCACCTCGTCAGCAATCACCCCGCCCGCAATCGCATAGGCGACCGAATACATGGAGGGATAATAGGCTTTGACCACCTTGCCAAATAATTCCTGATCGTTATTCAGCAAGCCTGCAATCAATTCTTTTTCTTCAGGTAACTCTTTTTCACTCATGATTTTTCGTCGTGATTTCGTTTACTGAAATCGGTTGTTTTGCCAAAATGCTGTTAAAGCATTGGAATCTTTGCCAAAGTATAGGCATATTTTAACGATTAGCAACCTAACTCGATCGAAAGGAAACTTAGCATGGGTATGCAAATGAACTTCATCGGCATTATGTCATTCGTCAAAACGTCGCTCGATTGGATCGGCGCTATTATCGTCTTTGCGATATTGCTGTTGATGATCGCAGTCCTGATACTCTATTTCATTGATAAAACCCAGCGCAAACAAACCATTCGCCGCAACTACCCAGTTATTGGCCGTTTTCGTTATTTTTTCGAGCATTTGGGTGAATTTTTCCGGCAGTATTTTTTTGCCCTCGACCGTGAAGAAATGCCCTTTAATCGCGCTGAGCGCAGCTGGGCTTACCGAGCCGCTAAAAATGTCAGCCGTACGCTAGCCTTTGGCTCGACCCGCAACTTAAACCCCACTGGAACCGTGTTGTTCTTAAACGATCAATTCCCCACTCTTGAGCAAAATGCGCTAGAATCTAAGCCGGTGCTGATTGGTCCTTATTGCCAGCAACCCTATAGCGCTCGCAGTTTTTTTAACATTTCCGGTATGAGCTACGGCTCGCTATCAAAAGTGGCGGTGGAAGCCCTTTCGCGCGGCGCGGCCAAGGCTGGTTGCTGGATCAATACTGGCGAAGGTGGCTTATCGCCCTACCATTTAGCGGGCGGTGGCGATGTGGTGTTCCAAATCGGTACGGCCAAGTATGGCGTGCGTAATACCCAAGGCGGTTTAGACGATAACAAGCTTAAAGACATTGCCACCCATCCTCAGGTCAAAATGATTGAGCTAAAAATGAGTCAGGGCGCAAAACCGGGCAAAGGCGGTATTTTACCCGGACGAAAAGTCACTAGTGAGATCTCACAGATCCGTGGCATTCCTGCTGGGGAAGATTCCATCAGTCCCAACGGACATCCAGAAATTAAGTCGGTAGCCGATCTTTTGGATATGCTCAATCATATTCGCCAAGTGACCGGCAAGCCAGTGGGTTTTAAAACGGTGATTGGTAGCCATCAATTTCTACAGGATCTTTGCCATGAGATTCACGCGCGCGGTATAGAATCGGCACCCGATTTTATTACCATTGATAGCGCTGATGGCGGTACTGGCGCTGCTCCGCAGCCGCTTTTCGATTATGTTGGACTACCGTTAAAAGAAAGCCTACCGCTGGTTTTAGATACCCTTATCCAACAAAACCTACGCGATCGGATCCGCGTGGTTTGCTCCGGTAAAATGATCACTCCTTCTGGCGTAGCTTGGGCCTTAGCTATGGGCGCTGACTTTGCCCTTTCAGCACGTGGCTTTATGTTTGCTTTGGGCTGTATTCAAGCACTGCAATGCAATAAAAATACTTGTCCAACTGGCATCACCACCCACGATAAAGATTTACAAAAAGGCTTAGATATTAGTGATAAATCCGAGCGCGTCGCTTATTACCATAAGAACATGGTGAAGGCAGTGGGTATGATCGCGCACTCGTGCGGTGTGGCCGAGCCAAGAGGCTTGAAGCGACAACACGTTAGAGTTGTAACAGAAAGCGGATTATCGACTCCATTAGATAAGTTACACCCGTATCAAGAAGATGAAATTGAGACTGAGCAAGTCTAAATTCACAGGCAAACTTATTTTGACAGGAGAACCGTATGAGCGCCCTTAAAGACCAGTATTATCAATTCCACGATTGGCTATTTCGAAAGTTAAAACACCTTTCAGGGATCCCACCCTTATTATTCCGGATCCTGCTGTTTTTCCCGCTGTATGAAGCAGGAACCCGTAAGTTTGCCAACTTTGAGAGCACTGCTGAGTGGTTTGGTAATTCCGAATGGGGTTTAGGACTGCCTTTCCCAGAAGTCATGACCTTTTTAGCAGCCAGCGCCGAAACCGTAGGCGCTGTTTTGATTCTGGTGGGCTTTGCCACTCGTTGGGCAGCTATTCCCTTAATGATTACTATGCTGGTCGCTGCATTCACGGTTCATTGGGATAATGGCTGGTTTGCGATAGCTCAATCCGCCGATCCGGAAGTCGCCAATCGACTCGAAAAAGGGCGTGAAATTCTGCAACAACACGGTAACTATGATTGGCTGACGGGCAAAGGCAGTTTTGTGATCTTACAAAATGGTATCGAATTTGCTGCCAGCTACTTCATTATGCTGCTATCGCTATTTTTTAGTGGTGGCGGTAGATATTTCTCTATCGACTATTGGCTTAATCGAGCCTTTGCCAATCACAAAACCGAATTGAGCTATTAAATATCAGCAATAATCCATCAAGGGTGGCATTGGCCGCCCTTTTTTACAGCTTAACTTTAACTCCTTGCGAACATAAATATGCAAATCCGACCACAATAGGATTAAAATAAGCGTATGATCGCCAGTCACTGCACAACAAGTGTTCTCCAAATCGGTTAAAGCAGCTTATGAGTAAGTTTTTTCAACAATCTTTAGACATTCATCGCTATTTACGCGGCAAATGGGCCATCAAATCCAAGGTACCTTTGCAGAACCGTGACGATTTATCGGTTGCCTACACTCCTGGAGTAGCGGCAGTTTCCAATAAAATCGCGGAAGAACCCAACTCAAGCTATTCACTAACCATGAAAGGCAACTCGGTTGCTATCGTTTCTGACGGTTCGGCAGTGCTTGGCTTAGGCGATATTGGGCCGCAAGCAGCTTTGCCAGTGATGGAAGGTAAGGCCATTTTGTTTAAAGAGTTTGCCGATATTGACGGCGTTCCCTTAGTGATTAATGCCGGTAGTGTGGAAGAAATCGTCACCACCGTGAAAACGGTAGCGCCTACTTTTGGTGGTATCAATCTTGAAGATATTGCCGCGCCTAAGTGTTTTGAGATTGAAGAGCGTCTACAAGATATCGGTATTCCCGTTTTTCATGACGACCAGCATGGCACCGCTATCGTCTTGTTAGCAGCCTTGATCAATGCTTGCAAAGTCACGGGTAAAAGCATGCAGTCTTTAAAAGTAGTGATTAATGGCGCAGGCGCAGCGGGTACTGCAATTGCCCGCTTGTTGCGCTGCGTGGGGCATGATGAAAATGCCTGTAATCCGGTCGAGGATGTTCTGGTTTGTGATTCCAAAGGGATCATTTCCAAAGATCGCGAGAACCTTAATGAAGAAAAACTGAAACTGCTGACCTACACCAATCGCTTCAATCGCAACGGCAAACTGAAGGCCGCGTTAGAAGGCGCGGATGTGTTTATTGGTGTCTCTAAAGGCAACCTGCTCACCGGCGACGATATTAAGCTAATGCATAAAGAGCCGATCATTTTGGCTATGGCCAATCCGATCCCAGAAATCATGCCAGACGAAGCTTTAGCCGCGGGTGCATCAGTGGTGGGAACCGGACGTAGCGACTTTCCAAATCAAGTGAATAACGTTTTAGCTTTCCCGGGAATTTTCCGCGGCGCACTGGATGCGCGCGCTACTCGTATTAGCGAAGGCATGAAAATTGCCGCTGCCTATGCACTGGCTAATGCGGTCAATAATATTTCGGCGGATCATGTTCTACCCGATCCCTTAAACCGTAACGTGGCGCAAAAAGTCGCCGAAGCGGTTAAGCAAAAAGCGATTGAAGAAAAGCTACAGCGTCCGTTGTAAGTTTTCGCTAGCCCCCTAATCTAACAATTAATAAGCCGCCGAACCGCGGCTTCAATTAATTGGGGATGAGTAAACATTAGTAAGTGTTCTTGCGTATCCACAGGCCAATAGGCGCTACACTTATGGCCTTGCGCCATAGCAAAAAACTGTTGTTTACCTTCGTCGCGCCACTGGCTAATCGACTGCTTAAATTTATCGTCCTGGATCTTCTCCAGATAGCCGGTTTCAAAATCAGAATCTAAAATAACCACTGGTATCGATTTAGGAATTGGCGATAACTTGGCGTTTTCTAAATCCGACTTGTAAGCAGTAATTTCTTTAAATTTACGAATCTGGTAACTCGACTTTTCACGCAGCAGCTCATAGTCATGATACTGCTGCCAGTCCATAAACTCTGCTAAATCGTCACTGATAATAGTATCCAAGTCCGCTTTTTCTGCAGCAATTTTATCTTGTATTCTTTCCTGATATTTTCCCGAGGCAATAAAAGCTTCGAGCTTATCCCAGTTTTTTCTAAAGTTTTCACTCTCACCTGTATAGTGCTCGATCGAGTGTACGGTTAGCACATCGGGGTCTAACAGCACTACACCTCTAACCTTGTTAGCCGCAATAGGATCTCGCAAGGCCAAACGCACACTTAAATTTGAGCTAGCAAACGCCACGATAATCACCGGAGTCTTTTGCAGTGTTAAGATTTTCCTAAGGCGTTGCCCAAAATCTGTATAAGAAGGATTTTTTATGGGCTCGGAAAAACCTTGTCCGGCACGCTCAATTGCCAAAGTAGAATAGTCTTGTGCTAGATAGTTTTGCCCTAAAATCCACCAAGCTAAATCTGAATGCCAGTTATCGGTTGGGCCCGACAAGAGAAGCAGAGTTGGAGCCTGAGAGTTGTGGCCTTTTTTCACTTGATATAATTTCACCTCAGTTTTGTCCAAACCGATTGATACTACTGGTGTAAGCTGCAGTAATAACATTAAAATTATTAAGCTAGCATTTTTCATAGGGTACTAACATGCCTGATTCAACACTCTCGATAGCTCTATCTTGGCTAGCTGACCGATATTTGTTAAGTGCAAAGATGTAACCAATTATGAGCTAGCAAGGTCAAAAGTTAGTAATCTTGTATATTTTTTAGTCTATCACTGTATTTTTCTTCAAAACGCCATAAAATCAATGGATCAAGTTGCTATAGGTATATCCATGACACTCATAATGGTAAGAAGATCCGTTAACGTTTGCGCAGCCTTGCTCATCGCCGCTATTAGCCTGCCTGTATTTTCCCACGGCGGTGGCCATCCGATCCGCTATATCGCCAGCGATGGCGTCGATAAAGGCGATTGTTCCAGCCCAACAAAGCCCTGCAAAACTATTGCTTATGCAGTTAACAAGTCCAGTAAGGGCGACAAGATCCAGATGGCGGCTGGTAACTATCATGCCAAGAATATGGATATTTTCTATTTGCTCAACGACATGGTGGCGATTTCGGGCGGCTATTCGCGCTTGGATGGATACCAAAATAAATCTGCAGAAAATATCACTACGATTGTGGGTTTACCTGCAAAATACCGCGACCAACTTGCGGCTAAGGGTTTTAAGCTCTTATCGGATACTAAGGGCAACGATCAATATCGGATCAAGCCTGACTACTTAAAGTTGTTGGCAAAATATCAAAAAATTAACTCCAGTTTTGAAAAGAATATCGATTGTAGTAGCGGTATGGCTGATAATTATCCTTGTAATAATATCAACTTGTTATCCCACTTACCCTTATCCCAGATGAGTTCAACACCCTCCAGTGGCAACGATATTTGGGGTTATCGCGATCTAAATACTGGTCGTGAATATGCGGTGATGGGCTTATTTAATGGCACTATCTTAGTCGATGTCAGCGATCCCAGCGCACCCCAAGAAGTCGGCACCATTTCAGGGGTTAGCAGCACTTGGCGCGACGTTAAGGTTTATCAATTTTTTGATCCGCTGGCGAAAAAATACCAAGCCTATGCTTACGTCACCACCGAGGGCAATGGCGGCTTTCAAGTTATCGATTTGACCAAAGCACCCGATAGCATTTCTCTGGCTAATACTATCAACGTATTTCAAACCGCGCATAACGTCTACCTTGGCAATATTGATTACGCCACCGGTTTGCCGCTCGATAATCAAGAAGCCTACCTCTATATCGCGGGCTCCAATAATGGAAACGGTTCTTATCGTATTTTTGATCTGAAAAATCCCGCTAATCCTAATTTAGTCACAACCCCACCCAACACCGGCTACGTGCACGATGCGACCAACTTAAGCATCAGCGATTCGCGTACCAGCCAATGTGCCAATGGGCATAACCCTTGCGAGTTGTTTATCGACTTTAATGAAAACACCATGGACATTTGGGACACCACCGATAAAGCCAATCCAGTCAAGTTAAGCGCCACTGGCTATAGCGGCGCTCAATACACTCATTCCGGTTGGTACTCGCAGGATAAAAATTATATCTTTATTCAGGACGAACTCGATGAACAACGCGATGGCCTCAATACAACCCTTTACGTGATGGACATTCGCGATCTGACCAGCCCAAAAATTGTTGGCTCTTATGTGGGCCCGACACGCGCCATTGATCACAACGGTTTCACCTTGGGCGATAAATACTATATGTCCAATTACAAACGTGGCTTAACTATCTTGGACGTAAGCAATCCGGCCACCCCCGCAGAAATTGGCTTTTTCGATACCTTTCCCGTACCTGCGGCCAACGATCCGCAGTTTGATGGTGCTTGGGGAGCTTACCCTTACCTACCCAGCGGGAATATTTTGGTAAGTGATATTTCCAATGGTTTGTATGTGTTAGAAGACAATTCGGGCACTCAAGCAAACCAAGTCGGCTCTATCGAGTTGTTATTAAGCTCCGCTAGCTATGATGAAGCTAACGCGACCATAGCCGTCGCCGTATCCCGAGCGGCAGGCTCTAACGGCAGCGTAAGTCTGGATTATGAATTACAAGCGCAATCCGCCACTGCTGGCGAAGACTTTGCTCCAGCAAGTGGTAGCTTAAGCTGGGCCGATGGGCAGTCAGGAGTTCAATATATAGATATTCAATTGCTCGACGATACTAGCGAAGAAGCGGCTGAAAATTTCAGTCTGATCTTATCCAACGTGCAAGGCGGCGCCACCTTAAATAGCGATACTTTTACCGTCAACATTAAAGCCAGCGACGGCCCGTTACGGGGCACAGTAGGCTTAACCAGCACGGCCAGTAGCATCGAAGAAGCGGCGACGAGTCTTGATATTCTGGTTGCTCGAACCGGCGGTTCCGACGGCGAAGTCACGGTTAATTACGCTACTCAAGATAACTCAGCTACTGCTGGTCAGGATTATACAGCGGCTAACGGTAGCCTTAGTTGGGCTGATGGCGACGCTAGTGACAAGACCATTTCGATTTCGATTTTAGATGACTCAGCGCAAGAAAATGATGAAAACTTTAGTCTCTTGTTATCCGATCCTCAAGGTGGCGCGGCATTAGGCACAAGTAGTTACAGCATAACTATCCGGCAAAATGATCAGCCGACGCCACCACCACCGCCGCCGTCTTCTGGCGGCGGTGGTGGGCCAATAGCACCTTTAATGCTGTTGACCCTGTTAAGTATCTTGCTTTATCGGGTAAGGCTAGTTCGATCATTTTAAAACTCTTTGACACCTTTTTTAGGATCTTTCGGCGCCATTTCTTTTTGGCAGAAAAACAACCAAAAAGCTGTTATCTTAAAATGATTGGTCATGACTAGCTATTACTCTAATAACAGAGTCTAACTCAAAGAATATAATGAAGAATCCAGTGAGAAGATCCCATGGGCAAACTTAGACTGCATATTTATGTCGCCTTACTCGCGCTGGCCAGTGTTCTGGCTTTTACCCAAGCGCTGGATAAATACGGCTACCAATATACCGACGAAGCGCTCAAGCGATCGCTGGTAGCTTTTGGTATTGCGCGCGGTTTAAATGGTTTAATTTCGGTAGCACAAGAAGCCGAGATTGCGATGCAACCTGCGGGCGTGGGCTTAACCCTATCGCCCGGCGAAATATTAGATCCAGTCAATGATCTGATAGAACGCTTTTCCAATATCATGCTGATTAGTGCTTCCGCTTTAGGGGTGCAAAAATTACTGCTTAGCATTAGTGCTTGGCACTACTTTAATTATTTAGCGATTGTTTTTTGGCTGGCTATAGCGATCTTTTTAGTCCTTAACCGTCATCATAATCCAAAGTTGCAATCGCGACTGATAACCATCGGACTATTTCTAGTGTTGGTGCGTTTTATTACGCCGGTGATGGCACTGTCCAGTCAAGGTTTGTACCAAATCTTTTTAAAACAGGATTACATTGAGGCCAGCCAAGGTTTAGAGCATTTATCTCAAGATCTAGAGGCCGAGTCAGAAACCACCCATAGCGAGGCTAATGCGGATGCCTCGGTATTAGAGAAAGCGCAAGCTTGGTTTAGCGATACGGTCTCTGAGTTTGATATCCAAAAGCAAATCGAATCCTATAAACAAGCCGCCGAATCGGCCAGTCAAGATGTGATCAAATTAATCACACTGTTTGTGGTGCAAACCCTAATATTTCCATTGCTATTTTTATGGCTGCTTATTGCATTAGGAAAAAAAGGATTAAGCTCTATCAGCTCGAATCGACCAACCCTTTAGCTTAATTGCTTCAAACCATCATTAGTGACTGTAAACTGGTGCTTGGTTACTTGGTTTAAAAAATCTTGTGGTTGCTGGTAGTAGGATTGATAGAGCGACTCCTCTGGAACCAGATAAAGCTCAGCGATAATATTGTCCGCATTGACTTGTAAAACCGTTAAACCATGTCGCGCCATCTCCGCAAATTTTAACTGCGGATTGGCTTCTTTTAGCGATTGGTTAGCGCTTTTTAGCATTTGATCCACGTTCGGGATCGCGCTTAGCTTTTGGTGCTTTGCAGCCATATCAGAAATCATTTTGCGCTGAGTACTGGAGGATACCGATGGTGTAGTAAATTCCACCGCACCAGTAGTATGTTGACCAATTAAAGCAGCATGAATATCGCCGGATAATAAGACTAGGTTTTCTGCTTGGCTTAACTCTGCCAACAAAGCATGACGTTTCTGTGGAAAGGCATCCCAATGGTCGACGTTTAAGTAAAACCTTTGATTAAAGGGTTTAGGAATTTTCAGTTCTTTTTTACTTAAATCTAACACCAACGAGTTCATGGACACTGAATTAGCCACCAACTTCCACTTGGCTTTAGAGCGAGCTACTGCTTTTTTTAACCAGCGCTCCTGCTCTTCGCCCAGCGGGTTATGCAGCTGCGAATTTAGTCCATAACTGATTGCAGATACTAAATCATAAGAATCTTTTACCACAAAGTAGCGAGCGCCAATGGCCCCAAACAAATTTATTTTACCCAATAATGCATAACAAAATCCTAGTGGTAATTTTTGATTCCATTCTGCGCTAAATGTAACTGTCGAGCCTTCACCAGCTTTAACTTGCTGATATTGCTCAAGCCACTGATTAATAATAGGCACGGCTAAATTACCGCTAATTTTTGCCAATGCTTTTTGTTTGGCTGCAGCTTGCGCTAAACCTTGCTCTTGATAAGCTTCGGTCAACTGCGCGATCAAGATATTTTTTTGCTGATCATATTGTGGCTCATCAATATCAAGGTATGGCATTAGAAAAGGTTTTATTTTTTCAAAACTAATACCTTTGGCAGCCATTAATAACTCAAGCGTTGTTTGATTAAAGATGATGCTGGCTGGGAATGCATCTTCAGGAATTAAGTGATCTGGTCTATGGGTTCTAAAATCCGTGACCATCAGATCTAAGTTTTTACCAAAATTAAACTGACGATAAATTTTAGTATTGGGATAAAGCCTCTCCGTATCCAGTAATGTCTTATCGCTTGCGAACTGTTCAAGATCGAGTGGCATATATTCGTAATAAGCCATTTCCGAATTCAGCTTGCGCTCAAGGTTGGATTCATTCTGCCGCCCACCGCTGTGGGTCGCGTTAGTACCGAAGCTATCGTCAGCAAATTCATGGTCATCCCAAGTGGCGATGATGGGAAACTGTTCGTGTAGCTTTTGCAATATCGAATCGGAGCGGTAGATTTGATACAGCTGACGATAATTATCCAAGCTATTGGCCGCGTAAAAAGGCGCTTGTTCCGCGCCCAACTTAATAGCATTTGCTAAATCCCGAAACTCCACCGAGCGACCATTATCTCTTTGAAAACGTGGATCACGCGTAGTTTCATAAATGTAGTCGCCTAAAAATAAGACAAAATCCAGATCCTCGATCTCGAGTAACTGCAGGTAAGTGTTATAAAATTTGCCAACATAATCTTGGCAACTGACTTGGGCAATTTTGATCGAACGCTGCTCATCAGCTCTTGGCGCAGTTTTGGTGCGGCCAATTTTTGATGAAAAATACTGTTCTGATTTTCGATAAAGAAACCGGTAGAAGTAATAATTCGAAGCTTCGAGTTCACTAACTTTGACTTTTACGCAACCGTCGCGCAGAGGATCGGTTTTTATTTTTTGGCTGAGGATAATGTTAGAAAAGCGCTTATCCGCTGCTACTTGTAAGACTAATTCCAGTGGCTCTCGCGGCATCAATTGCGCATCCTCCACTCTGGTCCATAAGATCACACTATCGGCTTTAGGATCGCCCGATGCTAGCGATTGTGGAAAGTAGTCGCTCGCTTTGGTGTTGTCTATCTTAGCTTTTGACAGATCCAAAGAGTCACCAAGCTCTTGGCAGCCAGAAAGTCCCAGCAAACCAATGCCGCTAGTTGCGAAAGCCATAGATTGGAGAAATTGTCGTCGTTGCACTTGAAATTCTAATCATCAAAAACAACTCATCTTACCAGCATTTTATGCCGTTGCTACTAATTCTTTTACCGTTCTTATCGCCCTTTTCTTTGCTTTTCTGTTAGCTTTTTTCATAGGTTTCTCCTTAGTTCTGACATTAGTTTTAGATTCTCGTATAATGCCCCCAAACATTATTCCATCAGAATTATCCAAGGATCCGAAAATGAGACCCAGTGGCCGTACTAGCAACCAACTTAGACCCGTCACCATTAGCCGTAACTTCACCAAACACGCCGAAGGTTCGGTGTTAATCGAATTTGGTGAAACCAAGGTTTTGTGCAACGCCTCGGTTGAAGAAGGAGTACCTCGTTTCTTAAAAGGAAAAGGACAGGGCTGGATCACCGCTGAATACGGCATGCTACCGCGCTCTACCCACAGTCGCATGGGACGTGAAGCCGCTCGCGGTAAACAAGGCGGTCGTACTTTGGAGATTCAACGCTTGATTGGTCGCTCGCTCCGCGCCGCGGTTGACTTAACTCAGCTCGGTGAAAATACTATCTATTTAGATTGCGATGTAATTCAAGCTGATGGTGGCACCCGCACCGCTTCCATCAGCGGCGCTTGCATTGCATTGCACGATGCGCTGTTTTATATGCGACAAAAAGGATTGATTAAAACTAATCCGATGAAGCATTGGATTGGCGCTATATCCGTCGGAATTTATCAAGGTACGCCGGTATTGGATCTGGATTATCCGGAAGATTCAGACGCGGAAACCGATATGAATATTGTGATGGATGAAAACGGTGGCTTTATCGAAATCCAAGGCACTGCCGAAGGCCAGCCTTTTTCAGGTAATGAGCTAATGGCCTTATTGGATTTGGGTAAGCAAGGAATTCGTGAGATTTTTGACTTGCAGAAGCAGGCCGTATCAAAATAATTTCAAGCATAACTAGGGTAGCTTATACCACATTAATCTGCCCTAGCTTGCTAATAAAACTGTTCGTTGCTAATAATTAACAACTAGCTTTGGCCAGTTTTCTAACCAAGCTTTATCTCTTACCCTAGCTCCAAAAGCTTTTGGTTTTCTGCGTTTGTCATTAATTGTAATAGAATAGTTAAACAGTGCTTCGCAACCAAAAGGAGCAATGACTTCTAGCGTTTGATCGCGATGCAAGCGTACCCCTATCGCAGTTTCTATCTCTACCCAGTAGCTCATTGCATCAGATGTAGACGAATAAGGTGAATCATTATTTCTAAGATGCATTCTCGCCTGATTCTTCACTGACCAAGGTTGAAGATATTTAGTTTTTAAAGTCTTCTCGATTTTTTTATCTACAGAGGTATCATTATTTTTGTCAAAGTAGATCAGATCAATATCATTTAACGGCGTACCATGCTGATTCTCATGAAGTTTATCCCATACCAGATTACGAACAAAACCTGCGGCTAAGCACCAATCCTTTAATTCAAGGCTAGCAGCAGCTTTCAATGCATTAAATCTTACTTCATCGCTCTGTAACCATTGCTTTATTTGCCGTTCATAATTCATCTTATTATCGATTCAGTTTGTTGTACTTTTTCTAAAGACGGTTTCGTTAAGCTACCTTCTCCAAAAATAAGGCGTAAAGAGAACTAATAAAGTAAAGATCTCCAGGCGCCCTAATAACATGGCAAAACTTAAAACGTATTTAGAGAGATCCGAAATACTATTATAGTTAAGCGCCACTTCGCCAAGCCCGGGCCCAAGATTATTCATGCAAGCCGCAACCGCAGAAAAAGCAGTAACCTGATCGAGTCCGTCGGCAATTAAGATCAGTAGTAAGATGACAAACAAGGCAACATAGGTGGCAAAGAAACCCCACACCGATTGCACTACCCGATCGGACACCGAGTCTTTACCCAACTTGATTAAGAAGACACCATTAGGATGAATAAGTCGCTTGACTTCTCTTAGTCCTTGTTTGAAAAGTAGTAATACTCGTATCACTTTCATCCCACCAGCAGTTGAGCCCGCGCAACCACCAGCAAAACTGGCGAAGATCAATAAAGCAGGCAAGAAAATTGGCCAAGTATGAAATTCTGAGGTGGCAAAGCCGGTGGTGGTAGCGATAGAAACCGTATGGAAGATCCCTTGCACAACCGCATCGCCAAAATTAAAGAGCCCGTAAGCAAACAGCACCGCTATGCAACAAACGGCAACTAAAGTAAGCATCAATAGGTAACTTTTAAATTCCGGATCTCTTAGGTAAGGCCGAATGCTAAGACGCCTGACTGCGCCAAAATGCAGAGCAAAATTAACGCCCGCGAAAAACATAAAAAAGCTGCAAATTAGCTCAATGGCCCGAGAATCAAAATAGCCGATACTGGCATCGTGTGGTGAAAAACCTCCGATAGCAATGGTCGAGAAGCTATGTGCTATAGCATCAAAAACATCCATTCCCGCTAGCCAATAAGCCAGCCCACAAGAAATGGTTAGACCTAAATAGATGTACCAAAGTGCTTTAGCCGTTCCTGCAATTCTTGGTGTTAATTTATTGTCCTTCATTGGCCCTGGCGTTTCCGCTCGATAGAGCTGCATACCACCAATACCTAACATCGGCAAAATCGCCACCGCTAATACGATGATACCCATGCCACCAAGCCATTGCAGTTGCTGACGATAATATAAAATAGCGTGAGGTAGCTGATCCAAACCACTCAGTACAGTCGCGCCAGTGGTGGTTAATCCTGAGAAGGATTCAAAAATGGCATTGGCTAACGATACATTAAGACCATCGGTGAGCAAGAAAGGAAGCGAACCGAATAGACTCAAAACCGTCCAGAATAACACCACGATCAAGAATCCATCGCGAATTTTCAGTTCGGCTCGCGCTTGGCGGTTAGGAAAATACAGGATTAAGCCGGTAATCAAGGAAATGATAAAGGTAGCAAAAAAGGCTGTTCCGCCCCCATCTTTATAAATAAAAGAAACCGCCACTGGCGGCATCATGGTCAAGCTGAACAGCATCAGCAATAAACCAAGAAAGCGGGTAATGGTGGAAACTTGCATCTTTTAGTCCACTAAAAGTAAGTCACGTTGACTTGGAACAGACGCTCAACATCGTGAATATACGCCTTGTCCACCATAAACAAAATCACGTGATCGTGATCGCGGATAATCACATTATCATGAGCGATCAACACCCGCCCATCGCGCACTAAAGCACCAATGGTGGTGCCTGGTGGCAGCGGCACTTCGCTAACCGAGCGTCCGATCACCAAGGAACTTTGTTCATTGCCACGAGCAACCGCTTCAATCGCTTCGGCGGCTCCACGGCGTAGCGAGTAGACGTTAGACACCAAACCGCGGCGAATATGTTTTAACAGGCTGCCGATGGTGACTTGCTGAGGTGAAATCGCAATATCAATTTCTTGTCCTTGGATGAGATCGACATAAGCCGGACGGTTAATCAAAACCATCGTTTTGCGCACGCCCATTCTTTTTGCCAACATCGCTGACATAATATTGGCTTCGTCGTCATTGGTAACCGCGACAAATAAATCGAAATCTTTGATATTCTCATCATCAAGTAAATCTTGATCAGAAATATCACCATGCAGCACTAAACTGTCTTGCAAGGTATCGGCAAGATGTTGCACCCTGTCAGCATTCCGCTCGATAATTTTAACCTGCGCTTCTTTTTCAAGTGTTAAGGCAAGACCTTTACCGATATTACCGCCACCAGCGATCATAACTCTTTGGTAGTCTTTCTCCAGCCGTTGTAATTCACTCATCACCGCTCGAATGTGCTTTTTATCGGCCAAGAAGAACACTTCATCATCGGCTTCGATAATAGTATGCCCCGTTGGCACAATCGGATTACCTCGGCGAAAAATTGCCGCTACACGAGTATCAACATTAGGCAGATGGTGGCGCAACTCTGACAAAGCATTGCCGACCAAAGGACCACCATAATAAGCTCGCACCGCCACTAGGCGCACTGCTCCATCGGCAAAATCCAGAACCTGAAAGGCACCAGGGTTCTCAATCAAACGAGTCACATAATTAGTAACCAATTGCTCAGGACTAATGACAACATCGACAGGAATATGATTATCTTCAAAAAGGTTAGGAAAGGATTGGTAGTTTTGCGAACGAATACGAGCAATTTTTTTCGGCGTTTGGAATAAGGTATGCGCGATTTGGCAGGCCATCATATTAACTTCGTCGCTATTGGTCACAGCCACCAACATATCCGCATCATCAATTCCAGCTTTGTAGAGTACATTAGGGTGAGCGCCATGACCGACAATGGTCTTTAAGTCCAAATGATCCTGAATATCACGCAAGCGCCTCGAATCCGTATCGATCAGCGTAATATCATTGTCTTCGCCTTCTAAATTTAGTGCCAAGCTCATACCCACTTGCCCAGCACCCAAAATAATTATTTTCATATGCTTATTCTATGGCTTAACGATTGGCTCTTTTTAGCGCCACACTGAGGCTCTCGCCATGATTTTGCCATTTAACATCAGCTACTTTTTAGGCCTATCCCTATATGCTAACTCCATAAGCCCCTGATCTAAAGGATTTTTTAGTAAAATTGATTAGTTTTCAAGCGCTTGTTTCTCTAACAAGCAATAATAAAAACCGTCCATTTGACTTTGGCCTGGCAGAATTTGAAGGCCAATCTTGCTACTGGAAAGCCTCTGCAAAGACTCGGTAAAGGCTACTAACTTGGCGCTGGTTTCTTGTGCTAAAAAGCGCTCTATTTGGTGTATATTTTCTTGCGGTAATATGGAACAGGTGGCGTACAGCAATTGCCCGCCAGGTTTTAAGGCTGGCCAAGCTTGTTGCAAAATCATTGCTTGAATATTAACTAACTCGTTAATATCGCTTTCTCGCCTTAACAGCTTTATATCGGGATGGCGACGAATAACGCCAGTTGCGCTACACGGAACGTCCAATAAAATTTGATCAAACTGCTGCGGCGCTTCTTGCAAATATTCTAGCAAGTCGTGACAAATCACTTTGGCATCCAGCTCGAGCCGCTCAAGGTTTTCTTCGATCCGCTGACAGCGGCCATCGTCAATATCGACCGCACTGAGATCCAACTGATTGTTGGAATATTCAAGCAAATGGGCTGTTTTGCCACCCGGCGCAGCGCAACCGTCAAGCAGCTTCATACCCGCTTTCGGTTTTAAGATCCAAGCCGCCAGTTGCGCAGCAGCATCTTGAACCGACACCCAACCCTCGGCAAACTTAGGAAGCGCCGTCACTTTAACCGGCTCGGCTAAAACAATAGCACTCTCTACTAACTCGTGTGCCTTGCCATCAATAGCGCTCTGGCTGAGTAATGATAAGTAATCCTCGCGGCTGGTTTTGGATAGATTCACTCTCAGGGTCAAAGGCGCTTGCTGATTAGAGTTTGCTAGAATCTGGTCAACTTGTCCTTTATAGCTGGGCTTAATTTTATTGATAAGCCAATCGGGCATAGCAAATTTAGTATCCCAGTTTTTATCCAGCGCTTGGTTAATGGCTTCTTTTTGTCGTAGGTAATTTCGTAGGACTGCATTAAGCAGTTTTTTTACCCACGGTTTTTTCAATTGCTCACAAGCTTCGACGGTTTCGGCAATCGCGGCATGATCGGGAATACGACTGTATTGCAGCTGATAAAGGCCCACGATAATCAAACACAATATATCCGAATCTTTATTACGCAGCGGCTTTTGCAATAATTGATTGGCCATCGCTTCTAAGCGAATATAGTAGCGACAACTGTTTAACACCAATGACTTAAACAAAGACACATCGGCTGAATTGTCAAATTCAATGCTCGCCAAAAGATCCGTCGCCGAGCGGCCGTGAAAAGCAATCTCAACCAATGATTTAGCCGCTTGCGAACGGATATGAGAACTCTCAAAAATCATGAGCTGATCAGCTCAAATTGTTTACCTTCAGCAAACAAGGCTTGTCTAGCCGGAGCGTTAAGTAAATCCTTAACCGCCATCATTTTCGAGCCCGCCATCTGCAGATGAGTCAAGCGCAACAAAGCTTCATTACAAGCAACTAGAATACCCTCTTTATCAGCACGTAGAATAGTACCTGCCGCTTCATCGGTAATGCTATCCACCACTTCTGCCTGCCAAACCCGAATGATCTGCCCTTCAATCTGCGCAGTACAAATAGGCCATGAATTAAAAGCACGAATTTTTCGTTCGATGTGGGTAGCCGAATCTTGCCAGTCGATTTGCGCTTCTTGCTTGCTGAGTTTATGCGCATAGGTTGCTAACTGGTCGTCTTGAATTTCAGCGCTTATCTGCTCATTGGCAAGCTTATCAATCGCTTTTACCAATAAATTCGCGCCTTGCGCTGCCAGTTTATCGTGCAAACTAGAACCCGTTTCAGAATCAGCTATTGGAATTACGGCTTTGAGCAGCATAGGTCCCGTATCCAGCCCCGCGTCCATTTGCATAATGGTGATGCCAGATTGGGTATCGCCAACTTCGATAGCTCTTTGAATCGGCGCCGCGCCGCGCCAACGGGGCAGCAAAGAGCCATGTACATTGATACAGCCCAATTTTGGCGTATCCAACACCGCTTGTGGCAATAGCAGGCCATAAGCCACCACCACCATCAGATCCGCATGGTACTGCGCTAAATTTTCACGGTCATTCTGATCTTTAAAGTTAACCGGCTGCTCAACCGCAATATCATGTGCTAAAGCCAATGCTTTAACCGGACTCATGCTCGTTTTCTTGCCGCGACCCGCCTTACGATCCGGCTGAGTATAAACCGCAACCACTTGATGCTCGGTATTATGGCAATGCGTAATCAAGGCTTGCAAGCTGCTAGCGGCAAAGTCGGGAGTTCCGGCAAAAATTATCTTCAAGCTGGCGTCCTTTTAATTTTTTTACAGTGTTATTATCAAGATAATGGAAACGGCGAGATTAAAATCAGCTGAAACTAACCCGCTTTAAGTTTTTTCTTTTGCTGCTTTTCCAGCATGGCGCGAATACGGCGCTGTTTTAGCGGCGACAAATAATCCACAAACACCTTACCGTTAATATGATCCAACTCGTGTTGAATACATACCGCCAAGAGATCGCCCGTATCCAATTCAAAGGCTTCGCCATTTCTATCCAGCGCCTTAACCACAATTTCATTGGCGCGCTCAACTTTGGCATAAACTCCAGGAAAAGAGAGGCAGCCCTCTTCCATCACTTCTTGGCCGCGTTTTTCAACAATTTCAGGATTAATAAACACCAAAGGCTCCGATTTATCTTCGGAAACATCAATTACAAACAAACGCTTGTGAAAATCCACTTGAGTAGCCGCCAAGCCAATACCTGGCGCCTCATACATGGTTTCAAACATATTGTCGATCTGGGTTTGTAAGGCAGGGGTAAAATCAGCCTCGGTAATTTCCTTGGCTTTAGTGCGCAAACGCGGATCGGGGTACTCTAAAATTTCTAAAATGGCCATGGATTTGGTTTAATTAGCACAAATAGTGGTTTAATAAGCAACTATGATAATAAAATGTGGGTCCAATGACTAATGATTTCAATGGTTTTGGCCATTAAGCAAACCGTCGTCGCTTCCACAAAGATCAGCAGCAAGGCAGCCAGTAGCAGAGCATAACAAGAATGAAGAATCTATTAATCGGACTTACTTTAATCCTTATCGCAGCAGTATTTTTTTATTTCACCAAACCCAATCATGAGCCAGCGGTTGAAACCAATAGCAGTAGCAACAACCAACCGCTTCAAGCCAGCCAGCAGACTGAATCAGCTCTTGAGCCGGAGGAGCAACAAGCAGCAGCGGTAAGCTGTAACAGTCAAGAGCTTAACGAACAACTTAATCAGCTTAAAGAAGAGCGCAATGAGCAATTTTTAAGCTTTGTTGATAAAGGTGCCGACAAGGCTTTGTTAGAGCGTCTTGCGCGTGAAAGGCTACAAGATTACTCGTTGGTACAGCAACTCCAGCCTCCACAAGCAGCAGCAAACCATGAAAACCCTTTTTCCGATCTATTTAATTCCGAAGAAGGGCGGAAATTGTCAGAAGACTTGATGCTGGCTGCTATGGCCGGACAAGCGGATGAATACGCCGCTAAGTTTCGCCGTGGCGAGCTGTACCCTTTGGATCCGGACAAAGCAGAACATCGTGACTTATTATTATCGACCTTTTCCATGGGCGGCGAGCAAGCAACCTTAACCATGATCGAGCAACTTTATCCTGAAAAGACCAGCCTTTCAGCCAACGTATTGCCCGCAATATTTGCCACCATTAAAGATGAAACCACTTTGCGTAATATCATCAAACGAGTGGCTAATGTGAATTTACCCATCGAACAAAAGGTCGGTATCTTCGGCTCCCATGGCAATGGCAATCGCCCGCTCGATTCAGCGCTACAAAACCAAAACTTCACCGCAGCACAAATTCTGCTCGATTTTGGCGCTAAACCGCGGCCCGAAGCCAACCGTGAAAGAGCCAGTCTTGATCTAATCTACCAAGCCGATGAAGCTCCACCTAAGCTATTAACCGATATGCTCAATCGCGGCTTTACCACTTCGGACACCCAACGCGCCGAGCGTTTGGCACAAGAGTTGGCGAGCAGCAATCCGCAACTATCAACCAAGTTCGAACTCATGGCACAACAACTGGCGCAAAAAGAGCAGCTGTATTTTGAACAGGCTCCGCCAGCGCTGCAAAACCTGATCACCGACTACCAGCAACAACAGCAACAGCTCAATCAAGAGTATATGGACTGTTTAGCCGAGGAAAACCAAGCAAAGCCAACCATTCCACCCTACCAACCTATCAATAAGGCTAAAATCGAGGCTGATATTGATCGGATGGTGTCACAAAAGGTCAAATTTGAACAAATTATTGCCCAATTAGCAGCTTTTAATAAAGAAACGGTGCAGCATGCTTACCAATATTTGCGCCGTTTAAGGCTCAATAAAGTCAACCGTTTCAATAACTTCCAGAACTTACCGCCAGAACTTCGCCAGCTTATCCTGCTCTACAAAGACAAAAAATGGAATCAGATGGTAAAGCTGATGGAGACCACTAAGTTCCCGCCCGAATTAGAAATATCGCCCGCTACCATGCTGCCAGAAATGATCCAGCAAGAAGCACCTGAATCAGCGATTGCCGCTATGGTCAAAATTAGCGATAAGAACGACATTAAACTGATCCGGCAGGCTCAGTTTCAACCTAAATTGTTGGAGCGGATCGCGGGTTATGGTTTTAACCTAGATGCTAAGGACAATTCCAATAAAAACCTTTTTTATCAAGTGGTTACACGCGGACAAGTAGAGAAAGTCGATACCCTCTTAGGCTATGGCGTTTCCATGGTTTCAGATCCTTTTGGCTACGATCCGCTCGACGCACTACTGAGAAACCCCAATGCTAATGAAAAGATGCTGGCAAAATTGCAAGATATCGGTTTCCCCATAACAGCCCATCACCAAGATTACGCCCTCTACCTGAAGGAACATTATCCCAAGCGATACCAAAAGCTGATCGAGGCGATTCCGGATCTGGAAGTAACCGGCAAATGGCAGCCAAAAAGCCCATAGACTGTGATTAAGTTGTAGTAATTTCGTAAGATTTGTTGATAAGATGATGATCCTTAACGACTTTATAACGATATTATTGGGCGAATAATCCTGTTATTAGCGTTTCCTTACAGTGTTTTTTTGGGGTATAGTAAGCGCTAGGAACTGTAAACTTCTGTTTTTTGGACAGGATGAACCAATTATAAAAGGAAAACCATGAAAAAATTATTAGTTTCCGTGGTTGCTTCAGCCACGCTTATTTTGGGGGCCATCGCTAATACAGCGACTGCGGCTGAACTTCGCGCTGATCATCCAGATACCTATGTCGTCAAAAAAGGGGATACGCTTTGGGATATTTCTGGCCGCTTTTTACAAAAGCCTTGGAAATGGCCTGAAATTTGGCACGTTAATCCAGAAATTGCTAACCCACACCTCATTTATCCTGGCGACATCCTAAAACTTGTCTACATCGACGGTAAACCTTATTTAGTTAAAGCCTCTGATGGCACCATCAAGTTGCGCCCGAAAGCGCGTGTCTTGTCAGAAGGCGATGCCATTACCACCATTCCGCTGGATTTGATTAAGCCCTATTTAACTGACGAATTGGTGATGGACGAGTCAGCTTTTGCTAACACTCCTTATGTGGTGGCACACGACGAAGAACGCGCCATGTCAGGTGGTATGGACGATCGGATGTACGTGCGCGGCCTGAACACTGAACGCGGTGCATCGTATGGCGTTTATCGTAAAGGTAAAGTCTACCAAAGCCCTGGCTCGGAAGAGATTTTAGGAGTTGAAGCTCGTTACCTTGCCAATGGCGTCATTAGCCGTGCTGGCGATCCGGCTTCTTTAGACATCAAAAAATCTAAACTCGAAGTGTTAAAAGGCGACTTAGTCTTACCGCGTAATGAAGATCCACTGCCACCAGTCTATGCGCCGCGAGGCCCTGACTTCGACATCAACGCTAACATTATCTCGGTTTATGACGGCGTAACTCAGATTGGCCAATACAATGTAGTGGTGTTGGATAAAGGTGCTCGCGATGGTATGCAAGAAGGACACGTGCTGTCGGTTTACAAAAAGGGCAAACTGATCCATGACAAAATTGCCGAAGAGCGCGGCGCTGAGAAAGTTAACGTAGTATTACCCGAAGAAAGAGCCGGTGAACTGATGGTTTTCCGTACTTTCGACAAGGTTAGCTTGGCGTTAATTATGGGGGCAACCCGTCCTATCCACATATTGGACGTGGCTAAAAACCCTTATTAATGACTATCAAAGCTTGTAAGCTGATTTCAGAAAAAGCTTACAAAATAAAGAGTTAACAAAGCGGAGCCACAGGGCTCCGTTTTTGTATAATGGCTCCATACTACTTCATACATTAGGCTTTAAACCAAAATATGTCGCACTCTTTGCCCGCTCTAAAGCATTGGTTAGCGCTTTCCCAGCTCAATATCAGCGGCAATAAATTGCTGCAATTTTTGCACCAACATGCTGATATAAAACGGCTATTCGGCATGAGCGATACCCAATTACAAAGCTATGGCTTTCGGGCAGGCCTTGCGAACAAGCTTGACGCCACTGATTGGCAAAAAGTTGAGCAGGATTTGCAATGGTTTGACCAAGACAATAAGCACCTAATACCCGTTGGTTCTAACGATTACCCTACGCTGTTAAAACAAACTCAAGGCGCTCCGGCACTACTTTTCTGTTATGGCAACAAATCCGTTTTAAACCAACATCAGATCGCCATTGTCGGCAGCCGAAACCCTAGTCCTCAGGGTAAAAATAACGCCGAACAATTCGCTCTATCTTTGGCTCAAGCAGGTGCAGTTATCACCAGTGGCTTGGCTTTGGGAATTGATGGCTACGCCCATCAAGCGGTAGTAAACGCCAACCTAGCCACCATTGCAGTGACTGGCACTGGGCTAGATCGAGTCTACCCTGCTCGACATAAAGAGCTGGCAGAGCAAATTATCCAACAAGGCGCACTGGTCAGTGATTTTGCTCTTGGCACTGGCGTTCGCGCGAGCAACTTTCCCTCCCGCAACCGCATTATTACTGGCATGAGTCTTGGCACTTTGGTGGTCGAAGCCGCCATTAAGAGCGGCTCTTTGATCAGCGCTCGACTGGCTGGCGAGCAAGGACGCGAAGTCTTTGCCATTCCAGGTTCGATCCATAATCCACTCGCTAAAGGTTGCCACCAACTAATAAAGCAAGGCGCAAAGCTGGTAGAAACCGCCGAAGAAATTATTGAAGAGTTGCAAGCGTTAGCGCTTTGGCAGCTTGAATCTCAAGAAACATCCTCCGCGCAGGCCAGTTTCGAGTTGGATAAAGATTATCAGCAACTGTTACAACAAATAGACTATGACACGACCAGCATCGAACAAATTTTAGACCGTTCAGGACTTGAAATAGGGGTAGTCAGCCACATGTTATTGCTGTTAGAATTAAATAACCACATTGCTAATGTGGCTGGTGGCTACCAACGAAAATAAATGACTTAAAACTCATCATTTTCAGCCTACAGTCAGCTTCAGTGTGGTATATCTAGCTTAATATTGTTATTCCTAATAACCAAAGAGAGCTGAATGAAAGAAGACGTACTCGACGTACTACTTTATATCTTTGAAAACTTTCAAGACGAAGAAAGCAACCACATTTTCGCTAACGATAACCTAGTTGAAGCCCTTGAAGACGTTGGATTCTCTGACGGCGAGATCAAAGGTGCTATCGACTGGTTAGACGGACTAGTAATCGCTACTTCAGACACTTTCAAGCCAAACCGCGCGACCCAAGGCGCTCTTCGGGTATTTTCACCCAAAGAGCAACTGCATTTATCTACGCGGACTCAAGGTGCCATCATGTTCTTCGAACAAATAGGCGTTTTGGACATGCACGCGCGTGAAATGGTCATTGACCGGATGTTAGCGCTTGGCCCACAAGAAGATGAAGAGATCGAACTTGATCGACTACGCTGGGTGGTGATGATGGTATTGTTTAATATGCCAGATCGTGATGCTGAATTTGCTTGGGTGGAAAACTTAGATATGGGACTCGCTGCTCACTAGTTCAGCTAGTTTGAGTCTCAACATCGGCAATAAGCCGTAACAGTTTTATATCCATGGATAGCTTCCATGGAAACGCAACTTTCTACAAAAAAAGTAAATTTACTTGACCTGGATAGAATCGTATAAGGGAGCATTTTCTATTAATTCCGTTCCTTTAGCACGAGCCCAAGAAACGATAACATAACGATGACCTTGAGTCGTCAGCTCAGCTTTATGTAGGTAACGATGATCAGAGGGGAAGCAAAGTAACATTCCTTTTCTTGGTTTTAGCCGCATTTGGAAATTAGGAAAAGTTAGCTCCCCTCCATCGAAATCATCATTTAGATAAATGAGCAAACTGTAATCGCGATTGGCGCTTTTCACCCATTGTTTTTGGTGCTTATCCCAGTTTTCTGAATCCGCATGATAATCATAAAAGCCGCCTTTTGAATAAATAAGTGCTTGCGGCTTTTCAAAGCTTGAGATGTTTTTTTTATAATAATTAATAAATTCATCTTTAAAGAAATTATTAACGAGCGTTTCGAGGTCATCACTGAGCGAACCTAAACTTGAAATTTCATTGTTTCTAGTTTTAGATTCAATATTTCTTTCTACATCCTTAACATCTTGAATAGTTGCTTTGAATTTTTGTTCCGCGTTTATTTTACTTATTAATTCGTCACAAAAAGCATCGCTCAAGAATGGCTGGATCATCAACACTCCTGGAGGTAAAGTTCCTTTGACTACTGTCAACCCAGGCTCTTGATCACTACATACAGATTGCATAGATGGAGCCATCAAATTGCCCCGATAAATGCCTTCATCACTTAATAATGAGGTTTGACTAAATTCCTGCGACTTATCAGCATCCAAGCTACCATGGCAGTGCTTATATTTCTTCCCACTACCGCAAGGGCACTTTGAATTTCTTGAGATTGAGTTCATGGAATGTATTAATTTCTAAACAATGACCTTTAATTATATCATCAATCAAACCAAAAATTTAACGCATTTAATTCACTCTTATTTGCTAGAATAGCAGAACAAGCTTCAATTAAACTGTATTTTGACAAACGCCTCTGTTAATAACTTTTTTATCGATAATCTACCTGCCGATACAGAAACGGAAAATTTCACACGGCAAGTTGCTAACGCTTGCTACTCTTTTTGCACGCCGGTCAAACCCAGCTCGCCTCAATTGTTGAGCCACTCTTGGGAAGTCGCAGAACTGGTAGGCATCGACACTAAGCATGGCGTCTCGCAAGAGTGGCAGGCCATTTTATCGGGTTCGAAACTTGCCGATGATTCTAAAACTTTTGCCATGCGTTATGCAGGACACCAGTTTGGCCATTGGGCGGGACAGTTGGGCGATGGCCGCGCCATTAACCTTGGTAACATAGTTCATAATGACCAATCGTTAGAGCTGCAACTTAAAGGCGCTGGACCTACCCCCTATTCCCGTGCTGGTGATGGTTTTGCGGTATTACGCTCTTCTATTCGAGAATATTTATGCAGCGAGGCGATGCATCACTTGAAGATCCCCACTACTCGCGCTTTGGCCTTAATGACCACCGGCGACTGGGTTGATCGCGATATGTTTTACGATGGAAATGTGCAACCAGAAGCAGGTGCCATTGTCTGCCGTGTTGCGCCCTCTTTTATCCGCTTTGGCAATTTCCAAGTGCATGCAGCGTTTCAAGAATTGGAGATCCTTAAGCAGCTTGCAGATTTCACCATTGGTCATTATTTCCCGCAGTTAGTGGAAAAACATATTGATAAAGCAACCTATTTGGCCTGGTTTAAAATCGTCTGTGAGCTAACTGCCAAGATGATTGTCCACTGGCAGCGCGTTGGTTTTGTGCATGGCGTAATGAATACGGATAATATGTCGATCCATGGCCTCACCATTGATTATGGTCCTTACGGTTTTCTCGATAATTTTGATCCGAACTGGACGCCTAACACCACGGATGCCCAAGGCAAACGTTACCGTTATGCCAACCAGCCTTATATTGCTCATTGGAATTTAGTCAAATTAGCGGAAGCGCTTTATCCCTTAATCGAAGATGCTAAGCCTTTAGAGGCTATTTTGAATGAATTCCCTGTTTACTACGAACAACAGTCGCAACGCATGATGGCTAACAAATTGGGGCTTGATAAAGTCTTGGCCACTGATAAGGAACTGTTTGAAGACCTAGAAAAATTGTTAGCAGCTACTGAAACCGATATGACGATTTTTTACCGCGAGCTTGCTCAGTTCGACGGCCAGCTAACATCCATCAATAACTTATTCACTGATGCTTATTACCAAGAAACATTAACCGATGATTATATTCAAGCTCGTCACCAATGGTTTTTGGCTTATAGCGAGCGCCTACAGCAAAATACCATTAGTCATTCCGAAAAAACTGAGTTAATGAATCGCACTAACCCTAAATATATTTTGCGTAATTATTTAGTCCAAATTGCTATTGATAAAGCCAATCAAGGTGACTATTCAGAAATAAATAAACTGCTTGAAATTATGCGTAAACCTTACAGCGAGCAGCCAGAGTTTGAGGACTATTACCAAAAGCGCCCAGAATGGGCACGGAATAAAGCCGGCTGCTCAATGCTAAGTTGTAGTTCTTGAGCTTCTAAAACTAAACCTTAATCTGAACTGGCCACTAATCCTTGCTCATAATATTAGTTCTACCGCCTTGGGTTATGGCCAATTGATTTTTTTCTGCATCAAATTTGATGATTATTCCCGCCAAATCGAATTTAAACTCGCTATCCGAGACTGGGGTTAAAGGAAAAGCCGATTGCCCCGTTGCTTGGGCAAATAGATCGCCGTCTTTTAACATCACTTCAATGTCCAATGGGAAGTCATCTGCTTTGTATAGCCCTACATAAGAAGCTAATATTGATGCTTCAACTACAAGCTTCGGTGTTTTCGGTTTTGCTGATTTTTCGATAAAAATATCGGCACGACCGCCTTGTTTGATAACCAATTGTTGATTGGCAGGATCAAACTTCATTTCGATTGCCGCCGAAGCAAACTCAAAGGTGTCTTTTTCAATTGGGGTTAAAACAAAAGCATTTTGTCCTGTAGCTTGAGCAAATAGTTTATCGTCCTTGATCATGACGCTAATATCTAATGGATGGGTATCGCTAGTATAATCGCCTGCATAAACTTTCAACTCTTCAATACTAAGCTTTAGCGTTTTAAAGTCAGGAATCTCGACCTCTCTACCGAAGGCAGCTTTGATTAGTGCGCGATTAATTTTTCCAACGTCGTAACTACTACCATTTGATAGGTAAGCAATCCCCAACTTTTCTTCAGGAAAATAAATCATATTCGACAAATAGTTTTCAATTTTACCGTTGTGCCAATAACCAATCAGTTTTCTATCACCTACCTGAACTTCTCGTTTAAAAATACCGTGGGCAAACCCGTCTTGCTCACTTAGCATGATATCTAAAGACTCTCTCGAAATGAGATTGCCAGCAAATAGAGCGCTAAAAAACTTGTTTAAATCTTTTGTCGTAGAAACCAATGCTCCAGCAGCGTCAACAGAAGACATATCCCATTGCGGAATTGATTGCCAGCCTTGGTTTTGGACATAAGACAGCACCTCACCTTTTTCTGCTTCAGAGACTTCTTCTAAATAAGTCGCTTCTAAGCCTAAGGGTTTAGCAATTTTCTGGTCAATTAAATCTCCATAATCTTTGCCACTGATCATCTCTAAAATATAGCCCAGCAATAAATAATTACTGTTGCTATATTCTCCTTTCGAGCCAGGTTCAAAAATAGCATCAAACTGTTCGATTCGTTGTACCATTTGTTGCGGAGTCTGAGGCTTTTGAAAGTAACTGATGAATTCCGGACTATCGGTATAATTAAAAATTCCTGAGTGGTGATTCAGCAACATTTGAATGGTTATTTGTTCAGCCTTATCAATCTCTGGGAAAAATTTTGATAACTTTGTTGCTAAATCCAGCTTGCCGCTTTCTATCATCTGCAAAACTAGCGTCGCGGTAAAAGTCTTCGAAATAGAGCCTATTTTATAACGATAATTATTGCTTGATTCGACTATCTTGTCGGCTTCTAGGATAAAAGCTTTTTCATAGTCCTGATCACCTTCGCGATAGATACCTATCGAACCTAATATCCGCTGCTTTTCTACTAGTGCATTAAAATACTCATCTAACTGCTGATAATGATTGCCATGATTTATTTTATCGGCTGTAGCTTCTTGCTGCTGATAAGTTTCCGTTATATTGGATTTTCCTTCGGAGCGCGTTGCTTTGTCATCACAACTAACAATACAAAGAAGGCTGAGTGGCACAAGGTATTTAATAAACATAGCTATTGATTTCATTCAAGATTAATAGGGACTGTTGCTAATCATAACGGATCCATTCTAGAAATATTCCCTATTTACTACGGAAAATTGTTTCAGAATAATTCTTTTCCAAGCGTTAAGGATTCATCTAATCAATAACAGATTAAATAAGATGGATACGATAGGAAGTCTGAAACGATAATGACAGCACAAGAGCTGCGCGCTATCTATACACTGCAATTACCGTTTATCTATTGAGTGTTAAGTGAGTGAATACCGAGCATTAATACAGTGATTGGCGCAATCACGGCATCATTCTTTCGCCCAAATTACCCATTACCCACAAGCTACCAAAGATCATCACAATCACCATAAAAGATGCTAAAAATAAGGCGATCCTGGCTTCGATAGGCACTCTATCGGTGGTGTAGTGAAGGAAAAACCTTAACTGCACCACTACTTGGATAATCGCCATAACGGTGATTACGGTGACCGTTGCAAAATAACCCACATCGTCTCCATGAGACGCTACGGTAAAAGGAATAACGGTTAAAATCACCGCCAAAATAAAGCCATAAATATAATCTGTTAAATGCGGTTTTCTTAGGTGTACTGGTTTCATCATAAAATTCCTGGCAAGTAGACAATAGAAAAGATCCCGATCCAAATAAGATCAAGGAAGTGCCAAAATAAACCGACTCGATACAGTCGCGACAATACTGGTTCAGTTAGCCCTTTGCTCAACATCTGCGCTGCAATTACGGCTAACATAATAAGACCGAACAAGACATGCAAACCGTGGGTTGCTACTAGCGCAAAGAAAGAGGACAGGAAGCCACTGCGCTGCGGGCCATGGCCATCATCAATTAACTCTTTAAACTCAAGTAGCTCGAGCACAATAAAGCCCGCGCCTAAAATAAAGGTTACCACCAACCAAATCAGCGCTAGATTTCGTTTTCCCGATAAAGCGCTTATGGTAATCATGCCAAAAGTGAAACTTGAGAGTAGTAATAACGCGGTTTCTTGCGCGGCGCGGCCAATTTCAAAAATTTCATTTGCTCTTGGCCCGTCGGCGACACCATTAATCAAAACTTCATAATTGGCAAACAAGAGAGCGAAAATAATGGAGTCACTCATCAAGTAAAACCAAAAACCCAGTGCGCGCTCGCCATGCTTGGCATTACTAGCAGGAGTACCCAAATTACCCATTGGGTGCTCTTTATCTTCTATCTCCTGAGCGTTGCTTGCGGTAATTTCTGTCATGACGATACTCCTTGATGGCTTTCCATAATTTCTTTGACTTCCTCAGCCGTGATTTCATATTCATCATGATCGTTATAACTGCGCACAATGGTCGCCGCTAAAATGGCTACTAAACTGACGAAGAATAACCACCAAATTTGCCATACGGCTGCAAAACCGGCTACAAACGATATGACTCCGATAATAAAGGCAATAGGCGTTGATTTAGGCATTTCAATATCTTCATAAGGACCTAACTTTAACGATTCTCCCTTTCGTTTAGCTTCGGCATAGCCATCTATTTCGTCAATATAAGGAACTCGAGCAAAGTTAAATTCCGGTGGTGGCGATGGAATAGTCCACTCCAGTGTTCGCCCATCCCAAGGATCGCCAGTAGTATCACGCAGCTTATCGCGATTTTTAATACTGACGTAAAGCTGGATCAGCATGCCAATAATGGCAAATAACACCAGACAAGCGCCGATAAAGGCAACTACTAGCAATGGCATAAAGCTGGGATCATAGATCTCGGCGGTACGTCTTGGCAGCCCCATCAAACCCAATGCATACAGCGGCATAAAGGCACAAATAAATCCAAGGAACCAACCCCAGAAGATCCGTTTACCCCACTTTTCATCCAACTGGAATCCAAAGGCTTTAGGGAACCAATAGTTGTAGCCCGCTAAATAACCAAACAGCACTCCTGGGATAATCATATTGTGGAAATGCGCCACCAAGAAGGTCGTGTTATGCAGGTTGTAATCCACCGGCACAATCGCATGCATCACACCCGTCGCTCCACCAATTACAAACAAGACAATAAAGCCTAGCAGCCAATAAATGGTTGAATGGAAGCGTACCTTGCCGCGGTACATGGTGAACATCCAATTAAAGATTTTTAAACCGGTCGGGATCCCGATGATCATAGTGGCAATACCAAATACCGCATTAACGTATGCGCTAGAACCCATGGTAAAGAAGTGGTGTAGCCAGACCAGCATTGAGAAAATGGTGATCACCGCGGTAGCTGATACCATATGCTTATAGCCATACAGTTTTTTGCTGGAGAAGGTTGCACTGACTTCAGAAAAAATACCAAACGCCGGTAACACCAAGATATAGACTTCAGGATGGCCCCACATCCAGAATATGTTGGCAAAGTTCATAATGTTACCACCGGCTTCGTTGGTAAAATTATGCATCTCAAAAATACGATCCAGACCCAATAAGGCAGTCGCCACCGTGAGCGCGGGGAAGCACAATAAGATGATGATGCTGGCACACAATACTGTCCAAGTAAAAATCGGCATATGCATTAATTTCATGCCGGGAGCTCGCCGCCTGATAATGGTGACAATGAAATTAATTGCTGACATGGTCGTCCCCCAGCCGGATATAAAAATTGACCAAATCCAATAATCCACGCCAACTCCGGGACTTCGTAAAATTCCCGAATAGGGTGGATAGCCAGTCCAGCCCGCGGTTGAGAACTTTCCAACCACTAACGAGATCAGAACTAAACCCGCGCCAGCAGCGGTTAACCAAAAACTCAAGGCATTCATGTAGGGATAAGCAACGTCTCGAGCACCAACTTGCAACGGCAACAGGTAATTGATCAAGCCGCTCATAAAGGGCATAGCCATAAAGAAAATCATGATGGTGCCATGAGCCGAAAAAATCTGCTGGAAATGATCGCCTTCTAAATACCCCTCGCCAGCCACCGACATAACTTGCTGGCTTCTCATCATGATAGCGTCAAAAAACCCACGCAGTAGCATAATCAAAGCCAGCACTATGTACATGATGCCAATCTTTTTATGATCGACCGTGGTTAAATAATTACGCCATAACCAACCCCAAGCTTTGAAATAGGTCAAGACGGCAACTGCCACCAAGGCACCTAAAACCGTTACCGCCGCCCCACTTAGCGCTACTGGGCTGTAAAGGGGTAATGCATCCATTGATAAACGACCAAACATATCAAAGCTCCTTGTCATATTCTTCTGTGGTTTTTAGCGGCTTCATACTGTAATGAGGCATATATTTCTGCACAATCCGACTAAAAAGCTCTGGCTCGGTCGAACTAAAATAGGTGATTGGATAACCTTCCGTACGTTCAACCAGTTGCTCGTAACGCTCAAAGTTCAACCGCGATTCTTGAGTCACTTCCGCATCGCCAATGACGTTATTTGCGCTACCAACATTATCCGCCCAAGCCTGAAATTCATCCGGCGTTAGCAAATGCATCAAAAATCGTTGCTTTGAAAAACCAGGGCCAGAATACATAGCATTGGCTCCTTCCAACACGGTCGGTTCCGGCGCTAAGAAGTTGGCTCGGGTTTCCATTCCAGGCATGGCATAAATCTGGCTGATAATCGCCGGAATGAAAATCGAAGTCATCATGGGATCAGAAGTGATGCGAATGGTCACTGGGCGCCCGGTGGGCGCTACCAATTGATTAACGGTTGCTACTCCTTCCTCGGGATAAATAAACAGCCACTTATAATCAAGACTAACCGCCTGAATTTCATACGGTCTTTCATCGCCGCCTAACGGTCGATAAGGATCGAGTCGATGAGTATAGATCCAGGTCACAGTGCCTAGCGCTAAAATGGTTAGCATCGGCACAAACAATGTCACCATATTGATAGGCTTAGAATCTTCAAATTCCGGATCGTATTTGGCCTTATCGTTAGACGCTCGATAGCGCCAAGCAATCCACAAGGTAGCAATGATCACTGGCACGATAATGCACGCCATGATGAGGGTGGAGATGACTAAGAGCTCATACTCAGATTCTGCCACTTGCCCCACTGGGTTGAGCATTGGCATATTGGCTTTCGAGCAGCTCGAAAGTAAGAACGGAAACGCAAGCAAATAGCTAAGGTTACGAAATTGTCCGAAACCTTTTCCGCTGGAAGTTTTTTCCTCTGCCATAATAAACATCCTTGACCGTTAGTTTTAACTGTCGGCAAATTTACAGTTTGGTTAGCAAAAACAGTCTTAATTGACTAAAGCTCATTGACCTAAACTTAATTAACACACAATGGTTAGTGGATGAATTACGACTGCTTTTTTAGTTAGAATATTCCTATAAAGTTTAATTTACCTACCTTCAAGTCTATAAGAGGGTTTTGAAAAGCACAAGTTGGATAGCTTGAACTAGCTCACAACCTCTATAAATCACTGATCTCAATATGGTTTTTCACTTTTGTTTTTATTTTACTGACCTATTCTGGATAAAGACCGCGCTAGCGGGGTCAAAAATCATATGGAATTGAGGCGAATAGCCAGATTTAACGCTAGCCAAACTCAGCCAATTTCAAAGCAAGTTCAAGGGAGCCAGCTTGCTAAAATGGCGACTCCAGTTCAAGATTAAATGGATCATTTCAAGCATTTTCAGTATCTTAGAAGCACAACTGTCTTTTGTTATCCACAAAGCCACAATTTCTGTGGATAAGTCTGTGATAAAAAAGCCGATAACTAAGTTAAAAGTGACACCTTAAAACAGGATGAATTAGAGCAAGTCATATTTGCATTGGATAAAATTTAATAAAAACAAATGTTTATAAATATAACTGAAAGTTGTCTCTCATCTGAAAAAAAGTATAGACTTTATCCTCAACTGTGGAAAAGTTAGATTGATTAATTCCTAAACAAGCAAAAATTAGAATGATAACGCCTATTTTTACACGCTTAATTCGTATCTTGGATGCCTTGATTGAATGGTCGGGAAGGGTCATCGCTTGGCTAACGCTGTTTATGGTGCTGGCGGTGGTTTTGGTGCTGATTTTACGGCATGGTTTCAGCTTAAGCGCCATCCCTCTCAAAGAGTCAGTGACCTATATGCACGCTTTGGTCTTTATGCTTGGCGCTGCCTATACCTTGAAGCACAATGGGCACGTGCGAGTGGACGTCTTTTATCAGAAATTCACGCCGCGCCGAAAAGCTTGGGTCGAAATTTTTGGCTTTGTCTTTTTGCTGGTTCCTGTGTGCTGGTTTATTTACCACTATTCGGTCAATACAGTAGCTTTGAATTGGGCTCTTAAGACAGGCTCCAACGATCCTGGCGGTATTCCTTATCTGTATCTGTTAATGGGCTTGTTACTGCTTCTGCCAATCAGCTTGTTTTTGCAAGGCCTCTCCAACAGCTTGAAAAATCTACTGTTTTTACTGGGCAAAGCCCCAGATCCGAACCTTAGCAGTCATCTGAGCGACGATCAAAAGTTGGAGCAACCGCATGCTTGAGCTGCTTATCGATCTATTGCCCCTATTGCTATTCGCTTGCGTCTGCTTAGTGTTGCTATTGGGCTATCCGGTTGCCATTAGTCTAGCGGGGGTCTCCTTATTGTTCGCCGCCATTGGCATTTGGCTGGGTATTATCGAACCCACGCGCTTTAATTTTCTCGGCGGTCGTCTGTTTAAAATTATGGAGCGCGGCACCTTAGTCGCAGTTCCTCTATTTATCTTTATGGGCTTGATGCTCGAGAGAGCCAAGATCGCCGAAGATCTCTTGGACTCGATGGCTACCTTATTTGGTAAGTTGCGCGGCGGCATGGGAATTGCAGTAACACTGGTTGGCATGCTATTGGCAGCCAGTACGGGCATCGTCGGCGCTACCGTGGTCACTATGGGGCTGCTGTCCTTACCCGCCATGTTAAAGCGAGGTTATCAACCCGAATTATCCACTGGCGTTATTTGTGCTTCGGGGACTTTAGGACAAATTATCCCGCCTTCAATTGTTTTGGTGTTACTCGGAGACGTGCTGGCTAATGCGATGACCGAAGCTAAGGGACAGGGCTTAAAAACCGATCAGGTGGCGTCCATTGGCGATTTGTTTATGGGCGCGGTGATCCCAGGTTTAATTTTGGTGATGAGCTATATGGCCTATGTCGCCTTTATCGCTTGGCGTCATCCCGAGCGAGCACCGGCAATTGAGTCGAGCTCCGAAATCAGCCGACGCCAGCTGTATTTTGCTGCATTCAAAAACTTAAGCATGCCGCTAATTTTAATCGTGGCGGTTTTAGGCTCAATCTTAACAGGACTCGCCACCCCCACCGAAGCTGCGGCCATTGGAGCTCTAGGCGCAATCTTATTGGCTATCGTTCGCCAACAGTTCAGTCTAGCGCGGCTAAAAGAGGTCATGCGCGCGACGGTCAAAACCACCAGCATGGTCTTTTTAATTTTAATTGGCGCTTCAATTTTCTCACTAGTATTCCGCCTGTTGGGCGGTGATGAGATGATCCATCAGTTCTTTAGTCAGTTGCCCGGCGGCTTGTTTACAGCCTTGTTGATCGTCATGATCGTGATGTTCTTGCTCGGCTTTATTCTCGATTTTATCGAGATCACTTTTGTCATAGTGCCGATTATAGGCCCCGTATTATTGTTAATGGGCGCCGATCCAATTTGGTTAGGTATTTTAATCGCGATTAATCTCCAAACCTCGTTCCTAACGCCGCCGTTTGGTTTCGCGCTCTTTTATTTGCGCGGAGTAGCACCGCCGGAAATTAAAACTCAGCATATCTACAAAGGGGTCATACCTTTTATTATAATTCAAATGCTGGTATTGATTATGATTGCGCTATGGCCATCGCTGGCGACTTGGCTTCCCGCAACGCTAAACTAATCCGATGGTTTAACCACACACTTATGGTAGGAAAATAAACACCCTATGTCCGAGCGCCCAATTGGTATTTTTGATTCCGGAGTTGGCGGCCTTTCTATTTTAAAGGCGGTGCAAAAACAGCTGCCGAATGAAAACTTGCTCTATTTCGCTGATTCGAAATACGCACCTTATGGCAACTTGGATCAAACTTTGTTAAAACAGCGCTGTTTGTTTATCGCTGATTTTTTTGCCAAAAACAATGCCAAAGCCATGGTGATTGCCTGCAATACCGCAACCGCGCTTATGGCCGAATGGTTAAGGGCTGAATACGATATTCCAATTATTGCCATCGAGCCCGCCATTAAACCGGCAGCGGCTTTAACCAACACGGGGAAAATTGGCGTTTTCGCCACCGAACATACCCTTAATAGCGAGCGCTACCTGTTATTAAAACAGCGCTTCGCCAAAGATATCACAGTCTATGAATCGGCATGCCATGGGTTTGTTGAACAGGTCGAACAAGGCGCATTGGATGCGCCTGAAACCTTAGCGTTAGTTGGGCGCTATTTAAACCCCATGTTAGAAAATGGTATTGATACTCTAGTGCTTGGCTGTACCCACTATCCGTTTTTAAGTCCTAGCATTACAACCGTCGCTGGCGATGCCCCATTAACCATTGTAGATAACGCTGAGGCGGTTTCTATACAATTGAACAAGGTGATTGCAGAAAAGCAGCTACTGAACCTCGCATCTGGCGATAACTCATCAAGCAACAACTCCGGCTTCTACAATAGCGGCGATACCGTAACCAGTTCAGCGGTTATGAGCAAATTACTGGGCAAGCCGCTTAACTTCTTGCATCATAATAACTCTGCTCAGAAACCTTATGCCATTGACGCGCCTGATCGCGAAAACTGATAAAAGACTCCAGTATCCGTCGATCCAGATCGCTGCTTGCTTGTTCGGTTAACATCTCATCAGAAATTTTAGCCAGCTCCGTTAACACCTCTTGCGGTAACTCTTTTAGCACGACTCCATGTTTTTCCACTAAGGTTTGCAAGGCTTGGTTATTACGCGCGGTAAAATCCGCCAACATATCCGCATTAGCCGCGCGGCAAGCTTGAGTGACCACTTGCTGCAGATCTTCTGGCAAAGCTTGATAAGCATCTTTATTGATCAAGGCTTCTAGCGTAGTGCCAGGCTCGTGCCAGCCAGGATAATAATAATATTTAGCCGCTTTAAACAAACCAAAAGCCAAATCGTTATAAGGGCCGACCCATTCAGCAGCATCAATCACCCCAGTTTCCAGCGAGGTAAAAACTTCCGAGCCAGGCATCAGCACTGGAATACCGCCAGCCCGTTTCCAGACTTCGCCGCCAAGCCCTGGAATACGCATTTTAAGCCCTTGCACATCCTGCATGGAGTGGATTTCTTTATTAAACCAACCCGCCATCTGCACCCCAGTGTTGCCTGCGGGTTCAGGCATTAAACCCACCGGATCATACAGCTCCTGCCAAAGCTCCAAGCCGCCACCGTGCAACAACCAGCCGTTCATTTCTTGTGCATTCAGGCCAAAAGGAACCGAGGCAAAAAACGGCGCCATCGCTAATTTACCGCGCCAATAATAAGCTGCTCCATGACCCATTTGCGCAGCGCCGATCGCCACCGACTCAAACACTTGCAAGGCCGGCACTAATTCGCCAGCGCCATAAACCTTCACTCGCATCCGGCCGCCGCTCATCTGATTAATCAGTTGTGCTAAATATTCCGCTCCTTCACCCAATCCAGCAAAGTTTTTCGGCCAAGTCGTGACCATGGTCCACTCAATCACCTTACCGCTAAAGCTATTGCCACTAGCGGATGCGGATTGGTTTTTCTCTGGCGGTTTATTCGGTTTGCTACAAGCGCTAAGTCCCACCGCCGTCGCACCCAAGCCGCCAATAAATTTTCTACGTTTCATCTTATTTTAAGCTCTAAAAAACTACTGGCATCAATGTACCGACTATAATAGGCTATGGCAAATTTGTTCAACTTTTCACCCCAGAATGGAGTTCGCATGTCCAGTTTTATTAATATCTATGAAAACGCGCTTAGCCCTGAGTTTTGTCAGCGCTGTATTGATAAATTCGAGCAAAGCCCAAACAAACGCCAAGGAGAAACTGGTCATGGGGTGGATAAAATTAAAAAGAACAGTATCGATATTACCATCACTAATTTTGCAGATGAATGGCAAGACGAAATGACCCATCTGCAAAATATTGTCTTACAAGGTCTGATTCAATACGTTCGCCAACACCCCTTTATGCTTGCCGGTGCGATTTCCCTCACCTATCAAAACCAAGATGGTGAAATGGAGCCATTATCCTACGTTGATGTGGAAAAGATGGACGACGCTTCGCTGGCGAATTTTTTACGCGCGGTGTATCGCCTTGGCTCAGTTAATTTACAAAAGTATGAAAAAGGCAAAGGCGGCTATTTCCATTGGCATTCGGAACATTATCCGCACCCGCAAGATCCCCATCAGGACTCGTTACACCGCACTTTGCTTTGGATGTTTTACTTAAACGATGTCGAGGAAGGCGGCGAAACCGAATTTTACTTTCAAAAAATTCGCTCCAAACCCAAACAAGGCTCGCTACTGATCGCGCCCGCTGGCTTTACCCACACCCACCGCGGACAAAAGCCAATTTCCGACGATAAATATATTTTCACCAGCTGGGTCTTGTATCAAAGAGCGCAAGATATGTACCAACAAGCACCGCAAGGATAAATTTTTCTCTAGCTCAAAAAAAGCCCAGCAATTGCTGGGCTTTTTCCCTTAGGTACTCACTACATACTTAGATAAGCATTAAGGCGTTACACTTTCCTCATCCGAACAAACGGTAGTCGAGTTACGTTCGCAAATTTGATAAGTATAAGTTACGCCAGCAGTAACATTCTTATCGTTCCACTTACCATCGTTACGAGTAGTTTTGATCTTAGTGCCATCGCGATAAATATCGACACGCGAGCCATTTGCTCCAGACCAACGAACTTTTAAGAAGCCTTTGCGAGTAAAGCCGTCGAAGTATAAATCGATTGGCGCTGGGCCGGTTCCGCCATCAGTTACTGTGACTTGCTGAGTAGCATTATCTGTCGCACCGTCATTATCGGTTAGGGTTAGCGTGACCGCATAGGTACCGGCGCTACCAAAGGTATGATTAGTGGTTGCACCAGAGCCACCGAATGACCAAGCATAGCTTGCAATGGAACCGTCCGGATCATTGGAACCAGAGCCGTCGAAACTACAGCTTAAATCGGCACAGCTAAAGGTAAAGCTCGCGTTAGGCGCTTGGTTGGTGGGTGGCGTGCCGCCATCGATTTCAGCGATTGCTGCAGCCGCATCCACAATACCATCACCACAGTTAGAGGTATTACAGCTAGAGCCAGATGGGAAGGCTCGTGCAGAATCTTTTAACGCCTGCTCGATTTCATCCGGTGTCGCATTTGGGTTCGCCTCAAACATCAAAGCCGCAACACCCGCCACATGCGGCGCTGCCATCGAAGTTCCTTGGTAATACACATAAATATCACTACCCGGACCTTGAGCACCATCATTCAAGGTTGAAGCAATGCCATCATTGCCATTGCCGCCTGGCGCTGCAACATCAATATTGGAGCCGTAGTTTGAGTAAGAAGCGCGCTCGCCTTGACGACCGGTTGCCGCCACGTTAATAACGCCTGGACAGTTGCCTGGGCTGTAATTTGAAGAATTGGCATTGCTATTACCCGCAGCAACCACCACCACAGCACCATTGGCTTTAGCGGTATTAATCGCATCGATTTCCGACTGCGAACAAGCGCCAGAGCCGCCAAGACTCATATTGATAACTTTGGCAGGATTAGGATTTCCCGGCACGCCCGAAACGCTACCGCCAGATGCCCACACGATGCCATCCACAATATCCGAAGTATAGCCACCACACTTACCTAAGACGCGTACCGGTACTACCTTAGAATTATAAGCAACGCCAGCAACCCCAATATTATTGTTGGTTACCGCAGCAACCGTACCGGCAACGTGGGTACCGTGCCAGCTTGAGTCTTGCGCTGAGTTAAAGCCACCACACTCATTAAAAGTAACCCAATCACCTGGATCGAGCGCGTCTGAATCACGACCGTTGCCATCATTAGCAACAAAGGTATCGTTGATCATGTCATAGCCACCAATAATATTGGCCGCTAAGTCAACGTGGGGACGATAACCCGTATCCAAGACCGCTACATTCACCCCAGCACCCGTAGCTTGATCCCAAGCGTCTTCAAGGTTAATACCGCCAGTAGCTTCATGATAGTGCCACTGCAGATTATAAAATTCGTCATTAGCCGTTGCGAAAGGCTTTTTAATCGCATCAATTTCTACGAAAGCCACATCCGGATCGGCGGCAATTTGTGCCATCAAACGTGCTAATTGCTTGCGATTTTGCTTACGATTAAGCTTTACTACTTGTGCACCATTGTGCATAAAACGGCGATGCTGCATCGACTCTGCGGTGCGCGCAGCCATACTGTTCATGGCATTAAAACCAGATTTATTTTTTAGATTAACGTGTTGTTTATATTTAATGATCAAACGATCAGAAACGTCTTCAGCTTGGACGGATAAACTTAAACCCATAGCCACAGCAACAGCCGCAGGCACTAGGCCGCTTTTCATAGATAACTTCATGGAACTACCCCGTGATTGGTTATAATTTAGGCTTTATAGCCTCTCCTTCTTAACACTCAAAACTAACCAGTGTTGTTGTTCCGTTAACCGGACTTTGCAAGTTATAGCAGTTCAGAAAGTCGCCATCAATCATTATTTAAACTAATTTTATGAGGCAATTAACATTACTTAAATTAATGTCAATATTTTTTACATTTTAGGTAACGGCTTCCAATTTGGCATAAGCTACCATCAGCTTTTTTAGCCCTTCGGTTTCAAAATTAATTTGTACCGAAGCTTGCGGGCCATCGCCTTCATAGTTAATGATGATGCCTTTGCCGAACTTGGGGTGTTTAACCAATTGGCCTAGATAGAAACCTTCGGGACTTTTTTTGCGGATGGGTGATGATTTGGTGAAAACAGGTCTTTGCACTTGGGTGTTTAAACGCACTTCGCTTAATAATTCCGAAGGGATCTCGCGAATAAAGCGCGACATTTGCGGATAGGTTTCGCGCCCAAATAAACGCCGCTTTTCCGCATAGGTCAGATACAGCTGCTGCATCGCTCGGGTGATGCCGACGTAAGCCAAACGCCGCTCTTCTTCGAGTCCGCCTGGCTCATCAAGCGACATTTGATGGGGAAATAGTTTTTCCTCGACTCCGGTGATAAAGACTAGCGGAAACTCTAAACCCTTAGCCGAGTGTAGCGTCATCATCTGCACCGCTTCTTGGTATTCTTCAGCTTGAGTATCGCCAGCTTCCAATGAAGCGTGGGATAAAAAGGCGGTCAAAGGCTCCATATCAGGCAGTTCTTCTGGCACTACTTCGTCCGGATCAAACTCACGTGCAGCGCTCACCAATTCTTGCAAGTTTTCTTTGCGTGCTTGGCCTTTTTCGCCTTTTTCCTTACCGTACATTTCTAACAAGCCAGAATGCTCAATAACAATCTGAGTTTGCTCAGCCAGCTCCAACTCGGCTGTATCTTGATCAAGCTCATTGATCAAATTTACAAAGCCAGCCAAGGCATTCTTGGCTCGCGGAGTTAATAAATTCTCCGCTACCATTTTTTCCGCAGCCTGCCACAAAGACACTTGCTGACTTCGCGCCAATTCGCGGATCGCATCAACCGATTTTTGTCCTAGACCGCGCGCTGGCTGATTCACCACCCGCTCAAAAGAGGCATCGTCATTACGGTTCGTCATTAACCGCAAATAGGCCAGAGTATCCTTAACCTCGGCGCGCTCGAAAAAGCGCAAGCCGCCATAAATCCGATAAGGGATCCCTTTATACAGCATCGATTCTTCCAAGATCCGCGACTGGGCGTTGGAGCGATACAGGATTGCTATGTCGTTATAACTGTTGCCTTGGCCGATCCAATCTTCAATCCGCGCCGCAATAAAGCGCGCCTCTTCTTGTTCATTAAAAGCCGCATAAACCGCAATCGGCTCCCCTTGGTTACCATCGGTCCAAAGGTTTTTGCCTAAACGGTCATTGTTATTGGCGATCACGGCGTTGGCCGCCTTTAAAATCGTCGAGGTGGAACGGTAATTCTGTTCCAAACGGGACACTTTACAATCGGGGAAATCTTGTTCGAACTGGCGGATGTTTTCGATTTTCGCGCCGCGCCAGCCGTAAATCGACTGGTCGTCATCGCCGACTATGGTGATACGATTGTTAGCGCTACACAGCATCCGGATCCAAGCATATTGGATATGGTTGGTATCTTGAAACTCGTCCACCAAAATATGCGCAAAACGTTCTTGGTAGTGCTGTAACAAGCGCGGATTTTTGCTCCATAGCTCATAAGCACGCAGCAACAGCTCATTAAAATCTACCAGGCCGGCGGTTTTACAGGCTTCTTCGTAGGCGTAATACACCTTGATCATGGTGCTAACAAAAAAATCACCATGATGATGAATATCACCCGGTCTTAGCGCCTCATCTTTTTTCGCATTGATATACCACTGGGCTTGTTTTGGCGGCCATTCGTTATCGTCTAGGTTAAGCTCTTTCATCACCCGCTTGATCACTCTGAGCTGATCCTGCGAATCGAGGATCTGAAAACCTTCGGGTAAACCAGCATCTTTATAGTGGGCGCGTAATAAGCGATGCGCAATCGAGTGGAAAGTCCCAATCCACATACCGCGCGCCGGCATTGCCAGCATATCCTCAACCCGCCCACGCATCTCGTGCGCCGCTTTATTGGTAAAGGTCACCGCCAAAATTCCATTCGGTGAGACGCCCTCGACCTTAACCAACCAAGCAATCCGGTGTACTAATACACGGGTTTTGCCCGAGCCAGCACCGGCTAACACCAGCAAGGCTTTGTTGGGCGCGGTTACTGCTTCAGTTTGTGGCTCGTTTAGCGACTCGAGTATGCTTGAGGCATCCATTTAGGGTATGCTTATTAAAATTTTGATTGATGACCATTGTATGAAAAAAGCGGCTGTATTTTTACTCTTTTTCAGTTTTATTTCGCTAGTTAGCTGCCAATCACCCTATACAGCCACACCGCCACTTGATCCGGTAGCTAAAGCTTATCAAAAACAGCAGTTGCGAGTACAAAATCAGCATAAAACTATCGTTGGCTATAAAGCAGGGCTCACCAGTCAGGTAGGTCAAGCCAAGTTTGGGGTTACGCAACCCATAGCCGGCGTCTTATTTAAAGAAGGGCTGTCTTATGAGCGTCAAGTCTATCTATTGAACGACTACCAGCGCTTGATGTTGGAAACGGAAATTGGCTTTATCCTCAAAACCGATCTGCCTCAATTTGTGATTTTTCCACCGGATATTCGCGGCTTTTTCGACCAGGCCGTTGCAGTGATTGAACTACCAAACCTAGATTTCCCCAATCTGAGCAAGGTCACTGGGATCGATTTGATAACCACCAATGTTGCATCTAATCACTTCTTGATTGGCAAGCCCAAACCTTTAAACCCAAGCACCATCAATTCCATCACCACGGAACTGACTCGTAATGGGCAAACGGTAATAAAAGGTAAGGCGACCGATGCTATGGGCGATCAATTGGTAGCGCTTCGCTGGTTAATGATGAGACTACAAAGTGCTGGCTACTCGCTCAAAAAAGGCGATATTTTAATTACCGGCGTTTTAGGCAAGATGATCCCTGCCGAACGCGGTCAATACGATGCGGACTTTAGCGAACTGGGTCAGTTAAGTTTTTCTATTCAATAGTGTTAGTCGACAGTTTAGGAGCAAATATGAAAGCGGTTTTACTCGATGCCGATACGCTTGGCGATTGGCAAGATCCAGCCAGCAGCGGCGGCGTTGATTTATCACCAGTGAGTCAGCTGTTCGACCAATTTGAAATTTATGGTCAAACCGAGCCGAGCCAAGTCTTGGCGCGTTGTGCTGATTGTGAGGTGATTATCACCAATAAAGTCGTACTCGATCGGGCTCTGCTTGAGCAGCTACCGAACCTACAGGTGATTCAATTAACTGCTACTGGCATGAATAATTTGGATCTAAACGCCTGCCAAGATCTAAATATCCAAGCCTTAAACGTCGAAGACTATTCAACCTATACGGTGGCGCAACTGACCCTACAATTTATGCTGAATTTTGCCACCCGTACCATTGAGCATGATCGGCTGACCAAGTCAGGCGCTTGGCAAGCTAGCCGAATTTTTACCCTAACCAATTACCCCACCATCGAGTTAGCGAATAAAAACCTAGTGATTATTGGGCAGGGTAATATTGGTAAAAAAGTGGCACAACTGGCGCAAGCCTTTGGTATGAAGGTAAGTTTTGCGCAGCTGCCTAATCGCCCCGTTAGGACTAATCAGGAACCACTGATGGACGCAGTACAAAAAGCCGATTTTATTAGCCTACACTGCCCTTTATCGCCAGAGACTCAACAGCTCGTCGATAGTGAGTTTTTGCAACAGATGAAACTCAGCGCCTACTTAATCAATACCGCCCGCGGGCCCATTATTAATGAAACGGATCTGGCCAAAGCTTTGCAAAATAAGATGATTGCAGGGGCAGCGCTGGATGTCTTATCGCAAGAACCACCGACCGCTGACAATCCGTTGCTGAACAAGCCACTGAACAATCTAGTGCTCACTCCACATATCGCTTGGGCGAGTCAGGAAGCCAAAGTGCGCTTAATTGATAAAATGGCTACGAACTTAACTGACTATTTATCCAATAACAACTTGCCTAATCGCCGCTAGGTAAAATCAAATCGAGTGTAAGACGCCGATTTGCTCAAAGTTAAGTTCCAAATGCGGCACCTTAGCCGCTTTGGCGCTTAAAATATCTGTTTCAAAACTATCGCCAATATGCACTAACTGATTGGTATTAATTTGGTAATGAGCGACTAGATAATTGAGCATTTCTGGCGAAGGTTTAGCCTGCCCATGAATTCCGGCGATCAAATGTTGATCAAAATATTTCGCTAGACCGACTTGATGCAAATTTGAATTACCGTTTGAAGTTGCCACTAGGGTGTATTTTTTTGTCAGTGTTTGCAAAACCTGCCGGCTAATTTTCGGTACTTGAATTTGATTGCGCCAATGATAAAAAATTGCAAAAGCCGGATTAATTAAGGCCAAATCACCGTCAGTGTCTATTAGCATTTGTTTGATCACTGCTTTACGCAATAAGGTCATATTATCGAAGTTTTGGTTCGATAGTTGCAGTTGCTGCGCGATAGATTCCATCGCATCAATAGAAAAGCGCTCTTTAATTGGTGGGTGCTGCTCAGATAAATAATCGAACAAAGCCTGTTGGCAGGTTTCTATAACGCCGCGATTGTCCCAAAGCGTATCGTCCAGATCAAAACTGATGATTTTAATTTGATCCCAAGCTATGGACTTGATGTCGGTCACTTTTTGTTTTTCTCTTTAGTAGCTTTTAAGGATTCAGGATTCTGCTTCTTGGCAGTTGCTTTCTTATGGGCTCGCGGGTGCGCCGCATCGTAAGTTTTAGCTAAATGTTGAAAGTCTAAATGGGTGTACACTTGGGTGGTGGCGATACTGACATGGCCTAATAATTCTTGTACCGCACGCAAATCACTGGAAGACTCTAGAACATGAGTCGCGCAAGAATGGCGTAGCTTGTGTGGATGCAGCTTGTCATTCAGACCTAATACTTTACCCCAGTGGGTTAAGCGCATTTGTATTCCGCGTTGCGATAGGCGCTTGCCATTTTTATTTAAAAATAAGGCCAATTCTTGCGGATCTTTGAGCAACAAGCTGCGTGCCTTGAGCCAAACCTTAATCGCCTCAATAGCAGCAGTTCCAATCGGCACTTGCCGCTGCTTATTACCTTTACCCAATACTCGCAGTTCTTGGTTGGCCAGATCCATATCCGGCAGATCGATCCCCACTAACTCACTCAACCGAATGCCCGAACTGTAAAACAACTCCATGATCGCTTTATCCCGCTGTTGTAACGGCTCGTCTGTGGGTATTCGATCTAAAAACTGAGTTAAGGAGTCAACGTCAATATTTTTGGGCAACCGTTTCGGCTTTTTTGGCGCACGAATACCCTTAGCAGGGTTCGACTTAGCCAATTTGTGCGCGACCAAGTAATCAAAAAATTGACGCACTGCACTTAATGACTGGGCAATACTGGTGGCGGATTTTCCTTGACGATTTTGCTCGGCAACAAACATTCGGATCTGCTGCCCTAATATCATCGAATAATTGTCCAGCTGATAGCGCTGACAGTAGTCTTGAAATCTATTTAAACAGCGTTGATAGCTGCTAACGGTATGCTCTGAATACAACTTTTGATGACTTAGGTAATCGAGATAAGCCTTTATGTGTTGTTGCATACTGTCATCGCTTATTAATACCCATTAACTGTAATATTTACCCAAACAGGATTGGGTTACATCACCAATCAAGCGTAAAAATAAAGTCCCCATGTCGGCAGTAAATAAATTAGCATCCTTACTACCCAATACCAGCACGCCCAGCTCTGCTCCTTCACCTAGCGGAATAAGCGCGTAAGACTGAATATTTCTATCGCCATCAAAAAGTTGCGCGGTACTATCTGTAACGCGACCACACACTGGCTCTTCAGTAATAAATTTTTGTTCCGTTAATTGCTGAATGGTGTAAAGATCACCATAGTTAACATGATTTAAAGTACCACTGGGATCAAACAACCAAATACGACTAGTATCAATAGCGAATTTATCGTTAAGTTGCGCTAATAAATTATCCACCAATTCTTGCTCCGAGCGAGCTTCAATTAAAGCCACCGTTAAGCCAGTGGCTTTTAATAACAATTGGCTATTTTCAGTCGCGGTTTTAAGCATGACTTCTAGCTGCGCGTTTAATTTTTGTTGGCGCTCTCGCAAGTTCAAAATTTGCTTTTCAACCAATGATACAGAACCATAAACATTATGATGCAAACGCATACTGTGCAGCAATTCATCATGGTCATGAAAAAAATCAGGATTTTGTTTTAAATATTCAACGATCTTTTCTTCAATGATGCCGTTACGCGGCTGTCGTAGTTTTGAATTCATAGTTCTATTTGCCCTTCATATACCCATTTGGCTGAACCGGTCATAGACACATTATTTTGATCTTGGTTGCTTTGACCATGCCATTCAATCCACAAATTACCACCTGGCAGGGTAACTTTCACTTTCTTTTCGGTTAATTGATTTAGTCGACTCACCACCATCGCAGCACAAGCTCCAGTGCCACAAGCCAGCGTTTCGCCTACCCCCCTCTCATAAACCCGCAATTTAATATGTTCACGATCCACGATCTGCATAAAGCCTACATTGGCTTGCTGCGGAAAATAACTGTGCTCACTCATCGCCTGCCCAACTTTTTCGACATTAAAGGTTTCTAAATTGTCCACCTTAATAACGCAGTGCGGATTGCCCATCGACAAAGCGCCCACTTGGTATCGAATGCCTGCAGCTTCTAACCCATAATTAGTCGACTTTTGTGCATAACGCAAAGGGATCTGCTCAGGCTCAAAGCGCGGCGCTCCCATATTGATGGTGATCAAACCGCTATCTTCTAGCAGCGCCTGCATCATCGCCGTATTAGTCGATAAAGATAGTTCTTTTTTCCAACTTAAGCCCCGCTGCCTAACGTATTTAGCCACACAGCGAGCGCCATTACCGCAATGACCCGCTTCGCTTCCATCAGCATTGAAAATCCTGAAATGGAAATCTGCTGCGGGATGTTGCGGCGGCTCGATCAACAATAGCTGATCAAAACCAATCCCAAAATTGCGATGACTCAAGCGAGCGATCTGAGCCTTGTTTAGGTAAACAGGCTGATTGATGCCATCAACCACCATAAAATCATTGCCCAGCCCATGCATCTTACTAAAGTGCAGCAGCATCAAAGCCCCCTTCGGTTGGGGCTAACAAAGGCACAGCTGCCGATTTAGAGACAGCTACCGACAAACCACTTTGCTCTGGCTCTGGAGCCGGATGACGCAAAGGGCCCTTCTGGCCGCAACCACTAACTAGGATGGCCAACAAAACTAAAGTTCCGAAGACTCTAACGGATGATTTTTTCATGATGTTCGAACACAATCTTTATTGCCGTTATCTTGCATGAGCTTGGCTTTATCTGCAAGATAAGTTTACAATTCACCCCTAGTAGCGCCTTCAAGTTACAACCTTTAGCCCCAGAATTATAGACTGAGCCAATGAACAGCCACGAATACCACCAAAAAATTGAAGCCACCTTATTAGCCATTGAAGAAGCGATGGAAACCATGATCCAAGAAACCGATATGGATATCGATTACGAAACTGGTGGTGGGATCCTAACCATCAGCCTTGGTGCTGGTGGTAAATTGATCTTAAATCAACAAGCGCCACTCCAACAGCTTTGGCTGGCGGCAAAAAGTGGTGGCTATCATTTAGATTGGAACCCAGCGATCAACCAATGGCAAACCGATCGCGATGGCGAACCGCTCGATATCCTATTTAATCGGGTTTTTACCGAGCAAACGGGGGTCGAAGCGCATATTGTTATCGAAATATAGGTTGCCGATACCCAAAACAAAATCCTCTAACCCTAATTATTGCTATGACTGATACCAGCGAACTACTACCCTGCGAGATTATCGCACCACAAAGCACCCACCAAGCCAGTGTTATTTGGCTGCACGGCCTTGGAGCTGATGGCAATGACTTTAAGCCGATAGTGCCAGAGCTGAAATTACCCACCGAGCTCGGGATCAAGTTTATCTTTCCTCATGCACCAGTAATGCCCGTAACTATTAACAATGGCTATCCGATGCGTGCTTGGTACGATATCCGCAATGCCGATCTATCCCAGCGCGAAGATGGCGATGGGGTGCAAAAATCTGCTGGACAAGTGATGGCTTTGCTACAAGCAGAGTTAGACGCGGGCATTGCGCCTGAAAAGATAATCTTGGCTGGTTTTTCTCAAGGCGGCGCTGTAGCTTTGCATTTAGCCACTCGACTAACTTTCAAAATTGGTGGCATTATTGCTCTCTCCACCTACCTGACTCAAGCCGATAAACTCGCTCAAGAGATGACCAGCGCCAATCTTGAAACTGCTATTTTTATGGCACACGGTTCGCAAGATCCGGTGGTACCGATACAAAGAGCCCAAATAAGCGCTAAAACCTTGGCCGATAACGGCTACCAGATCCTATGGCAGGACTACCCGATGCCGCATGCGGTCTGTGCTGAAGAAATCCAAGCCATTAGCCAATATCTGCAACAACAGCTGGCTTAAATTATTGTAACTTAGTAGCCAATGGTTTGATTTTATTGGCATTTTTTGTTGATTTAAGCCACTATTAGCTTATGAAGCATGAAATGCCACAAATGGCTGAGCTGCCAGACTTTTGTCGAGCCAGTATTCTTTATTTAACCATAATAGCCAGCCTGCTGCTTGCCGCACTGATGGCCTTTTTAGGTACAAACTGGCGCAGCAATTATTGGCTCAGCTTTTCGTCCTTTGCCCTGTTTAACCTCTGGACGGCCGTGTCTAGTGTTGGCATCCTGTGCTTTATCAAGCGCTATTTTGGGCAAATGACGCTGCGACGCTTTTCTAACTTAGCAGTGCTTATCACCACCAGCATTAGCATTATCTTTAGTCTTTTGCTGCAATGGTACTTGGATCAAACCATCACATTGGATTTTTTGCTGCGCAATGGCGCTATTGCCTTGATTGTCAGCGGCGTTTTCTTTCGCTATTACTTTTTACAGCAACAATCGTTACTGCAAATCCAATCAGAAGCTGAGGCTCGAGTGCAAGCGCTGCAGTCGCGCATTCGCCCCCACTTTCTGTTTAATAGCTTAAATACGCTAGCCAATATGGCGACTATCGATCCTGATAAGACCGAAGAATCCATTCTCGATCTGGCGGATATTTTCCGCGCCAGTATGCAAAGGGCCGACAAACTGATCCCTTTTGCCGAAGAACAGCAACTGTGCGAGCAATACCTTAAGCTGGAAAAACAGCGTCTAGGCGACAAGCTGCAATACCAATGGCAAACTGACACCATTGCGCCAGAATTGCCTTTCCCACCTTTATTACTCCAGCCGATAATCGAAAATGCGGTCTATCATGGCGTCCAACATCGACAAGCTGGCGGCGAGATCCTCATTACCGGTGTCAGCGCCAAAAACCATGTGCAACTGGAAGTGACCAATCCGCTACCGACCACGCAAGCCAGTTTACACAAAGGCAATTCGTTGGCACTGCGCAATATTCGCCAACGGCTTGAGGTGCTCTATCAAGGACGCGCCCACTTGAGCTATCATAGCTCCAATGATAGCTTTTATTGTCGAATCAAAATTCCAAAGCGGCAGGCTTTGGAGTTTGAGTAATCACTCTCAAAGGGAGTCTTGATGACAAAAATCAGCGCGCTTATAGTTGACGATGAACAGCCAGCCAGAGAGCGACTGACTCGTCTGATCAATCCGATCCAAGCGATTGATCTGATTGGTGAAGCCGATAGCGCCGATGCAGCTTTAGCAATGATTGCAAAACATCAGCCGCAACTTATTTTTCTTGATATTTCCATGCCCAGCATGAGCGGAATTCAACTAGCGGAAACGCTGCGGCAACAAGCTAACACTGCTAAAATTATCTTCACCACCGCTTTTGACGAATACGCACTGGATGCTTTTGACGTTAGCGCTAGCGATTATCTGCTCAAACCGATCCGCCGTGAGCGGCTACTTGAAGCCATAAAAAAGGTATTGCCGGAACCCAAAGAAGACGCATTTATTGTGATTAAGGATGCCAAAACTACCCGAAAGATTGCCCTAAATGACATTATCTTCTTGCACGCTGACCAGAAATATACCGAGGTATACCTTAGTCATACTAGCTATCTCACTTCCGACAGCCTCAAGGAGTTTGAGCAGAATTTTTCCGGCTATTTTTTAAGAATCCATCGCTCGACTTTGGTTAACCGAAACTTTCTCAAAGGCTTTGAGCAGCACAAAAGTGGTATGTTTGTAACCCTGAATGATACCGACAAAACTCCCGAAGTCAGTCGCCGTCATCAAGCTGAAGTACGCAAATTTTTTAGTCGTTAATCGCATTAGACTCTTCCATCAAACCTCGGTATCAAACCTTAGTGTCAAGCTCGGTTGAAACTGTGCTAAAATCCGCTTAACTTTACTACTAAAAATCAGTCCAACAAGCTTCATGCCAATCAAGCAACTACGAATCGCCACTCGCCAGAGCCCGCTCGCACTATGGCAAGCAGGATATGTACAATCGCGTCTACAACAACTTTATCCAGACTTATCGGTGGTGCTGGTTCCCATGACCACTCAAGGCGATAAAATTTTAGGCACGCCCTTAACTAAAATTGGCGGTAAAGGTTTATTCGTAAAAGAATTAGAGCAAGCAATGCTCGACGATAAGGCAGACATAGCAGTTCATTCCATGAAAGATGTTCCCTATCGCTTTCCACAAGGTTTAGAGCTTAAAGTTATTTGTGAGCGCGAAGATCCGACCGACGCTTTCGTCTCTAATCGCTATCAAGATTTAGCAGAATTACCCGTCGGAGCGGTGGTTGGCACTTCCAGTATGCGCCGCAAAGTTCAACTACTTCGGTTTAGACCCGATCTTGAAATCAAGGATTTGCGCGGCAATGTCGGAACTCGCTTATCGAAACTGGATAATGAAGAATACGACGCTATCATTTTAGCTAGCGCTGGCCTTAAACGCTTAGGCCTAAGCGAGCGGATCAGTAGCGCTATCTCGCCAGAGCAAATGTTGCCAGCGCCAGGGCAAGGAGCCGTTGGTATTGAAGCTCGTACCAATGAACCTGAGCTGGATGACTTATTAGCACCATTAATCGATAAGGATACTCAGCTCAGAGTAGCAGCCGAGCGGTGCATTACGGAAACCTTGCAAGCTAGCTGCCAAGTACCAGTCGCCGCCTTTGCGACTATTGATAAAACGCAAGAAGAGCGACTTTCGCTCAAGGCTTTAGTGGGTGGTCGCGATCAAATTATCATTACCGCCGCAGCGAATGGCGATAAAAAAGATGCGCTAAAGATAGGCAATCAAGTAGCGCACCAATTGCTCGAACAAGGCGCCAAAAACTTAATGCAGTCTTATCTCGCAACTACTGAGCAAACAACTACTGACAGTAGTCATGAGTAACCGCAATTTCTCCATTCTTATTACTCGGCCCGAGCCCTACGCTTCGCAGGCGGAACAGCTTTTTAGCGCGAATGACTTTAGCGCCTATGCTACCCCCCTAATCGATTTTGCCCCCAAAGAATTTGATTCTGACTTGGCTAGCGAGGCCGATCTGGTGATTTTTATCAGCCAACAAGCGGTTAACTTTTTTCTTGATGCTGCTTCCCATGATCCTCAAGAAACCATAGCTCTACTGAAACAAAAGCCCATTATTGCCGTTGGCCAAGCCACCCAGCAAGCACTAGCAACAGCAGGCATTGAAGCACAGATACCCGCAACCGCGAATAGCGAAGGTATTTTAGCGCTGGTTGCAAAACTGGCCGAGCCAGAGCAGAAAATTGCTTTAGTTCGCGGTAATCAGGGGCGCAAGCTACTCGAGCAAAAATTGCCTGAGAACTATTCTTTAGCCGTATTAGAAGTCTATCAACGACTGGTAGTCGCCCAAGAGTTCCCTAAATTGGCTGCGCCCAAAGCTATACTTATCACCAGCGAGCAAGTTTTAAGTTTGGTCACAGAGCAGCTGGCAAGAAAAGAAACTGCTCAGCTGCAAAATTCTGCAAAATCTTCAAAACATGACTTTGCATACCTCTGTGCAAGCGACAGAATAAGGGATAAAGCACAACAATTGGGGCTCACAAATTGTTATACTGCGGCTAGTGCCAGTAACCAAGACTTGCTAGAAGCAGCATTTGCATGGCGCCAGCAACAACTTAAACAACAAGAGCGTGAGCGACACGCAGATCAACCACTAGAATTACAGAGAGCGACTATGAGCGAATCCGAAAACCAAGCCGACGAATTGATCGAAGCTTTAGAGATTGAAGAGCAAGAAGTTGCTTCCGAACCTCCTCAGAAAAAGTCCTCACCTTTAAAGTGGCTACTAGCGCTTATTGTCATTGCTGCGCTTGCTTACGGCGGCTTTTGGCTGTGGCAACAATGGCAAGCCATGCAGGCAGTACAACAAGACAATTCTCGACTAGTAGAACTTGAAAAATCACAACAATCGCAAAGCCAGCAGCTTAGTCAGTTGCGCAACAGCCTTAGTCAACAACACACTCAGGCCGCACAACAAAGAACTGAATTAGAGCAACAAATAGAGCTATTGCAACAACAGCTGATCGCCAGCCAACGAAAATTTCAATCATTAACTGCCGATATAGAAACTCAATCCACCAACTGGCAAATCGCTGAAGCAGAGTACTTAATTCGCCAAGCAGCACAAAAACTGCATTATTCCGACGACACTGATTCAATTGTTGCTTTATTAGAAGCTGCCGACCAGCAACTATTATCCGTAGGCGACTCCAACTTATTAAGTCTAAGACGCGCCATCAGCAAGGATATTGCACAGATCAAAAGTGTTGCCCCATTGGATATCGATACCATTTTAGTGAAACTCGATGCTGTAGAACTGCTACTGCCCCAATTAACTTTAGCCAGCGTGCAATTGGGTAGCTTCTCTGAACAAACTGAACCGGAAGTAGCGGCGACCGCTCCTAGCGCTTGGCAAACCTTTAAAACCAATGTGCGCAATACTTTTAGCGATTACTACAAAATTCATCACTATGATCAATCGGTCAAACCTTTTATTAATCCGCAGCAAGCCGATCTACTGGAGCAAAATCTGCGTCTTAATATACAGATGGCGCAACTAGCCGCGCTCAGACACCAACAAACGGCATACGATAAAGCGCTCAAAGAGTTATCCATATGGGTCAACGAATACTATCGCAGCGATTCAACTTCAAAAACTCTGTTAGAAAATTTAAAACAATTATCTCAGGCCAAAGTAGCAATAAGCTTACCCAATAAGATCGAATCTTTAAGTTTTATTAAACAAAGTCAGCAGCGCCAACTTAATCAATGGCTACAATCCGAACAAGTTGAAACTGCTAATAACAGCAACAAGCTTGCCGCAGCCGCAGATGAGTCAGAAGAAGAGGATGTATTGGCTAACGATAACCATACTGGTGATATCGATCAAAAAATCCAAGATTCCATTAAACGACTCGAAGATAAGAAACCCGAAACAAACGACGGAGATCAAGAATGAAGCTACGTTGGTATGTCATCATCGGGCTTTTTATTGGCCTACTCTCAGTACCCTTTATTCGTAATATTAAAGGCTCAACCTATATTTTATTCGATAAAACCGCGATTGAATTTCAAAATTATTTCGCAGTGACTGTGTTAATGGTCGCTTTCCTATTAATTTGGTTTGGTTGGCTTCTGATCCGTTATTTACTCAAAGGCACCGATAAAACTTTAGGCTGGTTCGGCGGCCGAAAAGGCAGCAAAGCGCGCCAACAAACTATTGATGGCATGATTGCCTTATCCGAAGGCCACTGGCAAACGGCGGAAAACCTTTTAGCAAAAAGTGCTGTGACCAATGACACCAAGCTGATTAACTATTTAGGCGCGGCGCGCGCGGCGCAAAAACAAAGCGATGTGAATAAACGTGATCACTTTTTAAAACTTGCCGTCCAGTCCGAACCAGATGCGCAAATGGCGGTTGGCTTAACCCAAGTTGAATTGCAAATCGAAAATTCAGAATATGAAAGTGCGCTAGCTGGTTTAAGCCACCTTCGCAGCATTAATCCAAACCATCCCTTTGTATTGACCCTGCTAAAAACCGTCTATACCAAGGTTGCAGACTGGAAATCCTTAATCGAATTGTTGCCCAAACTAAAAAAGCATCGGGTTTTAGACGAGCCAGAATTTGCCGAATTTGAACATGATGTTTGGCAACAGCGCTTGCTCCGGGCCGCCGATAAAGGCTTGGATAAAATCGAATCTCTATGGCAACAAATGCCAAAGTCGCTCACGAAAGACAGCCAGCTCAACAGTATCTATTGCCGTAGTCTACACCGATATCAACAAGACGAGTTGTCTGAATCACAAATCCGGCAGACTTTAAAACGCGACTGGAATAATGAATTAGTAGCCTTGTACGGACAACTAGAAAATCAAGATACCGGCAAGCAACTGGCAACTGCAGAGCAATGGCTCAAATCCCATCCGAACGATACGGTTCTACTAAATACCTTAGGCAAGCTGTCACTGAATCACCAAATTTGGGGCAAAGCAAAAAACTATCTTGAGCAAAGCTTAGCGATCAAACCTAGTTCCGAAGCCTACTTCTACTTGGCTAAAGCTTTTGAACACTTAGGGCATCCTATCAATGCGCAAGAAGCCTATCAAAAAGGATTAGCGTTACAGGTGTTAACACCACCTTAATTGACTTAAGGCTAAAGCTGTTTGATTTTTATGTTAAGGGTAGCTTTTGGCTGCCCTTTTTTTACTTGCTTATCGGCGACAGTTTCATCGTCCGTCAAGCGCTCCTTAAAACCACAATCCACACATTCACGCACCGGAATATGGCGCACACTATTTCCTTTTACATCTTCTTCCCGATAAAACACCAACGAATCCATCGCACTGCATTTAGGGCAACGCGCTCCTGCGATAAATTGTTTTCTTAAGGACATAGTTTCCTGCTTCAGGCTGATTGTATTTCCAATGGCTTTGCTTTAAGGTTTACGGACGATTAACTTACGATAATTTTAGGTCCAGTAGCCCACATGTCTGAACTTAGCAGTACTTGGCTCACCATATTACCGCCCATTTTAGCAATTATCCTTGCTATCTGGAAACGCCAAGTTATTTTGGCATTGGTTGCCGCTATTTTTTGCGCCGAGTTAATCTTAGTTTCCGGCAACCCAGTCAGCGCCTTTAGTCAAATGGTAGAGCGTGTGGTTGGCGTTTTCCAAAGCAGCTATTCAACCCGAGTGCTAATGTTCAGTTTGTTAATTGGCGCCTTAATCCAACTGATTAAAATTTCCGGTGGCGTCAGCGCTTTTGTAGAATGGTTAACTCGAAAACGCTATGTAGACAATCAACGCAAAGCAGGTTTATTGCCCGCCATTTTGGGCTCCTCAATTTTTATCGATACTAACATGAGCGTTTTAACCGCGGGCGTGTCTTCACAAAGCTTGTTCGACAAATTTAAAATGAGCCGCGCTCGTCTTGCTTATATTATCGACTCTACTTGCGCGCCGATTAGTGTTTTAATTTTGCTCAACGGCTGGGGCGCAGCGATTTTAGCCGAGGTTATGAAAAGCGACGTGGCCAACGCCAACTCGGTTGTCATTGGCAGTATTCCCTTAAATTTTTATGCCCTTATTACTTTAGTGATTGTGTTCTATACGGTACTGTCGACTAAAGTTTATGGCCCCATGAAACACTCTGAAAGCATTGCCGTGGAGCAGCCACCGCTTAAGATGGAAGCCGCCACCAAAAAACGCTATATGGTGGTGCCGCTACTGTTTATGGTCGCCAGCATTATCATCTTCATGTATTTCACTGGCGATGGCGATATTCGCAATGGCTCAGGTTCGCAAGCGGTCTTATGGTCGGTGATCCTATCCATCGCACTGTGTTTTATCATGTTAAGGTTCGATGGCAAACGCAACACCAACGAACTGATCGAAGAATCCTTCAAAGGCATGGGCAATCTATTGCCACTAGTGTCTTTAGTGCTACTCGCCTTTGCCCTTTCTTCATCCATGAAAGCGCTTGGCACAGGCGAATTTGTTGCTAGTGCCATTGGCGAATGGCTACCCAACTGGTCGATTCCAGCACTGATTTTTGTCTTAGCGGGCTTTATCGCCTTCACCACCGGAACCTCGTGGGGAACTTTCGGCATCTTAATTCCAATTGCCATGCCCATCGCCCTTAATTTAGGCATCGACCCTAGCCTATTGCTCGGAGCTGTGCTCGGTGGCGCCGTGTTTGGCGATCATGCTTCCCCCATCTCCGATACCACAGTAATTTCTTCGTTGGCCGCAGGTTGTGATCTGCTGGAACACGTTAAAACCCAGTTACCTTACGCCTTGTTTGGTGGCACCATTACCATTGTGCTTTACCTGATCGCAGGATTTTTAGGGTAATTTATGAAAGCTTTACGATACGGCGTTATTGGTAATCCCATCTCGCACAGCTTATCGCCGCAACTGCACCAGCAATTTGCCCAGCAATTTAAGCTTGATATTAGCTACGGCAAAATTTGTGCCACGCAAAAAGGCTTTAATCGCGTCCTAAACGATTTTTTTGAGTCCGGTGGCAAAGGCTTAAACGTCACTGCACCTTTTAAACTCGCCGCGCTCGACTATGCCGATATCATTACCCAACGCGCCGAAGATGCCAATAGCGTAAATACTCTCGTTATGACCAAAGAAGGCATTTTAGGCGATAGCACCGACGGTATGGGATTCTTAAAAGATCTCTATAACAAGCAACTGGAATTTAATAACAAAAGAGCCGTCTTGCTCGGCGCCGGCGGTGTCGCTCGTTGTATTGCTTCGGCATTATTATTGGATGCCTTTGAAGTCTATTTGATTAATAGAACCGAATCTAAAGCCCAGCAACTAGCCGACGATTTATCACATCTTGGTCATATTAAAGTTTATGATAAAGAAAATTATATCGATCTAGTGGTTAACTCGGTTAGCAAGAATGGCGAACAGTATCTTAACGATATTTACTTTGACTTAAACGCTAAGGCCTACGATCTAAACTATGGCGACAAAGCCGAAAAATTCTTAGCTCACGCCAAACAATTCACCACCCAACAAATCAATGGTCTTGGAATGCTGATCGAGCAAGGCGCCGAATCTTTTGGCCTTTGGACGGGAAAACATCCTGATGCGTCAATAATTCGCCAAGAAAGGCTACTTGATCGCAGCCCACAATAGAATGGCATGCCTCGAAAGCTAGATTTTACTCAGAATAGAAGTAGTATTCCATACCTCTATTTTGAAAATCATTTGTAACAACCTCTTTCTTACCTTTAAGTAATTCCATGGTGCCAAGTTGTGCTCCTATTAACTGCATTTTTGGTATGCGACTTTCTATATTTCCATTTTCTTCATCGACTCTAAAGCTTAATTTGCATATTTTATCTCGGCACTCAACATTCGAGAAAAAAACATTCTTTTCTAATAAAACATCATATATCCCTTTTTCATATATGTGGTTATTAATCTCTGCTGTATGTTGGATACTTTTGGTGGTTGTATTTGCTTTATTAAAGTTGTCTACAACACTACCAACCGATGAGCTCACTTCTTCGTCCGTGTATAAATCAGAAAGCAGTGCTTCGGCCACATGCTCAACATCTTTCGGATTAAGAGAAGCCCCCTTACTTTTCTCTAATTCTTTATTTTCTAGATTAGAGGCGAGCACATCACTATTTTTCCATGAGTTTTCATAATCGAAGTTTGTTCTAGTTTCTACTACATCATCATGTTCAACCCTTACAGGTAATTGTGTCGTTTCATTCTTATTTATTAGAAGAAATACCGTTACTATGATTAATAAAGAAATGCCAGTAATTGCTTTGATTTTCATTTTCCTTCCTTAATTGTTATGTTATTGAGTTGACGGGATTGTCCCCGTCAACTTCATTATTAAGCTATTTTTCTTTCCATTTACCTTCATGTTTTTTACAATTCTCTCCATTGTCATCACAAACCCAACATTCATATGTACCATCCTCATAGAAAATACAGGTTCCTGCAAAAGCAGTTGATGCCATAATACCTAGAGCTATAGTGGCAGTTATTAATAGTTTCTTCAGCTTCATACCTTTCTCCTAGATTTTTATTGATTAGTCACTTAACTGTGACAATAGCATATTTGATTATTTAAGCTAGTTCACAATTTTTATTGGTGGATGGTGAATCATCTGCACTCGATTTCCGTCTGGGTCACTACAATAAAAACTAGTCGCCCCATCACGATGCAGTCTTGGCTTAGTAAAAATTTTCACTGCATTGGTTTTTAAAAATTCATACCACTCATACACTTCTTCGGCGGTGTTCATAATAAAACCGAGATGATCGAGTTTTTGTCCTCCTGAAGTATCCAGTTCTGGCTGCTTACGATGCAGTGCTAGATTGTCATGGCCTTTTGAGGTTAAATAGACATTATCTTCGTCGGGACGCCATTCGACTTGCATGCCCAAAAGCTCTACATAAAAATGCTCGGTTGCTTCAAACTTTTCTACAAATAACGCCAGATGGCGCATGCCTAAATGATTAGCTGGTCTTTTCAATTTCTTACCTTTTTTAACTTACTACTTTTGTCTTATTGTTTATCAAACGTCATTGCGAGCATAGCGACACAATCCCTTAAACTTTATATTAAAACGAGATTACCGCGTCGTTTCACTCCTCGTAATGACTAGAGCAATCAAACGGGAACAATTTCAAAGCTGGTAGTCACTGGCATTTCTTTATCCAAAGAATGCATTACTGAGCAATATTTCTCCACTGACAAATCAATTGCTTTAGTGACATGTTTAATCGACAAGTCGCTTCCCGCTATGACAAAGTGTAAGTTCAAGCTGGTAAAACGTCTTGGCGGTTCGTCAGCTCTAGCACCTTCGAGTTTACAGCGACAAGCCGTTACTTTCTGGCGCGCTTTTTCCAAAATCATTACCACGTCAATCGAGGCACAAGAACCTACCGACATCAGCAAATTTTCCATTGCTGAGACATAATCGCCTTCACCGCCAAACTTCACTCGCTGGCCTTTGCTATTTGCGCCAACAAAATTCAAGCCTTCTAACCAATCCACCGTTACTTTCATCTTATTCACCACCAATTCGTTGTTTTGTGATGCAGTTATTATATCTAAGCTTATAGTGTAATCGGAAATTTGCTTTTGGTCAGGTAGAAGATTAGTATCTAAGGCAGAAATCTAATTTAAGGAACACTAGATGCCATTACCTTTTCATTTGGCGCAAGATGAGACTATTCTCAGCTTTTTAGATAATTGTCAGAGAAGGCGCTTTCCGGCAAAAAGCACCTTGATCTATGCTGGTGATTCGTCCAACACCTTATATTTCTTGCTCGAAGGCTCGGTTTCAGTCCTCATAGAAGACGATGAAGGACGCGAATTAGTCTTGGCTTACCTTAACCCAGGCGACTTTTTTGGCGAAATGGGACTCTTTTCCGACGAACATGACCGCACCGCTTGGGTGCGCACCAAAACTGAATGTGAAGTGGCTGAAATCAGTTATGAACGTTTCCGTCAGGTATTTAAAGAAAACCCTGATATTTTATTTAAATTATCTACCCAATTGGCGACACGTTTGCGTAAAACCAGTCGCAAGGTTGGAGACTTAGCATTCCTTGATGTTACTGGACGCGTAGCCCACGCCTTATTGGAATTGGCCAAAGAGCCTGATGCTATGACTCACCCGGATGGCATGCAAATCAAAATTACCCGCCAAGAACTCAGCCGCATTGTCGGTTGTTCACGGGAAATGGTTGGACGGGTGTTGAAAGCACTGGAAGAACAAGGTCATATTCATGTTAAGGGTAAGACTATGGTGATTTTTGGAGCTAGATGACCTTGAAACCATCCCAAACTAGACTTGGGATCTCATGATAATTGCTATCAACTCTAGCCCCCCGCTTTCGCGATAATGATTAAAGAAAAAGCCTGAGTTAATCTCAGGCTTTTTTTATTTCCCTTTTGCTAAAGAGCTGCCCATAAGTGCTGCAATCTATCATCAATTACACGATCTTAACCAAAGTAACAAATGTTTTACCTCTCGGCGAGTTACTTTTGATGTGCTAAGCTAAATAGAAAAAGATTTTTGGTACTCTGCATAGAAGATCCCTCTCTACATCATTACTTTACATAAAAAGCTAATTTTACCCGTTTAAGAAATTTCGCAAGATTTGGTGTCCATACTCAGAAAGAATCGATTCGGGATGGAATTGAACGCCTTGCATCGCTAATTGCTTATGCCGAATACCCATAATGTACTCTAATTCACCCGTATCATCTTGCGTCCAAGCAGTCACTTCAAATTCACTTGGTAAAGTATCAGCTTTGACAATCAGGGAATGATAGCGGGTGGCTTTGAACGGATTAGGCAGCCCGGTAAAGACGCCTTTGCCAGTATGGTAAATATCGGAAGCTTTTCCATGCATGACCTTTTCAGCTTTGCGCACCTCGCCGCCATAAGCCTGCGCCATGGCTTGGTGCCCTAAACAAACTCCAAAGATTGGCTTTTTAGACCCGAAGTGAGCTATCACTTCTAGCGAAAGCCCCGATTCATAAGGAGTGCACGGACCGGGTGAAATAACAATATAGTCAGGATCTAAAGCCTCGATTTGTTCAATAGTCACTTCATCATTGCGCTTAACAATAATCTCTAAAGCCGTTTGTTGGTATGATCCTTGTGCCATTTCAAGACCAACTTCACCAAAATACTGCACCAAGTTATAGGTAAAAGAGTCATAATTATCGATCATCAAGAGGCGCTTTTTTACTTTAGAATCCGCTTTCTCGTCGGGCATAGCCAATTTTCTTTTTAGGCTTTGCTCAAACTCTACTGGGGTTTTCACAATTCCCAAGACCAAGCTACCAATTGCCGCCACTGCACTAAACAACCAGAGCAAAAATAAAGGAATATGATTAGCGACAAAACTTTGCGAATCTTGATAATTTTCCTTAAAAGAGCAAAAGTCCGTTTGATAATTAAAGCTGCCGCCTTGGTCAAGGCACTGATCAATGGCCGATTGGTCATTGAAATAATGAGCTGCCAGGCCAAAGCTCATTACCACCGCTAGCAACCATACGACCTTTCTCATAACTTAATACTGGCTGCTAAGGCTAACAGCGGGCCTTAGCGTTTTGCTTCATCTGGCTAATGGTCGCTTGATAATCGTCGGTATTGAAAATCGCGGAACCCGCAACAAAAGTATCAACACCACAAGCGGCAATCTCGCCAATATTGTCGATTTTTACCCCGCCATCAATCTCCAAGCGAATGTCATAGCCCGACTCATCGATCAATTGGCGTACTTGCTTGGCCTTTTCCAAAGTCGAAGGGATAAACTTCTGACCACCGAAACCTGGGTTGACCGACATGAGCAAAATCAGATCCAATTTATCCATCACATAATCCAAGCAATCCAAGGAAGTCGCGGGATTGAGCACAATTCCGGCCTTACAGCCTAATTCGCGGATCATGCTTAACGAACGATCCAAGTGGTCGCTCGCCTCTGGATGAAACGAAATATAGGTGGCACCTGCTTTAGCAAAGTCAGGAATGATTCGATCTACCGGCTTGACCATTAAATGCACATCAATTGGCGCTGTAATGCCATAGTCGCGCAACGCCTGACAGACCATAGGGCCAATGGTTAAATTTGGTACATAATGATTATCCATCACATCAAAATGCACCCAATCGGCGCCGGCTTGCAACACATTTTCGACTTCTTGACCCAAACGCGCAAAGTCTGCAGATAAAATCGACGGAGCTATGACCAAATCTTTCATAAGAATTCCAAAGCTGAATTTTTAGGCATTGTACCCAATGGCGCTGTCAGATAATAGCCTGAAGCGGCTAGCAACATACTTTTAGCCACGCCGCATTCGGTCAATGGTTTCAAGCAAAATACCGATAATCACCACCATAATAATATTCGTCACATCAGGCATCTTATTGGCGATAAATAGCTGTAAACCACTGATTAATATAATAATTATTAAAGTTATTAGAGAGGCTTTTTTAAAACTATTGGCGCCTTTGGCAATGGCATAAGCCAAACAAGCAATCAGTAGCGAGAACTCTAAGAGGTTGGTTAAATGATACCAAGTGCTGCCGCCCAAAAAACCTTTAAAAGGGATCCACTGAATCGCATTGATACCATCGCCGCTCCAGTACCACGGCAATAATAACTGCCCAACTAAGATGGCCAGACTAGCAAGACTCATGATCATCAACTGGCCATTAGAAGCCACTAGGCGATACAACATCAAAGCAACTGGAACTGCGCTTATTTCGCTCCAGCCCAACTGGCTGCGGAACATACTAAGCTTAATGGTGAGAATGAAAATGGCGATCGCCACTAACACTCCTAAGTGATATTGGCGCTGCATAACACGACTAAAGCTGTAAAAAAATGCTAACCAAAAGAGTGAGAACTTGAACCATAAGAACCAATGCCATTGGCTTTGGTAGATATTAACGATCCCTTTACCTAATTGGGCGCTGTCAAAAACTGGACTGTAGGGGAAAAAGGCCCAGCCCAACCATAAGGCTAAAATTACCAAAGCCGGCGTTAATTGAAAGTGTAATCTTCTGGGAATAACCCGGCGCAAACGGTGACTGTTGGTGTAAGCTGCCATCGAAATTCCTAGCAGAATGCCTAAGCTATTGATAACCGCATCAGCGGCATGGGGCACCCGAGAAGGCAGATAGAACTGCAAGAACTGCAACAGCAAAGCATAGACAACTCCTGCAAAAATCAGCCAAAATACGGATAAAATAGGGTAACGTCGATTATCTTGCTGAACTGTAAGTGCGCCAAAAAAGCCAAAAGGAATAAACAGCAAAATATTAGCGATTAAATCGCTACGGATGGTTCTTTGCTCCCAATTGCCAAGCCAGGCGAGCAAATCTTGAGGTAATTCACGCGAAAAATCGAAATTAAACGGAAATAGCGAACCGTAGCCGATTAAGATAATAACAATAATCCAAATTAGACGCATGGCGCTGGCGTATTCCCTGTAAATGTTAAGTTTTTGATGATAAAGCTGACGCAAATGCTTGAAAAAGCTACAATATCACCACCTTTCAATATAACGCCATCATAAAGATTCATGCATGTTTTGCCAGCTTGATCAGATCCTAACGCAAACTGCTTCGCAGTTTCCCGACAAAATTGGGTTGGATGACAATAAAAAGTCCTTCTCATATCAGCAACTTGAACAAGAAGTGTCCAAGTTGGCTACTTATTTTTTAACTCTAGGACTACAAAAAGGTAGCCGCATCGGGATCTATTTGCCAAAACAAGTGGAAGCGGTTATCGCTACATTCGCGGCCAGTCGCGCAGCCTTGGTGTTTGTCCCTATCAACCCTTTATTAAAACCGCACCAAGTCAGCTATATTGTGCAAGACTGCGACATCGAGCTGCTGATCACTTCGGGCCCACGCGCTAATCAGCTGAACGGGATCTATAAAGAGACTACTAGTCTTAAAAGGCTGTTGCTGGTCGATGATCGGGTTAAAGATCCATTGGATATTCAGCATGAGCTTTGGCCACAACAAGCCCCAGAACAAAGTTCGTATGCTCCAGAGATCATCGATCAAGATCTGGCAGCAATTCTCTATACCTCAGGCTCGACTGGCAACCCCAAAGGGGTGTGTCTTTCTCACCGTAATTTAATCGCGGGCGCGCAAAGTGTCAGCCATTATTTAGAAAACACTCACCAGGATATTGTACTGGCAGTTTTGCCGCTAAGCTTTGATTACGGATTAAGCCAAGTCACCACAGCAATCTTAAGCGGGGCAAAAGTGGTGCTGATGGAGTATTTACTCCCTCGCGACGTGATACGACAGGTAGAAAAGCATCAAGTGACGGGATTGGCGGCAGTCCCCCCTTTATGGTTCCAATTAGCGCAGTTGGAGTGGCCGCAAAGTGCTAAGCAATCTTTGCGTTACATTACTAACAGCGGTGGTGCCATGCCAAAAGCAACCTTGCAAAACCTGCGTCAGCAGCTACCTAAGACCAAACCGTTTCTGATGTACGGTTTAACCGAAGCTTTTCGCTCGACTTATCTCGATCCATCGGAAATTGACAGGCGCCCTGATTCGATTGGCAAAGCCATTCCCAACGCACAGATTTTGATTTGCCGCCCCGATGGCAGCGAGTGCGAAGCTGATGAGGTTGGCGAATTAGTTCATCGCGGAGTCCACGTTAGTTTAGGCTATTGGAACGCGCCACAAAAAACCGCTAGCCGCTTTAAACCGATTGGCCAACATTCGAAATACCTAGCCGAACTGGCGGTCTGGTCAGGCGATCAAGCGAAAAAAGATGCTCAGGGTTTTATCTATTTTATTGGCCGCGCCGACGATATGATAAAATCATCAGGTTATCGCATTAGCCCCAGTGAAGTAGAAGACACAGTATTTTTGCTCAACGGGATCAAAGAAGTGGCTGCTTTGGGGGTTAATGACGAGCAGCTTGGTCAAGCAGTAGCTTTAATTGTAAAAGCTGATGACGCGCTAACCAACGAACAGATTAAAAAATATTGCCTGAAACAGCTACCCAATTTTATGCAACCGAAATATATTGAACGAGTCGAACAGTTACCGCGCAACCCTAATGGTAAAATTGATCGATCACAACTTAAAAGCTTGTATCAAAGCTTGGCGAATCAGCCGTAAGCTTAAACAACCGTGACCCATAACGATTATGACTAAAAAGAAAGCCATTGTTCACACTGCCATGGATCAGTTTTCCAGCCTTGATGGAGAATTAGCTGTAGAGGGTAAAACCTTAAGCCAGATTGCGCAAATGGCTGGACAGACACCTTTTTATCTTTATAGCAAAAGCGTTGTTCGGGCTAATATTGAGCGGCTGAGAAAGCACTTTCCGAAGCTAAGCTTACATTACGCCATCAAAGCCAATCCGATGCCACAACTGGTGTCTTATGTGGCTGAGTTAGTGGATGGTTTGGATGTGGCCTCTGGTAAAGAGTTGCTCCTAGCGCTGGCAACCGAAACCAGCAATGACAATATCAGTTTCGCAGGCCCCGGCAAAAATCTTACCGAATTGCAGATGGCGATTGCCAGTGGTATCACTATCAACATTGAGTCGCTAACGGAGCTTGAGCGGATTGTGACGCTTGCTCAAGAACAAAATACCCATGCCAATATCGCTATTCGGATTAATCCTGATTTTGAGTTAAAGTCCTCGGGCATGAAAATGGGCGGCGGCTCACAACAGTTTGGCATTGACGTGGAGCAACTTGATCCCCTATTCGCACTACTGCAAAATCCAAGCCTTCGACTCACTGGTTTGCATATTTTCACCGGCTCGCAAAATCTTAATCCGAACGCAATCATCAGTGCTCACAATAATATTTTTGCGCTAGTAGAGCGCCTACAAAAACAATACCAATTCTCATTAGAGCATTTAAATATTGGTGGTGGCTTTGGCATACCTTACTTTCCTGGCGACGAGCATTTAGCGCTCGCGTCGATTGCCGATAATCTTGACCAGTTGTTCGAACAATACGCAAAGCTAGTGAAAAACTGCGAAATTATTTTAGAACTGGGGCGTTATATTGTTGGCAATGCTGGCTTGTATGTTGCCGAAGTTACCGATATTAAAGTGTCTCGCGGTAAAAAATATCTGATCACTAATGGTGGTTTGCACCATCATTTAGCAGCCTCTGGTAACTTTGGTCAGGTTATTCGTAAAAACTATCCCGTAGCCATTGGCAATAAAATACCTTCACAAAACCAAAACAGCGATAGTGAAGAAGTTACCATCGTCGGGCCTTTATGCACTCCTCTGGATTTGCTGGGGCATAAGATGTTGCTACCCACTGCTGAAATTGGCGACTTGGTAGTTATTTATCAATCTGGCGCATACGGTTTTAGCGCTAGTCCGCGGGACTTTTTGTCGCATCAAGAACCCGTAGAATTACTTTTATAGAGTCTAATATATGTCGATTATCGATTCCATCAGCCGCTTTGCTTTAACGTTATTCCGCAAACCTTTTCATTGGTTGGTTAAAGCCCATCATGTGCCGAAAGATCCGCGCCAAGAATTTGAGCTCGACAAAAATGACAAGCTGGTTTATGTACTGCGCACCAAATCTCTGTCTTCGATTGAAATTTTAAAGCGCCAAACCAAAATGCTGGAGATGGTCGAAGCACGCCATTTTGAATCGGGCCTACCAAAATCTGGAACCTGTATTTTTATTAATAATCGTCCTAAATGGTTTAGCAACAAACGCAAATTGACTGGCCATAAGAAATCATTTGCCGCCATGCTCGAGGCGCAAAAAAATAATCCTGATGTTAATTATAAAATCATTCCCGTAAGCGTTTTTTGGGGTAGAAACCCCGGTAAAGAAAAATCTTTTTTGCGCTATGCCATGTCTAACTTGGAAGAAACGGGACGCTTGGGAAAATTATTAATCATTTTGTTTTTGGGTCGCCAATGTTTTATTCAGTATGGGAAGCCGATAGATTTAAACTCCGAACAAATTAACTTAGGGCAAGAGTCTGATAAAACCGCACATAAGCTTTCGCGGATTTTGCGGATTTACTTCAATCGCCACTGGGTAGCAGTGATGGGGCCACGTAAAGAAAATCGTCGTGATTTAATCAGTGGTATTATCGCTTCCGATCCTGTGCAGAAAGTAATCATTGAAGAAGCCAGTCGTAAAAATAAAACCATGGCAAAAGTGCGTAGCGATGCTGAGAAATACATTAAAGAAATTGCTGCAAATTATAATCCGCGCACGGTACGTTTTTTATCAACTTCCTTCACTCGGTTGTGGAATAAAATTTACTCGGGCATTGAAGTTAATAACATTAAACAAGTCCGCGAATTGGCCCAAAATCATGAGCTTATTTATGTGCCATGCCACCGAAGCCATACCGACTATTTGCTACTTTCCTACCAGCTTTATCATGAAGGTTTAGTGCCGCCACATATCGCAGCAGGGATCAATTTAAATTTCTGGCCCGTAGGCAATATTCTGCGCAAAGGCGGTGCTTTTTTCCTGCGCAGAACCTTTAAAGGCAACAAACTCTATACCGCGGTTTTTAATGAATACCTCTATCGCTTACTCAATAAAGGCGCCCCCGTCGAATACTTCCAAGAAGGCGGTCGCAGTCGCACCGGACGCTTATTAACGCCTAAAACGGGCATGCTCGGCATGACGGTTCAAGGTATGTTGCGTGGCATTCGCAAACCGATCGTATTTATCCCAGTTTACATCGGTTATGAAAAAATGTTTGAAGGAAAAAGCTATGTAGGCGAGTTGCGCGGTCAAGCCAAAAAGCAAGAGTCTTTTGGTCAACTGCTTGGCGTTCGTAAAGCATTAAAGCGCTTCTACGGCAAAGTCTATTTGAATTTTGGTGAGCCGCTTAAGTTGACGGACTATCTTGATCAACAGCTACCTCATTGGAAAGAAAGCCTTAATATCGAGCAAAAACCTGACTGGCTTAATCAGCAAATGATACATTTGGGAGATGAAATTAACCGCCGCATTAATGCCGCCGTCAGCATCAATAGCGTTTGCCTGGTTAGCATGGCGCTGCTCGGCACGCCGCGCCAAGCGATGGATAAAGCCGAACTGATTGCACAACTCGACACCTTATTAGCCTTTGCCAAGGATGCGCCCTACAGCCCATACACCAATGTGAGTCAGCAAAGCGGTAGCGAATTGGTAGCAACGGCTATCAAGCTCGGTATGGCTTATGAAACCAATGATCCTGCGGGTAATGTTATTTCAATTGAGGGTGACGAGCGGGTTTTATCCACCTATTACAGTAACAATATTTTGCATCTATTTGCTTTACCGTCACTGATTGCTTCCTTGTTTCAACGCCACAATCATGTGCCAAAAGCTAAAATCATGGACTATATTCATGCCTTCTATCCTTTCCTTAAAAAAGAACTTTATATCCACTGGACCGAGGCACAGCTTGCCGAACGCGTAGATACTTTATTAGCAACCATGTTGGAACATGGGCTCTTGAATATGGGCGCCAAGAATTATTGTGTGCCGCATTCTGACACTCCAGAATGGTCGCGCTTAATGTTATTGGCTGAAGCGATTCAACCTGCTCTGCAACGCTATGCCATTAGTTTGACTTTACTCAACAGTCTTGATGCTACAACTTCGATAAAGCGCGTTGAACTGGAACAAGAAAGCCAAAAGCTCGCGCAGCGAATTTCTGCACTGTATGGAATCAATGCACCGGAGTTTTTTGATAAAAACTTATTTAAAAACCAAGTCAAGGTACTCAAAGAAGAAGGTTATATCAATCACCAAGAAGGCTCTGGAATCAGAACCACAGATAAAGCGCAGGAGCTTTACCGTAAAATTTTGAATATTCTAAGCATTCCCGTTCAGCAGGGTTTACAACTGGCGGCACGAAGTTTAAAGGTGACTAAGCCGCTTGAGTCCAAGCTTTCGGAACCTAAGTCAGAAAATCCAAAAGCTCCAGAGCAAGATCAAGAAGGAAACCCCAACTCTTAATCTAAAGTTCTTGAACTGAGGTTCTTGAGCTAAGATCCTTAACCTAAACAGCCTAAAGCTAGGCTAGCGCATAGTGGGCGGCAATGCCAACAAATAGCACCATGCCCACATAATTGTTATTTAAAAACGCCTTAAAGTAAGCTTCTGGTTGGCGGCTACGGCAAGCATATAGCTGAAGGGTTACTAACAAAGCCGCCAATGCTACTCCAGCATAATAGTAAAGACTAAGCTCTAAACGCTGTCCTACCAATACCATACCACCCAAAAACAACGCTTGGATTAACGCAACTAAAACTAAATCCGCTTCGCCAAATAAAATGGCGGTAGATTTCAATCCCAGTTGGATATCGTCTTCGCGATCCACCATGCCATAAAGCGTGTCGTAAGCCAGAACCCATAATAAAGTTGCGGCATACAACACCCAGCTGACACTGGGTACTTGATTGGTCACTGCCGCAAACGCCATTGGAATAGCCCAAGCAAATGCGGCACCAAGGATCATTTGTGGGAAGTAGGTATAACGTTTCATAAACGGGTAAAAAGACGCCAACAAAACCGCTATGAAACTCAACTGAATGGTCAACTTGTTCAGGGTTAACACCAAACCAAAGGCCATCAACACTAGTATGAAGAATAGGGCTAAAGCACCTTTGGTACTAATCTTGTTTTGTGCTAAGGGTCGCTGCTTGGTTCGTTTAACGTGTGCATCGAAGTCTCTGTCCGCATAGTCGTTAATGATACAGCCTGCTGAGCGCATAATAAAAACGCCTAAAACAAACACACATAAAATCCAATAGTCAGGGATCCCTTCCGCTGCGATCCACAAAGCCCACAGCGCTGGCCATAGCAATAAAAAAATGCCAATCGGCTTGTCGAGCCGCATAAGTTGCGCGTAATCTTTTAGCTTATTCATTTTTGTCGTTTTAGGGCTATTTTAATAAAGTGGTGAAGCTGGCAAAAATACTTCGTTGACCAATAAAGCATAGCGCTTCTCCTGATGCTGATTATTCCATAAGGAGCGCCGCGCCCAAAGAAATTCTTGTGAGCAATGATCTAAGTGTTGTACTGCCTTTTGATACAACTCGTCTTCGGGGAAGGTTTTTTTTATCTGTAAGAATTGTCGTCTTAGATGCTCATTGTTAAATAATATCGAACCTAAAGGTTGTTGTCCTAGCTGCTCGATTAACTGTTGTGATTCTTCGCTAACAATGGTTCGGGCAAAAATCCATGGCTTATCATTGGCGTATAAAACCACTTCTCTTTGCGGTAATTGGTTAGCGTCTGTCGCCATTGCTTGTTGTTCACTGCTAGCAATAGTGCCCGGAGCTTGCAGCAACAAGTCCAACTTTACTGGGTTTTTACTGTGCCGATTAAGCTTTTCGGTCAACGAGCCAAACTCCAACAACCAATCCGCTACTTGATAAGGCAGTTCTTTAACACAGTCGTCGCTTAAGCTTTGCCATTGGTTCCAATTCATAGTTTAATCAGTTTAAATTTTGATACTTAGTTTATAGAAAATCATGCCCTTAAATGGCTTAATGGGTAACCAAAAATTTGGATCATCATTATGAGCCTAGCTACCGTCGCCACTTTTCCCAATACCATGCTTGCCCATATCGCCAAAGGTCAGCTTAACAACTATGGTATAGAAGCCGTAATTCTGCACGAGCATTTCCACTCTACCTATTCTTTTGCTTTAGGCGAAATTCCAGTGATGGTACCAGAAGAACAGCTAGAACAAGCGCAGCAAATTTTAGCAGAGAATTTCGAAGAAGATTCTTAGACCATACTTCGAACAAAGACCCTCTCAACATTTATCCACTTTAACGCCTAAGATTCCACCGCTTGGCTTAGCTTCCAAACTTCAAAACCGCCATCCATACTGTAAACCTCGGCAAAGCCCTGTGCGGCAAAATATTGTGCGGCTGGTTGACTGCTATGACCGTGATAACAAACCACGATTAAAGGTTGCGTCTTATCGCTACTCTCGATCACATCCGCAACATTCTGGTTATTGACATTAATCGCTCGGGGCATTCGACCAACGGCAAAAGACTGAGGATCACGAATATCGAAAATAAGCACCGGCTTTTGCGCCACAAGCTGTAGCGTATCCTCGATTGAAATGCGTTTGAAATTCATCAAAAACTCTTCATTTTCGAAGTAATAAAACCTAACACAGCGCCTATTACCAAGCCTGACAAATGCGCCATATTGGCAACGCTGCCGATAATTCCGGTAAAGCCTAACACCAACCAAATCAGCATAAATTGCAAAATTGCTGGATTTAATTGGATTGGAAAAAAAGGATCGAAACGGCGGCGCATAAAGATAAAGCCCAAGAGCCCGTAAACGACGCCTGACATACCGCCGAAAATACTGGCGTAAGCATAGGCCTCGCCTTTAAACATAATATTGCCGTAAAATTGTGCTAAATTCGAACCGACGCCAATGATTAACACCAAACCCAATAAATAACCGGAAGACTTGGCTTTTTCAATCGAGCCACCTAAATCCCATAACCACATCATGTTAAAAAGTAGATGGATCGGCAAGCCAGCAATCATAAAATGCAGAAAAATTGGCGTTATCAACCGCCAAACTTGACCAGCATAAATCGCTGGTTCAAAGAAAATAAACCAGCCCGTGTATTGGTTGGTTCCCCACCAAGTAAGCAAACTGATAATGGTGCTTAGCGCTACCAGCGCGATAGTCGCCCTGCCCGCGCGACTTAAGAAATGTTGCCAATTTGGATTCATAATAATTTTGCTGTTCTTTTCATTCTAATGTGTTCAATGCCATCTTCTAAATAAATTTCCGAAGCCACTTCAAAGCCAAAATTATAGTAGAAATCTCGCAGGTAAGCCTGAGCGGAAATTACAATATCTTTACCGAACTGCTGATCACAATAGCGTAGCGCCTCCTGCATCAACTCTTGCCCAAAACCGGTGCCGCGCATCGCGTCATTACAACAGACTCGCCCAATCGAAGCCTGCCCTTGGTATTTTTCCAGCGACTCAAATACCCGTAAATAACCGGCAAGTTGGGTGTCTTGATAAGCCAACAAATGCACCGCCGATTGATCCAAATCATCGCAATCTTGATAAGGACAATCTTGTTCGACTGCAAATACCGACAAGCGTAACTGCAGCAGATCATAAAGCTCTTGCTTCGATAATTCCTGCCAATTGCGCCAATACATATATCCTAAATTCCTTTTAACTCTAAACTAGTCCCAACTTAATACCACTTTGCCCGACTGTCCACTGGCCATCGTTTCGAAACCTTGTTCGAATTCATTAACATCGAAACGGTGAGTAATAATTGGTGAAATATCCAAGCCCGACTGCAGCATGGCAATCATTTTATACCAAGTTTCGTACATTTCACGGCCATAAATACCTTTTAAAATCAACCCTTTAAAGATGATTTGATTCCAATCAATCGCCATGTCGCTAGATGGAATACCCAGCATCGCCACTTTGCCACCATGATTCATAGTGCTTAGCATGGATTGAAAAGCCACTGGCACACCGGACATTTCCAAGCCCACATCAAAGCCTTCCTTCATGCCAATTTCCGCCATCACATCTTCCAGCTTTTCGTTAGCCACATTGACAGTACGGGTCGCGCCCATTTTTGCCGCTAACTCCAAGCGGTAATCGTTAATATCGGTAATCACCACATGCCGTGCACCCACATGCTTGGCAATCGCTGCGGCCATAATACCAATCGGGCCTGCGCCAGTAATCAAGACATCTTCACCCACTAAATCAAACGATAAGGCAGTATGCGCCGCATTGCCAAAAGGATCTAAAATCGAGGCTAGCTCATCGGAAATATCGTCAGGAATTTTATAGGCGTTTTCTGCAGGGATCACCAAGTAGTCACCAAAAGCACCCGGACGGTCCACTCCAACCCCTGTGGTATTACGGCACAAATGACGACGCCCAGCGCGGCAATTACGACAAAAACCGCAGGTGATATGGCCTTCTCCGGAAACTCGATCACCAACCTTAAAACTGTTCACTTCTTGTCCCACCGCTTCGATAACCCCAACGTATTCGTGGCCAACGGTCATGGGTACCGGAATGGTATTTTGCGCCCACTCGTCCCAATGGTAAATGTGCATATCGGTGCCACAAATGGCAGTTTTCTTAATTTTGATCAACACATCATTATGACCCAACTCCGGTTTTGGCTGATCAACCATCCAAATGCCTTTTTCAGCTTTGGCTTTACTTAAAGTTTTCATAATTTTCGACCCTTTAAGAAATAACGCCCAGTTCACGGCCCACTTTCTCGAAAGCCGCTATTGCGCGATCGATATGTTCAATTTCGTGCGCCGCCGACATTTGAGTACGGATCCGCGCCTGACCTTTTGGCACCACTGGGAAAGAAAATCCTACGACATAGATCCCTTCTTCTAGCATCTTGTCCGCAAACTTGGAAGCTAGAGACGCATCACCAAGCATCACGGGAATAATTGGATGTTCGCCTGGTACTAATTCAAAACCCAAAGCAGTCATTTTTTCTCGGAAATATTCGCTATTTTTACGTAACTTTTGACGTAAATCATCACTCGCTTCGAGCATATCCAAAACCTTTAAGCTAGCCGATGCTATCACTGGCGCCAAAGTGTTCGAGAACAAATAGGGACGCGAACGCTGGCGTAACCATTCAACAATTTCTTTGCTTGCTGAAGTATAGCCACCCGATGCGCCACCCAGCGCTTTGCCCAAGGTTCCCGTGATAATATCCACGCGCCCCATGACCTCGCAAAACTCGTGCGAGCCTTTACCTTTTTCACCAATAAAACCCACTGCATGCGAATCATCGACCATTACTAAGGCATGGTATTTATCCGCTAAATCACACACCGCTTTTAAGTTAGCGATAATCCCATCCATTGAAAAGACGCCGTCAGTTACGATCAACTTATACCGCGCACCATCGGCATCAGCTTGCTGTAACTGTTTTTCCAGCTCCGCCATATCATTATTGGCATAGCGATAGCGCATGGCTTTACACAAACGCACCCCATCAATAATCGAAGCATGGTTCAGCGCATCGGAAATAATCGCATCTTCCTTAGTTAAAAGCGTCTCAAACAAGCCCGTATTGGCATCGAAACATGAAGAATACAAAATGGTGTCTTGCATCCCTAAAAAACGGCTAATGCGGCTTTCCAATTCTTTATGCACCGTTTGAGTGCCACAAATAAAACGAACCGAAGCCATACCATAACCGAATTCATCCAAAGCTTTTTGCCCGGCATCGATTAGTTCAGGCGCATTGGCTAAACCGAGGTAGTTGTTGGCACAAAAGTTAAGAACATCCTGACCAGTAGTCACGGAAATATCGGCGGCCTGTTGCGAGTTAATCACTCGCTCAGACTTGTATAAGCCAGCTTCTTTGACTTCATCAATTTGTGATTGGATGTGTTTGGAAAATTCAGGTTTCATAAGTGCAATTTGTCCACTTTGGGATCCGCTGTAAAAAATTGCACCTATTCTAGCATTGATTGAGCTTTAAGCGGTATAACCAGTGCTTAAATCTTGTTACAACTGGCTACTTGCTACCAGTACTTTTCCCACTAGAATTAAGACAAGAATAAAAACAAAGGAGAAACACATGGAATTTTCAATTAAATACACTACTAGAGACTATTCAGCAGTTTCAAAATATAAAATCAGAGAAATACTGCTTGATGAGAACAAAAATCCCGATAGTTTTTGGTATAAGGTTTTCTCGAATGTTATTAATGTCTTAATTTGCACCTATAACAAGTTTGGTAAATTAAGACATACCTACCACTTTTCAATTAATGAAGAATCGCTCACTCGAGCGCATAAAAAACAAAGTGGTACTGTTGGCTGGGATAGAATCTTTAACTTCCTTGATCATCCTAAGTTTTTCCTACTTAACCTTGAAGACGGTAGCTTGGTAATACCCAAAAGGGTTCTTAAAGCGGAATGGATAACTAGGATAACTAATCTTCTTAAAGCTAATGAAATAGAAGAAAAGGTTCTTATTGATCTGCCATCAGATACTGAGAAACCAAAACTGCCAAAATAGCGCCAGCAATAGTGGCAACAATATAAAGCCATAAATGCTCAAGATTGCCTGAGACTACTGCTGGGGCGATGGAGCGCGCTGGGTTCATGGAAGCTTTAGTCACTGGGCCTGCGAACATGGCTGCTAACCCAACGGTAGTGCCAATAGCAGCACCTGCCATTAAACCTTTTTCTTTAGCGCCAAAGGCTACCTGCATAATCACAAACATCAAAATAAAGGTCAGGATTAACTCGATGACTAAGGCTTTTTCACTGGCTACGCTAGGAATAGTAGCACCAAGAGTCTCATGGGTGGGGAAAAGCCAAGCGAGCAGTAATGATGCGCTAAAAGCCCCGGCGAGTTGCGCCACAATATAGGGTGCCATTTGATTAACGGGGAATCGTTTAGCAACTACAAAGCCAATCGTTACTGCAGGATTTAAATGTGCTCCCGAAATATCACCAATCGAATAGATCACCGCCGCTACTATCATGCCCCAAGTCAAAGCCACACCAACATGAGTAATAGCTCCGCCTGAAATGTCGTTAATGATCATGGCGCCAGTACCCGCGAAAATTAACATAAATGTGCCTAGATATTCGGCGGTAAAATTGCGCATAACAACTGCTAAAAAGGCTACTAAATTAGGTGGCTGCTAGTGTGCCAAAATTTTTCTTAAAGCTCTAGTTGTTAATGGATAAATTACCACTCAAATTCGATATTACGAATACGGCGCGAAACCCTGTGATAGATTCTTTCGGCTGCTGGGTAGTCCAAATACGGAATATCAATATGGTGGGCACCAACTTGTGCACCTGCCGTGTCCAGCTCTACTCTGGCCATTTGATGCCGACGATCAAAATAGCTTTCTTTTATCCGCACCGTCTGTACTTTTGGTAAACGTACATAGGTTTCTTTTCGGAACACTACGCCACTTTTAAAAGCCACCAGTTCGTCACTAAGGTAATAACCCATGTTATCAATATACGCCTTGGCATAGAAAAATGACCAAATCGCAGCAACTGCCAGCGCAGATCCAAACACCCAAGGCGAATAAAAGTTTAAGGCCGCTAACAGCAGGGTCCAAATAATAAGCGAAACCTTGAACACTCGCTTCCAAGCTCTCGTCTCTATCGACGACCACTGAATCTTGTCCCAAGCTTGATCCGGCTGCACCTTTTTTAGGTAAAGCATTTTTTGCTCCACAGGTAAAACTGGAGCTAACTGCTTCATGGTCACCCCTTGCTGTTCGCTATTGACCCCTCCGGCAGTTTCAATAGAAACTCCTATCCGCTTAAAGAATTGGTGCAACCAAGAGTTATGAATCGTTAAGGTTTGAATTCGCGACATCGGAATGGTCGCTTGTAATCTTGTGAGCAAGCCCATGGTCGCGGCTAACTTGCCCTGACGCTTTCTTAAATTAAAATCATGAAACTTAAACAGCGCCATACCAATGGATAAGAGCCAAAGCACTAAGATGGCACTAATCACAAAAATAATCCCATACAGTATATTGGTATAGATGCTTGCTTCAGGCACTATAGACTGGACACCTTCGGTCACATAATTAATGCTTTGCTTTAGAAAAGGGCGGATATTTCTGGGGTTATCATCATCCAAAAACTGGCCAATAAAGCCAAAAAACAAGGCTACTACCACCAGTCCCTTGTTAGAAATAATTCCATAGCGGACAATTTCTGCAAAATTTAAACTTAAGATAGCATTTGTTTTATCAACTTCTTCACTATCGGGATCTTCGATTGCTAGCTCTTGTTTTTCTGCTAAAACGCGGCTTTGCAATTCTTTCACTGCGTCTAAATCAATAACGTTGATCACCGCTTCTGGCTTACCGCCGGAAGCCGATTCCAACTGCACTTTGACCACACCGAAAATTCGATGCAACGGACCCTGGATCAGATTAAGGTTTTGGATCTTGTCGTATCTTACTTGACGCAAATTACGAAAAATCACCCCTTCTTTAACTCGGATTTGCTGATCTTCTAGCCAGTAGCGGTAAAAACGAAATTGGATAATGGAAATAATGCTAACCAGCGAAGCCCCCGCTAAGGCATACAACTCCCACGAGCTGCTACCACCTGTACCAAGCAAGGCAATCAAGGCTGGGAAAATTAATTTCTTAATATTTTCCCATAAGATAAATAATGGAGAGACTTTATGGAGCTTGTGTTCTTGCATAAATTAGATCCTACCGCTACGGCCAATATCACACTGCATCGGTTTGTTCCGAATCAATAAGTCTATCGCGAAGTTCATTAGCCACTTCCAACTCAACTCCAGATAGAGTAACCGAAGCATCTCTGGTGCCAGCAGTATGCACCACCAATTTACCAAGATGATACTTTCTATCTAGAGGCCCTTGAGCAACGTCCGTATGCTGAACACGGTTTTGCGGTACTAAAATTCTTTTGCGCCAAAAAACACCCCGCTGGAGGTATAAACCCTCTTCGCTAAACCACCAACGGCTATAATCGTATCGCTTCTTTGACCAGAAAAAGCCGAATAACCACAGTAGAATTGCTGCGACTAAACCGTAGCCGAAGCGTGTCCACTCACCACTAACCACAGCAATAAAAACCGCAAGGGCGAGAACACCGATACTAAAAATTGAAAAAATAATCCGTGTGATGGTAATGGACTTTGGACTTAAAGATTGTGCATCTTCAGGAATCTGTTCGAACAATGACATGCCAAGAATTTAATTAACTTTGTTAAGATTTTATTATACTGAAAATGTCTCTAACCACTAGTCTTAGCTTGTAACCAATTATTTTAATCTAATGAGTTATCTTACTGACTCAATTCCACCCTTAAGGCTATAAACGCTGGTAAAATCAGCCTGAATTAACAAAGTCGCGGCGTTAAAACTTTTTTGCCCTACCTGGCAGTATAAAACTATCGGCTCATCAGGATCGAGCTGATTAATATGACTAGAAAATTCCAAAATCGAAATATTGTCGCCACCGAGGTTATTGGCGAGATGTTTATCTTCTTCTCTAACATCGATTAGCGCTGGGGCGTTATTTTGAGCTAACCAGATTTCTAGCTCTTGCCAGTTGATCCATTGCACTTGATCCGATTCTTGCGGAATAAACTCAGCCATCTTGCTAGTACTCTTGGATAATTTTCATCATTTGCAACGTCACCGCCTCTGGATCTTCCGCTTGGGTTATCGCTGAAATCATGGCAATCCCTGAAGTTTTGGTTGCAGCCACTTCAGGCATTCTTTGCAAGTTAATGCCGCCAATCGCCACCCACGGATATTCATTCATGGTATTAACCCAATAGGACAAATTTTCCACCCCATGCGGGATCCACGGCATTTGCTTCGACTCGGTATGATACACAGGGCCACAAGCTAAATAACTGGGTTTGATCGCATGCGCCCGCGCCACTTCATAATAACAATGAGTACTGATCCCAAGTCGCAAGCCCGCTTTGCTAATCGCTAGCAAGTCAGCGCCATCCAGATCTTCTTGACCTAAATGCACGCCATAAGCATTGTGCTTAATCGCCAGCGACCAATAGTCATTAATAAATAAACGCGCTTGATATTTTTTAGCAATGGCTATTGCTGCCTTAATTTCTTGCTCTAACTGCTCGCCACTTAAGTCTTTAACTCGCAGTTGAACAGTGCTGATCCCTAAAGGTAATAAACGCTCTAACCATTGCGCCCGATCCACCACCGGGTATAAACCCAACGGTTTTTCATCGGCACAAGGTGGAAAAGCATAATCTTGTTCTATAAAAGATTTTGCCAGTTGCGGCATATACTCTTGTTTGGCTGGCCACTGTAAAGGCTTTAACGGCCCCTTACCCATACCGACTCGATAGCCATGCTCAATCGCCTGATTGATTTGCATTTTACCAATCACAATCGCATCTTTTAGCGAATGATTGAGCGCCCAAGCGGTAGCAATAGACGCCGCCAGAACACAACCAGTGCCACGGGTATTATCCCGATGCTGGCGTGCGCTACTTAGCCAAAAAGATTCACTTTCTTGTTCAAGCGAATCACTGCAAAAATAATCGGCACAAAAATCCTCGTCCGCATGACCGCCTTTAACTAACACCGCTTTAACTCCAGCGGATAAAATATCATCCACCGCAAATTCAATATCCTCTAACTTTTCGATTTTACGAGCAGTTAATAATTCCAATTCGGGAATATTGGGCGTTAATAGATCAATCTGGTGAAATAAGGTTTTAAAAGCAACTTGTGCCGCCTCATCCATCAATTGTTTGCCTGAGGAGCTCACCATAACCGGATCAACAATTAACTTACCTTGATACTCTTTTAAAAATTCTTTTAAAGCGTTAATCGCATCAACCGTGGGTAATAATCCCACCTTGATCGCATCCGCTGGCAAATCATCTTTAAGCGCATTAAATTGTGCCGTTATTTGCTCTTCCGATAACGGATTAATCGCCAGTACTTTTTTTGAATTTTGCGCAGTAACTGCTGTAGTTACCATACACGGATGCGCACCAAAAGCTTCTATTGCTCGAATATCGGCAACTTGTCCAGCCAAACCCGAGCAGTCCGATCCGGCAACAGACCAGACGATTGGTTTTCTTTTCTGAGAGTGTTGATTCATGAATTGTTTTTAATCGTTATGCCAGAAAGGGGTGCCAACCACTGGGGTGCTCGGCTTAGCCAAATCGCGCTCTGGTATCGCCCCAGCTTCAAAAGCCTGGCGTCCTGCGTTAACCGCATTTTTAAATGCTGAAGCCATCATTACCGGATCTTCCGCTTGCGCAATTGCAGTATTTAGCAGCACAGCATCGTAGCCCATTTCCATAGCCTTTGCTGCGTGCGATGGCAAACCTAAACCAGCATCAATCACCATGGGTACGTCCGGTAAACGCTCGCGTAAAGTTTGCAAAGCATAGGGATCGGTTAAACCTCGGCCTGTACCGATCGGAGCGCCCCAAGGCATTAAAATATTACAACCCACATCCAGCAGTTTTTGGCATAAAACCAGATCATCGGTGCAATAGGGAAAGACCTCGAAACCGCGCTGGGTTAATGCTTTAGCCGCTTCGACTAGCTGAAACGGATCTGGCTGTAAGTTATAATCATCGCCTATAACTTCGAGTTTAATCCAATTGGTTTGAAAAATTTCACGCGCCATTTCGGCCGTTGTGATCGCTTCTTTGGTTGAATGACAGCCGGCGGTGTTCGGCAGCCAATGGCAGTCCAGTTGATTAATCTGACTCCAAAAATTTTCGCCACCTTTTCCTTGACGGCGCACTGAAACCGTAATCACCTGCGATTCTGAAGCTTTTAACGCATCCAGCATAACCTGTGGCGACGGGTAGAGCGCCGTACCGACAAATAATCTGCTTGAAATGTCTTTACCACCAATTGTTAACATACGCTGTTGCTCGTTACTTAAACTCTATTTTTTATTTACTGTTCTAGGTTAGCGCGATACGCGGTAACTGGAATTTTTAACCGCCTTGCATAGGCAAAACGATCTCTACCTTATCATTTTCGTTTAATGCGGTTTCTGCATAAATTGATCTTGGAATAAACTCCATATTCACTGCCACAGCGAAGTTGCTTTGTTCCAATTGGTTATTAGCTTGTAACCAATCAATAAATTGACTAATCGTCATCGGCGTTTCGATTTCTATCGTCCGATCATTAAGCATTAACTGCATAGACTTCCTCTTTACTATCAATAGATTCTAATAATTGCTCTATCGCTTTTTCAATCAAAGCTGGTGCCAATAAGATCCCATGCCGATAAAGACCATTAATTTTGCCAATGCCATCTTCCAGCTCCATCAAGGGCAAATTATCCGCTAAGGCCGGCCGACAATTAACTACTGACTTGATAATACGCGCCTCACCAAAACCTTTATGCACACTGTAAGCGGCTGACAATAACTCCAAGCTGGAACGAACCGAAACTGGCGAATAATCTTCCGACTCAATTTCAGTCGCACCCACCAAATAGATGTTATTCGGTCTTGGCACTATATAAATTCGATAACGCGGATGCATTAACCGGGTTAAATTTTTGATGTTAACGTCTGGAGCTTCGAGCCACAGCAATTCACCACGCACAGCCCGTAATGGTAAACTTTCTTTTGCTCCTAAGCCGCGACAATCAAATACCCAATCAAAAGCATGGGTATCATGCTCCGTTTTAAGCAAGCCTTTTTCGATGGATACTACCCGCGTATTGTCATACCACACAATAGTATCCAGCTCTCTATCCAGTGCTTGCAATAATTCTATGGGATCCAATTGACCTTCTGTTGGTAAAAAGAGTCCCTCGCCCAAAGAAGCCAATTCTTGATCTTTAATCGCAAGGTCAACTTTTTGTGCATAGTCAGCAACATTATCTAGCTTACGATGTATTAATCGATAAAAATGCTCTAACTCAACCTTGTCTTGGCCATGTGCGGCGACAATAGAACCTTGTTGCTTGAAAAACACCTGCGATGAAAGCTGGCTTAACCACTGCGGATAAATTTCCAGCGAGCGACAGCCCAGTTCAAAAACTTTAGGCTCGGCCATTTCTAATTCGGCTAATGGTGATAAAATTCCAGCGGCCGCATAAGAGCAAGCCGCTTGGCTATGCCGCGCAGCTTTATCGAAAATCGAGATTTCAAATCCAAGCTCAGCTCCTAACTTGGACAATCGCCAGGCAAGCATTCGCCCAGCAATTCCAGCGCCGACTACCGCAATTCGCATGAGCTAGTCTTGCAGCTCCACATAAATTTCGCTACCTTGTTTTTTAAACTCAGCTGACTTTTCTGCCATACCTTTTTCTATTTCTTGGCTAGAAAGTTTCTGCTGTTCATCAGCCCCTAGACTCTCAGAATAGTCGCGAACGTCTTGGCTAATTTTCATGGAACAGAACTTTGGCCCACACATAGAGCAAAAGTGCGCAACTTTGGCAGAATCTTTTGGCAAGGTTTCATCATGAAATTCGCGAGCGGTATCAGGATCTAGCCCTAAATTAAATTGATCTTCCCAACGGAACTCAAATCGCGCCATCGACAATTGATCATCTCGATAGCGAGCACCGGGATGACCTTTGGCAACATCCGCCGCATGCGCCGCTAACTTGTAAGTAATAATGCCCGTTTTCACATCATCGCGATTGGGCAGCCCCAAATGCTCTTTGGGCGTGACATAACACAGCATGGCGCAGCCGTACCAACCGATCATAGCCGCGCCAATCCCAGAAGTAATGTGATCATAACCTGGCGCAATGTCAGTGGTTAAAGGGCCAAGGGTATAAAAAGGCGCTTCATCGCAAACTTCCAGTTGTTTATCCATATTCTCTTTGATCAGATGCATCGGCACATGACCTGGGCCTTCGATCATTACTTGTACATCGTGTTTCCAAGCAATTTTCGTTAATTCGCCAAGCGTTTCCAACTCACCAAATTGTGCTTCATCGTTAGCATCGGCTAATGAGCCTGGACGTAAACCATCGCCTAATGAAAAGCTAACGTCATAGGCTTTCATGATTTCACAAATCTCTTCAAAGTGGGTGTAAAGAAAGTTTTCTTTGTGGTGAGCGATACACCATTTGGCCATAATCGAACCGCCACGCGACACAATACCAGTGACTCGTTTAGCAGTCAGCGGCACATAGCGCAATAAGACGCCGGCATGGATGGTGAAGTAATCCACGCCCTGTTCGGCTTGTTCAATTAGCGTATCGCGGAATACATCCCAAGTCAGATCTTCGGCAACGCCATTGACTTTTTCCAGAGCTTGATAAATCGGCACAGTGCCAATCGGTACTGGCGAATTCCGCAAAATATAATCGCGGGTAGCATGAATATTTTTACCGGTGGAAAGATCCATCACCGTATCGCCCCCCCAACGCGTTGACCAAACCAACTTTTCCACTTCTTCTTCGATGCTTGAAGTGACTGCCGAATTACCAATGTTGGCGTTGATCTTGACCAAGAAATTACGCCCAATGATCATCGGCTCTAATTCGGTATGGTTGATATTGGCTGGAATAATGGCGCGACCTGCAGCAATTTCGTCACGCACAAACTCCGGAGTGATCTGCTTGGGGGTATTGGCGCCAAAAGATTGGCCTTTTAAGCGAGCTTCGCGTTCATCATTGGAAAATTCTTGTTGCAAGGCAGCGCGCTGTTGATTCTCACGAATAGCAATATATTCCATCTCTGGAGTAATGATCCCTTGGCGCGCATAATGCAGCTGGGTTACATTTTGTCCCGCTTTGGCACGCAAGGGTTTGCGCTGCAGATCGGGATTATGCGTCGCGAAGGCTTTGGCATCGTCATCATAGCCATTATCGATCGCCTTAACTTCACGCCCTTGATACTCTTCCACATCGTCACGCGCGAGCACCCAGTCGCGACGCACTTCGGTTAATCCCTTGCGCACATTGATTTCAACATTGGGATCAGTATAGGCACCCGAAGTATCGTAAACCGTTACCGCCTCACCATTGGTCAGACTAATTTCACGCATCGGTACTCGTATTTCAGGATGAATGTCTCCGTTTACATAAATCTTTTTAGATTTAGGTAAAGGATCACGAGTAATGGTATGGCTTGTTTTGCCCTCAACGGACAACTCAATCGGATCATTTTTCGCCATGGCGTTATCTCCAGCAAGCGTTGGCGATCACGGCTGGCATGACGGAACCTAGGAAAGTGTAATGATTACAAAGACTTAGCGTTAAAGCTTTGATTAAGAATTACTCTTCCCTCCGCCGATGCTAATCGGATCAGGTTATACGGGTTTGCGTAGTGCATCTCAGCCTTAGTTGTTAATCCTTACTTATCGCATAACGCGCAAACTAGGAACAGAAGGCACCCCGAGAGTTGCAATCTATTATACCGGTTTTTAGCAACTTTTCACCTCATCCGATGGCAGTTACGAGTCCTATTTGCACTTTTTGCCAATTAGTTGCATCATAATTTTATCGCCCAGCAAATGATCCATTATTTGAGATTGAAAACAAAGCTGTTAACTTGTGTTTGTTTATTCTTTTCGATTATCGGCTGCCAAACGTTTCATTACGATCCCAGCCAAAGAACCGACAGTTATTTGATGCCCATGGTTAAAGAAGGATCAATTTATCAAGCTATAACACCTCTACTGGAGGATAAGGCTCCCGATCAGTCAGCTTTTCACTTGCTGGATGATGGGCTCTCAGCGTTTGTTGCCCGCGCCGTGCTAATTGATCAAGCACAACACTCACTGGATCTGCAATACTACATATTCCGCCAAGACGTTTCGGGAAAAATTCTTATCGCCAAATTGATCCAAGCCGCTGAGCGCGGAGTTCGAGTACGGATCTTGCTGGACGATATTGGCAGCGCCTTGGATAACCGCTGGCTAGCCACCTTTAACCACCACCCGAATATCGAACTTCGAGTTTTTAATCCGGTTCGAGGGCGCAGCGGCCTGTCCCGAGCTCTGCAGCAAGCAGGCACTTTTTCTCAAACTAATCGCAGAATGCACAACAAGTTATTAGTCGCCGACAGTATGATTGCTATCACTGGAGGTCGTAATATTGGCGATCAATATTTCTCCAATACCCATGTTGATTTTCAAGATCTTGATGTGTTGGCGATTGGCGAGATCGTCAAACCCAGTCATCAATACTTCGATGACTATTGGAATCATGTCTTGTCCGTACCGATTGATTTACTGATTGAACTGGATAGCGAAAAAAGCTTCAGCCAACTGAGCAGCCTTACTAACCAATATTTGCAAGACGCTAAAAATTCAGAATTTATTAATGCGCTAAAGCAATCTAACTTTCTGACCCAGCTGCGGCAAGGTCGATTGGATCTCTCTTGGGGTAATGCCTATGTGTATGCGGATCCGCCAGACAAAGCGCTAACAGAAGTTGAAATCGGTTTTGAGGAAATGTTAGGCAGTAAAATTGGCCAAGTTCTTGCTAACGGTCAACAACGACTACTAATTACTTCGGCTTATTTTGTGCCCACCAGTGCCGGAATGGAGTTTTTACAAAAACAACTTAAACAAGGTGTTGAGATTTCGATCTTAACCAACGCCCTTAGCACCACCGACGTTAGCGCCGTTCACAGTAAATACCGTTATTACCGAGAACCGCTTATCAAGGCTGGCGCCAAACTTTGGGAGTTACGATCTTCGGCCAAACAAACCAAGCGCCAGAAATGGTTTCGCTCACGCTCGCAAGCCAGCTTACACGCCAAAACCTTTGTTATCGATCAAGATAAAAGCATTGTCGGCTCTGCCAATTTCGATCCGCGCTCCATCAAAATCAACACGGAAATGGCAATACTGATCGTCAGTGCATCGCTTAATCAAAAACTAGCAAGAATTTTCGAAAACTTAACGACTCCAGAATCTGCATGGAAATTGGAGTTAGATGAGGATGAAGATTTAAGCTGGCACGCGATCGATAAAGAGCAACAACCCCTAGTATACGACAAAGAACCCGAAACCAGTTGGTGGATGCGCTTTAAGGTTTGGTTGGTGTCTATTTTGCCGATTGAGGATCAAATTTAATTTTCACCAGCCTAACCTTCAACCAGATGCAGCTGTTCTACATAAATTAACTCACAAGCGCCATCGCCAGTATCCTCTCTGGTTAAAGAACTTTTCCAGCGCCAGTTGGATTCTTTATTCCTAACCTTAACTAATTTGCCCTGGAGCTCCACGATTTGTCCCGCTTTAATCTTTTTGATCTGCTTGGCAATATAACTACTACTGGGGATCAGATGCATATTGGCGCTATGTGTTTGAATTTCTTGTTGCGGAATTGGCGCTTTATCGTATCGATAGCGATACCAACGACCGGTTTGCCAAAACTCAATCTGTTGCAACACCGACTCATCTGACATTCGCCCCCAGCCTAACGCCAGATCCGTTGGCGAAATCTCAGCACCTTTATCGTAACGATAATCTTCTTTTAAAATTACCTTAGCTTTAATATTAAAATCCGCCAAAGGCGTTACTTCGAAGTTAGCATGTTCGAAACTAATCGGATCGTTAATGGGCTTCTGATAGGGAACATCAGCGGCCATTACTCCATCACCCAGCGTTACGGGTTGCTTTGCTTTATAGATAATGAGCAAGACTAAAACGCCGACAATGGCCGTAGCGATTTGCTTTGTACCCATGGCTTTTCCAATGATTACTTTTAGATAGTATAAAAAAAAGGGCGACTAATGTCGCCGGGGGTATGTAGAGAGTAGCTTTTATAATTATTGTTATGTTTCTTAGGAGTTTTACTAACTAACAACTATTGAACTAATTTTAGTGAAAAAGGATATTTATAAACGCCCCCTTCACTTGCTTTAATTGCTGCCAAAATGGTTACGATAAAGTGGAAAATTATCAGTCCAAACAGCAACGGAATTCCAATTAAGATAAAGCAAAGGATTAGTGCTACACAATAAGCAATAAACATACTGATATTAAAATTCAGCGCTTCTTTACCATTTTCCGCCACTAAAGGCATCGACTCCTTCTTCAATAACCAGACTACCAATGGGCCCAGCACCATTCCGATAACAGGAATCAAAGGCACCATTGCGACAAAGGCAGCTAAATGGGCGAACATTGACCAGCTTTTTTCATCGCCGCTGGCGCTTTCTGTATCTAAGACTTCCGCTTCGCCCTCAATCACTCTTTCTTGCTGCGCATGCTCGTTAGCTTGTTCACTCTCTGCGCTAGCACTGTCGACCGCTTCCACGTTTTCAGTAGCATTTTCGGTAGCCGCTGGTTTTTTATCTTTATCTGACATTCGCTTTATTTCTCCGCGTTTCATAATTTACGGTTTTAGATTAGCAAAGAAACTTATTTCAAAATGTAACCAAGAGTGATAGGAATTGACGATAAAATGCTGCTGCCAATTGCATTAGCCAGTATTAACTAACACATTGATTTGTATAAGTTTTTTGTGAAACCTTCTTGTTTGCTAAAAAATAAAAGCAAGCAGCTCAATTAGTAAAACCTAGATAAACCTTTGATTTATATGGAAATATTAAACAGGAAAATAATTGGCGAGATCCAAAATGACGCCGCAATGCGATAAGCTATTGTTTTTGCTGGTTATTTTTGGAGTATTTCTACTTCCGCGCCAACTGCGACAGGTAATTGCCCCGAGATACTAAGTAGCGCAGTGAAAATCATTAATATAACTATTAACTTTGGTAGTCCGCTAAACTGAAACATGAACCATACTGCCGGAGCGATTGGCGGCCTTGCAAAAATGCCAATTCGATTACAAAGGCAAAGCCCGCGATTTCTCCGCCTAATTGCTGCACCAATTGCGCACTTGCAATTGCAGTACCTCCCGTTGCTAACAAGTCATCATGAATCAGCACTCTATCACCAGCTTTTATCGCATCTTTATGTATCTCTAAACAAGCCGTTCCATACTCTAAATCATAGTCTACTTGAATAGTATCGGCGGGTAGCTTACCTTTTTTGCGGATCAAGACGAAGGGAAGCCCTAAGGCGCGCGCCAAAGAAGGTCCGAATAAAAATCCGCGCGAATCAATACCGACTATGGCACTTAAGTTTAATGGTCTAGCATGTTCAATTAGCGCTGTAAGAATTTGTTGGGATACTTTTGCATCCAACAGTAGCGGCGTTATATCTTTAAAAGAAATTCCAGCTTTTGGAAAATCTGCGACTTCACGGACATTAGCTTTTACAAGCGTTTCGATATCAATGGACTGGCTGCTCATAATACAATTTTTTACATAACAACTTCAGTTATAATGCGCACATAATACCGCAAGCTCAGTCTTAAAGTGAAAAGTTAATCATGAAAAACATTCTAATTTATGTCGCCATGCAGTCCGAAGCGCAACCGATCATTGAGGCCTTAGATTTAACCATCACTTCTTTACTACCTAAGGCTTTACCCATGCAAACTTTTGCGGGCAAGAAGGATAAACATCACTATTTACTTGTGACCTCTGGTAAAAGCACACTGTATGGCGTTGATAATGTAGGCACCGAGCCTGCGGCTGTCGGTTTGCAAGCGGCTTTGCAATTGTTCGATGCTGACCTAGTGATTAACGCTGGAACCGCAGGCGGCTGGCAAACCAAAGGAGCAAAAATTGCTCAAGTTTATCTTGGTAAAAGTCCTATTCGTTATCACGACCATCGAATTCCGATCCCTACTTTCGAAGCCTATGGTCGCGGTTCTTATCCTTGCATGGACACATCGGAGTTAGCTCGCAAACTCAATTTAACACAAGGCTTTATTAGCACCAGCAATTCGCTCGATTTTAACCAAGATTGTGATCGGTTAATGCAGGAAAATAACGCTGACTGTAAAGAAATGGAATGCGCCGCTCTGGCTTGGGTTTGCCATTTGTACCAGAAGCCGTTTTTGCCAGTAAAAGCAATTACGGATTTTGTTGATGGCAAACACCCGACCGCAGAGCAGTTTCAACAAAACTTAAACCGCACCTGTGAAGCGCTAAAAAATGCAGTGATCAAACTACTAGCCATAATTTAAGCTAGAATAATGGCTGAAAACCCGCGTACAACATTCGTTCAGCATCAAAGATCCGTCTCTTTGTATTAACTAACGGTTTGATCAGATCCGCCATTCTAGGATCAGCTGCAACTTTTTTATTCACCAAATCACGCGCCTGACGAGACTCAAATGTCACCCAACCAAAAATAATTACCTCATCTTCAGCTGCTTTTACCGCTTTAAAAAATGAGCCAACGCCCTCTAAGCTAAAATCGTCGCCAACATTTTCCGTATAATCAAGTGCGCCATGCTCTTTCCAAATTTTAGCGACTTGTTTAACCACTGTTTGATAGGTTTCTAACCCATCGCGTGGTATCGGCAATATAAAACCATCGATATAGTGTGCCACTCTTGACCTCTTTTTTATTGAATTTTTTGCAGCAAAAAGCTACCGCTAAGGCATGAAAAGGCACTCACCAGAATAACGCGTACCATAACGTTCATTCCAATGAGTACCTTTAAGCAGTTAAACAATGATTAAATCAAGCGCTATTTTCTGCTAAAGCAAACGCTATTAGTCTGTGGCTATCGATACCAAGACGCTTATAACCATTGGTAGCTTTACCCCAAACATCCAGATCAGCGGCAAAAGCAGCATTGATACAGCTACCCACTAAGTCGGATGCACTAAAGTCATTCTGATAAGTTGAACCCACTTTAGTGTATGGCGGTGCCGCTACGGCAGCGGTTTCAACATAAGGCGAACTGGTTGAAGCCAGCCCAAGCACGTTGGAACCACGAATAATGGTAAAGTCAAACACCGCATGGTTATTAGGATGCTCAGCTTGATACTCAATATGTACCGCAGTCGATGGGCTATCATAGCGTAAGAAGCCACAATCATCGCTAGCCGAAACACCACCAATACTGGGTTGCGGCAACGCTGAACTAACCAAATTGTTATCAACATGCACCTTAAACACTAAGCCGCCAGCCACCACTTCCGCAGCCTCAGCCCGTCGCGACAGAGTCGGGTCGGTACTGTCTCGCATTAAGAACTCAAAAGTATCAGCGCCTGGCATGATCTTTTGCCCGACAGCATTGAACACCTCAATCTGAACTTCAAAAGTTCCAGCATCATCCGTCAAATTGGTACTGCTCATCGGCGGTGCCACTCCTCTGGTATCCCAACTCGCTGCAACATCGTTCAAATTGCCCGTTAACCACTCACGAACCACCACCGTAGCCGGATCAGTTGCTCTTGGCGGCGGCGTACGCGGTTTAAACTCAAACAAATTGGACTCGGAACCAACCGTCTGTGGCGGTATCGGGTACGTTTCATAAGTGGGTAGACTGCCATCGTCATACTCCATTCGATATCTACGATTCTGGGGCGCGGTCATGGCGGTCCAACCGCTAGTACCCACGCGGCGATAAGAATAACGATAATACTTAATGCTATTGTCATCAGATCCCGGATCCGTATCTCCTTTAGGGATAAAATACGAATCATCATGAAAGAAGTGCAACACATGCGCAAAAGGTGCGTTATAAAGCGTACCTAAGGCGCTGTTATTATAGTCCAAGAAACCGTCCGGCTTGAGCCAACCAATCGGAGGTGTAACACCAGAAGGATTGCCAAAAATTGGAGTATGACCAATTTTGTACGGTAGCACGAACAAGGTAACGCCATCGGGTATATCGTATTCTGGAGTTTCACAAGGCTCCGCATTGGGCGCATTGATCACCACCTCGCTGCCGCACTCATAATTCCAATAGGTGTTACAAGCAACGTTCGGTTTATACACCGTTTGCCAGACTCCATCTTGCAACTGCTCAACCCAGAAATACAAATCCGGGTGGTCATTACAATTATAAAAGATGGTAGTAGAAAAGTGACCTTGATGATCAACTTCAACCGTTTTGATGCAATCTTTTCTATAGAGTGGCCATAAATACCTAAACCAACACCAATAGGGGTATAAATAGCGATTCAAGTTTAGCAACTGTCTTCTTATAGCCATCGCATCATTAGCATTAGCTAAAGCTTCAAAAGCAAACTGATCATTACTGATCGCCATTCTAGCTTCGCTTAATCCCCTAGCGCTATTATCAAAAGTACGATTAGCAACACCAGATACCGCAGCCGAATCGAGACTTAAGTCTCTTCTCAATTCAAACTCTGGCGGAATCGGATCAGGGCGAGGATCAGGAATCGGATCAGGGAAGGGATCAGGAATTTTCGGTCTTCTAACGGGGTAGAGCTTCTCGAGTAAATCCTCTTTTAGTCTAAAAATATCGCGATCAGGAATTTTCGGTAGAATTAAATACCAGGGATCAACCTCGCAAATATGCACTCTGGCGTTACACACAGGCGCATCTTGAACCGTCCCATCAGGCAGGCTAACGCGATTGATAACCTTGCCTTTAACGTTGCAAAAACACAACAAGGGCAAAATAAAATCGCGCGGGATTTTCAGTTCAATTTCAGGTCGCTCGGCAATAAAACGAGAATCAGCACCATAAGCGCCAAAACGCTGCAACTGCTTTAAACTCGGTGTTGCTTGATCCTTCTCCAAAGCTGGAGCAATTACCAATTTTAGGTTTCGACCATCAACATTTTTAGCAAGCTTAATATTTGCTTCGCAATTGTCAGAAACCTTAGCATTACCTAGCGGCTTTCCTCCTGTACTAAACACAAAGGCTTGCAGTTCTTTTTCAGCTAATTCGGGGGGAAGAGATAACTTTAGTTTTAAAGCATCTCCTTTACTATTTTCCATTTTTACATCTCCTTGCTATATGAATATCCAAATACTCTAAGATCTAGAGCACAGGCTAGCATGACATAAAAATATCAATTACCCGATTGCGAAATATACATTCTCGCTGTGACTATACTCACAACCGCTAAAACTCGTTATAAGAAGTGTAAAGCCAGCTTTACGGAATGAGCTTAAAAGGACTTCTCTAGAGTTATATAAGACCAAAAATCAGCAAGCAAGCTAAGCTCACTCTTCGACTATTATCTCGATTTTATTGGAAATCACTGGCCTTTTGTGCGGCACGTGCAAATAGTTGCCAAGCAATAATTGCAAGCTGTGCTTACCCGCTGGTAAGGTAATTTCAGTTTCGGTTTGACCGCCGCCAAAATGGCGAACTTGATCCGTTGAGGGCAAAGGCAGGGTTAGATTTGGCAATTGTTCCAGATCGATTAATAAATGATGATGGCCAGTATTTTCTTTGTCCACACCGGCTGGCGCCACCCCCATGTTCTTTAGACCAAAGACCACCTTAAAAGGCGACTTGAGGGTTTGTCCATCTTGCGGCGTAATAAAATAGACTTCAGCATTTTCTGGGGCGTCACTAACCAACTCGTTAGCAGCAGTTTCCGAGGTTAGGTTTAACCACAGCAACCCGACAAAAAGCAAAACTTTCGGCAAAGTAATTTTCAGCATAACTCATATCCTATTTTCACCAGAGCCAAACTGCAGCACATTTAATCCTAGCGACGATAATAGCTAACAACTCAACTCACTCAAAACTATCAGGTTTTACTATAACATCTTTTAGTATTGAGGAACTTGACCCATTACCCTAGAGCCTAAATTTAGGTTACTCAAAACCTTGCCTTTAGCAACAAAACCAAGGTTCAATTTATGCCAATTGAGCGCCTAAATGGAAGCCTTTCCGTAACAAAATAACTGTAATCGATTTCACCTACATACCGCCAAGATACAGCGCTATTCTTGCCAGCCAATTCCCAACTCTGCTTAAACTCAGAAGCTTCTCTAACCTCATTTACAGAACATGAGCTCAACATTATGATGAAGAGAGTGACTAAATACTTTAGCAATCTCAGCTCCCCTTGAGTTATAACGCCTACCGCAGCGGCGCAGAAACCGCGCAGCGGTTTTTGCGTCCGGCCCCGTAGGGGCGCACTGCCGGTTCTTGTTATGTGTATTACTGCTCGATGCCAGCTGCATTAGTAAACACCACCCATTTATTTGCTAGAACTTCGCCGGCCTGACCCGAAACGAATGACCAGCCATGTGCGCGAATTTCAGAGTGCACTAGGTCGTGGATGGAAGCAACGTTGCCTGACTCATGCAGTAACGCATACATCTCGGCGGCCACAGCTAGACGCCCTATGATAAAAGGACGTTCACTGGCCTCGCTCGTGGATTCGAGACCCTCTCTAAGCGCCAGCGTGTAATCCGTCAACTTGTTGAATATTTCTACCATGCTCGATTACACATAACGCCGCGATAAGGGGCAAACTCCTTGTTCCAGATTGCTACGAACTCTAACAGTGACGTAAAGCTGAACGCTCAGCGGTTAACTTTGCTCAAAACTCCACCCGTCGTTAGCGCGCGATTTCTGTCCGCACCCAGTGAGCGAATTACGCGAGGGCTTTACAGCGCCGCCACCCATGAGCGTGATAGTACGCAACCTTTGCGCTTTACGCTACCGCATATTTTACTATTTGCATGGACTACAAAACGGCAGTTTAACTTGGCCCTCTTTGGCAGGGCAGTGAACTCTAAATGGCGGCAACACGATGCTTTTTTTTAATCTTGCGGAGGACTTGCCGAGCCGCCAACGATGAACTTGAGAGAATTGGTAGGGTGGCGGTCGAAGCCCAATGCGTTGATGATTTAGGCGGGTTAGAAAAAGCGAAGTTGTTGGGTTAAGCTTGGTTGAAACAGTACTCTCTGCGGGCGGCGACACCAAGGGGTTTGCCTCATAACGCCGCGATAACTGGCGATTTTACCGTTAGCTGTTTTGCGCATAAAATTGGGCGCAGCCCATGCGCAAAACGGCTAACGGTAAATTTGTCCAGTTCATTGCCTTGTTACACAGCATGAGCCCACTCAGCTGGAAGTGGCAGTTCCGGCGGGCCGTAAACAATGTGTAGTACCCTTCTAACTCCGAATTCGAGCTTTGATGAAGCGTGAAGCAGCAAAGGCCGCATGATTAACGCACCGCCTTCCCGTACTTCACAGGTTACTCGTTCATGCGAGTTTACTCCGTTATGTGAGTATGGGACTACCTGTAACGCTCCATTTTGAGAAGTAGTGTGATCAATATGCACACGAACTGCTACCAAAGATTGCAATACGTGCTCTGGCGGTTGAACAAAGTATGTGCCTTCTTTTTTCGACCAGCCAGACCAGCCCAACGTTTCGAACTTTTCACGAACAGGAATGCTCTTATCTCGGTGCAATGCTACAAGCCAGTTTTTACTTTCACTTTTATGGAAGTAGGTGCATTGGACCGCGACATTTGGTTTCGGAAGTAGGCCGTAATTTTCCAATTTTTCGGCGACGCGCTTTGATAGCTCTTTGACTATGGAATGTTGCAGTAAATTTCGGGTTCCAGCTTTCGATGATACTTCAGATTCACAAAGCTTCAATATCGCTTTAAGATCTGTAACTGCTACAACGTTATTTACGATTACAAAACCTTGTTGGTCGAACTTGGCACATAGTTCAGTCATGATGTGTAACAGTTGAATATGCGACATTGCGCATAATTAATTGATTTATAAGACATTTATTTTTTAGATCCCTTTTGCTCTTAATTACCCCTGTTAAGAGGACATTTTGGTTCCCGTAGTATTTTCAGCATTTTGTACCATTTTTTTAGGAATTAGCTTACAGGCCTTGCAGTTCTTATCTCTTAACCCTCTAGTGGCCATCCTTTATTATCTATTCAAAATAGCAAAGAGGACATGGAATGTCTAAATCGCCTTTTATTAATTCTATAAGAAATATAATGAGGGTCAACCAGTACAGTTTCCAAACTGAGAAAACGTATCTGTATTGGATTAAAGACTATATTCGCTTTCATGCTTATGACCATCCTCAAAATTTATCTGAAAAAGATGTTAGTAACTATCTTTCATATTTGGCGGTCACTAGAAATGTCAGTATTAGCACCCAAAAAATTGCTCTCAATGCCATAGTATTTCTTTATAAAAGAATCTTAAAAAATCCCCTCGGTCAATTAACAGATATTCAGCGATCAAAAAAACCTGTAAAACTACCCACCGTTTTTACCCGTGATGAAATCGGCGTTATTTTTACTCATTTATCCGGTGAATACGAGGTTATTGCTTCTTTACTCTATGGCTCTGGCCTTCGTGTTTCCGAAGCACTACGGTTAAGAATTAAAGATATTAACCTTCAAAATCAAACTTTAATGGTGCGACAAAGCAAAGGCAATAAAGACAGAGTTACCATTCTTTCGAATCACTCTATTAGCCTTTTAGAATCACAATTACAAAAATGCCTAACGAAATACCAAGCGTTACGAGCCAAACGCCAATGGCATGGCGTCCATTTACCAAAAGCATTAGGCAAAAAGGTGCCAAGCGCGCATTTTGCCTATGCGTGGCAGTTTGTATTCGCTTCTGATAGCTTACCCCCGGATCCAGTCACTGGTATCCGTCGGAGCTTCCATCGCCACCCTAGAACGATTGGAAGAGTTATTAATAAAGCTTTTCGAGCCGCCAACATTTATAAACACGCCACTTGCCACACTTTTAGGCACTCTTTTGCCACTCACTTATTAGAAAATGGCTATGACATACGCACTGTGCAAGAACTGCTTGGCCATAGAAATGTTGAAACCACACAAATTTACACTCATGTAATGGATAAAGGGGCGAACGCCGTTAGAAGCCCCTTGGATAACTTGTAATTATAATTAACAAAAGGGACACGGAATGTCATTAGCCATTGTTTACTCTCGCGCAGGAATTGGAATCGAGGCACCTTTAGTTACGGTGGAAGTTCATTTGTCCAACGGGCTTCCAAGCCTATCGATAGTTGGCTTGCCTGAAGCAGCGGTCAAGGAATCTAAAGATCGAGTGCGCTCAGCGATTATAAATTCTAATTTCGATTTTCCCATGCGGCGCATTACCATTAATTTAGCTCCAGCCGATCTGCCCAAAGAAGGCGGGCGTTTTGATCTGCCGATTGCTTTAGGAATTTTAGCTGCTTCTGGACAAATTAATGGCGATCGTTTAAATCGCTACGAGTTTGTTGGCGAACTGGCATTAACAGGCGAGCTACGAGCGATTAAAGGCGTTTTACCGATTGGTATTGCCTGCCAAGAGGCCGGCAGAACATTAATCGTACCTGCGAACAACGCTGAAGAAGCAGGGTTAATCCCTGCCAGTAAAGCTCTGCAAGCAAACCATTTATTGCAGGTATGCGAATTGCTGAATCAACACAATGAATTGGCTTCTTGTCCACCACCAAGCCATATTAACGGCTATCATTATCCCGTAGATGTATCGGACGTGATCGCGCAAGAAGCCGCCAAGCGTGCCTTGTTAATTGCTGCCAGCGGCAGTCATCATTTGCTGTTGGTAGGCCCGCCAGGAACTGGCAAAAGTATGTTAGCGCAACGTTTGCCGACTATTCTGTCGCCCATGAACGAGCGAGAAGCAAAAGAGTCTGCCGCAATTTATTCCGTTAGTCACTTTGGTTTTGATGCGCGCAGCTTTTTTCAAAGAAAGATCCGCTCGCCGCATCATTCTTGCTCGGCGCCAGCGCTGATTGGCGGCGGCAGCCACCCAAAGCCCGGCGAAATTTCCTTAAGTCACCGCGGCGTATTATTCCTTGATGAGTTTACCGAGTTCGATCGGCACGTTTTGGATAATCTTCGCGAGCCTATGGAGTCTGGCAAGGTCACCATTTCGCGGGCCGCTTCACAAATGGAATATCCTGCGCGGTTTTTATTGATCGCCGCCATGAATCCTTGTCCCTGCGGTCATTTTGGTAATAGCCAGGGTCAGTGTCGCTGTACTCCCGATCAGATCCGGCGATACCTTGGCAAAATTTCTGGGCCACTGCTGGATCGCATTGATTTACAAGTCGAAGTGCCGCTGCTCAGTGATCAACAGCTGACCCAGGGCAATCCCAAAGGCGTTATGCGCAGCCATGATTACCAGCAACAAGTGCTGGCATGCCAAGACTTACAAATAACAAGACAAGGAAAGCTTAATGGCGAACTGGCCTCAAGCGAATTAGAGCAATATGCCCAGCTATCGTCGGAAGCGCAGAGCTTAATCAGTCAATCCTTAAAACAGCTTAACCTTTCCGCTCGCTCTTACCATCGCATCATTAAGGTGGCGCGCACCATCGCAGACTTAGGGCAATCGCCGGCTGTTGAAGCCGCTCATATCAGTGAAACCTTGGGCTATCGCAAACTGGAACGTTATTTGGCGCAGTTGCCATAAAACCCATAGTTTAGTCCGTGGAGAGTTTCAGTAAACTCGATGCTTCACCCATTCGAGTGACTAAAAACAAATGCTGATATTCTTTTTCCGTCATCGGATTAACCATTTGCTCGGTTAACAACGCTGCTAATTGCGGAGTGGTATTACTGTGGCCCACCACCAAAATATTGCCCGATTGCTGTTTGAGCTGCTTGGCAAATTCGGCAAGTTTACGGGGATCGTATAGCTTCACTTCTAGTCCCAATTGCGTTGCTAAAGGCGCTGCGGTTTGCCGGGTTCTTTGGAAGTTTGTGCTATAAATTTGAGAAATATCACTATTAATTAGCAAGTTAGCTATTTTTTTCGCTCTATGCTCTCCTTGTTCGGTTAAGGCCGGATCGCGCCCTTGATCCACCGCTTTTTCTGCATGGCGCACTAAAAAGATATGGCTGTCCGCCACTGCTGTAACACTGGCTAACGCCAACAAAACACAAACTAACCGCATGATTTTCATAGCTAAATCCTTAACTGAGAAGTTCTTAGTATAGCTTGCATTCGTTTCAGGCATAATGCCAATATACATTTGCTAACAATTTTGCTTGTAAAAGCAGTATTTTTTGTTACATTAGCCAAACTTAATATAATAGTTGAACCTCATGAGTCTAGAGCAATACTTCCAGCCCTTTCGTGATAACATCATTGGCCATAATCACCCTTATCCCGAGGCCGGCGGACAACCCTTAATTTATGCCGACTGGATCGCCAGTGGCCGTCTTTATGCCCCAATTGAAGACTATTTAGCCAAAACTCTTGGCCCTTACGTTGCCAATACGCATACCGAAACGACCCTGACAGGCACTACCATGACTCACGCCTATCATGAGGCACAGCAGATCATTAAACGTCATGTGAATGCGGATCAAAACGACGTTTTAATTGCTGCCGGCTCTGGAATGACGCTGGTTATCAATAAATTTCAACGCATGTTGGGATTACGCATTCCAGAAAAATGGCGCGAACGGGTAACCATCGCCGAACATGAAAAACCTCTGGTGCTGATCACCCACATGGAACATCATTCCAACCAAACCACTTGGCACGAATGTGAAGTGACGGTGGAAATCGTAAAAGCCAACGCACAAGGTTGCCCCGATCTCGATCATATGCGGCAGTTGTTGGAAGACTATAAGGATAGACCCCTTAAAATTGGCTCTTTTACCGCCTGCTCGAACGTTACGGGGATCAAAACGCCTTACCATCAGATGGCAGAAATCATGCATCAGCACGGCGGCTTGTGTTTTGTGGATTTTGCAGCTTCTGCACCTTATGTCGATATTGATATGCACCCAGAAAACCCCGCACAAAAGCTGGATGCTGTTTTTATTTCGCCGCACAAGTTCTTGGGCGGCCCAGGTTCGAGCGGGATCTTAGTATTTGATAAGCATCTGTATGACTGCGAAGTGCCCGATCAGCCTGGCGGTGGTACCGTTTCTTGGACCAACCCTTGGGGCGAGCATCGCTTTTTTGATGATATTGAAGCGCGCGAAGATGGCGGCACCCCTGGATTTTTGCAAACCATTAAAGCGGCCTTATCGATCAAGGTTAAAGAGCAGATGGGCGTGGACAAAATGGTGGCGCGCGAAAAAGAGCTATCTTCTTACATGATGCAAGAATTATCACAAATTCCTAATTTACACATTCTTGAGGCGGATAAAACCGATCGCCTGTGCGTGATTTCTTTTTACGTATTAGGACTGCACCATAACCTTATCGTACGGTTGCTTAATGATCGATTCGGTATTCAAACGCGTGGCGGCTGCTCTTGCGCCGGAACCTACGGCCATATTTTGCTCGACGTCGATCAGGTCACCAGCTTAGAGATCACCAAGCGTATTGATCAAGGCGATCTAACCGACAAACCCGGCTGGGTTCGTGTTTCCATGCACCCCACCAGTACCGACGAAGATGCGCGAAAAATCGTAGCGGCGATCAAGGCAGTGGTAGAGAATGCTGCCGAATGGTCAAAAGATTATCAGTTTGATCCGTGTTGCGGCGAATTTACCCCTAATCATAATACCCAATACCAATCCTTAGCCGGATTTGCAGTTTTGCCCTAGAAGCCCTAAGCTATCGGCTCTTAAATTTCGAGGTTTTAAACGTGACAACATCAGTGCCCGCATTCGCAATCAGCAAAGAGATGATGGAAAACTCTGCCGAGGCAGCAGCTTTACTAAAGATTTTATCCAACGAACAGCGCTTATTGATCTTGTGCATATTACATGAAAATGAACTATCGGTCGGACAGCTCAATGAGATGTTACCCAACTTAAGTCAATCGGCGCTCTCGCAACATTTGTCCTTGTTGCGCAAAGAAAAGTTGGTTGCGACCCGTCGCGACTCGCAAACCATCTACTATAAACTTGCCTCGAATGATGCAGCACGTATTATTCACCTAATGCACGATATTTTTTGCCCCGAGGTGTGCCAATGAAACCTGCTATCGCCAACTACATGGCCAATGTTAAAAGCCAAGTCACCGAAGTTTCGGTAGATGATCTTAAACAAGCGCAAAATAACCAAGCGCTGATTTTTGACGTGCGCGAACCGCAAGAACATGCCCAGGGCGTGATTGCCGGAGCTTTAGCGATCCCGCGAGGAGTTCTTGAGTTTAATGTGTTTAATTTACCGATGCTCAAAGAGCTGCCAGAAGAAGACGCTTTTAACCAACCGATTTATGTTTATTGTGCCTCAGGCGGTCGCTCAGCCTGTAGCGCCTTAAGTTTACAACAAATTGGTTTTAAGAAAGTTTACTCGGTAGCAGGCGGTATTAAGCAATGGACTGAATCGGGCGGCCAGCTGATAAAGCCGTAATATTAAAATCGTAAGAGTAACTGTTGTTAACAGCAATTAAAGCGGCTTAGCCGCTTTTTTTATACGGCTAAAAACTGTAACGCACTCGAAAATAGGCATTGGATGCTTTTTCAAATTGGGCAAAAAAAGTATCAGCTTTATCCCCATCAATTTGGTTCACACCAAACGTATAACTCCATTGATCGTTTTGCCGGTAGCTAATATTCCAGCGCAAAAAATAATCTTCGTCCGTTAAAGAATAAAAACTAAATAAATTGATTCGCAGCTTATCTTGCATTGCCGAATACACAATCCGATTGGTTAGCCACTCTCGATATTCGCTAGGTTCGAATTCTGGGGAAAAAGAATTGCTAACAAGCTCTGAATGATGGTGCATTTTTTCCACATAATATTGAAAAGAAACGGTCAGCTTCGATAGCCATTCAGATTCAAACCCGACCAACCATTTGCTAAGACTATTAGTAACTAATGGATCCGTTCCAGCTTGGTCTTCTGTCGCATTTTCCCGCACCCACTCAAGATTGAATACGCCTCCGGCTAAGTTTCCTCGCAGACTAGCACCATAAGCATTACGCTCATGAAAAGTCGGTCTGAAATTTTCTGATAATCCTAACGGTTGTTTGGCAAAACCCTTATAGCCATATAGGGCTATTTCATAGCCTTGATAATTTTTATGCAGTCGTAAAGAAAATTCCCCATTGGAAAATTCTTTTTTGGGTCTTGATGGATTAATCAAATCGGCTCCGCCGAGATTCTCTCCCGCCAATGGCGAAAAAAAGGCAAAGCGTTCGCCGTCAATATAATCATCAGGAGTAAATTTTGGCGTCCACACTAAGTCTAAGTTAAGCGTATCGAAATGACTGGATACTCTCACCGCGTTGGTCGGTTTTTTTAAATAAGCATCATCGCGACCGTTAAAGTAAGCATTCCAATCTTTAGCAAAGAGGTCGTTCAAGAATAACAGATCACCAGTACCCCAAGTGATAATTTGCCGGCCCATCTTAAAGTCGGTATTTCCAAAAGCACTAAAGTTTAGGTTAAGCTCTCGGATATCAGCATCCATTTCGTTCAACACATGGTCGTACCAAAGATCCCCTGCAAAATCGACAAAGCTAGTATTAAAGCTCCAATCTTTTTGTAAATGTACTCGCGCTTCATTTAGCGTCTGCTGCTTGGAAAATAATGGATCGCTAGAGAGCCGATCGCCATAGCCATATTCAATAAAACCGGTCCAAGCTGAAGCTTCGTTAGCCGACTCGTCTTGCCACAGATCTTCTTCCCAAAGATCTTCATCTTGTTGCTCTTTTGCTATAACTTTAGTTTCAGCAGCCAAAACCGTTTGTGGCATCAGTGGTGAGAGCAAACCAACGATTAACAACAATACTAAGCTTGAAAAAGATTTTACGGCTGGTTGCATAAGTTATTTTGTGATTATTTTGTGAATAAAGTCTTAGGCGGATTTCGCAAGGACCGTTCCGTAAACAAGAGATTCTCTAGTCCAAGGTCATAACTTGGCTTTCTAAATTGCACCAGGGTATAGCCGCCTGATTCCAAATCGGTAACTTTTGATTTCAATACGGTCGGGTAAGTGTCAATAATTTCGCTTTCTAAGATTTCTGCTTGGCGATACAGTTTTCCTTTTTTAAAGTATTGCATCAACATTGGTAGTTTCGTTGTTTTAGCAATAATAATTTGATAATGGTCAAACTCCACCGAGGAAGGATCTTTGGGTATGGCTTTTATGGTATAAGTGTCTGCCGATTCTTCTAGAAATTCAAAGGTATCTAATTCGATATTACGCCCTGAAATATCTTCATAAAAATAATGCGAGCCGACAAAACTGGTTCTTTTATCGCTTGCTGAAATACGCTTAGTGAGATCCAGCCCTGGCAAATAGAGCCAACGATTGTCTTCTGAAGCTACTTTCTTGTTCACTAGAAAAACCGTGTCTTTAACATCGGTGGGTTTTTCAAACACCACTAAATAATCCTGAGCGCCACCATCAAGCTTATCCTTGCGAAAAATATTAAATTGGCGCAGCTGCTTATTGCCACTATTATCCACGATTAACATACGTGCCTTAGTTTGCCCATCATCGCCTGCATAATAAAACGCTTGGTAAGCTTGAGCGACAATTTGCTCCACCTTATTCTGCTCATTCGCTAGTGCGCTAGCAGAAAATACCATCGCAACTAGGGTAACCATCAATTTATTCATATTTATCTCTTCGCTTTCGCTTTAACACATTGTTTTTGAGCACTAAAGTTGTTTTCTAGCTTGCTTTAACGCTATCGGCAGTAATACCAGCGTGACTAAGGCCGATACGGCCATAATAGTCGCAAGGAAAAATCCTACCGTAACATACGGCATCAACGGCGCTACCAACAAAGGGGTAAACCCAACCGCAATCACAATAGCATTCCGGCTGATGGCACTCGCCGGTTCTTTATACATCTGTTCAAAAGTTTTTTGCAGGTTGCCAGTTTGCCGATAAATGTCTCGACTACGTTGTACAAAGTGTATCGCGAAATCGACCGATAAACCTAAGGTTAAAGCGGACAGTACCGCTATTGGCATATCATAATCCTTGCCCAGCCAGCCAATCAGTCCGTAAATGCTGGTGATGGTGATGGTTAGCGGCAACATTGCCAGCAGACCTAGCCAAACATTTCTAAACAAAAGCACCATCATAATAAAAACCACCACAAAGGCACTCAACAAGCTGGTTAACATTCCAGCCACCATTTCATCTTGCCAGATCTTATTGAGGAAGGTTTTACCAGCCCAATTAGCTGATACCCCTTCAGGCAAAGGTGCATTGACAAAATAATTATCCAACTTGCTAATAATCTGGCTCATCTTCTGATTATCGCCACTGGTCATTTGTAGCCAAATCACCGCGGATGAATAATCTTGCGTCACCAGATGCCACAAATCATTTGGCCGATGGGATGACTGATATTGCAACAAGGTTTGCGCTACTGCCGGTTGGCTTGCCGGTATTTGGTAATCTTGATCAAGACCTGATCGCAATTCTCGGTTGACGGTTTTAACCGCTTCAACCAAGCTCATGCTTTTTCCGACTAATCGATTAGCCGCCAATTCGTTTTGGATCTGCTCGAGCAACTTTAACGCTTGCGGACTTTGGAAATACGCCAGCTCTCTTTTAAGCAACTCCAATTCTTGCAAACTTTTTTCTAGCACTGGGTTTTGCGCTGCAAACAACTTATCTTCAAGTGCTACTATAGCTTCGTTAATTTGAGAGCCCAGCGCTAAATCAGTATTGATACTATCGTTAAGTTCTAGGCTCTTGATTAATTTGCTATATCTTTGAGCTATCGCGTAGCTATCTTTTTCTAATACTAAATAAGCATCGTAGGTTCCGGCAAAATGTTGATTTAACACCTTATCGGCAATCCGAATTTTATGATCTGCTTTAAACCAGCGAGTTGGATTATCGTTAATCTGAATTTTTTGGATACCGATAATGGCCAAGATTATTAACACCACAAAACCAGCAATAATCCCCTTACTATATTTAAAGCTGGCCACGCCTAACTTTGGTAGCCAGCGCTCTAAACGCTTAGCACGAGTTTCGGTGGTTTTTAGCGATGCTAAAGATTCTGCTTTTAAACTAGTCAGGTAAGCCGGAATAAAAATAATGGTTAACATAAACGCTAATAAGATCCCAAAGGCTACGAATGCGCCAAACACTTGTACTGGCGGGATCGGCGTTAGCATTAAGGAGGCAAAGCCCACTGCAGAAGTCAAACTGGTAAATAGCATTGGCTTATAAAGATTATCAATAACTTTTTTGATTACTGCTTGTTTATCGTTATGTTTGCGATAATGATCAGCAAATTCGGACATGATATGTACCGAGTCAACCACCGCAATCGGCATCAAAAAGATTGGGATCATGGAGCTCATAATGTGCACGGTAAAGCCCATTCCGATCATAACGCCCATCACAATAATTACTGTCGCCATTGCCACTATCATCGGCGCCGCTACAAATTTTAGGTTTCTAAAAAACAACCACATCAGAACAAAGATCATCAATGCCGCCAGTGGCGCAGAGATCCCCATCTGTACAAACATTTCAAAACCAAAAGTATCTTCGGCCACTGGCAAACCGGTAATATGGTATTGGTCATCGGAATCTAACGTTGCGATGAAATCTGTTATTTGTTGCGAGATTTGATAACTCTGATCTTTATTTTTTATGGGAATATAAACTGCCGCCGCTTGATGATCGGCTGACACCAAAGTATTTTTAAATAAAGGCAAGCGTTCAAGCTGTTGTTTTATCTTATCGCTTTGTTCCAGATTTGTTGGTGCTGACTGCATCATCCACTCAAACCTAAGCGCGCCATTTTGCTGAGTGATATTATCCACATTGGCGATGGATACCAAGTCAGCTACCAGCACTCCTTGCAGCTGTGTTAGCCAATCGGTTATTTCGATCAAATTTGATAAGGATTTTGGATTATAGATCCCCGCTTGATGCTCTGAAACTGCGCCGAGTACAATGGCATCGTGTAGCTGAAACCTTTGTTTGATCTGATTATGGAAAACCCGCTCTACTTGATCCGCTGCTAGCATATTTTCAGGATCGGTATCGATTTTGATATTCACGATAAAAGCGGCACAAGCAAAGCTTAGCAATGCGAGCAAGGCATAAACCCATTTAGGTCGATTTACCGAAAATTGAAATAAGTGGTTTTTCATAAATGTTATTCAAATAGTTAATGATGCGGATTAAAATTTATCAGTCCTTAGCAGCTTCGCAATTCTATATTAAGTTTTGCTAATATACAATTGCTGCACTATACTTCTTCAATACCTTTATTATCACTTAAGTAGATACCCACTCTAATGAGTCTTAGCATTCGATCGTTTTATCATAACGCCAGCGGCACTTGGAGTTATTTAGTTACGGATCAACCGCAGCGCAAATGCGCTATTATCGATCCCGTTATGGATTTCGACTTATCATCGGGCAGCATAGGTTTCGATGCTATCAACCCCATCATAGAGATCATTGAGACCGAAAGCCTGCAATTAGTGTGGATATTAGAAACCCATGCTCATGCCGATCATTTAACCGCTGCCAATTACGTCAAACAAAAACTAGGCGGCAAAACCGTCATTGGCGCAGGGATCACCGCAGTGCAGCAGCATTTTGCGCAAGTCTTCAACCTCGACATAGCCTGCGATGGCTCGCAATTTGATCGGCTAGTAAGTGAAGGCGACCGGCTTGCACTGGGCGACTTTTCATTTGAAGTTTACAGCACCCCTGGCCACACCAGCGATAGTATTATTTATAAAATTGCTGACAACATATTTCTTGGTGATACCTTCTTCCACCCCAACTCCGGCACCGCGCGCTGCGACTTCCCGGGTGGCGATGCGGCTACTTTATTCCAGTCTCTTAGCAAAATATTAAGTTTCTCTGAGCAGAGCCGTTTATGGTTATGCCATGACTATCCTGGCAATGATCGTGAGCCGATTGACGCCATACCACTTGCCCAAATGAAGCAGAACATTCATATCCAGAATGCACCTAATCAAGCATCTTATGTTGAACTGCGGCAAAGTCGCGACTCGCAACTGGCAGTACCAAAGCTGCTTTACCCCGCCTTGCAGGTCAATATCTGCGCAGGCCAGTTGCCGCAAGCAGAATCAAACGGCGCTAACTATTTGAAAATTCCTTTGAGATCCTAAATTATTAGACAATCTCCAATTTTCTTTTTCCTTCGGCGGCTAGCCTTGCTAAACTTGCCGCCTATTTTGCGCTAATCGAATCCAACTTTTGCATCAGCTTAATCCTCGCCAACAACAAGCCTTAATCAGCACCAGCGGTCCGCTACTGGTATTGGCTGGCGCTGGCAGTGGCAAAACCAGCGTTATCACGCGCAAGATGGTATATCTGATTAAAGAAAAAGGGATCCCTGCGCGCAATATCGTTGCCATGACCTTTACCAATAAAGCTGCGCGCGAAATGAAGCAAAGGGTTAGTAAGCTCGCTGGAAGTAACGCCACTCAAGGCTTAACGGTTTCGACCTTCCATAATTTTGGTTTGAATTTTATTCGCCGTGAATATAAAGCTTTGGGCATTAAGCCTAACTTTACTATTTTCGACGATCAAGATTGCTTGGCACTATTGAAAGACTTGGGTTTTAAAGAAGCTGAATCGGATAAAGAACTGTTACGACGCTTACAAGATCAAATTTCCAGCTGGAAAAATGATCTGATCCAAGCGCAAGAGGCCATTAACCTTGCTAAAGATCAAGAACAACTGATTTTTGCCAAAGTCTACGAACAATATGCTCGTAGCATGAAAGCTTATAATGCGGTGGATTTTGACGATCTCATCATGATTCCAGTATTACTACTAAAAGCACATCCGGAAGTTCGAGAAAAGTGGCAAAACAAGATCAAATATTTGCTGGTCGATGAGTATCAAGATACCAATACCTCGCAATATGAGCTGGTCAAATTACTCTGTGGTACTTTTGGTAACTTTACCGTGGTTGGCGATGATGATCAGTCGATCTACTCTTGGCGCGGCGCCAATCCCGAAAATTTAGAACTGCTAGCTAAAGACTACCCCAATCTAAAAATTGTCAAACTCGAACAAAATTATCGCTCTTATGGTCGGATCTTAAAAGCCGCCAATGTGTTGATTGATAATAACCCGCACGTTTTTGAAAAAAATTGTGGTCGGATAAACCTTATGGCGATATTTTAAAAGTCGTGACCTGCGCTGACGAAGAGGAAGAAGCGCAACGAGTGGTCACCGAAATCTTGAGTCGCAAAGTTAAATACCGCGATTTGAGTTATTCCGATTTTGCGATTTTGTACCGCGGCAATCATCAAGCGCGGATTTTTGAAAAGACCTTAATCGCTAACAAGGTTCCCTATAAAATCTCGGGCAGCACTTCTTTTTTCGCGCGCACTGAAATCAAAGATATGATGGCTTACCTGCGCCTGCTGATAAACCATGACGATGATAATGCCTTTTTACGCATCGCCAATACCCCCAAGCGCAGTATTGGCCCAACGACCCTAGAAAAACTTGGCACCTACGCCAGCCAACGTCATGTCAGCCTGTTTCAAGCCGCTACCGAAATGGGCTTGGAGCAATATTTGCAAGGTGCGGGGCTTGAGGCGGTTCGACGTTTTGTCAAAACCATTGGGCTTGCTGCTGACAATGCGCAGCGCGGCGATACCATAGGGATTATTCACGATCTGATCTCAAAAATTGGTTATCACTCTTACCTTTATGAAACTTCCAGCACTCCAAAAGCGGCAGAATTTCGTTGGAACAATATCCAAGAATTGTTGGGCTGGGTTGAAACCTATGTGGATGAAAACGAATCTGACGAGAATCCTTTTGCAGCTGCAATAACCAATTTAATGCTGCGCGATATGCTTGATCGTGAAGAAGAGGAAGACGCGGAAACCCATCAGGTGCAACTGATGACGCTGCATGCGGCCAAAGGTTTAGAGTTTAACCACGTCTATTTGGTCGGTATGGAAGAAGAGTTGCTGCCGCACAAAAGCAGTATCGAAATGGACGACATCGAAGAAGAGCGACGATTAGCTTATGTAGGCATTACCCGCGCTCAAAAAACCCTAACTTTTACCTTGTGCAAAAAGCGAAATCGCTTTGGCGAGTTGGTTAATTGTGAGCCGAGTCGTTTTTTAGATGAATTACCCGCAGATGATTTAGATTGGGATCTAAAGCGCAAACCGCTAACTGAAGATCAACAAAAAGAACTCGCCGACGATAATTTGTCCATGCTGAAATCGCTTTTTTCCTAAATACTAAGTGCTAGGTCCTTAGCGCTAGATTCAATTTATAGAGTTTACAGAATTTTACTTGAGCCTCTGCTTAAGCAGATCCACAATAAAACTTACACTTTAACTAAGATTTTTGGAGTCGAATTGAACACTTTCGAGTGGATCATTATTATCGCACTATCGCTATTAATTGGCTTTTTTGGTTACATTGGTGTAACCGGTAGAGTACCTTTTACAAACTCTCGCCGAAAAAAAGATTCTTAATAAAAAGAATAAAAAAAGGGCAGCTATTCTACCCTTTTCGTAACTTGCTAGCTTTTAATTTAAGCGCTGGAATACCGTCGCGATCCCTTGACCAAGTCCAATACACATGGTGGCTACGCCAATTTCTTTATCTTTAGCTTCCATCAAACGTAATAAGGTAGTCGAAATTCGCGAACCAGAACAGCCTAGCGGATGACCTAGGGCAATAGCGCCACCATTAAGGTTGACCTTATCTTCCCAGCCAGTGCGCATACCCAAACCATCCAAAACCGCTATCGACTGAGCGGCGAAAGCTTCATTAAGCTCAAACAAATCAATATCGCTTAACTCCATCTTGGCTCGTTTTAAGGCTTTTTTCACCGCTGGCACTGGACCAAAACCCATAATGGATGGATCGCAACCCGCCACACCGGTCGAAACAATTTTCGCTATTGGTTTTAACCCCAACGCATCCGCTTTAGCTCGCGACATGACTAGCATGGCCGATGCTCCATCAGAAATGGCCGAAGAGGTTGCCGCTGTTACCGAACCGTTTTTCGGATCAAATACTGGGCGTAACTTAGCTAGGTCTTCAACCGTCGATTCAGGGCGGATCACCTCATCATAATCAAACAGCTGCAAAGCGCCATCCGCATCGTGTCCTTCCATCGGTAAAATTTCTGCTTTAAAGCCGCCATTTAAGGTCGCTTGGTGCGCCAGCTGATGGGAGCGATAGCCAAATTCATCCTGCTCTTGTCGCGAGACTTTATGAATCTGCGCTAACATTTCCGCGGTTAAGCCCATCATTCCTGCCGCTTTAGCAGTGTATTTAGCAAGTTCCGGATCAAAATCAATGCCATGATTCATCGGCACATGCCCCATATGCTCAACACCACCGATAATAAAGGCATCACCGTCACCAACCATAATTGCGTGCGCCGCGCTGTGTAGCGCCTGCATGGAAGAGCCACACAAGCGGTTAACCGTTTGCCCTGCTACCGTATGCGGCAAATCCGTCTTTAACATAGCATTGCGCGCAATGTTAAAACCTTGCTCCAAGGTTTGCTGCACACAACCCCAAATTACGTCTTCGATATCTGCCGGATCCAGTGCTTCATTACGATCCAACAAGCCTTGCATTAAACGTGCTGATAATTCTTCTGCTCTGGTATTGCGAAACATACCACCCTTCGAACGACCCATAGGAGTTCGAATGGCATCTACAATTACTACTTCATTCATCTTAAATTCTCCTATGCCTTAGGCGTAAAATTTTTCGTTATTTTTGGCCATTTGCAACATCCGCTCCGTTGGTTTGTAGGCATTGCCTAATTGGCTATATTGATTCGCTAAATCGACAATTGCTTGCATCCCGCGATCATCCACATATTTGAAAACGCCACCTCTAAACGGCGGAAAACCTAAACCGTAAATTAACGCCATATCGCCTTCTGCCGGACTGCCAATAATGCCTTCTTCAAGGCAACGAATGGTTTCGATAATCATCGGCAACATGGTACGTGCGATAATTTCATCATCAGAAAAATCTTTTGCATCCGAACAAACTTGCTTTAATAACTCATAAGTTTTCGGATCGGCTTCTTTGGTCGGACGGCCTTTTTTATCTTTACCATAAACATAAAAACCCGCAGCGGTTTTCTGACCATAACGCGCTTCGTCAAACATCACATCAATCGCATCTTTTTCATCTTTGCTCATGCGATCAGGAAACCCTTCGGCCATCACTTCAGCGGCATGTTTGCCTGTGTCCATACCCACCACATCTAACAAATAAGCAGGACCCATCGGCCAACCGAATTTTTTGTGCATCACCTTGTCGGCCTGTTGGAAGTCACAACCATCGCGCAACAACTTAGTGAAGCCACCAAAATAAGGGAACAGCACCCGATTCACAAAAAAGCCGGGACAGTCATTAACCACCACTGGCGACTTGCCCATAGCCGAAGCGTAGGCGACCACGCTAGCCACCGTTTCTTCGGAAGTATCTTTACCGCGAATCACTTCCACTAAAGGCATTTTATGCACGGGATTAAAGAAGTGCATACCACAGAATTTTTCTGGACGCTTTAAATTTGTAGCTAAGCGATCAATCGAAATAGTGGACGTATTAGAACAAATAATGGCATCGGCAGGCATCAATTCTTCAACCTCGGATAACACCGCTGCTTTAATTTTAGGATTTTCCACCACCGCCTCAACCACGATATCCGTATGCTTAATTTCATCGTAGCTCAAGGTTGGCTTAATACTGGCCACGCCCTGCGCCATTTGCTCATTAGTGATTTTCTTGTACTTAACACCTTTACCAAACAAGCCAATCGCTTCTTTCATACCTAAATCAAGCGCGGATTGATTGATGTCTTTCATGATCGCCGGCACACCACGCGAGGCCGACTGATAAGCAATACCGCCACCCATAATACCAGCGCCTAACACGGTCGCTGAAGCCACGGCTTTATCCGCAGTTTTCGCAGCAATCTTAGCTTTTTTCTTAAGCACTTGATCGTTCAAGAACAATTGAATAAGCGAGGAAGCTTGCTCGGTTTGCGCCATATCAGCAAAAGCCTCATGCTCCATGGCAATCGCTTCTTCCAATGGTAAGTAAGCAGATTTTTCGATCAATTCAACACCTCGCACAGGCGCTGGATAATGCGGCCCGGCTTGTGCTGCGATATAACCTTTTGAGGTCATAAAAGACATTGCTGCTTCGGTACGATTAAGTTGCAACGGTGACTTCTTTTCTGCGCGACGCGAATGCCAGTCGATTTTGCCGCTAGCCGCATCCAGCAACATTTGCTCCGTGGCTTCGATTAATTTTTCCGAAGCGACCACCGCATCTAGAGTTCCGAGTGCTAGAGCTTTATCAGCTTTATAGCCTTTACCCGTTGCCAACCATTCAAACGCATTATCCGGGCCAATCAATCGAGCAAGCCGCACGCTACCACCAAAACCAGGCACCAAGCCCAACTTAGATTCTGGCAAACCAACTTGCGCTTTTGGTGAGCCGACTCTCAAGTCGCAGGTTAGGCACATTTCCAAACCGCCACCAAAGGCGATACCGTCTATGGCCGCTGCGGTTGGAAACGGCAAATCCTCGAAACCGGTAAATACTTCATTGGCTTGCACTAGCCATTTGATTAACTGTTCACGGCTTGAAGCAAATAATTCGTTAAACTCGGTAATATCGGCGCCAACGATAAATACTGGCTTGCCACTGGTGGCCATGACCGCTTTGACACCGCCATGATCTTTTAAAATCTGGGTAACTTGTCTCCACTCTTGCAGCGTATTGCGATCAAACTTATTGACCGACTCATTTTGATTATCGAAGCGCATTTCTGCCACGCCACTTTCGCGCAGGCTGCACTGGATCGATTGACCTTCAAATAGCATTCTCATTTTCTCCGTTAAGTGCTAACAGATGGGATGGCGACTAACCATCTTTCTATTGATGATGACAATAGGGGTTGACCCGTCAGTGTACTGCCCAGAGGCAATCACCTCAAGGCATGTTTCTGGTCTGACCAATGATAGCCAACTTTTGTAACAAACAAAAGCGATAAAAGTACCGGCTTTATGATCTAATCTGTTGGGTAATGATAGCTTTTCTGAAATAATGTCTTATTCAACTTTATTATTAGCAACCTTATGTCAATGGAAGAACTCTTTAAAAATCATATAGCTACCATCAGTGATCGGTACTTTCAAGCGATGGAAAAGCACGGCTTTGATCACCTCTTGATCCCCGCAGGTTCATTGCATGGGGTTTTTCTTGACGATAATAAGTACCCTTTCAAGGCTAACTTCCACTTCAACAGCTTTGTGCCACTGACGCAGATCCACGACAGCTGCCTGATGTTAACGCCCGGTAAAAAACCGCTGCTGTGTTATTACCAGCCGGTGGACTTTTGGCACCTAGTTGCAGGCGATCCAGCCGGTTTTTGGGTCGAGCATTTCGACATTAAGATGATGCGGCAAAAAGACGAGGTGCGCGCAGTTATGCCCTCAACTGGTAATATCGCTTTTATAGGTGAAATGGGCGCCCCTTACCAAGATGATGATTTTGATGCCATTAATCCGCTCGGCCTGATCCATGAAATCAATTGGCATCGAGCGCGCAAAACTGCTTATGAAGTCGAATGTGCCTCGCGTGCCAACCAAATGGCGGCGGCAGGACATTTGGCGGCCAAAGAAATGTTTTATAACCAAGGCTCTGAACTCGAGATCCATCTGGCCTACCAATTAGCCACAGGCCAAAACGAAAGCGAGCTACCCTATGGCTCGATTGTGGCGCTCAACCAAAACGCCTCGATTTTGCATTATGTAAACTATGAAGCACAAGCGCCGCAAGAGCATCGCACTTTCTTAATCGACGCCGGCGCGCGTTACAATGGTTATGCCTCTGACGTTACCCGAACCTACGCCTATCAGCAGAATCAATTCGCTGAATTGATAACCGACTTGGATCGGATCCAACAAGCGATTAATCAGAAGGTTAAACCAGGGCATTCTTACGTTGATCTGCATATTGATTACCATTTAGACGTTGCTAAGTTACTGAATAAACATGACATTTGTGACATGAGCCCAGAGTCTCAACTCGAAACTGGAATCACCAGTGGCTTCTTTCCACACGGTCTAGGCCATCAAATTGGTTTGCAGGTGCACGATGTAGGCGGCCATCAAGCCAACATTGAAGGGGATACCGCGCCACCGCCAGCGGAACACCCGTTTCTCAGGAACACTCGCCCAATGGAAGCTGGCCAGATTTTAACCATTGAACCCGGTCTGTATTTTATTGATTCCCTGCTAGCGGATCTTAAGGCTAGCGAACATGGCAATAGCATTAACTGGAACACCATCGCTGAATTGATGCCCTATGGCGGCATTCGTATTGAAGACGATGTTTTGGTCACCGCCACCGGCCATCGCAACCTAACCCGAGAGCACCTGCCCGACTGACTTTTAGCGTTAGATACGACTCATGGCTAAAATGCATTATTCGGTACCCAATCAAAGCTTGCGTGCCGAATCCCCTTTTCAGGTTGAAGAAGTGATCAAAGGCAGCCGCTTCATTACTCGCGTGATCTTTTCGCCTGAGGTGACCGATGCCAAAGCCTTTATTAAACAACTAAACCAAACTGAACCCGAGGCCACCCATCACTGCTGGGCTTATATTGTAGGCAACCCCAACAGCACCACCTTAATGGCTTGCTCGGATGATGGCGAGCCTAGCGGAACCGCTGGAATGCCAATGCTCAATGTGCTCAAGTATGGTGACATTGGCGATATTACTGCGGTGGTAACGCGCTATTATGGCGGCACCAAATTGGGCACTGGTGGCTTAGCGCGCGCTTATGGCGGCGGCGTCAAGCTGGCTTTAGAAACGCTGCCCATCCAGCAACGTATTTTTACCGAACAGCTTCAACTGAGCTGCGCCTACGATTTGCAAAATCAAATCGATTATCTGTTAAAGGAACACCAGGCTACCATTAACCAAATTGATTATTCCGAATCGGTTGATTTTCAGGTGGAAGTGCCTCAAGATCAGCTACAAATTTTATTGGCGGCTTTTCAGGCTTACCAAAATAAAAACCAACTCGAGGTAGTACATGTATCCGGCAATTAAACACTTACACATGACGCTGGCCATGATCAGCATTCTTGGCTTTATGCTTCGCGCGGTTTGGTTGTTTAGCCAAAGCTCGCTCTTACACAAAAAGCCAGTGAAAATTTTACCGCACATTATTGATACCCTCTTGTTAGCAAGCGGTATTACTTTGATGGTTATCACCACTCAATACCCCGCTATACTAAACTGGGTAACGCTTAAGCTGGTCTTTATCGTCTGTTATATTGTGTTTGGAATTTTGACCTTTAAGGCGCAAGCTAAAAACAAACAAATTCTGTTCTTCTTATTAGCCATTGGCACCGTATTTGCCGTATTGCATTTAGCATTCGGCAAACCCGTTTATTAAAGGTAGTATTCATTATGATTGATTCAAAAACCATTGATGACTTGGCCAAAAAATTATCCGAACTCGTTCCCGATGCTTTAAAAAATGCCGGCGATGATCTGGGTAAACAGTTTAAACAGGCCTTACAATCCGGCTTAGCTAAAATGGATCTGGTCACGCGAGAAGAGTTTGACGCTCAAACCAAAGTGCTCGAGCGTACTCGTGAAAAATTAGAGCAACTGGAAAAACTAGTGCAACAATTGGAAAAAGAAAGCACATAATTCTGGTGCTTTTTCGCTTAACGCTTTTTAACCCATTCTAAGAAATCTCTAGCCATCATCGGTCTGGCAATAAAGTAACCTTGGATATAATTAACGCCGAAACTTTCGAGTATTTTTTTATCTTCAAGTGTTTCAACCCCTTCGGCTATCAATTCAAAGCCTAAAGCTTTGGCCAGCGAACAAGTATGCTTCACGATAGCCAGATCACGTTCAGAGCTGCTTATTGATTGTATAAACTGTCGATCTAATTTAATCGCAGAAACGTCCATCTTACTTAAGTGTGATAAGTTACTGTGACCAGTTCCAAAATCATCAATATGCGTTTTAAGGCCAATAGTTTTTAATTGATTAATTACTTGGTTAATTTTTCTTATATTAGAAATTGCTGCGGTTTCTGTTAATTCAAAGCAAATCAGGTCAGCATTTTTCATCAACCTTTGATTCGCTTTAAGCAAATTGACCCAATCTTTTCGCTCAAAATCCTTAACGGAAACATTGATCGATACCTTGATCTTTAAGCCTAGTCCTTGCCAGTAATCAATATCCCTAAGAACTTGGCTAATAACCCATTCCGTGAGTTTAAAAATAAATTCGGTATCCTCAATGATTGGAATAAATTCTGACGGAGATATGCTTTCGGTTTTTTTATTATTCCAACGCACCAAGGCTTCAACCCCATAAAATCGACCGCTGCGACAAGTAACTTTGGGTTGATATACCAAAAAGAAATCGCCACGGGCCAACGCTTTCGGGAAATCGTAAATCAGCTTTAATCTACGGCGAATTTTATCTTCACCAGCCTTGCTATAAATCGCTAAGTTGCCATAACTCTTACGGGCATCTTCCATCGCAGTGATCGCCATCCGCACTAGTTTGGTAGGATTAACCTCGCGATTTTCCACAAAAGCTAAACCAATTTTAGGTTTGTTAATCACGCTGCCAAAATCAAAGTCAAAAACTTTAGATAAACTTACATGGATCCTTTTTTCTAACTTCATTGCTTCTTGTTGATCGAGTCCAGCAACCACACACAAAACCCTATCCAAACCAAAAAAAAAACATGACTCTTATGGTGCGGCAGAACCTTTTCTATAGCTCTAACGCCTTGTTGCAAAATAGAAAAAAACTTTTTCTCTCCGAAAGAAATGACCAGCTCTGAAACCCTTGCGCTACCAAACAGCTCTATCGAAAAAGCTGAAACAGACTCTTTTCTGATCTGTGCAAAATGATTAATGGTACTGGTTGCGATTGATGCCAGCGGCAATAGATTAATCGGATCTTTATGCTCTTTTGAAATACGCAGTTCAATATAAGAGGTGACGATATCCGCCATATCCTTTAGGTATCGCGCATCTTCTTTCGAAAAATTATAATAGGGTTCATCATAAACAAAACATAAAGTACCAATAATCACTCCGGAGGTAAGGATCAGTGGAGCACCAGCATAAAATCGCGCGTAAGGATCGCTCTTAACAATTGGGCAGTTGATAAATCGCTCGTCGTCTTTGGCATCTTCAACCACTAACACATCATCTGACAAAATGGCTACTGTGCAAAAAGTATTTGCACGGGGCACCTGTTCAACGTCAGAGCCGAAACTCGACTTGAAAAACAAGCGGTCTTTATCAACGATTGAAACTAAAGAAATGCTAGCATTAAATTTTTGAGCTACAGATCGAGTGATCTTGTCATAGAAAGGTTCTGGCGAGCTATCAAGAATACCTAAGCCGCCAAGCATGCCCAAACGGTTAGCTTCATCCTCATACTTTTCAATATGGTAACTCGCTAACCCCATAAAAACCTTACTTTATAAATTCGCTATCTCTCTATAATAGACCTTTTTAGCGCATAGTTGAAATAAATTCATTAGCTTCACTAATCGACTTATTCATTTCTGCAATCAAATTACCCACGTTCGACTCAATAGTTGATAACTCACCTTTTAAAGAAGCTATCGCTCTAGCATTCAGATTATGTTTTAAAAACAAAACTTGATCGTTAAATACTGTTAACACGGGTTGGATCGAACTTTCTGCTTTGCGCATGGCGCTGATTAAACCCGAATATTGACGACGAGTTTCATAAAGCTGCTTTTGACTTTTGCGTTTAAAATCAGCATTGGAATATTGCTCAAGCTCTTCGCGCCATTCGTCGAACAGCTTTTCTGCCACATACTCAACACTATCGATTCGTTCGCTCACATCTTCCGCTGCTTCTTTACTCGCATCGTATTGATCGCTTAACCGATTATAGGTTTTTTCAAGCTCGCCACCATCGAATTTGACAACGCTTTGGAACTCTTGCAAAGCATTTTCGAATTGCTCTTTGGCATCCAATTGGGCATCACGCGCTTTTTCGATTCTGCCAACCAAGACGTCGCGTTTTTCATAGCCCAGCTGCTCTAGGGCGCCTAGCTTTACTGTTTCACAGCCAGTTAAAGTTACCATCAGCAAACAGGCAATCAGTAGGTTTTTCATCATAAATCCTTATCCGTTTTTTGCCTATTATAAAGTTTGTTAGTGGCTAAACAAATTTCTGTGCCAAATTTTACAGCCTTTTACGCTTTTCTGTCGCTCCAGTCTTGCCTTTTTCTTAGCTTAAGCTACCCTAGTTAATATTTTACAGAGCACTAGGACATCCCATGCTGTTAATTGGTGGCAATCCCGAAAAACAACATATCCAACTTAACCCCAAAATGGCTAATCGCCACGGCTTAATAGCTGGCGCAACCGGTACTGGTAAAACCGTTACCCTGCAAGTGCTAGCCGAAGGCTTTTCCAAAATGGGCGTTCCGGTATTCACCGCCGACGTTAAAGGTGATTTATCAGGCGTTGCCGCTAAGGCCAAAGCACATCCAAAAATTGCTGAACGAATTGAAAAAATTGGGATCACCGATTACCAAGCAGATACAAATCCGGTTATTTTTTGGGACGTTTTCGGAAAGCATGGTCATCCTGTTAGAACCACCATTTCCGAAATGGGCCCGATCCTTTTAGCCAATTTATTAGAACTGAACGATACCCAGGAAGGTGTTTTGCATATCGCTTTTGATATCGCTGACGAACAAGGGTTATTGCTACTTGATATCAAAGATCTTCGCTCCATGTTGAACTGGGTTGCCGATAATCGCAAAGACATTGTCCGCGAATATGGCAATGTCTCACCACAATCCGTTGCGGCCATTGTGCGTAAATTGCTAGTGCTAGAAAATGCCGGCGGCGATCAATTTTTCGGTGAACCAGCTTTAAACATCCGCGATATGATGCGTATCGATCACAGTGGTAAGGGATTAATTAACATCCTTCACTCTAAAGAGCTTATGCTTAATCCGCGAATATATGCCACTTTTTTGTTATGGATGCTCTCTGAGTTATTTGAAGAACTGGATGAAGTAGGCGATCCTGACAAACCGCGATTGGTATTCTTTTTTGATGAAGCTCATTTGCTATTTGACAACGCGCCCAAGGCGCTACTGGATCGTATTGAACAGGTTGTCCGACTGATCCGCTCTAAAGGCGTTGGCGTCTTTTTTATTACCCAGCACCCTACGGACATTCCGGAAGATGTGCTTGGCCAATTGAGCAATCGTATTCAACACGCCCTACGCGCCTTTACTCCTAAAGATTTCAAAGCGGTTAAAACTGCTGCTGAAACTTTTCGACCCAATCCTAAGCTTAATGAAGAAGAATTAATTACCACTCTTGGCGTCGGCGAAGCTTTGGTCTCGGTTCTTGACGAAAAAGGACGGCCATCGATCGTTGAACAAACTTTAATATGCCCCCCAGAATCACAAATCGGTCCACTAACTGCAAGTGGGCGAAAAAAAGTTGCTCAATCCTCTCCTGTCGCTGGGCTCTATGATAAAGCTGTCGATCGCGAATCTGCTTACGAAATTTTGCTGGAGAGAGAACAGGAGCTACAAAAACGCCAAGAGCGTGAAATGGCGGAAGCCAAAAAACTTCGCGAAGCGGAAACCAAAGCTAAGGCTGCGGCTAAGAAAAAGCGCAGTGGATCTCGTCGCCAGTCTAACTCGGAAGCTTTTATGAAAACCTTGATCCGAACTGTCAGCTCCGGCCTTGGTCGTAAACTAGTCCGCGGGATCTTGGGCGGTTTACTTGGCAGCAAATAAGGCGAAACCCAAGACACAGACAATAAAAAAGGAGCATTAAGCTCCTTTTTAAATTTATAACGTTTAACTTTTGCTTAAAATAACATTAGTCTTTTAATACAAAAGTTATTTTTAAGGAAACACGGAAACCAACTACTTCACCGTCTTCAATCACTGCTTGTTGATCCTTAACCCAGGCTGCCTTAACATTGTCTAAGGTTTTGTTGGCGCGCTTGACCCCTTTGACTATCGCATCTTCAAAACTTTTCTTCGATTCTGAAATAATTTCCGTTACGCGTGCTACTGACATTTTTAGTTCCTCTTTTTCATAAATAACAGAACAATTTATATTACTCTTTTCCCTCTTGAGCGCAAGTTTGAAACTTTAATATTTGTAAAATTGTTGATTTCATTCAACTTTTTATGGTTCTATTAACCACTCTCACTAAAAATACAACTTTATGTTTCAGGCAACCGATCATCCATTTAGGGTTCCTTTTGACGGCTCTTTTTCCTTAGCTCAATCGCCCACTTCCGTTACCAGTTCGTTAAACGATAAAGCTTTAAAAAAGCAATTAAAGCGTGACCAAAAAGATCTCGATGACCTGCAACGTTTACTCTATGCCCACGATCAGTTTTCTTTACTACTAGTATTTCAAGCGATGGATGCTGCCGGCAAAGACTCAACCATTCGCGCGGTGCTTAAAGGTATCGATCCTGCTGGCTGCCAAGTTTTTAGTTTTAAACAACCGTCTAAACAAGAGTTAGATCATGACTTTTTATGGCGAACCGCTAAATGTCTTCCAGAGCGGGGACGTATTGGCGTTTTTAATCGCAGTTATTACGAAGAAGTTTTGGTGGTCAAAGTTCACCCGCAATTTTTACAGTCGCAACGCTTACCCTTTATACCCGATCTGAATCATCATGAACTTATGGATCAATTTTGGGATCAGCGTTATCAGTCTATTCTCGATCACGAGAAGCACTTGGCCCTTAATGGCACTTTGGTATTGAAATTTTTCTTAAACGTTTCACAACAAGAACAACACCTCCGCTTTCTTTCGCGTATTGAAAGTGTTGAAAAAAATTGGAAATTTTCTGATAGTGACTTAAAAGAAAGTGCCCTCTGGCAGCAGTATCAAGCAGCTTATCAAACAGCTCTTAATAAAACCTCAAAACCTTGGGCACCTTGGTATGCGATTCCTGCTGATAATAAAGCCATTATGCGCACCATGGTTTGCAGCATTATTCGAGACAACTTACAGCAATTGAATATGCAGTACCCCAAATTAAATCCTGAAGATAGCAACAAACTTGATCACTACAAGCAACAGCTTAATCTTTAATTTCGAGTTGAAAATCTTCTGACGGTAAGCCTTTGAAGCAACGCGGAATGACCGGCCACTTGCGTGTTAAGAAATAGCCATAAGTACCTTGCGGAAATTCTGGTGTTTTCACAAAGATGCCATTACATTCGTCTAAGTCACCCGAATCTTTAACAAACTCATAGTCCTCAAGGTAGCTGCCGTCATAAACGCCAGCGCCTTCTCGGCGCTTACCCTTACGCAGTTGATAACTGGAGCGGAATTCCGTAACCCGCTTTTGCTGACGATAACTTTGATCATAGCCATAAAGCGCATAAATTGGGAAGCCATCTCTCGCCCAACCAATTAGTGGCGAATGACTTGCGCTATTCCATCCAATTTGCGCTAACCAATCCCTGGGCAAACCGTGGTAATGATAAGCACCATTGCGATCTGGATGGCCAAAATTGTCATCTAAACCAAACCGCTGCGGCTGATTTAGCACCTCCAAGTTTTGCGTTTTATCTTCCGTTATGGCGGCAAAAGGAATACCGTTTTTAGCAATTCCGAAGGCATAACCGTGCAAAGGGCGAATGCCATATTGCTCCTGCGGATAAGCCGTGATTTTATAAAAGTAATATTGTTTTTTGATTGGATAAGGAAGCGCCGAGTTAGGAAAACTGCCCGTTGCATGATTGGGCAGACCATTGCCTTTAATTTTGCGATGATCGCCATTAATTTTCATGTGATGAACAAATGGCTGTTCGCTCTTTGGTTTGCTCTCTTTTGGCAGAATAATCTTAACCCGCGCCTCAATGGTAAAAGAGCCCATTAAGGCGAAAGCTAACCCGAACCTGCAAAAGGGGTAGTTGAATTTTTTTTTAAATATCCTTTTTTTCACTTAAGCAATTCCTAACTCACTTACTCGATTCATCCTTTAATTTTAATCAAACAGCCTTGGCTTGGCGAGAAATACGCTTCTCTAAAAAAACCAAGCCAAGTTACTTATCTTGTAATTTATCACTAATCGATCAGACGTCGAGGTTAGCCACTGATAAAGCATTCGATTCAATAAAATCTCGGCGCGGCTCTACCTGATCACCCATTAAGGTGGTAAACAACTGATCGGCACCAACCGCATCTTCAATCGTTACCTGCAACATACGGCGGGTTTCCGGATCCATGGTGGTTTCCCATAATTGATCCGGATTCATCTCACCCAAACCTTTGTAGCGCTGGATGTGCTGGCCACGACGGGCTTCGCTCATCAACCAATCGAGCGCTTGACGGAAACTGGAAACCTCTTGGATTTTCTCGCCTCGCTTAACGTAAGCACCTTCTTGCAGCAACTCTGAAAGCTCTTCACCCAGCTCGGTAATTTTACGGTAGTCTCCAGAAGCAAAGAATTCTGACGAAAGTAAGTAATCACTTTCAACCCCGTGATGGTGCATCACGATATGCGGCAAATAATGATCTAACTCATTATCTTTACGCAGGTTTAACTCATAACGTACCGCACCAGAGCGATTATCCGTGTTTAGCAACTCTGCCAATTTATCGGTCCAGGCTTGTACCTTTGCTTCCTCCGTTAATGCTTCACTGGTCAGCTTTTCATGATAAATCAGCTGATCCAAAATTTTCTGCGGGTATAAACGCGAAAGCCGGCGAATAGTATGTTTTACCTCACGATAATCGTTCACCAGCTTTTCTAAACCAGGCCCAGAGATGGCTGGAGACTCTTTATTGATATATAGCTCGGAGTTAGTAAGTGCTAACTGCGTTAAATACTGCTCTAATGCCTCATCATCCTTTAAATATTGCTCCTGTTTACCTTTTTTGATCTTATACAAAGGTGGCTGAGCAATATACACATAGCCGCGCTCGATAAGCTCTGGCACTTGGCGATAGAAGAAGGTCAGCAATAGGGTACGAATGTGCGCACCATCCACATCGGCATCGGTCATGATAATAATGCGATGATAACGAGTCTTATCCGGATCAAACTCTTCGCGGCCAATACCGCAGCCCAGAGCTGTAATTAAAGTACCAACTTCTTGCGAGGACAGCATCTTATCAAAACGGGCTTTTTCAACGTTTAAGATCTTACCCTTAAGCGGCAAGATGGCCTGATTTTTACGATCGCGACCCTGTTTGGCTGAGCCACCCGCAGAATCACCCTCCACAATGTAAAGCTCTGATAAAGCAGGATCTTTTTCCTGACAATCGGCCAATTTACCCGGCAAACCGGCGATATCGAGCGCACCCTTACGGCGGGTCATCTCACGCGCTTTACGCGCTGCTTCGCGCGCTCTGGAAGCGTCAATCATCTTGTTGATAACTGTCTTAGCATCCTGTGGATTTTCTAACAAAAAATCCTTCAGATGTTCGCCCATAGCTTGTTCAACCGCAGTTTTTACCTCGCTGGAAACCAGCTTATCCTTGGTTTGCGAGCTAAACTTTGGATCCGGCACTTTAACCGAAACCACTGCCGCCAACCCTTCTCGCGCATCATCACCAGTAGTGCTAACCTTGCCCTTTTTATTGTAGCCTTCGGCTTCCATAAAGTTATTTAAACTGCGAGTCAGCGCACCTTTGAAACCCGCTAAGTGAGTACCACCGTCACGCTGCGGAATATTATTGGTAAAACAATAAATATTTTCTTGGAAAGAGTCATTCCACTGCATCGAGACTTCTACCGTGATGCCATCTTCACGCTCTTGGGTAAAATGGAACACCTTTTCATGGATCGGCGTTTTCTTTTCATTGATGTAAGCCACGAAAGCACTGATCCCGCCGTCGTATTTGAAGTGCTCTTTTTCACCACTACGCTCATCAATCAGATGAATACTAACTCCTGAATTCAAAAAAGACAGCTCACGCAAGCGCTTGGCTAGAATATCGTAATGGAATTGGATATTGGTGAAAGTTTCAGCGCTGGGTTTAAAGCGCACCTCGGTACCGCTGGTTTTAGCATCGCCGACCACCTTTAGTGGCTCTTGCGGCTCGCCATGCACATAAATCTGCTCATGGCGCTTACCTTCGCGACGAATGGTTAATTTCAGCTCTTCGGAAAGCGCGTTAACTACCGAAACCCCAACCCCATGCAAACCGCCGGAAACCTTATAAGAATTGTCATCAAACTTACCGCCAGCATGCAGCACCGTTAGAATAACCTCTGCCGCCGAACGACCTTCTTCTTCATGGATTTCAGTAGGAATTCCGCGGCCATTATCCTTAACCGATACGGATTCATCGGTATGAATGGTGACGTAAATTTCCGAGCAATAACCCGCTAGCGCCTCATCGATGGAGTTATCCACCACTTCAAACACCATATGGTGTAAGCCGGTACCATCGTCGGTATCACCGATATACATACCTGGACGCTTGCGCACCGCATCCAAACCTTTAAGAACTTTAATACTGGAGGAGTCGTAATTAGTCTCTTCTGACATTGTCTATTCCTGTTATCATCACTGGCTGAGTGGGTTCAGCAGCTTTCATCACTTATAATTTACTTGGTGTAAGGCCTTTGCCCAAATACACTGCTTGTAGGCGTTTTACGCCACCTTTTCTTCCGTTATCACGCCATGTTCCACGTGAAACAATTTAACTCTATTATACCCTTTTATGAGCCTTTTTAGGGGATCTAAATGCACCGATGTTATAAATATTTGCTGGTTTTTAGGTTGCTTTGCTAAAAAATCCAATAGCACCTTTTGGTGATCAATATCCAACTCCGCCCCAATATCGTCCAGTAGGAAAATCGGACAGCGCTTTGTCAGCTGTTGCATCAACTGGACCTGAGCCAACTTCAACGCAATAGTGACTAACTTTTGTTGGCCGCGCGACAGTTGATCCGCTGCAGCTTGTCCATCGACCAGTATTTTTAAATCAGCTTTTTGAATACTCGAATGGGTAAACCCTGTTTTTACATCCAATGCAAACTGGCGGAGCAAGACTTGTTCGAGACTCTCTCCGCTCTTCCAACCCGAATACAAATTAAGCTCGGTTGTAATGCTCGGCAAAAAAGCCGCCAATAATTGTTGGAAAATTGGCTCTATTGCTTTTATATACTCTTGGCGCTTAGTATCGATTTCAAGGGATACTGGGATCAATTGCTGATCCCAAGGCGATAACTGCTGATAACGCGTCACTTGCTTTAAAGCCTGATTTCGCTGCTGCAATATTTTTAAGGCTTTTTGCCATAACGATAAAAACGAATGTTCCACGTGGAACACTCCCCAGTCGAGTAACTTTCGTCGACCACTAGGGCCTTTACTAAGCAGTTCGTATTGCTCGGGCGCTAAAATTTGCATCGGCAAGGTCTTACTTAAATTGCTTAGCTTGGTAACTTTATCTCCATTAAGTTTTATTTGGATATCGCCATTGCGTTGTCGAATAAGGCCTATTTTTTGACTGTGTGGCTGATCGGTTCGGAATTGAGCAAACACATTGAATGAATCCATTCCTTCTTGGATAACCTTGGCATGGCGTGCGGTACGAAAGGAGCGACCATTGCCTAGAGTGTAGATAGCTTCTAATAAACTGCTTTTTCCAGCACCGTTGCTGCCATAAAAGATATTCAGCTGTTGGGATAATTCAAGCTGACAGCTGCGGATGTTACGCAGCTGCCCGATTTTCAGTTGTTGGATCTGCATGATCCTTAGGGTAAATAGAGAAGCAAGAAAGGGTTCAAAATGGTTGGATGCTATTATTAAAGTCGCATCGGCATTACCACGTAAAGGCTTTCGCCACCATCCACCTCTTCAATCAAGCTAGAAGAGTTGGCATCAATAAACGTCATTTTTACTTGCGGGGTTTTAATGGTGTTCATCACGTCAATCATGTAGCCAACGTTAAAACCAATTTCCAGATCCGTGCCTTGATAATCCACGCTGAACTCCACTTCCGCTTCTTCTTGCTCAGGATTGTTAGCATGTAATCGCACCTGATCGTTAGAAAGCATAAACCTAACACCGCGGAACTTTTCATTACACAAGATCGAAGCGCGCGATAAAGAATCTTTGATCAGCTCGCGATCCACCATCACGACCTTGTCACCGTTTCTTGGTAACACCTTGTTGTATTCTGGGAAACGACCATCCACCAATTTGGAAGTGAAACTGTAATCGGAATTCGTCACTTTAATGTGGTTCGAGCCTAACGCAATCGATACCAATTCGTCGGAATGATCCAACAAACGCGCCAGCTCCATCACTCCTTTGCGCGGAATTATCGCACTGACCTTATCTTCGGCATCCACTTCCGCCGGTTCGCGCGACAGTGCCAAGCGATGGCCGTCGGTAGCTACAGTGGTCAGTTGATTATTATCAAACTCGAACAGCATGCCGTTTAAATAATACCGCACGTCTTGTTGCGCCATGGCAAATTGAGTTTTTTCTATCAAGCCTTTCAATAGGGTTTGCTGCAATTGCAGATTAACCAAGCTGGCGGTTTCTTCTACGTTGGGGAATTCAGTGGCCGGCATAGTGGATAAACTGAAACGGCTGGAAGGGGTTTTCAATGTTAAGCGCGACTCGCCCATGTTCAACTGGATCAGTTCCTCGCTAGCAAAGCTTTTGACAATATCCAATAATTTGCGCGCGGGTACGGTGATTTCACCTGGCTCGAAATCGCCTTCTAACATCACTTCGGTTTTTAACTCCAACTCTAGATCGGTTGCAGTTAGTGATAACTTACTATCATCAACAACCAATAAAACATTGGATAAAATTGGAAGTGTCTGCCTTTTTTCAACCGCCCCACTGATCAACTGTAATGGATTTAAAAGTTGCTCACGATGAATACTAAAGCGCATAAAATCACCTTATCAGCCAATTCGCCTTGGCCTTTATTGTTAACTGGATAATGTTCTTAATAAATTCGAAAAATCTTCTTCAATATCGTTGCTTTCGCCTTTTAGCTCGTTAATTTTACGGCAGGCATGTAAAACCGTCGTGTGATCACGCCCACCAAAGGCTTCGCCAATTTCCGGCAAACTGTGGTTGGTCAAATGCTTGGCTAATGCCATCGCCATTTGCCGTGGTCGTGCGATCGAACGACTGCGTCTTTGAGATAATAGATCAGAAACCTTGATCTTGTAATAGCTAGCAACGGTTTTTTGAATATTTTCAATGGAAATCATCTTATCTTGCGCCGCGATCAGATCTTTTAGCGCATCTTTAACGAAATCTAAGGTAATGGCGCGACCAGTAAACTGCGCGTTGGCAATCACCCTTTTCAAGGCTCCTTCGAGCTCTCGCACATTCGAGCGGATCCGCTTAGCGATAAAGAAGGCCACTTCGTGCGGCAATTCAATATTGGAAGCAGCAGCCTTGCTCATCAAAATAGCTACTCGAGTTTCCAGCTCCGGCGGTTCGATGGCAACCGTTAACCCCCAACCAAAACGCGATTTGAGTCGCTCTTCTAACCCTTCGACTTCTTTCGGATAGCGATCGCAAGTCATGATCACCTGTTTATTGTTCTCGATCAGGGTATTAAAGGTATGAAAAAATTCTTCTTGGGTACGCCCTTTGTTGGCGAAAAATTGAATGTCATCGATCAACAAGGCATCCAAAGAGCGGTAAAAGTTTTTAAACTTCTCCATGGTATTGGTTTGCAAGGCCTTAACCATGTTGGCCATAAAACGCTCCGAATGCAGGTAAACAATCTTAGCGTCAGGCTTTTGCTCCAAAATCAAATTACCAATCGAGTGCATCAAGTGGGTTTTACCCAAACCAACGCCACCGTAAATAAACAAAGGGTTATAAACCGTACCGGGATTTTCCACCACCTGCTGCGCTGCTGCGCGGGCCAGCTGGTTGGATTTACCCTCAACAAACTTGGTAAAAATAAACTTAGGATTCAAGTTATTGTGCTGAAACAGGTTTTGACTCTGATGATTCGTTTTCGCGGCGGCAGGAGCTGGGTTGGATTTGTTAACCGTTGCTGGTTTGTTGTTATTCACCGGGCTGGAGCCAACTTGCAACGAGACTTGCTTGTTCTGGCTGGCCGGATGGTTTGATACCATCTCATTGATTTTATTGAGGTATTGTTGCCTAATCCAATCCACAAAAAAAGGATTGGGGGCAAATAAACTAACCTCGGAATCAGACTCTTCTACCCGCAAAGGCTTGATCCAAGTATTAAATTCGTTGACGGACAATTCCGACTGCAGCTGCTGCAGACAGGTTCGCCAAGTCGTATGTGAAGTATTCATGCGTTACTGCTTTGTTCTTGTAGCTATTGTTATGCTTGTCATTGCCTATGTCGCTAAGAGCTTTTGTATCTGTTAGCCCCGCTTTTGCCAATCCCTTTTCGATCTCAACAGGAACAGAATCGATAGTAGGGTACACAGTGTAGATCGCTTCTAAAAAAGAATCCACAAGGATCGACAAAAAACTGCATATTTTTACCCTAATGACAATTTTTGCTCTAATAGTGTAAAACGCTGTAAAAAACAGCAATCACAATTTAACTGGCCTATTAGGATAAGTTTGTGGTTATAAAATGTATATAAATGATGCTATTCTGTGGATATATAGCCAAAAGCAAGCAAAAACCCACTTATCCATTTTTTGGACACAGGGATAAAGACAAGCTAACAACAAGCTTATCAATGCTATAACCTCCTGTTTTAAAAAATAAAAAAGCGGTTACCCACAGCAAAGTAGAGCACTAATAATAATAAAAAGATCTTTTAAAGATCATATATTTATTATAAGCCTTGGATAAGCAAAAAAGCTGGCAAATGGAGCTAAAAGTGACCCTAATAACCTTTTTGAGTTTATTTTGCTTGTTTCAGGTGAAAATACAAACTTTTAACGAAAAAGACAAAGAAATGCCATTTAATCAGTTATCCACAAGTCACTGTTTTCAGCAATCGATCCACAAGATCTAGTGTTATCCAGAAACATTGTTACTAGATAGTCCGATCTTCAAAAATAGGCGTTCTATCCAGTCAAAAAAATAGGGGTAAAAGGCCTTAAAATAAACGGTTTTAGGGCTTGCGCCTGACCAGGATTTACTATAGAATTTCGCGTCCTTGTGAAATAGGCCTGTTAAGCAGATATTGCTAGCAACCTAGTTATTAACAAATTTTAGAGTTAAGTGGGTTATCCCGATGAAAAGAACATTTCAACCAAGCAACATTAAGCGTAAACGTACTCACGGTTTCCGCGCTCGTATGGCTACCAAAAACGGCCGTGCTATTTTAAATCGTCGTCGTGCTAAAGGTCGTAAGCGTTTAAGCGCCTAAGCTTAAACCCACAACCTTGAAGAGCATTGTTTTGCAGTGAGTGATCCGCAGCTTGAACCCAACAAGAGGTTTACGGCTACCCAACGATTACTCACCGCTAAACAATATAAGCAAGTATTTACTAACCCAGTAAAAGCCACCAGTAAAGACTTCACCTTGCTCGCCTGTTCCAATTCCTGTAATCACCCGCGACTTGGGTTAATCGTTGCCAAGAAAAATGTACGCTTTGCGGTTGATCGCAATCGGCTTAAGCGTTTGGTGCGAGAAAGCTTTCGTCATCAGCAAAGTCTGTTACCAGCGATCGATTGCGTGATCTTGGCGCGTCGTGGTAGTAGTGAACGATCGAATCAGGTATTATTCGGGCAGCTCGAAGCTTTGTGGGAAAAAATCGCCAAACGATGCGCTGGCTCTTGATCAAATTGGTACGGCTTTATCAGCTGACCTTAAGTCCTTTTATCGGCAATCAATGCCGTTTTGCGCCGACTTGTTCGAATTATTCCATCGAAGCTCTGGAAAAACACGGGGCAGTAAAAGGTAGCTGGTTAACGCTAAAACGCCTTGGGCGTTGTCATCCGGGTTGTGAGGGTGGTTGCGATCCGGTACCTGAAGTGAATTCTGAGCCAAAGAAGCTCCAATCCTAAGACCATAGACAATCATTGATACTTAAATAAAGAGAACACAAATGTTGGAATCTAAACGCGGTTTTTTATTTCTAGCTTTCGCCATCTTAAGTTTTTTGCTGTACCAAGCCTGGCAAAAAGATTATGGGCCAAAACCGGAACTAACACCGGTTACGAGCGAGCAAGGTTTGGTTGGCAAAAGCAGCAATACCGATGCTGAAAATCTAATTACCGTGACCACGGATAGATTGATACTAAAGATTGACACTTTAGGTGGCGATTTGGTGTACGCCGAAACGCTGGATTACGATCTGCGTTTAAACCAGCCGCAACCTAAAGTGGTGTTGCTGGATTATCGAGAGCGAACTTACCTTGCTAAAAGTGCTTTATTAGGCACTGGTGCGCCGGATAACCAATTGCCAAGAGCTAATTACCGAGCCGATAAAACGTCTTATCAGCTGGCTGAAGGTCAAGATGAAGTTATAGTGCCTTTGCGCTGGCAAAACGCTGAAGGGGTTAGCTTTATCAAAACCTTCACCTTTAAACGTGACAGCTACTTGGTTGGGTTGGATTATCAGATCAATAACCAATCTAACAACGATCGCACTTTCAACTTTATTGCCGAATTAGTACGCGATCAAAAAGAAACGGGCCTTGAGGATAAAGGCGCTTTTGGTATGAAGCCTTTTCTTGGGGTTGCTTATTCGCCTGAAGGTGAAGTATACGAAAAGCGTGATTACGAAGATCTGATGGATGAGCCGATCAAGGCAACGCGCCAAGGCGGCTGGATTGGTTACATTCAGCATTATTTCGTTGCTGCTTGGATCCCTGAGCAAGATAGAACCATTAATTTGAGTGCCAAAGCGTCACAAGTGGCGGAAGGTGATTTTGAGTCTAAGGTACAGTTTGTCCAACCTTCGATTAGTGTTCCGGCCAATAGCCAACAGCAAATCAAAGCGTCCTTATACGTCGGTCCTAAATTGCTTGAACAACTCGAAGCGGCAGCGCCTGGTCTAAATAAAACCATGGATTTATCTTGGGTTTGGTGGATTGGCATTCCGCTGTATAAGTTGCTCAACTTTTTTTATGGCTTTTTAGCCAATTGGGGCTTAGCGATTATTATGGTAACAGTGGTGGTTAAGACACTGCTCTATCCTTTGTCGAAAAAGCAATACAAATCAGCCCATGCGATGCGTAAATTGCAACCGAAAATGCAGCGTCTAAAAGAGCGCTATGGTGAAGACAAGCAGCGTATGCAGCAAGAAATGATGAAGATGTATAAAGACGAAGGGGCCAACCCTTTAGGCGGTTGCTTACCAATGTTGCTTCAGTTTCCGATCTTTATCGCCTTGTATTATGTGTTGTTTGAAGCGGTTGAATTACGTCATGCGCCATTCTTTGGTTGGATCCAAGATTTATCGGTAGCCGATCCCTATTTCGTCTTGCCGATTTTAATGGGGGCTAGTATGTATTTGATGCAAAAAATGCAACCGGTTTCGCCTAACATGGATCCGGTGCAACAAAAAATGTTCCAATATTTGCCCGTGATGCTGTCGGTCTTTATGCTGTTTTTCCCCGCAGGTTTGGTGCTCTATTGGTTATGCAACAACTTAATTTCCATTGCCCAACAGCAATACGTAAATAAAAAAATTGAACACCAAGAAGCTTTAGGCAAAAGCGCCTTGACGAAAAACAAAAAATCGACCAAAGCTAAAAAGAAAGGATAAACAGGCAAGCACCTAAACGCTTGAATAACCTTAATGAGTAACTCGGATACCATTGCCGCCATTGCAACCCCACCCGGTCGTGGTGGCGTTGGTATTATTCGAGTCTCGGGCAAACTATCCTCACAAGTTGCACAACAACTACTAAAAACTGAACTCAAAGTTCGGGATGCGACCTACCTACCTTTTTTTGATCAGCAAGCGCAAATTGTCGATCAAGGGATCGCAATTTTTTTTAAAGCGCCCCACTCCTTTACTGGCGAAGACGTTTTAGAACTGCAAGGCCACGGCGGGCCAGTGGTTTTAGATGTTTTATTAAAAGAATTGCTAAAACTTGGCGTTAGAATCGCTAAACCGGGGGAGTTTTCCGAGCGCGCTTTTCTCAATGATAAGCTTGATCTGGCGCAAGCCGAAGCGATTGCCGATCTAATTGAATCCACTTCCGAGCAAGCTGCTCGATCGGCAATTCGATCCTTGCAAGGTGAGTTTTCGGCGAAGGTTCATGGCCTAGTGGAAGAGCTAATCGCACTGCGAATTTATGTAGAAGCGGCGATTGACTTTCCCGAAGAAGAAATTGATTTCTTATCGGACGGCAAAGTCTTAGCTGATCTTAATCGCATTATCGAAGCCGTTAAAAATTTGCAACAAGAAGCCCAGCAAGGATCGATTTTACGCGAAGGCATGACTGTGGTTATTGCGGGCAAGCCTAATGCGGGAAAATCGAGTTTACTGAATGCTTTGGCCGGCAAAGAAGCAGCGATTGTTACTGAAATTGCTGGGACCACTAGGGATGTGCTAAGAGAGCATATTCATATCGACGGCTTGCCATTGCACATTATTGATACTGCTGGCCTGCGCGAGTCCGATGATAAGGTTGAGCAAATTGGCATTGAGCGAGCTTGGAAAGAAATTGAACAAGCGGATCAAATTATTCTGGTGGCCGACTCTAACGAAGTGACCGACTATTCACCCCACGCTATTGATCAATCTTTTACCCGCTTTGAACAATTTAAAGATAAATTATTGATCGTTGCTAACAAAACCGATCTCTCGAAAATAGATAAGCAACCGATTGATTCGGAATATAAAGTCATTCCCATTAGCGCCAAAAAAGGCGATGGTATCGAAGCTCTAAAAAGCGCACTCAAAGAAATTGTTGGCTACCAGCAATCTTCCGAAGGTTCTTTTTTGGCTCGCCGCCGCCACCTAGACGCTATTCAAAAAAGTTTGGACTTTTGCGTAAAGGGTAAAGCACAACTGGTCGATTTTAATGCCGGTGAATTACTCGCCGATGAACTGCGCCAAGCGCAAAACTCGCTTTCAGAAATCACCGGCGAATTTTCCGCCGATGATTTGTTGGGTCGAATATTTAGTAGCTTTTGTATTGGCAAATAAAAACTTAACTTAAGCGGTTCAGCTGTTCTGCATGGCGTTATTCTTGTTTTCGCGGGCGACTGATGGAAGTGCCTGTAGTCAATAACAGAAAAGTTCAATTTAGGTTAATACCTTGAGGTCAAGATCCCTTTTGCTCAAGAAAAAGCAAATAACCAATTGATTTTATTAAGACACAATCAGTATTATGGGAACTAAAATGTCCTCTTAACAGGGGTAATTAAGAGCAAAAGGGATCTAAAAAATAAATGTCTTATAAATCAAGCAATTATGCGCAATGTCGCATATTCAACTGTTAGCTGCAAAGAGAAAGTATGGACGTTGAAAAATTTTTAGCAGATTTCCAAGATTTCATGGCGCCATCTATGGATGTATACGAGCAATCAATTTACATCTATATCATTCGTCATAGTCGCCTGATTGGTCAGAGCGATGCTGTCATTGGTTTTAAATCTGCGCGTAAAAAGCTGGGTTATGGAGTGGGCAAACACAAAACACCACCTTCAGAAGGTGTATGTTATGAGAGGCTCGGGACCCTCTCGGAAAAGGGATTCATTAAAGTCTTGGGCTCCGAGCGAATGGGAACAAGAATTCATGCATATCTTCCAGAAGAGATCCCAGAGCTGTGTGATGGCCACTCCAGCGAACAAATCATAGATATCGAAGATATGGATTTCTTTGAGGATGTAGAAAATCGTCAGGCCATATTAGAAAGAGAAAAACATGAATGCTTCTATTGCAGGGCAAAGTTAACGGCAGACAACTACATTATGGAGCATGTAGTAAGTCGGCCTGCTGGCGACAATTCCTACCGAAATATAGTCGCCTCTTGCAGAACCTGCAACAATAAAAAGGGCCCCATTGATGCTGCTTCTTTTGTTCGCAGTCTGTATCGAGAAAATTTGCTTTCCCAAGACGAATTTAAGCAGGTTCTCGAAAAACTTGAGATGTTAAAAAAAGGCGAGTTGCAGCCCATAGTGCTAAGCAGCTAACAATTTGCTGTACTCGGACCCAACTACGCGCCGCAAGCTTGTGGTTTGCTGCGCAAACTTTACCACAAGCTTGCTCTGCTCCGTTGGGCCGGTAAGCAAGGCGTTACAAAAAATCATCTTAGTTACTAAAAAATTGTGTATTCCCATTACTATTTGCTAGATTGAGTCTTTGGTATTTAACAAGGAGTTAATTATGGCGAATAATCCGATCGGTTGGTTTGAGATTTATGTGGACGATATGCAACGGGCGAAAAATTTTTATCAATCGGTGTTAAAGGTTGAGCTGGAGTCTTTAAGTAACCCTACTGAAGATTCATTAACCATGTGGGCTTTTCCCTCGAATATGGAAACTTATGGTGCCAGCGGCGCTTTGGTGCACCATGACAGTGTTAAAGCGGGCGGCATGAGCACGATTGTTTATTTTCATTGCGAGGATTGTGCGCTGGAAGAGTCACGGGTGGAAGCTGCGGGTGGTAAAGTTGAAAATGGTAAAATGTCGATAGGTCAGTATGGTTTTTGCAGTTTGGTGCGGGATACTGAAGGCAATATGATTGGCTTGCATTCGATGAAGTAGCAATAGAGCTCAGACCTATGCACCATAGCCCCCTTTATATTTAGCTGAGCAAAGTCAAAGGCATAGCAATTCAAATCTGTGACCAACGGAAATCCCTTTAGGGAGACGATTTGAACAAAGAACATCAGCACCATGTTCTAGATATTAAAAGCCACAACAGGAAAATCAATCCAGATCTATTCTGGATCCTGCGGTCAAGCCGCAGGATGACGTATTCTGAGTTTTAATAACTTATTAAGTAATTTAAGGAAATACTTTTGAGGCTTTGCGGGATAATCAAGTAAGTATTAAATCCCGGTATCACACTGTCGAATATCACCCGACTGAATACCGCGGTTAAACCACTGCATTCGTTGTTGTGAGGTGCCGTGAGTAAAATTTTCTTTTCTTGGCGGGATCCCTGCTCTTTGCATAATGGTATCGTCGCCAACCGAAGCGGCGGCTTTGATCGCCTCTTCCACATCACCACGTTCTAAAAACTGAGTTCTTTGTTGAGTATGATTTGCCCAAACGCCAGCGTAGCAATCGGCCTGTAATTCCATTCGTACTTGCAAGTCGTTGGCCTCTGCTTTGCTGCGAGCACGGGCTTGTCTTTGCCGCACTTTGCTTGAGGTGCCAGTAATGGTTTGAATATGATGGCCGACTTCGTGCGCTAACACATAAGCTACCGCAAAATCACCGGAAGCGCCCATCCGTTGCAATTCATTTAAAAAAGCCATGTCGATATAAATATCCTGATCACCAGGGCAATAAAATGGCCCCGAAGCCGCTTGGCCAACGCCACAGGCGGTTTGCGTCGCGCCTGAATACAAAACTAAGGTTGGCGGCGGATATTGTTGACCGGCATTTTGAAAAATGCGTCCCCAAGTATCTTCCGTATCTGCCATCACCACCGACATAAAATCTTTAACGGCTTCTTCTTGTGGCGAAGATTGATAAGGTTTGGACTGTTGCGGAGTTTGCGCTTGTTGCTGTTGCATCCCCTGCATCACTTGCGCCGGATCTTTGCCCAATAAAAAAATTGCGATTAGTGCCATGATAATGCCACCGCCGCCAATCGCCGCACCCTTTTTCATGCTTTGGCCGCGTCTATCGTCTACGTTTGTACTGCGTCTTCTATCTTTCCAGCGCATAGGTCCCCCATAAGTTACATAACATAGAGACTTTACCATAAAGTGGTTCGTAATTGAGGGTTGAAACGGCAAACAATGTAAAGCATAAAAAAGCCCAGTAAAAACTGGGCTTATAAGGTATTAACAGATTTAATTATCGCTGCTGGCCTTAGGCGGAACAAACTCGCGACGAACTCGCAAATTTTTAATTTCACTTATAGCAAAAGGCTTGGAAACACGGTTGCCAGCATTGATTTCATACTTGATAAGTGCGTTATCGCCAGAAACCGAAAGAATTTCGCCTTTATATTTTTGTCCACGGTAGTTAAAAAACGCATCGTAACCCACATAGTTAGCCAGCGAAGCAACGGCTGTTGGTTGTACCGTTAGGCCTTGAACGATCGTTAGGGTCGATTCTTCAGGCGTGACTTCGTCAAGTTCTGGCAATTCTGAAGGATCGGGACGGTTACCGAATAGTGGAGTGATGGATTGATCGTTAATCATCACATCGGCATTCAATAAACTCATTAAACGACGAGGAGAAACACCTGCTAAGCTCATAGGTTGTAAACTGCTGTCGGGGTGGAATTTAAGCTTTATGGAGCGTGGGTTAGCGTGATAAGCCGCATATGTTTGATAAAACTCTGGGCTTAGGTAAATATTTTCTCGGAACAACAGATGTTTCAAATAGGAAATATGGCGTTCGGTATATTGTTTCTCGCTTAGGTTCGATTCTTGCGCACACAGTTTATTGATGTCTCTTTGAATACCATTGTCAGAAACCTCTATCGAGCCGCCGCCCAAACCCATACCAAAAGGGTTGGTAAAAGAAAAACCATCTAAACGGAAGTCCATTTTCAAAGTGCTTAATTTATCCAAATTGATGTAGAAATCGGCAAATGCCTTGCTATTGGTTTTATCAATAGAAACTTTAACTTTGGCATCGGAAGTTAGCGCATAGATACCTAAGCTGGATAGATCGGCTACGGATAAATCAGTACGATTACCACAACCGGCAAAGGTTGCTAGATTTAAAAAGGGCGTTGCTCCGGCATTCGTTTGATCCATGGCAGGGTCCAGCGGAAGCTTAGCCCCTTTGGCATCAAACAAAAGATCAAAGTGATTCGGCAAACCTTCTAAGTCTTGATTAGCAAAAGCTTTAGCAACCCGCACATTGGTTAATAGGCTACCGGTTCCCATGCGCAGCTCTTGCACCGTGGCAGCATCAGACAGACCAGGAATGTTAAAGCGAATGCCTTTGATAACGCTATCGCCATTAAGATCCAAGTAGGTTGAATCGTAGCTGCCGCCATTGTTAATAATCATGCTATCGACAGATTGCTTATTTTTATACCAAGCGTAGCCGTAGACTAGCGCTGCAATTACGATTAAAAATAAAAATAATCGAATAAAAAATCTCACAAGTTGCTCCTTTGATGTTTTCCGCCGTCCTTTTTTCTTTGTTTTCCATCTTATGAGTGGAATAGCAAAGTCGTATTATAAGCGGCATGTAATATTATTGGATTTAGCATAGATTCGCTTTTATAGCGCACGATTGCAAGTATTATTGCCAAACTAAAGATCGCCAACCAAGCTAGCCAATAGTGATAATATTCGAATAAATGAAACAGCGTAAAAATAAAAGCCGATAGCAAGACTGCCATCAACAGTCCCCACTGTTGCTTGAAACTGTCAAACACAATGCCGCGAAAAAGGTATTCTTCAAAAAAAGGCGCTAAACCAATAGCGCTAAAATAAACCAAAACTTTTAACCAGTCGTCGCTAGAGAGCGCCAATTGCATACTGGTTTTAAGCCCGGTTGGCGCTGGGAACTGCTTTTGCAATTGCTGGATCAGGAGCGCAAAAACTACACCTAAGATTAAGCTGCCCAATAGCCAGCTGGGGGAAAAACCTAAGCTCGGCAAAAATTGCTGGTGCCAATAGTGTTTGCTGATAATAACAAGAATCAGATAGCTCGCCGCTAGGGAGATAAAAATGGCCAAAGCCGTGGCGTTGGCGGTCACGGTTTCACTAGCCGGATCGTTGCTTACGGCCAGTACCGCTGTGGCGATAACCAGCATTAATAGAAATACCAATAACAACAGGCTAAGTGCTTGTGCAACCGATGGGCTTGTATTGGATAATGCGCGGGAGATGCTATAGCCTTAAATTTAAACCTAAAGACATGATTTTAAAGCTTTATTTCCGATAAAAATAGCGTTATTAGGGCTAAAATTTGAAAAATAGTTGTTCAAAAGATAAACAAATCTCGGTATGATCGCTGCCCCTTGTAAATTACGGCGTTGTTGGCGGCTTTTTTGAGTTAGCGGCTTGTTGATTTTATGAAATATCCTGAAAAATACTCAGTTATTATTGTTGGTGGCGGGCACGCTGGCACTGAAGCGGCGCTGGCGGCTGCGCGCATGGGCGTAAAAACCCTGTTGCTAACTCATAATATTGAAACCTTGGGGCAAATGTCTTGCAATCCTGCCATTGGCGGTATTGGCAAAGGCCACTTAGTCAAAGAAATTGATGCGCTGGGCGGCGCTATGGCCAAGGCTATCGACTTAGGTGGTATTCAATTCAGAACCCTAAACGCTTCTAAAGGCCCTGCGGTACGGGCTACGCGCGGCCAAGCGGATCGCGCTTTGTATAAGGCCGCCATTCGCAGCATGCTGGAAAGCCAAGAAAACCTGCAAATTTTTCAAAACGCGGTCGTGGATCTCATTGTTGAAGGAGCTGGCTCTGAGCAAAAAGTCCGTGGCGTCAAAACCCAAATGGGTTTGGATTTTTATGCGGACACAGTGGTTTTGACCGTGGGGACTTTCCTTGGCGGCAAAATTCATATTGGTATGGATAACCATTCCGGTGGTCGCGCGGGCGATCCGCCGTCGATAGCTCTAGCCGAACGATTAAGAGCCCTGCCCTTTAGGGTGGATCGCTTAAAAACCGGTACTCCGCCACGGATTGACGCTAAATCGGTGGATTTTTCCAAGATGGAAGAGCAGCCAGGCGATACACCAGTGCCAACCTTTTCGTTTATGGGCAAAGCATCGGATCACCCACAACAGATCAGCTGCTGGATCACCCATACTAACGAGCAAACTCATGAGCTGATTCGTGGTGGCTTGGATCGATCGCCAATGTATTCTGGCGAGATCGAAGGGGTTGGGCCGCGCTATTGCCCTTCGATTGAAGATAAAATTGTTCGTTTTGCTGATAAATCCAGCCATCAGATTTTTGTTGAGCCAGAAGGCTTAGATACCGATGAATTGTATCCTAATGGCATTTCCACCAGCCTACCGTTTGATGTACAGATGGAATTGGTGCGCTCGATTAAGGGTTTTGAAAATGCCCACATTACTCGTCCCGGCTATGCGATTGAGTATGACTTTTTCGATCCGCGCGACTTAAAAGCCTCACTGGAAACCAAATTTATTCATGGCCTATTTTTTGCTGGTCAAATCAATGGTACTACCGGCTATGAAGAAGCTGGTGCCCAAGGTTTGATTGCTGGCATGAACGCAGCGTTGCAATCGCAGGATAAGGAGAGCTGGTCGCCAAGACGCGATCAAGCCTATATTGGGGTTTTGATTGACGATCTGATCACCCGCGGAACTCAAGAGCCTTATCGGATGTTTACTTCACGCGCCGAATACCGTTTGATCCTGCGTGAAGATAATGCTGACGCTCGTTTGACCGAAAAAGGCCGCGAGTTAGGCTTGGTCGATGATGCGCGCTGGGCGGCTTTTAGTGACAAAATGGAGTCGATAGAGCAAGAGTCGAAGCGTTTAGCCAATTTAGTGCTACGGCCCGATAGCCAAGCGGCAAAGGCTTTGAATCAACAAATTAAAGATCCGATTAGCCGCGCTTATAAAGTGCAAGAATTGTTGCGGCGCCCTGATTTGAACTATCAAACCTTGGTGGGTTTGCCCGAAATGGGGCCGGCGGTGACCGATCCAAAGGTGGCTGAGCAGGTGGAAATTCGGGTGAAGTATGCTGGCTATATCGATCGCCAGAAAGAGGAAGTCGAGCGTAATTTACGTAATGAAAATACTGCCCTGCCAGCAGATATGGATTACAGCCAAGTCAAAGGCTTATCCAACGAAGTGGCGCAAAAGTTGGCCAACATCCAACCGCAAACCATTGGCCAAGCCAGTCGAATTTCTGGAGTCACACCAGCGGCAATTTCGTTATTATTGGTTTATCTCAAAAAACGTAAGCATTTAAAATCGGCCTGATAGAAAACCGCTAACTTAAAACTAAGAATTAACTTATGGAATCCAGCTTAATTTATCTGCGTAAGGACTTTTTGGATAAGTGCACGCAGCTTGGTGTGAGTGTAACTGCTGAGCAGACCGATAGCCTGCTGGCCTACTTGTCTCTGCTGTTAAAGTGGAACAAGGGGTTTAATCTAACCGCCATTACCGATCCTAAAGAAGCGCTTGATTTGCATCTGGTAGATTCGGTGTCGATTTCACCTTTTATTAAGGATTTCAATAGTTTACTGGATGTTGGCACTGGCGGTGGGCTGCCTGGGATCCCCTTGGCGATATTAAATCCAGACAAGCAATTTAGCCTGCTCGATACCAATTCCAAGAAAACCCGTTTTCTAAAACAAACGGTGTTTGAACTGGGTTTGTCCAATGTTCAGGTGGTCAATTCAAGAGTACAAGACTTTGCTCAGGAATCAGGGTATGCTTGCATACTTTCGCGTGCTTTCGCCTCCATTGAGGACATGCTGAACTGGACTGAACATCTGCTCGCTGAGCAGGGTCAGTGGCTTGCCATGAAAGGGGTTTACCCGACTGAGGAATTGCAGCAGTTGCCGCAACAGATACAGCTGGTTAACAGTGAGCTTATCCAGTTGCCCAATCGAAGCGAACAGCGCCATTTAATCTATTTGCAAAAAACTAACCAATAACAAAGAGTTACTAGAGGTCACTGTGGCGCAAGCAAGAATCATTTCAGTTGCCAATCAAAAAGGCGGAGTCGGCAAAACCACCACCAGCGTTAATCTCGCCGCTTCGTTAGCGCAAGAAGGCAAAAAAGTGTTGTTGGTGGATCTGGATCCGCAAGGCAACGCCACCATGGGCTCCGGTATTGAGAAAAATGAACTCGAAGTGTCGGTTTATGATGCGCTAATGAATCCTTCTGAGGCCAAAGCACATATCACCGTTTCGGAGATCGCTGGCTATGACTTGCTGCCCTCAAATGCCGATCTCACCGCTGCCGAGGTTCACCTATTAGAATTGGAAAACAAAGAGCAGCGGTTAGCCGAAGCACTTAGCAATGTAAGTACTTACTATGATTATGTGCTCATAGATTGCCCGCCTTCACTAAACATGTTGACTTTAAATGCCTTGGTGGCTTCAGATTCTGTGATCATTCCAATGCAGTGCGAATATTACGCATTGGAAGGTTTGTCAGCACTGTTGAATACCATCAATCAAGTGCAGGCGCATGTGAATGAAAACTTGGACATCGAAGGTATTTTGCGCACCATGTACGATCCGCGCAACCGCTTGTCGTTGGAAGTCTCGCGCCAGTTGTTTAACCATTTTCCAGAAAAAGTGTACCGCACAGTAATTCCGAGAAATGTGCGGCTGGCCGAAGCGCCCAGTCATGGGGTTCCCGTATTATTACACGATAGACATTCTACTGGCTCGAAAGCCTATTTGGCTTTGGCTGGTGAAATTATTAGGCAACAGTAATTTATTAAGATTGTCATTGCGAGTGAGGTACGAGCGTGGCAATCTCTCGAAGCGTCGAATTAACTAGATTGTGACAGAAGGAAATACCTTTAGGTACTTCGTCGTTATCACTCCTCGCAATGACGGAAATACAGATAAACTATGAGTAAACCAGGATTAGGAAAAGGCTTAGATGCGCTGCTAGGCGGCGCGGTCAGTAAAAAAGCGAAAACGGGCAAAGCAGCCAGCGCTAGATCTGAAGCGGAGCAAAATGAGCTGCGCGAAATGCCGATCGAGTATTTGCAGCCAGGCCAATACCAACCTCGTCGAGTGATGACAGAAGAAGGTTTGGATGAGTTGGCTGAATCCATCAAAGCCCAAGGCATGATCCAACCGATAGTTATTCGGGCGCTAGCCAAAGATAAATACGAGATTATTGCTGGCGAACGCCGCTGGCGTGCGGCACAAAGGGCGGGCTTGCATCAGGTGCCAGTATTGCTAAAAGATGTGCCGGATGAAGCGGCGATTGCGATGGCGCTGATTGAGAATATTCAGCGTGAAGACTTAAACGCGATGGAAGAAGCTTATGCTTTGCACCGTTTGATGGAAGAATTTGGCCTTACCCAGCAGCAAACTGCGGATGCGGTGGGCAAAAGCCGTACCACCGTGACGAATCTATTGCGCTTACTTCAACTGTCCGAGCATTGCAAAACCCTGTTGGAGCGTGGCGATCTGGATATGGGGCATGCCCGTGCTTTATTATCGTTGGAGCCTTCGATGCAGACCGATACCGCTAAAGTCGTGGTGGCTAAAGGCTTAACGGTGCGTGAAACTGAAAAATTGGTACGAAATCTTAATGAGCCTAAGCCCAAAGCGGCAAAAAAAGAAAAAGATCACCACATTTCAGCGTTAGAACAGCAGGTTGCTGAGAAAATTGGCGCTAATGTGGAAATTCAGCACGGTAATAAGGGCAAAGGTAAGATGGTGATCAACTACCATAGCTTGGACGAGCTGGATGGGATCCTACAACATCTAGGGGTATCAGAAGAATAAAACACTAGGTTTTGTGTGATTAAAATTGCTAATGCTTGAGCCTTAAACGCCCGCGAAAAAAAACAGCAATGTGGCAGTCCTTTGGTTGATAAAAGTGTCCGAAATCTTTATACTTGCCGCCCGAATGAATGGTGAAAGCCTCGATTTTTTGCGTTAGCTCCAGTAATGGACAGAAATTGCAAAATGTTGAGCATTGAAGAAAAGGCAAGCTATGAGTCAAACCATAGCCAAAAAGCAACGCCAAGCAGCCTATAAAATGGTTAAGCTCCAATTAGCCATCAGCATTATTTTAGGCTTGCTCGGATTATTATTATCAAAACAAATTGCCCTTTCTTTATTGGTTGGCGCCCTTATTGTAGTGGTAGCCAATTTCGTTTTTACCAGTATGGTTTTTCGTAAATCAGGAGCGCAAGCAGCGAGCGAAGTGAAAAAGCACTTTGCCATAGGTGAAAGCCTTAAATTGCTGTTAACCATTGGGCTTTTGATAGCAGTATTTACATTATTACCGGTGCAGCCCGCGGCATTATTAATAGGTTTTTCTATTATCGTGCTATCGCAGTGGTTTGCGCCTTGGGTGGTTAAACCGTCAGTTTGACGATTTATTACAGGTTAAAAGAAGTAATGGCATCTTCAGAAAATCAAACCAGTGTTGAATATATCAAGCACCATTTACAAAACCTTCAAGTTTGTAAAACGGATGAAGGTTGGGTTTGGAATCAGTGTCAAGACGCTGGTTTTTGGACGATTCACGTCGATAGTTTAGTGATTTCATTTTTATTAGGTGCTTTGTTCTGTTTTGGTTTCTGGCGCGTAGCTAAAAATGCCAAAGTTGAAAACCCAGGTCGCTGGCAGTCATTCGTTGAAATGATTTTTGAATTTGTTGATAAATCAGTCAAAGACACCTTCCACGGCAAAAACCCTTTAATTGCCCCGTTAGCATTGACCATTTTCGTCTGGATCTTCTTGATGAACTTAATGGATTTGGTGCCGGTAGATTTATTACCTTGGGCGGCCGATAAGATTAATGTGATGGCAATGGGCGCTGAGCCTGGCTCGAGCTACTTGAAAGTCGTTCCATCTACTGATGCCAACATTACCTTCAGTTTATCCTTGGGTGTTTTCTTATTAATTATCTTCTACTCGATTAAAGTTAAAGGTTTTGGCGGCTTTATTGGCGAGCTTACGCTACATCCTTTCTCGAGCAGTAACAAATTCGTACAAATCCTATTGATTCCTGTGAACTTCCTAATGGAGTCAATTGGTTTACTAGCAAAACCAGTGTCATTAGCACTGCGTTTGTTCGGTAACCTTTATGCGGGTGAGTTAATCTTCATCTTGATTGCAGTTCTTATGAGTGCGGGCATCGGCGGTTTTGTTGGCGGTGGTATCGCTTATATGATTTGGGCAATCTTCCACATTTTGGTAATCGTGTTACAAGCATTTATCTTCATGATGTTAACCATTGTTTATTTAAGCATGGCGCATGAAGATCACTAATCACTGGTAACAGTTATTAGTATTAGGTTTTAGTTTTACTTTTTATATTTTGTTTTTTTACATTTAACTATTATTTCTCGATTGGAGGAAAACAATGGAAACTTTATTCGCGTTCACTGCACTAGGTGTATTGTTAATTTTAGGTCTTGGTGCTTTAGGTACTGCGATTGGCTTCGGTCTTTTAGGGGGTAAATTCCTGGAAGCTTCTGCTCGTCAACCAGAATTAGCGCCTATGCTACAAACTAAAATGTTCCTAGTAGCAGGCCTATTAGACGCGGTAACCATGATCGGTATCGGTATCGGCATGTGGTTCACATTCGCAAGCCCATATGTTGGTCAATTACAAGCCTTGATCGGTTAATCCGACAGGTTTGACAGGTTTAACTGTAATTTTGACTAACTAACTGGAGGGGCGAGAAGTGAATATTAACTTTACCCTATTTATTAATATGATTTTCTTTGTCGGCTTTGTGTGGTTCTGCATGAAGTTTGTATGGCCACCGATTATGGCGGCTATCAAAGAACGTCAAGATAAAATCGCTGAAGGTCTAGCCGCTTCTGAGAGAAGCGCTAAAGATCTTGAGTTAGCACAAGCAAAAGCAGCAGATATGTTGCGCGACGCTAAAACTCAATCAGCGGAAATTGTAGATTCAGCGAAAAAACGTCATGCTGAAATTGTTGACTCTGCTAAGGACGATGCTCGTTCTGAAGCGGACAAGATCAAAAATGGCGCTATGGCTGAAATCGACCAAGAAGTTAATCGTGCACGCGAACAGCTTCGCTCTAAAGTCGCTACTCTAGCAGTAGCTGGCGCAGAGAAAGTTATCGAGCGTAGTATTGACGAATCAGCTAATAACGACTTGTTCGACAAGTTAGTTAAAGAGCTGTAAGGCTATAAGGAACTATTATGGCTGAGTTGACGACAATCGCACGACCATACGCTAAAGCAGCATTTGAATATGCGCTAGCTAACAGCAAAGTTGCTGATTGGGCTAACGCATTGGATTTTGCTGCTCAAGTCGCCAGCAATAAACAAGTTGCAGCAGTGATTAGTAACCCTGCCCTTTCTTCTGAAGAAAAAGGCAATGTGTTGCTAAAAATCGGTGAAGGCAAAGTATCGGATAAGGTCGAAAACTTTATCAAGTTACTGGCTCGCAATCATCGTCTTGAAGCGCTGCCTGCTATTAAGCAGCGTTTCGAAGTTCTAAAGGCGGAGTATGAGAAAGCAGCAGAAGTTGAAGTTATCTCAGCGAATCCTTTGAGCGATGAACAGCTACAACGTTTAGTTGAAAAACTAACGGCGAAACTTGGTCGCAAAGTAAATATTGAAACTAGAATCGATGAGTCATTAATTGGCGGTTTGGTTATCCGAGCTGACGATATGGTTATTGACGGATCGGTACGCGGTAAGCTCGACAAGCTTTCCGAAAGTCTAAGAGCTTAAGTAGAGGAACAGGCATGAGTGTGCAACTGAATCCATCTGAAATCAGTGAGCTAATCAAAGATCGCATCGACTCGTTCGAAGTGGTTTCTGAAGCTCGCAACGAAGGTACTATCGTCAGCGTTTCTGACGGTATTTTACGTATTCACGGTTTAGCCGACGTAATGGCTGGTGAGATGATTGAATTACCAGGCGGCAAATACGGTATGGCATTAAACCTAGAGCGTGACTCTGTTGGTGCGGTAGTGTTGGGTGATTACACCGATATCGTAGAAGGTATGACAGCCAAATGTACTGGCCGTATCTTGGAAGTACCAGTAGGTCGTGGTCTATTAGGTCGTGTTGTTGACGCTTTGGGTAACCCCATCGACGGCAAAGGCCCAATCGAGAATGACGGCACATCAGCAATCGAAAAGATTGCTCCTGGTGTAATTGAACGTCAATCGGTTGATCAACCAGTACAAACCGGTATCAAATCTATCGATGCGATGATTCCTGTTGGTCGTGGTCAACGTGAGTTGATTATTGGTGACCGTCAAACGGGTAAAACAGCGATCGCTGTTGACGCTATCATCAACCAAAAAGGCACTGGCGTTGTCTGTGTCTACATAGCGGTTGGTCAAAAAGCCTCAACCATTGCGGGTATCGTTCGTAAATTAGAAGAGCACGGCGCTATGGACCACACAATCGTGGTTGCAGCTTCGGCTTCTGACGCGGCGGCATTACAATTCATCGCGCCTTTCTCAGGCTGTACGATGGGTGAATACTTCCGTGATCGCGGTGAAGATGGCTTGATCGTATATGATGATTTAACCAAGCAAGCTTGGGCTTACCGTCAAATCTCATTGTTGCTTCGTCGTCCGCCAGGTCGTGAAGCCTACCCAGGTGACGTATTCTACTTGCACTCACGCTTACTTGAGCGTGCGGCGCGTGTTAACGCTGACTATGTAGAAGCTTTCACTAAGGGTGAAGTTAAAGGTCAAACCGGTTCATTGACCGCATTGCCTATCATTGAAACGCAAGCGGGTGACGTATCGGCATTCGTACCAACCAACGTAATCTCGATTACCGATGGTCAGATTTTCTTAGAAACGGATCTTTTCAACGCCGGTATCCGTCCTGCGGTTAACGCGGGTCTTTCGGTATCGCGTGTTGGTGGTGCAGCACAGACTAAGATCATTAAGAAGCTTGGTGGTGGTGTACGTCTAGCATTGGCTCAGTATCGTGAATTGGCGGCATTCGCTCAGTTCGCATCGGATCTTGATGACGCAACTCGTGCCCAATTAGAGCACGGTCAGCGGGTAACTGAATTAATGAAGCAAAATCAATATGCTCCATTGTCAGTAGCCGAGATGGCAGTTTCTCTATACGCAGCTGAGAAAGGTCACTTACAAGACGTTGAAATCTCGAAAGTTGGTGATTTCGAGTCGGCTTTATTGGATTACTTCCGTAACCAACACGGCGACTTGATGAAAGACATCAACGAAAAATGTGATTACAACGACGACGTTGCTGGTCTGTTAGAAGAAGCAGTAACTAAGTTTAAAGCGACGCAAACTTGGTAGGTTTTTTAAGATCAAGAGCGTTTTTAAAAAGCGCTCTTGGTGCTTAAAGAGAATACCGATTTGTTGAATTAACAAGACTAACTGGAAAAGAGTATGTCAGGCGCTAAAGAAATTCGTACCAAAATTGGGTCGATTAAAAATACGCAAAAGATTACTTCTGCCATGGAAATGGTGGCAGCGAGTAAAATGCGTAAAGCGCAAGATCGCATGGCTTCTTCTCGTCCTTATGCCGAGAAAGTCCGTAATGTGATCAAGCACATTGCACAAGGTACTCCAGAATACCGTCACGCTTATATCTCAGAAAGAGACATCAAGCGCGTAGGTTATATCGTTGTTTCAACGGATCGTGGTTTGTGTGGCGGTTTGAACATTAACTTGTTCAAGCAAGCTTTATCAGACATGCAAACCTGGTCTGAAAAAGACATCGAAATTGACTTGTGCTTAATCGGCAGCAAAGCTACTTCATTCTTCCGCAAGTTCGGTGGCAGCGTAGTAGCAAAAACTTCAAACTTGGGTGATACGCCAGAGATTGAAGATTTAATCGGTTCAGTAAAAGTAATGCTTGATGCTTACGACGAAGGGCGTATTGATCGTTTATTCGTGGTATCCAATGAGTTTGTTAACTCTATGACTCAAGATCCAACGGTTGAGCAGTTATTGCCATTGCCGGTGGGTGAAGAAGAAGAGTTAAAACATCATTGGGATTATATCTATGAGCCAGAAGCGAAGCCGCTTTTGGATAAATTAATGATTCGTTTCATTGAGTCACAGGTATATCAAGCAGTGGTTGAGAATATTGCATGTGAACAAGCCGCGCGAATGGTAGCGATGAAAGCCGCTTCCGATAACGCCGGTGATTTGATTGATGATCTGGAGTTGGTTTACAACAAAGCTCGTCAAGCAGCAATTACTCAAGAGTTGGCAGAAATTAGTGCAGGTGCAGCGGCTGTATAAGCAGCTTTTCACCTCCGCTGACACTGACAGCTAAACAGGTTTTAATAAAAGTTTTTATAAGCTTAAGATTGAGGAAATCAATATGAGCACAGGTAACATTGTAGAAATTATCGGCGCGGTTATCGACGTAGAGTTCCCGCGTGATAGTGTTCCTAAGGTATATGACGCATTAACAATTGATGGCAAAGAGCTAACGCTAGAAGTTCAACAGCAGTTAGGTGATGGTGTTGTTCGTTGTATTGCGATGGGTTCATCAGAAGGTTTACGTCGTGGTTTAGAAGCCAAGAATACTGGCGCGCCAATTCAAGTACCTGTGGGTCAAGAAACCCTAGGCCGCATCATGGACGTATTGGGCAACCCAATCGACATGAAAGGTCCTATCGGTGAACAAGAGCGTATGGCTATTCACCGTAAAGCACCTTCATTAGAAGAATTAGCACCTGCTAACGAATTGTTAGAAACGGGTATTAAAGTAATCGACTTGGTTTGTCCATTCGCTAAGGGTGGTAAAGTTGGTCTATTTGGTGGTGCCGGTGTTGGTAAAACCGTAAACATGATGGAATTGATTCGTAACATCGCGATTGAGCACTCAGGTTTCTCAGTATTCGCAGGTGTTGGTGAGCGTACTCGTGAGGGTAACGATTTCTATCACGAAATGACTGACTCAAACGTAATCGACAAAGTATCACTAGTCTATGGTCAGATGAACGAACCACCGGGTAACCGTTTGCGCGTTGCATTGACTGGTTTGACGATGGCGGAAAAATTCCGTGATGAAGGTCGTGACGTACTATTATTCATCGACAACATCTATCGTTATACACTAGCGGGTACGGAAGTTTCTGCACTGCTAGGTCGTATGCCATCAGCGGTAGGTTACCAGCCTACTCTTGCCGAAGAGATGGGTGTACTTCAGGAGCGTATTACCTCGACTAAGACGGGTTCGATTACTTCGATCCAGGCGGTATACGTACCTGCGGATGACTTAACGGATCCATCGCCAGCGACTACCTTCGCTCACTTGGATGCAACGGTTGTATTATCTCGTCAAATCGCTGAGTTAGGTATTTACCCTGCGATTGACCCACTTGATTCTTCTTCTCGTCAATTAGATCCATTAGTAATTGGTAATGAGCACTATGAAGTAGCACGTGGCGTTCAAGGTGTATTACAACGTTATAAAGAATTGAAAGATATTATCGCGATTCTTGGTATGGACGAGCTTTCGGAAGAAGATAAGCAAACTGTATCTCGTGCTCGTAAGATTCAACGTTTCTTATCACAGCCTTTCTTCGTAGCTGAAGTATTCACAGGCGCACCTGGTAAGTATGTTTCTTTGAAAGACACCATTTCTGGCTTTAAAGGTATCTTGAACGGTGAGTACGATCACCTTCCAGAGCAAGCCTTCTACATGGTTGGCTCAATCGAAGAAGCTGTTGAGAAAGCTAAGTCAATCTAAGCCTAGGCTTGGATTGACCCCCTTCGCATAGAAGAACGGGAGTTAATATGGCGATGACAGTACATTTAGACATAGTTAGTGCAGAGAGCGAAATTTTCTCAGGTCGTGTCGAGCGTTTGATCGCAACTGGCGACTTGGGTGAGCTTGGTGTAGAACCAGGTCACGCGCCCTTACTAACTTCGCTGAATCCTGGCCCAATTAAAGTCACTATGCCTGGCGGCGAAGAAGAATTCTTCTACGTTTCGGGCGGTATGTTGGAGATCCAACCACACCAAGTGACGGTATTGGCGGATACGGCAGTTCGAGCAGAAGATGTTGATGAAGCAAAAGCGATTGAAGCGGAGAAACACGCGCGTGAAGCTTTGGCCGATCAAACTTCAGAAATCGAATACTCAAAAGCTGCGGCTGAATTGGCAGCAGCGGTTGCTCAGCTTAGAACTTTGCGTTCTATCAAGAAAAAAGCTGGCAAGTAACTGATTTTAGGTGAAAATCTAACAATCTGTGTTCTAAAGGGTAGCTTAGGCTGCCCTTTTTTATTATGGTTTAGGCAGTTTTTTTAAGAAGGAAACCTTGAGATGGGCTTAAGTGTCGTTATTTTAGCTGCAGGTAAAGGTACTCGGATGCAATCGAGTATGCCAAAAGTCTTGCACCCTATCGCTGGTAAACCCATGTTGCAGCATGTGATTGATGCTGCAAATAAGTTAAATGCCGAACAAATTGTGGTGGTTGCCGGACATGGTATCAGCCGGGTTCGCGATGCACTAGCAAAGCAAAGCGTAGATATCGCGAAGCAAACACAGCAGCTCGGCACTGGTCATGCGGTGGATCAAGCGCTACCTTTGATCAACTCGAGTAATGAGGTGTTGGTGTTGTATGGCGATGTGCCGCTAATTGAGCCGCAAACGCTGGCAGATTTATGCCAACAGATCCCCGATTCAGGCATCAGCTTATTAACCGTAATGTTAGATAATCCACAAGGTTATGGCCGCATCGTACGCAACGCGCAAGATGAGGTGGTAGCTATTGTTGAGCAGAAAGATGCTAATAGCGATCAGCTGCTGATTAATGAAGTCAATACAGGGATTCTAGCGGCTAAAGCTTCGGATTTAAGTGCTTGGCTAAAAAATATCGATAATAACAATGCCCAAGGCGAATATTATTTAACGGACACTATCGCCATGGCCGCGAGCCAAGGTGGAGTTATTGCTAGTCATCCGAGTTCGGCCATTGAAGTAGAAGGGGTTAATAGCCGAATACAGTTAGCGACCTTGGAGCGTGCTTACCAGTTATCAAAAGCTGAAACCCTGATGGCGCAAGGCGTTACTCTGATCGATCCTAACCGTTTGGATATTCGTGGTGAACTTGATTGCGCATCTGATGTCTTAATCGACTTGAATGTAATTGTTGAAGGCAAAGTTACCATCGAAACGGGTGCTCAAATAGACGCTAACGTGATATTGAAGGATTGTGTAATTGGTCAAGGTACTCATGTTAAAGCTAATAGTATGATCGACGGCGCCAAGATTGGCCGTGATTGCCAGATAGGCCCTTTTGCCCGAATTCGTCCGAATACTGAGCTTAAAGATGAAGCTTTTATTGGCAATTTTGTGGAAACAAAAAAGACCACCCTTGGTAAAGGCAGTAAAGCTAGCCATCTGGCTTATATTGGCGATGCCAAGGTTGGCGAGCAAGTGAATATTGGTGCTGGTGTTATTACCTGTAATTATGATGGGGTTAACAAGTACCAAACGTTAATTGAAGATGGCGCCTTTATTGGCTCAGATTCGCAATTGGTTGCACCAGTGACGATTGGAAAAATGGCTACAGTGGGCGCGGGAACGACCGTGACCAAAGATGTGCCAGCTGAGAATTTGGTGATAAGCCGAGTGAAACAAAAGCATCTTGATGATTGGCAGCGACCAACGAAGATTGCTAAAGAGGATAAGAAATAAATGTGTGGCATTGTAGGCGCGATTGCGCAGCGTGATGTTAGCCAGATTTTGGTTGAAGGTTTAAAACGATTAGAGTACCGCGGTTATGATTCTGCGGGAGTGGCTTTGTACGATTCCGAAAACAAAGGTATTCAAAGAATCCGTCGCTTAGGAAAAGTGGCTGAGTTAGACACCGCGCTAGAAAACAACCCTATTCATGGCGGTTTAGGCATTGCCCATACTCGTTGGGCGACTCATGGCGAGCCAAGCGAACGTAACGCCCATCCGCACATGTCGAAAAATAATATTGCTTTGGTCCACAACGGCATTATTGAAAATCATGATGAGCTGCGAGACGAGCTTAAGTCTTTAGGCTACCACTTTGATTCGGATACCGATACGGAAGTAATGGCGCATTTGCTGCACCATGAAATGCAGAGCCACGACTCTTTATTACAAGCTTTGTTGGCAGCTACTAAACGGCTCGAAGGTGCTTATGGAACTGTCGCGATTGATGCTAGCCAGCCTGATAAAATGGTAGTTGCCCGTTCAGGCTCACCATTAGTGATCGGTAAAGGCATTGGTGAGAACTTTATTGCTTCGGATCAGTTAGCACTATTGCCCGTCACCCGTGAGTTTTTATATCTAGAAGAAGGCGAAGTGGCGCAAGTCACCAGAACCAGCGTAACCATTTTAAACGCCAATGGTGAAGCCGTAGAGCGCGGCTTTGAAGTATCGGATATACAGCATGATGCGGTAGACAAAGGCCACTATCGTCACTTTATGCTCAAAGAAATTTATGAGCAGCCGCAAGTGGTCACTGAATCGCTAGAAGGCCGGTTGGTTAACCATAAAATTTTTGTAGAAACTTTAGGCGAGAATGCGAATAAGGTTTTTGAGCAAACGGATGTTCTACAAATTATTGCTTGCGGTACTTCTTACCATGCGGCGATGGTTGCAAAATATTGGGTTGAAGATGTGATTGGTATTCCCTGCTTGGTGGAGATTGCCAGCGAATACCGCTACCGTAAAACCGCCGTCCTGCCTAACAGTTTATTTATTACGATTTCCCAATCGGGCGAAACTGCCGATACTTTGGCGGCCTTGAAAAAAGCTAAAACGGAAAATTATTTAGCCAGCTTAACCGTTTGTAACTCCCCTGCTTCTTCGATGGTGCGCGAATCAGATTTTACTCTGATCACCCGCGCTGGCACCGAAATTGGGGTGGCCTCTACCAAAGCGTTTACCGCGCAATTGGTTTCTTTATTATTGCTTATGGTTTCAATTGCCAAAGCTAAAGGTTTGTCTGAAGAAAAGGAAAAAGAAATTGCCATTGCTTTGGAACATTTGCCGCATGAAATCCAAGAAGCTTTGGAGCAAGCCAAAGAAATTGACCAATTATCCAAGCGGTTTGCGGAAAAACACCATACGCTTTTCCTGGGGCGTGGCCAGCAGTATCCTATCGCAATGGAAGGCGCTTTAAAGCTTAAGGAAATTTCCTATATCCATGCGGAAGCGTATGCGGCAGGCGAGTTGAAACACGGCCCTTTGGCGCTGATTGATAAAGAGATGCCGATTGTGGTGGTAGCGCCAAATGATAATTTATTGGAAAAATTAAAGTCTAATATTGAAGAGGTTCGCTCTCGAGGTGGCAAGCTGTTCGTATTTGCTGATGAGTCAGCTAAAATTCAGGAAACTGATGGTATAACGGTATTGTCAGTAAAAAGTAAATATGAGATTACCGCTCCCATAGTCTATACAATTCCTTTACAATTATTGTCTTACTATGTTGCGGTGATTAAAGGCACGGATGTCGATCAGCCGAGAAACTTGGCGAAATCGGTAACGGTTGAGTAACGATTTAATAGATTTAAGAGGTCGAAATGAAATTAAAAACGGTTTTTTTTGCAGCTTTATCTTTTGTAGCATTAACGCAGCTAGCCTGTGCGGAGAGTCCGCAAGCAGTTGCCAGCAAATATAAAGAAGGCAAAGATTATGAAACAATCGCTGGCGCTAAAGGTATTAGCAAACCACAGGTGATAGAGTTTTTCTCTTATACTTGTCCACATTGCTACACTATGGAAGGCTTTGTCCATAAATGGGTTGAAGGTAAGCCTGCTGACGTTGAGTTTGTGCAAATGCCGGTTTATATGTCGCAAGTTCCACACCTAACACAAGGCTATTATGCCGCGGAAGTTTTAGGGGTTTTAGACAAGGTTCACATGGTCATTTTTAATCAATGGCATCGTGATAAGCAAGTTATTCGTACTAAGCGTGACTTATACCCTGTCTTTGAAAACGCTGGTGTATCGAGTGCTGATTTTGAGAAAGCTTATAACTCTTTTGCAGTAGCGAATAAAGTTCAACATGCAAAAAAGATGGCGAAAGATCTGAAGGTAACCAGCTTCCCACGTTTTGTGGTGAACCAGAAATATACCGTTAAAAACTATGATCAGCTCGAAAAATTATTAAATGAGCTTCCGCTAGAAAAAGCCAAATAAGATCATTATGATTTGCAAAATGCCAGCTAAGCTGGCATTTTTTATGTTAAGCCTGCGTAACCGTCGCTCATGAGTAAAAAAAGTGAATCTAAACCCATAAAAACCCGTGTGATCTATGGGTTAATTTGGTTATTTGCAAAATTACCGCTGAGCATAACTCAGCCGTTGATGGCCTTCTTTGCTCAATTGGCAGTGATTTTCAATAGTCGCTCCTACCGCGTCAGTTTAGTCAACATTCAGCGCTGTTACCCGGAAAAAAACGCCAAAGATCAGCTTGCGCTAACTAAAAGTAGCTTAAAACATACTTTCAAGATTGCCCCTGAAATCGCCAAAGCCTGGCTCAATCCGTCGATCGAAACATGGATCGATAAGGTTTATGGCGAAGAGGATATTCGAGAAACCTTAGCTCAACAGCAAGGCGTTTTGATCACTGGTAGCCACTTGGGCAATTGGGAGGTCGCACTTTTTTATTTGGGCAAGAGTTTCGACTTTACTTGCATGTACCGTAAGCCCAGATACCAAGAGCTGGATAGAATTATTTCTGAAGGACGTGGTAAAAATACTACCAAAATGGTGCCTGGCGATGCGCGCGGCTTAAGAGACTTTTTGAAAGCCTTAAAAGCTGGTGAGGTGGCAGCTTTGCTGTCTGATCAAGAGCCTGGTGGTGATAGTGGAGTCTTTGCTCCTTTTTTTGGGCAGCCGGCTAAAACTATGGATTTGATTCAAAAGGTTCAAACAAAATCCGGTGCTGCCCTCTATCAGATCGCTGCAATTAAAAATGATAGAGGTAAATACGATATTTATTTGCCAAAAATAGAAATTGATATTCAGCTGGATCCGCAAGATTATGCAACACAACTAAATCTTGAACTAGAAAAGCTGATTCGAAAGCACCCGCAGCAATATCAGTGGTCCTACAAGCGCTTTAAAACTGCGCCAGATGGTAACCGAAATAATTACCCTAAGTAGTTTTTGATATCCTTAACGAAAATTTTTATTTGATCCCTAACCTTACGATAACAATCCAATTGTTCTTGCTGGTTTTCAAAAGCTTGAGCCATCCTCGGCGGATCCTCAAAACCATGATGAATAATTTTGGTTTTTGCTGGGAAGTAAGGGCAGTGTTCATCAGCATGACCGCAAACGGTAATCACATAGTCAAATTCTTGAATCGGAAGTTCATCAAGGGTTTGAGATTGCTGCTGAGAAATATCAACCCCAGCTTCTGTCATCACTAAGATAGCGTTAGGGTTTTGCCCGTGCTTTTCTATTCCAGCCGAATAAAAATCATACTCTTCAGCTTTTAAGGCTCTGCCCCAACCCTCAGCCATTTGGCTACGGCAAGAATTTCCAGTACAGAGAAATAAAATTGAGGTTTTCATCAGCAGCAGGCCGCCTCTGTGTGCTTGTTGGATGTTTGCTCGTTTGGCGCACAACAAGCCTGTTTGCCGCTATCGCTTTGCTCCAAGCCATAAGTTGGAATTTCCGATAAACTATGGAAAGCTTCCCAAGCATTGCCATCGGGATCTAAAGTCCAGTATTTATCCGAATTACTGTAGCAGCAGCTAGTCCCAAGCTCTTCTTTTAGCGAAGCCTGTGACAGTTCGATGGCGCTTTTTATTTCACTAAGCTCTTCGTCATTTTCTGCTTGGATCCCAAGGTGATCGAGTCCTAACTTAGTCGAGCGATTCGAAATGGCAAAGTTAAGTCGCGGATCATTGAGTAGCCATTTCACATAATCATCTTTTTCAACACTGGGTTTTTGTGCAAAAAGCTGACTATAAAATTCGCTACTTTTTTGCAAATCACTAACACTGATATGGATATGTAATCGTTTCATAGAAACTCCTTAGCAACACTCGAGTTTTTGCTTATCTTTAGTGAAGTCGTAATTGGCTTGGATAGACTTTAAAATCGCCTTGGTGCCGGAGCTTAAATGGTCGCTAAGTCGATAATAAATCCACTGCTCTTTGCGTTGAGTTTGTACCAAGCCGTTGAGCCTTAGCGTCGCTAAATGGCGACTAATTTTAGGCTGAGATAGCTGTAGCATTTCGGTTAGATCACAAACACAAAGCTCGTCATGTTGTAGTAACAAGATGATGCACTTGAGTCGAGTTTGCTCTGCTAGACATTTAAAAAGGATCTCTAAAGGCATTTCACATCTTAATATATGGATATGCGTATATATTAAGTCAAAAACTCTCAGCGGTCAAGTAGAGTTATAGAGCTAGTTAAATCGAAGGTTCATCAGCGTCTAAGAAAGAATGCGCGGCTATGGCGTAGGAAAAACCGAAAAAAAAGTACTGTCAGCGATAGACTGATGAAGTAGGCCTCAATGGGTTTTTGTTGAATGCCAAGCAAAATTAGCCATTTAAAGAAAAATATGAAACCTAAAATAATAATACCTTTGGTAAGGAATACTCTTGCTTTAGACCAGTCTGTTGCTAAAAATGATAAGAGCAGTTGAATAAAAAAGAACAAAGCAAATAAGGAAATGCCCTCTTGTAGCACGAACCAATAAAAAAATATCCAGCGATTAAAGACCAAGCTCTTAGTAACAGAAATGAGTAACCAGCTTTAGAGTTAGGAATTTTGCCGCCGTAATAAGCCATTAATGACCACAAGTTCCTTGTTGGTGGACATGACCGTGAGCGATTTCTTCATCACTGGCGGCGCGCACAGCAAGAATCTTAACTTCGACCTTGACCGCTTGGCCTGCTAAGGGATGATTGGCATCAATGGTCACCGTTTCATCGGTAATTTTTTTTACCGTTACTGCATGCACGCCATCTTGGTTTTCAGCCGCTAGCCGCATTCCTTCGGTCAGGTTTTGTACTTCGGCGAAAGCCTCGCGCGGCACTTGGGTACAAAGATCCGCTTCATACTGTCCATAAGCTTCTTCAGGCTGCATCTGTAGTTTGAGTTTTTGCCCAATCCCCTTGCCAATCAGGGCTTGTTCTAGGGCTGGCATTAACTCGCCATGCCCATGTAAATATACCCAAGGGCCGCCCTCATCCGAAGACTCCCAGATTTGGTTATTGAGATCCATTAATTTGTAGTCGAGTTCGACCACACAGTTTTTATCAATTTTCATTAAAGACTTATTCCAAACAAAATTTGCACAATTAGAATTAACCAGATAGCGAGCAAGGTAATAGCGCTCAACATAAAGGCGCCGAAACGGTGCATCACGATGTTATAAGTACAATGGATAAGCGAGTGGGCAACTCGAAAAGCCACATAAGCCCATAACAGCGCAATTAAAAGCTTGGTACCTTGGTTAGCGAACAAGATAACAAAACCCGCGACATAAAATAGAACGGGCATTTCGAACAAATTTAGATAGTTATCCGAGGCGCGATTATCTTTTAACAGCTCTTTAGCTTGCTCGCGATTGGCGACTTTTTGCGGATGAATGCGATGAGATTTCATGTAGTTAATGCGTCTAAAATACATCAAACAAGCAACTACAATGGTCAAAGCGACCATGGCTAGCAGCGGATATAAAACGGTCATGCAGAGCTCGATAAATTGGTGAGTGGTGATTTTAACACAGCTGCAGCGGGCTTTTTAGCGCTGTGTTGGTTTTCAGCCAAGCGTTGCAGATAGCTGCGTAGAGCAAAAAACAGCGACCAGATTGTTAACAGCAAAAGCGGTAAATAGATAAAAGCGGCTGCCGGCTTCAAGGTGCTGTTGGCAACAATAATAAAGAAAACAAGATTAGCGGCTAAATGCAACAAATCAAACAGACCTATCAAAAAACGAATCATGGCTAACTCCAATAAAAATGTGCGGGAACATTTATAGCCTAATTAATTGTGTAGAAGCCGACAAAAGGATAATACTAAGGGTTATAGATGAATTTTATTCAACCATGAGGCTAGAGCGAGGCTATTTGCATTTTTAGCCATTGCAAGACTTGTTTACTGGCGGCGGATAGCGGTTTGCTGGCTGTGCGAACTAAATATATTCCGGAATTTAATTCGGATTTATAACCCAGAACGGGAACTAATTTCTGTTTGTCGATCAGGTTTTTTTCCAGCTCATAAATTGCAGTGGCTAAGCCGAGATCTTGTTGTGCAGCTTGAATGCCAGCCCCATAGGAGTGGTAATTAAGCGGATGTTGGATACTGAAGTTTTTGATTTTTAACGATTTTGCCAAAGCGTACCAAGCATTTTCCACTTGATTAAGGCAGATCAAAGGTAGCTGCTGTAGATCTTCTGGCTGAGTTATGGGATGCGCTTCAAGAAATTCTGGACTGGCGACAATAACCCCATGACAGCGGCGCAATAGTTGCGATTGGTAGGATGGCCAATCGCCAAAACCATAACGAATGGCAAAATCAATCTCATCATCATTAAGATCGGAAAGCTCTTCACAAGAGTCAATCTCAAGCGCTATGTCGGGGTGTTGCTGCTTAAACTGAGACAAGTTGGGATGGATCAAGTTATTGGCCAGCGACGGCATAATGCTGATTTTGACTCGAGTTTGTTGCTGTTGTTTAAGAAATTGTTTAGAGGCTTCATCGATCTTTCTAAAAGCACTGTTTAAAGCAAATGCGTACTCGCGCCCAGCCCTAGTAACTTTAACCCCGCGGGTAATTCGCTTGAATAGTTGTATCTCTAAAATCTGCTCTAGGTTTTTAATTTGGTGGCTAACGGCCGACGCACTGATGTGTAATTCCTCGCCAGCTAGCTTGAAGCTTTCAAGTCGAGCGGCTGCCTCAAAGACTTCTAGTAAATGAATGGGCGGACGTTGTTTCCTTGGCATTTGACGGTGTCCTTTGGAATCCGATTAAAGTAACCCCTACTAACCTTGAACCTTATCGATTGCTAATGCAGCCCAAGCTTGACTGGTGGGCATCAGTTCAATGGAGTTGATATTAACATGAGCTGGTTGCTGGGCAGCCCAGAGCACCGCATTGGCAATATCCTCGGCGGTCAGGGCTTGCGTGTTCTGGTAAACCTTGTCAGCTTTATCCTTGTCGCCATGAAAGCGAACTAAGGAAAATTCTGTTTCAGCTAAACCGGGTTCGATATTGGTAACGCGTACGTTAGTTCCTAATAAATCCGCTCGCAAATTACGACTAAATTGCTTCACAAAGGCCTTGGTAGCGCCGTAAGCATTGCCGCCCGGATAGGCGTAGTTTCCGGCGATCGAGCCGATATTGATGATGTGCCCCGATTGGCGTTCGACCATTTGCGGTAATAGCTTGCGGGTCATCAGGTATAAGCCTTTGATATTGGTGTCCACCATCTGATGCCAGTCCTCAAGCTCCGCTTCATGCGCTGGCGATAAACCCAAAGCTAGCCCCGCATTGTTAATTAAAATATCAACTTGAGTGAAATCTTCAGGCAAAGCGCCTAGCATTTGATCAATCTGCGTCTCTGAAGTCACGTCCAGCGGCAACACAAAGATCTGCTGCGGAAATTCCGTCTGCAACAGTTGTAAACGGTCTTTGCGGCGGGCGGCAGCAATAACTTTGTAGCCTTTGGCGGCGAATTCTTTGGCGGTAGCTAAACCAAAGCCAGAACTGGCTCCAGTCACCAAAACGGTTTTTGACATATTAACATCTCTAATTTGTAATAAACGGATATCTAAATTCGTCTAACTTGTTGAAATTGCGTGCTTGAATTTCATGCGAATCATATCATAGCTTAGAATACTAGACCTAGGCTTGCGTCGAGCGAGATTAGATACCATACTAGAAAGAAAAGATACTAGAAGAGACCATGGTGATCGAATATGAATGAATATCAATTTCAAATAAAAGTGGCGACTAAATATCTTGCAGATCAATCCGAGCCTGACAATGAACGCTATGCTTTCGCATATACCATTCGTATCACAAACTCCGGTGATAGCGGCGCTAAACTTAATGCGCGCCATTGGTTGATCACCGATGCCAACGGTGAAGTGACCGAGGTCAAAGGCCAAGGCGTGGTCGGCGAACAGCCGTTTATTGAGCCTGGCAAAAGCTACGAATATTCCAGTGGCGCTGTGTTAACCACGCCGATGGGCAGTATGCACGGCAGCTATAAAATGGAAGGCGAAGATGGTGATGAATTCGAAGCGCCAATTCCGGCTTTCAGCCTGAGTATTCCTGGCCTGTTGCATTAGAATATCTGAAAATACCGTTACCATTAGACGCTTCCAGCCCAAGCTGGAATGGCGAAAAGGAAGTTTATGGCGACCTATGCGATAGGCGATATTCAAGGCTGTTATCACGAGTTACGATTACTGCTAAAGAAAATACAATTTAATCCCAATTGCGACCAATTATGGCTGGCCGGCGATCTGATCTGTCGTGGCCCTAAGTCATTAGAAGTATTAGAGTTTTTGTACGACATCCAAGACGCTTGTATCGTGGTATTAGGCAATCATGATCTGCATTTATTGGCGACTTATGAGCTGGGTGGGCGTTTTAATAAAAAAGAAAAACTAAGCAAATTGCTCGCCTCGAATCGCTGCGATCAGCTGTTGGCTTGGCTCACTACTCAACCAATGGCGCACTACGATCGGGATTTGGGTTTTTTAATGACTCATGCTGGTGTGCCGCCTGGTTGGGATCTGGAACAAACCTTAGCAAGCGCCTACGAGTTAGAAGAAGCGCTACAAAAGCCAAAACAAAGGATCAAATTTTTTAGCAAGATGTATGGCAATAGTCCTCGAAATTGGTCCGAAAATCTTAAAAAAACCAAACGCTTACGCTTTACTACCAATGCTTTGACACGAATGCGATTTTGTCATCTTGACGGTAGTTTGGACTTTTCGCATAAAGGCGCGCCCAGCAAGCGCTATAAAAAATACCAACCTTGGTACGCTTTCCACAAGGAATTACTGCAAGAAACCGGCCTAGTGTTTGGCCATTGGGCAGCACTTAATGGCAAAGTTAAGATCCCCAATCTGCATGCGCTCGATACGGGCTGCGTTTGGGGCAACAAACTGACCGCTTTAAGATTAGAAGATAAAAAGAAATTTCACGTAAAAGCACTTAAAAAATGGGCTTAACATCGTATCCGTCATTGCGAGCAGCTTAGCAACGCGGCAATTTTGTAAAGCTTGTATTCTTTTGAAAGATTGCTTCGCTTCACTCGCAATGACGTGCTCAATTTTAAATCCGGCCAGGTTGTCCCCTGACATCAAGAACTTGTTTGGTGTGGGGATTGAAGTCGCACTCATATATGTAGTTTTGCCAGGCCCCAAATCCATTTTGAAATTTTATTTTATCGCCTATATATGTGATAACTCCATTCCTTTTATTTTTCCATTTATAATGACTAAATTTAACTTCAAACATTCCATCGGTCCATTCATAATCGTATTTTGCAAGCTTTGGAACATATTTTTGGCATTGAACGGTTGCTTCAATATCATTCTTTTCCGCCCAGCAAGTTAAATCTATTTTACAGTTTTTTTCAGTAGCTTGATTCCCATATTTGTTTTTAATTGAAGAATTACTGTTAATTTTATTAGATTGATTCTTATTGTTTACAGGTGTATTCATGGCGTCAGGTTTATTGATAGTGCTGTTTGGATTGCTATCTTGGTTAAAGCTAAAAAAGATAACTAATAAGATAAATGTCCAAGAAAAGGATAGCAGTTTTGTTAATGATGAATACTTCTCATTTAAGGTAAACCATGAAAATATGTAAGGTAGGAAAAATATTCCAATAATTAATAAGATGCTAGGAGATATCGTTGTTTTATTATTTTGCTCTTGACGTGATTCCATAATAGTCCCTTCATTAAGTTATAATTATATTGCTTCAGCAAATGTAGCAAAGTTTTTGATCTAATAACAGTAAAGGAAAGTACTTAGATCTCGCCAAATCCCTTTAAGATCGGTACAATTCAAGGTTCATGCCGAAAAAAATGGCTAAAAAACGAAAGCCAACAGAGTTCGGCGTTAAACGATTGAAATATAAAGACATTTTTAGTCATTATTGAGAGAACGCATGGTTAAAAGCATGACCGCTTTCGCCCGTCAGCAGTTAGCAGCTGATTGGGGCACCCTAACTTGGGAAATAAAATCCGTTAATCAACGGTTTTTAGAGCCGAATTTTCGGATGCCGGAAACTTTCCGCCATTTAGAATTTGAGCTAAGAAATCAGCTTCGTAAGCAACTAAGCCGTGGTAAGTTAGAGTGCAGTTTGCGCATCGAATATAACAATGCCGCTGCTGCCAATATGAAGTTGGATCAAGACTTGGCGCAACAGTTATTGACTATGCACCAAGAGTTGCAAGTGTTGGCGCAAGAAAATCAGCCGCCGAACCTGATGCAAATTATGCGCTGGCCAAATATTTTGCAGCAAGAAGAAGCTGATACGGATCAGATGGAAGCGGATGTCAGGGCTTTATTTGAAAAAGCGATAGCGCAGCTGATCGAGGTTCGCGGGCGTGAAGGCCAAGATCTAGCGCGTATGATTGAAGAGCGCTTAGGCGGTATCGAACAAGAAGTAGCCAAGGTTGCGGCAAGAATGCCGGAAGTGATGGCGTGGCAGAAAGACAAGTTGCAAAGTCGCTTTGCCGAAGCACAGCTTGAATTGGACTCTGAACGAGTCGAGCAAGAAATGCTGATGTTGGCGCAAAAGCTTGACGTTGCCGAAGAGTTAGATAGGCTGACCACTCATGTTAAAGAGTGCAAGCGTTTGGTGACAAAAGGTGGTGCCATTGGTCGCCGTTTGGATTTTCTGATGCAAGAATTTAATCGCGAAGCCAATACCTTAGGCTCCAAATCGATCCATTCGGATATTACTGCCAGCGCGGTCGAGATGAAGGTGTTGATCGAGCAGATGCGCGAACAAGTACAAAATATGGAATAAGGGTTTTTAGTTGCAGCAACCAGCCAATACAACCAATCAAGCTCAAGCCGTAGGCACTTTGTACGTGGTATCAGCGCCATCGGGCGCGGGTAAAACCAGCCTGTTAAAAGCGGTTTTGGCGCAAATGCCGGAGCTGAAATTATCGGTGTCCACCACCACCCGAGCGCAGCGACCGGGTGAAGAAGATGGTGTTGATTATAATTTTGTTGCGCTGGAAAAGTTCCAAGCGATGCTCGAGCAAGATGCATTTTTAGAGCACGCGCAAGTATTTGGCAACTACTATGGCACCAGCCGCTGGTGGCTCGAAGAGCAGTTAGCGCAAGGCCAAGACGTGATCCTGGAAATTGATTGGCAGGGTGCCGAACAAGTGCGTCATTTGATGCCCGCATGTCGTAGCATTTTTATTTTGCCGCCATCCAAAACGGCACTACAGGAGCGACTAAATCATCGCGGACAAGATAGTGAAGCGGTGATCGCTTCGCGAATGCAAGCGGCGCGGAATGAGATGCAGCAGTATGCCAGTTATGATTTTTTGATCATTAATGATGATTTTGATACTGCAAAAAATGAATTAGCGGCAATTTTTGTGGCGGAACGACAAAGGGTTCAACAGCAAGAGTTGCGATACAGAGAACTGATTAACGAATTGTTAAGTGGCGAATAATCGCAACTTAATTTAGATTTAGTAAAAAAAGTAAGAGGTAAATTATGGCTCGAGTAACAGTACAAGACGCGGTAGAAAAAGTTGGAAACCGTTTTGATTTAATTATGTTGGCGGCGAAGCGTGCGCGCCAAATCGCCACCGGCGGCCACGATCCGAAAGTTGAATGGGATAATGACAAGCCGACAGTGGTTGCGTTACGTGAAATTGAAGACGGTTTAACGGATAAACTAACCGTTGAAGCTGATGAGCGTATGGCAAAGGCTGAACAAGAAAATGGTCCAGTGTTATTCTAATAAAACTTAGAAATACACGGCGTTATTAATAAAAAGGCAGATAATAATTCTGCCTTTTTAGTTATAGAGTTCTGTTTAAACTTGTTTTTCACCATCCCCAATAGCCTAGTTTTTTTCGTATTTTGAGTTCGCGCATCAAGTTTAATGGCTTGGATTTGAGTTCAGTATTATCAGCACCTATCAGCTGATTGGTTGCTGCTAATACTCGCTGACTTGAAAGACCATCTTGATAAGGGTGTAACTCTTGGCAGTAGTCTTCAATTTTTTTCATCAATTCGGCTGGCCGAGTTAAAGCTTGCTCAATGGCCGCCTCAACTTTATCTGCTTTGGTAATATTCAGTAAATGAGGCTGTGGATCTTGATTACGGAAGGTCACTACAGGTTTTCGCTGGAGCAAAAACATCAGCAACACCGACGAGGTATCGCATAACATCACGTCAGCTGCTTGCAATAAAGGAATGACGTTATCGGTTTCCACAAAAGTTAAGTTATCATTTTGTAATTCTTGATATTGGCTGACAATCTCTTTTGCCATCTTGGGGTGAAATTGAACCAAAATTCGCCATTTTCCCGACTGGCTATAATCTTTTATCTGTTGATATAAGCGCGGTGCCAAGCTTAACCGATGCGAAAAAGTAGAACAGACTAGCAGCGTTGGGCGAGGATCTTGCTCAGCTAAGTAAGGATTATCTTTGCTGGGTTTAAATAAAGGATCCATTGCGCTCCAGCCAGTTTCTTGCACTTTAAAGTAGCCATGCTCATTAGCGAGTTGCTGGAAGGTTTTGGTGGTGTTGGGGCCTTGGGTGCAGTAAAGATCAAAACAGCCTCTTATTTTAAAATGGGTAGAAAGGCCATTTTTTTGCACTCGTTTGGTAACGTTAAAGCCATGAAAAAGTGCGATTTTCTTTCCAGGGAAAAAATTAGGAAGTACATTGCCAGGTGCGAAGCAGGCGTCGGGCTGCCAAGCTTTGACCTGAGACACCTGTTTTAACTGAGTTTCATTGGCTCTTAGATAATGTGCGGATACTTGTTCACCCATCAAAAACCATGCTACTTCTCCGCCACGCAATAAGATCTCACTTTGTAGTGGCCGCAATATGGCATAAGAGTAATTCTGGGTAATAAAGAAGAGGTATCTTTTACCTTGAGTCGATTGATTTAAATCCATGCTGCTGTTTGTTACAAAGACTTAGATTTTATTCTATCTAAATTATAAGGAAAAAAAATAGGGTTTCTACCAAGGTATTAACCCAAACGGGACTTTTCTGTCATTCTCTCGAAAGCGGGAATCCACCTGAAACTATCATACAAGCATTAGAATAGATTCCCGATTTCGCGGGAATGAAGTAACAAATAAGTAAATATTTACTGGGATATTGTAGGTTATAAAAGTAAAAGCCCTTAAAACTAAGAGCTTTTTCTTTCTATCAGGCTTAGGAGCCCAGAACTGGTGACCGCCTTGGGTTTCTACTAGTTTTTTTGAAGGGCACTGATTAGTGTTACTTCTGTGATGAGAGAAGGGTAAATTAATGATGTGAATAAAGACAAATTTTCAGTAAACTAAAAGTTCGTGCTGCGAATACCTAAAAGTGATTTCGCAAGCAAACAGATACAGTAATTCGATATGGTATATTTCGCTGGATTAAAAGAAGTTGTTGACAGCTACCTAGAGCCTGCTCAAGTTGATGATATTGGGCGAGCCTACGAGGTTGCGGAAGCCGCGCATGAAGGGCAAATGCGTTCCAGTGGCGATCCTTATATCACCCATCCAGTAGCAGCGGCTCGAATCTTGGCCGAATTGCGGCTTGATCACCAAACCATCATGGCGGCTTTGATGCACGATGTGATCGAAGATACCGAAGTGACTAAACAAGATCTGGCCGATCAGTTTGGCGATCAGGTAGCCGAATTAGTCGAAGGTGTAAGCAAGCTTACCCAAATTAATTTCCGTTCAAAAGAAGAGGCGCAAGCGGAGAATTTCCGCAAAATGATGATGGCAATGGTGCAGGACATTCGAGTGATCCTGATCAAGCTTGCCGACCGCTTGCACAATATGCAAACGCTGGGATCGCTGCGTCCAGACAAGCGACGGCGAATAGCACGTGAGACCTTAGAAATTTATGCGCCAATTGCCAATCGGCTGGGGATCTACAAATTAAAAGAGCAGCTCGAGTTATTGGGTTTTGCCAATATGCATCCGCTGCGCTATAAAATTTTACAAGCATCGGTAACAAAAGCTCGAGGCCACCGCAAAGCTGTTATAGAGAAGATCCAAGAACAAATTACTAAACGACTAAAAGAAGCGCATATCAAAGGTATGGTCTTGGGTCGCGAAAAAAGTGTCTACAGCATCTATCGCAAAATGCGCGATAAAGTTGGTACTTTTAATGAAGTGATGGACATTTACGCCTTTCGAGTGATTACTGACAGTGAAGATTCTTGTTATCGAATTTTGGGTCAAGTGCATAATATTTTTAAACCATTGCCAGGACGCTTCAAAGACTATATCGCCATTCCAAAAGCCAACGGCTACCAATCGCTTCACTCCATCTTACAATCTAAACAGCAAGTTCGAATCGAAGTACAAATTCGCACCGAGTTAATGGATCAAATGGCGGAGCATGGAGTCGCGGCTCATTGGTTGTATAAAACCGGAAATTCGCATCCAGCTGAACATAAGGCGCGTGAATGGCTACAAAGTTTGATTGAACTGCAACAAAACGCAGACAACTCCTTGGAGTTTATCGAAAACGTTAAGATTGATCTTTTCCCGGATGAGGTTTATGTATTCACGCCGAAAGGGAAAATTATTCAGTTACCTAAAGGTGCAACGCCAGTGGATTTTGCCTATGCAATTCATACGGATGTTGGTAATACTTGTATTGCCTGCAAAATTGATAAGCAGTTTGCACCGCTGAGTACTAAGTTAACCAACGGTATGACCATAGAGGTGGTAACAGCGCTCGGCTCCAAGCCCAATCCTGCGTGGCTGAGTTTTGCTATGAGCGGCAAGGCGCGGGCAAACATTCGTAGCTTCGTTAAAAATATGCGTCGTGATGAAGCGGTGAATTTAGGGTATCGACTACTCGAGCAATCGCTTGCTAAAAACCTAGATAGCTTTGAGGTAGAACATTTAGAGCAAGTGGCAAAAACCATAAATTATGACAGTTTTGAAGATCTGCTGGCGGCTGTGGGCTTAGGACGAATTGCTTCAGTGTTAGTCGCTCATCGCTTGAATATGGATGATCCTCAAGAAGCGACGCCGGATTTAGGTTCAGTCTCTTCACAGCCCTCCGAGCCCATTGCGATTAAGGGCACAGAAGGTTTGGTCGTGAAGTATGCTAAGTGCTGTAACCCGATCCCTTTTGATCCAATTTTAGCTTACGTTAGCGCCGGTAAGGGTTTTACCGTGCATCGCCAAACGTGTCCTAATGTTAAGCGGGCGCACAAGCAAAATGATCGCTATGTGCCGATCGAGTGGTCGCCCGATGTGGTCGGTGAATTCACTTGCGGTTTGGAGATTGAAGTTTTTAATGGTCGCGGCGTGTTGGCCCAAATTACCAGCATTATTTCTAATCAAGAGATTAATATTGTTAACGTCAAAATTGATGAGTTGGATGGTGATATTAATATTTTGAATTTTGAAGTACGACTTAAGGATCGCGCTCAACTGGCATCCATTATCAAAAAATTGCGCGTAGTTCCTTTTGTCAATAAAGTACAGCGCCATTCTTAAAGCTGGCAAAGCATTGACCGCCAGCCGTAATAAAATTTAACTGAGAAAGATATGAAAAAAATAATCCATACCGATAAAGCTCCTGCTGCTATTGGCACTTACTCGCAAGCAGTTCAAGCAGGCGATAGTCTTTACTTGTCAGGGCAAATTCCGTTAATTCCTGAAACGATGGAGTTAGTAGAGGATTTTGAAGCGCAAGTTCATCAGGTGTTTAAAAACTTAACGGCGGTTTGCGAGGCTGCCAATGCCAGCCTTAACGATATCGTTAAGTTGAATATTTTTATGTTGGACCTAGCTAACTTTGCAACTGTTAATGAGATTATGGCTCAATACTTCAAGCAGCCATACCCAGCCCGAGCAGCGATTGGAGTCAAAGAATTGCCTAAAGGAGCTCAGATTGAAATGGATGGCGTGGCTTTTTTGGGTAGCTCTATTTAGGCGACTAGGTTATGCAAGATCAAAAGCCCGAACGGTTGCAAAAGATTTTACAACTAGTTGCCAACCGCCAGCCCGATTTGACAGTTTTTATGGAGCAAGTGCATAAGCCGCATAACCTAGCGGCGATTGTGCGTACTGCGGATGCGGTAGGGATTGGTGAGGTTCATGCGACCTTCCCAGAGGATGTTCAATATCGTGGTCATCATACCGCAAGCGGTTCGAAACGTTGGGTAAAAACGCATGCCCATGATTCTTTAGAAGAGGGATTAACTAAAATTCGAGCCAAAGGTATGCAACTGCTGTCGGCTCATTTTTCTGATTCGGCGGTGGATTTCCGAGAGATAGATTACACCCGACCAACTTGTTTATTGGTAGGTTCGGAGCTGGTGGGGGTTTCTGAAAAAGCCGCAGCGCTTGCCGATCAGCAGGTGATTATTCCAATGATGGGAATGGTGCAATCGCTTAATGTTTCGGTTGCGACCGCCTTAATTTTATACGAAGCGCAGCGACAAAGGGCTTTGGCGGGCATGTATGGTCAGTGCAAAATGCCGAAAGAAGAAGTGGATTTGCTGATTTTTAAATCGCTGCACCCTACAGTTAAAAAGTATTGTGATAGGCATCAAATCCGCTATCCGAAGCTTAATGAAATTGGTGAAATTGAGGATTCTGACTGGGATCAATTACGAAAATTAGTGTAGCCTTAAACTTCGGGATTTGGTTAGTCGATAAGGACAAGGAGTCGATATTTTATGAACACTAAGGAATCTAAACTGAGCTTAATGGACGAAACAGCGCCAACTAGCAGTCGCAAAGAATCTCCATTTCAAGTCAATACCCGTCTCCAAGCTGATAGACGTAAAAAGCGTGATCGTCGTCAAATTATCCGGTTTGAAGCCGATCGCCGTTCGCAAAAAGATAGGCGCAAAGAAGCCGCGGATCTGTGGTTGGAAAATTATCTAGAATAGTGGTTAAAGGGTAACGGATGTATTTTGTTACCCTTTTCATTTGATCGCCGAATTTCCTATCAGGTATAGTTGTGGCAACTTCTAGGATAAAAAAGATAGGAAATAATAACATTGGACATAGCAGCTTCCCAAGCCAGTGAGCGGCACCAATCTCTCGACTTACTGCGCGGCTTTGCCGTGTTAGGTATTTTGGTGATGAACATTGCCACCATTGCCAACATCAATGCCTTTTATATGAACCCCTACGTTTTGGGCGAACCTTCGAGCATTAACCTCAATGCTTGGTTTGTTAATCATTTCTTTGCCGATCAAAAATTTTATACGCTTTTTTCGATGCTGTTTGGCGCCGGTATTATGCTGATGGCGCAGCGGGCTAATAACAAGGGGGTTGCCGCTGGCCCAATCCATTATCGACGCATGGGTTGGCTGTTATTCTTTGGCCTGATCCATGGCTACCTTATTTGGTATGGCGATATTTTGGCGACTTACGCTTTGATGGGCTTCTGGGTGTACCTATTGGCGCTTAACACCAGCGCTAAAAAGAAATTTATCATTGCGGCGGTTTTAATGGGGCTCTACTTCTTAATGATGTACGGGATAAGCAATCTTTTCTATCAGATGTCCGAAGCGGATCTGTTAGAAATGACAGAAATGTTCTACCCTTCCAGTGATACTATTGCCGCGGAAGTTGCCGCTTACCGCGGAAGCTGGGCTGAGCAATTCGATCATCGTCTCGATTTTTATAGCGAAATGTTACTTAACGCCTTATTTATAGGACCATTGCGTATTGGTAGCGCCATGTTACTGGGTATGGCGCTCTACCAAACTGGCGTCTTAACCGCTCAGCGCAGTAAAGGATTTTATTGGAAATTTTTAGCGGTTTGTTTAACCCTTGGGGTGCTGATTCAGTATTACGATTATCGGGTATTACAGCAAGGTGACTTTAATATCATTGCCCTATTTAAGTCATTTGGGGCGCTAAACAGCATGGCAGCGGTGTTTATTGCTTTAGCTTATGTGGCGATCTTTTGTTTATGGTTTAAGTCCGGGTTGGGGCTGTGGATCCGCCATAAATTCGAAGCGGTTGGTCGTATGGCCTTTACCAACTACATTACTCAGTCCGTCATTTGCACCACGATCTTCTACGGTTTTGGTTTTGGCTATTTTGCCGAACTGGAGCGCTATCAACTCTACTTTATTGTCCTCGCTATTTTTATGCTGCAGCTGGTGTGGTCAGAATTGTGGCTAAAAAAATACTACTTTGGGCCGCTCGAATGGCTATGGCGCAGCTTAACCTATGGCAAATTGCAGCGTTTCTCCCGCGCTCACTCTTGAGCCGTTAGCCGCTGATCAAAGGCCGTTGGTGGATTTGCGTTCGCCACAGGCCTTTGTCCAAGGCCATCCGCTCGGCGCTACCAATATTCCGCTTGAGGAGCTGCCACTGGCTTGGCACGAGCTGCCACCCAAAGGCGCTCGCTTAGAGCTGTTGGTTAATCAAGCCGATGCCGAGCAGGCGCAACGGATCTTTGAACAGCAACAGTATGCCATCGAGCAAATTCGGATCGCTGAACAGCAAGATCAAGCCAGCTGGCTTGCTAATAATGTTAGTCAGCGGTTATGGCGCGCCAACCCTTTATTGGAGCATTACATTGAGCTTATTAAGCAGCACATACATTCGTCATCGCCAGTAGCTTTCGATATTGGTTGCGGCTCTGGGCGCGATGCCCTGTTCTTAGCACTGCACGGTTTTAAAGTGTTGGGACTAGACAATAATCCTTTTGCGCTAGAGCGTTTAGAGCAGTTTAAACGGCGTTGGAATGCTAATTTAAGCGCTAAAATTGTGGATTTTCAAACCCAGCGAATAGCCTTAGTGGAGCTTATCGAGCAGCAACAGCCCTCTCTTGTGGTACAAGCGCGTTATTTGCACCGCCCCTTGTTGGATGATTTTTATCAATACTTGCCGGCAGGTTCGATCTTGGCGATCCATACTTTTCTGGAAGCAGCGGCCAAGTTTGGTAAACCTAAAAACCCTGCTTACCTGTTAAAAAATAACGAATTAGCTGAAAAATTTAAAGGCTGGGATCTTCTTATAAATCAAGAGCATAGATTAGATGATGGGCGACCTTTAAGTTTATTTTTAGCGAAAAAGCCATAACCAAGCTCTCAGAATCTAGAATAGTGTTTGACTTTGGATGATGAATCTATGAATATCTAGTTATAGATAGAAAACAACTATTGCTAGAGGCCAGATATGACTCTTACCGAATTTCGTTACATCGTAGCGGTTGCCCAAGAGCAACATTTTGGGCGTGCTGCTGAAGCCTGTTTTGTTAGTCAGCCGACTTTGAGTGTTGGAGTAAAAAAGCTTGAAGAACAATTGGGCGTGGTGTTATTTGAGCGTAGTAAGTCGGACGTCAAAGTAACGCCGCAAGGCCAAAAAATTGTCGAGCAGGCACAGCGCATTTTGGAGCAAGTGGATCTACTCAAGCAAGAAGCGACCCAAAATTCGGATCAGCTTGATGGTCCACTGCGTATCGGCGCGATTTTCACGATTGGCCCTTATTTATTTCCAAGCTTAGTGCCCGAAATGCGCCGTTTAGCGCCTAAAATGCCGCTGCACATTGACGAAGACTATACCCATAACTTGAAAACCAAATTACGCAATGGTGAGCTCGACGCGATTTTTATTGCTTTGCCATTTGATGAAGCCGAAATCGACACCATTCCTTTGTATGAAGAAGAATTTCTGGCCTTACTGCCGCCTAAGCATCCTTGGGTTAAAAAAGAAACCATGCATTTAGCAGACATTGCCGACGAAGTCATGATCATGTTGGGAGCTGGACACTGTTTCCGCGATCAGGTACTAGAGGCGTGCCCCCAATGCCGTGACAACAGCCTTAATCCACAAAAAGATTGGATCACGGGTTCTTCACTGGAGACCATCCGCCATATGGTCGCTAGCGGTTTGGGGGTCAGTGTGGTGCCGGCCTCGGCTACCGAGTTCCAAAATAAAGAGTTAGGTTTAGAGGTAAGAGCTTTTACCGATCCGGTACCGAGCCGCAAAGTGGCTTTGGCCTTTCGCCGGAGCTTTCCGCGCAAAGAGGCGTTGGAAATTATTCAGCAGGCGCTTCGCCCTATTCAACTCCAAGGCACGCAAGCACTTTAGATGGCGTTGACATCGTTAACCGAGATAGAGGTCGATAGTCTAAAAGGCGTCGGCCCTAAGCTGAAAGAAAAACTAGCCAAACTGCGGATAGAAAACCTGCAAGATCTGCTATTCCACTTACCGCTGCGCTACGAAGATCGAACCAAGGTTAAGCCTTTGATCGAAACTCGCGATGGCGAGCGGGCCATGATTCGGGTGACGGTGCAACATAGCCAAGTCCAGTATGGCAAACGGCGCACACTGATTTGCCGCGCTTTTGATCAAACCGCGTCGATAGATTTTCGTTTTTTTCACTTTATGGCAGCGCAGCAGAAAAAATTGCAAGCGGGCGTCGAACTCTATGCCTTTGGTGAGGTGCGGCGTTTCGGACGCAGTTTGCAAATGGTGCATCCTGAAATCACTTACCTTGGTGCCAATCAAGCAGCGCCCTTATTGGATTCGCTCACGCCAATTTATCCGACTACCGAAGGGCTGCATCAGGCCAGTTGGCGCAATTTGCAAAAACAGGCTTTGGTTTACCTTACCAAGCATCCGGTAAAGGATTTATTGCCGCCCGAGTTAATCGACAAATGGCAACTGATGGGGATTAACGAGGCGTTATTGTGGTTGCATCAACCGCCTAAGCATACCGCAATTGAGGATCTATCTAGCGACCAATCGCCTGCTATTAAGCGTTTGATTTATGAGGAATTACTGGCGCAGCAGTTGAGTATGCAGTTGCAACGCCAGCGCTTCCAGCAAGATAGCGCCTTTGTCATGCGCAATAAAGGTGAGCTAGTGCAAAAACTACTAGCGCTGTTACCTTTTAAACCGACTAAGGCACAGCGCAGAGTGGTGTCTGAAATCAGCCAAGATTTACAGTCCAACCGTCCGATGTTGCGTTTATTGCAGGGCGATGTGGGCGCGGGTAAAACTCTGGTCGCCGCACTATGCGCTTTACAAGCTATAGAGTCTGGTTTCCAAGTAGCGCTAATGGCACCGACGGAAATTTTGGCGGAGCAGCACTTAAATAGCTTTAAAGCTTGGTGTGATAGTCTTGAGATAGAACTGGCGTTTTTGGTTGGCAAGCTAAAAGCCGCGCAAAGACGCGAGTCATTAGCAGCTATTCAGTCGGGACAGGCGCAGCTGGTGATTGGCACTCACGCCTTGTTTCAAGAGGAAGTGGCTTATCACAAGCTCGGTTTGGCGATTATTGATGAGCAGCACCGCTTTGGCGTGAAACAGCGTTTGGCACTTAAGAATAAAGCACCAGAAAATAAGCAGCTGCATCAACTGATGATGACTGCCACGCCCATTCCGCGCACCCTAGCCATGACCGCCTATGCGGATATGGATTTATCGATTATTGACGAACTGCCGCCGGGGCGAACGCCAGTAAAAACCATTGCCATTTCTGAGCAAAAACGTGATCAGGTTATGCAGCGTATGGAGGATGCTTGTCTTCATGAAAAGCGCCAAGTGTATTGGGTTTGTACCTTAATCGAAGAGTCGGAAGAAATTCAAAGCCAAGCGGCAGAAACCACTGCTAATCTATTAGCTGAGCAACTGCCGAACTGTCGCATTGGGCTTATTCATGGACGGCTAAAATCCGAACAAAAACAGATGGTTATGCAGCAATTTAAAAATGGCCGATTGGATATTTTGGTCGCAACCACGGTGATTGAGGTAGGCGTTGATGTGCCTAACGCGAGTCTGATGATTATCGAAAACCCGGAGCGCTTGGGCTTGGCGCAATTACACCAGTTGCGTGGTCGTGTGGGTCGCGGTTCGGTCGAGAGCCATTGTTTGTTGCTCTACGGACATCCGCTGTCTGACAATGCTAAGTCGCGAATACAAATTATGCGTGAAACCAATGATGGTTTTCAGATCGCTGAAGAAGATTTGCGTTTGCGGGGGCCTGGCGAGTTTTTAGGTACACGCCAGACTGGTGAAATGGCGCTGCAATTTGCCGATATTGTTAAAAATTCGGCATTAATCCCCGAAATTCAAACAGTTGCCAAAGCTATGATCAGCCAAAACCCAAAGTTAGCACAAAGTTTATGCAAACGCTGGCTCGGCTATCGGCATGAATTAGGTGATGTTTAGTGGTAAAAGACTGAGATCATAGGATCTTTAGCCTGTTTATGGTAAAGTTGCATCCCTAAAATTTTCCCCCTTTTGTTATCAAAAGTTTGTTAATCAGAAATTGAGGATTCAGGAATGAAACAGCCTGTTCGCGTTACGGTTACCGGTGCTGCCGGCCAAATTTGTTATTCATTATTATTCCGCATTGCCAGCGGTGAAATGCTTGGTAATGACCAGCCAGTAATTCTAAACCTGCTTGAAATCACGCCTGCTTTGAAAGTGTGCGAAGCGGTGGCGATGGAGTTAAACGATTGTGCTTTTCCATTGGTAAAAGACATAGTGGTCACTGACGATCCAGCGGTTGCTTTCAAAGATTCGCAAATTGGTTTGATGGTAGGCGCTAAGCCACGCGGCCCTGGTATGGAGCGTAAAGATCTAATCGCGGATAACGGTAAAATCTTCAGCTCATTGGGCAAAGTAATTAATGAAGTGGCCGATAAAAACATCAAAATTTGTGTGGTGGGTAATCCAGCGAACACCAACGCTTTCATCTTGGCAGCAAATGCGCCAAGCATTAATCAGCGCAACATCACTGCCCTAACCCGCCTTGATCACAACCGCGCTCTGTACCAATTAGCGGAAAAGTCTGGCTCTGATATTGCTGAGATTAAGAAAATGATCATCTGGGGCAATCACTCGGTAACACAGGTTCCTGATATTGCTTTTGCTACCGTTGCTGGGGATGCAGCAGCGGATAAAGTTGACGCCGCTTGGGCCAAAGATGACTTTATGCCAACCGTAGCCAAACGCGGCGCAGCCGTAATCGCAGCGCGCGGTTCTTCTTCAGCAGCTTCTGCCGCTAACGCGGTATTGGATCATATGCGCGATTGGTGCTTAGGTTCAGAAAGCGGCGATTGGGTTTCTATGGCGGTTCCATCAGACGGTTCTTATGGCGTTGAAAAAGGCTTGATCTACTCATACCCAGTTGTGTGCAAAGACGGCGACTATGAAATCGTTCAAGGCCTAGAGGTTTCAGACTTCATCAAAGGTAAAATGGACGAGTCTGAGCAAGAGCTTAAAGAAGAAAGAGAAGCGGTAGCCGATCTATTCTAATTAGTGATTAGCTTCTGCGAGATTAAAAGCCCAGCATTTGCTGGGCTTTTTGTAATTAAAGCGTGGTATTGCAAGAGTAGCAAAGCAATCTCTTACAGACAGTTCGACTTGAATAAATGAAACAATACAAAGAAGCTTTTTTCTAGTTTTATGAACTGCTCGCTTTACAGTCTTTAGTAGCTATGGTCTGATGGCTTTGTTAAAAATGGAGCTACATAAAAGGATTTGTTATGAAGGGATCAAGTCTAGCAATCGCTGGTCAAAAAAGTATTCTTATCATTTTAGGCTTACAGCTAGTGCTGATAGGCTTTTTGGTTTATAACCAGTTTCGATTAGAGCAGAAGCTTGATACTTTAGCTATCCAAAAAAACACGTCGAAGCAAAAACAAAATTCCATTCAATCTATTTCTTCAGATAATTCAATGCAGGCTTCTGATGAGCCCGCACTATCAGAAACACAGTTTCGTAATATATTAAAACAAGAGCTTTTAGCAATATTGGAAAGTCAATCAATAGCACAAAAAGTCGTTGTTAGCCCGGTTCCTGCGCAATTAAAGCCGCCAATGTCACCAGAAGATTTGGATCAAATTAGTTTTGAGTTAGATCAGTATCTTGCTGATGGTAATTTTACGGCAGTGGAGTTAGCTGACTTTGAAAAAAGCTTGGCAAACTTTAATAAGGACGATCGTCAAAAAATTCTTAATCGGATGGTCAAGGCGGTCAATCGAAGTGGGGTTATTATATCCCAATAACATTTGAGTAGAAGGAAACTATTATGAAACTTAGAAAATATTTGATACTTTTTTTGGCGATGATGCCGCTAGCACTGTACGCAGGTTACACTCAGCCTTATCCGGTGGAAGTGGATACGGTCAATCGAATCGCTAATGGTGATATGGTATCGGCAAGATTTGCCGATAATGATTTGGAATTTATTGGCTGTGGCATCCGACAAATCGCTTCGGGAGGGTCTGTGATTTCTTTTGGTTTTTGTCAGGCACGTGAAGGCGCTGAAGGTAGCGAAAGTCTAATTTGCAATACCCAAGATGAAGCATTGCTGGATGCTATTGATGCCATTAGCGATTATTCGTTTGTGACCTTTAGTTGGAATGAGGATGGTGAATGTACCCGTATTGGTAATTCCACCCAGTCATTCTATATACCAAACTTTAAATTGAAGAAATAAATAAACTACCCTTATGAAACCCAGCATTGGCTGGGTTTTTTTATTGCTAGGATTATCATCATTAGCGCTTTCGCCGGAGTGACATTTGTTATTAAATGAACCTCTTGTAACTTTCATACGTCTAGTAATTAAAGGCATAAAATAAATAGTATGAAAACGAGTCGCGAGGAATTATTGGTGATTTCAGCACAAGCAGGTAATCAAGCTGCTTTAGCAGAGCTATACCAAAGTTTTTATAAGCCTCTGGTCAAGTTTGCATTTAAGCTTTGTGGTCACCACGATTGGGCACAAGATGCGGTGCAGGACGTATGGTTAGAGGTGGCTAAGAAACTGCGTAAGTTAAATGATCCCAAAGCATTTCGCAGTTGGATATTTCGGGCGGTACGTTGGCGTTGTATAGATTTAGCGCGTAAAGCTAATAAGCTGCAACAATTAGAGGATAGCGATCAACAAGCGGCTGAAGAACTAAAGTCAAAAGATTCGGGACTATTAAAGCTGATCGATAAATTGCCTGGATTAGAACGCCAAGCTATCTACTTATTTTATTTGCAAGAATTTTCGATTGCCGAAATTGCAGTAGTTATGGAAGTGCCGCAAGGCACTATCAAGTCACGACTGAATCGAGCAAGAAAGCAATTGAAGCGATTGATTAGATAAAACGAATAAAGTTATTGTAAAGGTGAATGTTATGAAAATTGATGAGCGTATAAAAAAAGAATTGGAATCCGAGTCAGAGCAGTTGGATAAAATTTTAGCCCAAGAGCCGGGGTTGTTTAATCAAGTGACCAGTATTTTTAAAGGCAGCTTGAAAGGCTGGGTGATCATGGTAAATATTGCTGTCATGATATTTACAGTGTTAATGTTTTGGTCGGGATATGAATTTTTTATGGCTAGTTCTACAGATGACAGGATTTTTTGGGGAGTAATAGCTTTGGCGGCGATTAAAGGTCAAGTCTCCTTAAAAGAATGGTTGTTTAGTGAAATGCGTCGTAATTCTTTGATGCGCGAGATAAAACGACTCGAGCTATCGATTGAACATTTAGAGCAAAAAATTGAAACTTAACAAATTGTTCAGTATACGCCTTGGAGAAGAGGTAACTTGAAACCTTTTATAGCTTTGATTTTTTGCATGAGTTTATTATTTTACTCTACTATGCTTGATGCGAATGCTTGCCAACAAAACTTGGGTGGTGAACTTGATCTATTGCCGCCGGATATTATTGAAACCTTGAAGGTGGTTTCAGATGCCTTTTGCGAAATTCAGGTCAAACAAAGCGATACCATTTACCGAGTGAGAGTTACTGGTTCGGTCAGAAAGATTAGCGAGCAAGCAGAGTATATTTATCAATGTTTAAAAAAAGATGGTTGTAGCATTTATCAAAATCAAGAAGCGATACAGGAATATAAAACGATCAAAAATATCAGCCGCGAAAAGTTGGAAGCAAAAATACAAGATCAATTAAAACGCAACTGCTATATTTCAAAACACCTGTCTAATCGTGCAGTAGACATCGGTACTCGTAGCATGCCTAAATCTTTGGTTAGCTTGTTGGTTGATTTATTAAAGAACACCGAGTATTACGTTGAGGGCAAAAAATATCAGCCAATGGTAGTTGACCGTAGCCATGGCACTGGGCCGCATCTACACATCAACTTCGAACCTTACTATTTCAATCCAGCAAAATGCCCTAAAGAATATCGTTTTCAGACGGACTAAGTTACTTTTTGCGAGCGTTCTGTTTGCGCCACTGCCAAGGCTCGATGCGTTGCGATTCTGGAAGAGCCCATAACCCAAGCTTATTCTTTCGAGCTTGTTTTTGCTGCCACTGTAGCTTGAGACTTTCCGAATAACGCCATACCCAAGCGTGACCTGTTTTAACCATTTGCTCGTTGACCGACGATTTATCAATAACAATATCAGCCAGTCGGCGACCATAGCGATCGGTTTTTTTGCCTACCAATTTGAGTGGATGGCCTTCAAGCAGCTGGCTTAAATAATCGCGCGATTCACTAGCAAAAGGTTGGTGTTTTTCTGGCGCATCAATATCTTTGAGCCGAACAACAAAAGTTTCACCTTGGTCACAACATAAAATCACGCTGTCGCCATCCTGCACATATTTTAGTTGATAGTCGCCACTGGCTTGTTGGCACGCGCTGAGCAGGAAAAGACTGATACAAAATACAATTTTCATGAGGTTATTTTTATGCTGTTATTTTCCTAGAGCTAGTTTAGGGTTTTTTGGGCTTTGGTTTGGGCAGCGTCGCGACGGATGAAATTAGCAAGCCTGTAACTAAGGAAATCGCAATAATGGTCATGTTAAAGGCAGTTTCGATGCCGCCGATAATGTCATGATCCAAAATGGCGGTTAGGCTCTTAAAACCTACGGAACCGGGAACTAAAATAATCAATCCGGGCATCATAATGGCAGCGGTTGGAACTTTTTTGACCAGATAAGCAAGGTTAGCAAAAAGACCAACTGATAAAGCGCCGAGAAAGGCGCCCGTGGTAGGGCCTAATTGAGCGACCCCCCAACGTGAGACGTAATAAGCGATAAAGGTTGCAACAATGATCCAAGGCAGCTCGCGCCAGCGCGTTTGGAACAAAATGGTAAAAGACCAAGAAGTAGCCAGCAGCGCAACCCATAAAGTCCAGTTGGGCAAAGGGTTAAAGGCTGGCAGCACCGCGGAAGGGAAAAAGTAATTGGCTAGTTGGCTACCAATGGCAACACCAAAGCCCATCTGGATAAAGATCATGCCCGCGCCGATCAGGCGTGAAGTACCAGAAACGAGGTTTTGGGTGGCAAGTTCTGCCATTGCTATGGTCAACATCATGCCCGGAACCAATATAATGATGCCCGCCACAATCGGAATATAGGTCGAGTGCAGTCCTAACCATTTATTAAAGGCGAAGGAGATAAACGAAGCTAAAAAGGCGCACATAGCCGGCATCAAGCTGGAGACCGACTGAATGCGCGGGCTATTGTTGACTAGGATCCCGACGATTAAGCCGATAAAAGTTGCCGCGATTACTTCTTGCCAGCCGCCGTTAAAAATGCGCGCGATCGCGGCGGAGACTAAACTAAAACAAAAAACCATCCAGATTTTGTTGTGCAGTGGTTTTGAGGTGCTGATATGGTTTAATTCTTGTGCGCCCTCTTCTGCGGTCATATCGCCATTAATTACCGCGTGCGCTACTTCCATGGTGCTGCGCAACTTATCCACATTCACTTCGCCTGAATTAGAGCGAATCACGTAAGTATGTGGAGTTTCTTCATCTTCCATAAAGGTCATGGTAATGCTGGTTGGCACGGCAATTACTTGCACCCCGTAATCGAGCTGATTTGCGACCTGCGCCATGAGCGTTTCTAACTCGTAAGTTGGTACGCCATAGGTATGCAGGGCTTTAACTAGGCGTAGCATGAAGCCAACGGGTTTGTGTCGCTCGGGAAAGTTAGGAACCTTGTCCAGTCGGCGCTGTTCAATCGATTTTGGGACTTGTGTGCTCATAATCCTTAATTATGGGATTGGGGCTAATACAGATTAGCCCAATGCTACCGCTTTTGATTAACTTTTGTAACAACTATTTACGGCTGAAATATTGAATATTCTCAAGCAGGCGCATAGAATTGTCCGTACGGTATCAATTAATTGATAGCAACTGCTGTTGCTAAAGTCGAAGGCTAGTTTGTTGCAAAAACATCTGCAAAAAATTCTGTTAGTGCTGGCTCTGTTGAGCTTGGCCTTTTCGACTATTGCCCACTCCAGCGCTCCTTCGCACGATGCGTTGGATTGTTCGGTTTGTCTTTACCAGCCACTTTCTGATCTGATCGAAGCGCCTAAATCGCTGGAATTAGATCCGTCCCAATGGGCTGGAGAAGCGATCTCCAGTCGGTATTCTGAACTTTATCTTTACCAAGCTGCCAGCCCTTTTATGGGACGGGCCCCACCTATTTCTCGTTAATAACACTTTTTTTAAAACCTAACCTTTAAAATTTTACCGTGCTTAGCGCGGCAGTTGTTATTGAGGAATAATAATGAAACTATCAAAAATTAGCTTGCTTATGGCGGCGATATTTGCCCAGCCATTGGTTGCTGAACCTAAAAATTTAACCGGCAAAGTACTGGATGAACAAGACAATCCAGTGGTTGATGCGGAAGTTCATATTCGCCGTTTGAACAAAACCGTAACCACGGATGCGCAGGGTCTTTTCCGTTTTGAGCAGTTGGAAGAAGGTCGTTATGTGATCGATGTTGAAGCTGGCAGTAAGGGCCATATCAATCAATCGATCAACCATAATGGCGAGCAAAAGATGCTACGGGTCGGCGATGATAATACCGAAATCATCGTAGTTACTGGCAATCCGTTGGAGCATTCAAGTTTGGAAATGACCTCGCCTGCGGTCATCATTAGCGGTGATAACTTAATTAAAAACCGCGGCGCTAACATTGGCGAAACTCTTGCAGAAATTCCGGGAGTTAATCTATCCAGTTTTGGTTCCGGCGCTGGCCGTCCAGTTATCCGAGGACAACAAGGTAATCGGGTAACGGTATTATCCAATAACAGCTCTACTCAAGATGCCTCTAACGCTAGTCCCGATCACTGGATCGCTGCTGAACCTTTGTTGGCTGAGCGAGTTGAAATCTTAAAAGGACCTGCAACTTTGCTCTACGGTGGCGGCGCAGTTGGTGGCGCGATTAACGTAGTGGATAAAAAAATTCCTACCCGAGTACCGAATGCCGACACTGGTGGTATTGAAGGTGGCTTTGAATTGCGCTTGGGTGATTCTCCCACTGGCGAAAGAGCCGCAGTAGGCGGTTTAACCGCTGGTAAGGATGAGTGGGCATTTCGTTTTGAAGCCTTTGATGCTGAAACCGATTCGATTGAAATACCCGATTTTGCTGAGTCAGAAGCATTACGATTAGCTGAAGAAGCCGAAGGTGAGGCAGAGCATTCAGAAGAAGCGGAAGGTATTTTAGATAATAGTGATACTGATACCCATGGCGGAAGCGTCGGCTTCTCTTACATTACGGATGCAGGTTATTGGGGAATCGCTTTTAGCCAGTATGATCGCAATTATGGTTTACCGGGTCATGCTGAACACCATGAAGAGCACGAAGAAGATGAAGATGAAGAGGAGCATGGCGAAGAAGCTATTCGGCTTGATCTAAGGCAAAAAAGAATTGATCTAAAAGGCCAATGGAACGATCCGTTTGAACATTTCCAAAGCTTAAAAATGAATTACGCCTACACCGATTACGAGCATCGCGAAATTGAGGGTGATGAAATTGGAACTACCTTTACTAATGATGCGGATGAACTTCGTTTAGAGTTGGTGCATAAGGCCTGGGCCGGTTGGCAAGGTGCTTTTGGCTTGCAGTATAACAATAGCGATTTTGCTGCCTTGGGTGATGAGGCTTTTATTCCTGCCACTGAGACTAATAAATGGGGATTATTCTGGCTAGAAGAAGTTGATGTAGGCGACTGGCATACAGAGTTGGGCATTCGTTGGGATCGGCAAGAGATTGATGCCGGTATCTTTGGTAATAAAGATGATAATGCCTATAGTTTTGCTGCTGGAACCCTATGGCATATTAACGAACACTGGTCTTTGCCGATTAATTTTGCCCGCGCCCAGCGCTTGCCTTCGGTAGAAGAGTTGTATTCCAATGCGGGCAATGACGAAGACAGTTATGTTGCTCATTTGGCTACGCTAACGGTTGATGTTGGTGATGATGAGCTGGATAAAGAGACGGCTAACAATTGGGATATCGGTTTGCGTTTCCATACTGAGGAGATTCACGCTTCTTTAGCCGTTTTTCATAATCGGGTTGACGACTTTATCTATCAACAGTTGGTAGAGGAAGATCACTCGGCAGATCCGGATCATGAGCATGAATTGCCTATTTTACAATTCAGTCAAAAGGATGCGGTTTTCGAAGGGGTGGAACTAGAAGTAGATTGGGTGTTCGCTGATGATGGGAAGAGCTTGTGGAAAGCCGGTGTCTTTGGCGATTATACTCATGCGGAATTTGATGATGGCAACTATATCCCGCGCCAGCCAGCCAAACGTTTTGGAGCCAGTCTCGGCTATCAGTTGGGCGACTTTTCAGCGGATCTGAAAGCGATTGATGCGGCAAAGCAAGATAAAGTTTCGGATGGCGAATTTGCTACCGATGGTTATACTCTGGTCAACTTGAATTTAGGCTATAACTTGTATTTTGAGCAGTCTGAAATGTTACTTTTCTTGCGTGGACAAAATCTGCTAGACGAAGAAATTCGTGATCATGCTTCCTATCTTAAAGATCGAGCTCCTAGAGCCGGACGTTCTTTACTTGCGGGTATGCGTATTACCTTCTAAAGGCGTTTTATAACCTAAATGTAAATATTTAGGTATTGCTTTTGTGTCTCTGAAACTTGTGGGTTATGCTTTGCCCACAAGTTATCAGATACTTCTTAAACTGAGCGAATGCCGAAAAAAACATTGAAGTTACCGATCAATATTGCCGCTGCCAAAGGCGGCTATTGTGTACAAATGGACATTGGTTGTAACCAAGAACAGGTGCAACTATTACTGGACACAGGCAGCAGCACCATCGCGGTTGAAACCAAAAAATACCATCCGAACAATGATTTCTACCTAAAAGCCACTCCCTATGCACAAGCGATTACTTATGGCTCTGGCGGCTGGGCGGGACCATTAGTGGAAACTCATTTGCAGTTTGAAAGCCATGATAAAAAAATGACCTTAAAAGGCGGCCATATCGCGATTATTGAATCTGAACAACAGGATAATTTTTTTGGTGCTGATGGCATCTTAGGGCTAGCCTACCGCCAATTGAATAAGGCTTACGATCTTACGGAATATTTTCAACAACGAAATTATCAACCCGAGTTAACTTTCCCTTGGCCATTTAAGATCGAGGAAAATAAAAAGTCGGTACGGACCTTTAAAAATTTTTTAAAGGGTTACGATTCGATCCATCCCAAAGCTTTTTTTACCGAGCTTGAAGAACACAAGATTTGCAAAAATAAATTTTCCTTGTATTGCAAGCGAGCGATTGTGCATGTTGAAGATAACGATTATTCAACAGAAGAGTTAGCAGCCGATCCTTTAAATCAAGGCTGGTTGATTCTAGGCGCGGGCGAGGAACATAAAGAGCTTTACCATGGTGACTTGCAGATTATTGATGTGGTGCACGATGCTTATTACAACACTCAGCTGTTCGCTATGCAGGTCGGTGATAATGATGAACTGATTTTTCCTAAAGAAAATCCTGAACGAAAAGCGGCTAAATATTCCAACTCGATTATTGATTGTGGTTCCAGTTTTTTAGTATTGCAAGATAATTTATACCAAGAGCTGCTCGATCAGCTGCTAGAAATTAACGTTAATTTTATCAAGCAGATTGAAGCTTCGGATAAGGCTTACAAAACAGGTGGCAGCTATAAACCGGATGATTTGGATTTGAGCCAATGGCCGGAGATCCATTTTTATTTTATTGGTGAACATCAAGATGACCTGACTAAAGTGAGTTGCACTCCTGACAATTACTGGCAAATAAATGCCCTAGAGTACGGCAGAGCTTGGTTTACTTTTATGCAAGAATTGCCAAATATTCCCAACAAATCAATTTTTGGATTACCCTTAATTAGCGATTATTTTTGCATTTTTGATCGCGAGCATGATGAAAATGGTGTTATTAAGGTTGGCAAAATCGAACTTTAGCTATTTAGGGATTAACTTTTTTAAAATTACCAATGCTGTAAACCAATAGGCCAGCCCAAATGAAGGCAAAGCTTATTAACAGGTGGTGATTAAAAGGTTCTTCAAACAAAAATATAGCCAACAAAAAAGTTAGGGTTGGCGCTAAATACTGCATAAAACCTACCGTATTCAAGGGTAAAATCCTCGCGCCAGCAGCAAACAGAGCCAGTGGAACGGTAGTGATAACCCCGCCGGCCACAAGCAACCAATCAATAGTCGCAGAGCCTTGTAGAAAAGCCCCTTGGTTGGCGATAAATAGATAGACAATGTACCCCGCCGTCGCTGGTAGTACGATTAGCGTTTCTACTAACAAGCCTTGTAACGGGCCAATGTTAACTTGTTTACGCAGCAGACCGTAAATAGCAAACGTTGTCGCTAGGCTCAAACTGATCCATGGCACTCCGCCCATGACTACAATGCGATAGACAACGCCAAATACGGCTAACATTAATGCTACTTTTTTCCAGTTATCCAACCGCTCCTTTAATACCAAGATGCCTAGGGCGACCGTCAGCAGCGGGTTGATAAAGTAACCCAAGCTGGTGTCGAGCACTCGATCGTTGACCACCGCCCAAGTAAAAATAAGCCAGTTACTGGAAATTAAACAAGCAGTGATGAACAGAGTGAATAGGGTTTTTTTATCTTGAAAAATAGTTTTCGGAAAAGGCCGTTTGATAGCCAGCATGATCAAGATCACCACGGGCACTGACCATGCGATTCGGTGGGCGAGAATTTCCAGCGCCGAGGTGTCGCCAAGGGCTTTAAAATAGATCGGTGCTAGGCCCCAAATCAGGAAGGCAAAAAAGGTATACAGATAGCCGGAGCGGTTTGAGTCGGTCATGCTGATTACTGCGAGTTAGTATAAAAGAGCATCTTAAAGAGCCTTAGCCTACTAGGTAGGTGCCTGTGGCAACGGCTATTTGAGTACCTTTTTCATTGACTAATTCCATCCGAACCACCGCGATTTTACTGCCGGTTCTGAGCAGGCGCGCTTTGGCGTAAAAGGTTTCTCCCTTGCCCGGCCGCAAATAGTCTACCCGAATATCAATGGTGCTGAGTTTGGTTAGCTTTTCTTTGAGCTTGGCAAGATGGGTTGCAGGGTTATCGTTTAATACCCCCACTGCAGCCATGGTGCCGCCCACCATATCCAGAGAGGCTGAGGTTACTCCGCCGTGTAAGATCCCTTGAAAATAGTTGCCAACCAGCTCTGGCTTCATGGCAAACTTAATCACGCACAAATCATCACTGACGCTATCAAACTCAAGGCCAATATGACGATTAAAAGGGATCTTATTGACCATTAACTCGCCGATGGCGGCCAGTGCTTTATCTTTTAGAAAACCCATAAGTGCTGGAATTAGATGAAATTTGCAAGAATTGACTAGAGTGTGCCTGATCTGGATCAAAAAAGGTATCTTTTATCGCCTTTCTAACCCTGATCAGAAGAGCAAGCTATTTTATCGCAGGGCAATAACCGTTATAATGTCTGCCGATTTGAAGAATTACCGACGAGGTTGTGCTTTAACAACCGACAGCTAAGAGACTTAAGAATGAAAATCGTAAAATTGATAAGTGTTTTTACTGTTAGCCTAATGCTAGCGGCTTTTGCAGGTGATGCAGCAGCAACCCATTTAAGCAAAAAGAATACGGAAAATCGTATTAAACCAGCATTCAAGGTTTACGTTGAAGGCGACAAGGTGCCTCAGGTTGCGAATGAATTGCCAAAGCCGGCTAAGCCAGCAGGTCCTCGCTCGGGTGAAGACGTTTACAATACCTATTGTACTGCTTGTCACGGCACTGGCGTTGCTGGCGCACCAAAGTTGGGCGACGCAGCGGATTGGTCGGCGCGTTTAGCAGAAGGTGGTGTTGAGCACTTGTATGAAGATGCAATCAATGGTGTCGGCGCCATGCCAGCACGCGGTACCTGTGCGGACTGTTCTGATGATGAAATTAAGAAAACGGTAGATTACATTTTAGCTAACAGCAAGTAATCCATTCGCCTAGCAAAGCTATTTGCTTTTAAAGCCGATGCTGATAAATTATCGCCATCGGCTTTTTTGTGTCCAAAACCTAAGTATCCGGCAAGATGCGATTGATAAAACCACAAGCGGCTCATTTTTTACAGCTCATGGACTGGGTTAGGACGCCTGAAATCTTTAATCTTTGGGCGGGGCCCCAATTTCGTTTTCCATTTAACCAAAAAACCTTTATCTTAAATTAGGTTTCTAAGTTAGCCCCTATCCGGAAAAGCTAGAGCTGGACAATTGTTTGTATATGGTAAAATCTAATGAACCTGAATGTTAAAGCTGGTTGGCTAATTTTTAGTGTCTTAGTGCTTGTTGGTTGCGATCAGTCGCCTCAAGATCGCAGCGGTGAAGCGATTTATTATCGCTCCTGCGTAAGTTGCCATGAGCGCGGGCATGGTGGTGCCCCAATTCGCGGTAACAAAAAACAATGGGATGCCCGGCTTGCTAAGGGTAAACAGAAGGTTTTTGAGAATCTGAAGCAGGGCTATGCTGGCATGCCAGCTAAAGGGGCTTGTTTTAGTTGTAGCGATCAAGAATTAGAACGAGTGCTGCAGTATATTATCCACTCACAGCGCAATAATTAGCTTAGGCCAGCTTACAGCGGCGGATTGAACCATGGACAATGTTGAACAAAAACCAGCATCCTCGGATACCTCAATACAGCGTTTGGGGCGTAATGGTTATTTGCATCGGATCACGCCAATTGTCGATAGCACCGGAAAGATCGTGCAGCGCTTGATTAAGCCTCTAATGGTGGAATTTAGAGCGCGGGACTTGATGCAAACCCTAGTCGGTGCTTCGATTCTCGCAATTCCTGCGGCATATACCGAGGAAACCTGGGATCTAGGGCAAGAGTTGGCGCTCACTAATATTGTAGGCATCGCCTTTTTATCCTTATTTTTTATTGGCATTTTTGTCTATTACAACTTTTACAAAAGCTACTTTAAGCAGTTTGTTGGGCAATATTTTTTCCGCGTGTTGGCCACTTACGCCGTTTCTTTTGCGGTGGTAGCGCTGCTACTAACCCTGATCGATAAATGTCCTTGGGGAGTGGATAATATGCTCGCCATCAAGCGCATCATCGTAGTCGCCTTCCCTGCTTCCATGAGCGCGACAGTAACAGACGCGATCAAATAGCCAATTACATATTTTGTTACACATCCATGTGGCTTAAGATCCGGTTTTTGGCCTTTCTTTAGGTCATTCTCTTTGCCAAGTGACGGCGAAAGCACTATATTTAGGGGTTAAGATAACTTCTTGTTTGAATTAGAAAAAGGCGCAATTTATGAGAAAGGCCATGAACCACTCCCTAAAAAAAATCACCCTTGCCAGCAGTCTGTTTGGCCTGCTTTTCGCCTCGGCAGTTTATGCCGCGAAAGAGGCTCCAGAAGCCAGTGAAAAGGAACAAAAGTGGGATGTGAATCAAGCGCCAGGCGAGGTTGTTTTTGCCGATATCAAGGTAGACGAAGGAACTTGGATGAACCTTGATGTTAGCCCTGACGGTAAAACCATAGCCTTTGATATGTTGGGCGATATCTACACCATGTCGATCACTGGCGGCGAAGCAAAAAACGTAACTAATTCAATGGCTTGGGATATGCAGCCGCGATTCTCGCCGGATGGCAAACAGCTTTCTTTCACCTCGGATCAAGGCGGTGGCGATAATATCTGGGTGATGGATAGCGATGGTTCCGATGCTTACCAAGTGACCAAAGAGCAGTTCCGTTTGCTTAACAATGCGGTTTGGAGTCCCGATGGTAACTATTTGGCCGCGCGTAAACACTTCACTGGCACTCGTTCACTAGGCGCTGGCGAAATTTGGCTTTATCATAAATCCGGCGGTAATGGCATCAAGCTGAACAAAAGGCCGAATGAGCAAAAAGATCTCGGCGAGCCAGCTTTTACTGCTGACGGTCAGTATGTGCTTTTTTCAAGGGATTCCACGCCGGGACGCTTCTTTGAATACAGCAAGAACTCCAATGAGCAGATTTACGAGATTTTCGCCATTGATCGCCATACCGGCGACATCGAAACTTGGGTGACCGGTCAAGGCGGCGCGGTTCGCCCCACCCCTTCGCCCGATGGTAAGTACCTAGCTTTTGTTCGTCGCATACGGGAAAAAAGTACCCTGTATTTACAAGATCGCGAGACTGGCGCTGAGTTCCCAATTTTTAAAGGCTTGGAACGTGATATGCAGGAAACTTGGGCGATTCATGGGGTTTATCCCAACTTTGCTTGGATGCCCGATAGTCAAGCTATCGTCTTCTGGGCCGCCGGTAAGATTCATAGAATCAACATTGGCGATAAAGAAGTTACCGAAATTCCTTTTAGCGTGACCGATCGACGTGAAATGCGTCAGGCTATTAGCAAAATTCAGCAAGCGGCGCCTGCGGACTTTGATGTCAAGATGTTGCGTTGGTTGCAAGTAGCTCCCAATGGCAAAAGCGCTATTTTCCAAGCTTTGGGCCATATTTATAAGGTAGCACTACCTGAAGGTACGCCGCAAAGAATCACTAATCAGAATGAGCATTTCGAGTTCTATCCACGCTTCTCGCCCAATGGCGGCAGCATTATCTACACCACTTGGCACGATAAAGAGCTTGGCACCGTCCGCATTCATTCGCTATTCGATGGTCGCCAAAGGGTTATCAGCCAAAAACCGGGGCATTACATTAATCCTGCGCTAAGTCCGGATGGTCGCACTGCGGTATTTGAGGCGATTTCAGGGGGTTACTTAACCAGCCCGCTTTATTCCAATGAAACCGGTATCATTACAGTTGATCTGAAAACTAAGCAACAAGAGCGGATCAGCAAGTCGGGCTCTCGACCTTTCTTTGGTCTTGATCCAGATCGGATTTACTTTTCCGAATCGAAAGTAGACGGTGAAGTTCATTCGCAAAAGCTCGTCAGCGTGGATCTCAGTGGTAATGATAAGCGCGAGCACTATGTCGGCAACTGGATCAATGATTATGCGATTTCTCCGGATGGACAATGGTTAGCCTTTAATCAGCGCTATCAGGTGTATGTTACTCCTTTTGTCGCCGGTGGTAAGGCAATCGCTACTGGCCCTAAAGCTTCTAACCTACCAGTTAAGCGTTTTTCAAAGTTTTCCGGTGCTAACTTATCTTGGTCAGCCGATAGCCAAAGTCTAAATTGGTCAATGGGGCCGAACTTATACCAGCAGTCGTTGGGCGATAAGTTTGCCTTCTTAAACGCCGATGGCAAAGCGCCAGAGGATGTCGAAGCCAAAGTTACTAACATTAAATTGCCAGCTAAAGCTGATGTGCCGCAGGGCATAATCGCCTTAACGGGTGCCAAAATTATCACCATGAAAGATGAACAGGTGATTGAAGATGGCACTATTGTGATCGAGAACAACCGGATCAAAGCCATTGGTAAAGCTTCCGATGTGAGCGTGCCCTCATCGGCACAAAGCTTTGATGTTAAAGGCAAAACCATTATTCCTGGCTTGATTGATTTTCATTGGCACGGCCCATACGCCAACAGTCAAATGCAGCCCCAAACCAATTGGAATGCTCTGGCCTCGTTGGCCTTTGGAGTGACCACAACGCATAATCCTTCGGCCAGCACCGAGGCAGTTTTTTCAGCTTCTGAAATGCAAAAAACCGGACAAATTGTTGCGCCGCGACTGTTTTCAACGGGTACCATTTTATACGGTGCTAACCATTACATCACCGCCGATGTAAACAGTTTAGATGATGCGGTTGGACATTTAGAGCGGATGAAAGCGGTCGGTGCTTTTTCCGTAAAAAGCTATAACCAGCCTCGTCGCGATCAACGTCAGCAGGTATTAGAAGCGGCACGTCAGACCGGTTTGTTGGTGGTGCCCGAAGGGGGCTCTTTATTCCAGCACAATATGTCGATGGTGGTTGATGGGCATACCACTATCGAGCACTCGTTACCGGTGCCTAACGTTTATGCTGATGTAAAACAGCTAATGAGACAGGCAGACACGGCTTATGTGCCTACCATGGGGGTTGCCTACGGTGGCATCGCTGGTGAGCGTTATTGGTACGACAAAACTGAGGTTTGGAAACATCCACTATTAAGTAAATTTGTGCCGCGTCAGATCCTGGAAGCGCGTTCGGTGCGCCGTTATAAAGCGCCAGAAGAAGACTATAACCACGTTAATGTGGCGCGAGGCTCGGCTCAGCTGCAAGATGAAGGGGTTAAAGTCTTGATGGGCGCCCACGGTCAGCGCGAAGGTTTGGCCGCTCATTGGGAAATGTGGATGTTTGAGCAAGGCGGCATGACGCCGATGGAAGCACTGCGTACTGCGACTATCGATGGCGCTAAAGTGCTAGGTATGGAAAAAGATTTAGGCTCTATTGAAGTGGGAAAACTGGCCGATTTGGTGGTGCTAGATGCGGATCCGTTACAAAATTTGCGGGATAGTGATAAGGTTAATATGGTAATGATCAATGGTCGCCTTTATCAAGCGGACAGCATGAACCAACTGGCACCGCAGAAGGTAAATCGCGACAGCTTTTACTTCGAAGAGGATTAATAGTAGGAAAAGTTAGGTTAGATTTAGCCTAAATTCAGGGTAAGTGAGCGCAAAGTAATGCAAATTTGCATTGCTATTTAGAGCGCAAGGAATTAAGTTTGTAAAAAAAAGGATATAAATTAGGTTTGCGACTGTTAATGAAACGCTATTTGCTAGCGGGCTTTTTGGTCTGCTGCGGTATATTTGCTAGTGTTGAGCTTGCTGCGGCAAGTGATCAAGCTGCGCGTGGTTTATTTAAACTATCGCGCTTGCCGCTTTTGGAGCGTAGTAAGGCAGAATACTTAACAGATGTTCATCAGATCCAATCAGAAAATCAGAATAATCAATTTATTAATGCGTTTAGTAATATCCTAAAAGCGGATTATTACTTACTGCGGGAGAATTTTGCCAAAGCAGAAAACTTCCTAGAAAAAGTTAGACCTCTAATCGCTAGGTTGGGCTCTGAGTCACTGGCGTTAGAGTTTCAATACCAAGATATTTTTCTGCAACGCTCTAAAAATAACATCGACCAAGCTATAAGTTTAGCCGAAAATTTATTGCCGAATGTTATTAATGCTTGGCCAAAACATAAAGTGAATTATCTGATATTGGAAATGGCCTATTTGCATTCTTTTAAATATCAATACGAACAATCCTTGATTTTGCTCCAACGCGCTTTAGAGTTTGCCGAAGAGTCACAAGATCCTTTTTTAATTTCTGAAACCTATAATTTATTCGGCATTGTTTATTCCAAGTTAAAGGATCATCCCTCGGCAACCATGTACTATCAAAAAGCAGTTGCCCTTATTGATGCTAATCCTGAATTAAGAACTTCAACCTATACCCACAGTAATCTTGCCGATTCATTAAGAGTAGAAAAAAAATATGAGCAGGCAGAAGCAGTATTAACAAAGGCTTTACGCATTGCCGAAGAAGATCAAGATATAGGCAGTATTTCTTTTGCTAATCAGATGTTTGCGCGTTTATTTGCTGACTCAGGAGAGTACGAAAAAGCGACTGAACACATGTTAACGGCTGCCGAATTATCAAAGCAAATTGGTGAAGAACTGTTTGAATATGTATTGAACTCTGAGCTAAGCGATCTCTACTTAAAAGCAGGACAACTAGAGCCTGCCAAACGTTATTTTGATAAGGCAAAGGCTTTGCTACCCAAGCTGGCCGAAGATGATATGCATACTCTTGAGCACTTAAAAGCCAAAATATTGTTTGCCGAGGGCAATTATCAAGATGCGTATCAAGCACTGGATGAGTCTTACAGCACCTATCGCAATATTTTTAATGAGAATTTGACCAAAGTTTCTACTTTAGCGCGTGAAGAATTGGATCAGCAGCGACTCAAGTTTGATAATCGCTTGCTAGAAAAAGAAAAAGCCTTGAGCAAAAAAAATGAAAAAGCGGCGGTAGAGTTTAGAGCTTTGTTATGGGCTTTAATTTTGTTGCTGGTCGCTGCGATATGTATTCTAGTGTGGTTTTTATTTAGATTTAAAGCAATCGCTCAAGAGAGTAAAAGACAGGCTTTGACCGACAACTTAACTCAACTACCTAATCGACGTATGATTTTTCGTAAGTTGAGCGAAGTTCATCGAAACAGCGCGGCCAAAAGCTCCTCCGGTTATAGTGTGATTTTGTTTGATATTGATCGCTTTAAAAGTATCAATGATCGGTTTGGCCATCATATTGGCGACAAGGTCATCCAGCAAACCAAAGCTATTTGTCAGCCATCGTTAGGCGCTGCAGATGTGTTAGGGCGGATTGGCGGTGAAGAGTTTTTAATTATTCTGCCGCACACCAAGTTGATCAAAGCCAAAGAAATCGCAGAAAAAATTCGCCAAGCGTTTGAAACTCACAATTTTGAAGATATTGTATCGGGCTTAACCGTCACCTCTAGTTTTGGAGTGTCCGAGTCCAGCCTGGAAGATGCGAATGTGGATTTTATTGTCAATCGCGCGGATAGATTGTTGTATAAGGCCAAACACCAAGGTCGCAACAAGGTGGTTGCAAGCTTTGCGTAAGGCCTTGATTTAGATCGACTTGGTTAGCTTTCAAGGTGTGAACGTAGCATCCAAGCCGTTTTTTCGTGTACCACTAAGCGATCAGAAATCAAGCTAGCGGAAGACTCATCATCCGCATCCGAGGCTAATGGCAATATTTCGCGAGCAGTGCGCACTACCGTTTCATGACTTTCTACTAGACGTTCGATCATTTCGGTAGCACCAATATTTCCAGCAACCTCTTTAATTTGAGTCAACTTGGCAAATTCGGCATAGGTTCCAGGCGCAGTAATGCCTAAGGCGCGGATACGCTCAGCAATATCGTCCACTGCCACTGCTAGCTCGGTGTAATGATCTTCAAACAGGGTGTGCAGCGACTGAAAAAATGGTCCTGTGACATTCCAGTGGAAGTTGTGAGTTTGTAGATAAAGGCTATACGTATCTGCTAAAAGTTTTGATAATCCTTCACCGACAGCGGCTCTTTGCTGTTCATTGATACCAATATTAATTGAATTACTCATGGTAACTCCTCGCGTTATTTCGAATGTGTAGCACTATCATAGGGGATCGGTTTAGATATATAAAATATAATATCTTAAATAGAAAGATAGCTAAAAACTATTGATGGCTAAATATCCGATTGAAGTTTTCTAAGAAAAGACTAAAATTTGCCCAGTTTCCACCCCTTAGCTAGAATTATCCTATGAGTTTATTTGACCAGTTTGATCGTGAGTATGATGCCACCGGCCTGCGCTGTCCGGAACCGGTGATGATGGTGCGCCTAAATGTGCGTAAAATGCAAGATGGCGAAACCCTGCTGGTTTTAGCCGACGATCCTTCGACCACTCGAGACATTCCCAAGTTTTGTACTTTTATGGAGCATCAGCTATTGGCCAGTGATACCAAATCAGTGCCTTATAAATACTTGATTAAAAAAGGATTGGCGGCTTAAGTCGCTAGCGTTAGAGCATGCCACAAGCAAATGGCCTAGGCGAATTATTAAAGCAGCTTGAAGCAGCTGATGGCAAAAGTTTGCCACCAGTGGAGAAGTGGAGCCCTGATTTTTGTGGCGACATGGATCTGGTGATTAAGCGCGATGGTCATTGGTACTATCAAGGTACGCCAATCGGTCGCAAGCGATTGGTCAAACTGTTCTCCACCGTGTTAAAAAAAGAAGGCGATGACTATTTTTTGGTAACGCCAGTCGAAAAACTGGGCATTAAGGTTGAGGATGCGCCGTTTTTGGTGGTGCGAATGGAGCACATGGAGACTGAGCAAGGCGCGGTTATTGTTTTCGAAGATAACTGCGACAATAAAGTGCTGCTGACAAAAGACAACCCATTATGGGTGGAGCTGGATGCAAAAACTGGCGAGCCCTCGCCCTATATCAATATCCGTAGTAACTTAAACGCCTTAATTCACCGCAATCTGTTTTATGAGCTAGTAGCCATGGCGCAAGAAAAAACAGTGACTGGTGATAAACACCTTGGAGTAGTTTCCGCAGGCGAATTTTTTAGTTTGGGAAAAATATAACCATAACAACAAAGAGCAAAAGGAAAACCAATTAAAATGATAAAATTCAAGCCTTTACCGAAGTTTACCCTAGTCTGCTACGCCCTTTCCCTATTGATCATTGGCTTGGTGTTTGCCGATCAATTTCTTGAATGGCAACTCTTGTCAAGAAAGATAAAAATCGCCACTTTAGTTATCGCCGCCATTATTGGAGTGGCGGGTTCATTATGGAGTATCGGAAAGCAACTGGCGAAGTTCTTACAAAAATAAAGAAAGTTACCCAAATAATTCATATACTGAGAATAAATAGGGTTGGTATTATATTAGGAAGTTTCGAAAATTATGCAAAGCTTACTGCAGATCATTGACTTTTCTGATGAATACAAAGAGCAAGTAATAGAGCTAATTGTAAGTATCCAACAAAAAGAATTTGATATCCCCATTGGCGCTGAAGAACAGCCTGATCTTGAAAAGGTACAAACATTTTATCAGCAACGTAATGGAAATTTCTGGCTAGCGCTAATCAATAAACAAGTGGTCGGTACTGTGGCTTTACTTGATATAGGTAATAACCAAGCAGCGTTACGAAAAATGTTCGTTCATGCAGAGTTTCGAGGACCAAACTATGGAATAGCAAAAGCTTTGCTAGCGCGGTTGTTGAATTGGAGTGAAGAGAAAGAGATAAACGAAATTTATTTAGGCACGACCTCAAAATTTCTAGCGGCTCACCGCTTTTATGAAAAAAACAACTTCCAAGAAACATCAAAATCAGAACTTCCGAAGAGTTTTCCTGTTATGCAGGTAGATACAAAATTCTATAAATGCACAATTTAAGGATATGCTATGGGCATTGATTATAAAGTTAACGAAGCTGTTTCTGCAGAGCAATTTCAGAGTCTTCTGAAACGATCAACTTTAGGTGAGCGGCGTCCAGTAGAAGACATTAGTTGTCTTAAGGGAATGCTAGAGAATAGTAATTTAATTCTTAGCGCCTGGGATCAGGATGAGTTGGTTGGCATCTCTCGATCAGTGACTGATTATCATTTTGCTGCTATTTATCCGATTTGGCTGTTGATAGAAAGTATCAGCGTCAAGGTATTGGAAAGCAACTACAGATAAAAACCCAGCAACAACTAGGGGCGAAGTGCCTGTTAATATTGTTAGCAGCACCGGCGGCGGAAGATTACTACGGGCATATAGGTTTCGCTCGCCATAAAAAATGTTGGGTATTAGAACCAGGTAAGAGTATTAGGTAACTTGGAGTTATTTATCTAAAATTACCACCCTAGTTATCGCCGCCATTATTGGAGTGGCGGGTTCGATACGTTAGTATCGTTAAGCAATTAAAACAATACTTATTAAATAATAAAAAATAGGAAGCCTAATGGACAATATTAAATCGGTAGCTTGGTTGCCTGTAGTGGCTTGGTTTATGTTAGGTTTTTACCTTCCTGGTATCGAGCAATTTTTATTAAAAGTGGGTGCGGAGTGGAGCTGGTACTGGTGGGATTTAAGTTATTTCTACTATGGTTATTTCATATTATTTATAGCTATATTAATAGCTTCTGAGCGCGGTCCCATCGCTTGGACTAGTCTATTTCAGGGGAAAATGACGTCAAAGAATCTAAAATTTGGAATAATTTTAACTATCTTTTGCTTTGTTTTTTCAATCGGCACCGCCTATTTGCTATTTTACCCTTTATCATTTGCTGCCCCCGCTTTTGTCAGTTATTGGTATTTAAGTCCGAGCGAGATTATTTATTATGATGGTGATACTTATCCCCTAATAGCGAACTTGCTGAGCCTAATAGCTTTGGTCGTTTTACCCTCTATTCTGGAAGAATTTGCTTTTAGAGGTGTTATGTTGAAATGCTGGAGTAAAAAGTGGGGGTTTTGGAAAGCGACATTAGTATCTTCTTCTATCTTTGCAATTTTGCACCCAGATCCAATTGGTGCCTTTGGTTTTGGAGTTGCTATGTGCTACTTATATGCTCGCTTTAATACCTTGTTAATCCCCATTATTTGTCATGCTCTTAATAACTTCTTTGTGTGGGTTTGGGAGCTTGTTGATACTGGTATTTATGGGCCGGAAGATATTTATACACTCTTAGATTTTCAAAACAGTTGGTTTTTGGGTTTGATAGCGCTAGTCATAAGCATTGCATGGGCGAAGCGATATTGGTCAAGTGAATCAGTAAGACAGCATCTAAAGTCAATGCGCTATCCTACGTAACACAACAAGCTATCTAAAATCACAATCGCTGGTATGGTCATTGACCATGCCACAGGCTTGCATAAAGGCATAGCAGATGGTGGAACCAACAAATTTAAAGCCGTCTTTTTTAAGTTGTTTCGACATAGCATCCGATTCAGGGGTATTGGCAGGAACTTGTGAGCGATCGCTCCAGTGATTGATAATGGGCTTGCCATCGACAAATTGCCAGAGATAGTCGCTAAATGGCATACTTTCTTTGATCCGCAAATAATTCTGGGCATTGACGATAAAGGCGTTCACTTTGAGCTTATTGCGAATAATCCCTGCATCGGAAAGTAGTTTCTCGCGCTTTTTGTCGGTGTATTTAGCGATCTGAGTAGCATCAAAATCATCAAACACCTTGCGGTAATGTGCCCGTTTTTTTAGCACTGTGATCCAACTTAAGCCAGCTTGCGCGCCTTCTAAACAGAGCATTTCAAACAGTTTTTGATCCTCGTAAACAGGAATTCCCCATTCCTTATCATGGTAGTCGATATAGAGCGGATCGTCAGAAACCCAGAAGCAACGTTTGGTCATAAGGATAAATCCATAAGAAATTTAGTGTTTTTTACCACAAATTCGTGGATAAGGTTAGAAAATATAGGGATTTACCGTATAATTTCGCTCTTTGAGCGAATTCAAGCAATAAATGTAAATGCTGAGGTTTGAGCTAAAATCGTCATGAGCGTAATAGATTTTAACCAAACCGTTAAATGTAAATACCACTTTTGGAGCATCGTCAGTGGCAATCGGTAACGAAAATACAAAAACCTTTCAGGGTTTGATTTTAACATTACAAAACTATTGGGCGGAGCAAGGTTGTGTGATCCAGCAGCCTTTGGATTTAGAAGTTGGCGCGGGCACTTTCCACCCTGCGACTTTTCTAAGAGCGATTGGCCCAGAGCCATGGAGCGCCGCCTACGTGCAGCCCTGCCGTCGTCCGACCGATGGTCGTTACGGCGAAAACCCAAATCGTCTGCAGCACTATTACCAATATCAGGTGGTGATCAAGCCTTCGCCGCTGGACATCCAGGAAATGTATTTAGGTTCGATGAAAGCCTTGGGTATCGATCCCTTAGAGCATGATATCCGCTTTGTGGAAGATAACTGGGAGTCGCCAACACTAGGAGCTTGGGGATTGGGCTGGGAAGTTTGGCTGAATGGAATGGAAGTGACCCAATTTACCTATTTCCAGCAAGTGGGAGGCTTGGAATGTAAACCGGTGATGGGCGAAATTACTTACGGCCTTGAGCGGATTGCCATGTATCTACAAGGGGTTGATTCGATTTTTGATTTGGTTTGGACCGATGGCCCGCTGGGAACCGTTTATTATCGCGATGTGTTCCACCAGAACGAAGTGGAGCAATCGACTTATAATTTTGAGCACGCCAATGTGGATAAGTTATTCGAGTTTTTTGATTATTGCGAAAGCGAATGCAGTCGTTTGATGGAACATAACCTACCCTTGCCTGCTTATGAAATGGTACTTAAAGCTTCACATGCCTTTAACCTACTCGATGCGCGCCATGCGATTTCTGTAACCGAGCGGCAGCGTTTTATTTTGCGGGTACGTACCTTGGCGCGATCAGTAGCAGAAAGTTATTACGCTGCCCGCGAAGCGCTGGGTTTTCCGATGCTGCAAAATACCAATAAAGAAGCGGCAAACAATAAGGAGAGCAAATAATGACTAAGCAAGACTTATTATTTGAGCTTGGCACCGAAGAGCTACCGCCGAAAGCCTTAAAAGCTTTAAGTGAGGCGTTGCGGGATAATGTAGTGGCTAACTTAACCGCCAATGATTTTGAATATGATGTAGTCGAGGCTTATGCTGCCCCGCGCCGTTTGGCGCTCGTTGTGCGCCAATTAACCGATGCACAGCCGGATAAAGAGGTTGAGCGCCAAGGTCCAGCGGTAGCAGCAGCGTTTAATGAGGACGGAACGGCTAAGCCTGCGGCGATTGGTTTTGCCAAATCCTGTGGAGTAGAAGTCGAAGACTTGCAACGGATCGAAACGCCAAAAGGCGAGCGTTTAGGTTTTACTGTCGCACAACAAGGGCAACCCTTAAGTGACTTGATCGAAGAGATCATTAACAATGCACTAAAAAAATTACCGATCCCAAAAGCGATGCGTTGGGGTGATCGTAGCGAGCAGTTTATTCGTCCGGTGCATTGGGCAGTGTTAATTCATGGTGATAAGGTTTTGGACGCCACCATCGTTGGGGTTAAAACCAGCAACCAATCGCGCGGCCACCGTTTTATGGCGCCAGCAGCAATAGAGCTTAAGTCTGCTAACCAATATGTGGAAAAACTATTGGCGGCTAAAGTCGATGTAGATTATGAAAAACGTAAAGCCGTGGTCAAAGCACAGGTAGAAGCTGAAGCGAAAAACATTGGTGGCGCGGCACAAATCTCCGACAGCCTGCTGGATGAAGTGACCAGTTTGGTGGAATGGCCAATGGCCTTAACCGGTAAGTTTGATGAAGAGTTTTTACAGGTGCCCGCCGAGTGTTTGATCTCTTCTATGGCCGAGCATCAAAAGTATTTTCATGTGTTAGATAGTAACGGCAACTTGCTACCGAATTTTATTACCGTTGCCAATATTGAAAGTTCCAATCCGCAAGCGGTGATCGAAGGCAACGAAAAAGTGATTCGTCCGCGTTTAGCCGATGCAATGTTTTTCTTCGATACAGACAAAAAAGTTAGCCTAGAAAGTCATCAAGCGCACCTGAAGAATGTGGTATTCCAAAAGCAATTGGGTTCAGTGCAAGATAAAGCTGAGCGTATAGCTAAAATTGCTAAAGCCATTGCGCCGCAAATTGGCGCAGATCCAGAGCATGCGCAGCGTGCAGGTTTATTATCTAAATGTGACCTAGCCACTAACATGGTGGGTGAGTTTGATAAGCTACAAGGCATTATGGGCACTTATTATGCGCGGCATGATGGCGAAGATGACAATGTTGCCATTGCCATGACTGAGCAATACTTACCAAAATTTTCTGGCGATAAGTTAGCGCAAAATCCAGTCGGGCAAGCGCTTGCTATTGCCGATCGAATTGACACGCTTGTCGGGATTTTTGGGATCGGACAAATTCCAAAGGGCTCGAAAGATCCCTTTGCGCTGAGGCGTTCTGCAATCGGTTTAATTCGAACCTTGGTTGAGAATAAGCTGACTCTCGATTTAAAAACACTGATCAAATTGGCCGCGGATAATTTGTCAGGGAAACTCACTAATTCGAATGTCGAGTCGGATGTTTTTGAATTTATTTTAGAGCGCTTTAAAGCCTGGTATTTAGAGTCCGGAGTGGATGCCAATACCATTAATTCGGTATTGACGTTAAAACCAAGTTCACCACTGGACTTTGACGCGCGAGTTAAGGCCGTACAATTTTTCCAAACGCTACCGGAAGCGGAAAGTTTGTCGGCGGCTAATAAGAGGGTGAAAAATATTTTAGCTAAGGCAGACATTGAAATACCAAGCACCATTGATTCTTCTTTATTAGTAGAATCTGAGGAGCAGGTGTTAGCTAATGCTATTGCCCAAACTGAAAATAAACAAGCGCAACTTAATGACTACCAAGCCAAGTTAGAGCAGTTGGCCAGTTTGCGCGATGATGTGGATGCTTTCTTCGATAAAGTGATGGTTAATGCCGAAGATGTGAAAGTTAAAGCCAATCGTTTAGCGATGCTGAAAAAATTGCAGAGTTTATTTGGTTCGGTTGCTGATATTTCATTGCTGCAAAATTAATTATCATTGTGAAGTTTTGCGAGGAACGGGCGACGCGGCAATTTTATAATTATGGATAAAGTTATAGACTGGTCAAAAATTAAAGCGGTGGTTCTGGATCGTGATGGAGTTATTAATCACGATTCAGATGCTTATATCAAGTCGCCAGAAGAATGGATCCCGATTGCTGGTAGTTTGGCTGCTATTGCAAAATTGAATCAAGGCTTTAAAGTCGCGATTGCGACCAATCAATCGGGTATTGGTCGCGGCTTTTATGATGAATTAGTACTTGCGCAAATGCATCAAAAAATGGCCGACTTGTTGGCTAAGCATCATGGCCATATCGACCAAATCGAATTCTGTCCGCATCATCCGGATGATGGTTGCGAATGCCGCAAACCAAATACCTTGATGCTGGAGAAAATTGCCAGAAATTTTGATCTCGATCCTAGTGAAATGGTGTTTATTGGAGATTCAAAGTCCGATTATGAATCTGCGCAAGCGTTTGATTGTGCTTTTGTTCTGGTGCTGACCGGTAAGGGTTTGCAAACGTTGGAAAAACTGGCGGGAAAAGATATTCAGATAGAAAAAAGCCTTGCCAAATTGGTTGAAACCATTGGCAATTGAATCGTCATTAATTGTTGGCGCCGGGAAGTTTGGGCGGCGTTTCTATGATTTTTTACAAGCCCATGGCCAAGACCCAATTACTCTTTCCAAAAGTGATAAAGCTTGGTCACAGCAGCATATAAGGCTCGATCTTTTAGCAAAGAGTCTACAGCTGCCAAGCTTACCCAAGATTGATCAGTTATATTTGATTGTAGCGCCAACTTATCGCACTCAAGAGGCATACCAAAACATTTATATTGATGGTTTGGGTAATTTGCTTCGGGCATTGCTTAAGCAGCAACGTAGTTTTCACGCCACTTTTTTATCATCAACCGCCGTTTATGGCTCTCAACGATTGGGCCTGATTGATGAAAATTCACCGACGCAACCGGATAATTTTCGCGGTGAGCTGCTACTGCAAGCAGAGCAACAGATCCAACAGATGGCTCCTTCGAGTTCAATAGTTCGAGCCAGCGGGCTCTATTCGCGTCAGCGAGAGCGATTATTGCAATCTTTGTTAGATAAGCAAAAAGCGTCCGACGCTAAATGGTTAAATTTGGTGCATGAAGCTGATTTGTGCCAATGGTTACTAAAAGCCTCGGAAAATCAATGGCCTAGTGTGATCGCTAGTGATGGTGTGCCATTTCAAAGGACGCAGCTTTACCAAGAGCAAGCGGTAGATAAGCAGGGCTATCGACAGTTTAAGAGCCAATATTTCGAACAAATGGATTTGCAATATGTCAGTTTTGTGGATTGGTTCGATAGCCTTTAAATAAACAGTTTTTTACAATTGATATTAGGATTTTAGGACGAGTAAGAGTAAAATTGCCGTCCGCTTTAGAGAGGTGAATGACAATGAAATTAACTAAAATTTTTGCTGCAGTAGCTGCTGTAGTTTCCATGGGCTCAGTGCAAGCATCGGGTTTGTTAGCCGACGCTCCTGAGGAAGGCACTAAAGGTAATATCGATCTAGGCTTCGTTGATACGTCGGGTAACACTAACACGACGACTATGAATGGTGCTTTTGATTATCTGATTCGAGTGTCCGATCCTTATTCGATGGGCTTTAGTGTTACCGGTTTAAACAACTCTGATGATGACGAGCGCTCTGCGGAAAAGTATACTTTCGCATGGAATAATCGTTATGACTTATCTGAGAAAGATTTTTTGTACGGTACTTTAGATTACGTTAATGACTATTTTGGTGCTTATGATTACCAATCTGGTGTCTATTTTGGTTACGGTCGTCAAATTTTCAAAGACGACAGTGGCAGCCTTTCTTTAGGTGTTGCTGCTGGTTATCGAATCAATAAAGTATTTGTTGGCGATGATGAAAAAGAAGGTGTTTTGCGTGGCGACTTGGACTATGCCTACAATATTTCAGAATCAGCCACTTTTACCCAGAAGTTAACGGCGATCATTGGTGAAGAGGTGGACACTTATGATTCGGAAACGGCTTTGACAGCTAAGCTTTCTGACAGTTTGGCATTGAAAGTAGCCTATTTGGTAACTCATAATTCAAAAGTTCCTGCTGATCGTGACAAAACTGATAAGACTGCCTCAGTTGGAGTAAGCTATAGCTTCTAAACGAAGTTAGCCGCTATTAGGTAGCAAATGCACCTAATAGCGTGCTCCTAATTAATGGGGACTTTTTCCGCCTCAGAAAACCTTTTAAGGGTTATAAGCAAGTTTTTTAAATTCATATAGGCAATTTTATAATTAGGATTTAAGGCAATTGCTTTCCTATAGGCCTCTTCAGCTTTGGCGTATTCGCCTATTCTTTTTAAAGAAACGCCGTAATTAGAAAATTGTTTAGCGTCATCTGGAAGAAGTTCAGTTAGATGCTTATATACATCTACTACTTTCTCGTACTCTTTTAATTTCTGAAACTGGTTAGCCAGTGAAAGATATAAATCTTCATCATTTGACTTTATCCTTAATGTTTCATCAAAATGGTGCATCGCTTCGTTTGAGCGATTTGAGTTAAGTAATAAAATAGCATAATTGAATTGAATCTGTGCAATGTTTTCATTTATGGATATAACTTTTCTATATGCCTCGTCCGCTTCCTTTATTCGATTAGCAGAATGTAGACTTAAAGCTAATCCTATATAAGATGACAAACTTTCTGGATGTAAAGAAATACTTTTTTTGTAGATTTTTATGGCCTCATTATGCTTAGTTCTTCCGGCTAATACATTACCCAAAGCGTAAAGTGAGTAATGACTTTCAGGTGATAGCTGTATCGCTTTTTTGGCATATTGTTCTGCCTTGTCCAGATCATTAGATTTTAAATATGCGTAGCTAAGTCCTGCATAACCCATTTCGCTTTTCGGGAATCTCTCAAGATGCTTTTTGAAATAACTAAGTGCATCATTATGTCTGTTCTGAGCTGCGTATATATATCCTAAATATGAGTATGCCAAGTGAGGTGCGTGGCCTATATCTAAAAATTTGAGGAATGCTTTTTCAGCTAACATGAATTCATTGAGATCATAGAAATGAATGCCATGTACAAAGCAGTCTATAGGGCTTTCATCATTACAAGCCTTATCAAACATTTTGTCTGACATTTTAATATTGCCTAGCTGTTTGTGAAAAATGCCAGTAATAAAACAGTCGTGAGTGGAGTTTTCACTCTTTAGACAGGCTCTAGTCAGGTATTGCATTACTTCTGACTTATCGCTTGACTGAAAAGCTACATCGCCACATGTATCAGGACTAATATAGCAGGCTGCTTTCTCAATTATGTTAATGCTCTTGTTATCTTGTTTTATAAAAGGATACATGGCTATTCCTATTGATAGTACTAAGCCTGATAAAATTATCCCTAAAGAGCTACCGGGTTTGCTTTCTATGTCTAGCCATCTCGAAAGAAATGTTTTAGAGGATAGCTTCATCACCCAAGTAGATAAAACATATAACCATGAAAGAAAAGAGGTTAAAAAAGTTGAGTAAAAAAAGATAGAATATACACTAAATGCTGCTACCATTTTCATAATTGAAACATCATGTACATTAGCGATCCATAGATATACAAGTATATAAGTGCTAATAATTACTGCAGATAATACAATGTCAGCAAACAATAAGAACAAATGCCCGAAAACCCCTTTCACATTTTCAAACAATTTAAGTAAATATCTTGTTTGAAGCAAAGAAAGGTAATCTGGGACAAAGTTGATCAGAATACCAAGGGTTAAGATCTGAAATAAGGCTAGTTCTGTTTGTATCCGCGGTCTTTCGCTTGAAAAAAATGAGGCATTGTTAAAGACTACATATAAGATTAGAACGAAGCTTAAAGAAGCTATACACGAGTTAACAATGCATCTAACAGATAAGTGCTTAGAGCCAAATATACTGTCAAAGAAATTGTTATAGTGTTTTATCCAACTATCTTCATAATCTCCCCAAAGCCATAAAGAGAAACTTTCTCTTTTGCTTTGCGACATATGACTAATTGAAAACTTTGAAAAATTGTAAACTGCTACAACAATGGCAAAAAGGATTCCAAAGTAGCTTATAAATGTACTATCCATATAAATAAATTTAGAAATCAGATCGCCAAATATGGCTGGCTAATTTAGACATCTCCGTTTGTCTTGCTCGTAAAGCATCAGGATTCCAAGTCTGAGCGTTGATCTGGTTCGCAGAAGAGTAAACGCTCTCAATATAACTATTAACTTTAACTGCAAAAACTTCGTTACCAATTTCTCTATTCAAATTTGCTTCAAGTAAGCAATAGTTACCCAATCGATATAAGAAGCCTTCTTGAGAGTCTTTAGGAAAGTGTTCCAACCATGCTCTGCTAGAGTTTTCAGGGAAAATATGCTCAATTGTTCCTGCATCCAGTTCAAAGTCCCTATTTATTCCTGACATATGCTCTTCAATTTTATATAGAATATATCTAACCAGTTTTTTTCGTCTTTTATTATTCATAACCTTATTAGAAAAGTCATGTTCAAACTCTTCATCACTTACATAAATACTCTTTAGTTGCTCGAAAACATGCCTGGCTCTGGTTATCTCATTTTTGCTTATTTTAACTGCCGCGGCGTTATACGCTTTTTCTAGCTCATTAGGGTTTCTTCCGCATATGACACTGTATCGAAATGAAATTGCTATGCTTAGTTTTATAGTTTTTCTAAACTCTTCATCAGTGAAGTTGTTATATGCGGATAATAGAAGGGGTGTAATTTGTTTAACATTAAAAAGGCTAAACTCTCGGATTAAAGTTTTGGTTCCATCTCTGTCTTTCCAAATGTCGGAGTTATAGTTTTTTAAGGCTTCAAAAATATCAGCATTAACCTCAAGCTCTTCAAGTAAAGCCAGAGCCTTGGGCGCTGAGTCTACTCTACTTTTAATGGTTTTGAATAGCCTATCAGATCTTACTAGAGAAGATTTCGAATTTATAAAGTACCTAAGAAAGTCTGGCAGTTTATCAGTTCCAACGGTATCGCCTATTCGCTTCCACCTTCTTTGTTGAAGTTCTATTTCATTCTCATCGTCAATTAACGAAAATAAATAGTTTTTTAAAAGATCTGTCGAGGTTAATTCAACACCACGCGCATTTAATGTTTCAAACACTATATAAGCACTTAAATCATCTTCCACATTTATTTCTATAAAGAGAATCCTTCTTGAAATTAATTCAATGATTAATGCTGCAAGCGATGCTCCATTATCTTTTAAATTATCTAAGGTATTAATTTTTTCAGAAAAGTATAAGTATGCCCGATACAATCTTTTATTAGAGGCCGATAAACTTCTAATATTATTAGGCTCAACCAATTGAAGTAAATTGTTTTGAAAAAACTCATCATTATTTTTATTTAAAAACAATTTACTTGTATATTTTAAGGTCGTAGCGTGCTTATCGTCTAAGTAATTTCGCCTTAAAATCTCAACACGTTCTTTATTTTGCTCCTTTTCCTGCCCGGCATCCGCCAAATCTTCTATCCGTTTTATTATCGTAAGTATAATTATAGAAAAGGTTGTGAACCTTTGCTGACCATCTATCACGCTTGAAACTTTATCTTCGAGTTTCTGCAGAACTATTGATCCCATATAGTGGTAGGATTCAGGGTTATTTATTAAGGCTACAATATCTTCCCAAAGGTCTTCCCAATGCTCTTCTGACCAAGAGTAATCTCTTTGATAGGGAGGGACATGATAAATCTTACTAGAAGACAATAAGTCATCTAGCGTAACTGTACTTGTATTTAATAGATTTTTTGACATATGGAATTCCTTTTACTTTAAACATGACAATGCAAATATGCATTAAATTCAAATGGTTACATCATTATTAGGTAATACTATAGTATTGTAGTTATTTAAATCAAACTGATTGTTTTGTCTGGCTTTCATTTTTATAGTTATTTAGCTCTTCAAGATTAATCGAGCTTAAGACCGTGAATATTTCGGCTCTTTCAAAACCATATACCTCTTTTCCAAGCATATGGTTTAATTTGCTTTTTATAAATATTATCCAACTACTAAATGATTCTGTTTTACGCACTTTCTTTTGGTGGCTGCTAATTTTTTTTAATATCCCCGTTCTCTCAAACATCAGTTCATATAAATCAAAGCCAATTACGTCTGTTGGAGTACACATCGATAAGGTGATAATTGTTTTAATGAGCAATTCAATAACTAAATCTGCATGCTCTTCATATAAATCATGAAATACCAGCAAAGCTGCAGCTGAATCCAGTGAGCAATGTTTTGAGATATGTTCAATTAACTCTTTAGAAATTTCATTTTGTTGAACTCTCTGACTATATGCTTCCTCATAAAATATCTTTGAAGAAAGCTCAGGGTTTAGCAGCCTTAATAAAATAGAAGCGCTTGAAGTGTCATCAACCTTAAGAGCAAAAGCTTGCCATATGGGATGCCTTAATGTCGACATGCTCAAATCTGGCAGGTATTTATCCATAGCCTCTATTATATGGGTTCGATCTATTACTTCACCTCCACTTTTCAGTGTCCAAAAATTTCCTTTTGAAGTCGGTAGAGCAGGTAACTGAGGGTTGTAACTTCGCTCTAATTCAAAAAAGTCATAGAGGTGATTATGGTGACTTACATTCATTCTCATACAAGCAACCGAGACATAGTACTTCGTTGCAATACTTTTTATCTCTTTGGGCAGCTTTCTATATGCTTGGAGAGTGTACATTCTGTTGTTTACCAGTGGTTGTTTATTGGGTAGTTGCCGTTTGAGGTCATCATAACTTTATTCAAATACTTTGATTCTTACAATAGAATCGAAAAGTATCTTTAAATCACGAATCTATACAGTTGCGGAGTATTTCAAATGATAAATACATATGATGAACTAAAAGAATTAACTCTTGAGTTAGAAATTCAATTATTGCAGCTGTATAAATCTCCAATTTTGCACGGTGAATCTCTTCAACTTTCATTGGGGTATAAAAGTTTAGATGCAATGAGGCAATCTTTTGCTAAAGGCAGAGCGCCAATTAAGTTATTCAAAATGAGTAATAGGAGAGGGAAATATGCTTTAACAAAAGATGTTGCAGCATACTTAGCTAAAACCAGATTAGATATAGATAAGGAGGAGCATATGAAATAAAAAGGAAATAGCTTATTTAATCGAGGCAATTAGCTAGAAAGCAAAAAGCTCAAGTGAATAAACACTTGAGCCTCTTAAGAATAGCAAGTAAGACTTGCTATGCATACAGCTTAAGATTACTTACCTATCTGCTTTCTGTCAATCTATATAACCGGTGTTTTTCACATCGCTGTTAGATTGCTATTGCCTCCATTTTTCATAGAAATCGCATAAGTGATTGATAAATGGAGAAAAAAATTTTGAGAATACAATTAGGAGGTATTTATGCCTCAAAGCTATAGGTTGAGTAGTGAACGAAGAAATTTTTCATTAGACGACATTGATGAAATGACAGAAGAAAAAGCTATGTTATTTATTGCGAAATCGCGCTGGGGAAGTGAAAGTGAGCAGGTTTGTCCCGAATGCGGAAGCTTCTCCAAGCATTACTACAAAAAAACAAGAAAGCAGTGGCGATGCAAGCATTGTAATCATACTTTTAGTGTTACATCTAGCTCTGTTTTTGCCCATAAAAAGATTAAGTATAAAAAGTTACTCCGGTTGCTTTTTATGTTCTGTAATTCAGCTAAAGGAGTTAGCGCAACTGAATTAAGTGGCATCCTAGGTTTATCGCAAAAATCTAGCTGGCTTTTATGTCATAAAATTCGTGAAGGGCTATTACGATCAAGGGATGAATCGCCTCTATCTGGGTTAATACATATCGATGGAGCCTACTTTGGAGGAAAAAGAAGGCATGGCCGTAAAAGAAGGTATCGTATTGCTCACAAAGCTTATGAAGCAAGAATCGCCACAAAGGGCAAGGTTAAGCTTCCCTTAAGTCCAATACAGAAAAGAAATCTTTATAAAAGAAAGAAAAACAGGCGTGTAGTAATGAGTTTGAGAGAAATTAGCTCTAAATCTGGTCAAGGAGCAACTAAAACAAGAATTGCTGTTACTAGAGCTGAAGATGAAGCCAATGTAATAAAACTCTGTGAGCGATTCGTAGCTAAAGGAAGCACGATTTGGAGTGACGAACATAAGGCTTATAACAAGCTTCAGAGTAACTATAAACATGAATCCGTAGAGCATTCCGAAGAATTTATGTCCGAATCTGGCGTGCATAACAATCAAGCTGAATCATATAATTCTCGGTTACGCCGAGCAGAATATGGCACCTTTCATGGCATGCGTCCACAGTACATGCTTGATTATGCCCAAGAGATGGCATGGAGAGAAGATACACGCAGAGATACACTACTGGATCAATTAAGCAGTCTGATACGTTGTGTTTTCTCTGTTGGAGAATCCGTTTGGTGGCGAGGATACCACCAAGGAGTTAGGCGGAACGATGAACTACTTGCCTTTTAGGCGATAGTATCTTTTTGCAGCATTATTTTTAACAGGCAAGCACTCAAGTACTCCTTGAGTGCACATTGCATAAAGGGAATTCCTAATAGATTTATAAAATTTTGGATAGGTAATATCATCACTGATAGCGTAATTAGATGAGATATGATCTAGTACATCCTTTGTAGATAGTGCTTTATTATCATTCTTTTCAAAGTATCTTAAAATCAGCTGCTTAATAGTACGATTTTTTATTGCTTTCTTTACTGGCTGATCCTGAGTAGTCGGAATAACTTTGGGATTTATTTGTATTTCGTGAAGCCGAATAGTTTTATCTAAAGCATTCAAGTCTTCTTGTAACTTAAGAATTCTCCTATCAAAAGGCTCAGTATAAATATCTCGTTCTTGACGAAGACGTATTATTTTACCCTCAATAGATGAGCGTTTTTTAATAAGCCAGTTTAGAGATGCAGGGATACGATTTGACATAATCAAATTGTATCCCGCTTATTTAATTAGGCTAGGTGCATTTGCTACCTAATAGCGAAGTTAGCTATTAAAAAGCCCTTGTTTCAAGGGCTTTTTTTGTTGATGTTACTTTATTGATTTTTGTCTGAAGGGTAAGGTGAGTGAGAGCAATAACCATAAAACTAAAATTTCAAACATACCAAAACCACCTGCTCCAGAATAGCCTTTTTTATTAGAAACGATCACCGAGTCTTTATCGTTTTTTATTTTTTCCTGAAACTTTTCAAGTTCTAATTCTAGATTGCCTGTCATATTCGAGGCTGCCACTCGAAAGCCCTCGGCGCTGTCATGACGCAATTCTTCGCTTAAATTTACGGGAGTTGAGCGGCCTTTGACTGAGCTGGATCCGGGCGCGCGAAACAACATACTTCTGCTGCTGATGTCATAAACCACGGTATCAAGCATGGTACTGGTATCATTTTTTTCACCAGAAACCAGGTAAGCGCCGACTATGGTCCAATAGGATAAGGATAAGAAATCTTCGTCGGTGAACTGAACTTGGTCATAAGATACTAACGCGATCAGCTCAACGCCATACATATTCGCTATCTGATCGAGATTGTCGAAACCGCCTTGTGGTCTTAGGTAAGCTGAGGGAATAACGGCGATATCTTCAACAAACTCTAAATTTCTAAAATCTTGCGCGATGGTCTCCAATAATTCTGCTTTTAAGGTCTCGGGGAAGTCATGTCCATAACTGTTGCCTGACCAAACATTGTGAGCTCTTGAATGGTTGTGTTGATCTGGCACAAAAGCAATACCAACCTTTAAAGGCAGTTTAAGGTGAGGAATACTAGGGGAAACTTTGGTTTGCTCTCCAGAATAGAGGTAATCGACAACGCTACTTGAGCCTCTGACCTTTTGTCCTGCGCAGGATTGTAAAAACAAACCGATTACCATGATTAAAGTGAGTCTAAGCAAGTTACTGCCGATCATTTTAGGGCTCCTTATTATGTTTAAATCAGCCGTATCGCTAACAGCAACATACAATTATCGGACTGATTAGCACTTTTAATAGTAGTGCGGTTAATCATAAAGAGTGATCGAGTTGGGCGCAAATCCTTGTTAGATATCGCTATCGGATAAATGCTGGTTTTTAATTCGGACATAGTTGGCGGCGGAATATTCGAAGAAACCGATTTCCTCTTCAGTCAACTTACGAATTTTTCTTGCTGGCGAACCAACCCACAAATAGCCGCCTTCCAGCTCGCGCCCCGGCGGTACTAAACTGTTGGCGCCAATAATAACGTGTTCGCGAATAATGGCGCCGTCCATAACCACTGCCCCCATCCCGATAAGGCAATTATTTTCGATGTGGCAGCCGTGCAAGATGGCTTTATGACCAACAGTTACGTTGTCGCCAACCACCAGATCAAAGCCGCCCGGATCGTAAGGGCCATCATGAGTTACGTGGCAGACGGTTCCGTCTTGAATACTGGTGCGGTTGCCAATTCGGATCGAATGTACGTCGCCGCGCAAAACCGCCATTGGCCATATGGAGCTATCCTTTCCTATTTCCACATCGCCTAGCACCAGAGCCATTGGATCGACGAAAGTTTTGTCACCAATTTTTGGTGTGTATTGTTTAAATCTACGAATTGCCATTTGAAATGCTCGCTTTGTTCATTAATAGTATTTTAACTGGAAAAAAGAGTATCGCAAAATCTTATCGCTAACTTTGGACAACGGCTGCTCGCTAGTTTATTCTATGAAGCGATGTATGGGATAAAGTACATAAAAAATTAGGATAACGCTTAAGCTGAATGACTGAAAAACCACCGATACAAGAAGCAATTTTGCAAAGTATTTGCCAGCAAGATTATGTAGCGATTTTGCTGTGTAATGAGTCGCAAGTGGTCAAAGTTGTTAACAATAATCCTGAGATTAATGCCTCTAATTTGTTGGGTGTTGAGTATCCTTTGTGGCTGCCCAAAGAATTGATCGACGGCACTGCCAATCGTACCCTAGTTAAATTACCCGATGTGGTAACCAAAAACGAATACATTGCTTCTATTATCGATTTGCCCCAAGGCAAGTCCTTCCTTAAAAAAGCAATCACCTTACAATCTGTCCCCTCAAATTTGTTCGAAGGTTTAGAAGATGAGAAGTTTATGGATTCTTATCACAAAGCCTTGCTGAGTGAATTACCCATTTGTATTTTTAGTTTGGACTATAAGAGCCAATTGTTTACTCAAGGACTAGAGGAATTTGCAGAAATGTTGGGCTATAGTCCAAAAGAAATTCGCAAAATGCCGGAAGGGGTTTATTCACCCGTTTACCCCGCCGATCGTGAGATCATAGATGAGCAAGAAAAAGCATTGAGTGAAACGGATGATTCGAGCTTGGTCGCAACCAAATTTAGGCTAATTCATAAAGATGGTGCCATTCGCTGGTATCAGGTTAACAGCATCATCTCGCAGCGGGATGATAATGGTAAGCCAATTACCGAGATTGGAGCGATCATGCCAATTTCGCAGCCAGTATCTGAAACTGACGCTCTAAGAGATCAAGAGCGCTATTATAAAAGGCTGGTGGAAAATAGTTATGACTGCATTTTAGTCTTTGATAAGGATTTTTATGTGACCTATATGTCGCCTTCGGTAACTAAAGTTACGGGCTATACCGAAGAAGACTTAATCGGCAAACGTTTCGCGCCTTATATTTATGAAGATGATCGGGAAGAGTCAAGCTCTCACATTCAATACGTGGCTTCGAACCCAGGAATGTTATCGGTCGTTGAACGCCGGATTAACCATAAGAAAGGACATATGCTGTGGGTTGAAAGTCGTTTGGCTAACCATCTCAATGATCCAGCAATTCAAGGCGTGACCATTAATTTTCATGATATTTCCGAGCGCAAAAAAGCTGAGCGTAAAATTCATAGCTTGGCTAATTATGATCCCCTGACCAAATTACCAAACCGTTACCTGCTGCGAAAACGCTTGTTGAAAGGCATCGCTGAGTCGGTAAAAAAGCAACAAAAGTTAGCTTTTATGTATATTGATTTGGATCGTTTTAAAGAAATTAACGATACCTTAGGTCATTCCGTGGGAGATGCCTTATTACGAGACGTATCGGGAACCATCGAGAAATGTTTGCGTGAATCGGATACTTTAGCGCGGGTTGGTGGTGACGAATTTGCGATTGTCTTGCCGGATTCCAGTGAAAAAGAAGCCGGCGCGATTGCCTCAAGAATTTTAGATCAATTTAGAACTCCGTTTAAGGCGGATGACCATACGGTGCAGACTGGCGCTTCGATTGGCATTAGTATCTTTCCAAATCACACCAAAAAAGCCGAAGATTTGTTCCGTTTTGCCGATATCGCAATGTATTCGGCCAAACAGGATAGAAATTCCTATCAGTTTTATCAGATAAAACATACGCAACAAGAAAGTCAGCGCCGTCGCACCGAAAAGAAGCTTAAAGTGGCGATTGCTAATGGTGATTTGCGACTTTATTATCAGCCGCGCGTGGATATTCAAACGGGCAAAATCAAAAGTGTGGAAGCCTTGTGCCGTTGGTACGATCCGGACTCTGGCGATATATCACCTGGACTCTTTATCCCAATTGCTGAAGAAACGGCGCTGATTAATGAGTTAAGTAAGTCGGTAACCGATATGGCTTGCCGTCAGGTTAACGATTGGCGCAACATGGGGATTGATACGACCATTGCCTTGAACTTATCGATTAAAGATCTGAAGAACTTTAATATTGTGCGTCAGTTTTCCGATACCATGGCGATGTATGGGATCGAAGGAAACTCGCTTGAAATTGAGATCACCGAAAGCGCGGCTATGACCGATGTTCTCAATACGGTGAAAGTTCTCAATCAATTCAAAGAGTTAGACATTAAAATTTCGATTGATGATTTTGGTAAAGGCTATTCGTCTTTGGCCTATCTGAGTCAGTTGCCAGTGGATAATCTCAAAATTGATATGTATTTTGTTTCGCAATTAGGCAGTCAGAAACGGGATCGTCTGATCAACGTTAACATTATTCGCTCTATCATTTCCTTGGCCCAGAGCTTGGATCTGGCGACGGTTGGTGAAGGTATTGAAACCGTACAACAGATGTCTATCTTACAGTCTTTGGGCTGTGATATGGGGCAAGGTATGCTTTACTGTCGCCCGCTATCCGCTAATGCCATTACTGATATTATCAAAAAGGGTAGTATTTCTTTTCCCGTCCAATAATTTACCGACTAGCTGATTAACAAATGAAAATAGCCATTGCCAGTTGCTTTAACCTGCCCGAATGGGAGCAAGACGACCAACCCTTTTTTGCTCAACTGGCTGCAGATCAGATCGAATACCAAGTGTTAGCTTGGGATTCTGACGTCGATTGGTCACAATTTGATGCTTGCTTATTACGCACCACTTGGGATTATCAAGAGCGATTTGAGGAGTTCATCAACTGGATTGACAAAGTCAGTACGCAAACTCGGCTGCTCAACAATCAGGCGGTAGTTTTGTGGAATAGCCATAAAAAATACCTAAAAGATCTTGAGGACGCTGGAATTACTATTGCCCCAACCGAATGGTTATGGCGAGGGCAAACTTACAATATTGGGCACTTGATGGCGATGCGCGGTTGGGATCAAGGTTTTATTAAGCCTTTAGTGGGAGCCAATGCGCGAGAATGCTTGCCATTTGATAACTCAAGCAAGGGCCTGCAAAAGGCGCAGCAGCATTTAGAACGATTAGTAGCAACAGAAGATCTGGTCTTGCAGCCTTATTTAGCATCAGTAGAAACTTTTGGTGAAACTTCCGGTATTTTCTTTGACCATGAATTCAGTCATGGAACCCGTAAAGTGCCGGTAAAAGGTGATTTTAGGGTGCAAGATGATTATGGTGCTAAAGATTATCCATACCAATTGTCGCCTGCTGAAAAGGCCTTAGCAGCTAAGGCGATGGAATATGTTAGTGAACGATTTGGCCGTTTGCTTTACGCACGGATTGATTTCTTGCATGATCAAGAGGGAACGCCTTATCTGAATGAGATGGAATTAATTGAGCCTTCATTATTTTTTAGGCATGGTGGTAAGCAAAGCTGCCGATTATTGAGTCAAAAACTGAAATATTTATTATCAAGGGGATAAGCATGAACAAATTCATAAGCATTTTTTTGCTACTAGTGATCGCCGCTGGCGGTTACTATTTTTACAACAAAGATAAAGAGTCAAAAGCTGCTGAAGCGAAAGCGGAAATGGCGGCTGTAGAAGAGAAGGCAAAGGTTGAAGTTGAGAAGACCGTCGAGCCGATGCTTGAGGAGAAACAAGAGGTCTCTCAAGAACCAGCGGTTGCTCAAGACTATACTCCAGCGATTTGGAAGATTGAACATAGTGGTAAGACTTCCTACCTATTTGGTTCGATCCATGTAGGTAAAAAAGATATGTATCCGCTGCCAGAGAAGGTCATGCAAGCTTTTGCTGCTTCGGATACCTTGGCGGTTGAGGCCAACATCAACAAGGTTGATCAGATGGAAATGGCGCAGATGATTCAGCAAATGGCTCTGGATCTGGAAAACCCATTACCAACGGTGCTAACCGAAAAAACCAAGGCCAAATACGATGAGTATTGTGAGACACAAGCCGCCACCTGTAATATGGTGAGGGTATTTGAACCTTGGATGGCCGCTATGACTATCGAGGTAATGGGTGTGGTTCAAGCGGGTTACTCTGAAAATTACGGTGTTGATAAGTTCTTTATCAAAGGTGCCGAAAGTAAAGAAATTGCTGAATTAGAATCGATCAAAGAGCAGCTTACGCTATTGGACGAGATGCCAAAAGCATTACAAGACTATATGGTCTTAGGCGCGGTATCTAAGGATGTTGAAGATTTTGAGTTACTAATGGATGCTTGGAAAACGGGCAATATGGATGAAGTTTTAGAAAAGGCCGAACAAGAAGCGAAAGAATTGGGCGTGCCTGAAGATATTATGAACCAGTTTAACGATATTTTCCTTTATAAACGTAACCAAGTGATGGCCGATGGTATCGCCGATCTAATTAATCAAGGAAAGTCAGTTTTTGCGGTGGTGGGCGCGGCACATTACGCCGGTAAAAATAGCGTTAACCAATACCTTGAAGCAAAAGGTTTTACAGTCGAAAGACTTTAGATTATAACCATAGATCGCTCAAAAGCCCTGAAATTCAGGGCTTTTTTTATACCAAAACAGAATCTTGTTGCAGGCTTCTTTGATAAGAAGTTAAGTAAAAAATCCGCTTTAACGCATGGTCACGAACTCTTCCGCTGAGGTCGGATGAATCGCTATGGTATTATCAAAATCCGCTTTAGTAGCCCCCATTTTTAGAGCGACTGCAAAGCCTTGCAGAATTTCGTCCATGGCATAGCCAATACCGTGGATACCAACCACCTTTTCTTGTTCACCCACGCAAACCAGCTTCATACGAGTGGGTTCGCGATGGCTAGTAAGAGCCGAGTACATGGCGGTGAATTGTGATTGATACACTTTAACCTGATCATCGCCAAACTGATTTTGGGCCTGTTGCTCGGTAAGACCAACGGTGCCAATGGGCGGATGACTAAAAACCACGGTAGGAATATTAGAATAATCCAGATGCTCACCGGTTTTATTATTGAAAAGGCGTTCCGATAAGCGTCGTCCTGCGGCGACTGCCACCGGAGTTAGCGCTGCTCTACCGGTGTTATCGCCAATTGCATAAATGCCTTCGACGTTGGTATTTTGGTATTGGTCGGTTTGAATAAAGCCACCATCGGTTAACTGAATGTCAGTTTTGTCTAAACCAAGCTTGTCTGTGGCAGGTGCCCGCCCTACTGCCCAAATCAGCTGTTCAACAGGACCGATTTGAGTACCGCTTTGGCAGTGAATGGTTAAACCATGCTTATCACGGCTGATCTTCTCAGGGATACAGTGGGTGTGTAGATCCAGCTTAGAATTGTGCATCGTCTCCATCAAGGTTTCTGAAAGTAAATTATCAAAGCTGCGTAAAGGCTTGTCTTTGCGCATAACCAGATGAGTCTTGCTGCCAAGGGCATGGAACACTCCTGCAATTTCTACTGCGATATACCCAGCGCCAAGCACTGCGACGGACTTTGGCTGTTGCTCGAGCCCAAAAAAGCCATCGGAGTCAATGCCGTATTCAGCGCCAGGAATTTGCGGAATGACAGGGTAGCCACCAGTTGCTATCACGATATGATCTGCGGTCAAGCGCTGCCCATCGACTTCTAGGGTTTTGTTATCCTCAAAGGTGGCATAACCTTGGATCAGATCCACTTTGTTGTTGGCTAAAACTCGATCATAGCTTTGATGAATACGACCAATATAAGCTTGACGCGATTCGACCAATTTAGCCCAGTTAAAATCAGGAGATTTGACGGAAAAACCGTAATCTGGAGCAAATTTCATTGCTTCGGCAATTTGAGCGCCGTGCCACATGGCTTTTTTTGGCACGCAGCCTACATTTACGCAGGTGCCGCCCAGCGCTTTGGCTTCAATAATGGCACACTTAGCGCCGTACATGGCTGCTCGATTGGCAGATGCAATGCCACCACTTCCGCCGCCAACGGCAATAAAATCATAGTGTTTGATGCTCATAACAGGTTCCAACAAAAATTTTATTCAATTATACGGATATAACGCAGAAAATAGATAATAAGTTACAAAATCGTTATCATGAGTCAATTCTTATCAAGCAGCTAGTTTATGACGATTAAAGTTCCCGACTTTTCAAAAGCGAATATCTTGGTGATTGGCGATCTGATGTTGGATCGTTATTGGCACGGTGATACTTCAAGGATTTCACCGGAATCCCCAGTACCAGTGGTTAATGTGAATCAGGTGGAAAATCGCGCTGGAGGTGCGGCTAATGTGGCGCTTAACTTAGCGGCTTTAGGGGCTCAAGTTAGCGTTGCAGGGATCACGGGCGAAGATAGCGAAGCCGAGCTGCTGGAGTCATTATTGCAGGCAGCTGGCGTTAGCTGTTTATTTGAAAAAAGAGCTAATCAAGCCACCATCACTAAATTACGAGTCATTAGTCGTAACCAACAGCTTATTCGTTTAGATTTTGAAAAAGATTTTGCCTTGCAGAATCCGATCAAGCATACGCAATTGGAACAACAACTGGAGCAGTATGATCTGATTGTATTGTCGGATTACAACAAAGGAACTCTGCAAGCACCGCAATCGATTATCGCCAAAGCAAAACAAAGTAATATCCCACTGCTAGTCGATCCTAAGGGCAATGACTTTCGTAAGTATCGAGGGGCGACTTTGCTCACACCCAATCAGTCTGAATTTGAAGCGATTGTTGGTAAGACTCATGATGATGAAATCTTGCTTAGCCAAGGCGAGGCATTAAGAAAAGAGTTGGAATTAGGGGCACTGTTAATTACCCGTAGTGAAAAAGGTATGGCCTTAATTGAGCAGAGCAAACAGCCTTATTTACAACCTACCCAAGCAAAAGAAATTTCCGATGTAACAGGCGCTGGTGATACGGTGATTGCCACCTTGGCTGCTGCTTATGCGGTTGAACAAAATTTGGTGTTAGCGAGTAAAGTAGCCAATATTGCAGCGGGAATCGTGATCAGCAAATTAGGCACCGCTACCGTTAGTCCAAGTGAATTGCAGGCGGCGATTGAGCAAGATTTTGCTCCACAACACGGGGTTGTGACCGAACAGCAATTACTCAACTTGATAGCCACGGCGAAAGCAAAAAATGAAATCCTGGTTATGACTAATGGTTGTTTTGATATCCTTCATCCGGGTCATGCGGCCTATTTGAAAGAAGCTGCTGCCTTGGGTGACCGCTTGATCGTGGCGGTAAATGATGATGATTCTGTGCAGCGCTTAAAAGGTGATGCTAGACCGATTAACCCGCTGAGCCACCGTATGCAGATGCTCTCTTCCTTAACAGGAGTCGATTGGGTGGTCGCTTTTAGCGAAGATACTCCTGAGAGAATTATTGGTCGTTGTTTGCCAGATATCTTGGTTAAGGGTGGCGATTATAAAGCTGAAGATATCGCTGGTTATGAAGCAGTTAAAGCTAATGGCGGTGAGGTCAAAATATTACAATTCAAAGCAGGCTATTCGACCTCATCCATTATTGAGAAAATTCGTCGTTAAATTGAATTAGCTTGAGTTAGATAGAGCTAAGTTAAATTTAATTTAGATTTCAAAATAGTAGAGCTAACATTTGGGGTGTAAGGAAAATATTCCATAGCACAAGTCACTTTGGGGTACCTTCCTTTCCAATCATCGCCAACGGATATCGCATCAATTTTGTAAGTATCGACAATCGCTTGCTTATTTTTGTCCACTTGCGGAATGGCTTCATCAACAATATCGAGCGCTTTAATAATGGAAATGCGTTCTTCAAACGGAATAACTGGTAAGCGTCCTTTTTCTTTGAGGATCAGATCATCGGTAGATACCCCAACTATTAAGTGATTACAAAGGGCTTTGCTTTTAGCCAAGATATTCAGGTGGCCTTGATGGAATATATCAAAACAGCCAGACGTGTAGAGCCTGCGGTATTTTTTCCGCGGTATTATTTGCTCTTTACTGAGACTCGAAAATTGTTCGGTTAAAAAGTGATTAAACGCAAGTTGTGATTCGGCATTAATATTGATACTTTTGCTCAAATCCGGCGGCTTGCCCCAAGATGGATCAGGATACTGCTGACCATTAAAACTTGCCCCTTGCTCATAGCGCGGAATGATATGAAAATGCACTTCAGGATCCACAAGCATTAACATTAAGTAATTAATCTTGTTATAATTGAATTGAGATTTGAGGACATGTTCCACTTCCTTGATGATGTAATGCTTTTCCTTGTTGGCCTCAATAGAAATGGCTGAAAAATCAGTAACTTCTTCCTTGCAAATAAGTATCAGCGAGCCTAAGGTGGTTTGCTGCGGTCTTAGCAAAAGATGCCAATGATTGTAGCTTTTAACTAAGCTATTCGGGTAATCAAAAGAAGCTAAAGTTTGTTCTAACATCACAAAAGAAAATAGGTGTTTTAACTTTATTGTAGTTGCTTAAGACTAGATAGCAATAGAATTTCTTAAAATTATAAGAGAAACGTATGCAGGTTATTTTTGATACGCAAAACATATACTATATTCCACAATATTACCCTATCTATAAAGTACTGATAGAAAATAATATTGAATGTATCTTTGTGTGTTATACCGGGAAAAATGATCAGTCCGTTTTTGCAAAAGAAATTCCCGGTAACCAGGTTTGGGTGTCCGGTAAAGAGCAAGCCTTGGACTACTATTTAAAAACTAAGCCTGATTGGATTTTTTTTGGTAATGCTTTTCAAGGCTTAGAGCAAATACACCAATACTCAAAAACCGCTCAGTTAGGACATGGTGTAGGTCCTAAGCCAAGTTATTATAGAAAGTCTGATACACCTATGACGGTTCGCTTTATGGAAGGCGAATTGCGCTTGCGTATCATCAAGCAGATGTATCCAGAAGATACCTTTGTGCAAGTAGGATTTTCCAAGCTCGATCCGATTTTTGACGGTAGCGAGCAAGGTATCGATTTAGTAGCCAAGCAACTGGATACTAGTAAAAAAACATTACTTTATGCGCCAACCTTTAACCCAAGCTCACTAGAGCGATTTCCAGATAACTGGCCAGAGAAATTTTCCGACTATAATGTTCTAATCAAGCCGCATGCTTTTACCTACACTCGAAAACAGTACAAAGGCCAGAGGAAAAAATTAAAAAAATGGGCCAGTTATGCAAACTGCTATGTAGCCCCTGTCGAGGATTATTCGTTATTGCCCTATCTTAAAACTGCGGATCTCTTGATCAGCGAGGCTTCCTCGACCTTGTTTGAATTTGTTGTTCTGGATAAGCCGGTGATAGTAGCTAACTTTTTTAAGCTTAAATGGTCTTATCGTGGTCCCTTTAGTTATAGGTTTGAAAAACGGTTTGGCAAAGATAATGTTATTTATAATAAGATTGGCACTCACATCAGTAAATTTAGTCAGCTCAAAAACGCAGTCAAACAGCAGTTAGCTAACCCTCAAGAATATCGTGAGCAAAGAGCGCAATACCGCCAAGATCATATTGGTCCGGTAGATGGTAAGGCCTCGCAAAGAATCGTAGATTATTTGCTCGAACGTCGTTAATTTTAGAATCAACAACCTATTACAATTATGAACCCATTATTAGACTTAAAAACACTACCGCCTTTTACAAAAATCAAACCAAACAACATGGTAGAGGCGGTTAAAACCATCATCGAAGAGAGTCGCCAGCAGATCAATCAGCTGGTTGAGTCGCAGACTAAAAATACAATCAATTGGCAATCCTTTGTCGCACCGCTGGAAGCGATTAACGATCGGCTTGATCGCGCTTGGTCACCGATTAGCCATATGAATGCAGTGGTCAATAGTGATGAGATTCGTGAGGCCTATAACGCTTGTTTGCCACTATTATCAGAGTACGGAACTGAGATGGGGCAGCATCAAGGTTTGTACCAAGCAATACAAAACTTAAGTGACAAAGCTGATGAGTTGCAGCTGGATGAGATTCAGCAAAAAATCTTAAACGATGACTTAAGAGATTTTAAGTTATCTGGGGTTTCATTGTCCGATGAAAAGAAAAAAACTTATGGCAAAATCCAATTAAGAATGTCGGAACTAACCGCTAAGTTTGAACAGAATTTACTCGATTCGACCATGGGTTGGTATAAAGATCTGCAAGATGAATCAGCCTTAGAGGGATTGCCACAATCGGCAATAAAAGCGGCCAAACAAACTGCGCAAGCCAATGGCGTTGATGGTTATCGTTTAACCTTGGAGTACCCGTCCTATTTACCAGTGATGATGCATGCCAATGATCGAGCTTTGCGCCAAGAAGTTTATACCGCTTTTTGCACTCGCGCGTCAGATCAAGGGCCGCACGATAGTAAGTTTGATAATTCGAAACTGATGCCAGAAATACTGAGTTTGCGCCATCAACTAGCCGAGCTTTTGGATTTCGATAATTATGCGCAGCTATCATTGGCCACTAAAATGGCCAACTCTACCGATCAAGTTATCGATTTTTTGCAAGATTTGGCCAATAAGTCGCAGTCACAAGCGCAAGCGGAAATCTTGGAGTTAGAAAATTTTGCTAAAGAGCATTATCAGCAAGAGGCGCTGCAAGCATGGGATCTAGCCTACTACAGCGAAAAACTTAAAAAGCATAAATACAATATTTCGCAAGAAGAGTTGCGCCCTTGGTTTCCTGAAAATCAAGTGATTAAAGGCATGTTTGAGATTACCGGGCAGTTATTTGGGATCAGTTTTGAGCAAAGGGATGATGTGGATATTTGGCATCCCGATGTGCGCTTTTATGATATTTATAATAGTCATAATCAACCCATTGCCAGTTTTTACTTGGATCTGTACGCGCGCAAAAATAAACGCGGTGGCGCTTGGATGGCCGACTGCATTGGGCGACGAAAAGATGGTGAGACGACGCAAAAGCCAGTGGCGTTCTTGACCTGCAACTTCAATGCGCCAGTAGGTGAGCAGCCAGCGTTGTTTACCCACGATGAAGTTACCACTCTATTTCATGAGTTTGGGCATGGCTTACACCATATGTTGACCAAGATTGACTATGCTGCGGTCGCAGGTATTAGCGGTGTTGCTTGGGATGCGGTTGAATTGCCAAGCCAGTTTTTAGAGAACTTTTGCTGGGTTGAGTTGGGGCTTGACAAAATTGCTCGTCATTTTGAAACAGGCGAGCCGCTGCCAAAAGAAAAGCTGGAGCGGTTGTTAGCCGCTAAGAATTTTCAGTCTGCGATGCAAATGCTGCGGCAAATTGAGTTTGCGTTATTTGACTTTAAAATTCATAGAGAATTTGATCCGAGCGAACCTGATCTAATACAAACGATCTTAGATCAGGTTCGAGATAAATTTGCGGTAGTAAAAACGCCGGAGTTTAACCGTTTTCAACATGGTTTTAGCCATATTTTCGCGGGCGGTTATGCCGCAGGTTATTACTCTTATAAATGGGCGGAAGTCTTGTCGGCGGATGCTTTTTCGCGCTTTGAAGAAGAAGGCATTTTCAACTCAAAAGTGGGTCAAGATTTCTTAGAACATATTTTAGAAAAAGGTGGCTCGCAAGAAGCCGCAGATCTGTTTGTTGCTTTTCGCGGGCGTGAACCTTCCACCGAGCCGCTATTACGTCATTCAGGTATAGGACAATAGGCTTGACTGAAGAAACGATTCTTGCCATTGATAATGGCACTCAATCGCTGCGTGCTATTATTTTTGATTTAGCGGGAAATTTAATTGCTAAGTCGCAAGTGCCTTTATTGGAGGCGTATTTTTCAGATCAAGCCGATTGGAGTGAACAGCATCCTCATTTTTTTTGGGACTCTTTGTGCAGGGCTTGTAACAATTTGTGGCAGGATCCAAAGGTTGATCGCAAGGCTATTAAGGCAGTTGCGGTTACTACTATGCGCAATACGGTGATTAACCTTGATGAGCAAGGTGAACCTTTACGACCAGCCATTATTTGGACCGATAAACGTAAGCTTAAAGACATTAAACCGATCCAAGGGCTTTGGAAATATGCGTTTAAATTGGCGCGGGTTGAAGATACCATTCATAATTTTCAAGCCAGTTGTCAGGCTGCTTGGATTGCACATCATCAGCCACAGATTTGGCAAAAAACCCATAAGTATCTGCTGCTTTCGGGCTACCTTAATTTTAAGCTGACAGGAGAGTTTAAGGACTCTCTTGCCTCGCAAGTGGGCTATATTCCTTTTGACTATAAGCGCCATCAGTGGGCGCAAGATGGCGATTGGAAATGGCAAGTCGCGCCGATGGATAAAGATCTATTACCGGATCTGGTAAAGCCAGGCGAGCCTATTGGTCAAGTTCATGCGGCAGCTTCGGTAGCAACGGGTATCCCGAAAAACATTCCGGTTATCGCCGCAGGTGCGGATAAATCATCGGAAGTATTGGGCTCCGGTTGTATTCAAGATCATCAGGCCTGCTTGAGCTATGGTACAACAGCAACTATTAACGTCACCAGTTCTAAGTACATTGAACCAATCAAGTTTGTGCCGCCCTATCCCTCCAATGTGGCTGATGCCTACACCATCGAGTATCAAATTTACCGCGGCTATTGGATGGTCAGTTGGTTTAAAGAGCAATTTGGTCAGATGGAACGAGATTTATCGCAAAAAATGGGGATTGCAGCGGAACAGTTGTTTGATGAAGCGATAACCCTAATTCCACCAGGCTCAGAGGGTTTAATGCTACAGCCCTACTGGTCACCTGGCGTGAAGATCCCGGACCCAGAAGCGCGTGGCGCTATTATTGGTTTTAGCGATTTGCATACTCGGGCTCACGTTTATCGCGCTATTTTAGAGGGGATTGCTTATGGCTTGCGCGATGGTATGGAGTCGATAGAAAAGCGTACCAAGCAGCCGATGCAGGAGCTGATAGTTTCTGGTGGCGGTTCGCAAAGTCCAGTGGCGATGCAGCTGACCGCTGATATTTTTAATATGCCCGCGATCCGTCCGCATACTTATGAAACTTCGGCTTTGGGGGCGGCGATAAACGCTGCAGTTGGTATTGGCGCGTTTAAGAATTATGCCGAGGCAGTGAAGGCCATGTGTCGGCATGGCGAAACCTTTGAGCCGCTGACTGCCAATGTTGCCTTGTATGAAGAACTTTATCAGCAAGGCTATAAGAAAATGTACCGGCAATTAAAACCCATTTATCAGCGTTTTAGACAACTATTGGGCTAAAGGACTAAGCAAAGGATTTAGCTAATTAACTGATATAATCGGCTTGGCATACAAACATAAAAAAAGCCGTACCGATTTTGCAAAAGGTACGGCTTGAGCGCCAAAAGTGTTACATCAAACTTGTATTGGGGGTGACAAGTGAAGGTTTGTGGCTTAAAAGCACAACCCAAGATGTACACAACAGGGAGTAATCAGGCGCTTAAACTTTTAATGTAATCTTTTAAACACTCCCCTGCTTGATCAAAAACTTCATCGTTCATATAGCATTTACACTGACCAATGATCCCTTCCATAGTAGCGATTAAAAAACGCGCCACATTATCAGGCTCTACATCCTGACGAATATATCCTTGGGCAATACCTTTGGCGAATGCTTCGCTCAAGGCTTGATGCCACAACTGCCAAATTTCAGTAATTTTTAGGCGGAAGGATTCATCCAGTGGTGACATTTCTTGCGTTAAGTTGTTTAAAGGACAGCCAGTATGCAAATTATTGGCGCTGAGCTCTTGCCGCGCTTCGGTTAAAAAATTGATCAAGTCATCCACCGGATTTTTAAACTGGTGCAAAGGCTTGATCCACCTATCAATAATCCAAGGTTTTAGTACCTCGTCAATCACTGCGTGGCCGAGTGTTTGCTTGCTACTAAAATGGTGATAAAAAGCACCCTTAGTGAGCCCAGTCATTTTTAGCACTTGATCCACTCGCAAGCCTTGATAGCCTTTGACTAGAATTTCCTCAAAGGCTACATCAAGAATACGCTGACGAGTAGCGTCAGGATTACGGATAGCTACAGCAGACATTACTTAGCTCGCTTAAGACTCGACTTGTTAAAGTCTTTGTCCGTTAGACCAACATTGAACTGATATTCGCCCCAGTCAATGGTAGTGCTTTTACCCGTCTGAACATTTTCCATGACCTGTTTATGGGCGCGCCAGAATTTATCCAGATACAATTTAAGATCGCTAAAGGTCATGACCTTTAACAGCTTGCCCTGCTTATCAAAATATTCAATTTTGCGTACTCGGTAATGATCTTGATCGATCCAAGAAATTGATTTGCTATAACCCGAGTTTTTATATTGCGGGTAAAGTTCAGTGACGAATACCTTATCGCCTTCGATTTCATCTTCGCGCAAAAATTTGTAGCTGTATTTTTCTACTTCAAAGGAGGTTAAGTCTTCGTTAGCAAATTCACTGCCCATCCAAGGGCCAGATTTGTTGGAGGAAGAAATACGCTTTACGCGCTTCAAAGCTGGCAAATAGAGCCATTGATCGTCATTACCTTGAATGTGGGTAAAGGACAAAAAGGCGGTGCCTTTAACGTCGCGTGGCTCATCAAAAATACTTAAACCCTTATCGCCATCGTCTTGTACTTCCAAAGATTTCGAGCGCACTTTGCGAATCGTCTCGCGGCCTGCCTTGTTGCGCAAAGTCATGGTCATGCTCGCTTCGCTATCGCCCCAGCCGACGTTACGCGCCTTAGCTTCTTTGGCAATGGCCAGCCCTTTTTCTTCAGGCGTTTCGCTACTTACGCTATTAGTAGCAAGCAGTAGGCTTGAAAGGGTTAATAATATCACTGCGGGTTTCATGCGTTTTCTCCAAGAGGTTGTGTCTTTGCAACTTGCTTGCTCGGTTTAAAGAGCATCAGCAATGGTGGCAATAGTAAGAAATCAATAATTAAAGCGGCGGCTAAAGTAATGGCGGTCATAATGCCCATTTCAGCGTTCATCACATAATGCGACATGCCCAAGACCAAGAAGCCGAGCACCAATACAATGGTAGTCACGGTCAGCGCCATCCCAACCGTCTGGAAGGCGTAGCGTACGGCTTGCGTTTGATCCATGCCTTTTTCGCGTCGCGCGCGCAGGTATTTACTTAAAAAGTGGACCGTATCGTCGACCACAATACCCAAGGTCATGCCCATCACCACCGACAGCCCCATGCCAACTTGACCTTTAAAGATGCCCCAAATACCAAAAGCAACGGCCATAGGAATAATATTGGGGATCAAGCTTAATATTCCAAGTTTTACGGAACGTAGCGCCACGCCGAGGATAATCGAAATCAGCACCAACGCCAGCAAGGTGCCTTGGATCATGGAGTAAATATTGCGCTGCCCAACGTGTGAGAACATAATCGCGGGACTCGAGGCGGAAATTTCAAGTTGCGGCGCGTTTTGTTTGAACCAGTTAGCGAATTTATCTTCCAGTGCTATCACTTCGATGCTGGAAACATTTTTCAGCGATAACTGCATTCGAGTAGAAGATTTATCGCCATTAAGCTGATTATTCAGATCCATACCGCGTGGCAATGAAGTTTCATACATCAAAGTGTATTGAGCCGTAAGTTCGCGTACTCGAGTATCCAATTCAATATTTTCTTCATCTGGCTCAAGTAAAACTGCATTACAATTTTGCTGCAAGGATTGTTTTGGCAGGCTGTAACAATACGGCTTATCGCCATTCATACTTTTGTTCAGCCGCTTCATCACATCGCCATAAGACTGGACGTGTAACACTTCCGGCTGCTGCTTAGCAAAAGCGGCAAAATTTTCAATGATATCTAAGAAGCTTGATTCGTGAATGCCATCTTGCTGGCCAGTTTTAATGCTGTACAGCATCACATAAAGCCCTGTCAGATTGTCCGCGGTATAGTCAGAGTCGACCCGAAAATCGATGGTTTCATCAAAGTATTTAACGAACTCATCGTTCAGCTCGTTATTGGGTAGAAAAGCGATAATGGCGATACTCAAGATTGTCATTACGGGCAATAAAGCTTTACGCTTAGTGATCACAAAATCAGCCAGCTTATTCATGGCCTGACTTTCGCCTTTTTCCTTAGCCGCAGTTTTTACTGGCAAAATCATCATCAAGGCTGGTAAGAAAGTTACCGATAAGAAGAATGCCCAGCCTACCCCGATGGCGACCGTATTGCCCAGATCTCGCAGCGGCGGCACTTCACTAAAGTTCATGGTCATAAAGCCGATGATGGTGGTGATGCTGGTGAGGAAGATCGGCATCATATTAATCCGAATCGCTTCAACCATGGCATCATCTTTGGCCATACCGCGCCGCTTATTCTGTAAAAAGGTGACCAGTAAATGTACCGAATCGGCCACCGCCATAGTTGCCACAATAGTCGGTACCGAGAAAATCGGTCCGGTTAGATAAATCCCTACCCAACCCGCGCCGCCCATCGCTGCCACGATTGAAAAAACAATCACCAGCACGCTGCTAAAAGTACCGCTAATGCTGCGTAACATAAAAAATAAGGCTAGCGGGATCACCAAAAACAGCATTAATGGCGTTAGGGTCAGCATGTCATTCATGCCGGTTTCAGAGAAGGCGTTGTTCATCATGATAACGCCAGTCATGCGTACTTCGATATTGGGATCGCGCTCCATGATGCGCTGCTTTAAATCACGTGCGAAAACGGTAATTTCAGGAACGGCGGACATAACTTTACGTTGCATTTCCGCTTTAGCTTCGCCTTCTAAGCCTTCCACGTCCGGATCCGAGGGCGGCTGAACCGTGACGTTAATGGCGGTCACGGTTTTTTCTGGATTGATCATGCGGTTGATAATCTGTGGCTCATTGAGCAGAATTTGCGATAATTCTTCGAGCTGCTGTTCGGAAAGCGCATCGATCATTTCCGGCGTGACACCTTCATGTTCACACTCGCTGTCCATATCGACCGTTTTGTCAGGAATACACAGTAGCGCCCCGACCAACATATAGTCTTCGTCTTGGGGCGTGACCCAGGTATGTTGGTAGTTGGTGATGGAATCGACGCGAGTCACATAAGGGGTTTTCCAACCCTCTTCGGTGGCCCATTGAATGGTTTTTAAGGTCTGCTTGCTAAACACCTTGCCGTCTTTCGGGGTTAAGACAAACATAACGTTATCGGCTTTATCGTAAGTATCTTGAATGTCCTCAAACGCCAACATTTGCGGATTATCTTCAGAGAAGAACACTCGATAATCTGTCTTAATTTCTAATAACTTGCCGCCAAAAGCAGCTAAAAAGCTTAAAAGTAACGATAAAATTAAGACTAGCCACTTATTATTGACCACAAACCGCGCGAACCTAACGGTTCTGTTGGTTGCTTGATTGTTGTCCGCCTGTGCCATGGGAGCTCTCTTTTATAAACTGTTATTTGCTGTTGTTAATAATCTTCTGCCAATATAAAGATTAAATAACAAACCAACTAGTCTGTCAATTGTCGCTTTAGCAGAATGTGAGCTAGTTTCAGAGGCTCCAAGTTGGAGAGGAAGTGGTGAGGTTCGAAAAATGGCCGCACTCGATAAGCTAGGAAGTGTTGCTAAGCTTTTCTATGCTTGCGTTTTTAGTTAGGCTAATAGCATACAATGTGTCAAAAAATCTTAAACTTATGAAAATCTTAGCTTTTTCCGGTAGCAATAGCGCCAGCTCTATCAATCAACAACTGATCCAGTACGTCAGTTCACAAATCCATAACCATTCGGTCACAGTGGCTAGCTTGCGCGATTATGAATTGCCCTTGTTTGGCGTGGATTTAGAAAAAGACATAACTCAGCCTAAAAATTCGCTCGCTTTTCGTACGTTAATGGACGAGCATGATGCTTTTATTATCAGCTGCCCTGAACATAACGGCAGTATGCCGACGGTGTTTAAAAACTTTATAGATTGGCAGTCGCGAAACCCCTTACAACAAGAAAACTTTAAGTTGTTTTGCAATAAACCGCTATTACTGTTAGCTACTTCGCCTGGTGCTCGCGGTGGCTTAACTAACCTCGAAAATTTGCTCAAGCTTATGCCTTATTGGGGAGCCCAAGTGCGTGGTCATTTCAGCTTGCCAAGCTTTTTGGATAATTTTTCTGACGGAGAAGTGACTGGCCATTATCAAAAAGAATTACAACAATTGGTGTTGGAATTTACTCAAAGCTTGGATTAACTCTTATGGACTCCGTAATAACAGCGACTCAATACTGGCTAGAGCAGACAGTGATTGGTTTCAACTTTTGTGCTTTTGCTAAGCGTGAATTAGTAAGAAATAGTATTGATTATCAAGTCAGCGATACTGTGCTGGCCGAAGAAGCGCTTTATCAATTGGTGGATGATTAAGTGCAAATTCAGTGTGTAAGGCAGAGAAGTTTTCGATCTTATACAGTAGGTTGATAACGAGCACCTAATCAAGATTAAGCTGGTCGAGAAAAGCTTCAGCAATATCCATTGATATCTTAGCGAAGTCCCAAAAGTGTTCAACATTGCTATTAATATTAACGGCAACCGCCATACGGTATTTAGGTAAAACCATAAGCCAGCTTTGTGCACCTCGAGAAACCCCGCCGTGATTAGCATGCATAACTAACTCATGATGACCAATAGATGTATTGGCAATGCGCCAGCCTATGGCATAGTTTTGAGCATTAACTTTACCGTCAGCTAGTCTTTGTGGTTGCAAGAAAAGCTGCTGTGTATTAAGACTAATAAAGTCAGTGTCGATAAATGCCGAAGCCAATTTAACCAGATCTGAGGAGGTGGCAGCAAAACCACCGCCAGGTAGTCGATGACTCAAATCCACCGGCCGCCATTTGCGAACTAGGTTTGGTTGATGATTGCGATTATCACGCTTATAACTGGTAGCAATATTAGTACCATCGGTAGAGGTTGTTGGGGCGATGATAACGTCAGTAATATTTAATGGCTCAAAAACTAAATCATCAACAAGTTTGAAATAACTTTTTTGTTCGACGGATTCCATAACCGCTCCTAATAACACTGTCCCCAAGGTTGAATACGAGAATTGACTACCAGGTTGCGATAATAATTGAGCACTATCAAAAATTTCTAAAGCATCAATCATACTTTCATATGCTGTACTTAAAGTTATTGTTTTATAAAGGCCAAAAAGATCCGTATTTTCTTTGTAATGGGGCAGGCCAGAACTGTGAGAAGCTAGCATGCGTGGGGTAATGTATTGCCAAGCAGGGTTAGGTAAAGGTTTAATGTAGTGATCAACAGTATGATCCAAGTTGATCTTTCCAGCATCCACTAAACGAGCTAATGCGATTGAATTTATGGCTTTAGAAGTACTGCCAATACGAAATCGACTATTTATAGTGATTGGCTTTTTTCCAGTAATGTCTTGCCAACCAGTAGCAGCAGCCCAAACAAGTTTGTTATCGATAGCAACGGCTACTGAAATAGCTGGACTATGAATAGTATTCTTATGATTGTCGATTAAATGAAGGGATTTTTGGGCGGCTTTTGTAAATCTAGTACCATACAGTTTTTCACTTAAAGGGTTCTTTTCTGGGAGCTGATGCCATCCCCAAAAAGGTAATGGCAATTTATCCTTATGAGCATAAAAGCTATAAATAGGCTGTAAAAACCAGACTACCATGATGATAATAAGACTGAAAACTATGGTCTTCTTATATCTCAAAATATACATGTAATATTTCCTAATCAAAATTGTTGTTGGTATAAACTTGGATTAATCGAAAATTTTCGTTCAAAAGCACGGCGAAAACTATCTGCAGAATTAAAACCAACCTTTAGGGCAATTTGTTCGACCGTGAACTGTTTATTGCTAAGAAGAATACGAGCTTGATCCAAGCGTATGGATTCTAAATACTTAGCAGGGGTTGTTTTAAAAGTAGATTTAAAGACGCGATTAAACTGCCTAAGACTTAAACCAAAGTGTTCAGCTAGGTTTGCTACATTAATAGGTTCGCTTATATTCTTTAAAAGCCAATTAGGTAAATTTGCTAGACGCCCTTTCGCATTGACTTGATGTTTTAATGGGTCGGAGAATTGACTTTGATCACCAGGACGTTTCATATAAACGACTAGCTGTCTAGCAACTGAGTTTGCGATGGATGATCCTAAATCTCGTTCAATTAAAGCAAGTGATAAATCAATTCCTGCGGTAACTCCGGCGGATGACCAAACTTTGCCTTGCTGTAGATACAAGGCTTTACAGTTGAGTGTTACATCAGGGTATTCTTTGCTAAAATCATTTTCATGATCCCAATGGGTGGTAACGCTAAATCGTGTTGGAAGATTAAGAGCTGCTAATAAAAAAGCGCCAGTACAAATGCTAACAAGTCGCTCAGTATCTGTAGCAAGCCTTTCAAGTTGCGCTAGATCTCTAGTTGAAAGCCTATCTTTTCTAGCGCCACTACCGCCACAGAATACTAAAGTATCGAGATTAGAAATTTGATAGATACTCTTGTCTACTTGCAATTGAATGCCAGATTCCGAAGTAACTTTACCGCTTTTTATGCTGCAAAGAGTAAGGCGATATTGCGGCCCCGCGATTTGGTTGGCGGCAGCAAAGGATTCTAAAGGGCCAAATAGATCTAAAGGTTGAAATTCGTTAACAATGAAAAAAGCAATATGGTGTAGCTTACTCATGGGTTACAATTTGGTGTAATATTGATTATATATTAGCAATATTTACCGGCGACATAAATGACGCAAAACCTACAAATCGAGCCATATGAAACAAGAAGCTAAAGCCATACAAGCCACCAAATATTGGTTATTAAAAACCGTTATTGGTTTTAACTTTTGCCCTTTTGCTAAGCGTGAATTAATTCGTAATAGCATCGACTATCAGGTCAGTGATACTTTGCAGACCGAAGATGCACTTTACCAATTGATGGAGGTGTTTAAACGGCTTGATCATCATAAAACTATTGAAACCAGCTTGCTGATTTTCGAGCGAGGTTTTGCCAAGTTTGAAGACTATTTGGATCTACTGGATTACGCCAACCAACTGTTAGAACAGGAAGATTATACGGGCATTTATCAAATCGCCAGTTTTCATCCGAATTATATTTTTGATGGCGTGGATCAAGATGATGCCAGTAATTACACTAACCGCTCGCCCTACCCGATATTACATATTCTCCGCGAAGCCAGTTTAGAAAAAGCCCTGCAACATCTTGAAAATCCGGAAGAAATACCCGAACGAAATATTAGTTTAGCGCAAGAAAAAGGCACTAGGGTATTTGAAAAAGTTTTAGAGAAAGCATTTCATCAATGATTCGTTCTGACGACAACCGTGTTTGCAACAAAGTCGTGCAAGGCTCTATGTTTTTGATTGAATAACATAGTTACTATTTCAAGTAAGTACCAAATAATAATTGAAATGGCGACTATAAAAAGTATGGAATTGGAGGTTTGTTCACTGAGATTAAAAAGTATGCTGACATAAGCAAATAGCATCAGTGTTAAGGGTACTATGTCACGCATAATAGCGTGTTTGTAGCTAATATTGGCTTCATCTTCGAAAGTAACAATTTGAACTCCAGTAATCATTTTTCCCAGAGTTTGTCCTGAACACAAACTGTGCATTAAAATCGAGTAGACTACAAAAATAAAGTCATCGATTGCTTGAAAAAAGGTGTCAGAATAGTTTTCAGGCTTTAAAATGAACGAAAAGCAAATCCAAATTAGAACCGATAAAATTATACTATCGATAATAATTGCAAAAAACCTAGGCCAAAAAGTATTATATTTTAGTTCTTCGATGCTCGCTTTAGTTTCTGTTTCCGCACTTTCCCTTAGAGAGTAGTTTTTGATTTGTAAATCAATTTCCTTGGCTCGCTCAGGATAATTAGCTCGATCTATAGAATTTTTGGCTTGGTGAAGCTCTGCTAAAGAATACTTAGAATAATCAGGTTCCATTATCATTTAATTGTTATATTTAATTACCATTTCAGTATAACTATAAGATTCGGGATATGGAAGCTTGTAGGGTGGGCAAAACCTCACTTTCAAACCAAGGGTTATTTTTCAGCCAACGATTATTGCGCGGACTAGGGTGCGGTAGCGGCAATTGAGAAGGTAAATAATCTGCCCACTGCTGTACGATTTGAGTCAGGGTCATTTTCTTTTCAGGTTTTAAGTGCCAATCCATCGCATAGCGGCCAATGACCAAAGTGAGTTCTAGGTTTGGTAGCGTATCGAGTATGGGTTGGCGCCAAGTATCGGCACAGATTGCTGGCGGCGGTCGGTCACCATTTTTTCCTTGCGCTTTGCTGTATGTTCCAGGAAAACAGAAAGCCATCGGAATAATCGCGAATTTGGTCTCATCGTAAAAGGTTGCTTGATCGACTCCCAGCCAATTGCGCAAACGTTCTCCGCTGGGATCGTCAAAGGGGCGATTTTTATGGTGCGTAATGCGTCCCGGTGCTTGCCCCGCAATTAAAATTTTAGCGTCGGGGTGACACTGTAAAATTGGGTTTGGCCCCAGCGGTAGCTGCTGGCACAGTTGGCAAGCTCGTACCCGTTGCAAAAGTGTGTCGTGTTTCGGCATTTGCTTAGCCTAATGCTAGCGGCTTGCTGGCGCAAGCTTGGTATGGAATTGCAGACAACTTTATCGCTTTTGGTACTTGTTCACCCCATAAGCATTAAAAAAGTATTAGTATTATTAGCAGCTGTAGCAAGTTTGGGGCGATACTTTAGGCTGAGATAACAATATCTTAATAACGGAAAAGGTAATTTGATATGAAGCAGTTGGTTTACAAGGATGCAGGGAAGAATCTGGGGTTAAATAATAGGAGTGTGGTTAATATAGATTTGCGATACTTTCTCAAGCATGCGTTGATAGGTCTTATCATCACATCGGCAATCCTCGGTAGGGTGGTGCAAAGTGCCGAGCCCGCCGAGCAAGACGTGCAAATTTTCTTTGATGGAATGGATAATGATCAACATCCGAAACTGCTGTCTCGCTACCTAGCTTACCCTAAGTTACTACAGAAGTTTTATCAGCAAAGAGCCTATACAGTGGCTTGGTATCCACCTTTGCGGCAAGATAAAGCGCATCAAGCCTTGTTGGATTTTATTGCTGAGATTGAAAAGGATGGTTTATTTGCAGAAGACTACCATTACTCAACACTGCTTGAGCATTGCCAACAGCCGGTCAAAGCTGAGAATCTATTAGCCTGCGATATTCTATCAACCGATTCAGCGCTATTGCTGCAGCAGCATATTTTGGCTGGTAAGGTCGATCCTAATCGCTTTAAAAACTCGGAAGTGGCAAAGCAGCCATTGGATTTAGTGGATTTATTAGAGCAAGCTTTGGCGGCCCCTGATTTAGCAGCCTATATCGAGCAGCATAAGCCTTCGCATATTTATTACCAATTACTTAAAGAACAACTGGCGCGGTTACGATCGTTGCCAGATCCCAACTGGCAGCCCTTCGATGTAAGCGGCAGTAGCATCAAGCCTGGCGCAACGGATGCGCGAGTTTCGCAATTGGTTGAACGTTTGATTTACTGGGGCGATCTGGCTTCCGATTTTAGTTTCGATAGCACTAATCCGCTTTATAGCCCTGAAGTCGAAGTGGCAGTAAAGCGCTATCAAAAACGTCATGGCTTGGAAGTTGATGGGGTCGTGGGTAAGGCGAGTTTTGATGCGTTGAATGTCAGTAAAGCTGAGCGAATAGAGCAGATGTTGATCAATATGGAGCGGTGGCGCTGGTTGGCTGAAAAACTTGGTGAGCGCTTTGTCTTAGTCAATATCGCAGGCTTTGAAGTCTATGGCGTTGAAAATGATCAAGTCACCTTCCAAAAGCCGATCATTACGGGTAAAAATCACCATCAAACCCCAGTATTTAGCGATGAAATTGAGTATGTGGTTATCAACCCGACTTGGACGGTGCCTTACAGTATCGCCGTTAATGAGACGCTGCCGCGTTTGAAAAAAGATCCTAGCTATTTGCAGCAAAAGAATTTTGGGGTTTACCGCAATTATTCTGAAAGGGTTAATACTAGCAATATCGATTGGAGCCAATATTCGCGCGGTAATTTCCCCTTTCAGTTCGTACAGGCTCCGGGTAAAAACAATGCTCTAGGGCAAGTGAAATTTATTTTCCCCAATTCGCACAGCATCTATCTTCACGACACTCCGTCTAAACAGTTGTTTAGTCGTACCAGCCGCGCTTTTAGCCACGGTTGTATTCGAGTGTTTGAACCCTTTGATTTAGCAGAATGGCTGTTAGCGCCACAAGGCGTCACGCGCCAAGAGATTGAAAATAAATTGAACCAAAAGACCACAAAAACCGTCTATCTCAAGCAGAAATTGCCGGTACATCTGACCTATTGGACTGCTTTTATTGATGAAGAGCGACAACTCAATTTTCGCCCAGATATTTATAAACGCGATCCGCAGGTCAGCAAAGCTCTGCACACCAGTGTGCAACAAACCTTGGCGCGCTAAGTCAGTTACAAATTAGCTTGGCGAGCATGGTTTCTCGCCAACCAGTATTTAGTCGCTTGTAAATAGTGACTGCTAACTATTTAGGTTATCCATCATGAATAAATTCAGCTATGGGTTAGTAGCCATCTTGTTACTAACGGTAACCAGTTCCCTATCCGCACAGACAAAAGCCAGCGCTAATAAAAAGTCGACCTTCGATAAAAGCTTAGCGCCTTTTATGTTAAAAGTGGATCAACACTCGATCCCTTATAAGCGCTTTATGCACAGTGCGCTGCCGGGGCAAGTTCTTGAGTTTGAAAAGTTAGCACAAGCTCAGATCGAGCTGTATGTCGAATCTAATGACTATTCGGAAAAAGGCAAGGACGAAACGACTGGCGAAAAGTTGCAATGGAATAACAATAAAGCCCAATGGCAGCTGCCTAATAATGCAGGGAATTATCGACTGGTTGCTAGGGGTCAAAAAGGACAATCGATAGAACTCACGGTGTTTGTATTAGAGCCTGCGGCTAATATACGAAAAGGCAAGCTCAATGGGTACGCTATAGGTGCCTATCCCAAAGCTTTACGCGGCCTTGCCAGTTATCAAGCGCCGCAAGGCTTTATCAAAGTTACCCCAGAGAATAAAGAGCTTTACCTTAGTCCGCATTTTCAACTCAAGCAGTTTTTATGCAAACAAAAAAGTGGCTACCCTAAATACCTTGTGGTCAAGAAAGAACTGGTTTGGGCTTTAGAAAATTTGTTGGCAGAGGTTAATGGCAAAGGTTTAGCCGCCAATAGATTGGTGGTGATGAGTGGCTATCGTACCCCAAGCTATAACAAAGTGATTGGCAGTGCTAAGCATAGTCGCCACTTGTATGGCGATGCGGCAGATGTCTATTTGGATGTAAGCCCCGTTGATGGGGTGATGGATGACATTAATGCTGACGGTAAAGTGAATAAAAAAGATGCTCAACAACTCTATCGCTGGGCAGAGGAGCTTGGCGAAAAGCTTATTCATGACAAGATGGTTGGCGGTTTAGGGGCATACAAAGCCAATGCCTACCATGGTCCTTTTTTACACCTCGATCTAAGAGGCTACAAGGCGCGCTGGTAGCATGCTGCTGGTTATTTTCGAACGCTCTCTCTTTTATTTTAAACAACATTTATTTTACGCTTAACATAAAATAAATGTTGAAAAGCATAAATGTCAATCGTATTGTAAAAAGCATGAATATTCGTATTAACTTAGACATCGAGATGGCAAAAAATAAAATGCCGCTCAAAGAATTGTCAGAAAAGATAGGCATATCTATGACTAACTTATCGTTACTCAAAAACGGCAAAGTTAAGGCGATTCGCTTTTCTACCTTGGAAGCGATTTGCCGCGAATTGAATTGTCAGCCGGGTGATATCCTTGAGTATGTTCTAAGTGATGATGCGAAGTAAAGATGAAGAGTTGGAGATAATTTGATGAAAAGTGAATATTTAATTCCGGGCTTGTTGGCAATTGCCTTAGCCGTAATATTTCCTATCTATTTGATCTATGAGGCCTTAAGCATCGTTTGGGGTGACTGGAACCAGATTGCAAACAGTATGATCCAATTTGGAGCTTCTGATCTAGCCTTTCTGTTGATCGGCGTCCTTTCTATTATTGTATACCTCGGTTTCAAAAAGATTTTAAATGATCAATTAAACTTTAAAGCATTAGATGTACCACTATTGATTATAATTGCCATCTCGGCTGTTTTCTATTTAGGTTTTTTCCTTTTTGCGGTGGTTTTTAGCGTAGGAACTTATGATTTATTCAGCGATGGAAGTTGGTTAGCCACCTTTATAGTGGGCTTTACTTTCGTATGTTTTATCCTCTTTGGTATTCTTGATATTTTAATAGGTGCGATTATTTTACGCCATCACAAAAAGCTGCCAAGTCTGTTAATGGTTTCGGCGGTAGTATCGATAATACAAGGTGTTTTTGAAATCAGTTTAATATTTGCTGAAGCGACGCTAATCACTTTCCCGATGTATTTAATAGTGCTGGCAGTGTATTTCCTACGTCCGCCAGAAACCATAGAAGTGGTTTAGGCAAGTTTTCAATTCTGGCTTAGGTATTGGCGTGGGACCCCAGTAAAGGGGCATGCAAATTTCAGCTCAAAGGCAGTTAATTGCAGGTCACTATCAGTATTTTTTGCTTCGCCGTACAACCTATCGCCAATAATCGGAAAGCCAATGGATGATAAGTGTTTACGGATCTGATGTTTGCGTCCAGTTTCAATTTTAATTTCTAGCAACGACTGATTAGCCGTCGCATCAAATTCCAATAAAGCGGCATGGCTGATGGCCGTTTTGCCGTCAATCGGGCTCTCGATGGTTTGGTCGTGCGTGAAATGCCCTACCACGGCAGCGCGGTAAATTTTTTCCACTTTACGATTAGCAAATAATTCGCTTAAAGCTTGTGCGGCTTTTTTGTTATGGGCGATGAGAATAAGACCATTGGCAGCGCGATCCAAGCGGTGTACCACAAAACTTTGTCGAGGCTTTTGCTGCTGAGAAAAGTACTGCTCCACCAAGCGGCCAATCGAGCAATGATCGCCCCATTTAGAGCCATGTGACCAAACCCCATAAGGCTTGTGCCATACCGAATAGTCACCCTCATCGGCAATTAATCTCGGCGAATCGACCTGTTGCGCCAATACTTGCGGGTTATAATAGAGCGATAATTGATTGCCTGCTTTGAGCTTGGCATGTTTGCGTCGCAGCGGTTTGGCATTTTGACTCTTCGCTGACGGAGAAAGCCACACCGCCCCTTTGCTCATAGCATCTTTAAGCTTTTGTTTGGATAGGCCACTGGCCTGCGCCAAAATATCCAATGCATTGATATTTTGTGCGATCATTTGCTCGCTAATATCAATCTGCAGCTCAATAATGTTATTCTTAGGATCTGGTGCCATAAATAATAATTAACGCCTAGGATTTGTTTTTGTATTCATTTTTAGATCGGTCTTTTGCTTTTCACCAACAAGATGACAGCTCTCATAAGAGTATAGCCCCGCAATGGCTCGAATCCTTGCCATTGGTTACAGAAGCAGACGATTTAGCGAATTATCAAGGTTATTTCGCCTATCAGCAAGTGGCTGGCGAAGATGCCTTAAGTTTCTTTGCGCAACTGGATAAGCAATGGGTGTCCATCAGTGTCGATTTGGTTGGCGGGCAGGTAGCCTACCGTCGACAACAAGGCGGCGGTCGTAAACAACATATCGCCAAAGCTTGTGGCTTAAAATCCAACAGGAATCCAACCGTGTTAGACGCCACCGGCGGTTTGGGCCGTGATGCCGCTGAGTTGCGAAATTTAGGTTGCGAACTGAGAGTAGTCGAGCGCTCGCCCTATGTCGCCAGTTTATTGCAAGACGCCATTAGTCGAGCGCAAGCGAACCCTGAAACGAACCAACTTTTTAGTCAAGGTTTTGAGCTCCATCATGGCCAAGCAATTGATTTAATTGAGCAATTATCGGCCGAGCAACAACCCGACATTATCTATCTCGACCCCATGTTTCCACCGCGCAACAAATCCGCCGCGGTAAAAAAAGAAATGCGCTTGGTCAAACGCTTAGTCGGCGAAGATCCCGATGCGGATAATCTATTACCCGTAGCATTGGCCAATGCCGCCAAACGGGTGGTAGTAAAACGCCCTAGTTACGCGCCTTATTTAAATCAACAAAAACCCAGCATGAGCATTGAAAGCAAAGGCAATCGGTTTGATGTTTATTTGATGACAAGGTTCTCAAATGGAAATTAATGCAAATGACCGTACATTAGGTCTCGTTAATATTTGGCAGGTTTTGAGAAAATTAAAGTGGGAACTGTCCTTGATAGATATTATTCCAGATTATACTCAGATCGAAAATATGGATAAGCAAGTAATAGCCACAAAAGACGCAATTTGTTATGCACAAATAAATGCTGCTAGCACCTGTATATCTCTAGTGGATTGGTTGTATCATGTTGTAAAAAATGATGAGAATAAAAAAGATCTGATATGCTCAAAATACCCTACTTTAAATGTTTCAAGCGATAAAGAATTGATGGTAAGTTTAAGAACACTCAATAAAGATATAAATTCTTGCCATCAAATATGTAATGCCAACAAGCACTCTCATTTGCGTAACTTAGACAAAGAATTTTATGTTAGAACGTTTGATATGATTATCTTAAACTCAAACAATGAAAACGAATCAATATCTACTCGTTCTATTATCGAAGATCAAAGTGAAAAAAATAATAGTATTGATGTCAAAGATATGCTGAAAAGAGTGTATTCTTGGTGGGAAATGCTATTAAATGACCTAAACATAGATGGTAAAGAAGTGTTTTTTGAAGATTAAATGTGAATAAAGCAGCTGCGTTACATATTTTAGTGAAAACCGAGTCCGAAGCAGAAGCGTTAAAAAAGTGTCTGGAAAAGGGTGAGGATTTTTTTAAGTTAGCCAAAAAGCATTCTACATGTCCGTCGAAACGACAAGGTGGCGACTTAGGTGAGTTTAAAAAAGGCGCTATGGTTAAACAATTTGACGATGCGGTTTTTGCTAAAGGTAGCGAAGATAAGCCATTAATTGGCCCTGTTAAAACCCGTTTTGGTTATCATTTAATTAAGGTTCTATATAAATCTTAATAGCTTGTCATTTACCGCAGGAACTTGATTTGGTTGCCAACGTAAGTGAGAAGGGCAATGTTTTAACTAACTTGGTACAACTTATATAACAACTGCCCTGCTTTTTTGTTTTTTAATAAATTCCAGTGTTCTGGAATTTCTAATGCTAAATCTTGCTCGGTTTCTAGGTAAACTAGAGTCTCAGCTTTTAACCATGTCGCTTCTGCCAAAAGATCTATGACTTGTTGTGCTATGCCCTGGTGAAACGGCGGATCGAGAAAGATAATGTCGAAACTGGTTTGATTGGTTTCGATAAATTTCAGCGCATCGCCAGTTACCAGCTGAGAATTTTTGGACTTCAGTAGTTCGAGATTATTGGCAAGCTGTCCGGCGGCTTTTGTGTTTAACTCGACAAATTGTACCCAGTCGGCGTTTCGAGAAAGCGCTTCGATACCCAGTGCGCCAGAGCCGGCAAACAGATCCAGCACCTTGGCGCCATGAATCTGCGCTTGCAGCCAATTAAAGAGGGTTTCACGCACTCGATCCAAGCTCGGACGCAAGCCTTCAACTTCGATAAAGTTAAGCTTTCGGCCTTTATGTTGGCCGCCAATCACCCGAAACACGCCTTTTTTGCTAGAAGTGCACGACTTTGTCCGGTTTTGATGGAGTTTCTGTCGATTGGCCATATTGAGAGTAAATAGTAATAATCCGTAGGTGCTATCGGCTGTTAAAGTCGCTTTAAAAGCTGACGAGCTTTGGCTGAAAATGATAGGATAGCGCCTTTAATATTTTTCACAAGTCGCGCTTTAGCCAAATCCTGCGCTAGCGCTTAAGTAGCATTAAGAGAATTCATGAGCGAAAAGAAAAAAGGCGGTTTGTTTGGCTTTTTCCGCAAAAAGGACACTGGCAGCGAATCGGCACCGCAAGAGGTGATCGAAAACGAACTACAGGAAGAGCTGGATGAACAGCTCGATGAGCAACTTGAAGAAGTGGTAACTGAGGTTGTCGAAGAAACTTTTGAGCCGGAGTCAGAGTTAGAGCTAGAACCGGAAGCAGAAAAACCGCAAGTAGCGGTCGTTGTTCAAGAGCACACTTTAGCAAGCTCCGAACAAGAAAGCTCTGTTAAAGAAAACACTGATAAAAATGACTCGAATCTAGAAATTACCGATCCTGAGCAAATATCGTTGTTAGAAGAAACTCCAAAGCTTGGAGATAAAGATACGATTAGTCCGCAAGAGTTGGCAACCCCAGAAAAAGTAGAACAACCGCAAGAAAAGCCTAAAAAAACAGGCTTTTTTGCCCGTTTAAAGTCGGGTTTAAGCAAAACCCGCAGTCAGTTAACCGGCGGTATTGCCGATCTGGTGTTAGGTTCCAAACAGATTGACGAAGACTTGCTTGAAGAGATTGAAACTCAGCTTTTGATGGCGGATGTGGGGGTTGCTGCTACTCGCAAAATTATTGACGATCTGACCGATAAAGCCGAACGAAAAGAACTAAAAAATCCAGAAGCTTTGATGGATCGTTTGCGTGAGCTTTTGTTTGAGATTGTTGCGCCCTGCTCCGCACCTTTAGAGATCACGCAGAAACCTTTTGTGATTTTAATGGTGGGTGTGAATGGTGTGGGTAAAACTACGACCATTGGTAAGCTGGCGAAAAAATTCCAGAATGAAGGCAAGTCGGTGATGCTGGCGGCGGGCGATACTTTCCGCGCGGCGGCGGTGGAACAACTAGAGGTTTGGGGCGAGCGCAATAATATTCACGTTACCGCGCAGCACACTGGCGCGGACTCGGCTTCGGTGGTGTTTGATGCTTTGCAGGCGGCGCAAGCGCGTAATATTGATGTTTTGATTGCCGATACTGCTGGTCGTTTGCATACTAAATCCAATTTAATGGATGAACTGACTAAGGTGGTGCGGGTGATGCAAAAGCTCGATCCAAGTGCGCCGCACGAAACCATGTTGGTGGTGGATGCTGGCACTGGGCAAAACGCTTTGAGCCAGGCTGAACATTTCAACAAGGCGGTAGCTTTATCGGGAATTTCTATTACTAAGCTTGACGGCACTGCCAAAGGCGGGGTAGTTTTTGCTTTAGCCGATAAGATGTCGATCCCGATTCGCTTTATTGGCGTGGGCGAAGGGATTGATGATTTACGACCTTTTGATAACGCTGATTTTATCGATGCGCTATTTAGTAAAGAGGCCGATAGCTAACAAAAGGCAAGCGCTACTTTCAATAGGCATTGGGGAATAATTATAATAAATGATTGAATTTCATCAGGTTTTTAAGCGTTATGAGGGCGGTCATGAGGCCCTAAAAGGCGTTAGCTTTGCGCTGGAGTCCGGTGAAATGGCTTTCTTGACTGGCCATTCTGGTGCTGGAAAAAGTACCCTATTAAAGTTGATTGCGCTGATGGAGCGCCCTACTCGCGGCCAAGTGATCCTTGACGGACAAAATATTGGCAAAGCCAAAGATCGGCATATTCCTTTTCATCGCCGCAAGATTGGCATGATTTTTCAAGATCACCGACTGCTTTACGACCGTACCGTGTTCGATAATGTTGCCCTACCCTTGGTTATCGCTGGCGTTTCGGAGCGGGATATTCCAAAACGAGTACGCGCTGCCTTGGATAAAGTCGGTTTACTAAAAAAGAAAAACAGCTGCCGATCCAGCTATCGGGCGGTGAGCAACAAAGAGTGGGTATCGCAAGGGCTGTAGTCAATAAACCGCCGCTATTATTGGCCGATGAGCCAACTGGTAATCTTGATCCTGAATTGTCATCGGAAATTATGCAGCTGTTCGAACAATTTAATCAGGTCGGCGTGAGCGTGTTAATTGCTTCGCACGATTTAGGTTTGATTGCGCGCTTAAAGCATCCTGTGATCACGCTAAAAGAAGGTCGCGCCATTCGTAATGATTTGTTTGAAGAGGTAGATGCTTAATGGCGGGCGCAGCAAAACACGCCAGAGCGCACAAAGTCGGTTTCTTTGACCGTTTGTTTATGGGGCTTAAATTGCACCGAAAAAATGCGCTTGAGAGTCTGCTGAATATTTTAAAACACCCGACCAATAGTTTGCTGACCATTATGGTTTTGGCGATTGCGCTGGCGCTACCGGGTATTTTTTATATTATGACCAATAATGCCAAGGCTTTGTCCGGCAACTGGGATACCAGTATGCAGATGGCCTTGTATTTAGAGGATTCCGCCAGCGAACAGCAAGCACAGCAGCTACTAGCAGAGCTTATCGCAAAGCCAGAAATTAAAAGTGCTAGCTTGCGCAATAAAGAACAAGTATTAGAAGAGTTTAAGCGCTATTCGGGCTTTGCCGAAGCGCTAGAATTGCTCGACGACAATCCAATGCCGATGGAAATTACTTTGCTACCCGATGAAACGCAACTTGATACTCAAGCGTTGGCGGCCTTAAAAACCGAATTGGAACAAGAATCATTGGTGGATTCGGCCAGCTTGGATATGGAGTGGGTTAATAAATACCAAGAGATCTTAAAAATCTCGGAAAAAATAGGTTCTTTTATCAGTTTGCTATTGGCGATAGGGGTTTTATTGATCGTCGGTAACACCATTCGCTTGGCAATTCTAAATCGGCGCGAAGAGATCCAGGTGATTAAGCTAGTCGGCGCGACTAATGCTTTTATTCGCCGCCCTTTTCTTTATACCGGGATCTGGTATGGTTTGATGGCAGGAATTATCGCCGCCTTGATGATCAGCATTTTAAGCAATCTAGTGGCAAACTCCGCCAGTCGTTTAGCTGAGTTGTATCAAAGTCAATATCAACTGCTGGGGTTAAGTCTTGAGCAAACCCTAATTCTAATCGCTCTGGGCGCCCTACTCGGCTTGATCGGCGCTTGGGTTTCGGTTCGCAAACACCTCAAAGAAATTCAACCCAGCTAGTTGTTAAGCAACTGTTCTATTTCTAATCGAAAGTGATCTTTCTGGTATTGGTTATCGCTGAGTTCAATGGCTTTTTCATAAGCTTGCTTAGCTGAGACTTTATCGCCGATTTGGTTGAGCACCTCAGCTTTAGCTGCATACAGCAAATGATAGTTTTTGAGCAGTTTATCTTGTTCAAGCTGCTGGATAATACTCAGAGCCTTTTCAGGTTGGCCACCTTTTAGCAAAGCCACCGCAGCATTTAATTTCACGATCGGACTTGTTTGGTATTGGTATAACTTTTCATATAGCCAGTAAATTTGTTGCCAATCAGTATCTTGGTAGCGCTTTGCCGCGGTATGCACTGCGCTGATGGCCGCTTGAATTTGGTATGGCCCCAAGGCTTTTAGGGCAACCGCCTGCTCTAAATATTGGTGGCCTTGTTTTATCGACTCTTGCGACCAGAGCTTACGATTTTGATCGGCTAGCTTAACGCTACGCCCAAACTTATCTAAACGGGTGCTAAATCGTGCCACGTTAAAATGCATCAATGATAAAAGCCCCAATAATTCGACACGCTGGGGTAACAGTCGATTAAGTAATTGGGCCAAGCGAATTGCCTCTAGAGATAAAGCGCTAGAGACTAACAATCGATCCCCTTTGGAGTAATAAGCTTCGTTAAAAATTAAATAAATAACGCTTAACGCTGCAGCTAATCTTGCTGCCATGTCTTTAGTTTCCGGTATGGCAAAAGGGATCTTGGCAACTTTAATTTTACGTTTAGCCCGAACCAGTCGTTGCGCCATGGTGCTGGTTGAAACCAAGAAGGCTTTAGCGATTTCTTCAGTGGCAAAACCACAAACCGTGTTTAGGGTTAGCGCCACTTGCGAATGTAAATCCAGAGCTGGGTGGCAGCAAGTAAAAATTAACTCAAGCCGATGATCCTCAAGGCCGTCAACAACAGACGGATCCTCAAGAATATCTTGAGCAAAGGTAATATAGTTATCAGCTTTTTGTAATTCTGATTGATTTTTTCTAATAAAATCAATGGCTTTTCTTTTAGCGCTGAGCATTAACCAGGCTTCAGCTTGTTTTGGGATCCCTTTTTCTGACCAAGCTTTAAGGGCGCTGATACTGGCTTCCTGTAGCGCATCTTCGGCCAGCTCGATTTGTCTGAATTGACGAATCAATTGGGCTAGCACTTTGCCATAGGATTGGCGCACTAGCCCTTCGATTTGTTGCGAAAGACTAGCGTTGGATGGGTCTTGAGCCACCTTAGCTTGGATATTGCATAATGGGCCTAACCTCAACACTGCCGTACTTGGCGGAAGGGATCTTGGCGGCGTATTGTAAAGCCTGATCCAGATTGTCACAGTCCAACAAATAGTAGCCGCCGAGTACTTCCTTTGTCTCAGCAAAAGGGCCATCAGTAATTAAGGATTCGCCATTTCTAACTCGAACGGTTGAGGCGGTGGCGACTGGCTCTAATGGCTCTCCTGCTAGAAATACTCCGTCGGCCTTAACTTCTTCGGTAAAAACGCCGTAGTCTTGAAGCAGCTGCATAAATTCTGGACTGCCTGCTGTTGGCTCGGCGGACTCGGCAGCATAGATCATCAATAAATATTGCATAATTAAATTCCTCTTTATGGTTAATTCTGACTATAAATGAGCAGAACTCATTAGCAAAGACGAAATTGCAATACTAAAATCGACAAGCTAATAGCAAGATTATAAATAATCCAGCCAGCCCCATTGATCTTCGGTTTCGCCGGAAAAGAGTCCAAAAAACGCTTGTTGTAATTGCTTGGTGATATTGCCAGCGCGACCAGAGCCAATGGTCAGCCCGTCTACTGAGCGGATCGGTACGATTTCAGTGGCGGTTCCGGTAAAGAATAATTCGTCGGCTAGATACAGGCTTTCACGACTGATATCGGCTTCTTGAACCGTTAAATCCATCGTTTGTGCTAGCTTAAAAACGCTGTCACGGGTTAATCCGGTTAAGATGGCCGCTGTGCTTGGTGGGGTGATAAGTTTGTTGTCCTTAACCATAAAAATATTTTGCCCCGAGCCTTCCGAGACAAAACCGCGAGCGTCTAAAGCGATGGCTTCTTGATAGCCGTGGCGTTGGTATTCTTCCACGATAAGCTGCGAAGAAAGGTAGTTGCCGCCGGCTTTAGCGGCGCTGGGTAAGGTGTTAGGAGCAACTCGATTCCAAGACGATACGGCGGTGTCCACGCCCTGCTCTATTGAGTCTTCGCCAAGGTAAGCGCCCCACTCAAAAGCCGCAATGGAAACTTCTAACGGACACTGTTTGGGACTAACGCCAATCGAGCCGTAACCAAAAAAAGCAAAAGGACGAATATAGGCATTGGTTAACTGGTTGGCGCTAAGCAGCTCTTTGCAGGCTCGGACTATTTGTTGCTGGCTGTAATCGAGCGGCATGCGATAAATTTTGGCAGAGTCAAATAGCCGTTTTATATGATCCTGCAAGCGGAAAATGGCAATGCCTGTTGCAGTTTGGTAGCTGCGAATGCCTTCGAAAATTGATGAGCCGTAATGGATGGCATGAGAAAGTACGTGGGTTTGCGCTTGATCCCAAGGCACAAGCTTGCCATTAAACCAGATGGTTTCTGTTGGTTGCATAAATTGCCCTTTTTGTTATTTAGTAGAGGTTTTTAATTAGTTAAACAGCTTCTTAGCGGACTTTGGTATTGAGAGATCTCAATAATGTCCGATTCCTGTTGCAACAATCGGACAAATTCATCGTTGCGCTTGGATTCTTGTTTAGGATTATCGAGTCCTAACACCAGATGTGATAACTCCTTTCCCTGATCCAGTTCAATTTGGTGGTGCTGGATAGTAACGCCAGCGTTATTGGCCAACTGCTGGATCTTAGCCAAGGTTAAATCGATAGAATTAACCGTATTTTTGACTATCAGTTTCCAGCTGTTGTTTGAGTGGTTTGGCTTGGACATAGTCCCTCCTTCGCGCTTATAACCTAAATCCTACTGCTCTGTGTTACTCATGTTGTGCTCGTAAAAAACTAGCTACCATAAAAAAGCCCCCGAACTTTTCAGTGCGAGGGCTTCAATTTGCTTTTCTCTAGCGCATCAGCCCTCTCGCGGTAATAAAATCACCACGCGTAATAAGGCAAATAGCTTGCTACTAACAAGTTTGATATTCAGGGCTGCTACCCGATTAGCGGCTAAAGTTTTCATAGTTCGAAGGTAACACATTCGTTTTCATGGCTGCAATCGCTTTTAAGCCTTTTTTTGCAAAAAACATAAAACCAAACCAAGTAAAGCGGGCAATGCTTGGGTAAATAGGATACTTGGTTTAGCCGTTATAGCGCCAAAAATACCTGCAACCACAACACAACCCAAGAAAAACAGCTTAATGTCGCGTCGCCCAGAAATTAATCCCCAAATTAATCCCGCTGCTAAAAAGCCGTTATACAAACCCTGATTGGCAGCCAAGGTGGCTGAGGCTGAGGCTACTTCGGGACTCATACTAAAGATTTTATGGCCAACTGGATGATCCCAATAGAACATCTCCAACACCATAATGGCAATATGTTCGATGGCGACCAAGCCAGTGATAATATTTGCTAGCGTTTTTAGCATGACTAAAATCCTATCTTCTAGTTAATGATAAGCATGAAAGTTATCGCGCTTGGGACTAGTGGCACTACGCAGCCTAGTTGGTATGTCCTTGCATGCTGACATACCTAATAGAAATCCAAAAGAATCAAGCGTTTAGCAATCATAGATTTTTACTATATAGCCAATAGGGATAAATATGAAACTTTTGCCGTGAAATATGCTCTTATAGACATGTGTTTAGCACTCTCTATCACGGAGTGCTAAAAAATTAGCACTCTAGATTAAAGAGTGCTAATATAGAGTGTAAGTATTAATAGGAGGAAAGCATGAGCAACACTTCAATGTCTATGGCGTTAGCCGTACCTACAGGCAGCATCGAGGGTTATATCTCGTCTGTCAATGCGATTCCTGTCCTATCTGTAGAAGAAGAACAGGCATTAGCTCATAGCTTCAGAGATGAAGAAAATTTAGATGCTGCGCGTCAGTTAGTAATGGCTCACTTACGCTTTGTGGCTCATATAGCAAGAAGTTATAATGGTTATGGTTTGCCGCAAGCGGATCTTATCCAAGAAGGTAATATTGGCTTGATGAAGGCTGTTAAGCGCTTCGACCCGACCATGGGTGTGCGTTTAGTGTCTTTCGCGGTGCATTGGATCAAAGCGGAAATTCACGAGTACGTTTTGAAAAACTGGCGCATCGTTAAAGTGGCGACCACGAAAGCGCAACGCAAACTGTTTTTTAACTTACGCTCGAAGAAAAAGTCCTTAAGTTGGCTGAATTCGGCAGAAGTTAAAGCGATTGCCGAAGATTTGAACGTATCGCCAGAAGAGGTGGTGCGGATGGAAGGGCGTTTGAATGCGCACGATGCGGCATTTGATGCGCCGGCGATTGATGATGATAGCCAGGCTTATGCCCCAGTGCATTATCTTGAGTCGAAAAGCCTCGATCCTGCGGTGGAAGTTGAGCAAAACGATTGGCAAGATCAGCGTGAAGCGCGTTTGATGTCGGCGATGAAGGCGCTTGATGAGCGTAGCCAAGACATTTTACAGCAACGTTGGCTTTCTGATCAAAAGGCTACTTTGCACGATTTAGCTGGAAAATATGGGGTTTCGGCGGAGCGTATTCGTCAATTGGAAAAAAACGCCATGAACAAAATCAAAAACGCCATTGCTTAATGGCGTTTTTTCGTAACAGCTGACAAAAAATGGCAATTACCATCACCAGCCTACTGCTGTTTTTTGTCTTAGTAGGCTTTCTCTACATACTTCCTATCTTATTGATTTTATTGTCTAAAAAGACGGTGGCTAGCGAAAAACTTGGCTGGATCTTAGCCATCTGGTTTATTTCTTGGTTTGCTTGGATCTTTTATCTGATCTTTGCCCCTATTCAGGACAGACAAGTCTAACTACTTGATAAAACGCGTTTTTCCTAATTTCTGTCGGGATTTTATACAAAATTAGTTGATCTGGATCACAAGTTCGTCAATACTTGTGCGGTATTTGTTATTTATCGTTCAATTAGGGGAAATCAAATGCGACTCTCGAAGTACTGGATGCTATTGGCATCATTAGTGCTGGTTGCTTGTGGCGATGAAAATGGAAGCTCTGACACCCAAAGTTCCAAAGCACAACCCAAAACTGACTGCACCATAAGTTATGGTTGGGAATCTCGTAAACCGTATCAGTTCTACGAAAATAAGAAGATGCGAGGCATCGATGTTGAAATCCTTGAGCAAGCCGCTGGTAAAGCGGGTTGCCAATTGAATTTTGTTGAAAAATCTTGGGCTGATCTGCTTGAAGCAGTGGAGAAGGGCACGGTTGACGTCTTAGCCGGCGCAACACCAACCGAAGATAGAAAGCAGTTTGCGGATTTCTCAGTGCCTTATCGTGAAGAGGCTTTTGCCCTTTTTATCGCTAACAGCAACAGCTTTAGCGGCGATGATTTGGCACAGTTTGTGAGTTTTGGTAATAAAATTGGCGTTTCTTCCGGCTATTTTTACGGTGGCGATGTTGAGATCTTAATGCAGCACCCGCAGTACAAAAGTATGTTTGTGGGCAGCACTACCAATGAAGCCAGTTTTTACAATGTCGAATATGGCCGCGTGCATGGCGTCTTAGTGGATCCAATCGAAGGGCGCTACATTATGAAGCGCAGAGGCTTCGAATCTAAAATGAAGGAGTCGAAGATTAAGATTCCAGCAGATAGCGTAGCCTATATGTTTAGTAAGAAAAGCAAGAAATTAGAGAAGCTTAATGAAATTAAAATGGGGGTCGAGCAGCTAGTGGCTGCACAAACACCGCAAAAGGTGATAGCAAAATACCAATAAAAAATACTAATAACAACGATTTAACAATAAGAGCCTTCGGGCTCTTTTTTTACCTTACGGTTTTATTAATTAATCTAACTGACCAAAGTCACGCTTGATGTGCAGTATGTCGGAATGGATATTGGCCTTGTCAACGCCGCGATCCAATAAGTCTTGATAAACCGACATGACCATCGGCTCAGAGCCTGCCACATAAATATCCATTTCGCTTAAATCGTCATAGTCGAGCATAAAAGCATGGTGAACAAAGCCTTTACGACCTTGCCATTTCGGATCAATTCCCGACAGAACTGGCACAAATGTTAGGTTTTCGACGGAATTAGCCCATTTTTCGGGTTCCTCTAATAAATACAGATCCTCTCCGGTTTGGGCGCCCCAATAGAGAATAAGAGGGCGTTTATCACCATTCATTAAGGCGGTTTTTACAATCGAATGAAAGGGCGCAAAACCAGTGCCGCCAGCGATAAACACTGCGGGGCGCTGTGCATCGGTGAGTAGACAACAGCCAAAAGGCATTTGCAGTCGGACTTTGTTGCGGTGTTTCAAATGGCTAATGATTTTATCGGCTTCGTCATGACCGGGTAGGCGGCGGATATGCAGCTCAAGCACATCTTGCAACGGCGAGCTAGCAATGGAAAAAGGGCACAAATGGCCATCGGCCAGCTCTAACAGCAAATATTGACCCGCTGAGTAGGGTGGCAATTGATCGATGGGATCCAGCTGTACCCAGTAGACATCGCTACTGACTTTTCGTACCAAACGGACTTCAAATTCATATAACTTTTCAATATCTTTTTCAATAGAATCAGTCATTTAGCTATCTTCCTTGGGCATAATAGCCAATGAATCCCAAAGAGAATCAACCTTAGCTTTAACTGCCGGATCCATCTTAATCGGCTCGCCCCATTCGCGCTCGGTTTCTCCTGCCCATTTGTTGGTGGCATCGATCCCCATCTTCGAGCCTAAGCCCGAAACTGGCGACGCAAAATCGAGATAATCGATCGGCGTATTGTCGATTAAGGTGGTATCGCGGTTTGGATCCACTCTGGTGGTCAGCGCCCAGATCACATCGTTCCAATCGCGAGTATTAACGTCATCATCCACCACAATCACAAACTTGGTGTACATAAATTGTCGTAAGAAAGACCAAACGCCCATCATCACGCGTTTGGCATGTCCCGGATATTGTTTCTTCATCGAAACTATCGCTAAACGATACGAACAGCCTTCAGTTGGTAGGTAAAAGTCGCTAATTTCTGGGAACTGCTTTTGCAAAATTGGCACGAAAACCTCGTTCAAAGCTTCCCCTAAAATCGCTGGCTCATCGGGCGGACGGCCGGTATAAGTCGAATGATAAATAGGATTTTCGCGCATGGTTATACGCTCGATGGTAAATACTGGAAAGCGTTCAACCTCATTGTAATAACCGGTGTGATCGCCGTAAGGCCCTTCATCAGCCATCTCGTTTGGATCAATAAAACCCTCTAAAACAATTTCAGCAGAAGCCGGCACTTGCAGATCATTACCAAGGGACGTTACAACCTCAGTTTTCTCGCCGCGCAATAAACCCGCAAAGGCATATTCGCTTAAAGTATCGGGAACGGGCGTCACCGCACCTAAAATGGTGGCAGGATCGGCACCAAAAGCAACCGAAACAGAGAAGGGCTCATTAGGATTGGCTTCGTACCAATCTTTAAAATCCAGTGCACCGCCACGATGGGCTAACCAGCGCATAATTAGCTTATTTTTGCCAATCACCTGCTGGCGATAAATGCCTAAATTTTGCCGCGATTGGTTCGGGCCTTTGGTCACGGTCAAACCCCAAGTCATTAAGGGCGCGGCATCGCCTGGCCAACAGGTTTGCACGGGTATCTTCGCCAAATCAACCTCATCACCTTCAAACACGATTTTTTGGCATGGTGCTTTTTTGACCTTTTTCGGCGCCATATTGAGCACTTGCTTAAATACCGGCAATTGCTCCCAAGCATCACGCAGACCTTCCGGCGGTTTGGGTTCCTTTAAGAAAGCCAATAACTCACCTAAATCGCGTAAGCCCGATAAATCTTCTTTGCCCATCGCCAAAGCCACGCGGCGAGTAGTACCAAATAAATTACCTAAAACAGGGATCGAATGGCCTTTTACATTCTCGAATAAAATCGCAGGACCGCCAGCGCGCAAAGTGCGATCGCAAATTTCCGTCATTTCTAAATTCGGATCCACTTCCACTGAAACACGTTTTAGCTCACCCATAGATTCGAGCTTGGAAATAAAATCGCGTAGGTCTTTGTATTGCATAGGGGTTTTGGTTTTTGGTGTTGAGAGTATTCTAGCAGATAGTGCAAAGGTTGATCATGCTTTTCGCTTTTCAGCGATTGTTTAGGTTATTGTCATCCCCGCAAAAGCGGGGAGCCATGCTTTGATTAGATCGTAGGTTGGGCAGAGCTTGCGAACCCCAACGTTAAGTTAAGTGGTTAGTGTTGGGGTTTATTCTTCACCCCAACCTACTTGCTGCATAATTGTATCTAAGACCGCTTGGGGGTAGTTCGAGTAATTCTTAATGGTAAGGGGTACTTGGGTAAGAGTTGGAGTTTGTATATTTCTTAATTCGCCATTAAGGGTTACGGTTTTAGAATAGGGGATTTTTAATTCTGCTAATGAGTAATCTATATCATCTAAATAAAAACTATGGGTTTCTGCAGAAACTTTTGTAGAAATTTCCCCAGTTTTGTTTAGGTATAATAATACTCTTGCACGAGCATAAGTAGCATCTTGAGCTGGGGCTATGCCGTAAAGTTTAGCACCAGCAAACTGCATCATACGCCAGACAAAGTCATCACAAGAAGATACACACATCCAGTCTGAAATGATGGATATTTTATCTGCAACATAAGCATTTGGATTAGGTTTAATTAAGGACAAGTGACAGCCGTTTTTGCCGCGACAAAAATCTCCTCGAATTGGGAAAAACTCACCTTGATAACCCTTTACTTGTTGAAACCATTTTTCTCCATCTGCATTTCCCCAGAATAAGTTTATCCTAATGTCTTGATCATGGATTTCTTTAGTATTGCGATACATTACGGGTAAATCTTGAAAATTATTGGGCATAAAAGCCGCTAAAAACTTAGTGTTTTCATTGCCACCAAAGTTGTGGGACATATCAAAAATCAAATGATTAGGTTTATGCAAGTGAAGCTGTTCTAGCAGCCCATTAATATCTTTGCAAAAGTCTCCCTCTTGTTTTTGGCAATAAATATCCGACTCAGTCTTATCTTGGTAGTTGAAATTACGCAAACGAAGAACTGCAGTATCTTGTTTTTTATAAAGACAAGCGTTTTGGCCTTTAAAAACTAACTCAAATCCTGTGTATCCTTGATGAGATTCGCAATAGTTATCGGTAAAAGGATCTGGATCGGCTGTAGGTTCTGCATTGAATTGCGCTATAACAGTTTGTACATTACCATCGGCTGTTAGCGTTCTGAATTTGCTAATCTCTTCGCCATTAGGTTTGATAGCGCCAGCCTGTAGGTAAACGCTAAACATATCGATACATCCAGCTTCATTGTTATGGCGACAACGGTAGTTACTAAACTTTTGAAAAGCATCAAGAATAGGGGTTTTGTTTAGATAAGTGATTTCTGATTTATCAGATTCCAAATAAAATCTCTTTGCCGGATATTCAAATAAAACTTTATCATTGAGCCAATCATTTTTTGAGGTGTTTTCTGGCTCAAAAGCCAAAAATTTTGTGCGGGTATGCAAATTAACTAAACCTTGGGAGAAATGATAGAATCTTCTTGAGAGTTGGTCCCAGTTTGAGGCCTCTTCAAATAATTTTCTATAGTGCTGTTTAAATTGATCCCACTTTACCTCTTTTGCATGGTTACGAGTTTCTATAATTTCTGCATCCAAGCGCTCAATTTCGTAGATCATCTTCTCAAAGAATTCAATTTTTTGTTTATTGGTAAGAAATGGCGGTGGTTCGGTAGGAGTTTTATCTCTTTCCGCAGAAATAGATAAAGTTATAGTGAGAAAAAAGATGGTGACTATAAATTTCAAGATTCGCTCCTTATTGGATTAGCTCCTATAAATAACCAATAAGTATGCCAGATTTAATTTCAAGAGTTTGTATTAGGAGTGTAAATACCGGTAAAGAAAAAAGCCCCTGATATTATCCAGAGGCTTTGGGGTAGGTTAACGCTTCATGGCGTCAAAGAACTCGTCGTTACTTTTTGTGAGCGACATCTTATCGATTAAGAATTCAATCGCGTCTAACTCATCCATTGGGTGTAAAATTTTGCGTAAAATCCACATTTTCTGCAGTTCGTCAGGCGTGGTCAGCAAGTCTTCTTTGCGTGAGCCAGAGCGGTTAAAGTCGATGGCTGGGAAGACACGTTTCTCAGCGATTTTACGCGAAAGGTGCAGTTCCATATTACCAGTGCCTTTAAACTCTTCGTAGATAACTTCGTCCATTTTGGAACCCGTATCTACTAACGCTGTCGCAATAATGGTTAAGCTGCCGCCTTCTTCGATATTACGGGCGGCACCAAAGAAACGTTTTGGACGTTGCAGGGCGTTAGCATCCACACCACCAGTCAGTACTTTACCTGATGATGGAACTACGGTGTTATAAGCGCGGGCTAAACGCGTAATAGAGTCGAGTAAAATGACTACGTCTTTTTTATGTTCGACCAGACGCTTGGCTTTTTCGATCACCATCTCGGCTACTTGGACGTGACGCGCCGCAGGCTCATCGAAAGTTGAAGCAACCACTTCGCCTTGTACCATTCGCTGCATCTCGGTCACTTCTTCCGGACGTTCGTCAATTAATAATACGATGACGATACATTCTGGATGCAGGGTAGTAATCGACTGGGCGATATTTTGCAGCATCATAGTTTTACCGGCTTTGGGCGGCGATACGATTAAGGCGCGTTGACCTTTACCCACCGGCGAGGCTAAATCAATCACCCGCGCAGTAATATCTTCGGTCGAACCATTGCCGCGCTCCATTCGCATCCGCTCATCAGGGTGTAACGGTGTTAGGTTTTCAAATAGGATCTTGCGTCGAGAATTTTCAGGACTGTCGTAGTTAATTTCAGCAACTTTTAATAGGGCAAAATAGCGCTCACCATCTTTCGGCGGTCGGATTTTGCCGGTAATGGTATCACCGGTACGCAGGTTAAAACGGCGGATTTGGCTGGGTGAGACGTAAATATCGTCCGGACCAGCTAAGTAAGAGCCTTCGGCCGAGCGCAAGAATCCAAAACCATCGGGTAAGATTTCTAACACGCCACCACCAAAAATGTCTTCGCCAGATTTTGCGTGGTTTTTGAGTAAGCCAAAGATAATATCTTGTTTGCGCATCCGCGCCATGTGCTCAAGACCAGCCGCTTTGGTTAATTCAGCGAGTTCTTGGGCGTTTTTTTTCTTTAATTCGGATAAATTCATAGAGATCTACTAGAAAAGTTGTGAAATGCGTAAGATCGAAAGATCGGTCCTGTCTATCGTAATTTGAAATTGGAGTTGCCGTTTTCGTATTCTTTATTTAAATGCTACTTTTAAGCGTTACTAGCGGCTGTAGGTCTTGCTGGTATCAGCAGGGTTCAATTTAGCACTGAGGTGTTGATTTGTCTAGTGTTTTCAGGCTCTAAAACTGTGCTAGTATGTTGTTCGTACTGGGATGTAAGGGGGAGTAGCATTGAGTAGGTTTTTTGATGAACTGAAAAAGCGAAATGTTTTTCGGGTAGCGGTCGCCTATATCGTTATTGGTTGGCTACTGATGCAGGTGGCGGATACCTTAGTTCCTGTTCTGCAACTCTCTGAAGAGACCAGCCGTTATATTTTCTTAGCCCTGTTGATCGGTTTTATCCCGACCTTATTGTTTTCTTGGGCATACGAGCTGACCCCTGAAGGTTTGAAGCGAGAAAAGGATGTAGAGCGTGATAAATCCATTACTCATCATACCGCTAAAAAGCTCGATTTAATTACCCTGTTTGCTGTTTTTTTACTGTTGGTGATGATTGTCTGGCAACAAATGAGCCCGGTGACGGATCAAGTCACTCAGCCGAATAAGCTAGTTAAACAGACTACAGACACTACTACCGAAGACACTAGTCCATTAGCTGATGCCTCGATTGCAGTGTTGCCCTTTGCGGATTTATCAGCAGAGGGCAATCAAGGCTATTTTTCGGACGGTATTGCCGAAGAAATACTCAATGTTTTAGTCAAGATTAAAGAACTCAATGTGTCTTCACGGACCTCATCGTTCCAATTCAAAGGGCGTGATATTGGCATTCCTGAAATAGCCAAGCAATTGAAAGTTAAGCATGTGTTAGAAGGTTCGGTTAGAAAAGCAGGTGACACCATTCGAGTTACCGCGCAATTAATTGAAGCTCAAACCGACAAACATTTATGGTCAGAAACTTATGATCGTCCATTAACTGCCAAAAATATTTTTGCCATTCAAGATGACATTTCCAAAGCGATTGTTGCTGCGCTGAAAGATCATTTGGGTATTTCCATTACTGAAAAGGTAGCGGTAAAGGCAAGTACCGATAACTTAACTGCCTATGATTTGTATTTAAAAGCGAGGCCCTTGTTTCAAAGCCGTTTTAGGCTTGATGAAGCGGATCAGTGGCTAATTCAGGCTTTAGAACAGGATCCAAACTTTGTACCAGCGTTAGAAACTCGGGCGGCTTTGCAGTCCTTGATGGTGGAGTATGGATATAGTCAGTCTGAAAAAAATGATGTTATGTTGGCGACGGAAAAGCTAGTAAATAGGGCGCTAAGCATAGAGCCTAATAGCGCTTTGGCCATTGCGGTCAGTGCTAAATCAAGAATGAATAGCTATCAGCAATATAATATTCCAGTTGATATGAATCAGCTGGAGAAAGACTATAATTTTGCTTTAGAGCTTGATCCAAGAAATGCTTCTGCGCTTAATTGGCGAGGACTACATTATAATTATTTAGGATTTCTTGATAAGTCTTTGCAAGACTTTCAAACTTGCGTTAAGTATGAGCCCCTTTATGTGCCCTGCAGAGAGAACGTAACCGATACCTTGTCCGAATTAGGACGTTATGAAGAAAGTATGGACTCCTTTATTGCGGGTTTAAATAATAGTTCGCAAAAAATTCAGTATGTGCCGCTTTATATGTTGGCTAAATTAAAAAAAGAGGTAGCCTTTAAAACCGCGACTAATAATTTTAATCTGCTTTTTGGATGGCATCGGCATGATGAGCTGTATGAAGCTTACCAAAATCTTGATCAAGATCATTCTGAATTAGCTCGCGACATTAAACGATTTGCCAAAAACCATCAGGGCATAGATGCCTTAATGATCGATTCAATTATAATTGCGCTAGGGAGCAGTGATTTAATCGAAAATCCTTTCTTTTATTGGGGAGAAGGCGCAAAGAAATACCGCCAATCGCAGCATTTTAAAAGCTATATTAAAAAGTCGGGGATATTAGCGTATTGGCAAGATAAAGGCTTTCCACCGCAATGTAAGCCAGTAGGGCAAGATGATTTTGAGTGTGATTAAAACTGTATAAAGAATATAAATAAAAGTAAAAGTATTATGAGACTCAATAATCCGAGTCCACCAGCTAAATCGCTATCTTCTTCTACCCAGCCTTTGGGAAGAAGGTGCTTGCAATAAGGTTTCCTATGATATGAGCTAAATCTGGCATGCTAGTGTAAGATCTAAAAAAGAGGCTAAAAAGCCTCTTTTTTATTCAAATTAGATGACCAATTAGAGGTTAGAATCAATAAAGGCCATTAATTGAGACTTTGATAAAGCGCCCACTTTAGTGGCTTCCACTTGACCACTTTTGAACAGCATCAAAGTTGGAATGCCGCGGATACCAAATTTTGGTGGCGTTTCGTTGTTTTCGTCGATGTTCAGCTTAGCAACTTTAACCTTGCCTTCGTATTCTTTGGCGATTTCATCCAAAATCGGCGCGATCATTTTACAAGGGCCGCACCACTCTGCCCAATAATCAACCAGTACAGGGCCTTCGGCGTTTAATACTTCAGCGTCAAAGCTGGCGTCGCTTAGGTATACAATTTTGTCACTCATTAAAATATTCTCCTGCTATTGCTTGCGCAAAAGCCATTAGATGCTCACAATGGCACTATTTGAAACAAACAAGCGCCATTTTGCAAGCGCTCATGGTAAAAATTCACTTTATGGACACATCACATCTGTCAAATGTTACATTCGCAGAGTTAGGGCTGCATCCGAAACTGTTAAAGGCAGTACAAGATCTCGGTTTTGAGAAATGCACGCCGATTCAGGCCAAAACCTTGCCATTATTGCTCAAAGGGCAAAATGTAGCTGGCCAAGGACAAACCGGTACGGGTAAAACCATCGCTTTCCTACTGGGCATTATGAACGATATGCTCAAATTGCCGGAAATTGAGGGCCGTCGCCCGAATGAGCCGCGCTCTTTAATCATGGCGCCTACTCGCGAATTGGCGGTTCAAATCGCTAAAGATGCGGTACAACTCGCGAAATACGCCAAATTCAAGATTCGCGTAGTATATGGGGGTGAAGATTACGAAAAACAACGCCTATCGTTAGAAAAGGGCGTGGATATTCTGATCGGCACAACTGGCCGTTTGATTGATTATTACAAGCAGCACGCTTATGGCCTTGAAGCGATTGATTCGGTGGTGTTGGACGAAGCGGATCGGATGTTTGATTTAGGTTTTATTAAGGATATTCGCTATTTATTCCGTCGCATGCCGCCGGCTAATGACCGTTTGAATTTACTTTTTTCTGCGACTTTATCGCATCGAGTGCAAGAGCTGGCTTATGAGCAGATGCACAACCCACAACATATCCAAGTGCAAGCGACCCAAGTGACTGCCAAGAAAATTCGTGAAGCTTTATTTTATCCCAGCCGTGAAGAGGCATTGCCTTTATTAGTGGGTTTGATGCAGCGCTTACAACCGGAGCGTTCGATTGTGTTTACCAATACCAAGCGCGCGGCTGAGCACGTGTGGGCTTGTTTAAAAGGTAATGATATTGCGGCAGAAATGTTAACTGGCGATGTGCATCAGAAAAAACGCCTGCGTTTATTAGGCGAGCTGGAAAACAACAAGGTTAATGTGTTGGTCTGTACCGATGTGGCGGCACGTGGTTTGCATATTGATGGCGTGACCCATGTGTTTAATTTCCATTTGCCCGATGATCCTGAAGATTATGTGCATCGAATTGGTCGAACCGCGCGAGCAGGAGCAGAAGGTGACGCGGTTAGCTTTGCTGGTGAAGATTTTGCCATGAATTTAACCGCGATCGAAAAGTATATCGATCACGAATTACCAAAACTGGATATCAAACCAGAATATATGGCGGAGCTAAAACCTTCGGCGCCCATCCAGCAAAAACGCCGCCATCCCAGTCAAAGACGCGGTGGTAAGCCAAAAGGGCAAAAACGCTCTTAAGCTCGGGAATACAGTAGTTTTATGAAAATGCTAACGAAAAACGGTATAAGTTGCTTGTTAGCATTGCTGCTTTTGGTGCTGCTTAGTGCTTGTGCTTCTTTATTGGCACCCAAGGTTAAAAACCAGCTAATTGAGTTGCAAGCTGGTCAGTATCAGCTCGATAAAAACCATGCCAGTTTACTATTCCGGGTGAAACATTTAGGCCTGTCTGATTATGTTGGCCGTTTTAATGATTTTGATGCTAGCCTTGATTTCGATCCTCAAGATCCACTATCCATGCAACTGCAAGCTGTGATCAATAGCGCTAGTATCGATGTTAATAATCCGGAGTTTGAGGATACCTTAAAAGGTAGCAGTTGGCTCAATAGCCAAGAGTTTCCACAAGCCAGTTTTACCTCGCAATCAATTAAGCAAGTTTCCGACAATCAATTTATCATTACCGGCAGCTTGTTGTTGAATGGGATCCGTAAGCTAATTGATATCAATCTAATATTTAACGGCGGCGCCAATAATTTTATCAGTGGCAAATACACTCTAGGGTTTTCGGCTCGGGTGAGTTTTTTGCGCTCCGAGTTTGGCATTGACCAATATTTAGGGCTAGTTGGAGATGAGGTCTTGGTAGAAGTGGATGGAGAGTTTTATAAGAGATAAGAACTTTATCGCTACAGCATTATATGTAAGAAGGTTTTAAGGATCCAAGTTAACTTCTTTATAATATTTTTATTGTATGAACTATTTATGAATGTTACACATTCATGCAAAATACCTGTTGTACCTTGTTGTTAATTATGTTTATCATTTAGGTTCATTCTTTTTTTATTAAGGATTAATTATAGCAATGAAAAAAATAATATTGGCGGCTTTGCCACTTATCGCTGTTGGTTGCGCAACTACTAATGAACCAGTAACGGTAGCTAAAAACGAAAATGTTACAGTTGCAACAGCAAAAAATGCTGAAGCGGAAGAAACTACCGAAGCTAAGCAAAAACTAAAATGTGTTTACAGTCGCGCTACTGGCAGTCAGATGCGAAAAAAGCGTTGCTGGACAAAAGAACAGTATAAAGAAATACAGGAGCAAAGTAGAGATACACTCAGAAGAGCTGCTGAGGCAGGAACATTCCACCCAGTTCCACCTGAGAACTAAGAGCCGCGCGTTAAAGGGCTAGATAGATTAACCCCACTTCTCTACCACATGTTGGATCCGCTCTTCGCGGCGTTTGACGTGGGCTTTGATCTGCTGAGCTAGTTCAAAGTGTTTTTGCTCAGTTTCACTTTCGATAATCAGATCGGGTACCTGACAAGGTACTCGATTTTCATCAAACGCCACTAAGGTAAAGTGGGCGGTAGTGCTTAAAATATCTTTTTCGCCGCTTTCCCCTTCGTTGCGATCTACAAAAACGTCAGTTCGTACCATCATGGACGTGCGACCCACTAAGACCACTTTAGCTACGGTGCGGATCCTATCGCCTACAAAAATCGGATGCTTAAAAATGACACGCTCGGAAGAGGCGGTTGATACGGTCTGGCCTGAATAGCGAATGGCGGCCATGGCTGCTGTGGAGTCCATAATGGCTAATAATTCACCACCAAACATGTTGCCATAAGGGTTGCTTTGATTGGGAAAAACAAAGTTCCAAGTTTCGATCGCTTCGGCTTTTTTTTGTGGACGTTCAGTCATCGGATTTTCCAGTTAAAAAATTAAGCATAGGTTGCCATATTCCTTGCTCAATTTCTTGTTTTTTCTTAAATAATCCAAAATGGCCAATGGATTTCAGGTTGATATCTTTGGGCTGCACTAGCAGGGTGTTAGTTTGCCCACTGGCATAGTGACTTAAGAGTGCATCTCTTGCCGATACTGGTGCGTACCAGTCATCGCTGATGGTAACTGCAAAAATATTCGCTTTAATAGCTTGATAGGCGGACAGATCAAGTTCGTGTTGCGGGGTAAATAGATAATCTTTGGAGCGCGCCCAATTGAGCCACTGATTAACCGCGTGTTTGGGAACTGGGATCGGTCCAAGCATTTTGGAATGAAAGTAATCGCCTTTTTGGAATAATTTCACTAGAGGAAAAACCAGATACCAAATTCCAGCCAGTAAGTATTTTTGTAAACCTGGCCATTTGCGCCAAGTACCAACGCCACTGGCGGCAATGATGATCTTATTAATTTTAGGGCTGGATTGGGCTAGTCCCAATATTTGGCCGCCGGCGCTGTGGCCTAAATAGTGCAGCTCGGCCACTGGATCCTGAGCTAGGATAAATTGTATCGCTGCTTCAATATCCCGTTGGCCCCAGTGTTGCATCAGGATTTTATCGGTTGGCATATTGCCTTGTTTGGAATGACTAATACCGCGATAGTCGAAGACCAGAGTGTTAAAACCATTGCGCGCCATATAATCGGCAAAATGTTTGTAGTATTGGTATGGCACACCAAAAGCGGAGCCGATCAGCAAGTAGCGATTCGAACCTTCCGCTAAGTAGAAAGCACCTTGCAATGGATAGCCGTCGGCGGCTTCAAAGGTGACTTGGGTATGTGGGTAGGGCGGCACTAGGATTCACCATCATTAATTCAGTTCAATCATTAATACCTGAAATTTCGACAAATTACCAGTGGTCAGTCCAGTGCGCTTGGCTTTGTTATTGCTGAGCAAAGACTTTACGCAATAATTCGGTAGTCCGAGCGATGGGATCACGGCGTATTTTGGCTTCTTCTTGCGCGACTAGGGTAAACAAGCCGTCAAGCGCCTGTTCAGTAATGTAAGTTTCAATGGAGAGATCTTGTTTTTTGGTGAAGGGTAGGGCGTTATAGGTCTCTAGTAGCCTATTATAATCTTGGTAAAAGCCGACTTTTTGCATATTACTTTGTACTATCGGTTTAAAGCGGTTAGTAAGCGCTGTGGTTGTGTGAGTTTTAAAGTAATTGGTGGCTGCATTATCGCCACCTTGTAAAATTCCCCAAGCATCTTGCCAACTCATACGGCTAATGGCGTCGAAAAAAACTGCTTTAGCCTCGCCAGCGGCTGATTCTGCAGCGCGATTCATCTGCAACTCAAATTTATCCACATAAGAGCCCAAGCCAATTTTACGAATGGTCGTTGCCGCGTCATGAAATTTTTCCGGAACTGCAATCTTAATCAATGGGTTATCGCTAAAACCGCCATCTCGATTAGTCGCGAAGACGCTGTTTTCGGTGCCTACTTGCAACGCTTGCTTTAAACCCGCAGCCACGGTCTGCTGAGAAAGCCCCTGTTGTTGGCCGATAGAATCGAGAACTTGGTTAAAATCAGTGGTTTTACAGCTGATCAGTGTTAGTGAAATAAAAAGTGCAAAATACGCATAACTAGAAGTTTGGCAAAAAAGAGCTGCTGACTATAACACGAATGTTTTGCGAAATATAAATATGCTTAGTTTGAGGTATTGAGTTTTGAGTTGAGCGTCAGGACTGGGGAGTCTAGGGGAGGGGTTAGTGAGCATTAGGAACTGTTGGCGCACGTTTGCTTATTCGTGAGTCGCCCATTAAGAATTTGGTACTTACCAAAAGCTTTTGCTGATAGGGAATTGCTATGCCATCAACTTTTTTCTGCCCGAGTTGTTTGCCCATAAAAGCCTTTACGGTTTTTTCTTGAAGCTTTTTTGGCATACCAGGTTCGGTCGTTACCTTATCAACCTTACCTTGCAGGTTAACGGCTAGAATTACCTGATAATCATTAGTCACGGATTTATCTTTGGCGCACAAACTGCTACTCAAAAAACAAATTGCGACTAACAAGGCGTAGAAAATTTTTGTCATTGTCAAAAAGATATATGGTGTACGCACATTATACGGGATCCTTACGGGCTCTCCGTTTTGCGCTGTGTATTTTTTATACAATTTTACAATTGCTTTAGCTATAGTTTATAAGGGATTAAGGGATGCTTGTAAATTGACAAAAAACGTCAGTTTTGGCATAGAAGCTTTGCTCGGTAGAGCTGACAAGGCAAGCAGCGCCTAGAGGGAACTAAAACTTTAGGCGCTTTTTATCAGGTAGCGGCAAATGTCTTTCGCAAAATAAGTCAAAATTGCGTCGCAACCAGCGCGTTTAAAGGCGATTAATGACTCCATTACAACCTGCTCTTCATCCAGCCAGCCGTTTTGTGCCGCTGCTTTGAGCATGGCGTATTCGCCACTGACTTGATAGGCAAAAGTAGGCACTTTAAATTGATCCTTCACTCGTCGAATGATGTCTAAGTAGGGTAAGCCGGGTTTGACCATCACCATATCTGCGCCTTCTTCAATATCCAGTGCGACTTCATGCAGCGCTTCGTCAGAATTAGCAGGATCCATCTGATAGGTTTTTTTGTCAGCTTTACCTAGAGCGCTACTCGAGCCCACCGCATCGCGAAAAGGCCCATAAAAAGCAGAAGCATATTTGGCGGCATAGGATAAAATCAGGGTGTTGGTAAAATCAGCGGCTTCAAAAGCTTCGCGAATGGCACCAATACGACCATCCATCATATCTGACGGTGCTACGATATCGGCACCCGCTTGAGCGTGAGTTAGGGCTTGCTTAACTAATACTTCTTTAGTGACTTCGTTTAAGATATAGCCATCACCGTCAATGATCCCATCTTGGCCGTGGGAAGTATAAGGATCGAGCGCCACATCGGTGATAATCCCTAGTTCGGGAAACTCGGCTTTAATCGCTTTAACCACCGTCGGCACTAACCCTTGCGGGTTATAAGCTTCGGCCGCATCTAAGGATTTTTTATTTTCGGAGATAACCGGAAACAACGCAATTGCTGGAATCCCTAAATCGACAATCTCTTGGCATTCTTGTAATAATAAATCGAGTGACTTGCGTTCAATCCCTGGCATTGAAGCGACCGCTTCACGGCGATTATTACCTTCTAAAACAAACATCGGATAAATCAAATCTTTCGCCGATAGGCTATTTTCACGAACTAAATCCCGTGAAAAAGCATTCGCCCTAATGCGTCTCAGTCGTCGGTTTGGATAAAATCCACTATTCATAAATTATCTCAAGTTCGTAATTTGTAATTAAAGGTTAAGCCAATCCTTTGGCTTTAAATAATAGTCAGTCAATTGAGCTTCGGGACTACCTTCTTGTGGCTGATAATCGTAGCGCCAATTTACCACATTCGGTAGCGACATGAGAATCGACTCAGTGCGCCCGCCCGTTTGCAGTCCGAACAGAGTGCCGCGATCCCAAACCAAGTTAAACTCCACATAACGACCACGACGGTATAGCTGGAAGTCGCGCTCAGCTGGGGTAAAGGTTTCGTTTTTACGCCTGGCTAATAGCGGACGATAGGCTTTGATGTAGTGATCGCCCACCGAGCGCATAAAAGCAAAACAACGCTCAAAGTCCCACTGGGAACCATCGGCAAAAGTGGCATCATTGTTTAAATCATCAAAAAATAAACCGCCAATACCACGATGTTCGCCGCGATGTTTCAGGTAAAAATAATCGTCGCACCACTTTTTATATTTGGGATAGACTTCGGCGCCAAATGGCTCGCAAGCATCTTTTGCCGTTTGATGCCAAAAGACACAATCGTCTTGATTGGCGTAATAGGGGGTGAGATCGAAGCCGCCGCCAAACCACCAAATGGGCTCTTGGCCTTCTTTCTCGGCGATAAAAAAGCGCACATTCATGTGCGAAGTGGGCGCTTTCGGATTTCTCGGATGAATCACTAGTGACACGCCCATGGCTTTGAAACCGCGCCCTGCTAATTCAGGTCGGTGCGCCGTGGCCGAAGCCGGCAAGTTAGTGCCTTCCACATAAGAGTAATTGACTCCACCTTTTTCGATGACTGCGCCATCTTCCATCACTCGAGTAACGCCACCCCCGACAATTTTTTCTCGATCCCACTTATCGACAATAAAGTCTTTAGCGCCATCTTCGGCCGCTAATTGCTGACAAATATCTGCTTGTAACGCTAACAAGTAGTCTTGAACTGCCTGAATTTTTGCGGCGGCGCCAGTACCTTTGATATTAGTATCTTGGGTAATAGTACCTTGAGTATTGGTAGCTTGCATCTTAATAAGCTCGAATGATGGTTTGAGTTTCGGCGTCAATTATAGCCGAAGGTTTGGCAAAGCTCCCAACATTTCCTGATAGCACTTGATCAAGATCATCGTGAAATTGGTTGCGCACTTGATGCGCTTTGGTAAAGGGTGGTTGGCCGGCGCGATTGGCGCTGGTAGAGACGATCGCACTATTGGCCGTCTCGCACAGAGCTTGAACCAGTGGGTGATTAGAAATACGAATGGCAATTTTTTGATGAGTACCGCGAAGCAGCTGTGACACTTGCGGCTCAACGGGTAATAACCACGTTACTGGGTAGTCTTTTTCAATTAACAGACAATCAATAAACTCTAAACCAGTTTCGGAAATATAGGGGATCACTTGATCCATGTGTGAGGCCACTAAAATCATACCTTTTTGCCAGTCGCGCTGTTTGATCTTAAGAATCCTTGATAAACCTAGATTAGAATCAGGCGAGCAGCCAAAGCCATACACCGCCTCAGTAGGATAGGCGATCACGCCATTATGGAGATTAATCCACTCGGCAGCTTTGCGGATCTGAAAGTTAATCTGGGTCATCAATAAAAAAGGCCAGCTTAAAACTGGCCTTTAGTATAGCTTTATTTAGCTAAATCAGGAACTTAAGTCATTAATTTCTTTTACCCAAACAGTACTATTCAAAGCTTTTAAAACTGCATAAGAATTGTTAAAAAATAGCAACGCCTATACACTTAGAGCCACGATTCATTCATTGTCCAACATAGCCCTAGAAAATGCCTGAGCAAAAATCCCCCTTTATCCTAGTCGATGGTTCTTCTTACCTGTTTCGCGCCTACCATGTTCCACAGTTACAGCGCATGACCAATTCCAAGGGCATGATGACCGGCGCGGTGTTTGGGGTGATCAATATGCTCAAAAGCTTGATCAACGAATATCAACCCAGTCATATGGCGGTGGTGTTTGATGCGAAAGGCAAAACTTTTCGTAATGATCTTTATCCCGAATACAAGGCCAATCGGCCACCGATGCCAGAAGAGTTGCGGGATCAGATCCAGCCGATCCATCAGATCGTTAAAGCCATGGGGTTACCCTTGTTGGTGATTGATGGGGTGGAAGCGGATGATGTGATTGGGACGCTCGCGGATCAGGCTAGTCGTGCCGGAATTGAAACCCTGATCTCCACTGGTGATAAGGATATGGCGCAGCTGGTTACGGAATACGTAACTTTGATTAATACTATGGATAAAAATCATCCCATTACCGATCGTGAGCGGGTGATCGAAAAGTTTGGCGTTAAGCCTGAGCAAATCATTGACTATTTGGCCTTAGTTGGCGACAAGGTGGATAATATTCCAGGGGTGGAAAAGTGCGGTCCTAAAACGGCTGTTAAGTGGCTCAGCGAATATGGCTCGATGCAAGGCGTTATCGATAATGCCGACAAAATAGGCGGTAAAATCGGCGAAAATCTACGAAATGCACTCGAACAACTGCCTTTATCTTATGAATTAGCAACCATTAAGCTGGATTGTGAGCTGGATAAAAAGCCGCAAGCGCTAACCATTGATGAGCCAAAGCTAGAAGAACTTAAGGTGCTTTATGGTGAAATGGAGTTTAAGCGCTGGCTGACCGAAGTGTTGCAAGCCGGCGGTGAGGCGATTGAAGCCGAAGAAGAAGCTACAACAATTGATCGTTCACAATATGAAACTATTTTAGACAAATCACAGTTCGATAAGTGGCTGAAAAAATTAGAAAAAGCAGAGCTGTTTGCGCTGGATACGGAAACCACCAGCCTGAATTATATTGATGCTGAATTGGTGGGTTTATCTTTTGCGCTGGATAATGGCGAGGCGGCTTATTTGCCAGTGGCGCACAGCTATATGGGCGCGCCCGAGCAGTTGGGGCGCGATTGGGTCTTAGCGCAAATGAAACCGCTGCTGGAGAGTGATAACCATAAAAAAGTCGGGCAGAATTTAAAATATGACAAAAGCGTTCTGGCCCGTTATGGGATTGAGCTTGCTGGAATTAAGTTCGATACTATGCTGGAGTCCTACTGTTTGAACAGCGTAGCTTCGCGTCATGATATGGATACGCTGGCTTTGCATCATTTGAACCATGCCAATATCAAGTTCGAGGAAATCGCTGGTAAAGGCAAAGCACAGTTAACGTTTGACCAGATTGATTTAGAGCAAGCCTCGCCCTATGCCGCCGAAGATGCGGACATCACCATGAAGTTGCACCAAAAATTGTGGCCGCAACTGGCTGCAAATCAAGGCCCAAAACAAATCTTCGAAGAGATCGAAATGCCGCTGCTTAATGTGTTATCGGCTATCGAGCGTAATGGGGTTTTGGTGGATGGCAACCTATTAGGTGAAAAAAGCCATCAGTTTGGCGAGCGCTTGGTGGAGCTTGAGCGAGAGGCTTATGATATTGCTGGGGAAGAGTTTAACTTAGGCTCGCCAAAACAATTGCAAGCAATATTCTTCGAGAAATTGGGTTTGCCCGTGATTAAGAAAACGCCGAAAGGGCAACCATCGACGGCGGAAGAAGTATTGCAAGAGCTGGCAATGGATTATCCGCTGCCGAAGCTCATTTTAGAACACCGTAGTTTGTCCAAACTAAAGTCGACTTATACCGATAAGTTGCCGCAAATGATCAATGCCACCACTGGCCGAGTTCACACCTCCTACCATCAGGCGGTGGCGGCAACTGGGCGCTTGTCTTCGAAAGATCCCAACTTACAAAATATTCCCATTAAAACCGCTGAAGGCCGATCGATTCGGACTGCTTTTATTGCACCCAAGGGTTATCGGATCCTAGCTGCGGACTATTCGCAAATTGAGCTGCGAATTATGGCCCATTTATCACAGGACAAAGGCTTGCTTGATGCCTTTGCCAAAGGTTTAGATGTGCATTCTGCCACCGCAGCGGAAGTGTTTGACGTGGAGCTTGAGGAAGTTAGCGCCAACCAACGCCGTAACGCCAAAGCGATTAATTTCGGTTTAATTTACGGGATGTCAGCCTTTGGTCTTGCCAAGCAAATCGATACCGACCGCAATACCGCGCAGGATTACATCAACACCTATTTCGCGCGCTATCCGGGGGTTGAGCAATATATGGAGTCGACCAAAACCAAGGCTAGCGAGTTAGGTTATGTCGAAACCTTGTTTGGGCGACGCCTATATCTACCTGAAATTAATGCCAAAAATGGTCTACGCCGCAAAGCCGCCGAGCGTACCGCGATCAATGCACCGATGCAGGGTAGTGCTGCTGATATCATCAAGCTGGCGATGTTGGAAGTGGATCAATGGCTTAAGACTCAAGCAGGGATCAAAATGATTATGCAGGTTCATGATGAATTAGTATTCGAAGTGGCCGATGATCAGTTGGAACTGGCCAAACAAAAAATCCCCGAAATTATGGCCTCAGTCGCGGAGTTTTCAGTACCGCTAATTGCTGATGTTGGGGTAGGCGATAATTGGGATCAGGCGCACTAGTTCACAAAGTTGAAGTTTAACAAGTGAGTAACGCCTTGATCTTACAATGATGATACAAGTCTTTACAAAAGCCTTACAAAATTTCTGCAACATTATCACCCGTTCAAGGTCACTATATATAAGGGCAATGATTGCCCTTCCCGCGACTCCCTCCTTCTTGCGGGTATTACAGTTCGACCTCCCCAAGTCGTGCTGTGTTTATTAAGGGCTCATAATTTATGAGCCCTCTTTTTATTTCTCTGGCCTTGTTATCCTTATTCACGGTATTTTGATTTCTGTGTTGCTCATTATCTGTATGATAAATCCGCTACTCAAAATACTGCAAATAAGCAATAGCAATTCTCGGAAAAATATTACCAGCAATGATTAGCTTTTATAAGGTTGCCTATTGATGTAGGTCTTTTTCTGAGTGATGCAGTTCCAACAATTCCCGCTCGGATTTTTTAAGGCTTTTAACAACTAGTGAATAAGAATGGTCGATCAGCTTTTCAATTTCTGAAGCTGGAATAGTGCCGTCGAGAATAAGGGTGTTCCAGTGCTTTTTGTTCATGTGATAGCCGGGGATCACGGCGGTAAAGGTGCTACGAATGGCGTCGGCGTGATCTGGGTTGCATTTTAAGTTCATACACCAATGACCGGCCATCTTGCCTTGGGTGCCTTTTTCTTTACCGTCGCCCAGTGCTAGAGTCGCGAACATCTTGCCTTTGACTTTAAAGACTGCGACATCGGGACCGAAGGGGTGATCTTCGATGGCTTCGGGCTTGCTCAATACATATTGTTTGGCTTGTTGGCTATCCATACTATTATTCCAAGAGTCTATTCAAGCATTGGCGGGTCATACCAATGATCGAGTTTGGCATAGAGCTGGTCAAGCCCTTGACGTTTTAGAGATGAAAAGGCTTGCACGCTGGCATTGGGGTGGATGTCTTTTAATTGCTTTTTACATTGCATCAGCGCTTTTGATTTGGCGCCGGATTTTAATTTGTCGGCTTTACTTAATAGACAATGCACCGGCAGATCCACTTGGTGCGCCCAGCTCAGCATTTGTTCGTCAGTGTCTTTTAAGAAATGGCGAATATCCATTAGCAAGACCAGCCCATGCAGACATTGGCGGCTTTGTAAGTATTTGCCCAATTCTGCTTGCCATTGCTCTTTCATGGCCTGTGGAACCTTGGCGTAACCATAGCCAGGCAGATCAATTAGGCGGCGTCCTTCGTCCAGAGTGAAGACGTTGATCAGCTGGGTACGACCAGGAGTTTTACTGGTGCGGGCAAGGCTTTTTTGCTGGGTTAAGGTGTTTAAAGCGCTAGATTTTCCGGCATTGGAACGACCGGCAAAGGCCACCTCAATCCCTTGATCGGGTGGCAACTGGTGCAATTTGGCGGCACCGAGTAAATATTTTGCTTGCTGGTAGTTCATATTCATGGAATTTTAATCACAAAGATGGCATTTTACTGGTTAGTTCCCTATAATTCATCGAACTTTTGTAATTTCCGCAAGATTTTTAACTAGGGGAGCAGCTAGTTAAGCTAAATCCTAGTAACTATTGATTTTTTTGAAGGTAGCGTGATGAAAAAAGTAGCTGTTTTAGCTCTATTATTCGGCTCAAGTTTAGCCATTTCGAGTTCTGTGCAAGCTGGCGATGCAACTGCTGGTGCACAAAAAGCCGTCCAATGTGCCGCGTGCCATGGTCAAGACGGTAACAGTATCGATCCACAATGGCCAAAACTGGCGGGTCAAAATGAAAAATATTTGCTTAAGCAAATTGAGGATTTCCGTTTGGGTGCGCAAGAAGCGGGCAAAGGCCGCGCTGGTTTGCAAATGGCCGGTTTATGGGGTGGTGTGAGTGAAGAAGACGCTGAAAATATTGCAGCTTTCTTTTCGGCACAACAAACCCAGTTAGGTGCGGTAAAGGCAGATTTCGTGGAACTGGGTAAGAAAATCTATTTCCAAGGTGATGCTGAGCGTGGCGTGCCAGCTTGTAGTGCCTGCCACGGAGCGACCGGAAAAGGCCTAAATGCGGCTGGTTACCCGAGCGTTTCTGGTCAGTATCCGACTTATACCATCAAGCAGTTGAAGGCCTTTTCTTCGGCTGAGCGTAATAATGATGACAATGGCGTAATGCGCGATATTGCGGTTCGTATGTCCGATGCACAAATTGAAGCGGTGGCAAACTTTATGTTGGGTTTACACTAAGCTTTAACTCAGTTTGAAAAGAAAAAGGTAACCATTGGGTTACCTTTTTTTTGGGCTGAATTTTAGGGCTGCTGTTATGGGGCAACTGTATAAAACGTGTTGAATTTTAAGTTAGATCAAATGATCCGATAGCGGTTTTTCACTGTTATGATGACTGGCGTTATACAGCGCCGCCAAGGTCGAAGACTTAAATTCCCGGCGGTATAAGACAGCAACTACGAACAGGGTGCAACCAATAAAAAACCAAGCATTGATAAACCAACATAAAGCGGCAATGGCGAAACTGTAGCAACGTAAGCCATAATTAAAAGAGTTGGTCGCTCGGGTTAGTAGCCAGTTACAATGTTTGGTAAAGAGGGCTTTATCCTTTGCTGCTGCATTTGCTTCGGGCGCGGCTCCAAATAATACGATAGAAAAGTTGTATTGGCGCATTGCCCAGGTAAATTTAAAGAAAGCATAAGAAAAACTAACCACCAATAACAGTACTTTGAGTTCCCAAGAAGCTTTAGATTCTACTTCTATCCAAGGTAGGGCGGATAATAGCTGAATGGCTTTGTCGGAAGAGCCCAATACCGTGAGTAATCCTGCGATAATAAAGATAGTGGTGGAGGCGAAAAAAGTCACATTGCGTTGCAAAATACCTAAACTGGTAATGTCTGAGATCCGTACTTCCCGTTCGATCATTTGTTCAATCCATTCGATGCGACTGGCAGCTAATTGGTTGGCGATAGTGGGGCGCGATTTTTGTAGCGATTTAGAAACTAGGGTATAGCCAACCCAAAAAATAATAAATAGCGACAAGGCAATCCAATCAAGGGGCGCTAGAAATGATAAGCTCTGCATACTTCAAGTTGTTACTCACGGTCATTACTGAACGTTGCCACGACACTCTGGAAGATGCAACCACTATGTAAAAAATAAAGCTAACCAACTGATTAATAATAAAATTACAGCGATATTTTTTTTGCTTTTTGCTTCAAATTGGCTGAAACTGTGATTAACTCTGACACTAATCAAGAAAAATTTGCACAAGGCCTTGTCGATTTGTTATTTGGAGACAGAATAATCCGTAACTTGATGCTCAAAGCTGTGTTTTTGGCTTGGCTGTTGGGTTGCTGTGGCGAATTGGCGGCGAATACCTTAGAGCCGGATTCGGCTGAATTGGATGATCAACTGAGTAACAGCATCACGACTAGCCTAGCCGAAGACCGTTTAGGGTTTTTGTGGATAGGTACTCGCGATGGTTTGAATCGCTATGACGGTTATAAGGTTGAGATTTTCCATAGCCGCACCAGTAATTTGAGTCACGATGACATTAGTGCTTTGGTGGTGGATGCGCAAGATAATCTGTGGGTCGGTACCCGAGACGGTCTGAATCTATTCCAACAACAAACCGGCAGATTTATTAATTACTTCCATAACCCTGCCGAGCCTTTAACCCTAGCCAGTAATAAAATTTTAAGTTTAGCCGCCGATGCGCAAGGTGGAGTTTGGGTTGGAACTGCTGGTGGGATTTCCTATTTTCAGTCGGACACTAACAGTTTTAAAAGTTTCCCGATCATTAATCGTTTTGGTATAAGGCGGCCAGTCGAAGAAGTCAGCTCGTTATACATCGACTCGGAACAAACGGTATGGCTTGGAACTACCGATGGCGCGATTGCCATTTTCGATCCCAAAAAGCAGCAATTTGATTTGGTCGATTTACCGGATGAATTGGATGCCATTTTACAAATTCTGGAAATTGCTCCTGAGCAATATTACCTCTTAACGCAGAAAGAGCTTTATCTGTGGAGTCCGTCGCGTAAGACTTTGCAAGTTCAAGACTTAACCAACTTTGGCATAGATAACCCTTTTGTTAATGTCACCCAGATCTTAAAAACTCAAGATCAAGGCTTATGGTTAGCAACGCGCAAAAACGGTGTCTATTCGTATCAAGCCGATCAGCACACTAACCACTACCATTACACCAATCACACTCAAGACCGCCTTGGAGTAAACCGAGTTGAAGCTTTGTTACAAGACCGTACTGGCGTGGTTTGGTTAGGAACGGGCGCATATTTACAGCGGATCAATCCTAATCGAGTTAACTTCCAGCACTATTTTGCGCGGCCTAATTTCTCGCAAAACATATCTGCGCAAAACCTAGTAGGCGACTCGACTTTTTCCATTCTAATAGATTCGGATAATTGGCTGTGGGTTGGTAGTGAATTTGATGGCATTAGTTTGCTAAAGCCAAAAGGTACGGCTTATGAAATGGATCTTGAAGCGAGTATTAAAGATTGGGATGGCACTACCATTAATGGAATTTTAGAAGGATCTGCTGGCAAACTTTGGATCATTGCATCGCAAAAACTATGGCAATACGACAAATTAACCAACAACTTAGAACCTTTAAATCACTTCGATTTTAAAGGTGCGACTTTATTTTCGGGAGCCTATCACCATGGTGGTTTATGGTTAGCTACCTCAAAAGGGCTCTGGGAAATTAATAATGATGGCAAGATTACTCAGCACCTGATTGAGCAAAAAAATTACAGCCACAAAAACATTATTTATGGCTTGATGTTTGATCAATCCAAGAAGTTCCTTTGGTTGGCTACTGAGCAGGGTTTGCTGCGGTTTTATCCTGACGATAAGCGTACCGAAGGAGCGAGCCAGTATCTCGAAAATTCTCCATCGGCTTTAAACAGCCCAGTGTTTGATATTCATCAAGATATTCATGGTCGTCTTTGGGTGGCAACTTATGGTAGCGGGCTACTACGTTTGGATCTGACCATACAAAGCTATGAGCAAATTCACAGTGACAATTCCAATTTAAACGATGTTATCTATTCGGTGGTGGCAGATGAGAACCATTTTATGTGGTTGGCAACGGCCCGCGGTTTGTATCGATTGGATCCAAATAGTTTGAGCTTATCCCACTTTACCTTAGATCAAGGGCAGCCTATTTATGATTTTAATTTAGGCGCTAAAGCAGTCGATAAGAAAGGGCGGATTTATTTGGGCGGTATTAATGGACTGATTAGTTTTGATCCGAAAAGCTATTTTGAAGATAAAACGCAGGCTATTCCGGTTATCACACAGGTCTTGGTGAATAATAATCCTGCTCGAGTTGGATCGGATGAAACGGCCCATTCTAAATTGCCAGTGAATCGAACGGATCTGTTAACGCTGTTCTCACAAGATAATTCGGTGACCTTCGAATTTTCGGGAATGCACTTTGCTAACCCTAAAGCTAATCGTTTTCGGTATATGTTAGAAGGTTATGATCAGGATTGGATTGAAGTTGGAGCTTCCAATCGTAGCGCGGTCTATGCCAAACTTGAGCCCAATCAATATCGTTTTCGCCTAATGGCTTCTAACAAAGATGGTCTATGGAGCCCTATGACCAAAGATTTGGTGGTAGAGGTTTTACCTTCGCCCTATTTATCGGGCTGGGCAATCTTAGCTTATACTCTAGCGCTACTGATGTTTGTAGGCACCTTTGGCTATATTATGCGAGCGCGTTTCAAGGAACGCCGCGAAGCCCAGTCTAAATTGCAAGAGAGTGAAGAGCGCCTCAAATTATCCTTATGGGGTAGCGGTGATGAGCTGTGGGATTGGGATATGCAAACGGGAGCGCTGCATTTATCCAACGAGTGGGAGCAAGACTTTCCACGCGACGGTATTCGCAGCGGCTATTCCGATGCTAACTCCAATATTCATCCGAACGATCTGTCATACGTTAAACAAGCATTAAATGCGCATATCAATGGTAAATCACAGCACTTTGAAAGCACTTATCGCATCAGTGACGATAACGGTGGTTGGATTTGGGTTCTGGATCAAGGCAAAACCGTGGAGTTTGATCGCACACGACCAATCCGTATGGCAGGAACCATAAAAAATATTACCGATCTTAAAGATGCTGAGCAGCAATTAAACGTGATCGTAAAATCGTTCGAGAATATTTCTGATGCGGTTTGGATTTTAGACGATAACTTGACCTATATTGTGGTCAATAAGGCTTTTGAGTCGATTACCGGTTATGTCGCGGAAGAAGTTATTGGGGCGCCAATGCATGAAAATGCGATCCACGGAATGACCGATGATTTTTATCAACAAATCATGCAAACCTTAGCGGCCAAAGGTAGCTGGCAGGGCGAATTAGAAGCCGTAAAAAGTAATGGGGATATCTACCCCATTGAAATCAACGTCGATGCTATTCGTGATAACGATGGCACCATTACCAATTACGTGGGTGTCTTTTCGGACATTACTTATCGCAAAAAAGCCGAGCATGAATTACGACGCCTAGCCACGACCGATCAGCTAACCAACTTGCCTAATCGCAGCACCTTTAGAAAAGAAGTGGAGTATTGTTTACGGCATTCTGACAACCATGCTCAACACGCCTTGTTGTTTATCGATTTGGATAATTTTAAGCGAATTAACGACTCGCTTGGGCATGGAGTTGGGGATGAATTGCTCATTGCGGTGGCGGAGGCGTTGCAAGAAATTTTGGATGGCAATAAAGGTTTGGTCGCGCGATTAGGTGGTGATGAATTTATCGTTTTCTTACAAGATGTTGATGCTTGGAATCATCCGGCTAAAATTGCTCAGGAAATTTTAGATCGCTTCGGGCAGACTCTAAAATTATCCAATAATGAAATTTTGGTATCGCCGAGTATTGGCATCGTGATGTCGCCGGAGAATGGGCAAACGGCAGAAGAATTGTTACGCAACGCTGATACCGCCATGTATTACGCTAAGAAAAAAGGTAAAAACACTTTCCAATTCTACACTCGCCAAATGAATGAGCAGGCTAAGATGCGCCTGACTTTGGAAAACGATTTGCGGCAGGCGATAGAAAAAGATGAGTTTGTGGTGTTCTACCAGCCCAAAGTAAATTTAGCCACGGGTAAAGTGTCGGGGCTGGAAGCCTTGGTGCGTTGGCGTAGCGAAGAAAGGGGCTTGGTACCGCCGAATGAGTTTATTCCGCTGGCAGAAGAGTCAGGGCTGATTATTCCGATCAGTCAACAAGTGATTGAAAAAGCTTGTCTAAAGTTACGGGACTGGAGAGCGCGCGGGATCTTTGATGGCAAGATGGCGATTAACTTATCGGCCATTCAGTTTTACCATGAGAATCTTTGGGAAACGGTCAAAAATGCATTGCACTTGGCGAAAATTGAGGCTGAGGCGATTGAGTTTGAAATTACCGAAGGTATGGTGATGCAGGATCTGTCGCACTCGATCCAGCAAATGAACACCCTAAAAGAGATGGGTGTTTCCTTAGCACTGGACGATTTTGGAGTTGGCTATTCTTCATTAGGTAACTTAAAAGAGTTTCCTATCGATACCTTGAAAATCGATCGTTCCTTTATATGGGATTTGGATGATTCGGCAAGGGATCGCCAATTGGTGGCTTCGATTGTTACCTTGGCGCATAACTTGGGGATTCGCGTGGTCGCTGAAGGGGTAGAAACAGTGCATCAGGTCGAAGCGCTAAAATCTATGAATTGTGAGGAAATTCAAGGGTTTATCTATAGCCCGCCAGTGCCCGATTTCGAGATAGAGAAGTTACTGACGGATGCTAATTCCACCTTGGATAAGGCATTAGAAGAAGCTGCCGAAGATCTTTTCGAAGGTTGATCCCGTCGCCGATTTTATTCTTGCTGGGCTTGTTTGGCGATTGGATAAGCCCAACTAGCAATCGAATTATTTAAAATTGCTGCAAATTTAAGCAAATCATTTGCTTGGCTGGTGCGGGTTTGAGACAATATGCGCCTTAAAAATACCCGACTCAATTGGAGACTTGATGTCAGCATCATCGCCTAGCCGTTTCGAGATGGCCAATGCCATTCGCGCCTTAAGTATGGACGCCGTCCAAAAAGCTAAATCTGGTCACCCCGGAGCCCCAATGGGCATGGCCGATATCGCCCAAGTGTTATGGAATGATTATTTCAAACACAATCCCTCAAATCCTAATTGGGTTAATCGCGATCGGTTTGTGATGTCCAATGGTCATGGCTCCATGATGGTCTATTCGGTGTTGCACCTAACTGGTTATGATGTTTCGATTGACGACATTAAAAATTTCCGCCAGATCCATTCCAAAACCCCAGGTCACCCGGAGTACGGTTATACCCCCGGCGTGGAAACTACCACTGGTCCTCTAGGCCAAGGCATAGCCAACGCGGTCGGTTTTGCCATTGCCGAAAAAACTTTAGCGGCGCAATTTAACCAACCTGGGCATGAAGTGATTGACCATAATACTTATGTTTTTATGGGCGATGGTTGCTTGATGGAAGGTATTTCGCACGAAGTTTGTTCTTTAGCCGGCACTTTGGGTTTAGGTAAGTTAATTGTGTTCTGGGATGACAATGGTATTTCCATTGATGGCGAAGTCGAAGGTTGGTTCTCTGACGATACGCCGAAGCGTTTCGAGTCTTATGGTTGGCAGGTAATTCCTGGTGTTGATGGACACGATCCGGCAGCAGTGAGCCAAGCGATTGCTGCAGCGAAAGCGGATGAAAATCGCCCAACTTTGATTTGCTGCAAAACCATCATTGGTTTTGGTTCGCCGAACAAAGAAGGCAAAGAAGATTGCCACGGCGCACCATTAGGCGATGATGAAATTGTTTTAGCCCGTGAAAAACTGGGTTGGACCGCGCCTGCTTTTGATATCCCTAGCAAGATTGCCGATGCTTGGAATGCGCAAGATACAGGGAAAAAACTGGAAGCAACTTGGAATGAGCAGTTTGCCGCTTATCAAGCCGCGCATCCGGAATTAGCAGCTGAACTAAACCGTCGCTTAAACTCTGAATTACCAGCCAATTTCCAATCAGAAGCGCAGCAATACATTGAGAATTTACAAGCCGAGGGCCCAACCGTGGCCTCGCGTAAGGCTTCGCAAATGGCGTTGAATGCTTATTCGCCAATGTTGCCAGAAATGATTGGTGGCTCTGCGGATTTAGCCGGCTCTAATTTAACCATCAGCCAAACTTCAAAAGCGATTGATGCCAAAGACGCTTCGGGTAACTATTTGTATTACGGCGTTCGTGAATTTGGTATGTGCGCCATTATGAATGGCATGGCCTTGCATGGCGGTTTAATGCCCTATGGCGGCACCTTCCTGATCTTCATGGAGTATGCACGCAACGCCGTTCGTATGGCGGCTCTGATGAAGCAGCAAGCAATTTATGTGTTTACTCACGATTCGATCGGCTTGGGCGAAGATGGCCCTACCCACCAACCCATTGAGCAGTTAGCCAACATGCGCTTAACACCTAATTGTTCGGTTTGGCGTCCTTGCGATGCGGTAGAAACAGCGGTGGCATGGAAAGCGGCGATTGAGCGTAAAGATGGGCCAACCGCCTTAAGTTTGTCGCGTCAAAACTTAAAACATCAAGAGCGTGATACAGAGCAACTAGCCAACATCGCGCGCGGCGCTTATGTGATTAAGGATACTGATGGAAACCCTGATGCGATTTTGATTGCCACTGGTTCGGAAGTGGAACTGGCAGTTGATGCGGCGGCGCAAATGGCGCAGCAAGGCAAAAAAATCCGAGTGGTTTCGATGCCATCGACCGATGTATTTGATGCGCAAGACGCGGAATATAAAGAGTCGGTATTGCCAAGTTCGGTAATTAAACGCCTAGCGATTGAAGCGGGCATTGCCGACTATTGGTATAAATATGTTGGCTTAAATGGCGCTGTGGTTGGCATGACCAGTTTTGGTGAGTCAGCACCAGCAGGTGATTTATTTAAACACTTTGGTTTTACGGTAGACAATATCGTTGCCAAAGCGAATGAGCTTTTTTAAAAGCAACCGCTTTTTAGAGCTCGCATAACGAATTTTTTATTTAGAACTGTAGTATTTCGGAGATTTAAGATGACAGTTAAAGTAGCAATTAATGGTTATGGTCGTATTGGCCGCACAGCACTTCGCGCAATTTATGAGCATGGCTATCGTGATCGCATTCAAGTGGTTGCGATTAACTCTTCGCACCCAGCGGAAACTACCGTTCACTTAACCAAATACGATACTACTCATGGCCGCTTTAATGCTGATGTTGCTACTGATGGCGAGCACATGATTGTGAATGGCGATAAGATCAAATTGTACGCTGAGCGTAATCCTGAGTTAATCCCTTGGGGTGATCAAGATGTAGACGTGGTATTCGAATGTACTGGTGTCTTCAAAGATCAAGCGGGCGCTTCAAAGCACTTTAAAGGTGGTGCGAAAAAGGTATTGATTTCAGCGCCAGGCGCAGCAGACGTTGACGCCACGGTCGTATTCGGCGTGAATGATGACATTTTAAAACCAGAACACCGCGTAGTCTCGAACGCTTCTTGCACCACAAACTGTTTAGCGCCTTTAGCCAAAGTATTAAACGATACAGTTGGTATCAAGTCAGGTTTAGTAAATACCATTCATGCTTACACTAATGATCAAAAATTAATTGATAATCAGCACAAAGATTTGCGTCGTGCGCGTGCAGCGGCACAAAGTATTATCCCAACTAAGACAGGTGCTGCTAAAGCAGTTGGTTTAGTGCTCCCGGAACTAAATGGTGTGATGGATGGTTTCGCAATGCGTGTTCCAACCATTAACGTATCTTGTGTGGATTTAACCTTTGAAGCAGGTCGCGATACTTCTGCTGAAGAAATTAATGAGATTGTTAAAAAAGCAGCAGACGAGCACGTGCTTTGTTATAACGATGAGCCGTTGGTTTCAATCGACTTTAACCATAGCCCAGCATCATCAACATTTGACGCAGGTCAAACTCGTGTAATGAATGGTAACTTGGTGAAAGTGGTGACCTGGTACGATAACGAGTGGGGTTTCTCGAACCGAATGCTCGACGTTGCCATCAAGATGATGTCTGTTTAGTGGTCTTTTTTGACTTATGCTTTGTTGCGATTAGTTTTCTGTTTGCTAGTGTACTGATGTACACGACGCTGCTCATAAAATTAATCGCGCCTTGCCTAAGTGCAAAAAATCCCTACTAAACATAGTGCAAATTAAAAGGCTTTTTTCGGAAAGTCTTTTGCGTTTTAAAATATGGCTTCGTCATTGCGAGAAGCGTAGCGACGATGCAATCTCTTAAAGTTAGAACTAACTCGAAGAAAAGATTATGAATGTTTTACGAATGGCGGATTTGGATTTACAAGGTAAGCGAGTGCTTATTCGTGAAGATCTGAACGTTCCGGTAAAAGATGGCAAAATTACCAGCGATGTGCGTATTCAAGCGTCGATCCCGACCATTAAATTGGCCTTAAAAAAAGGCGCGATAGTAATGGTGATGTCGCACCGTGGTCGCCCGTCCGAAGGGGTTTTAACGGAAAAAGACTCGATGAAAATGGTTGCTGATTATTTGAATGAGCAGCTAGATGCGCCAGTTCGATTGGTCACTGAATATTTAAATGGCGTGGAACTTGAGCAGGGCGAAGTCGTCGTTTTCGAGAACGTGCGTTGCAATGTAGGTGAAAAAGCCAATGACGATCGCTTAGCAAAAATGTACGCCGATTTGTGCGATGTATTTGTGCATGACGCTTTCGGCACTGCGCACCGTGCGCAAGCCTCGACTCATGGTGTAGCTAAGTTTGCGCCTGTTGCTTGTGCGGGTTTATTGCTCGCAGGCGAGCTGGAAGCTTTAGGTAAAGCTTTGGACAATCCTGCAAGACCAATGGTGGCGATCGTTGGCGGCTCAAAAGTTTCGACTAAACTCACGGTGTTAGAAAAGTTATCGGGTATTGTTGACCAGCTGATTGTTGGTGGTGGTATTGCTAATACTTTTATTGCGGCTGAAGGCCATGCGGTGGGTAAATCTTTATATGAGGCAGATTTAATTCCAGAAGCCAAACGACTGATCGAGCAAGCTAAAGCCAATGGTGGCGAGATTCCGGTGCCAGTAGATGTGGTAACGGGTAAAGAGTTTTCTGAAAGTGCAGCAGCGGAGGCTAAGTCAGTGTCAGAGGTTGCCGCTGACGATATGATTTTCGATATTGGTGAACAATCTGCTGAGCATCTGGCAAATATTTTGGCGCAAGCGAAAACCATTGTGTGGAATGGCCCAGTAGGGGTGTTTGAGTTTGATCAATTTGGTCAAGGCACTGAAATCATTTCTCGAGCTATTGCGGCAAGCGATGCCTTTTCGATTGCTGGTGGCGGTGATACGGTGGCGGCGGTTGATAAATACGGCATTAAGGATCAAGTCTCGTATATTTCAACAGGCGGCGGTGCTTTTTTGGAGTTCTTGGAAGGCAAAGAATTACCGGCCGTGGCTATCTTAGAAGCAAGAGCCAAAGAATTAGTTTAATAGGATTAGGGTAAAGGCGGAATTTAAAGGTAAAAATTATGGCATTAATTACATTAAGACAATTGTTAGATCACGCAGCTGAAAATGCTTATGGTATCCCAGCGTTTAACGTGAATAATTTGGAGCAGATGCGTGCAGTTATGCAGGCGGCGGATGAAACTGATTCGCCAGTAATCGTTCAGGCTTCTGCTGGTGCTCGTAAATACGCAGGTTCAAACTTCTTGCGCCACTTAATTTTGGCGGCGACTGAAGAGTTTCCGCATATCCCAGTTTGTATGCACCAAGATCACGGTGCTTCGCCGGCGATTTGTCAGCAGTCGATCCAATTAGGTTTTACTTCGGTGATGATGGATGGTTCTTTAGAAGAGGACATGAAAACCCCTGCGTCTTACGAGTACAATTCGCGCGTGACTAAATTAGCCACCGATATGGCGCACGCCTGCGGTGTTTCGGTTGAGGGTGAATTGGGTTGTTTAGGCTCGCTTGAAACGGGGATGGCTGGCGAAGAAGATGGCTCGGGTGCGGAAGGTGTTTTAACCGAAGATCAACTGTTGACCGATCCGGAAGAAGCAGCTCAGTTTGTTAAAGACACTGGAGTTGATGCTTTGGCGATTGCGATTGGTACTTCTCACGGTGCTTATAAATTTACTCGTCCGCCAACAGGTGACGTATTATCGATTCAGCGTATCAAAGAAATTCATCAGCGCATCCCAGATACTCATTTGGTGATGCACGGATCTTCTTCAGTTCCACAAGATTGGTTGGCAGTAATCAATGAATACGGCGGCGACTTGGGCGAGACTTATGGCGTGCCAGTGGAAGAGATTCAAGAGGGCATCAAGTACGGCGTGCGTAAAGTGAATATTGATACTGACTTACGCTTAGCGGCTACTGGCGCAGTTCGTAAATTCTTAAAGCATAATCCAAAAGAATTTGATCCGCGCAAATATAACAAGGTTGCGCAAGATGCGATGCAAGCGATTTGCAAAGCGCGCTACGAATCCTTTGGAACGGCGGGTAACGCTGCTAAAATCAAGCCGATTAATATGGAACAAATGGCGATTGATTATAAAGCAGGAAAGTTGGATCCGCGGGTGAACTAACTATTGATATTTTAAACGATTTAAGCCAGCATTATTGCTGGCTTTTTTTATAATAAAAAATAAAGGAAATAATATGAATCAGAAAGCAATACTAATTATCGTATTAAGGGTTTTGGCGCTATGGATGTTAGTGGATCTCGTCAAAGATATTGGAAATATTTTTCAAGAACTAAACTTAATCGAAAATATTGGAGTGGGTTACTCTGAAACTAATTTAGGTTGGGGAAACTTTGCAGCAATAGGCTTGAAATTTCTTTTAATGATACTATTTTTATTCTTTCCAAACCTATTTTTAGCGAAAATATCCGGGTTGCCTAAAGAGGATAATTTTATCAATGCTGAACATTTTATTCTGCCATTAATCGCATTGTTAGGATTATTTTTTGTGAGTAAGAGTGTAATTTATTTCTTGGTAAACCTTTCAACAATAATCTTTACCGAGAACAACTTTATCGAAATATTACCGGTATTTGCGTGGTTGCCAGCACTAGTGCAGTTATTCATTGGCGGTTGGTTGATATTCGGAAATAGAGGAGTCTATAACTTATTTGATAAGTTTAGTAGTGCTTTTGCGCCACATAGAAAAAGGCTATAAATATAGCCTTTAATACAAAATCCTAGCGCGAATAGTGCCGTCGATTTGGCGCATCTTTTCCAGTGCGATTTGACTGGAGCTTTGATCGATATCGGTGACCACGTAACCGACTTGGTCTTTGGTCTGCAAATACTGAGCGGCAATATTAACGTCATTATCCGCCAGAATATTGGTGATTTGCGACAGCATTCCCGGTTGGTTTTTGTGGATATGCAAAATTCGATGAGTGCCAGTATGTTCGGGTAGCGCTACTTCTGGGAAATTGACTGAAGAAACCGTAGAGCCGTTATTGCTGTATTTAAGCATCTTTTCAGTCACTTCAATGGCAATATTTTCCTGCGCTTCGAGAGTTGAGCCGCCAATATGCGGGGTTAAAATTACGTTATCAAATTGACGCAAAGGGGAAACAAACTCTTCATTGTTGGCTTTCGGTTCAGTAGGGAACACGTCAAGTGCCGCACCGGCAAGTTGGCCGCTAGCAAGTGCGTCCACTAAAGCATCGATATCCACCACGCTACCGCGCGAGGCGTTGATTAGGATCGAGTTGGCTTTCATCGCCGCCAGTTGTGCTTGACCAATCATGCCCTTGGTTTGCGCGGTTTCAGGGACGTGTAATGAAACCACATCGGACGTTGCCAGTAGGCTCTCAAGGCGGGTCTCTTGATCCGCATTACCAAGAGTAAGCTTGGTTTCGATATCATAAAACTTGACCCGCATACCAATTCCTTCGGCCAAGATCCCAAGCTGAGTGCCGATATGACCATAGCCAATAATGCCTAAAGTTTTGCCTCGAGCTTCATTGGAATTGGTCGCTGATTTTAGCCACTCACCTCGATGGGCAGCGGCATTTTTAGCTGGAATACCGCGAAGCAGCATAATCATTTCACCCAAAACTAACTCGGCGACGCTGCGGGTATTCGAATAAGGCGCGTTAAACACGGGGATCCCACTTTTTTGCGCAGCAGATAAATCTACTTGATTAGTGCCAATACAAAAGCAGCCGACGGTCACTAATTTATTGGCGTGGGCTAAAATGCTATCGCTTAATTGAGTGCGAGAGCGAATACCGAGAAAGTGTGCTTGCGCGATTTCAGTTTCAAGTTCGGCACCTGACAGAGCCGTCTTATAGGACTTGATATTGGTATAGCCATCATTGCGAAACAGCTGTTCAGCTTGTGGGTGAACTCCTTCTAGCAACAGGACCTTTAATTGGCTTTTATCAAACGAAGTTGGAACACTCATGGTTTATTAATTTGACCTATCTTGAGCTCTATTTAAGCAAATCAGACCAGATCAAGAAAGCCCCTTGGTGGAAAAAATCAGCATCTGTAAAAAAGTGGCTGATTTAGGCGATCTTAGGGGAGTATCCTGCTACAATGTGCGCCCTTAATTTGGGTTTGGCAGGTAATTTGAGGTAACTGAATGTCGGTGAATATTAATTTGGACAAGTTGATTGCGATTTTAAGCGAGACCTTGTCAATTGATGCTTCCGAGTTTTCTGTCGATACGTTATTACTTGGCAATTTCCCCGAGTTTGATTCGATGGCCATCGTCTCAATTTTGATGGAGTTGGAAGAGCAGTTTGGTATTTCTATCGCGGAAGACGAACTGACGGGGGATGCTTTTGAATCCGTAGCCAGTTTACTGGAATTTATCGATATCCAGCAGGCTCTGACGGCTATTTAGCAAGCTTACCACCAATCCAGCGCACAAAATTCTCTAAGAGTTGTGGTTACGAGTAGTAATCCAGTAAAATATCTTTTATAACAATAGGATAACGGCTTATAAAGGATAGCTATGGGGATCGTCACGCTCGTTGGCTTGATTTTCATTTTCGTAATTTTTATTACTTTCAGCTGGAAAGATAATCGCTTTTCTTGGCTATTCTTAGGTTTTGTGGTCTTCTTTGGTCTGTTGTTTTGGCTGTTCTACGATCTCAACCGGTTAACACCAAAAGCCATCTTTTATGAGATCTTGTTGGCGATTATTGTCAGTATCGTGGCTGCCCTTTTTTGGTACAGCTACGATAAGCGCAAACGCAGTCAATTCAAAATTAGTTTTGCAAAAGTCTTTTCCTTCTATAAGTATGACTATCGAGAGAGTTGGCTCGGTTTTAATTCGGCTTTGGACTTTGCTCATCGCGAAAAAGATTTTTATGCCAAATCGATCCAAGCGTTGGCCAGTATCATCGACAGTTCTGGCGGAAAACTTTGGTATCAAGTTTCCAATCGTTTTAGTTTTATTGACCACTGGGATTCACCGCTAGTATCAAATAGTGATTTCAAATTACCCGATAGCCTTATCGAGTTTATGCAAAAAACCAATTGGGTAGTAGATCTGAATGAGTTTCGAATTACACCGGAAGTGTACCGCGGTTTGTCACTGGATTTAGAACAACACAAGTTTCAAGATTTGCATATCTTTGTTCCTTTGCGTCGTGAAAATGAATTGGTAGGGATTGTCGGGCTGAAAGTTTCTGATGAGCAGCAAAACTTAAATTGGGAAGATCACGATTTGTTGAAAGCGGCTGGTCAGCAAATGGCCAGCTACATCGAATTATTCGAAGCTACTTCAAGACTTTATGAGCAGCGTGAGTTGGAAGCTTTTAATCGCGTTTCAACCTTTGTGGTGCACGATATTAAAAATGTCTCGGCGCAGCTAGAATTAATTAGCCATAACGCAGAAAAATTCAAAAATAATCCAGAGTTTATCGAAGATACCTTTGCTACTGTGGCCAGCGCCAATCAACGCTTAACAAGAATGTTGCAGGATTTACGGCGTAAAGAAATACCCAAGGTGGAAAGTGCAGTTTGCTATTTGGCATCGCTCAAGGCCAAAGTTGCAGAAGTTAATCCGCTGATAAAGATTGAAGGTGGCTCTGAAGCGGTATTGTTAATTGGGCTTGAAGATCAGCTGTGCAATATTATTTTGCATTTGGATGAAAATGCTCGCCAAGCGGTTGCTGCTGACAAAGCAGCTAATGCCAAAGTTGAGCACTGGATTGAGATTAAGGACAAAGATCTCTATTGGCATATTCGTGATAATGGGGTGGGTATGAGCGAAGAGTTTATGCGAGATCACCTTTTTAAACCTTTCCAGACCACCAAAGGTAATGCTGGAATGGGGATCGGGGTATATCAATGTCGACATTTGCTCCGAAGCTTTGAGGGTGATTTAATAATACGTAGCAAGCTGGGTGAGGGCACCCATTGCACTGCCATTATGGCTATAACAACAGGGGATGAGGATGACTCAAAATAAATTGGATTTATTAGTTATTGAAGATGATGCAGGTTTGCAAAAACAGCTCAAATGGTCATTCGATGAATATAATGTGGTGGTAGCAAATAACCACCAAGAAGCGATCGTTGAGCTAAGACGTTTTCAGCCTAAAGTAGTCACGCTGGATTTAGGCCTGCCGCCCGATCCGGCTAATGCCAGTGTTGGTTTAGCGTTATTGGATGAAATTCTAAAGTTGGCGCCAACGACCAAGGTTATTGTGGTCACTGGCAACGATCAGCGTGAGGTAGCGCTGAGTGCGGTAGAAAAAGGTGCCTACGACTATTATCAAAAGCCCATTCAGGTCGAAGAGTTATCCTTGATTGTAAAGCGTGCTTTTGAATTGGCGGAACTCGAAGAAGATAACCGTAACTTATTTAAACGTCAGACCAGCAGTTTTCATGGCATCATCGCTAGCAGCCCAGAGATGTTGTCAGTTTGCCAAAAGGTTGAAAAAGTTGCCCCGACTAATGTCAGTGTCTTGCTGTATGGTGATAGCGGTACTGGTAAGGAATTATTGGCTCGCGCGATTCATGAAATCAGTCCGCGCAAAGAGCAAAAGATGGTGGCTATTAATTGTGCCGCAATCCCTGATAATTTATTAGAGAGTGAGCTTTTTGGTTATGAAGCGGGCGCTTTTACTGGCGCCAATAAGCAAACCATTGGCAAAATTGAAAGCGCCAATGGCGGAACTCTATTTTTAGATGAAATCGGCGATATGCCCTTGTCGCTACAGGCGAAATTATTGCGCTTTTTACAGGAGCGCCAAATTGAGCGAGTGGGTGGCCGAGATTCAATCGCGGTGGATGTGAGGATTGTTGCGGCAACCCATCAACCGTTAACCGAGTTGGTGGAAAATGGGGACTTTAGAGAAGACTTATTTTACCGCTTAAGTGAGATTGGTTTGGAGATCCCTTCGCTCGCTAAACGCAATGGCGATGTGGTTTTGATTGGCCGTTCTTTGCTGGATAAATATGGCAAGCAGTATGGTCGTAATTTGCGTGGTTTTACTTCTGATGCGGTGCACGCAATGGAATCTTATAGTTGGCCGGGCAATGTGCGCGAGCTGGAGAATAAGATTAAGTCTGCGGTGGTGATGTCAGAAAATCCGCAAATTAGTGCGCACGATTTACAAATTGGCGAAGATCAGCTGGAAGAGATGCCGCTTAATTTACGCCAGGTTCGTGAGGCAGCTGAATCAAAAGCCATTCAAAGAGCGATTGTTTTATCCAATGGCAATATTTCCAATGCTTCGAAGTTGTTAGGAGTAACTCGACCAACCCTATACAGCTTGATGGATAAGTATGGTATTCAGCATTAGGTTGCTGCTATTGCTAATAGGCTTGTGCACCATTACGGCTTGTGGTGGTGATTATGAAGCTGAGTTGCTAGCAGAGCGTTGGTCAAAACACGACTGGAGTCAAAATCAGCCCGAGCTGTGGTTAGATATTAATAATGACGGTGAACAAGAAAGGGCGCTGGTCGGTTTTGGAACGCGCACCGTGTTAGTGGCGGTATTGATAGAGGATGAAGTCGAGCAGGTGGATTTTGTCGAGTTTTTTATTAATAAACCCAGTCAACAGAATGCGCTCTGCTCTGCAAAAGGCCAATTGGCAATCGAAGCGCAGGATGATTCTTTGGTCGAGCAGTTTGGAGAGAACCCTGAAGGCTTTAAGTCTTGTCAAAACTGTCAGGGATTAGTGTTAAAGGATTTTGCTGGGACTTGCTCTCCCTTTCACATCTATTGGGATCACAAAAATCAAATGCTCAGTTGGTGGCGCAACTAATCTCGGTGGTTAAACCGCACTGGCTCGTTTTATGGTTTCCACACCGTCTTCTTTTCCCAACAATAACACGTCTGCTGAGCGTTCGGCAAAGAGTCCATTAGTTACCACTCCAACGATACCATTGAGCAGATTTTCTAGTTTCATCGGCTCATTAATTTCTAAGCCATGAAGGTCCAAAATAACGTTACCATTATCGGTGGTAAAGCCTGCCCGATAGACTGGATCGCCACCAAGCTTGACGATTTCGCGTGCCACATAACTGCGAGCCATTGGAATTACTTCTACTGGCAGCGGAAACTCTCCTAATCTGCGAACCAGCTTGGATTCATCGGCAATACAGACAAAGGTATCGGCAACTGCGGCGATAATTTTTTCGCGGGTTAAAGCGCCGCCACCACCCTTAATCAAGGCCAATAGATGGTTGGATTCATCGGCGCCGTCAACATACACTGGAATTTCGGAGACTTGGTTTAGGTCAAACACTTCGATGTCATGCGATTCAAGCCGTTTGGTAGAAGCTTCCGAGCTGGAAACGGCCCCTTTAATTTTGTGTTTTATCTTGGCAAGCTCATCAATAAAATAATTCACCGTGGAGCCAGTACCTACACCAACTATGGCATCTTCGACCACATAATCCATCGCGGCCTTACCAACTAAAGCTTTTAGTTCGTCTTGATTCATACTGTCCCCGCAGCAAATGCATTTTGCAATTATTGTAAATCAAGCGCTTGCTGATTGTAAGTCAGCGCTGGAAGGATTCTTCGATTTTAATCTTGAGAAGGAAACTTTAAAAAGTAAGAAGGCGTTGCAACCGCATCCATGGTGACATCCCAACTTTGCAATGGTACTTGGCTTACCTGCTGAAAATTGTAGGCTAACCCAATAAGTAAAGGGCGTTTTTGCTGCTTTTTAAAATTACTTAACACTGAGTCATAATAGCCGCCGCCCATGCCTACTCGATTGCCAAGATTATCGAAAGCGACCAAAGGCATAAAAATCACATCCAATTGGCTGGGACGGATCGCGTCTTTAATATTGGCAGTTGGTTCCAAGATCCCAAACGGGCCTTTTTGCACTGACTCTTTGCCCTCATAGGGTAAAAACCACATGCCTCGCTTTTTGTTGGGAAATACTTTCGGTAGGAAACTATGTTTATTGAGCGATTTAGCGTATTCGATCAAAGGCCAGCAACTGATCTCGCCTTTAATCGGCAAATAAAAGGCAAAGTTTTGGTGATCTTCAATAATTTTTGCAGCAGACAGGTGACCCAAAAGTGCCAGCGCCGAGCGCTCCATAAAGGGTTTGGTAAGGGTGTTACGTTGATGTTTAATGCGCGCTCTTAAATGATTTTTTTGCGCGATTGCTAAATTCATTAAAAACCCAGACTGCCGTTGTAGGTAGAGGCCCTAGAACCCAAAGGTTCAGGGGGGAAACCAGGCGGATGATCAGGCTTTCCGGTCGAAACGGACTTGCACAACACTTCCTAGCTAAGGCTTCCCTAAAAAAATATTATCGGCTCAAGAACGTTCGCTACTGACGAACAGTCCAGGCAAATACAGTATAACATAACTAGTTATTTGCGAGCTCGATTTGTTTGCAACTTTCTAAAGAGTGATCAATTTTATCGCTCAAACTCTGTAGCTTGTTGTTTATTATAGAGATTTCTTCTGGGTTAGAGTCGGACTTACTTAACAATTCATAACTTAAGTTTAAGGCAGCCATCACGGCGATCCGCTCCAAACCTAGTACTTTGCCGGATTCTCGGATTTCACGCATGCGTTTATCTAAAAAGTTAGCCGCTTGCAGCAATTGTTGGTGTTCGCTTTCAGGGCTCGCCACTTGAAATTCTTTGCCAAGAATCGAGATATTGACGGGAATGACTTTCTCACTGGAGTTTTTTGAACTGGACATAGCGTTGTCTTAAATTGATAAGATAAGATTACATCGAGCGTAAACGATGGATCATAAGATCGATTTGTTTACGAGCCGATTCGTTTTTATTTACAAGCTGCTCTTTTTCGCTCAGCATCTGATTGACCTGATTACGCAAAGCCGTATTCTCAGCATTAATTTTATCAAACTGTTCAATTAGACCATTGATTTTATTTTCTAATAGTTCCAATTGGGATAGTGAATTTGCCATATTCCTTAGACAGTTATAATCATTTATTAAAGCATACTATAAGGTTCAGCGCTTGGCTGGTCAATCTTTGCTCAAGGTAAATTGCACGAAAAAGCCAATAATTATGCCTTTTTGACATTTAAACTGGGATTTCACTAGGGCAAAGGGTAAACTTAGGGCTCTTATTTGGCGCCCAATGAGATCCGAATGTGATAGCTTATTCTCAAGTAAATGAACTCTGTTTAACCTACCTTCCTGATTTATCCGCATCCCAATTGGCGGGAATGTTACATGGTTTGGTGACCAATGGCTATGTCCCCAAAGAGGGTTTGTGGCATCAAGAGTTGGCCGATTTTTTGAATTCTGGCGATCCCCTGCCAGCCGAAGGATTGGAAGGTTTAGAATCCTTATTGGCCTTTACCCAAAAAGACTATCAGGTTGATTCCTTCAGTATTGATTTGATTCTACCCGAAGACGATTATCCGCTGCCCCAGCGAGTGGCGGCGATTGGCGATTGGGCGCAAGGTTTTTTAACCGGTTACGGTTTAATTAAGCAACAAAAAGAACTTGAAGGTGATGCCAAAGAAGCACTGCAAGATCTGGCGCAAATTGCTCAAATCGACAGTAACGCCGAAGAGGTTGAAGAGTTGGAAGAGGCCTATATGACCATTTGTGAGCATCTAAAAATGTCAGCACAAATTATCTTTGCGGCCAATCAGCCTGAGCCGACAGCTACCGCTAACAATAGTAATAAAGAGTCTATTCACTAATTTATGCAAGCGATCAATTTTGCCGCCAGACGCAAGCGTTTGATGCAATGGATGGGGCCAAATTCCATTGCTATTTTGCCCGCCGCAAGTGAGAAAGTTCGTAGTCGCGATGTTAATTATCCTTATCGACAAGACAGTGATTTCTGGTATTTGACCGGCTTTAATGAGCCAGAAGCGGTGGTTGTGTTGATCCCCAATCGTAAGCATGGGGAATTTATTTTATTTAATCGCGAAAAAGATCCCATGCAAGAAACTTGGCATGGCAAACGCCTTGGCCAAGAAGGTGCTATGGGATATCTTGCTGCGGACGATGCTTTTCCCATCACGGATATCGACGATATTTTGCCCGGTTTAATGGAAGGCAAGGAGCGGATCTATTTTGAGTTGGGGGTCAATCCTGAGTTTGATCAACAAATTTTGGAGTGGCGCAACCAACTCAGCCAGCCGCAGAATAAATCAGTAGCGCGTCCAGGCGAGATGATCGATCTTAAGCATCATCTACACGAAATGCGTCTGATCAAAACTCAAGCCGAAATTCAGCGGATGCGCTTCGCGGCCAATGCATCGGCCAAAGCGCATAAAGCTCTGATGAGTGCTTGCGCTGCTGGTAAAAGCGAGGCCGATATGGAAGCCGAGTTGCTCTATCATTATGCCAAAAACGCTTGTCGTAATGCTGCCTATCCGTCGATTGTGGCGGCAGGCGATAATGCCAATATTTTGCACTATATTGAGAATGATAGTGCACTCAAGGATGGTGAATTGCTACTGGTGGATGCGGGTTGCGAGTTTGAATATTATGCTTCGGATATTTCGCGCACCATTCCGATCAGTGGCCAATATACCGAGCCGCAAGCGCAGCTCTATGATCTGGTGCTTAAAGCGCAACTGGCTGCGATTGAGATGGTTAAACCTGGCAACCATTGGAACGATATTCACGACAAGGCGGTTGAGGTCATTACTCAAGGTCTAATCGAGCTAAAAATCTTGAAAGGGAGCCTAAAGGATAATCTTGCCAAGGAAACTTACAAAGAATTTTACATGCACAAAACTGGCCATTGGTTGGGTTTGGATGTGCATGATGTTGGCGACTATCAGGTACATGGGCAATCGCGCCTACTCGAGGCGGGCATGGTGTTGACCGTTGAGCCGGGAATATACATTAGCAAAAGCAATCGCAAAGTTGCAAAGAAGTGGCGCGGTATCGGCATTAGGATTGAAGATGACGTGGTTGTGACCAAAAAGGGTTACGATATCTTATCCAAAGCAGTGCCTAAATGCAGAGACGAGATTGAGCGATGGATGCAACAAACGGCGTAAATTTAGAATCGAATTACCCTCTAGTCATTGTCGGTGGCGGGCTGGTCGGTGCTACTCTTGCGATCAGTTTAAAAGCTATTGGGATCAGTCCCTTGGTTGTTGAGCCTTTTGCTATCGATAGCGAGCAGCAGCCCAGTTTTGATGATCGCAGTGTGGCTTTGTCGTTAGCGTCTTTGAATGCTCTGTCTGAATTGGGCTTAACTCAGGTTTTACCCTTTCTAAATCCGATACATCATATCCACGTTTCCGATCAGGGACATTACGGCTTCACTAGAATTCATGCCCAAGACTACGGTTTTGATGAGCTGGGTGCTGTGGTAGAAAATTTTCGGTTAGGACAAGCGTTAATTAGCTCCTTGACTCAGCATGGAATCGACTACTGCTGTCCGGCGCGAGTTACTAAAATTGAACAAAGCAAGCCAGAAAATAATGCTAATCAGGCGCTATTAACCCTTGTCAGTGAAGAGCAGTCTTACCAAGTGAAAACGCCTCTGGTTATTTTGGCCGATGGCGCTCGCTCGCAATTAAGGGAGTCGTTAGCTTTTGAAGCAAAACTGACCGACTTTAAAGCCGAGGCGATCGTGTGCAATATACAAACGCAACAGCCCCACCAGAACCGGGCATTCGAGCGTTTCACCAATACAGGCCCGCTAGCGTTATTACCCTTATCCAGTAATCGCTTATCGGTGGTTTGGTCGCAACCGAAGGCCGAAGCGCAAGCTTTATTGAGCGCCTCAGTGAGTGATTTTGGCAAAGCGCTAACAGATGTTTTTGGTGCACGTTTGGGGAAGGTTACTAGGGTTGGCAGACGCCAGTCTTTTCCGCTGGTGCAGTTGGTGACTGACAATACCATCAAAGGGCGCTGCTTATTGATGGGTAATTCGGCCCAGTCATTACACCCGATAGCAGGCCAAGGATTGAACTTGGCCATCCGTGACATAATGGCGTTTCAAGCTTTTGTTGCCACTAAATTAGCAAGCGATCCACAAGCAGATCTGGGCGATTACCAATGGTTAAACCAATACCAGCAAGCGCGCCAAGCTGATCGTCAGCATACGGTATGGATCACCGAATCTTTGGCAAGGCTGTTTGCCAATGACTCGAAACTTTTGTCGGTGAGCCGTAACCTATTAATGAAAGCGGTGGATATAGTGCCAATCGCCAAAGAAACATTAGCGAAAAATGCTATGGGCTTTCGATGAAAGGGTTTGCTAAATGAAACACTATGATTTGATTATTGTTGGTGGTGGCATGGTGGGCTTGGCACTCGCCGGCCAATTAAAAAGCAGCCAGCTTAAAGTGGCGCTGATAGACTCTAAGGGGATCGAACTCGATTGGAGTCAAGGCTATGATCTGCGGGTTAGCGCCATTACCCGCGCTTCTGAAAACCTGTTTAAACAGGTCGGCGCTTGGCCCTTGATTGAAGCCAACCAAAAATCGCCTTATCAGAAGATGTCTGTCTGGGACGGCGAATCTAGCCAAGGCTCAATTGAGTTTAAGGCCACTTCTATTGGTGAAGATAACCTCGGGCACATCATCGAAAATCGAGTATTAAGAAAGGCTTTGTATCAGTCTGGTCAAAGTGCTAGCAATATCGATTATTATTTTGAGCGCCAATGTCAATCGGTTGACTATCAAGCAGAGCACGCCGAATTGCTGTTAGCCGATGGCGAGCGACTTACGGCTAAACTGTTGGTAGCTGCCGATGGAGCTTTCTCTTGGCTCAGGCAAAATTCAGGAATAGAAGTTAGGGAAAAACCTTATGGCCATAAAGCTTTAGTCGCGACCATTAAAACCGAGCAAAGTCATGAAGCTACTGCTTTTCAACGTTTCGATCAGCATGGCCCTTTAGCCTTTTTGCCCTTACCCGATCCTAATTACTGCTCAATCGTCTGGTCCACCAAGGAATCTTTCGCCGATTATTTGTTGCAGCTTGAGCCCGAGGATTTTGAACAGCAGTTGCAACAAGACTTCGAACAACGGTTAGGAACCGTTACTTTAGCTAGCCAAAGACTGGCGTTTCCACTTATCGAAAGGACTGTTGCAACCAGTATCCAGCCACGACTCGCTTTGATTGGCGATGCCGCTCACACCATTCACCCCTTGGCAGGTCAGGGCGTTAACCTAGGATTTGCTGATGCTAAGGTATTGGCAGAAACTATTCTCAAAGCTGCGGCTAAAACAAAAGATATTGGTAGTTTAGCTTGTCTAAGGCCTTATCAACGCCAGCGCCAAGGAGATATTTGGCTGATGCAACAAGCGATGCAAAGCTTTAAAAGCTTGTTTGAGCAGACTCATCCAGCGGTGCAAACGGCGCGAGCTTGGGGTATGAAACTACTTGATAAGCAGCCAGCTCTCAAACAACAAGTAATTAAAAAAGCTTTAGGCTTCTGATTTTATCACCTAACTTATTGATTTTTATCAAAAGTTGTATCCATTTGTAGCAAGTTTATACTTTTTTCGCAGTTTCACTTTCCATTCAGGCACGGCGGGTTATACTTGGTCAGTTATTAAGATCAAGGGTGTTATTTGATGAAAAAAGCTATTTTCCCGCTAGCCAGTTTGGCTTTACTAATGTTTACAAGTGTTTCCGCACAATCCCAAGAGAGCAATTACCAAGTTTTGCCGCTGAGTCATGCGCTCAAAAGTTTGCCTGCGGCACCAGAGTTAAAGATCCCGGCGTTGGATATGAATAAAATTGCTGCGGAAGACAAAAAGTTTAATAAATTTGAGAAGGTCTACCGTTACGCGGTGGCTTATCGAGCAAAAGATAACTACAGCGATCAAGGTCGCTGGACTAAAGCTGATGGTCAGTCGATCTGGCGATTAGCGGTGAATGCTGAAAATACTCACAATTTAAGTTTTGGTTTTAAAAATGTGTTTTTACCGAGAGGGGCTCAACTACACGTTTATAATTCCGATCACAGTCAGGTTATTGGGCCATTCACTGAGAGAGATAACAATGCCTTTCAAGAGCTTTGGACGCCATTAATCTTGGGTGGAAAAGCCGTTATCGAGATCTCTGTCCCAGAAAATCTACAACGGTATGTCAGCTTTGATTTGACTGATATCAACCAGGGTTATCGCGGCATCGATAAGATTTCAATTGCTAAGTCGGGTAGCTGTAATATTGACGTCGTTTGCCCTGTGGCCGATCCATGGCGTAAAGAAATTCGCTCAGTAGCGCATTACTCTTTTCAAACTAGTGGCGGTGGATTCGTTTGTACCGGTACTTTAGTTAATAACACCGCACTGGATAGAAAACCCTATTTTTTGACGGCTAACCATTGTGTTAGCAATCAATCTGAAGTGAGTAGTATGGTTTTCTACTGGAACTTTGAAACCAGTGTTTGTGATGGAACCCCTGACGGTAGCAAGAGCCAAAGCCAGTCGGGCGCTACTTTGCGAGCAACCTGGCCCGGTTCGGATATGACTTTGGTGGAGTTAAATTCTGCGCCCAGCAACGCTTTTAATGTTCATTGGGCGGGTTGGGATAATAATCCGGATGCGCCAATCAAGTCGGTTGCGATTCATCACCCCGCTGGCGATGAAAAACGCATTAGTTTCGATGACGATCCTGCGACTATTACTAACTATTCTAGTGACACGCCTGTAGCTAACGGTTCTCACCTTCGTATTGGAGCTTGGGATCAAGGCACCACCGAAGGTGGCTCTTCTGGTTCAGCGATTTGGAACCCGAATCATCATATAGTAGGTACTTTGCATGGCGGCTTAGCGTCTTGTTCAGCACCAAACGATCCTGATTGGTATGGTCGCGTTTCTCAGCAATGGGAAGGTGGAGGAACTGCTGCCTCACAATTAAAAGCTTGGCTCGATCCGAGTGACTCAGGCGCAAAAACTTTAGACGGTACGGATGCTTGTACCGCGCCTAGCGTTACCATAGCAACCATTGTTCCTAATCCTGCGGAAGTGGGTGAAATTGTCAGCTTTACCTCGGTGGTAACCGGTGGTTCGGGTAGTGGCTATACGTACCAGTGGGATTTTGATGGTGATGGCGCTACCGATAGCACTCAAGCTAACCCTACTCATACCTACAGCGATGCTTATACTGGCAACGTTTCTTTGGACGTTACTGATTCGTCAAGCTGCTCTCAGCCCACTAATGCTTCTATTGTGGTGGAATTTCCAAATCGAGCGCCAGTGGCTTCGGTGGCTAGTAGCAGTTTAACCGCCAACGAAAATACCAACGTGACCTTAGATGCTAGTTCGAGTAGTGATCCGGATGGTGATACTCTAACTTACGTTTGGACGCAGACCGTCGGCCCTAATGTGAATTTGTCGGGGGCTTCTTCGGCTCAAGCTAGCTTTACTGCACCGGATGTTTCAGCAGAAACCGACCTAGAGTTTGAAGTTACGGTTACCGATCCAGATGGCTTGAACTCAACAGCAACCGTTGCGGTGAGAGTTACTGTAAATCAAGCGCCAACGGCAGCAGTCGCTAGTAGCAGTTTATCAGCTAATGAAGGTGCTACTGTGAACCTAAATGCTAGTTCCAGCAGTGATCCGGATGGTGATACTTTAAGCTTTGCTTGGACGCAGACCTCAGGAACCAGTGTGACCATTAATAATGCGTCGAGCAGCACTGCGTCGTTTGTTGCACCGCAAGTTACTGCAGCGACTACTTTAGAGTTTGAAGTTACGGTTACCGATCCTTCTGGCGAATCTTCGACAGCATCAGTTACAGTCACTGTAAATGAAGCTTCATCGGGTGGCGGCGGTGGTGGTTCAGCTGGCTTCGGCTTGTTAGCCTTGTTGGGCTTGATCGCTGGTCGTCGTCGTGCTTATCGTCTTGCAAAAAAGTTTGCTCAAGGAGCTGAGTAATGATCAAGAATATTGTATTAATGACATTGATGGTGGCTAGCATTATGGCCTGTAAAGATAGCGCAAGAAAGGCAACCATATACACCAAACAATCGGAAGCGGTTGCGACAGTTGATAGCGAACAAGATATAGATGCTATCGTTGCTACTTGGCAATCAAAGCAACGTGCTTTAGAAAAGCTGATGCCTTTGTTTGAATACAAAGTGGAGATGGATGTAGATGGAGAAAAACAGGTATGGCTATTTAATAAAGCTGGATACTTGATGAAGGAAGGTTCCTCAGAGCTCTATAAAGTTAAAGACTCTAGTGCTTTAACCAAGCATTTAAATTAGCTGTCATAGCAGTCTACTAAAAGCCCTCGTCAGTGAGGGCTTTTTTTATTACCGGGTTATTTCTTAAGCATAACAATCAAAGCTTGTATTTATAAATGAGAACTATTATCATTTGGTTTTACTTTATTGATCTCCCAAAAAAGCATGAAACAACAGATTTTAACCATTGCAGTAGCGACCAGTGTGCTGCTTGCAGCTTGTGATACACAAAAAGACGATGGCAAAGCGGCTTCAAAGCAGACTGTTTCTGAAAAAACTGCCTCTAAACAAGCTATGGCTAATTCAGCCACAGAGACAAAAGCTGAAAGCCTAGCGTCAAATGACGAAATCGTGGTGTATTCTTCGCGTAAAGAGCATTTGATCAAGCCTTTTTTTGAAGAGTTTACTGCCAATACCGGTATTCCAGTGAAATACGTTACCGATAAAGCAGGCGCTTTGGTCACTCGCTTAAAAGCGGAAGGCGAGAGAACGCCGGCAGATATTTTTATGACGGTTGATGCTGGCAATTTATGGCTCGCGAGACAAGAAGAGGTTGTGCAGCCGATTGATTCGGCAGTGCTTGAAGCCAATATTCCTGATTATCTACAGGATCCGGATAATCATTGGTTTGGTTTAACCGTGCGAGCGCGGACCATGGTGTATGACGCCAATAAAATTAAGCCGAGCGACCTAAGCTCTTATGAAGATTTGGCCGACCCAAAATGGAAAGGGCGCTTATGTTTGCGCACTTCTAAAAAGGTTTACAACCAATCCTTGGTGGCGATGTTAATTGCCCGCCATGGTCAAGCCAAGGCCGAAAGCATTGTTCAGGGCTGGGTTGATAATTTGGCTACAGCACCTTTTTCCAACGATACAAAAGTGATGAAAGCGATTGAAGCAGGGCAATGCGAAGTGGGAATTGTGAATAGCTATTATTTTGGTCGTTTGCAAAAAGAAGATCCCAGCATTGGCTTAGCACTTTATTTACCGGAAGACTCTGCGCAAGGGACACACGTTAATATTTCTGGAGCGGCTATCACCAAACATGCGGGTAATGTGGCAGGTGCTCAGCAGCTAATTGAGTGGCTATCTTCAGAAGCTGCCCAGAAAATGTATGCGGGTTTAAACATGGAATATCCTGCCAATCCCAAGGTTGAGCCGGTCGAACAGGTTAAAGCTTGGGGTGAATTAAAGGCAGATGATATGAACTTATCAAAAGCTGGCGAACTGCAAGCTCAGTCGGTGCAGCTGATGGATCGGGTGGGTTATAAGTAAAATCTCAGAGATTAATGCTGTAACTGCTTTTGAAACCTTTTATTAGCCATAATAGAAACCATGCCGAGCCTACTCGACATGGTTTTTTACCTTTATTTAAAGGCAAAGTTAGCAGCAAGTTGATCTTGCTGTTGCTCGCCTTATTGGTGCTGATCCCGGTTGTTCCTTTAGTTACCGCTTGGCTTAAGATTGATGGCGACTTGTGGCAGCATCTATGGCAAACCCAACTAGTCACTTTATTACAGAACACCTTGATGTTAAGCCTTTTGGTTGGGCTTGGTGCATTTAGTCTTGGGGTAGGTTTAGCTTGGTTGCTGGTCATCTACGAATTTCCGGGGCGCAAAATATTGCAATGGGGCTTGATGTTGCCGCTGGCGATCCCGCCTTATATCTTGGCGTTTGTATTTTTAGGTTTTAGCGATTTTGGCGGAGCACTTCATCAAAGTTTGCAATGGTTTGGACTGCCGATAAGTTGGCTACCTGATATTCGTAATTCGGTTGGGGTGGCGATAGTCTTTATCTTGAGTTTATACCCCTACGTTTACTTGCTGATGCGCGCTGCTTTAATTAAAAAGGGCCGCACCAGTTATGAAAGCGCCAGAACCTTGGGGTATTCAAAAAACGCAGCTTTTTGGAAGCTGATCATCCCCATGACGCGGCCTGCTTGGGTTGCAGGTGTGGCGCTTGTGTTAATGGAAACCCTTGCCGATTTTGGCGCGGTATCGATTTTTAATTACGATACCTTTACCACCGCCATCTACAAGTCGTGGTTTGGGTTGTTCAGTTTGCAAACCGCGGCGCAGTTGGCCTCGATACTATTATTAATGGTTTTTCTAGCTTTAATCGCCGAACGTTGGGGACGTGGACAGGGTCGTTTCACAGAAGCAGGCAGTGCGCTGCAACAACACCGAAAGCCTTTGACTGGTTTGAGTGGTATTTTAATGCAGTTAACCGCTTGGTTGGTTTTTGCGGTGGGTTTTGTGTTACCGCTAATGCAGTTGATCTATTGGTCATTGGCGTATCAAGGCTTCGATCAAGCGATCGGCCAATTGCTATCCAATAGCGTGAGTTTGGCTTTGATTGCAACCGCGCTGACTTTAATCGTGGCGTTATTAATGGCGTTTGCGCAAAGGCGCTTAGAGCTACAAAACCAGTTTAGTCCAGCTTGGTCGTTACTCAGTGAATTTGGTTTGTTAGGCTATGCGTTGCCTGGCACTGTGTTAGCGGTTGGAGTCGTCTTGAGCCTTAATGCTTTGGAGGCGCAATTCGGTGCTGGGCAATGGTTATTGGGCGGGATCTTTGGTCTTTGCTTTGCTTATGTGATCCGTTTTCTGCGGATTGCTCAAGGTCCAGTGACTAATTCAATGGCGCAGATAAAACCAAGCTTAATTGAAGCGGCCAGCAGTCTTGGCGCTGATAAGAAAGAGTTGCTCTATCGGGTCTATTTGCCCTTGCTTAAACCGGGTGTTCTAACGGCCATGCTGCTGATTTTTGTGGAAGTGATGAAAGAGATGCCGGCCACCTTATTATTACGTCCCTTCGGTTGGGATACCTTATCGGTTCGGATTTATGAGCTCACCTCGGAAGGTGAGTGGCAACTGGCAGCGCTACCAGCGGTGATGCTAGTAGCGGTAGGGATCTTGCCAGTGATTTACTTGATCAAAAAAAGCGAAAGCTAGTCGTCTGAATTTCGCTCAGCCGGAATATCGCTTAGGTATTCCACAAACTCCACTTCGAAACCTTGCGGATCTAGAAAGTAGATATTTTTTCGGTACTGATTGTCTGCGCCAGCTTTATGAATGTCATAACCAGCCGCTTCTAACCTATTAATCATCGCAGCCAGATCATGGGTCACAAACGCAAAGTGGGCAAGGCCCACTTGATGACCGGATAGATCGCGATTGTCTCCCTCGCCATTATCGCTTAGCGCGATATAGTTGTAGTCGTCGCCAAAGTGAAGCCAGCGCCGCGGCTTGCCATTCCAATCGCCAGTACCTTGGCTACGAATATGCCAATGTGGGAAGGCGGCACCATAAAAATGCAGCATGGCATCCACATCGCTGACCACTAAATTGATATGCTCTAATTGAATCATCCTTTTGCTCCTTGTGCTATAGATTGCTAGACGTAACTGCTGCTAGACGGCTTGAGCTAGTGCTTGCGTGTTTTGCGATAGCGCCTGCTGCAATTGAAGCACTAAATTTTTAAGCTCGGCTTGATATTGCGGTTCGATCAATTGCCCTTGATTAAGATCAAAATTATCATAAAAATTAGCTAATGCCATGTTACCTACCAGTTTTGCACCTAAAAAGGGCGCAGAGGTCACCGCATGTTTTAAAGCGGTAGCGCCGCCATTAGCACCGGGAGAGGTGGATAATAGTAGGGTAGGTTTATCGGAAAAAATATTACGCTCAATACGGCTAAGCCAATCCAACAAGTTCTTATACACAGCGGTAAAGTAACCGTTATGTTCGGCGTGGCTGATGATAAAACCATCGGCTGTTTGCAGTTTTGTCAGAAAATCTTGCGCTGCCTGATTGCTTTTCAAAGTCTTCGCTATACAGCGGCAACTGAAAGTCGTTTAAGTCTAAAATTTCAACCTTAGCTTTATCGACTAAGGCGCTTGCATAGGTTAATAATTGTTTGTTGATTGAGTTAGAGCTGTTGCTAGCAGCGAAAGCGATAGTGGTGGATGGTTTTGCATTCATTATAAATTCCTATTGGTAAATAAGGTTTGATGGTCGTTATGATAAAATCTCAACTTAAGTTGAGGTCAAGGGTGTTTAAGCGTACTATAGAGAAAACTATGAGCTTGATAGGAATTGGCTATGACAGCTGAGTATTTATCGGTGGGGAAAGTGGCTAAACGCTGTGGGGTTAATGTGTCGGCGCTACATTTTTACGAAAAAAAGGGGCTGATCCGCAGCCAGCGCAATGCAGGTAATCAACGCATTTATCAGAAATCGACTTTGCGTAGAATTGCTTTAATCAAAGCGGCGCAACAGCTGGGTATCAGTCTCGATGAGATCAAGCAGGCTTTGGACAGTTTACCTAACGGTTGCGAGCCAACGGCACAAGATTGGCAGCGTTTATCTCGAGGCTGGGAGCAACAACTCGCGCAACGAATCGAGCGATTGCAGCGCTTGCAGCAGTTACTCACGGGCTGTATTGGTTGTGGTTGCCTTTCCATGAAAAACTGCCCAATTTACAACCCTGACGATCAATTGGCAGAGCAAGGAACTGGCGCAGTACTGGTCACTGATGGAGTTAATTCTAACCAAAGGGAAAATTAATCAGTATACACAGCATCCAAGTTAGCTGGATTCAGCACGAGCACTTCCCAGGGCCGCCCGCTTGCGCGGGAATGGCGGTTCATAAGTAACCAGTGATCCTTGTTTTACTTTGCTTCTCCAAATCAAGATTCCCCTGTATAATTGCCCGCCACTGATGTCCAATTTACTCATTGTGGAAATTTCAAATGGCCAATAAAACACCTCTTTATCAAGCTCATGTCGATGCCAATGCCCGAATTGTCGATTTTGGTGGCTGGGATATGCCGCTAAATTATGGTTCGCAAATTGATGAACACCATGCAGTGCGTCAGGACGCCGGTATGTTTGATGTCTCGCACATGACGGTGGTGGAAGTCACTGGTTCAGAGGCCAAAGCGTATTTACAGTATTTATTGGCCAATGACGTGGATAAGTTGCAAATGGCTGGCAAAGCGCTGTATAGCGGCATGTTAAACGAAGATGCAGGCGTGATCGACGATCTTATCGTGTATTACCTAACCGATACCCATTATCGAGTAGTGGTTAATGCTTCTACGCGCGATAAAGACTTGGCTTGGATGGAAAATGTGGCGCAGCAGTTTGACGTTTCGGTAGCGGAAAAAACCGACGTAGCCATGATTGCGGTGCAGGGCCCAAAGGCGATTGAGAAAGCCAATTCAGTGATGGATGGGCAGCAGCAAGCGCTAGTGGCAGATTTGAAACCATTTGTAGCGGTACAGGCTGGCAGCTGGTTTGTGGCGCGTACCGGTTACACTGGCGAAGACGGTTATGAGATCATGGTGCCTGATGAGCAGGGCATTGCGGTTTGGAATAAGCTCGAAGCCGCTGGAGTAAAACCTGCGGGTTTAGCGGCGCGTGATACCTTGCGGCTTGAAGCGGGTATGAATTTATATGGCCATGATATGGACGAGACGGTTTCGCCATTAGAGGCCAATATGGGCTGGACCATTGCGTGGGAGCCTGCGGAGCGTGATTTTGTTGGGCGCAAGGCACTGGCGGCGCAAAAAGAGGCGGGTATTCCGCGCAAATTGATCGGTTTAGTGCTGGAAGATAAAGGTATTATGCGCGAAGGTCAAGAGGTGGTGGCCAATGGTGATATTGTTGGCGTAATTACTTCTGGCACCATGTCGCCAACTACCGGCAAGAGTATCGCCATGGCGCGAGTAGCGCGCTCAGTGGATGCGGAAAATGTGTTGGTGCAGGTGCGTAAAAAGCAACTGAGTGCCAAAGTGGTGAAGCCTTGTTTTGTGCGTAAAGGCGAAGCTTTAGTTTAAAGCCTAATAAGCCTGTTTCCAGCATAGTTTTGCTTGGGTCAGGCGGCAGTTTCGGATAGAATATGCCCTTAATTTGAACCGCTTCTGGTTTCGAGCGTAAGGGCAGCAGTTCAAGGCAAATAGTGTGGGGCAGTAGAGGATAATAGCAATGAGCCAAATTCCAGCAGAATTAAAATATGTATCAAGCCACGAGTGGATCCGTCATGAAGGTGAAGGCGTAGTTACCGTCGGCATTACCGATCACGCGCAAGAATTGCTGGGTGATGTGGTGTTTGTTGAAGCTCCAGAAACTGATGAAGAAGTCGCTGCGGATGATGAAATTGCAGTGGTCGAATCGGTAAAAGCGGCTTCTGATATTTATGCACCGATTGCTGGCACCATTATCGAAGTTAACGAAGAACTGGAAGATTCGCCTGAACTGGTTAACAGCGATCCTTATGGCGATGGCTGGATGTTTAAGATGGAATTGGCGGATGTGGGTGATTTGGATAAACTTTTATCGGCGGAAGAGTACGCCGAAGAAATCGCTGACGAATAATTATTCGCCTCATTACGGCGTTAAAGCATTCCAAGACTCAGCTCATTTGCGAAAAGCAAACCACGCTTCGACTTGAAACGCTTTGCCTAGTACTGAAACGAATAACATCAAGGGTCCTAGCTAACCCCGATAAGATAATATTAAGTTTTAGCCTCGATAGTTTATCGAGGCTTTTTCAGTTTTATAGCGTGAGTTAAGCTTTTAGTTTTTTAACAGATATTTCAATTAGTTAAGGTAGTTTTAGCAATGGCTGAGCAAACAAGTTTGAATGATTTACAGCAACACGATGATTTTATTCGCCGGCATTTAGGGCCGCGCGAAGATGAAATTCAGGCGATGCTGCAGGAGTTGGGCTTGGATTCATTGGATGATCTGATCGAACAGGCGGTTCCACACAAGATCCAAGTGGACAAGCCATTGGCAGTGGATGAATCGCGCTCGGAAGCGGAAACTTTGGCTTACTTGAAAAGCCTAGCGAATAAAAATACCGTCGCTAAATCCTATATTGGCATGGGCTATTATGATACGGTTACGCCGACGGTTATTTTGCGTAACGTGTTGGAAAATCCGGGCTGGTATACCGCCTATACCCCTTATCAGCCAGAAATTGCACAAGGCCGTTTAGAAGCGATTTTAAACTTTCAGCAAATGAGCTTGGATTTAAGTGGCATGGAACTTGCCTCGGCTTCTTTGCTCGATGAAGCTACTGCCGCGGCAGAAGCGATGGCACTTGCCAAACGTTCGTCTAAGAATAAAAAGTGCAATCTGTTTTTTATTGATAAAAATGTCTTCCCGCAAACCATTGATGTGGTAAAAACTCGCGCCGAACATTATGGCTGGGATATTCATGTGGGTGACTTGGCTGAACTAGACAGCCTTGATGTATTCGGTGCCTTATTGCAATACACCGACATCACAGGACAAATTCACGATTTGCAGCCGATTATTGAAAACTTGCACGCGAAAAAAGCAATTGCCTGCGTGGCAGCGGATATTATGAGTTTGGTGATGCTCAAATCACCTGGTGAGATGGGCGCGGATGTGGTCTTTGGTTCGGCGCAGCGTTTTGGCGTACCAATGGGTTTTGGTGGTCCTCATGCGGCCTATTTCGCCACACGGGATACTTTTAAGCGCTCAATCCCAGGACGCATTATTGGAGTCTCGGTGGATACTCGCGGCAACCAAGCGATGCGCATGGCGATGCAAACTCGTGAGCAACATATTCGTCGTGAAAAAGCTACTTCGAATATTTGTACTGCGCAGGTGCTATTAGCTAATATCGCTGGCTTCTACGCGGTTTATCATGGCAAAAAAGGCTTAACCAATATTGCAAATCGTATCAACCGCTACGCTTCGGTAGTTGCTGAGGCACTAAAAGATGCGGGTATGACCTTGGTTAATAATAGCTGGTTCGATACCCTCACTTTTATTGCTGACGATGTGGATGCGATTAAATTGCGCGCCGAGCAAGCGCAAATTAACTTGCGCTATGACGGCAATAAGATTGGTGTATCCATTGATGAAGCTAAAACCCAAGCGGACATTGAAGCCCTGATTCAGGTATTAACGGGTGAAACTTCCAACTTGAATTATTTGGACGGCAAAGCTGAAGGGTCGATCCCAAGTCATTTGGTTCGTACTTCCGACTTTTTAACCCACCCGACCTTTAACGACTATTATTCTGAAACGGATATGTTGCGTTACCTAAAGCGTTTGGAAAATAAAGACTTCTCCTTGGCGCACGGTATGATCCCGTTGGGCTCTTGCACCATGAAGTTAAACGCGACTTCGGAAATGATCCCAATCACTTGGCCAGAGTTCGCCCATATCCATCCGTTCGCGCCAGAAGAGCAAACTACGGGCTATCTCGAAATGATCAAAGAGTTAGAAGCCGATTTGGTTGAGATCACGGGTTATGACTTTGTCTCAATGCAACCCAATTCTGGCGCACAGGGCGAATACGCTGGTTTGTTGGCAATTAAGAAATATTATGAATCGATTGGTCAATCGCACCGTAACATTTGTTTGATCCCCAGCTCGGCTCACGGTACTAACCCAGCTTCGGCGCAAATGGCGGGGATGAAGGTGGTGGTAACCAAATGTGACGAAAATGGCAATGTAGACGTTGCGGATTTAGAAGCAAAAGCTAGCGAGTTAAAAGATAATTTAGCCGCGCTGATGGTCACCTATCCTTCGACTCATGGTGTCTATGAAGAAGAAATTAAGCAAATTTGCGAGATTATTCATGACAATGGCGGTCAGGTTTATATGGATGGCGCCAACATGAATGCGCAAGTGGGCATTTCCAAGCCGGGCGAGATTGGTTCGGACGTATCGCATCTGAACTTGCACAAAACTTTTGCTATTCCGCATGGCGGCGGCGGCCCAGGCATGGGGCCAATTGGCGTTAAGTCACATTTAGCGCCATTCGTTTCTGGCCACAGTGTGCGCAAGGTACATTCGGTTGAAGCGGAGCAAGGTGCGGTATCAGCAGCACCATACGGCTCGGGTATGATTTTGCCGATATCGTGGGCTTATATCAAGATGCTGGGTCGTCAGGGTTTGCGCAAATCGACCGAAGTGGCGCTACTAAATGCTAACTATCTGAAAAATAAATTGGCGGCGCATTATCCGGTGCTTTATACCGGCCGTAACGATAAGGTGGCGCACGAGTGCATCATTGACTTGCGTCCGATTAAAGCCGAAACTGGAATTAGTGAAGTGGATTTTGCTAAACGCTTAATGGATTATGGCTTCCACGCGCCGACCATGAGTTTCCCAGTAGCGGGAACTTTTATGATCGAACCCACCGAATCGGAATCTAAATACGAGTTGGATCGTTTTATCGAAGCCATGATTAATATCCGTCAAGAAGTGGAAAAGGTTCGCTCTGGCGAATGGGATGCGGAGAATAACCCGCTGAAAAATGCGCCGCATACCCAAGCGGATATTCGCCACTGGGATAAACCTTATTCGATCCAAGATGCGGTGTATCCATCGCAGGCGACTATGGATGGAAAGTTCTGGCCTTCGGTAAATCGTGTCGACGATGTCTATGGCGACAGAAACTTGATCTGCTCTTGCCCTAGTATCGACTCTTATCATCAAGATTAGATAATAAACTTTAACAAAGCCAGCCTAGAGCTGGCTTTTTTATGCGTCCTGTTTATCTGATTGTAAAGACAATGATTGCATTTAATGCAAATTTGCATATATTAATAGCGTCAATTGATTAAAGTTAAAGGGAGAACAAATGGCACAGACTAATCAAGATCTAACTAATCTTAAAAATTTAATAGTTCGGTTGGGTGAAGATCCTGAGTTATTACAAGCGTATGTGAAAAGTCCCGAGGCGGTATTGTTAGGCGCTGATGTTCCAAAAGAGCAGGTTGAGGTAGTGCTATCGGGTGATCAAAAAGCAATAAAGTCACTGTTAGACGATAACCATTTAGCAATAACCATCATTCACTTACCAAAGTGTTAACATTGTTGTCCAAGTAATAAGAGCACCTAGGTGCTCTTTTTTTATGCTAATAGAGGGTATATATGGATTCAAATCGCGGAAGCCTAACCATAGTCAGTACCGGCATGCTTATTGGGGGCGATATTTCGGTTCGTTGCCAAGAAATCATTAAGCAGGCGGATCAGGTATTCAGTTTGATGTCTTCAGCCGTGGGCGACAGTTGGCTTGATAAACTTAACCCAAACCATCAGAGTTTGCAGTATTTATATGGTAAGACTAAGCATCGCATGGACAGCTATGAAGAAATGGTTGAGGTTATGATGCAGGCAGTGCGTCAAGGGAAAAAAGTGTGTGGTGCTTTTTACGGTCACGCAGGGGTTTTTGCTTGGGCGCCCCATGAGGCGGTTAGGGTCGCGCGAAAAGAAGGCTTCGAAGCTAACATGCTGCCAGGAATTTCAGCGGATTTGGCGCTGTATGCCGATGTAGGTATAGACCCTGCAACACAAGGCGTGCAAGCTTTTGAAGCAACACAGCTTTTATTTTATAAACACAATATTAATCCTGCGGGATATGTGATTTTGTGGCAAATTGGTCTGATAGGGGAGTATACAGCTCGAAGTTTTGATTTCCCTGAAAAAGGCCCTGCGATTTTAGTCGAACACCTCAGTCAGTGGTATCCACTGGATCATTCAATAATTTTGTATGAATGTGCGGTGTTACCAATACTCGAAACGCGCATCGAAAGAATGGAACTAAAAGATCTGGTTAATGCAGAGCTAAATTTGATAACAACCATGGTGTTAGAGCCCTACGGTGAATTAGAAGCGAATGATGAAATTTTAAATAAGTTTAATATTAGTGAGGCTTTGATAGCCAAACGATAAATTGATAGAAGAGCACAAATTTTGTGCTAAAATGGAATTATGAAGAAGTTCTTCGCCAGTGTTGTTTTATTTCTTGTTTGCGCGTCTGTTGTTGCCCAAACTGAAGAAAGCTCGCATCAAGAAAGCTCGTATCAGGAAAAGTTAGATTATATTTATTCGATCAGGCTTAATGATATTAATGAAGCCAAACGCCAGCTAGCTGAGTTAGCTCAAGAGTTGAACAATCTATCAAAACCGCAACGAACACAGTTTTATAATCTGCGAGCCCACTCGGAGCTTATAAGAGGTAATATCCAAGAGTCATTAGGTTATTCAAGAAAAGCAGAATCATTAGCGAATAAGTATGATTTTGTGGCTAGGGCAAAATCGCTACAAGTTGTTGCTTTGGCTTCAAGCGGTAACTATCAAAAAAGTTTTATAGAGCTCTATGAAATCTTAGACAGGATAGATGAAATTGAGTCGGCCGAGCTTAAGCAAAGTATCTTACAAAATGCGCTATCGCAGCATACCAATGCAGGCATTTTTGATAAGTCGCAAGAGTTAATCAGAATGATTCTTGCGCAGGCAAAACGTAATAATAGTGATTACTACAATTGTTTTGGTTTCCTAGAGTTAGCCTTGCTCAATTTAACCTTGGGTAATCACAAGCAAGTGCAGTTTGATATTGATAGCGCGACCACCGAATGCCGGAAGGCTCAAAATAATATGGCTTACCTGACGCTCGATGTATACAGAGCCAAGCTTTCGAATGAAACAGGCAAAACTGCAGAGGCCAAGCGAATTTATGAGCAACAATATCCGAAGCTAAAGACTTTTGGTTGGAAGTCAATGTTGGTTGATGCACAAATTGCTATGGCAGAAATTTATTTAGAGCTCAAAGAGCTCGAGAAAATAGAGCCGTTAGCATTGGCAGCTTATAATTATGCTAAGGAAGTAAATAATATTAGGGAAGTTCGTGACAGTAGCCTAGTTTTATCACAGTACTTTACCGAGATTAAGGATGATGACAAGGCAGGTTTTTATAAAAATAAATACCTAGAAGCTGCTAATGAATTAAATACCCAATTGCAAAAAAAACGTATTGCTTATTATCAAGCAATGAACTATCGAGCAGTAAAAAAGCAGTCAGAGAAAGAAGAAGACTTGGTTAACCTAGAATCGGAAAAAAAAAATAACCTTCCTGTTAGGGGCGAATTTAAGTCTCCCCACCCCTAAAACCCAAGCGTAATTAGTCCTGCCTTGGCAAAATAGCTGTTCCCCCATTTCGTTATCAAAAGTTTTGTAACTAGACCTCGAATTGACGGTTTTTATGATCACTTGAAAGCATGAGCGTAAAGCAAACCGTTTCAAAATTGTTGTTGCAAAATTTTTGCAGTAAATTGTGGACGTATATAAAAGCCGCGCGGTAAAGTTTTTATCATTTCACCATCGCGTCCCACTGAATCGGTAACAACTTTTGAATTGGCGGCCTTGGGTCTGACTTGCAAAATATCACCAAAGCGTGCATCAATCGTATCAATTCTACCCATGGCAATGGTTTCAATCACTTCTTCGAAATCATTTTGTATCGTTTGTTGTTCATTTGGCGAAGGTTGCCATAAGAACGGCATGGCGAGGGTTCTTTGTTCTATTGGGAGCTGCTTTTCGGCAATAATAGGGACCCACAATACATGCTGAAGTTTTTGTTGTACTACCGAACCTTGCCACTGTACCTGATGTAAATTGGTTAGTGGCACAACACTGACGTAGGTGGATTCTAGCGGTTTGCCTTGGCGATCGATGGGTAAGGTTTTCATTTCAACCCCAATACTGGGAAAGTCGGGTTGCGCAAGTGATCCAGATTCAGCTCCCAGTAAATACTCCAAAAACTGCCCAACCCAACCTTTTTCGCGCAGCAAATTTTCCGGCACTAGCGCCTGATATTGTTGCGCTAATTCGCCCAAACTAAAGCCAGCAAGGATTTGTGCCTTGTCGAGCAAGGCTTGTGGGGAATCATACTTCATCAGTGCAAAGGTCGTTAAATAATGATTGTCGAGATTTCATTCTGGTGGCACAATGATACCAAAGTTTTTTATTGGATAGATAGATGATCGACGCAGAAGGCTTTCGAGCCAACGTCGGCATCATCATATGTAACAAACAAGGCCAGTTGTTATGGACCAGACGTTATGGACAAACGTCATGGCAATTCCCGCAAGGCGGCGTGCACTCAGGAGAGAGTGCCGAGCAGACCATGTATCGGGAACTGTATGAAGAAGTGGGCCTTGAAAAAGATGATGTCCGTATTCTAGGGAGTACGCAGCATTGGTATAAATACCGATTGCCACCAAAACTAATTCGTCAAAACTCTAAGCCCTTGTGTATTGGGCAAAAGCAAAAGTGGTTTTTGCTGGAGCTGAACAGTGACGAAAGTAAAATTGATTTTAATGCCACCAACCATCCCGAATTTGATGACTTTATCTGGGTCAATTATTGGTATCCGGTGCGCCATGTGGTCAACTTCAAGCGCGATGTGTATCGACTGGCTTTATCCGAGCTGATCCACTCCATGTTTAAATATCAATTGCATGGGCAAACCGCAAGCCAAGACCACCAAGGCCAAAAGCCGCGCCATAAAAAACGCGGTAACCAGTCGCAGGGGCAAAATAAGGGCGCTTATAAATCGCACCAAGGCCAAAATCGAAATCAAAACGCTAATAAAAAGCGTAAGCCACGCCATCCTTATCGCTCCAATGCCAATCAGGAGTCGAAAGACTAAGGTGCTTGCTTAGCTAGCCTTCTATTTTGGGTATAACAATAGAGTTTTTAGTCGTCGAAAAACTCTACTTGCCCTGACTCTAAGGAATATTCGGCACCAACGATGGTTAAGCGTTTTTCCGCCAGTGCTTTGGTTAGAATGTCCGAATTCCCCACCAATTTTTGTACCGACTTTTCTACATTGGCTTTAACCGCGACTTGTTTGAGTTGATCGGCCTTGATGTTGATATTTTGTTTTATCAGCCCAAGTACTGCTGGCGAAATTCGAGTGACAATCGATTCTAAGTTGCCGCTGGCGACATTAGCATCGCTATCGAGCAGGTAATCCACTGTTGCGTTGATAGCGCCGCAATTGGAATGCCCCATCACTACCACTAGCGGAGTACCAAACGACTCCACCGCAAACTCAACGCTGGCGATCTGAGAAGGGGCTACGATATTGCCGGCCACTCGAATCACAAATAAATCCCCAAGGCCTTGATCAAACACGATTTCTGCCGGAACGCGAGAATCGGAGCAGCCCAAAATGATGGCAAAAGGTGCTTGCCCAGACGCTAGCTGGCTACGTTGCTCAGAATTGAGTTGAACATTACTGTTTTGGTAGCACTCAACGTAACGTTGATTGCCTTTTTTTAGTTCGGATAAAGCTTGCTCTGCACTGATCATGAAAAAGTACCACGATAAAATTTTCCAGATTTTACCATAAATTTGTCTATTGATTAGGGTCTTGCAGCTTTCAAATGGTTTTTTGGAATACCAGCAGCATATTGTTCGCGGGCATTTGGTGACGCTCTAATAAGCTAAGGCCATTATACCGGCCATGACTTAGAATATCTTCATAGTCCCGAATGGCAGATTCAGGATCACGCTTTTTTAGACTTTGATCAAACTGTTGGTTGGAAGGTGAAGTGTAGTTGCCACCGACATTAAAAGGACCATAAAGCAGAAAGTGGCCACCCGGTTTAAGATTCTTGCCAATCCCAGTAAACATACTTTTCACCGTATCCCAAGCCATAATATGGGCCGTATTGGCGGTAAAAATAGCATCGACCGGCTCGATATCCCAATAACGTCGAGCGGCGTCTAGAGTAAAAGGTTTACGCAAATTTGGCAGTTGGGTTTGTTCGATCCAGGCAATAATAGAGGCATGATTAGCTCGTAAGTCGCTGGTTTGCCAAGTTAAATGCGGCAATGCTGCGGCGAAATGCACCGCATGTTGGCCTGTGCCAGAGCCGATTTCCAGCACTTTTTTGCTGTGGCTTAAATAGGGCTTGATAACCTCAAGGATGGGCTCTTTGTTTCGCTCGCAAGCTTCGCTATATTGGCGCATGGTTTTCCTTTGCGCTGGTTCTTGCTAGAGTAGGCGGCGGCTTGCCAATTATCATCACAACCAGCACTTTTACTAAACGATTTACTGAAATCTATTACAAAACGACAGACACAATACTAACATGCTTTTGGAATGGCACTTTATTATTTTGCTTATCGCCCTTGGCTTATTCAATGGCATCTTAGCGGGGCTGCTCGGGATTGGTGGCGGCTTGGTGATAGTGCCAGCGATGATTTGGCTGTTACCGACAATTGGTGTGCCAGCTGAGCATTTGATGCACATGGCCTTGGCCACTTCAATGGCTACCATTTGTTTTACCGCTATTTCCTCAGCTTATGCTCATCACCAGCGTGGTTCAGTTTCAATATCTTTGCTAAAACTGCTGGTTCCTGCGATTGCTGCAGGCGGCTTACTAGGCGCCTATATTGCTAACTTGATCGATACCCTATGGCTAGGGCGGATCTTTGGCGTCGCGGCTGTTCTGATGGGGTTGCAAATGGTGGTTGGCAAGCAACCTACTGCCAAGGGCCTAAAGCTGAATGCTGTCAATGCTGCGCCTGCTGGGCTGGGCATGGGCGCGATCTCCTCATTGTTGGGTATTGGCGGTGGCTCGGTGGTGGTGCCCTATTTGTTGTATCATAAAGAAAAACTGGTCATGGCCATCGGAACTGCGGCCGCTTGCGGTTTGCCGCTAGCAATTATGGCGACAATCGGCTATGTTGTGCTGGGCTGGCAAGTTAGCAATTTGCCCCCATATCATTGGGGCTATGTGTATCTGCCGGCGGTGTTTGCGATTGCATTCGGCTCGATATTAAGCGCCCCTTTGGGAGCTTATTTAGCTCATAAGTTGCCAACCTTGATCATCAAGCGTATTTTTGCACTGCTGATGGTGGTGGTTGGGGCAAAAATTATTATGAATAATCTATAAACATCATTAAAGAGAGTGTTAAAAAAGACTGATGGATTTTCCACAAATTGATCCGGTAATTTTTTCTATAGGCCCGCTATCCTTACATTGGTACGGGTTTATGTATTTGTTGGGTTTTATCACCGCTTGGCTTCTGGGCAACTATCGCGCTAAACAAGCGAATTCAGGCTGGACCAAAGATATGGTCGCCGACTTTCTGTTTTACGCCTTTTTAGGGGTCATTATTGGTGGTCGCTTAGGCTATGTGTTGTTTTATCATATGGATCTGTGGCAACAAGATTTCTGGTATTTGTTTAAAATAACCGAAGGCGGTATGTCCTTCCATGGTGGTTTACTGGGAGTCTTGGGGGCAGTTTTCTATTTCGCCCGCAAAAACCAAATGCGCTTTTGGCAAGTGGGCGATTTTATTGCTCCATTAGCACCACTCGGCTTATTATTTGGTCGTCTAGGTAATTTTATTAATGGCGAGCTGTGGGGGCGCGAAGCCAGTGCCGATTTCTTTTTAGGGATGCGCTTTCCGGCGGATTCAGAAGGTTTAATTCGCCATCCTTCGCAGCTCTACGAAGCCTTTTTTGAGGGGTTGGTGCTGTTTATTATTTTATGGCTCTACTCGGCCAAGCCGCGCCCGACCAAAGCCGTATCCGGCGTGTTTTTATTAGGCTACGGCGGCTTTAGATTTGTGATAGAGTATTTCCGCGAGCCGGATTCGCATCTAGCTGCGGTAAGCGAGATCATCACTCGGGGGCAGTTGTTGTGCCTACCAATGGTAGCGCTCGGTTTATATTTAATTATCAGTGCTTATAAACAAAGCGCTAAATAATATTCGTCATTCCCGCGCAGGCGGGAATTAAAGAAAAGACAGGTAAAGAATAGAGATTCCCATTTTTCCCTAAAGGGATTTCCTTTGGTCACATGGGGATGACAAAAAATTATGAAACAGTATTTAGATATGATGCGCCATGTTCTAGACAATGGCGAAGATAAAGGCGATAGAACTGGCACGGGCACTCGCAGCGTGTTTGGGCATCAGATGCGGTTCGATCTGCAACAAGGCTTTCCTTTGGTTACCACCAAAAAATTGCACTTGCGCTCTATTATTTATGAGCTTTTGTGGTTTCTAAATGGTGATACCAATATCAAATACCTAAAAGATAATGGTGTTCGGATTTGGGACGAGTGGGCGGATGAAAATGGCGATTTGGGTCCCGTTTATGGCGAGCAATGGCGTTCTTGGAAAAAGCCAGATGGCACAACCGTCGATCAGATCTCGAATGTGTTAGAGCAAATTAAAAACAACCCTAACAGTCGCCGCTTAATGGTGGTGGCCTACAATCCTGGGGTGGCCGATGAAATGGCGCTGCCGCCTTGCCATTCTTTATTCCAGTTTTATGTGGCGAATGGCAAGCTTTCTTGTCAGCTGTATCAGCGCAGCGCTGATATTTTCTTAGGCGTGCCTTTTAATATTGCTTCTTATGCCTTGTTAACGCACATGATGGCGGAGCAGGCGGGATTGGATGTGGGTGAGTTTATTTGGTCAGGTGGCGACGTCCATTTGTACAGTAACCATTTTGAGCAAGCTCAAGAGCAGCTGTCGCGAGAAACTTTGCCTTTACCTAAACTGGAAATAAAGCGTAAGCCCGATTCCTTGTTCGATTACCAATTTGAAGATTTCGAGATTGTTGGCTATGAGTCTCATCCGCACATTAAAGCGCCTGTGGCCGTTTAGCTCAGCCCTGAGCGAACAGCAGCTAAAGAGCAAGGAACGAAAAAACATGCCTAAAATTAGCTTAATCGTGGCTATGGCCAGCAATCGTGTAATTGGCAAAGGCAATCAAATGCCTTGGCATTTACCTGCCGATCTAAAACACTTTAAGGCAGTAACTATGGGTAAGCCAGTGGTAATGGGGCGTAAAACCCATGAATCGATTGGCATGGTTTTGCCTGGGCGTAAAAATATTATTATAAGTCGCGATGCAAATTACGCTTCCAATTTTTATAACGACCAATGCCTAACGGTTACCAGTCTCGAACAAGGACTAGAAGCGGCTAAAGTTGCGGTTGGCGAAGCTAATGAAATCATGATTATCGGTGGCGCCAATATTTACCAACAAATGATCGAGCAAGCCGACAAGCTCTATTTAACTTTTATTGATCTAGACACCGAAGGCGATGCGCACTTCCCGGACTGGACGCACTTAGAGTGGCAAGAAGTTTCTCGAGAAGAATATAAAGCTGATGAAAAAAATCCTTTTAACTATCAGTTTGTAACCTTAGAAAGAAAATAACATTGCTTACAAATTATTTTAGTCTTTACTGAAAAGGGGGTTGGCAAAGAGATGCAAAGGGTTGAACTTAAAGTTTTTCCGCATGCACTAAATATCGTAATGGTCCGCCTGTTTCGAGCATATTAAAAGGATAGCAGGTAACAAGCGTTAATTGATTAGCACCTCTATCCAACATCGAATCTTGCTCGATATTATGAATTTCAGTGGCGGTGATTTGATAGCGATTTTTCTTTCCTTGCTTATCTTGCAATACAATTTCTTGATCAATGATTAGGTGTTGTAAAAACTCAAAATGAGTATCCCGATGGCCGCCAATAATAGTGTAGCCGTTTTTTTCTGGCGAATCGCTAGAGAGCAACAACCCTGGTCCGAAAGCAAGATTACGTCCTGAAGCGCCGGACAAAACGATCTGTTCGATTTGTTGACTGGGTACTAAGAGTTTAGCTATCGGATAGGTATCCGCCCATGACCAAGGTTTGTGGGGTTTGTCATAATCTAAGGTTTTTTGCCACGCGCTTTGCAGCAAATATTGAGCAAATATGGCTTTGCTTTTGATATAGGCGGCTTGACCAAAAGCGGCTAAGCTAATGGTCAGGAGAATAAAAAACACAGCGTATTTTTTTTGGAAAAATTTCATGCAGTTTTCCCTTGAGCTTGTTGCAAGCCTTGTTTGATAAGAGTGCAAGGATGTGGCGTGCGAAATAGCCAAACTAACCAGTAGACTAAAGCCAATAGTAAGCTCAAGGCGCCAATTGCTAGGCTGATATTGGCAAGCGTACCGCCTTGCGGATAGCCGTGTGTTTTTTGATTAGGTTTTTGCCAACCCGCGGCAAGGCGATTTTTCATTTGAATTTGTTTAAGTTTTTCCGCGACATCATGTGGCGTTTTATCCACTGCTACTAGACTGGTGTAGTCGCTGACCAGATGAAAGTCTAGAGCAGTATTTAGGATTTGCTGTTTAATGGTATCGCTTTGTTGATAGTCATAAACCATTTCATTTTTTAGCGAAGCGATCTTCATGCGTGCCCACAGTTTGGCAACGCCTGCGTTGTTACTTTTAGTACTCTTGGGCAAGCTCGATTGCCATTGTCTGCCTGAAGTTTCGCCGCTAAGCTCCATCGTGAAATTAGTGCCCACGGGCGTACGATAGCTGGCATAAAGCGGTTCGCCTAAATACAAGTCACGCAGATATTTAGGTTGTAATTCGATATCTTGTAACACGCCTTGATTCAGCGAAAGGTTACTCAATACCGGATAACGCAGCTTGCTAAACAATTTTTGCAGTTGCTGTTCGACTTTGCTGATACTACTGATATAGGTAAAGGTGCCGCGGCCATATTCAGCGGCTTTGCTCATAAAGTAACTGTTAGGAGCCGCGCCAATGCCAATGGTGAATAGGCGGTTATTGCCCAATCGATTATGAATCAATGAAAAAACCTGCTGCTCATTACCAATACTGCCGTCGGTCAGGAAAATAATCTGGCGCAACTTTTCGCTGTTAGGTTTGGTTAGTGCTAGATCGACCGCTTTAGCAATCTCAGTACCACCTTCTGGTTGCAAGCTATTGATGAAAGTGAGCGCGTCTTGCACTGATTGATCGCTAAATTCTTGCGCCTGTGAAAATAATTTTCTGGCGTTACTATCAAAATCAATAATGTTAAAACTGTCGCCCGGATTGAGCTGGCGTAGCGCAAACTCTAAGCCGGCTTTGGCTTGTTGCATCGATTGGCCAGACATAGAGCCGGAAGAGTCCACCACAAAAATCATTTCTCGCGGCTGAATGTTTTCGGTGAGTAACTGTTGTGCCGGCGGTACTAACACTAAAAGATGATATTGATAGTCAGCTAAAGTTTCTGTGAGTAGTGTTGCTTGTGGTTCTTGTCCTAACTTAGGTTGCCATTTCAGAATAAAATCGCGCTCAGCCTGTATGCTATTATCAAGCTTAATTTGTAGCTGATTGGATTTTTGTTCGGTTTTAATCGAATGGTGTGGGCTATCAAGTTTTGCTAACTCGAAGCCAGCATTAAGGTTAATGGTAAAGTTAACTGGCCGATCCGGTGGGTTGCCCATATTAAATTGTGAGACTTGAGGCGAAAGCGGTTGCGAGCCTGCTATGTTAGTTTTTAATGGCGATTCAGGATCAATTGATCGATTAGTTACAGTAGCTTGCTGGGGTTGATAGCGCGGAGTGATCCCTAGCGGTATCTTGAAGCTAAATTCGGTGTCGTCAATATGGATCAATTGCTGAAATTCGATGTGAATTTTAATGGTTTCATAAGGTGCAATATTGGCGAGTTTGGTAGTAAACAGGTTTGGCCTTTCTTGGCGTACCAAACTGGCCTTTTTACCTTCTAATTTTGCTTTTTGGTAAGTCGCCTCAGCTTGCTGTTTTTCTTGAATTTCACCTTCAATAACTTGCTCACCAATAATCATTTTTAACGTATCCACCACTGCATTTTCCGGCAAAGGAAACTTATAAACGCCCTCTAACCATTCGCCAGTTTGATTGGAAAAGGTTTGGATTACTTGGGTGCGCGCTACGACTCCATTAATCTCTACCGAGATATCGGTAGATAGGGGTAGCTGTTCCTGTTGGTAACCGCTTTCAAGCGAGCGATAAGAAATTTGCGAATAGTCGTCCTTGTCATGGCGGCTTTTGCCTAAGGCGAAAAGGCTTGGTATAAAACAAAGGTTGAGTAGTAAGGCGGTGAAAAAGGTTTTCATAACTGCTCCTAGCGATCTAATCAGATGCAGTTATTACAACCTATGATCTAAGCATTTTACGGCTTAGAAACTGGAGCATTATGCCAAATTATGACGAAAAAAAGGCACTGCTAAATACAGCGCCTATTTACACAGGAAATGTATTGGTGGATTAGTCCGCTAGATAATATTCTAAGGTCGAAACGATACGAATTTTTTTAATATGGGGCGTATTAGAATCGCGATCGCTAATGCTAAATTGCCCTTGGCGCGCTTTGCGCAACTTGCCTAGAGTGCTGTTTGAATCTTGGGCAAATTTTTGTGCCACTTGGCGCGCATTATTAGTCGCCTGCTCAATCATTTTGGGTTTTAAATCGTTAAGCTTTGTGAATATAAACTCAACCCGCGCTTGATAGTCATTACCAGCAATCACAATGCCTTTTGAGGTTAGATCTAATAATTTTTTTCTGGCATTCACCACCTTGTCGACACTCTTGGTGTAAACGTTGATGGTGGCAGTTGCGGTGTAACGGAAGCCCTGTTGCGCGCCACCATATTGTTGCGCTTGCTTATCGACGATAGTCGGGGCGCCAGTAGTGATTTCTTCTTTGCTAAAACCTTGCGCTAGCAGAAAGTCCTGAATGATGTTGCTTTGTTGCTTTAAAGTTTGATGAAGATCGCTGAGTTGATTGCTGCCGCTGCTAAAGCGGATTGGGAAAATCGCGGTGTCGGCCACAACTTCTTGCTCTGCTAAACCTTTGGCGGTTACGGTGCGCTCCATCTGTTTAAAATCGATCAAGGCTTTTGCCAATAAAAAGCCTGCTACGACTAGGCCAAGGCCTATAAAAAATCCGCCAAGTGGTGATAATTTATTGCTCATTACTGCTATTCCATAGATTTAAAATCGCGATGATAACAAAAGAATGTGGCGAAATTATGGAATTAGTCGCGCTTACTAGCAGATTGCAATAAATTTTACCTTTGCCTTGTTGTTAACCGTTATGCGGTTGCCAATTGGCGGGAGTCGTCTTTAGAGACAATCACCGCACCAAACGGCCATATTCCGAGTTTGACCATTTTGAAATGTTGTAGTCCAAACGGAATACCGATGATGGTCAGGCAAAGGAATAGCCCCCAGAAAAGGTGGTTGATGACCACAAAAACACCACCAAAGATCAGCCAAACAATATTAAGCAATACATTGATCACACCGCTCATGGGTTGCTGGCCGCTCATACGAGTTTCTTGGCCGAATGGGAAGATGGAAAAGATCGCGAGTTTGAAACATTGCACTCCCCAAGGAATGCCAACGATGGTAAAACACAGGGCGATGCCGCCAGCGATATAGCCGAAAAATATAAAAATACCGCCGAACAGTAACCATATGATGTTAAGTAGTAGTGACAATTAAAGTCTCCATTTGCTTGCTTATCTTTAGTCTAGACTGAAATCAAAGCAAGTCGCTACTAATAAAACGCAACAAAATCCGCTAAACTGTTAGCAGATGTAACAATAGAAAAAGCAATAAATTCAGCGAGTTAGGCATGATTAAACGAATGGCGATGGTTGGCGGTACGCACGGTAATGAATTTACTGGCATCTATTTACTCGACAAACTGCAAAACCAATTGCAACTAACGGCTGTGACGATTGACTATGTGCTGGCCAATCCCAAAGCGTATCAAGCAGTAAAGCGGTATTTGGATCGAGACTTAAATCGTTGCTTCAAACTTAGCGATCTGGCTGATCATAAGCTTTCTGGTTATGAAAATCTGCGCGCCAAAGAAATCAACCAACAATTAGGACCCAAAGGAAACAGTAAGACAGATTTTATTGTGGATTTGCATACCTCGACCGCGCCGATGGGGATTAATTTGGTGCTCACTAAAATTGATGAGTTTCATTTGAGATTGGTGGATTTTGTGCAACAGCGACTCGAAGGCGTAATCATTACTTGGGAAGATATTGCCGATCACCACTTTTTGATGAGCATTGCTGAAAAGCATCTTTTGGTGGAGGTGGGCGCAACGCCGCAAGGGGTCTTAAGGCAAGATGTGTTTGATAAAACGGAAGCCGCGGTTGGCTTTATTATAGAATTTATTGAGCTATACAATTCGCATGAATTACCTAAGCCATCAGCGTCGGTAGATATTTACAAATATTTTGACGTAGCCTATTTGCCGCAAAACGAACAAGGCGAAATTATCGGTATGGTACATCAAAACATCCAAGATCGAGATTTTGGCTTGCTGAAAACTGGCGAACCGATTTTTAAGCTATTTAGTGGAGAAGATGTTGTATATCAAGGCGAAGACTGTACGATCAGCTTTATCAACGAAGCCGCTTATTATGATGAAAAGAAAGCGTTTTCGATGTCGAGGAAAGTAAGTATAGAGTTGTAACTAAAACCAAGTGCTGTTTTGAGTGTACTTCTGGTGTACCTAGACATAAAAAAGCCTGACTCTTTCGAATCAGGCTTTGTGAATAATGGTGGCTCGGGGCAGAATTGAACTGCCGACACAAGGATTTTCAATCCTCCGCTCTACCAACTGAGCTACCAAGCCAATGGACGCGTATTAAACCGATTGTGAGGCTTTTAGTCAAGCCCCTTTTTGCCAAAAACACAAAATTATTGGCGGATTTTCTAGCTCGGACTCTGGTCGTTAGGGGTATAGCCTTCAGGCTTTTCATAATCCCCACCAAATAGGAATAATTCCATCTGTTCCGCGAGGTATTGTTGCGCTTTGGGATCGATCAAACTCAGGCGTTTTTCGTTGATCATCATGGTTTGATGGTTAAGCCAGAGCATCCAAGCTTCTTGCGAAATTTCTTTCATAATACGCTCGCCGAGCTCGCCGGGATAGGGCTGAAAGCTTAGCGCTGGGGCTTCCTTTTGGAGTTTGGTACAAAAAACGGTGTCGGTCATGTTATTCGAGAGTCTGTTTTAGCTGTTTGAGTAAATTGGTTACTGGTGTCGGCAACCCAATCGCTAGTTCTTCCAACGGTTCGGTTAGCGAATACCAGTCACTGGAATCGGCCTCCATAATACTCATATTAGGCTCTTGTTGCATTGTTTTTTCGATTGTTTTGTTCATCAATAGAGGGGTGATATGCAGATCATAATGGCTAAATTTATGCAAAATTTCTGGCAATCGTCGCGCACTGCTGTAGTTCTGCTTTACCGCTTCAGTCCTTTCAACTTCCGGCAGGGACCAGAGCCCGCCCCAAATACCCGAGGGCGGTCTTTTTTGTAATAAAATCCGTTGTTTATCGAGATAAATTAACCAATAAACACTTTTAGCAGGGCGTGCTTTTTTGGGCTTTTTATGTGGCAGTTCGGAAACGCGATCTTGCTGAAAAGCAAGGCAATGTGCGGTTAAGGGGCACTCTTGGCATAACGGCTTGCTACGTTTGCACACCAGCGCCCCCAAATCCATCATGGCTTGATTGTAGCCAGCTGTTTCTTGATTCGGGGTCAATTTTTCCGATAATTCCCACAGTTGGTTTAGTACTGTAGTTTGTCCATACCAACCTTCGATGGCGAAGCAGCGCGCTAGCACTCGCTTGACGTTGCCATCTAAAATTGCGCTTGGCTTGTTAAAAGCAAAAGCCGCGATAGCGCCTGCGGTGGAGCGGCCAATCCCAGGTAGGCTTTCTAGCTCGGCTTGGTTTTCCGGAAACTGACCAGCAAATTCATCCCGAATCATTTTTGCCGCTTTGTGCAAATTGCGAGCTCGGCTGTAATAACCGAGCCCGCTCCATAAATGCAAAACCTGATCTTGTTCGGCATTGGCCAAATCTAACACGCTAGGAAAGGCTTGGAGGAATTTTTGATAATAAGGAATAACCGTTTTGACTTGGGTTTGCTGCAGCATAATTTCAGACAGCCAGATCCGATAGGGATCTTGAGTATTTTGCCAAGGCAAATCTTTTCGGCCACTTTGATGGTAGTAAGCAATTACTTTTTGTGCGAACTCTACTTCTGACCAAGCCCTTGTCATAGTTACTTTTTAGCGTAGAGCCTAACTAGAAGCCGTAGAGGATCGGCAGAATAATGCTCAGGCTGATCCACATTAAGATCACCAATGGCACCCCGACTTTAATAAAGTCAGAAAATTTATAGCCGCCGGCATTCATAACTAATAGGTTGGTTTTATAAGCCATTGGCGTGGCGAAGCTCATATTAGCGCCGAATAAAACTGCAATCACGAATGGCTCTGGCGGTAGGTTCAATTGGGTTGCAACGCTGATCGCAATAGGGGTGCCAATTACCGCCGCGGCATTATTGGAAACCACATTGGTCAAAAGCGCTAGCAGCAACATTAAACCACTAAGAATAATCATCGGTGGGGTGCCGTCAGTTGCCCAGACAAAGATTTCCGCAATATATTGAGCGCCATCGGTTTCGGTCATGGCGATACCCAACGCTAAACTGGATGCGACGATCAAGACCACTTGCGCTGACAGGGCATTCATCGCATCGCGCCAGCTAATGCAGTGGGTTAGGATCATCAAGAGTGCGCCAGCTAAAGCACTGATAGCAATGGGCAAAATGCCGACTGCGGCGAAGAATACGATCCCCAACATGATCCACAAGGCTCTTGGTGCGCGGTGGGAGCGGGGAAGATCGGTGGTGGCGTCGAGGATCAGGATTTCGCCTCGTTTTTTAAATTCGGCAATTTCTTTTTGCCCGCCTTGGATCAGCAGAACATCGCCTACGTGCAAGGTGACTTTGCCCAATCCTTTATTGTGCATATCAACCACTTTATCTGCACGATGTAAGGCGATAGCGACCAATCCATACTCGTTCATGAAACTTACGTCTTTGAGCGTTTTGCCCGCAAGCGGTGAACCTGGGGTTACTACCAGTTCCGAAAGCTGCTGATTTTCTGCGGTTAGCGGATGATCGTCATCCACCAAATGGCCTTGTTTGAAGAGTTTAGCGCCTAGAACTTGTTCATACTCTTTGAGTTTGTCGGGAGTATCAATCACCCTTAGTTTATCGCCAGCCTTTATTCTCGCATCAGGCATTGGAATAATGGTCGCGCCAGAACCACGCTGGATCCGTGCAACCTTCATCAAACCTTCGGTTTTGTTAATCGCTTCGGCTAGGCTTTTACCATTGACCCAGCTGCTCTCGCTAATGTGTAGCTGAGCGGTAAAGACTCGCGGCGAGGTGTCCTTCATGATGGCTTGGCGTTCAGGAATAATTCGTGGCGCTATTAGCCATAAATATAAAATAGCGACAATCCCTGCTAATGAAGCTGGCAAGAAGAAGTCGAACATTCCAAACTTTTCCAGACCCAGATCGGCCGCTACCGAAACCACTAATAAGTTGGTAGAAGTACCAATGGTGGTGGCCATACCGCCAATTAAGGTGGCAAAGCCCATCGGCATTAACAGACTTGATGGGCTGGTATTCGCACGCAGGGCAACACTGATTAAAATCGGTAAAAGTAGGACAACGATAGGCGTATTGTTGACAAATGCGCTTAAAATCGCAGCAATTAATAAGGTTAGTAAGAGCGAAAACAGCGGTGAAGCCTTCCAAATACGACCTAAAAAGCGGCCAATGGGTTCTAAAGCACCAGTGCGCACCAATCCTTGTCCAGCAACCATCAAGGCGCAAACTGCGATCAAAGCTTCGTGGCCAAAGCCAGTGAAAAACTCCATCGGCTCTAGGTGACCATTGTGGTTATGGAAGGGTGCTAAGGTAAAACCGATGGTCAATAACAGCAATACGATAACGCATGAAGTTTCCAGCGGGATATCATCCCGGCGGAATAAGAAAAGCGCAATAACTGTCAGAATCAGCACGAAAAGTGCGTGATAATTGGGCAATTCGGGAAATGGCATTCCTTAGCTACCCCCACAAATAGAGTTCATTCGTTATTGTTTGTTTTTTTCGCAGTCGAAGTTAAAACTCTACTGATTTATCGTTGGGGAAGCAATGATTTTATAGGAAATCAATCGCTTAAAGCGGTCAAACCGTGAACCTCACAACGGCTCTATGATAGAATTGCGCCAATTTTATCCACATGAGTAGCAGCTGGTGAGTCAGGACAAAGGGGTTGAAGCCGATATTGAAATTAACTCGATTGGTAAAAGGGTGCGTAAGATCCGTAGCTATGTGCTGCGAGAAGGCCGCCTAACCAAGGGACAACAGCGCGCTATGGATGAACTTTTTCCGCAACTAGGATTAGAATTTCAGCGCCAAGCTTATGATTTAGAAGAGGTTTTCGGCAGAAGTTCGGCGAAGGTACTAGAAATTGGCTTCGGTATGGGTAAATCGCTAGCCGAGCAAGCCAGTTGTGAGCGCGATAAAGATTTTGTTGGGATTGAGGTGCATAAACCTGGAGTTGGCGCTTGTTTATTACTTGCTGAAGAATACGAGCTGACGAATTTACGCGTGATCCACCATGATGCAGTGGAAATTATAGACTATGCTATCGCGGATAAGTCGCTGGATAAAATACAAATCTTCTTCCCCGATCCTTGGCATAAAAAGAAGCACCATAAAAGGCGTATTGTGCAAACCGAGTTTTGCCAAAAGTTACATAAAAAACTAAAAACAGGCGGTATTTTGCACCTTGCCACCGACTGGGAAAATTATGCAGAGCATATGCTCGAAGTGCTTAACCCGCTACCAGAGTTCGAAAATCTTTCTAAGACTGGCGACTATGTACCTAGACCAGATTCAAGGCCGCTGACCAAGTTCGAACAGCGAGGACACAGATTAGGGCATGGGGTTTGGGATCTTCACTTTGTCGCTAAATAATTACCTATTTTCTCCATAACTTTGTTACTTTTGATTTTTAATTCGGTCATTACCTAGTTAGTAGCTCCGCTTATTAAAAATCAAAAGCGACTCGTTCTGAATAAAAACATCTTAATTATTTAATGTAGCTGAAGGACGATATTATCCTCGATCAATTATAGCTTCATTTAAAGCATGAACAACCTTGTTTATCCAAGTATTATCTTCACTGCTTAATGCTTTTGCTTCTCCTGAAGCTGTTTAAAGTAGAACATGAAATGTGGGTTTTTGTAGGAAAAACCAGCCTATACCTAATACAAGGCATATTATTCCCCCAGCAATTAGATCTCCTTTACCAGAAAATAATAGAACACCAATTATGATAAAAACAATTGGCCCCACCCTTGATGGTTTTTCTTCACTAGATTGAACGGAAGTGATGCCGCTCATTGCAAAGGTTTGTTTTGGTAAAATAAAGCGGGCATTAGTTACTCTTACTCCATCTTCATTTAAAAAAACAGATTCTTGATTTGATTCAGTCATTTATAGCTCCTTGTTTTTATACTTTTGTTTAAATTTTTTTATATGCCTTCAACTACACTAAAGATTTTATAGTTAAAGTAATTTATGTCAATTTTTTTGCTGGAAGGAATTTTCGAATCAATAAGATATTTAACTCCGCAGTTTTAAGGTCGACTTAAAACTACGGGAAGGTTGGATACTAGTCTTGGTAACTATTGCATTCTTGCCTTTATAGTCGAGCCATCGCCTGCGGTTAAAATCAAGGCACCTGTTGGATCGAATTGGTAGCTTTCAATCTTATTGAGTAGGCTTAAAAAACGATATTCTTGGTTCATCAGCGCTTCGGACATACAGGCTTTTTTGGTGCTCATGGCCGGTTTGATGGTCAGCATTGAATTATCAATTTGGTAGGTTGCGCTGTAGTTATTGCAAGAGGCGATACCTGAAACACGCCCTGAATGATCAAACCTTAGGCTTAGCCGAGAGTTATCAATAATTCCTTTATTATCAATATCTTCCACTATCCAGTCTTTTTCTAGTAGCGGTTGACGCTTTGAGTCAGGCTGAGATATCGCAGCCGAAGTTCTTTGCAGCACGATAGTTCCTAGCCGGCTATTGGCTTGTTCGACATTGATCGGGTTGTGTGTGGTACTGGTCCATAATAAGTCACCATCGCTACTTCTGATAACTGCTCTTAGCGAGTAGCTACGCCCCGACTCTAATAGATTTTGAGCAAAAGAAAAGTCGAGTTTATAGGGCAGTTGGGTTTGTCCCAAGACAATTTCTTTGCTGCTAATTAATTCAGATGCTTTATCGGCAATCGAAACATCCTCGACTCTGATAATAAGCTTGCTACCTGCTGGTGCCATCATTCTTTCGCGATAGAGCAGCTCGCCGCTAACCTGATGCTGGGCGACTTTATCAATTCCAGTTTGACTGCTGCTATTGCTCATATTCTCACCATTGTCCAGATTGGAAGTACATGCGAGCAAACCGCTACAAAGGGTTGCCGCTACGAATATTTTGGATAATTGCATAATCTCTAACCTATTTATCAAATGAATAGCGCCACTATCCCATCAAGCTGTATTTGGATAGGGCGTTTGAGTTTAAATGATGTATAAAGAATTACCTGATACGGTAGCTAAATCATAAGCTAGTGAGACTGAATAGGAGCTTAATAGTTCCTTATGTTAACAATGGCTATGGTACTAGCTATGATCGATAGCCACATCATTGGGAAACGGTTTGCCTTGGCCTGTTTCTAAATAGTCTTTAAGGCTTAGCAAGAATACCGCCCACTTTAAATTACAGTGCGCGAAAAATGGCGAAGCTTCTTGCCAGTTGCTGTGTTTCATATGCAATAAAATTTGCTGATCGGTAACCTCGAAGCCAAAAGAAATTTCCGTCCCAGACCATTCTGGTGGCATTTCGCCATAATGCAACCAGACCACTTTTTTATTTTCGATTTGCTCTTTGACCCGAAACTGGACGAGGCTGTCGTTAAACTTGAAGTCGATAATCGAGCGTACCCCAGCATCGGCGCCAGAAGTTTCGTGAGTCCACCACTGGCTTAAGCCCTGATCCGTGGTTAGCGCTTGGAACAGCTTTTCCGCCGAGGTTTTGATTCCTACTCTATGATAAATAGTTGGCATAGAACTCCTTATGATAAAAACTAGACTTTAAGTACCACCCGATAACGCGCTTTGCCTGCTTTAAGGTGGTCAATTGCTTGATTAACGTCTGGCAAGGCAAACTCTTCGGTCATGGGCGAAATTTGGTGGCGAGCGCAAAACTCTAGCATGGTTTTAGTCAGCGCCGGACTGCCCAACGGGCTACCAGAGACGGATTTTTGACCGCTTAACAGGCTAAAAGCGGGAATGGCCATAGGCTCTAAAACAGCGCCAACCGTATGCAGTTTTCCTTTGGCAGCTAACAGATCCAGATAGGCGTTCCAATCCAGCGAAACATTGGTGGTGTTTAAAATAAAGTCGTAACTGCCGTTATGCTGGGCCATAGCTTCTGAGTCGCGCGAGTTTAAAACCCTGTGTGCGCCCAGTGCTTTTAGCTCTTCGGCTTTGTCAGGTGAGGAGCTAAAAGCGGTCACTTCGCAGCCCCATTTATTCAGAAATTGTAGTGCTAGATGGCCCAGTCCACCAATTCCAATAACCGCAACCTTGTCGGTTGGCTTAACCCCCATTTGTACAATCGGGTTGAACACAGTAATACCGCCGCATAGCAAAGGCCCCGCTTTAGCAGGATCCAGCTCCTTGGGGATAGGAATAGCCCAAGCCCAATGACAACGGACCGTGTCGGCAAAGCCACCATGCCGGCCAGTAATAGTCCCTACTTGGCTTGCACAAAGGTTATGGGCGCCATCCATACAGGGATTGCAGTGCATGCAACTTGACGCCAGCCAGCCTAAGCCAACTCGCTCGCCAACCTTAACGCCTTTAACGGATTCGCCGACTTCGCTGACCACGCCAATCACTTCATGGCCAGGGATCAGCGGATATTGGCTCATGCCCCAATCGTTATTGAGCATGCTGAGATCGGAGTGGCAGATCCCACAATACTCAACTTTAATGGTTACTTCCTCGGCACCGATCTGGCCAAGTTGGTAAGAATGAGCTTGTAAAGATTCGCCAGCAGAAAGAGCCGCGAAAGCTTGTACTTGTGACATCAGAAAATTCCTTCTTCTAGCAAAACAGAAATTTAGCTTAGAATAATCTGACTAAGATTGCCAATTCAGAGTTCGCGGATTGAAATTTTTGGCGTGGCTAACGGCGAACTTTCTTGAATAAAACGTTGCAATAATTCGTTTAAAAATAATCCGCCTTTTTCTGAAACCTGTAACCAGCCTGCGCGCGATTTAAGCAAGCCATCGTCAACGGCTCGATCAATCTCTGGTTGAATATCCGCTAACAAGCGTCCGGTTCTTTGCGGGTAAATAGTCGTCGGAACCCCTTCAATTAGGCGCAAAGCGTTCAACATAAATTCAAACGGAATTTCATGCTCAGGGATCATGCTGGTTTGCGCTACTTGTGCCCAATCCTGTTGTAAATAGTCTTTGGGATGGCGCTTTTTAGTGGTGCGCTGAATAAGATTAAGATCCAGCCGAGTTATTTTGCCATGCGCACCGGCACCGATACCTAAATAGTCGCCGAACTGCCAATAGTTAAGGTTGTGTTTGGATTGAGAACTCAGCTCAGTAGAATAAGCAGAGGTTTCATATTGTTTAAAGCCTTGCTCGGCAAGCAGTTGTTGTCCTGCTTCTTGAATATCCCATAGGGTTTCATCTTGCGGTAATTTTGGCGGCTGTTGATAAAACAGGGTATTTGGCTCTAAGGTCAGCTGATACCAGGAAATATGTTGTGGTTTTAACTCTATTGCGGTTTTTAGATCGCCTAATGCTTGCTGCAAGCTTTGTTGTGGCAAGCCATGCATCAGATCTAGATTAAAAGAATTAAAGCCCGCCTGATGCGCAAATTCCGCGGCCGCTATGGCTTGCTCGGGGTTATGCACTCGACCGAGGATCTCAAGATGTTTGGCATTGAAGCTTTGCACGCCGATGGATAAGCGGTTGACTCCAGCTTGGCGAAAGCCTAAAAATTTCTCAGCTTCAAAAGTCCCGGGATTGGCTTCCATGCTAATTTCGATCTCGCCTTCAAAAGGTAGCAAGGCGCGAATCCCGCTTAACAGTCGATCAATCGCTGCAGCGGAAAATAAACTGGGTGTGCCGCCGCCAATAAAAATACTGTGCAGACGTCGCCCCCAAACCTTGGGTACTTCCTGTGCTAAATCTTCCAACAAGCGCTCCACATATTGTTGCTCAGGAATATCGCTAAGCTGTTGGCCTTGTTTTATGCCGTGGGAATTAAAGTCGCAATAGGGGCACTTCTTGATGCACCAAGGAAGATGAACATAAAGCGAAAGTGGCGGATTGGTTAGCATTGTTAGTTAGGTTGATGAGGCTTCGGGTAAATATTTGGGTAGCTGCGCCATCAGCTCACGCAAGGCTTTGCCGCGATGACTAATGTTAGCTTTTTCTTCAGGCGTTAGTTCAGCAGAGGCACATTGATGTTCGGGGCACCAAAATAAGGGATCATATCCAAAACCACCACTGCCGATTTCTGCTTCTAAAATTCGCCCTTGCCAACTACCGTGGCAAATCAAAGGGGTTGGATCTTGCGCGTGGCGCATAAATACTAAGATGCATTGATAGCGGCCAGTTCTTTTTTCGGCGGCAACGCCTTTAAGTTTTTCCACTAACAAGTCATTATTCGCTTGATCAGGATTGTCGGTTTTTATGCCATGCATAGTGGCAAAGCGCGCGGAATAAATCCCTGGCTGACCCTTTAAGAAGTCCACTTCAATTCCCGAATCATCAGCAATCGCGGGCAGACCCGTTACTTCGGCCGCATGGCGCGCTTTGATAATGGCATTTTCAACAAAAGTGGTGCCCGTTTCCGGCACATCCGCAACCCCGAGCTCAGTTTGCGGAATAATTTGATGATTAAAGGGTGCTAACAACTCAGTCAGCTCTTTAACTTTTTTGGCATTACTAGAGGCGAGCACAATTTTTTGCATGGGTTTACTCACAGCTTTAGACAAGGTTTAAATACTTCTTACAGGTGATTATAAAGCAAAAAGGTCGCGAGTAAGCGACCTTTTTGAGTTCAGTGTTATCGAGCTAGTAAAATATTATTCTTTATGGAATTTTTGATCCAGCTTTAACTCAATGGGGTTGGCTTCACCTGGCAGTCGTATATTAAAAGTCAACTCAGTATTTTCTTCAGGCCGAAATTGAAAATCTGCCAAGTAGTAGATGGCGTTATCTTCACGAATTTCGCGAAAAGCTAAATCTTCGTATTGCGACAAATTATTTTTGGCGCGACCTTGTATGTTAGCTTTAATTGGATCGGGCGTATTAGTTGGGTTGTGCCGATGAACGGCTACGTTGATCACGCCGGTAGTGCCGGAGCGCGGGATCTTGTATGAATTGGCAATGTTCGGCTGTAAAAATGTGCTGTTAAAAGCATTGTAATAAATAACGTAATCACCGACCCGCTTTTCTTCGGCGGTTAAGGCCGTTGAAAACAAGCTGGTAACAATCGCAATAACCATTGCAACAGAGGTATAAGCTAAACGCATAACAAACTCCTTGTGATCGAGTTAATCATCAGGCCAAAAATTTAGCCGCGAGATTAACTAAAAAACTTTGTGAATAGATTAACACAAGTAGCACTATCATTGGCGTGATATCTATCGCACCTCCAATCGGTGGAATGATTTTTCGTAAAGGTTGTAGTACTGGATTAGTGACCTGATGTAAAAAAGCATAGGCCGGATTATATTGGCCGCCGGATAAAAAACTCGCCAACATCAGGCCGATAAATAAAACGGTGAGTAGGGTAATAATATTGACTAGTAAGCCGGCAAAAGCAGGAAAACCCAGTAACACCGTGACTAGATAATACTTAGCACTCAAAGGTTGCCCTAACATGGAACTGATAACAAAAAACTTCAAAGTTAGAATGACGAGCGCAATAATCAAAGCGGTTAGATTAAATTTGCCTAAATCGGGAATAAGCGAGCGCAAAGGATTTAATATGGGATAAGTAAATTTATGGATCAACTGCGCTAAAGGGTTGTTAAAGTCAGCGCGCGCCAGTTGCAGTAAAATTCTGACCAAGAAAATCATGCATAAAAGGTTGCCCAGATGTTCGATAATTTGAATGAAAACGTTCATGAAGTAAGCCTTAGACTCCGATATAAATTATTTAGAGTTGTTCTTTTGCTATTTTAGCCAATTCTATACCGCGATTAACAGCAGATTTAATGGCTTTATCGACTATGCTCTGGAATTGGCTTTGCTCGAAGCTGGCCAGTGCTGCTGCGGTAGTGCCGCCAGGCGAAGTTACTTTAGTCCGCAGTGTAGCAATATCTTGGCTTAAATCTTGCGCTACCATTGAGCTTGCGCCAAATGCGGTTTGGCTGGCGAGTAGTTTAGCGGTTTTGGGATCCATACCTTGAGCGATTGCGCTGTCGATAATCGCTTCTAGAAACAAAAAGTAATAAGCAGGTGCGCTGCCTGCAATGGCCGTGACCAGATCCATCTGTTGCTCCTGTTCCAGCCAAGCACTCTTACCCACGGCATCGAAAATCGTTTCGCTTTGCGACTTTTGTTGCCGATTAACCGACTCAGTCGCAAACAGCCCCGTTGCTCCTTGGCCAATTAAGGCTGGGGTGTTGGGCATTGCGCGAACCACTGCGAGCTCTTGCTTGAGTAGTGTTGAGAAAGTTTCAGTTTCCACCCCAGCAGCTACCGAAATAAGCAGTTTATTTGAAAAGTTCTGATCCGCTAAAGGTGTTAATGCCGCGGCAAGCTTTTGCGGCTTAACGGCAAAAATGACGATATCCGATGTTTCCACCACCTGGCGGTTATGATTAGAGGTTGTCAGATTCGGATACTGCTGCTTGAGTGCTTCCAGTTTGCCATTGGAAGGATTGGAGCAGGCCACTTGGTTTTGGCTAAGGCCATTGGACAGCAGGCCATGAATAATCGCCTGCGCCATATTTCCGGCACCAATAAAGCCGATGTGAACCTTTTCTAAAGTTTGCATGCAACTGGTCATCATTAGTTTCTGTCTCCAAACAGTCGAGTGCCAACACGAACCATGGTCGAGCCGGCGGCAATGGCGGCCGCAAAATCACCCGACATGCCCATGGAAATGGTATCTATATTCGGGTATTTCTCAGCTAATTGGCGATAAAAGTCGTAAACTTCTTCAAATTGCCGTTTTTGCGCTGTAAATTCGCTTTGCCGAGGTGGTAGCACCATTAAGCCCCTAAGTGCCAAATTTTGTTCATTTTCGATCAATTCTGCCAGCTCGAAAACCTCTTCAGGGCCCGCTCCGGCCTTTTGTGACTCATTAAAGAGGTTTAGTTGGATGCAAACATTGAGTGGTTTTAGTCCTAGTCGAGCTTGGGCTAATTTGGGGATTAACTTGGCACGATCAACCGATTGTACCCAATCAAAGTTTTCCGCAATGGCCTTGCACTTGCGTGACTGGATGGCCCCAATAAAATGCCATTTTATTTTAAAATCAATAAGTTGCGGTATTTTTTCGAGTGCTTCTTGCAGTTGGTTTTCGGCGAAATCTCGTTGTCCTTGCTGTGCTAGACGAACCATTTTTTCTACTGACTGGCGTTTACTGACGGCAACAAGGCGCACTTTTTGTCGGAAATTTTGACTTTTCTCAGTGCTTTTTGCGATTTCTAGTTGCAGATCTTCTAGTGTAGAGGCTATTCTAGTCATAGAGTATAAAAACTATCAAGTATGGGGTCTAACATATGGATATTACTGAACTTTTAGCATTTAGTGTAAAGAATAATGCTTCTGACTTACACATCTCGGCTGGGATGCCTCCGTTGATTCGGGTTGATGGCGATATTCGGCGTATTAATTTACCGCCATTAGAAGATAAAGAAGTTCACTCGCTGATTTATGACATTATGAATGATAAACAGCGTAAAGACTATGAAGAATTCTTGGAAGCGGATTTCTCCTTCGAAATTAAAGATATTGCCCGTTTCCGTGTCAATGCTTATGTACAAAACCGTGGTCGAGCCGCGGTTTTTCGTACCATTCCCTCGCGCGTTTTGACCTTAGAAGAAATTAACGCGCCGAAAATTTTCCAAGATATTTCGATGCAGCCGCGTGGCCTAGTGTTAGTGACAGGGCCTACCGGTTCGGGTAAGTCGACCACCTTGGCGGCGATGATGGATTATGTGAATGAGCAAAAACATGAGCATATTTTGACCATCGAGGATCCTATTGAGTTTGTGCATGAGTCAAAAAAATGTTTGGTTAATCAGCGTGAAGTACATCGCGATACGCACAGCTTCTCCAATGCGCTGCGCTCTGCTTTGCGTGAAGATCCGGATATTATTCTGGTTGGTGAGATGCGTGACCTTGAAACCATTCGCTTGGCGCTGACCGCCGCGGAAACGGGACACTTGGTATTCGGTACCTTGCATACCACCTCTGCGGCTAAAACCATTGACCGGGTTATTGACGTTTTCCCAGCTGGCGAAAAAGCCATGGTGCGTTCGATGCTTTCTGAGTCTTTGCAAGCGGTTATCGCGCAAACCTTGTTGAAGAAAAATGGTGGTGGTCGTTGCGCGGCGCATGAAATCATGATCGGTACTCCAGCGATTCGGAATCTGATTCGCGAGGATAAAATTGCGCAAATGTATTCTGCGATGCAAACTGGTATGTCATTGGGCATGCAGACCTTGGATCATGGCTTGAAACAGCTAGTACAAAAAGGCATGGTGTCGCGTGCCGATGCTAAATTAAAAGCTAAAAACCCAGAAGAATTCTAAGACTAAGGAGTTGTTATGTTAATCGAACCTTTGCTTAGAGCATTGATGGATAATAAGGGCTCGGATTTATTTATTACGGTACATAAACCGCCGAGCATCAAAATCAACGGCGCTATTCGACCGGCTTCAAAAACCATGTTAACGCCAAAGCAGGTTGAAGAATTAATCCTTTCTTCGATGACTGAAAAACAGAAGAAAGAATTTGAAGAAACCAATGAATGCCAATATGCCATTAGTTTGGAGAACGTTGGTCGTTTTCGTGCTTCGGCTTTTGTACAGCGTAACCAACCTGGTTTGGTGGTGCGCCGGATCGAAACCAAAATTCCGACCTCAGAAGATCTAAAAATCCCTAAAATTCTTGATGAATTGGTGATGGCCAAGCGTGGCATTATTATTTTCGTGGGCGCAACGGGTACTGGTAAATCTACTTCTTTGGCTTCGATGATTGGTTATCGGAACCGTAATTCAACAGGCCATATTATTTCGGTAGAAGATCCGATCGAGTATGTGCATCGTCACGACCAGTGCATCATTACCCAGCGCGAAGTGGGGATCGATACCGAGTCTTTTGAAACCGCCTTGAAAAATACTCTACGTCAGGCGCCCGACGTGATTTTGATTGGTGAGGTTCGTTCGCACGAAACCATGGCCAACGCTATTACCTTCGCAGAAACCGGTCACTTGTGTTTATGTACTCTGCACGCCAATAACGCTAACCAAGCGATTGACCGGATTTTGCATTTCTTCCCAAAAGAAGAGCATACAAGGGTCTTGATGGATCTATCCATGAACCTAAAAGCGATTATTGCGCAGCAATTGGTACCAACGGTGGATGGCAAGGGCCGTCGTGCAGCGATTGAAATTATGATCAACTCGCCATTGATGTCCGATCATATTCGTAAAGGCGAAGTGCATCTGTTGAAAGAATTAATGTCGCGCTCACGCGATCTAGGTATGCAGACTTTCGATCAGGCGTTATTTGATTTGTATGTTGCAGGCCATATTAGCTATGACGATGCCTTGTTGCATGCAGACTCGGCTAACGATCTGCGTTTGCGTATCAAGTTGCATGAAAAAGATGCCGCGGCTTTAACCGAATCTACCAGCGACTTGCAAATGCAAGTAGATGATGATGTTTCATCGACTATGTTTTAGGTAAGCAATTAAAAATAGCGCTTTGTATATAGCTGCTTGAAGCAGAAGTTATTTGTTATTCACCATGACATTTCCTTAGCTCGCTTGCCAAAGCGGGTGAGCATTTCAGTGCCAGTGCGAAAAAATAGACCTGTCCCCTTTAATTCAATTCATAAAGTGAAATTCATTATGGATAAGATGAAGCTGATAATCTAAAAAGCCGCGAGAATTGCGGAAAGATGTTTTTCAGGAAGATGTTATTCTTCTTATAAAAGTTTTAGTGTTTTGTGTCGGGTTCTACACAGTTGCTTTATTCATAGATGCTGGCGCTGGACTAATCCCCAGACTGTACCGCACTAACTTCCCAATCAAAACCGAAAAGCTATCCCCGCGTATGCTGATTAAACATCCAAATTTCAGGCAATAAAAAAGCTCCCGGAGGAGCTTCTTTTAATTATTACATGATTCGTTTTTATTAAGCTTTAATGTTTTTGGATTCTTATCTCCTTCCACATAATAAGTAACTCCTAGTTCACAATTTTCGGTAGTAACTATAATTATTGAGTGAGAGCCATAACTTGTATGAGCACCAGTACTTAAGGTATTTATTATAGGGTTAAAGATCATTCCAATAATTGGGATGCTGGTTTTGCGTTCCGGTACAAGAACCGCACCCTGTTCATCGCTTTTTAAATATTCTCTTCCACCATTAAATTGAAATGTTGAATGCTTCCAGGTATTAAGCACCTCTACATTTTTTAACGGTTGACTACTTGAATCTTTTATTATTACTTTCCATTCAGGATTAACAGTAATAGGAATCGGTATTAACATTACTAGAATCAAGCCAATAATAACTAATACCTTGTTCTTATTACTTTTATTCGATGTCGCATTGGCAGTCAAAAGTTCCTCCTTTCAGTACATTATTCATATCATTTACTGTTTGCTGTAACAACTCAGGGTTCTTTAATAAGTCTTGAAGATCTTCTTCTGAACCAGTTGTAAGTTGACCAACAGATCCACCCATCGGACTTGGAAAGACTATACTAATACTTGGGAAGTCTCCATGCCTAGGAATTTGGCTATTATTCCAAGGCTGGAATCCAACATGAGCAGGAGATGTGTTATCCATTACAGGGTGCAGTGCCTGACCCAGTGAATGATAAGCTCTAAATTCATTTCCTTGTTTTAAAAATTTCTCATAGTTTTTTAACTTACCCTCAATATATTTTTTTGTTTCAAGACACGCCTTATACTTATCAGGGAAAGTACTTGAAGTCATTGCATGAATATAAGATGTGTAGGGCTCTTGATTTCCAAGCCAAAAACTATCGGCAAATTTACTCCCAGCTTGCATATGGCTGATTTGATTTGATGTAAAATTATCCCCTCTACCGAATACATCTATTATCAAATTGTGAGCGTCTGTGGAATGCAATCCTAAAGGGTCAACAAAATTAACAGGATTAGCACCAACATACCCATAAGTATTAATGCCGCCATTCAATCCAATCGGATCAGATTGCAAGTATCTTCCTATTTCAGGATCGTAATCCCTAAAGTAGTTGTAGTGCATGCCTGTTTCAGCATCGCTAATTTGCCCTGGGAATCGTAGCTTTTGGCTGACATTGTCCAGTTGTACCGTTAGGTTGCCGTATGGGTCGTAACTGCCCTGCCATTGGGTGCTGCCTGATTCATCAGTTAAGGCGATGGGCGAACCTAGGTGGTCAGTGTGAACGTAAAGTATTTCTTGAGTCTTTGGCTTTTCTCCCAATAGGGCAATATCATCAAGACGACCATGTCCTTTCACCTGAATAAACTTCACGTTAGTCAACTGAATAGTGGAGTTTAGCAATGCTAAGTCGGCCTGTAAGTCACGCGTAAACGTTTGCCAGCTATTGTTTTTGGCTTCATTGCCTAAATAAATCTTAAAGGTATTGCCATTACTGGATACAGAATTTGTGCCAGCCTTCGAGTAATAAACAATCGTTTTATTGCCTTCGTTAGAAGCGATTTTAACCTGTAATAACATGGCTGAAGTTTTTTGTTTCCAACCTAAATAAAACTGCGTTTTGTTGTTCCAGTTTTTATTGCTGGCATTTTTCAGGCGGAATCCGTTTTTAGTACCATCACCGGTTAATACAATCACATTCGAGTTTAATTCAGTATCAAATTCATTCACCATGGCAGCACCCGCTGGATTATTATCAAAAATAGTCCAACCCTCTAATGCTCCATTGTCTCCGTCAAAGTAAACCGTTTTATTGTTTTGATCAGCACCGCCGCCTACTTCTGCTAGCGTTGCAAGACGCATACCGTTCAAATAGATATATTCTTGGGTGATAGTTCCATCGCTGCTGGTTTCAGCGATTAACTGCCCTGCTTGGTCGTAATGGTAAAGAGTAATATCTCCATCCACTGTCTTCTTAACTCGCTCACCTTGGGCATTGTATTGATACAGTGCGCTCATGCCGGTTTTGTTGGCTGTGACCATGCGTCCCATTTGGTTGTATGTAAAACTTAAGTCACCTTTGGTGAGCGTATTGCCCATCGCATCGTAGCTAAGGTTCGTCGCACCTGCTTGAGTTAAGCGATGACTTGCTGCATCGTATTGGTAATTTTCAGTAGAACCATCTTGTGTCTTAGTAAGACGATTACCAATCGCATCAAAGCTGTAATCTTGGTCGCCATAAGCGCCCGTCGCATCCGTCAAACGCGCTAGATTGTCATAGTTAAAACTTTGGTCAAAGTTGGAGTCAAAACTATCGACAATGCTGTTGATGTTGTTTCTTGGAGTATAACCATAGCTTAGGTCATTAATACCCGAGAATGACTTGTTGATTAAACGATAATCTTGGTCATAGCTCATGCTTAAGACTTTGCCGTTACCAAAGGTTAGGCTTTGCAATGGCCCAAACGGTAAGTAGCTGATATTCGAAGCTAAGGTTTGAGTTTGTCCATCGGCTGATGTAGCAACGCTGATTACTTGCCCTAGGTTATTGCGATTATAATCCACTATTCGACCTGATGGATAGGCGACTTGAGTTAACAAGCCTGCGGCATCGTAGCCATAAGCCGTGACAAAACTAACGCCATTAATCACTCGCGTTTCTTGAGATAACTGACCTTTGGCATCGTATTGATAAGAAGTTGAGCCTGACTCATCGTTAATACTGGTGAGTCGACCAATACCTTTATTGTTATTAGCGGTGGCGTCATACACAAAGCTCACATTCTCTGAGGCATTCGGATAACTAATGCTCGTCACACGATTTAGCGCATCATAGCTATAAGTCGCCGTAATATTACGAGCATCGGTAACCGTTGACAGATTCCCCGCCGAGTCATAGGTAAAGCTCGAAGTGCCACTATCGGGACTGGTTTGCGAGGTGACTTCACCAAAAGCGTTGTAAGCGTAGCTCGTGGTTTTATTGGTGGCATCAGTCACTGAGGTTAAACGGTTTTGGCTATCGTAATCGAACTCAGTTTCACCTAGAGCAGGGTCAACCACTTTTATCAGCCTATCCAACGTATCGTAATAATTGGCTGTAGGATTATTCAGCGCATCGGTACTTTGGGTCGGCAAACCTTCGGCGTCGTAATCAACTTTATTGGATTGATTGTTGGCTCCTAAAGTTTCTTTTAAACGCCCTAAATCATTAAACACCGAAGTCGCAAAGCTTTTGATGGTACCACTAGAATCTTTAATCTCAGTGCGAGTGCGGTTGCTCATATAATCGAGGGTGTATTCAATGCGGTTGCCTTGTCCATCGACAATGGCGGTTAAACGCTGCGCCGCATCGTATTCATAATTGAGCACTACACCGTTGGCCATAGTGACTGAGGTTAGCTGCCCCGCTTTATCATAAGCATAGGTCGTAGTGTCCCCCGCCGTGGTCATGGAGGTTAACCAGCCGCGAGGGTGATAGGCCATGCTCGTCACAGTGCCGTTCGGGTCGGTCACTGATAACGGTTTACCGTGCGCATCATGACTAGTGATTAAGGTTTCATGCCCCAGCGCATTGGTCACTTTAACCAAGTTACCATTACCTGAAGCATCGTATTCATAAGTGGTGATATCCGACACATCCGTGCGAGCACCGTTCACCGTTAACACTTGACCAACTGAGTTATAGGTATAAGAAACCGTACGCGTCTCGTTAGTAGCCTTATCTTTCACCGAGCGCAACAACAAGTTTCCATTGGCATCATAAGAGTAAGTGGTTAAACGCTGTGGCTCGTCCACACTTAAGGGCAAGTTGTAAGACGAATGCCATGCTGTGCTAATAGTGCGAGCTTCAGCGGTGCCAAAGGCTTCAGTTCGAGTTAGCTGCTGACCTTTCGAGTTGTATTGATACGCAGTGATAGTACCGTCGGGTTGGGTCGCTTGGCTCAACATGCCATTATCGTCATATTGATATTGATAGGTACCTACTGCACAATCAACACAAGGTTGTTGTTGATGGGATACTACTTTGTAAGTACCGTTTTTAATTTCAAACTGATAATCGGACTCGGAATAGTTGGCTGCGTTGCGATAAAGCTTAACACTGCTTAAACCTAGCTGATTGGGCAGTTGCTCCGTATATCCAATAGTTGCTTTTAAAGCGCCACCTGCGTGCTCGGTGGATGTGGCACGGTTAAAGCTATCGTAGTCGTAAGTAGCGTAAATATTGCCTAGCTCGTCCTTAACATTGGTTAATACGTTGGTATAACCTCGGTCATCATAAAGATATTCTTTAAAAGGATTATCTGTTAAATCATTCGCTGTTTTATCGGGGAAAGTCACCTTGGTGATAAAGCCTTTAGAATCATGCTCATAAAGGTATTGATTACCTGCTGGGTCAATAAATGTATTGATAACACGTTTAGTAGTTTGATTGGTAATTGGCACCAGCGTATAGAACAATTCTGCTGTACGACCAAAATTATCGGTAATGACCGCATGCTCACCGGTGGGATAGTTAATGTCTTGGTACTGACCATTGCGGAAGCTCTTTTTGATTAAGCGCCCCTGACTATCAAACTCGTAAAGCGTTCCTGAGATGCTGGTAAAAGCAAAACCATTGGCTGTGTCCGTGAGTTGGCCATCGCGAACTCGACCAGCTTGCCAACTTGAGTTTGTTTTTAGAAAGCTGGTTCGACTGCCTGATGGTATGCTTAAGGTTGCGACTTTTGACGTTCCAAAGCCATTGCGAATGGTTAAATAAGGTAAACCTTCTGCTTGCCAATCATGCTTGGCAATATTTAATAGTTGTATTGGTTGATAGTTATCTGGCAAAGGCTGGTCAAGCACTTCTTTAAACTTCGCCAATGCATCGCTGGGGCGCTCGGTCGAAAAATAGGTACGTGCAAAATTCAAAGCGCCAACGCTCGCGCTATAATCCGTCTCGGTTTGACGCTTAACGCCATTGGTGCAATTGATTGGATTATTCTGCCAAGGCGATATGACTGGATTAGAGTCTCCATCACAGCTTTTCGCTTCCTGCGGAATGCGATAACAGATTCTGCCCTGATTATTGGCATCACTAATTTCTTCAACAATACCATTAACCGTTCGAGAACCGCCTTCACCAACCTCACGTGCCACACACTGATTATCAATTAGATCTTCGGTGCATTCGCAGGCGGGTAGGCACTCACCAGTTTCGTAATCAACAACTTCATCATCTTGACATGAAACCCCATAGTAATCATAAAGAAGCGCCCATGGGCTATGCTGAACTCCTTTTTGCTTCATTAACCAACCTGCTCCATAAAAATGTAATTGTTTCACGGTGTCGTATCCATAAGAGCAGTAACGACTTTCATAACCTCTTTCGGCCGCGAATGAAATGCAAGCATTTAAAGCAGCCTGTTCAGTTTCAAAGTAATAGTGGTGTCTAAAGTGACTGCCTTCGATAACTTCAATAACTTCCGACTCGGATTCTAAAGAGATTAATAGTAATGAGATAAGCAAAGTAAAAAAACGTTTCACTGGGGTTTCCTTTTTTATTATTCGGACTTAAAGCAGTTTTTTTATAGTCGAAGTCCGTTTCAAATGATGGATAAAGCTTATAGTTACTTATTGCTGAGATCAAGCCTGTTCAAGCAAGGTTTAACCCCGTCATTGCGAGCGAAGTTTAAATAGTTTTCTTGTTTGTTGGGATTCTCAAGTTCATCCGAACGTACGAATGTTTATCCCAAGCTAGGTTTGCTCAACTCAATATTAAGCCTGTTATTAGAGCTTACTAAACCGATTCAAAATAACTTTTGAGAATTAGCTCGGCGGCGTAGGCGTCGATTTCCTGATTAACTTTTTTATAGCCGCCGATTTCGAATAAATATTCTTTGACTTCCACAGAGCTTAGCCGCTCGTCGTGTAAAAAGGCGGGCAAGCCAAAACGGCCATGCAGTCTGTCGGCGAATTTTTTGGCCTTTTGGGTGAACGCTTGTTCACTGTCATCCATATTCAGCGGTAAGCCCACCACGAAAGCATCCACTTGCCATTCTTTGATAAGTTTTTCGACTTCTTGCCACTGGGGTTGATCGTTTTTGCAGGCAAGAACTGTTAGCGCTTGGGTGGATAAACTCGGCTTATAACCGGTGGCGATGCCAATTCTTTTTTCACCAAAATCAAAGCTGAGAAAGCGATTGAGCGTCTTTTGGGATTTTACCGACGATATCATCTAGGCGTGGCCTTCTTGATTGCTTAATTGAGTCCAGTCAATACCTAACAGCTCGGTTGCTTTATGCCAAACTTGATCGGCAGGGGTATCAAACAACAGATCGGGCGTGGCTTCCACCAATAGCCAAGAGCTGTCTTCCATTTCTTTTTCCAGCTGGCCTTTTTCCCAGCCGGCATAGCCCAAAGCGATGCGCACTTTTTCCGGCCCTTCGTTTTTAGCAATGGCGCTTAAAATATCTTCCGAGGTGGACAATGCCAGTTCATTGGTTACCGTCAGTGACGATTGCCAATTACCAATCGGGCTGTGCAGAATAAAGCCGCGCTCTGGCGACACAGGGCCTCCAGCCAGCAGCTTTTCCGCTAACGGTTGATCGCTATTGGTTTCAAATTTAAGGTGATCGAACAGTTCTTGGTAAGTGGCTTCCAAAGGAATATTGATGACAATGCCTAAGGCGCCTTCGCTGCTGTGTTCGCAAATATAGGTCACACTGCGGTTAAAGAAGGGATCTTCTAAAGAGGGCATGGCAATCAATAAGTGATTGGCCAGAGAATTAATTGGCTGCATAGGGCAATTATATCAGGTCTAATATTAGAGGTTAAACAAACTTATTGGCTAGAGCTTACTAGAGAGTATTTATTTACTGGAGCTGCTGTTAACGCCGCGCCCCGGATCAAAATTCATTACACGCACGATTTCTAAAGTATTTTTTTGTTGGCGAATGGATTCAGGCAAAGGATCGAAAGGCGCCGCCAAACGAATAAGCTCTTTGGCGGTTTCGTCAATGAGCGCATTGCCCGAAGCTTTCTCGATGGAGACCGCTAATAATTCACCTTGCTTGCCGATCACTACTCGTACGGTAGGCGAACCTTGACCAAGTTTTTGCGAGATAGGAATATAGTGGCGGTTGCCAACGGCCAGGACTTTGTTGCGCCAGGCTTCTAAATAGGGTGCTTCATCGGGCGAGGCCATCACTGATGCTGCAATTCCTTCTTCTTTAATGCCGCGAGTATCAAGCTTATCTTGCAAATCTTGCTCAAGGTTCATTTGCTTTAAAAGCTCCGGATCCGGAGAGATCTCCGCCAATTCTTCAACCGTCTGCTCAATTGGTTTTGGCTCTTCTAAAGGATTGGCATTAACCGTTCGATTACCTTGACTACTGGTAACTAGGCTTTGGTTAGCAAGCATTTTAGCCTGCTGCGGATCCACTTCAAGGCTCGGTGTTGCGGTCACGCCTTCGGTGGTTTTAAAGTGTTCCAATTCGGTGGTGGGGCGTTCGGCCTGTTCGGCACTGCCTGCACCAATTTGATTGTTTTGACCTACGAAATCAGGATTTTCAGGGGCTTCTAAACTGGCACGATGGGCCAGAGTTACGTCTAGCGACAGGGGTACTGGGCTCGATTCGGCTGACGGTAATACAAAACGAACCCCAAATATCAGCAAAAAATGCACTGCAATGGCTAAAAAAATGGCAAACCGCAGTCGATCACTGTCAGTAACCACCCGTTCTTGTAGCTTTACTGCGGTTTTAGCTTGTGCCATGAGTCCTTTTGCCTTGAATTTGTGCTTGGGGTTTTCTTCTTGGATTCAGTGGCATAGTAGCAAGCATTGATTCTTTTCGTAAGTTTTATTGCTAGCCAGTGTTGTTATTCTAGCTGAGCTTCCACCGCATCAAACAGCTTAGCGGCGATGTTAATGCCATACTCATCTTGCAATTCTCGCATACAAGTTGGGCTGGTAACGTTGATTTCGGTAACATAATCGCCAATCATATCTAAGCCCACGAAATAAAGTCCTCGCTTGACCAGATCCGGTGCTATTTGTTGAGCGATGGCTAGTTCCTTTTCTGTGATCGGCATTGGCACGCCGCTACCGCCAGCAGCTAAGTTACCTCGGGTTTCACCCTGTGGAGGAATTCGCGCCAAGGTATAGGGAATCACTTCGCCATTGACCACTAGAATACGCTTATCGCCCGCGGTGATTTCGGGAATAAACTTTTGCGCCATCGCTAGCTGCTTGCCATGTTCGGTTAGGGTTTCGATGATCACCGATAAATTGGGGTCGCCTTGTTTTACCCTGAAAATCGAAGCGCCGCCCATGCCGTCGAGCGGTTTTAAAATCACGTCTTGGTGTTGCGCCAAAAACTGCTCAAATTGTGCTTTATTGGCGGCAACTAGGGTTTCTGGGGTAAATTGCGGAAACCAGGCGGTGTAGAGTTTTTCATTACAGTCGCGCAGGCTGCGCGGATTGTTCACAACCATGGCGCCTTGTTCTTGCGCCAATTCCAGCAGGTAGGTGCTGTAGATATAGTCCATATTAAAGGGCGGATCTTTGCGCATAAAGGCGAAACTGAAGTCTGCTAAAGCTCTTATTTCAGTGGGCTCTAGCTTATAGTGATTACCTACTTCATTGTAAACTTGTGCCTTTTGGCAAGAAGCGACAATTTTTGTCGATCTAAGGCTTAAATCCTGCGGCTGGCAATAATAAATATCCCAATTACGCTCTTGTGCCTCGAGCAGAAATCCAAAGCTGGTGTCCTTCTTAATGTTAATTTTTTCGATCGGATCCATGATCATGAGCAGCGAGTAAGTCATAAAAAAGTCAATTAAATCAATCAATGACTAAGGTTATCATCAAATATCCTGCGAAATCCATCACAAGCTTGGCAATAAAGGCGTAAAAATTATTGACATAAAAGGCTCATAAATGACTTGCAACAGGGTCTGAAGCGCTTTAGGCTATATTTCGTAGGAGCTTTACCAGCTAGGGATAAGTATGATACAAAGACCATATAAGAAAAAAAGTTAAGTTGTTAAGCTAACCTATTAATTAAATTAGCTATTTTAATTCGGGTATCCCAACAATGAGCGATTTATTTGCAGGACTGAAGGTCATGGTCGTGGACGATAGTAAAACTATCCGCCGGACGGCTGAAACTTTGCTTAAAAAACAAGGATGTGAGGTGGTCACCGGGGTCGATGGTTACGATGCCTTATCTAAGATTGCCGACTACAAGCCAGATATCATATTTATTGACATTATGATGCCGCGTTTAGACGGCTATCAAACTTGTGCCTTGGTAAAAAGCAATAAAGAATTTGGTAAAACTCCAATCATTATGCTGTCGAGTAAGGACGGTGTTTTTGATAAGGCCAAAGGACGTGTGGTGGGATCGGATAATTATCTAACTAAACCCTTTAGTCGTGACGAACTCTTGAATGCAATCAGTGGCCAATTAAGTGATTAGCCGGCAAAAATTAGTTATTCAAAAAATTTAATGAGTGATGTAAACATCACTACTCACATTTTAGCAAAGAGGTATTGAAGATATGGCGCGTGTACTAATTGTGGATGATTCACCCACAGAAGCTCATATCCTGACAGGTATTTTAGAAAAAAATGGTCATCAGGTAATCACGGCTCCCGATGGTGAGTCGGGCATCGTTTCGGCAAAGGCCAACAATCCTGATGTGATTTTAATGGACGTAGTGATGCCTGGCTTGAATGGCTTTCAGGCAACGCGTCAACTAAAACGCGATAACGCTACCTCTGGGATCCCGGTGATTATCGTGTCTACCAAATCTCAAGCCACAGACCGAGTCTGGGGGATGCGTCAAGGCGCTAACGACTATATCACCAAACCGGTAGATGAGTCGGCCTTGATGGAGTCGTTAAACAACGTGCTTGGTGGCTAATCTATGGCGAAGCGTAGCGGTAACAAGTCGATGGATGTAGTTGAACTCTTAGCTACCATTGAGCAACGTAGCCGCACTCACAAAGAATCGCTGCCGGAACACGATGTTCGCGGTACGTCTTTTTGGAGCGGCGTTAGCTTTCGCTTGAGCGGTGTTGATTATTTGGCTTCGCTCGATGAAATCCACGAAATTATTCCAATCCCAGAAACCACTAAGGTTCCTGGAGTTAAGCCTTGGCTAAAAGGTGTTGCCAATCTGCGCGGGGTCTTATTAACGCTGGTAGATTTGCAGGAATTTTTAGGCCGTCCCAGTTCGCGCAATGTACTCAATCAAAGGGTGTTGGTTTTAGACCAAAAGGGCTCTTATTTGGGTTTGATTGTGGATCAGGTTACCGGCATGCAGCATTTTGATAAAAATGATGTATTAGAAAAAGGCTTAACCGCCGATGCTGCGGTAGCGCCCTATGTGGTTGCTGCCTTTGAGAAAGAACAAGAAGTATGGCGAGTGTTCGGGATGAATGAGCTGGCGGAAAGTGCCGCGCTTCATCAAATCGCTGTCTAATCAATTTTTAGTTTTTAATTTTAGTTGTTGATCAACGTCTCGGGAGCAACTCATGAGTGAGACCAAAGTAAAACAGGGCAAACAAGGCTCTAACTTTATTATCGTATTATTGGTATTGGCGCTGATTGCATTCGCCGTCAATGCAATCTACGGTGCAATTCAGTCTGGTAATGTCGCTAAGCGGGTGGCACTAGCTTCAGAAATGAAGGTATTGTCGCAGCAGATTTCTACTAACGCTACCGAGGCCGCTAAGGGTACTCAAGCAGCGTTTGCGGATTTGGATACGGCGACCAATAAGTTCAACCAGAATTTACGTTATCTGATGGATGGTGATGCCACTTCTGGTTTGCCAGCTTCGCCTGCGGCGATCAAAAATAATCAGCTAACGCAGTTGAGTAACTTGTGGCAAACGGTCAATGAGAATACCGATAAAATCTTGGAAAACCGAGATGTGGTTAATCAGATGTTCAGTAACTCGCAAGAGTTAAATCAGCTGATCCCGAATTTGCAAAGCCAGTATGACAGCGTTATTGATACCCTTTTAGATTCTCGCGCCAGTGGTAGCGAAGTTCATCAAGCAACGCGTCAAAAATGGTTAGCTGAGCGGATTTCATCTGGCCTACAAAAAGTATTCCGTGGTGGTGAAGAAGCAAAGTTAGCATCGGAGAACTTTGGTCAAGACGTGGATACCTTTGGTGCTAACCTTGAAGGTCAGTTAAACGGTGATGAAATTTTAGAGGTTCGTCGTGTTGCCAACGCAAGCGCTCGCTCCGCGCTTGAGTCAATCGTCGACGTTTACCAAAACGTTAATGACCGAGTTGATTACATTGTATTTAGTACTCCAAAGTTATTTGAAGTACAGTCTGCATCGGATGCGATTTTCGCGAGTTCCGATGAACTATTACAAGATACTCAGAAAGTTGAAACGGCTTATACCAGCCAAACTACTAGCTTAACCGAGTTTGGTAGTATCGCAATTTCAGGTGCTTTATTCGCATTGGTTCTATTGTTGCTGGTGTTGTTGTACCTAAGTCAGCGTAAGGCGGAAAAATCACGCTTAAAAGAGTCAGAAGTTGCGGCGGAAAAAGAAAAAGAAGAAAACGCCCAGAACCAGGAAGCGATTATCCGATTGCTTGATGAGATCGACAGCTTGGCAGATGGTGACTTGACGGTAAAGGCAACCGTAACCGAGGACTTCACAGGTGCTATTGCTGACTCCTTTAACTTAACTATTGACCAGTTGCGTGGTGTGGTAGGAACCATTAACGATGCGGTAAAACAAGTATCGAAATCTACCGATGAAACTCAACAAACCTCGATGGCATTAGCCGAAGCTTCGCGCCAACAAGCGCAAGAAATTACCGGAGCTTCTGCCGCGATTAATGAGATGGCTGCTTCGATCGAGCAGGTATCTACCAACGCATCTGAATCTTCTCAGGTTGCGGAAAAATCGGTAGAAATCGCCAAAAAAGGCGGAGCGGTTGTACGAAATACGATTAAAGGGATGGATACCATTCGTGAGCAGATTCAAGAAACCTCGAAACGTATTAAGCGTCTTGGTGAGTCGTCGCAAGAGATTGGTAACATCGTATCTTTGATTAACGATATTGCTGACCAAACCAACATTCTGGCACTAAACGCAGCGATTCAGGCATCGGCGGCAGGTGAAGCCGGTCGTGGTTTCGCGGTTGTTGCGGATGAGGTACAACGACTGGCGGAACGTTCTGGTAACGCAACTAAGCAGATTGAAGCGCTAGTAAAAACCATTCAGAATGATACTAACGAAGCAGTAATCTCGATGGAAGATACCACCTCTGAAGTTGTTCGCGGTGCTCGTTTGGCGCAAGACGCGGGTGTTTCTCTAGAAGAAATTGAAAACGTATCGACCAATCTGGCAGATTTGATTCAATCGATTTCAAACGCTGCACGCCAACAGGCAGCTTCCGCAGGTCACGTATCTAATACCATGACCATTATTCAGGAAATTACTTCACAAACTTCTGACGGTACTACAGAAACTGCTCGCTCGATTGGTGAGTTGGCTGAACTTTCTGAAGGTTTGCGTCGTTCGGTTGCCGGCTTTAAGTTGGACTCTAGTAACGAAGATTACTATGGTGCTGACGCGGCTGCTAGCCAACAGTATGACGAAGTCTCGATCGAGGATATGCTCGAGCAAACCGAAGAAGATATGATGGAAGCTGAAAGAGAGTTTGAGGATGTTGAACAGCAAATCGATGAACTTGATGAAGACTTATCAAAAGAAGAGCCGCAAATGAGCGAAGAATCTGATTTTGATGATTTAGAAGAGTTGTTTGCTGAAGAAACTGAATCAACTGAAAAAACTCTTTAATTCAGTTCGATAATTTGATTTAGAACTCCAAGGTTGGAGTTCTAAGAAATGTTCCATACTTCAAACTCTTAAATAAGAATAATCTTGAAGTTAATAACGGTGTGAAGATGAGCGATAGTCAAACCAAAGTAGCTTTAAATTGGGTACGTCCAGAAATCGAAAGTACGTTTGAGCAGGCGCAGGCCGCGATCAATGCTTACGCTGAAAACGAGTCAGATAAAACTCAAATCCATTTTTGTACAAATTGTATGCACCAAATTCGTGGCACCTTGCAGATGCTCGAATTTAATGGCGCTGCTATGTTGGCGGAAGAAATGGAAGCGTTATCGGAAGCTATTGGAGACGATAAGGTTCAATCCAAATCTCAGGCTTATGAGGTTTTTCTATCTGCTGCATTACGTTTCAAAAGTTATTTAGCTCGTTACGCTGAAGATAAACCAGATTTGCCGATCATTTTAATGCCTATCGTTAACGATATGCGCACTTGCCGTAAACAAGAGTTAGTTGGTGCTGGTAGTTTTGTGGATATTAATACTGCCGAAGTGACACCAGAAGTATCGGATGAAAAGTTACAACTTTCTGGCGATATTAATCGTGAAGTTAAACAAATTCGAGCGGATTATCAGCAGGCCCTAGTCGGTTTTTTAAAACAAGATTCGCAAGACGACCTGAAGAAAATGACTGCCTCGGTAAAAACTTTATGGCAGCTTGGAGAGCGAGTTCCTTATAGTACTTTATGGTGGGTGAGTCATGTTTTCCTAAACCATATTGATCAGCATGCTGAATTAAGTAATGTTGCTATTAAAGGTTTGTGCTCAAAGGTTGATCGTCGTATCAAAGATTTAATTGAGCAAAATACGGATCAAGAACAGGCCGATTTATTACTCAATAATTTGTTGTTTTACATTGCCCAATTCGATAGCGAAGATCCGCAAGTTAAAACTGTCCAAGACAAATATCAACTAAAGAGTCTTATTGAGTCTTTAGGCGACTATCAAAACGAAGCTGAAAGTTTGCATGGTCCCGATACGGATAGCATTAAAGTGGTGTTAAAAGTTATCAAAGACGACTTAGATGATATTAAAGAGTCGTTAGATCTCTACATTCGAACCCAGTCGGAAGAGAGAGAGCCACTAGAAGCACTTTTGCCTAATATGCAAAAGATCTCTGACACCATGGCAATTTTGAATTTAGCTCGGTCGCGTTCCTTGATCCAAGAACAGATGTCGGCAGTAAATGCGCTACTGGATATGCAGTCATCGGATCGAGGTCAAGGCTTAATTTCGGTTGTTGAGTCGGTTTTAAAGCTCGAGGATTACATTAACCGAGCAATGGAGAAAACGGGTCAGCAGCTAGCCAGAGAAGCAGATTCTGATAGCGAAGAAGAATCCTTGCAAGTGGTTAACGCTCGTTACCAGCTTATACAAGAATCACGTAGTAACTTACAAAGAGTCAAGGATGCCATTTCCGACTATTTAGAGGAAGATCATCGTATCCCTCGTTTGGAACCAGTACCCGATTTATTGAGTGAAGTGGAAGGTGCTTTAGAGTTCTCTAAACTTGAAGTATTAAAAGATGTAGTCATTAAAACTAAAGATTTTACTGCGGATTTTTTGATTGATAAGCAAGTGGTTTTAAGCGAGCAAGAAGTGATAAATCTTGCTGATGCTATTAGTAGTGTTGATTATTACCTAGAAGGTTTGCTGTCATCAGGCTTGCACGGGCTACCAAGAGTATTACAAAAGGCTGTGGTCAGTATTGATGAGCTTTATGGCCATTACGCCAAAGTCGATGAAGAGCCTGTTCCAGTACTTGACGATGCCATTGTCATGCCTGAGATTGAATTGGTGGCTGAGTCTGAGCCAGAAGAAGATTTGATCGACGACAATTTGATTGATGATGAAGTGCGAGAAATCTTTATCGAAGAAGCCGAAGAAGTCCTGGCCGAGTTACAAGAACTAGTGCCTAGCTACCGTAAAGATCAGTCGCAAGTAGAGGTGCTTTCGACGATTCGTCGCAGCTACCATACCTTAAAAGGTAGCGGTCGAATGGTAGAAGCCGAAGAAATTGGCGAGTTGAGTTGGTCGGTTGAGACCATGCTTAACCGCTTGATTGACAACAGCATAGAATATAGTCCTGCTTTATTACTAACCTTAGAGGAAGTGACCGCTAAGCTGCCAGCGATGGTTGAGGATTTTGCCCTAGGCAGAAAATCACATTACCCTCAAGTATTAGCAGATCGTGCGCAGAGAATTGCTCGTGGTGAGATCATCACCGATCTAAGTGCTGAAGAGGCTGTAACCGAACCTGAGCAAACCCCTGAAGAAGAGTTATTCGAAGTCTTCAAACAGGAAGCTGAAGGTCATGTGACTAATCTTGAAATGTTTGCGAATCAGCGCGTTCAAGGTATTACTCAAAGTCACGTTAGCGATAATTTATTGCGCTCCTTGCATACTCTAAAAGGGGTAGCTCACGTTTCTAATATTGAATCGCTGAAGAATGTGATAGTGCCTGTAGAAGCCTATTTCCAAGAGTTAAGAACGCGCGAGTTAATGGCTGAAACCGAAGATATGGTATTGGTTGCTCATACCAAGGATTTGCTAAGACACATTATTGAGCAGCCAGAAGACCAGCAAGTTATCGAAGCTCACGAGAAAGAAATTTATCAACAAGTCTCGCAGCTGCAGTTGCGTTTTGATGAAGAACTGCAAGCCGAAGAAGATACTGGCCGCGATCCAGAGCTTATTAAAGATTTGTTCAATATCGCTGCCGATGTGCTTAATGACTTTAAAACTATCCGCTTAGAAAAATTGGCAGAAGAAGAACGCCGCGATCAAGTGTCTTATTTGATGGCTTCCAATGATCGTTTAGACTCAATTCTCGATATGGCTGAGTTGCCAGAGATTTCGGTAGTGACAACTGCTATAGGTGGTGCGCTCCAGAAAAATCTTGCGGCAAATCATGTGGATACTAGTTTGGATGAATTGATCGCTGAGGCTAGTGAACAATTAGAGAACCAATTCGATTGTTTAGCAGCCAACTTATCTATTCCAGAAGTACCAACTTTAGTTGAAAAATTCGATTTGTGGCAACCGCTTGAAGAAGTAGCCGAAGAAGTAGCCGAAGAAGTAGCCGAAGAAGTAGCTGAAGAAGTAGCTGAAGAAGTGGCTGAAGAAGTGGCTGAAGAAGTGGCTGAAGAAGTGGCTGAAGAAGTGGCTGAAGAAGTGGCTGAAGAAGTGGCTGAAGAAGTGGCTGAAGAAGTGGCTGAAGAAGTAGCCGAAGAAGTGGCTGAAGAAGTGGCTGAAGAAGTGGCTGAAGAAACTCCGGAAGAAATGGATGAAGAGATTCTGGAGATCTTTGTCGAAGAAGCCGAAGAGATATTCGCTACTGATACCGATTTGCTAGAGCAGTGGCAACAAAACCCGGCTGATTCAGTAGTTATAGTCGAGTTACAGCGTAATTTACATACCTTAAAAGGTAGTGCTCGAATGGCTGGTTTCAGTGAAATTGGTGATTTGGCTCACGGCCTAGAAGATCTTTATACCGATATTAACGATAAATTATTTGCTGCCACTCCAGAGGCTGTGCAGTTAGCGCAGGCTGCTGAAGACCGGTTGATGGAAATGTTTAGTGCTCGTAAGCAAGGCCATGTATTGCCAGAAGATAATGGTTTGTTGGCGGCGATTAATGAGTTTATCGAGCATGCTAAAGCTGCCAAGCCGGAAGATACGGCGGAAGAGGCAGTTGAAGAAATTGCCGAAGAAACAGAAGCCTTGTGGGATAAAGAGTTGGCTGAAATCTTCTTGTCTGAAGCTAACGAACTGTTGGCTACCTATGACGAATCGATTGCTGCTTGGTCAAAAGATATGGCAAAAGTCGATGAGCTCAAGCCTGCTTTAAGATACTTACATACTTTAAAAGGTGGTGCTCGCCTATCGACTCTATCTTCTATTGCTAATGTGGCAGAAAAATCGGAAAAAGTGGTTGAACTATTAACACTAGATCCGCGTATGGGGCAGTCTCGCTGGAGAGATTTATTAGTCCACACCCACGAAAAGCTGCACGCCATGGTGACCGATGTTCGTAGCGGTAAGTTACCTGAAGACGACGATAAATTCTTAGCTCAATTAGAAAATGATATTGCAACCATTAAGGCGCAGCTTGAGCAGCTTCGTCAAAGACAAGAAGAGCCAACCGATGAGCAGGTTGATGTTAAAGTGGTTTCTTTGGTTGAGCGTCAGAAGCAAAAAGAAGACTCAGTTAAAGAGGCAGAAACGCGCGATGTGATTCGGGTGCGCTCAGAAGTGCTTGATAATTTGGTGAACCTTTCAGGGGAAGCCTCGATTTTAAGAGCGCGTCTAGAGCAACAAATTGGCGACATGAACTTTAACTTGAATGAGGTAGGTTCAACCGTTGACCGTTTACGTGATCAGTTGCGTAATCTTGAAATCGAAACCGAAGCGCAAGTGTTGTATCGTCGAGAAGTTGCTGGGGTTGATTTTGATGAGTTCGATCCCTTGGAGATGGACCGCTATACCCGACAGCAAGAATTAACGCGCTCCTTATTGGAGGCGGCCAGTGACTTGGTTTCTTTGCAAGAAACTTTGCAGACCAAACTTGGTGATACAGAGGCAGCTTTATTACAACAATCTCGAATTAATACTGAATTACAAGAGCGTTTGATGCGCACTCGGATGGTTCCCTTTAATAGTATCGAGAGCCGTTTAAACCGTATGGTTCGCCAAATATCCAGCGAACTTGGTAAAAAGGTAAAACTAAATCTTCGTTCCGAAGGCGAGATGGATAGAACGGTGATCGAGCGAATGGTTGCACCACTCGATCATATGCTAAGAAATGCGATTGACCACGGCATCGAGTCGGAAGCTGAGCGTAAAAAAGCTGGTAAAGCTGCTGTCGGTAATATCGATTTAGCGCTAGAGCGTCGTGGTAATGAAGTATTTATCCGGTTATCTGATGATGGCGCCGGTATACATAAAGAAAAAGTTAAAGCGCGTGCCGTGGCGCAGGGTATGATCGATGAGTCTTACCAGCCAACCGATCGAGAGCTGTACCGGTTGATTCTACAAGCAGGATTTTCGACCGCCGAAGAGGTTACTCAAATCTCAGGTCGAGGTGTTGGTATGGATGTGGTGCACAGTGAAATTCTCCAACTTGGTGGCTCGCTGGCAATTCAATCGGAAGAAGGTCAGGGTACTAGCATGACGGTTCGTCTGCCCTTTACCTTATCTTCGAATCAGTCGTTAATGGTCAAAGTAAAAGGCGAGAATTACGCAATACCACTTTCCAATATTACTACTGTAGCGCGCGTTCCGGCGGATGAGTTGCGTCGTATTTATCTCGATCCTAAGGCGACTTTTAGCCATTTAGGTCAAGAGTATGAGTTGCGCTATTTGGGTCAGATCCTAGATCGCAATTCACAAGTAATGGCACCGACCGAAGAGATGGTACCCGTCTTAATTATCGAAGGTGAAGATAAGCCCATTGCCGTTCAGGTCGATGAATTGCTTGGCTCTCGTGAGGTTGTGGTTAAGTCTGTTGGCCGACAGTTAAGTACGGTTCCGGGTATTTCCGGAGCTTCCATCTTGGGTGATGGTAGCGTGGTTTTAATTCTGGATATGCAAACACTGGTTGATCGATTCCACGAGTGGGATTTCTCGAAGACCACTGAAATTTCAGAAGAAGTGGTGGTCGAAGATCAGATCCCAACAGTTATGGTGGTGGACGATTCGATTACGGTACGCAAAGTAACCTCGCGCTTATTGCAACGTCATCAATATAAAGTGGTTACTGCCAAAGATGGTGTTGACGCGGTGACTCAGTTAAATGATGTGATTCCTGACGTGATGTTGCTGGATATCGAAATGCCACGAATGGATGGTTTCGAGTTGGCTAGTTTGATTCGTCACGACTCTCGTTTAAAGCATATTCCGATTATCATGATTACTTCCAGAACGGGTGAGAAACACCGCCAGCGAGCAGAAGAAATTGGGGTTAATGATTACTTAGGTAAGCCTTATAACGAAGAAAACCTTTTAAGCACCATCGAAAATATGTTGGATGTTACTTCCTAAGGTTACAATTTAAGAGTTAAGTATGAGTAAAAAGAAAAAAGTCTCGGAAGTTTTTAGTTTTTTGATCCCCATGCAACAGGATCACTTATTGATGCCCAACGAAGCAGTGGCAGAAATCGTGCCTTTTATGAATGTATCTTTATTTTCCGGAGTGGAAGAGAATAAAGAATGGCACATTGGTAACTTAGCTTGGCGTAATATGACTATTCCAGTAATTTCGTTAGAGCGAGTGCATGGGCAACAGGATATTGGTGATATCCGCCGCTCAAGAATTGCGGTAATTTATACCTTAAATGGCAACCAAGAAGTTCCCTATTTGGCTTTGACAGTGCGCGGTATCCCACGGGTTATTCCCATTGATGAAAACAATAGCGCTATGGAAAATGCTAAGCCTAAAGAAAAAGGTATTTCTGCATGGGTTACCGTAGGTGAGCAAAAAGCCTTGATCCCTGATATGGATGCGTTAGAGGAGCTGGCGAAAAGCGTTGCTTAAGTCTTGAGCAAGCTTATGGTTAGAATTAAAAGTCGCCCCATAAAGCATTAATCGAAGCAACGGCAGCTAAGGCCGCCGTTTCTGTTCTTAAGATCCGCGGTCCCAAAAACACCGGCGTGCCTTTCAAGTCTTGGATTTGTGCAACTTCGCTTTCACTAAAGCCACCTTCAGGGCCTACCCACAACTGAATTTCGTGTGCTAAATCTGGTTTATTCAGTAGGCGAAACGAGGTGTCGCTGTGTGGATCTAGAAAATAACTTTGACTTGAGAAGTGCTCGAGAGCTTCTTGCCAAGTTTGCACGGAACTGAGTTGCGGGATAATATTTCTGCCCGACTGTTCGCAAGCACTGATAATAACCTTGTGCCAATGCTCATGTTTTTTTTGCCAACGCTTTCGATCAAGCTTAACACCACAACGTTCCGTGATAATCGGGGTGAACTTTGCTATTCCCAACTCAACCCCCTTCTGAAAAGTCAGATCCATCTTATCGCCGCGCGAAACCCCCTGAAACAAATGAATCTTTAATGGTGATTCGTTAGTAGAGCTTTGTTTGTCACTAACTAACACTTCGACTCGATTTTTGTCTAGACTAGAGATCGTAGCGCTATACAAATAACCATCACCATTGAACAGGTGAAGTGGCGCTCCTAGGTTTAAGCGTAGTACCTTGCCCACATGGTTACTAGCAGCTTTATCAAGAACAATATTCTCGCCAATAGATAAAGCAGTGTTGACATAAATTCGATTAATGCGCATAAATTCAGTTATAACTTTCGCCTAAGTCGCAAAGGTGTAGAAAGTTTAAAAGGCGTTAAAGAGTTTAGAAAGTATAGCATTAAAAAAGCCAGCGTTAAGCTGGCTTTAATCGATAAACTCTTAATTAATAGCGGTAATGCTCCGGCTTGTAAGGACCGTCCACTTTAACGTTAATGTAATCGGCTTGCTCTTTTGAGAGCTCGGTTAATTGTGCACCGATACGCTCAAGGTGCAAGCGAGCAACTTTTTCATCCAAGTGCTTTGGTAACACATAAACATCTTGCTTGTACTTCTCGCCATGCTGCCACAATTCGATTTGCGCCAACACTTGGTTGGTGAAAGAATTAGACATAACAAAACTTGGGTGGCCAGTGGCGCAACCTAAGTTTACTAAGCGGCCTTGGGCTAACAAGATAATGCGCTTACCATCTTCGAAGATAACATGATCGACTTGATCTTTAATGTTTTCCCACTGACACTTTTCTAAACCTGCAACGTCAATTTCGTTATCGAAGTGACCAATATTACAAACAATGGCTTGGTCTTTCATACGCTCCATATGATCAAAACGAATCACATCTTTGTTACCAGTGGCAGTAACAAAAATATCCGCTTGTTCGATAACGCCAGCCTCTTCCATGTTAACCACACGATAGCCTTCCATTGAAGCTTGTAAAGCGCAGATGGGGTCAATTTCTGTGACCCATACGTTAGCGCCAAGACCACGCAGTGATTGAGCCGAGCCTTTGCCCACATCGCCAAAACCACATACGATGGCAACTTTGCCAGCAACCATCACGTCGGTGGCACGCTTAATACCGTCAACTAACGATTCGCGACAACCGTATAAATTATCGAATTTAGATTTCGTCACCGAATCGTTAACATTAATGGCAGGGAAGGGTAATTCTCCTTTATCGCGTAATTGGTATAAACGCGCCACGCCAGTAGTGGTTTCTTCAGTCACGCCCTGAATGTTAGCTAAAGTACGCGAATAAAAATCCGAATCTTCTTTTAGTTTCGCTTTAATCGAATTAAACAAAGCAACTTCTTCTTCGCTGGCAGGATTATCTAAAACGGATAGTTCTTTTTCAGCGCGAGTACCGATGATTAACAACATGGTTGCATCACCACCATCATCCAAAATCATATTTGGCGTACTGCCATCGTGCCAAGTCATTAAGCGGTGGGTATAATCCCAATACTCTTCAAGAGTTTCGCCTTTGTAAGCAAATACGGGAATACCTTGATCGGCAATTGCTGCGGCTGCGTGATCTTGAGTTGAGAAGATGTTACAAGAAACCCAGCGTACTTCAGCACCTAATTCGATTAGGGTTTCGATTAACATGGCGGTTTGGATGGTCATGTGCAATGAGCCAGCAATACGCGCACCTTTGAGCGGTTTTTCGTTGCCATACTCTTCACGAATAGCCATCAAGCCCGGCATTTCACTTTTAGCGATTTCTATTTCTTTATGACCCCAAGGAGCCAAACTAATATCTTTAACAATATAATCAGACATAATATTCTCTTTAAATTCTCGTTTAAGGCTATATAAACAGCTACTGAATTCCAGCAGCGGCGCGTAAAGCCTCTGCTTTGTCGGTTCTTTCCCAACTAAAAGTCTCTTCGGTGCGACCAAAGTGGCCGTACGCGGCAGTTGGTAAGTAAATTGGTTTTAATAAATCCAGCATATTTAAAATACCTACAGGTCGCAGATCAAAATGATTGCGCACTAACTCGGTTAAACGTTTTTCAGAAACTTTACCCGTGCCAAAGGTATTGATGCTGATCGAGGTTGGCTCAGCAACCCCGATAGCATAAGACACTTGAATTTCACAACGATCAGCAAGACCTGCGGCAACGATATTCTTGGCCACATAACGACCTGCATAAGCTGCGCTACGATCGACTTTAGAAGGGTCTTTGCCCGAGAAAGCTCCGCCACCGTGACGTGCCATACCGCCATAAGTATCGACGATAATTTTACGTCCGGTTAAACCGCAGTCGCCCATCGGGCCACCGATCACGAAATTACCGGTAGGGTTAATAAAATATTGGGTATCTTTTGAGAGCCACTTTTGCGGCAATACTGGTTTGATGATTTCTTCCATCACCGCTTCTTGTAAGTCGCTATGCTTGATGCCGTCTCTATGCTGAGTAGATAAAACTACCGCATCAATGGCCACTGGCTGGTTATCTTGATAGCGGAAAGATAATTGACTCTTGGCATCTGGGCGCAACCAATCAAGGGTACCATTTTTACGCACCTCTGCTTGACGTTGAACTAAACGGTGAGAAAAAGTGATCGGCGCTGGCATCAACACATCGGTTTCGTTTGAGGCATAGCCGAACATTAATCCTTGATCGCCGGCACCTTGATCTTCAGGCTTGTCGCGATCCACCCCTTGCGCAATATCGGGACTTTGCTTGCCAATAGCGTTTAATACCGCACAAGATTCCCAGTCAAAGCCCATATCCGAGCCGTTATAGCCAATGCGACGAATAGTTTGGCGAGCAATATCTTCAATATCGACCCACGCCGTTGTAGTTACTTCACCTGCCACCACCACCATGCCGGTTTTGACCATGGTCTCAACCGCTACTCGAGCGTTAGGATCTTGGGCGATAATCGCATCCAGTACCGCATCAGAGATCTGATCGGCAACTTTATCTGGATGGCCTTCTGAAACCGATTCAGAAGTAAAAACTGAATTAATAGTCATTAATTTTCTATACCTGAATTTTTGGCTGCTCAAAAATGATAGTTTTGATGAGAAAGCCTGAATTTAGTGTGAAAAGTGCGCAAATTTTACCCTGTTTAGACGCTTAAATCACGGAATATTACAGTTAGCGCTGCATATAAGGCACTGCTTAATAAGGATTTTCTAAACTAGCGATAGCACTGATGAATGTGGCTTTTCTGATTAGATATAGTAAACGCTTTTGGTCATCACTTTGGACATCAGTCCCATGGCGCTTTTTATCGGCTTAGGTAGCTCTGCAGCACCATGATGAATGGCGTTGGCGGCGTGTTGTAATTCTTCTTGATGCATTTGCTTTAGGATGGCGCGGCTTTTATGGTCTTGCTCAGGTAGCTTGTCTAAATGGCTTTCCAAATGTTTTCCCACCTGTTGTTCCGTTTCAGCGACAAAGCCAAGGCTCCATTTATCGCCTGCAAGGCCTGCAATAGCGCCAATGGTAAAAGATCCTGCGTACCAGAGCGGATTTAACAGGCTTTCACGACTGTCCAACTCTTTGATCCGCTCGCTACACCAAGCTAAATGATCCACCTCTTCCTTAGCCGCTTGTTCCATTTCCTGCCGAATATCCGGCAACTTAGCGGTTAAGGCTTGGCCTTGATAGAGCGCTTGAGCGCAGACTTCGCCTGTATGGTTGATACGCATCAAACTGGCAGCATGTCGGCTTTGTTGCTCGCTTAGCTCAGGTTGTTCGATATTAGCCGCTGGATTGGCGCGAGTTTGCGCATCATAAACCCCAAAGGTGGTTTTCAAGGCCGAATCGGCAACATTACAAAGGCGATCAAAAAAGCTAAATTGGCGCATTTTTCTGGTAAGCTATGGCAAATTGATTCTTTAATTTTGCCTTTATTGGCATCAAATAACAATAACAGCACAAGAAAATACCAAAGCAATGGCCTCAAAAACCGAACAAAACGATCTGACCTTATTAATCAAATCTAAAAACCCCATTATTGTCATCGAAACGCATGAAGAAGAGCGCGCGCTGGAGCTATTAGCCCGAATCTCGATTGTTTTAGGACAGCCCTTATTTGGTTGGCACTTGACAGAAGGCTTGCGTCGAACCGAGTTAAAAGAAGATGCGATGGCGGCATTGCCAGGAACCGAAGATCCGATTAAGTGTTTGCAACACATTAAGAAAATGCAACGCAAAGGGATTTATGTGTTATGCGATTACCACCCTTTTTTAGATAAGGAGCACCCACAGAATATTCGCCTAATCAAAGATATTGCACAAGATTTTCCACTATTCCAACAAACCTTGGTGTTTATTAGCCATCAAATAGAGCTGCCAAAGGAAGTTAAGCGCTTCGGTGCCCGCTTTGAGCTAGAGCTGCCTGATCCGGCCCAGCTTGAAAAAATGATCCGACAAGAAGCGGCCAAATGGTCCGTCAACAACGGTGGTATTAAGGTTCGTACGGATAGGGCTATTATGCAACGCTTAGTGCAAAATCTTACTGGCCTTACTTATGCGGATGCGCGACAAATTATTCGTAATATTATTTATGACGATGGCGCTATTACCGAAGATGAAATGGAGTCGGTGAATCGCGCTCGTTATCAATTGTTGGATCTGGAAGGCGCGGTACATTATGAATATGAAACGGCGCATTTTAAAGAAGTTGGCGGTATGAACCGACTCAAAGATTGGTTAGAGTTGCGCAAAAAAGTGTTTTTGCAGGCGAATGATTTTGCTCTCGATAAGCCTAAAGGGATCATGTTAGTTGGTGTGCAAGGTGGTGGCAAATCCTTAGCGGCCAAAGCGGTAGCTGGGATGTGGGGAGTGCCGCTGCTACGGCTAGATTTTGGTGCGCTTTATAACAAATGGCATGGTGAGAGCGAGAAGAATTTACGTGATTCCTTAAAGTTAGCGGAAATGATGTCGCCATGTGTGCTGTGGCTAGATGAAGTGGAAAAGGGAATTTCAACTGGCGATAATGAGGGTGGCACTTCGAAACGAGTGTTAGGCACTTTGTTGACTTTTATGCAGGAAAATCAGTACCCAATTTTTATGGTGGCAACGGCTAATGACATTAGCGCACTGCCACCGGAGTTTGTGCGTAAAGGACGACTGGATGAGATCTTTTTTGTAGATTTACCTGACAATCAAACGCGCCAAGAAATTTTTAAAATTCATTTGTCTAAACGCAAACAGGTACATCTGGAGTTTGATGTATTAAAGTTGGCCGAAGCGACCGAAGGTTTTAGTGGTGCAGAAATCGAGCAGGCTATTGTTGCAGGCTTGTATGCTTCACTTTATTCCGATCAGTCTTTGGATACGCAAACTATTTTAAACGAAATTATCGCGACCAGTCCTTTGTCGCAAGTGATGTCCGAGAAGATGCAAGCGCTGAGAGCTTGGGCTGAAGGGCGGGCGGTTATTGCCAACTAATCGAGTATCGAGAGGAATTGTCTATGAAACTCATCTATTCAACGGCATCACCTTATGCTAGAACCACACGAATTGCCGTGCGTGAGTTAGGTTTGCAGGAACAGGTGGAAGAAATTTTCCAGCATCCGTTTGAAGATCCTGCGCAGCTTATCAGCTTTAACCCCTTGTGCAAAGTGCCTTGTTTAATTGACGACAAAGGCAATGGCATTTTTGATAGTGAGGTCATTTGCGAGTATTTAGATGCTCAATCAGGCAATCAGTTATTTAAAGAGATTCATCAAGACTGGCACTTAAAAACTTTGTATTCATTAACACGCGGTATTTTAGATTCCTGTGTCGCTTGGCAGCAGGATAAGATGCGAGGTAAGGCTGGGGAATCGGAGTTTTGGCAAAAGCGCTTTATCAGCAGTATTGAACGTGGTTTGAATTATTTACAAAAACAATTAGCGAGTTTTCCTGAGCAAGTTTCGGCATTGCAGATTAATTTAGTGGTGATTTTGGATTACTTAGCTTTTCGTCATTCAGAGTATGAATGGACAGAGCGTCATCCGGAGCTAATTGAATGGCATCAGATTTGGCAGCAGCGACCGGCAATGCTTGATACTTTTCCAACGGCATAAACATCAAAAAGGCCTCGAGTGAGGCCTTTTGACGAAAGCAGAAGTAACACTATGAGCGTTTGATTCTTCTACTTCTTAACTTAACTATTGCTACTACTACAAAGGTTACTTCTTAACCCAGCTGCCTGAAACATTCACATAATGGCCTTTTTCAGTTTTTTCGATATTGCGCTTAGCGGCAATTTTCTCAACTTCCGTTAAAGGGATATTGTTTTTCTTAGCCTGTTTTAGGTAAATGGCCTTGCGCTTAACGTTGACATCGGCAACTAATTTTTTTGCATCCGCATTGGCGTTAGAGGAGACTAATCCAACATAGCCATTAGCCAGTTCGCCAATAACCCCTTGTGATTTGAGATCGCCGATGGATGCTGCCAATACGGTGCCACTAAATAAAATACTGGTTAAGAATAGTGTTAATTTTTTCATGGGTTTCTCCCTAGAATAAGCCTGAGTCTTCGCTTAGCGCTTTGTCTAATTCTTTTTCAACACGCACAACAATTTCATGTTGAATTTTAATGTTGGCTTCAATTTTTATCGGCTCTTTCGGCGCTTCGATGCGGACAGTTGGGTTGCATGCTGTCGCAAAAAAAAGTGCCATCGATAATAAGGGTATTAGCTTTTTCATGCTCATCTCGGTATAAAAAGTTAAGTCATTATAGACTAGCATAAAAAAATGAATCTGTGCTGAATCGCATAAATTAATAGTCGCTTCAGGGTTGTTCTACAGATTCGGGCAGTTCCAGCTCTCCAGCTTTGTATTTATCAATAATTGGCTTGGTCATATCGCCACTGACTAACATGGAATAGAGTAGGTTCGGTAAGTTACCCTCGACATTTAAAGTCAGTTCGATGGGAAAGCCATCGTATAAGTCCGGATTAGCCCCTTTTAAAAATATTTTTAGCCGGTATATTTCAGACTCAGAGTAATTAATGACCCCCGATAGTTCTTGGTAATGGAAGTTTTGTAGTGCTTGAAAAGCGATATTGGTTTGCGCACTCGCCCCTGTATTTACTTTAATGATCCCGGCAGCATTACTCTTAAAGCTACCATCAACAATACTTGGCCCCTTGTCGCTGATTTTGATGGGAAGCAGCAGATCGAACCGCCCTTGAATGTCGAGAGCTTCGGATTCTAGCGCTTTGAGTAATTGGCCTAAATCGATTTTATCGAGCTTAACGTTAAAAGGAGCTATCCCTTTTTCAGATAGAGTTAGTTGCGGAATATAAAGATTGCCTTTGAGTAGATAAGCAAAAACATCCTGTAGTTGGTAAGCATCAGCACTGTGTTGCATAAAAAATTGTAAGTCGGTGATATCAATACCTGCCGCCACCTCAATTTTTTGTACTCGACCTTGAGCGGTTCCTGTCACGGGAGCTTTTGGATCAAGCTGCTCATCAAGTTGTAAATTAACCACCGACAATTGATCGTAAGCAAGGTTGACATTATCCGCTGTTAACGCACCTTCAAAAGCAAGAGTTATAGGATAGCCTTTTATTTTTTCACTAGATATCTGTCCGGCGGTGATGGATAAATTTGGATACTTGGTTAATAGCGGTGATAGCCATTGGCTAATGCTGGTGGCGGAAATGTGTAGCGGACTCAGGGTAAGTTGCTGTTTATCGTTATCAAAATTGATCTGATAACGAAAAGGAATGGCTTCGTCTTGGTAATTCAGTTGTCCTTTGCTAAAAATATGGTTCCTACTTTTTAACCATGAAAGTTTGCCGTTAGCATTATTCACTGCAACTTGATCATTATTAAAACTGGCATTTTTAAACCTTATCGAGCCATTGAGCTTGTCATTGTTAAGATTCAAATTGCTGGTGGCTGCAATATCGTTAATGAGCAAATTGTCTTGCGCAACCTGACCAATATTTGAGTCAAGAGTGAGCTTATCTTTAGTCAGAGTAACTTGATTGTTCAACTGACCTATTGTGGTTGTTAATCCTTGAATGATTATTGGCAGATCAATGGTATTGCGTTGTTTTAGTATCAGCAACTGATGATTGTTTTTATCCTCGCCCACCAAGCTTTGCTGAACTTCTCCATGCCCATTCCATTGAGTTGCAGCCGCGGTCACTTGCAGCTCAAGATCTTTGATCTGAGTTGTACCCATATTGAGCTTGATTTGCTCTGCAGCTAATTTCAGGGAAGCATTTTCAATGACAAAAGATGAGTCTAGGTTTAGCGCAAGTTTGTCGCTACTAATATGACTACTAGCTTGCTTAACAGCTAAGTGTTTTAACAAGGTATCTGCCTTTAGATTTCCTGCTAATCGCTGTTCGGGAGCGGATAAAGGCAAGCTTGCATACAGCTGTAATTGTTCGAGGGTTAATTGGGTATTGAGTAGAGGGTGTTGCATTAAAAAAGGCAAACTGCCTTGAGTTAACTCAAGCTGATACTGATCCGAATGCCATAATACATTGGTTATTTCAGTGGTATGAAGCTTGAGCGTTAAGGCGTCTTCGAGTTGCGCTAGATCTAGCGATATACCCTTGTTTGCTAATTGCTCTGCAAGTTCGGCTTTGAGCTTTAACTGCTTAAGATCAAATGGCGCTGACAGCATAAAATCTTTGTCTAGCTGCAAAAGTAGTGATTCTTTCAGATCGAGTGCACCGTTGCCTTCTAACGCAATAGTTGATAAGCCATCAATCGGGTAGTAGTTGCGGCTATCGAGTGTTGCAGCAAGTTCCCAATCAAAAGCTGTTGTTGAATTATTAGCAGGAGATAATTCTAAATGAATAGTATCTTGTTGTTGTTTAATTTGAGCTTTAAGATTGTGCAGCAAGTTATTGTTGCTGTTGATCTTGGCTAAGAGGTCAAATTCTAAGCCGATAAATTCAACTTGAGTGTCGAGCTGCAGTGCATCATTTTGTTGTTCAATATTAAGGTTTTCGAAAAATAATTCTTGCACAAACAATCCTGAGACCGATGCTTGTTCAAAGTTAAGCTGTTCGATGGGAAGGTGCGGAATGTTAATAGCATTGCTAAAAGTATTGTTTGGCGGGGAACTAGATTCTTGCAGCTCTAGGACAGCGTTTTTAGCCTCGATACGGGTCAATTTTTTTTGCGCCAAAGAATAGTGCAGTGTGATATTTTTTAATTGGGCGTTCAGTTGTTGTTCGCCCACAAGTGTAATTTCAAGTTCCTCGACAAAGGCTTGGGCTAGTCCTGGTCTTTGCAGTTTAAGGTTGGTTATTTTTAACTCAGGCGGTAACAGCTGTTGGACTTGCGTTGGCACCCAGCGCGGTGCCGTCCAATAAGCCACTGCTAGTATTAATAACACCAGTAGCAGAAAAATCAGTAACCATTTTGCGGTTTTTTTGAATAATGCTCTAATCAATGGTTGAAAACTTTGCTAAACAACAAAGCAAAAAAAAGCCTTACTTTTAGTGTAAGGCTTTTCGATTAATGGTCAATGAATGATTGAGCCTATCCATTCTCGCGACTAATGGCTCTATGGCCAATATCGGTGCGATAATAGACTTTATCCCAAGAAACGTGTTTAACCGCAGCGTAAGCTTTGCTTTGTGCTTGGGTAACAGTATCGCCAAGTGCCACCACGCACAAGACGCGGCCACCGTTAGTAACTATTTGGCCATCTTTTTCCGCGGTGCCTGCGTGGAAAACTTTGCCTTCTGCGACCTGCTCTAGGCCAGAAATCACATCACCTTTTGGATACGTTTCTGGATAACCACCAGCGGCCATCACCACACCTAATGCAGCGCGTGGATCCCAGTCAGCTTCCATTACATCAAGCTTGCCATCAATCGCTGCCAAACATAGTTCGCTTAAGTCAGACTGCAAACGGCTCATGATGGGTTGAGTTTCTGGATCGCCAAAACGGCAGTTAAATTCCAATACTTTGGGGATGCCGTCCTTATCGATCATGACACCGGCATATAAAAATCCAGTGTAAGGATGACCTTCTGATTCCATGCCTTGTACGGTTGGCACGATAACTTGTTGCATAATACGCTCATGCATTTCAGGAGTCACTACCGGAGCAGGAGAGTAGGCTCCCATGCCGCCTGTGTTCGGCCCCGTATCGCCATTATCGCGAGCTTTGTGATCTTGCGAGGTAGCTAGTGGTAAAATATTTTTACCATCAACCATCACAATAAAACTGGCTTCTTCGCCTTGTAAAAACTCTTCCACCACCACACGATGCCCAGCATCACCAAACTTATTGCCAGCCAACATATCGTCGATAGCTTCATCGGCTTGCTCAAGCGTCTCGGCAATGATGACCCCCTTACCAGCGGCTAAACCGTCGGCTTTGATCACAATCGGCGTACCCATTTGGCGAACATAGGCTTTGGCGGGTTCGATTTCAGTAAAGTTTTGATAGGCAGCCGTTGGGATCTGATGGCGCGCTAAAAAGTCTTTGGTAAAAGCTTTCGAGCCTTCGAGTTGTGCGGCGCCTTGGGTCGGGCCAAAGCATTTCAGGCCGGCTTCGCTAAAAGCATCAACCACGCCAATTACTAATGGCGCCTCAGGCCCAACAATGGTTAACTCAACATGATTGCCTTTGGCAAAAGTGATCAGGCTTTCGATATCTGCCGAGTCGATGGCAACATTGCTAACCTTGTCTTCTAAAGCGGTGCCGGCATTTCCAGGAGCCACAAATACTTGCTCGACTTTACTCGACTGGGCTACTTTCCAAGCTAAAGCATGTTCGCGCCCGCCGCTACCAATAATTAAAACTTTCATTCATTCAGTCCTCAATTAATGACGGAAATGACGCATGCCAGTAAAAACCATTGCCATGCCATGCTCGTTAGCCGCTTCAATCACTTCGTCGTCACGAATTGAACCGCCAGGCTGGATAACGGCAGTGATACCCGCTTCCGCCGCGGCATCGATACCGTCGCGGAATGGAAAAAAGGCATCGGATGCCATCACTGAACCGTTAACTTCAAGACTTTCATCGGCAGCTTTAATGCCAGCGATTTTTGCCGAGTAAACGCGGCTCATTTGGCCGGCGCCTACGCCAATGGTTTGGCCGTTGCGGGCATAGACGATGGCGTTGGATTTAACGAATTTAGCGACTTTCCAGCAGAATTTTAAATCACGCATTTCATCACTTGAGGGTTTGCGTTTTGAAACAATGCGCAAATCTTCTTCGAACACTTGGCCTAGATCGCGATCTTGAACTAATAAGCCGCCATTGACGCGCTTATAGTCAAGGCTTGGAACCGCTTGGCGCCATTGACCAGATTCCAACAGACGGACGTTTTTCTTTTGAGCGATGGCTGCTTTGGCCTCTGCAGTAACGCTAGGGGCAATAATCACTTCCACAAATTGACGATCAACGATTTTCTTAGCCGTTTCGCCATCTAATTGGCGGTTAAAGGCGATAATGCCGCCGAAGGCTGAGGTTGGGTCAGTTTGGAAAGCAAGCTCATAGGCTAGCTCGATGTTTTCCGCGATAGCTACCCCGCATGGGTTAGCGTGTTTGACGATCACACAAGCCGGATCATCGAAACTTTTAACGCACTCTAGGGCTGCGTCGGTATCTGCCACATTGTTAAAAGACAATGCTTTGCCTTGAACTTGGGTTGCAGTCGAAACGCTCGCTTCTTGTGGCGAATGTTCTACATAAAAAGCGGCATTTTGATGAGGGTTTTCACCATAACGCATATCCTGAGCTTTTTTGTATTGAACAGAATAGGTTGGCGCAAAGTCACTGGAGTTCTCTGCCGCCTGTACGCCCAAATAATTGGAAATAGCGGCGTCATAACGTGCGGTATGCGCAAAGGCTCTGGCGGCTAATTTAAAACGAGTGGGCTTGTCTACGTCGCCTTTTTCGCCAATTTGGCGAGCGACTTCTGTAAAGTCTTCATTTTCCACCACAATACAAACATCTTGGTGGTTTTTCGCTGCTGAGCGAACCATCGTAGGGCCGCCTATGTCGATATTTTCGATGGCATCTTCAAGACTGGCATCGTCGCGCGAAATGGTGCTTTCGAAAGGATACAAGTTCACCACCACCAAATCGATACCGATAATATCGTGCTCGGCCATTACTGCATCATCCATACCGCGGCGACCTAAAATAGCGCCATGCACTTTTGGATGTAGCGTTTTAACTCGACCGTCCATCATTTCAGGAAAGCCGGTGTAATTTGAAACATCGGTTACATCTAATCCTGACTCACGCAATAATTTCGCTGTGCCGCCAGTGGATAGAATTTCTATATTGCTTTGCGCCAATGTTTGAGCAAACTCAACCACGCCATTCTTATCAGAAACGCTTATTAATGCGCGTTTAATCGGGCGAAAATTCGACATAATCAATCCTCAGAGATTTTATGTTCGTGGAAAATTAAAGAAGGTTGTAACGCTTTAGTTTTTTGCGCAAAGTACCGCGGTTTAAGCCTAGCACTTGCGCGGCTTTGGTTTGGTTGTTACGCGTATGCTCCATAATGGCGCGTAGTAAAGGTTCTTCCACTTGCGTTAATACCAAGTCATAGACTTCGTTTAGCGGTTGTCCGTTCATCTGCTGTAAGTAGCTTTGCATTGAAAGGGCAACATGCTCACGCAAAGTTGGGTTGGCGTTAGTGCTGGTGTTGTTAATAAAGTTGTTGTTAGAAGCAACTGCTTCTTGAGTTTGGTTGTTGTCAAAAATAGTCATGCTGCTATAGCCTGTTGTTTTTGTTCAAAATAAAGATTAAGTGTTGTTATTTGCTCACCACCATCATCAATCTTGTTGAAATGGCGACGAAACTCCTTTCCATCCGCTTGTTCTTGGAAATACCAAGAAACGTGCTTACGGGCTATCCTTGGCCCCATCACTTCACCATAAAACTGATGTAACCTAGTGATATGCTGAAGCAAAATTTGTTGTACCTCTTGCCAACTTGGTGCTGCTAAGTACTCGCCAGTTTGCAAAAAGTGCCAAATCTCTCTAAAAATCCAAGGTTTACCTTGCGCTGCGCGACCAATCATCAAACCATCCGCCTGAGTCTGCGCTAAAACCTGTTTAGCCTTTTCGGGGCTGTTAATATCGCCATTGGCAATAATCGGAATCGACACCGCTTGTTTTATTTTGGCAATGGTCTCAAATTCGGCATTGCCCATAAACTTGTCGGCGCGGGTTCTGCCGTGGATCGCCAAGGCTTGGATCCCTGCCTGCTCAGCAATCTTGGCAATCTCTAGACCATTACGATTATCCGCATCCTGTCCGGTACGAATTTTCAAGGTCACTGGCACATTCACCGCTTCGACCACCGCTGTTAAAATCCGCTCGACCAAAGCTGGATCTTGCAAAAGCGCAGAACCAGCGGCTTTTTTACAGACTTTTTTAGCCGGACAACCCATATTGATATCGATCATCTGGGCGCCATGTTCCACATTGTGTTGCGCTGCCATGGCCATAATGTTCGGTTCAGTACCGGCAATTTGCACTGAGCGGATGCCAAGTTCACCCTTGTGAATTTTACGCAAACGGCTTTTTTTGCTGTTCCAAAGGCGTGGATCCGAAGCAATCATTTCCGAAACCGTCATGCCTGCGCCTAACTGTTTACACAACTGGCGAAAAGGTTGATCGGTAACACCTGCCATAGGCGCTAAGATCAATGGGTTCTCCAGTTGGTAAGGGCCAATTTGCATTTAAGTCTCGGGTTTTTAGTGCAGGAGTTATTCCACGGCAAAATCGAGGTCGCGATCATACACCGTTTGTGGTCGGATTTGAACGGAAATTGTTTAAAAAATCGTCAATAATTTGCTTGACAAATGAGGTGCTGGACTAACTTTAGTGAAATTCCCGCTAGTTGACCAACTGAACCTGATAACCGCTGTAGCTCTTATTGTCGCTTAAAAAGCTAAAGCCGATCTGCACCGTTTGGTTAGGCTCAATCAAAGTATTGTGATTAACTTCGGGCAAATATTGAGCGGGCGTAAACACTGGAGTGGTAAATTGGCCGCCCTTAATGTCACTTAATACCACCTTGACCTTTGGGAAAGGTTGGGCGAAATCGGCGGTGTTTTTTAACAGCATACTAACTTCTTGCTGTCCTTTGACCTTAGGTGATACTTCAATTGCGCTGACCACAAATAGCTCGATACGTTGCAGCGAAGGAACCTGACAACCAAAAATTGAACAGGAAGCTTGGAGTAGCGGCCGCCAAGCCTTATCTTGTGACAAAGCCATCCGGTTGGGCCATAAATAGAGGTACCAAAAAGCGCATGACAATAAAATGACGCTGGAAAGCCCATAAAACAAGCCTTTCCAAGGTATGGGGCGAGCTTCAGGCTTGGGTTTTGCAGGCTCAATGGTCAGTTCAGGCGCATCAACTAAATCGTCGAAAGCTTTCTCCACCAATTTCTCAGAAGCCTGCTCTACATCCTCGGCCATAGCGGTTTTCTGGCTTTCCTGTTCCATCGAGACCAAGGAATCCGTGGCTAAAAATAAGGAATGGCAAGAACCGCAGCGAACATGACCTTCCGCCATTTCAAGATGCTCTTTACGCAACTTAAAAACAGATTTGCAATGTGGACAATGGGTTAAAAAGGTTTCGCTCATGCCGGTAACTTGTCGTTTAGCACTGATCGGCGCTTAAGCTTTAACTCCAGTCAGTCGCGCCCAATCTCCCTCAATTGCTGGCGACTCCATCTGGAACCAAGGCTGATAAATGCTAATTAATTCATCCGCTTGTTGTTTTAATAGTCCTGATAATACCAGATTACCGCCGGATTTCACGGAGTTTGCTAGAGATTCTGCTAATTGACGCAGAGGCTCCGCTAAAATATTGGCCACCAAAATATCGGCGGTTGGTAGACTCACTTCATTGGGCAGACCTAGCACCAAACGTTCTTCAGCGAGCCCATTGCGTTTTAGGTTCTCGCGAGTCGCGTCAATCGCCTGCGGATCGATATCCACCGCATACACTTTTTTTGCGCCGAGCAGTAGCGCCGCCAAGGTTAGAATTCCCGAGCCGCAGCCATAGTCGATCACTGTTTTACCGCTTAAATCAGCAGCGTCTAACCACTGCAAACACAAAGAGGTCGTGGGGTGAGTGCCAGTACCAAAAGCTAAACCAGGGTCGAGTTTGATATTAACTGCATCTGGATCGGGCGACTCGTGCCAGCTAGGAACTATCCAAACTCGCTGGCCAAACTGCATTGGCTTGAAGCTCTCCATCCAAGCTCGCTCCCAATCTTGATCACGAATAATTTCCCATTGGTATTGATTATTGGTTTTATCGATATGGCCAGAAAAATCACTATTGGCAAGGATTCTATCGAGTAGCGCCGTTTCCGTATCAGCCTCAAACAATGCTAGCACGATTAAATGATCCCAAAATGGGGTTTCCCCAGGCTTAGGCTCTAAAATTGGTTTATCTTCAGCGTCTAAAAAAGTCACCGCCAGCGCACCCAGCTCCATTAAAAAATCGCTAAGGTTTTCAGTATCCGTGCTATTGGGGTTATGGTAATTAAATTTTAATTGGATCCAGGACATATTAGAGCCTTAGTTAAGAATGAGGAATCACATCAGGATATATATTTATTTGCTATCTTTATAAAATCATTTGGATTATTTACACCAAGGTAAATTCTATCGATAGCTTTATCAGTTATTTTTAGTTGAATAAGTACATTGGGATTGCCAGAAAAATTATAACGTTTAATAGATCTATCTCTTTTAATGTATGATTTTGTGCTGGAAATAGATTTAATATTGCTTAGAGGTATGACTCGATTATTGTAAATGCCGAAGCGAATATTCAAACTACTTTCATCTATCGTTATAGGCCTTATGCCCATTGCTCGATATTCCGCAATAAAGAATAGTAAACTGAATAAAGTGAGCAGAGTGATCACATTTGCTGCTAAGGGCGACCACAAAAAGTGTATTATTAAGTGCATTATGGGCATTTCAGCGGCAATAAGCAGGATAAAACCAATGGCATTGCTCTGAGCATCGTCTTTTAGATGATAATTAAATTGGTATTTTCCTTTAAAGTTTTCGGGGCGAACATTTCTTGCGAAGAGCGCGTAAGTCCAGATCCTAACTTCAAATATCAGAAAATTAGCAATTGGAGTTTTACCTAAAAAATTATATACAGGCTCAGCTATAGCCAGATCCGGATCTTTTGTCTTTTGCAAAGAAGATCTGATGGCTAAGTAGACAGTTAATAAAGCCGTTATTTCAACGATTAAGAAGGTCCCTAAAACTATGTAGCGACCAGTTTCTAGATAGCGCCAAAAAAATTTATTTTGCTCCGGAATAATGTAGCTGCCAATCAATACAAGTATACAAGCATAAACTATAGCCTTTATTAGAGCTTCTTTTTTATCTTTAATACAAAGAAAACAGAGGATAGGAAGTACTAGCAGACCATCTAATAAATACAGCCACTCAAAGTTGGCTTGTCCAAAATCATTTAATGGAGAGTGAGTCTGGTAATAATATGCCCACCAAATTGATATCCCGATAAAAAACATTAACGGTAGTTTTTGCTTAATTGATGGATTCATAAAGTTAACTTCCTAGCCAAACGTCCTTCGCCCAATGCCAAATCGACGGCCAAATGTCATCGGTTTGCTGCTGTCCTTGCCAGAGGCTAATTTCGTTAGCTTCGGAAATGCAATAATAGCCTTGCGCTGTTTCACAGATGGGGATTAAGTTTCTAGGTACGCCTATGTCCCATGCGTTGGCGGCAACGTCGGGTAGATGGGTGTGGGCTTGCGGATCGGTAATGGTAACTGGTTCGAGCGAGCCGATAACTAGATTGCTTAGCTCTAATAAAAATAGCCGCAAGTCACTGGGAAGGGGAATAAACAATTCCTCTTCGATCATGACTAAGTCGTCTTCATCGGGTAGTTCCAAGCCAAAGGCTACTGATTGAGCCGATTCTTGGAGTAATTCAATAACGTCTTCCATGGCTCAAGTATAGGCTAATTAAGATGTTCTGGGGAAGCAAACAAGTGTAAGTAAATAAGCTAAAGCAAATATTTAGCTCTCTATTTAAGGGCTCGACTATTTCAAGCGATAACCTTCTTTGCTTTTAAGGTAGAGAATTACTTCCGTTTTAGTTTTTAGGCCATGTTTTGCTGTGGTTTTAGAGCTAAAAAAGCTAGCAGGGGATAGGTTGGTCGAGGACTCTTGATGGTTAAAGTGATAATAGGCTTCTCCTTTAATCACGACAGCCTTTAGATCTGAATCCGTTTCGATATATCCGCTAAAATCTGCTGGCAATTTAATAAAGCTTGCAGTTTCGCCATCCGCTTTTCGCCACAGGTTGGCTATTTGTACGGAACTTCTATCTGTCCAGCTAATGTCGTTTGCCCCAAGCCACACTAGATTACTGCTTGCTACATTGATAGTTTTTTCGCCATTATCAAATGCTTGGTTAGCAGGTTTTACCAAGTATGGGCCGCTATCAATTTCTAGGTAGATTAGGTTGCTTTGTCCATTGGCTGCGGTGATGTGATTTTCTCCTGCCGGTTGGGTCCAAAAAGAACCTGGAGTCAACCACATTTTTTCAGCCGTAGGGTCGTCATTGTGTAGTAACCCTTCAATAACGACTCCCCGATAAGATATGTTATGAATATGAGGTGGTGAGGAGAAGCCTTTGTCGAACTTAACGAGCATACCCGTAGCCACATTCTTGCTGCGGTCACCCCACAAATTTACTGCCTTGGGACTCGAATTACCACGAGCAGGATTTAACAGTCCCCATTCAATGTCTGAGATTGAAATCACTTGGTTTTCTTGTGCCTGAACCAATGAGCTCATGAGAAAGGCGACCCATAAAGTCGTAGTGAATTTTCCTACAGGCATATTCAACCTCTTAACTGGTGAAAACAGCGTTTACAATCTAGATCAGAATAACGGATTACTCTGATCTAGATATGTAGAGTACAGGTTATCCTTCGCCAAACATTTGTCGCTCAAGATAATGAATGTTAGTACCACCTTTTTGGAAGTTAACGTCTTTTAGGATACGTTTTTGTAGATCTACGTTGGTTTTAATACCATCGATAACGATTTCTTCCAAAGCCATTTGCATTCGCGCAATCGCTACTTCGCGAGTTTCACCGTGCGTGATCAGCTTGCCAATCATTGAGTCATAATGTGGCGGTACTTTATAGGTCGCGTAAATATGCGAATCCATACGAATACCAGGGCCGCCGGGCGCATGATAACGTTTGATTTCGCCTGGACTTGGAATAAAGGTTTCCGGATCTTCAGCGTTGATTCGGCATTCGATGGCATGGCCATTAAGCACTATATCTTCTTGTTTAAAAGATAGCGGCTGATTAGAAGCAATCCGTAATTGCTCTTTGATAATATCAACTCCAGTTATCAACTCTGAAACCGGATGTTCGACCTGAACCCGAGTATTCATCTCGATAAAGTAGAACTCGCCTTTTTCGAACAAAAACTCGAAAGTGCCGGCGCCTTTGTAGCCCAATTCAATGCAAGCTTGCACACAACGCTCGCCAATGTGACGTCGCATTTGCTCGGTGATGCCCGGAGCAGGCGCTTCTTCTACCACTTTTTGATGGCGCCGCTGCATTGAACAATCTCGTTCGCCCAAGTGAATGGCGTTGCCGTGGCCATCGGCTAAGACTTGAATTTCGATATGGCGCGGAGTTTCCAAGAATTTTTCCATATAAACCATATCGTTACCGAATACTGAGCCGGCTTCTGACTTGGTCAAAGAGATAGCGTTAATCAGCTCTTCTTCTTTGTGTACTACCCGCATACCACGACCACCGCCACCGCCTGCGGCTTTGATAATGACCGGATAGCCGATACGTTTAGCCATTGATAGGTTGGTTTTTTCATCCTCGCCTAGAGGCCCATCAGAACCCGGAACGCACGGTACTCCCGCTTTTTTCATGGCCGAAATGGCTGAAACTTTATCACCCATAAGGCGAATAACGTCAGCGCTTGGGCCAATAAAACTAAAACCGGATTGCTCTACTTGCTCGGCGAAGTCGGCATTTTCCGCCAAAAAGCCGTAACCAGGGTGAATACCGACGGCATCGGTAATTTCCGCAGCAGAAATAATCGCTGGAATATTTAAATAACTTTGAGTTGCAGGAGCAGGACCAATGCACACCGATTCGTCAGCCAGACGAACGTGCATCAAGTCTTGATCAGCAGTGGAATGAACCGCTACCGTTTTAATCCCTAACTCACGACAAGCGCGCAGAATGCGTAGCGCAATTTCTCCGCGGTTGGCAATAACCACTTTTTCTAACATAAGATTCTCTCAAACTGATGAGTGGGATTACTCGATAACAAACATAGGCTCGTCAAACTCAACCGGATCGCCATTGGTGTGCAAGATTTGCTTAACCACCCCAGCTTTATCCGACTCAATTTGGTTCATCATCTTCATAGCCTCGACGATACATAAGACATCGCCGACATTAACCTGCTGGCCAATTTCAACAAAGTCTTTAGCGCCAGGAGAAGGCGCTGCATAGAAGGTGCCGACCATTGGCGAGCGGACAAGGTGTCCTGCTGGCTCTGGTTCAGCTGCGGCGGCGGCAGTGGTCGCTTCGGCAGCAACCGGAGCCGCTGGCGCAGCTACAGGAGCGGAAGGAACCGTGATTTGAGTGGGAGCGGCAACTTGGCTACCAGCGCGCGAAATGCGGACTGATTCTTCGCCTTCTTGGATCTCCAGTTCGGCGATACCAGATTCTTCAACTAACTCAATTAATTTTTTGATCTTACGTAAATCCATAACTTTTTACTCGGGTTAAATAATGTAAGTTAATGCTGCTTTAAATAATTAATGGCAGCATCCATAGCATATCGATAGCTGTCTGCACCAAAGCCCGCCACTTGTCCCAGCGCTATATCGCTAAAGTAGGAATGATGGCGAAAAGGTTCGCGGCTATGAGGGTTGGATAAATGTACTTCAATAAACGGAATGGCAACGGCTAGCAAAGCATCTCTTAGAGCAACACTGGTATGAGTATACCCCGCAGAGTTAAATACAATTAAACTCACGTTATCTTCTTTTGCCTGCTGAATCGCATCAATTAAAGCTGACTCGGAATTGGATTGAAAATGAGCAAAAGCCAAATCCGCGGCTTTAACTTGTGATTTGGCGTCTTTTACGATGGTCTCCAAGCTTACGTCACCATAAACTCCAGGCTCACGCGAGCCTAAAAGGTTAAGATTGGGGCCATTCAGTAAAAGAATCTGCTTCATTTGCTGCCAAAATAAAGTTAAATGTGGTTAAGTTCACTTAAAGTAGCATTATTGTAATTGGCTATCAATAATCCAAGGTCGTTAAGTGAAGTTGCACAGGTTTTTAACGATAGGCGATTTTACTGCATTTTGATGGTCTTTAGCCACATTTTTGCTTCGTGGTCGGAGTAGATTGGCAAAATTGTTGAGTAATTCAACAAATCGCTTAAGAATTTTACAATTGTTTTAAGAATTGTTTCGATAGAGTGGTTAGAATAGATTGGTAATTGTGTGCTTTAGTAAAAAGCATTGGTAGTGAATTAAACATTCTTTTAAACGTTTTGCCAGGCAAGGCGATTCGGTGAAAGAAGTTAATAACAATAACAAGTCAGCATTGGAGTTTGGATGTCTGAGATTATAAAAGTACTGTATCTGGAAGATGATATTGCACAATCTGAAGCCCTCAAGCAGGTTCTTAAAGAAACAGGTTATGATTTTACTCATTGCCTGACCGGAACCGATTTGTTGAAGCAAATTGAGGAAAACGACTTTGACTTGATGATCCTGGATTGGGAAGTGCCTGATCTAACCGGAGTTGAAGTTTTGGAACAGGTGCGTTCTTTCCATAATTGGAAAGGGCCTATTTTATTCGTGACTCAGCGTGATGCTGAGCAGGATATAGTACAAGCCTTAGAAAAAGGCGCCGATGATTATATGGTTAAGCCATTCCGTCCGACGGAATTGGAAGCGCGCTTAAAAGCCTTGGTTCGTCGCGCTGGTCTTTTAGATAACGATGCCGATATTGAATTGGGGATCTTCACCATTTCGCAAAAACATCGCGAGGTGCTGGTGGATGGTAAGCCGGTGTCTTTGACCACAAAAGAATACGAATTGGCTTTATTACTTATGAAGAATCTGGGACGTCTTTATTCTCGACGTTACCTATTAAAAAATATCTGGGGTATCGACTCCGATATTAGTACCCGAACGGTGGATGCGCACGTCAGTTCCTTAAGACGAAAATTAGGCTTAAGGGCTTCTTCGGGTTATCAAATTAAAACCGTGTATCAACATGGATATCGTTTAGAAAAGCTGTTAGAGTCAGAGGCTGTGGCTTAAGCATTAAATTTCTAAAAAACTATGAAAAAACATTGGCTTATAAGACTATTAATCGCTGGGTTAATAGTCACTGCGGCTTTGCCAATTTTTGCAAAAGACTGGTTGTACACGGTTCGAAAAGGCGATTCAGCCAGTGCCATTGCGAATAAATACCTAACTAACCCCTACCGTATCGACGATATCCTTCGATATAACCAGCTAGTTCCTGGCGAAGATTTAACTGCCGGAAGCGTTATTAAATTCCCCCTAAACAGCCTTAAGTTCGGCCCTGCTCGAGTATCGGTTTTATCGGTTCAAGGTGAGGTCAACTTAGTTCGCGGCGATCTAAGTCAAGCATTAGAGACCAGTTCTTCGATAAAGCTGGGCGATAAGGTGATTACTGGAGAGGATGCCTCGACCACCTTACGTTTTGCGGATAAGTCAGAGTTGTTGCTAGGCAGTAGTTCAGAACTGATTTTCGATGTTCTGACGCGCTGGGGACGCACAGGCATGGTCGATAGCCGAATGCGTTTGATGAAAGGCAGTGTCGAAGGGCGGGTAGAAACTTTGCAAGGCCCAGGAGCACATTTTGAAGTGCACACGCCATCTGCGGTGGCCACGGTTCGGGGTACTGAATTTCGGGTCAGGGTTGATGGCAATAACACCAAAGTATCTTACAACGAAGTGAGCGAAGGTAAGGTTAAGGTTGAAAACAAAGTTTCAGAAGAGCTGATCCCGCAAGGCTTTGGTCTGGTTTCCGAGCAAGGCAAGCAAGCCGATAAGCCAATAGAGTTGCTTAGTGCGCCCACCTTAAATGATCCCCAAGCAAATTTTCCTAGTCTACCAGTGCGAATAAGCTGGCAAGCGGACTCGGCAGCCGTAGGTTATCGCTACGAACTTTTTAAGGGGAGCGATATTAATCAGCAAATTGCTACGGATAAAGTTACCGATACCGCTATTAATATGAATCAGCTTGCCGCTGGCGATTATACTGTTAGGTTGCGCAAGATCGATAGTAACGGTTTGGAAGGCTTGAATAGGGTGCATCGCTTTACCCTAAATGGCGCACCGCTAGCACCAACCAACTTGCTGGCAAAGTCAGAATTGCTGTTCGGTGAGCCGATTGAGCTGAGCTGGCAGCCATCAGAAAAAGCAGAATTCTATAATCTTGAAATCGCGAGTGACTCAGAGTTTTCAAGCATTGTGCAGCAGCAACAAGTTGAATCGAATCAGCTAACGCTAACTCAGCCGATGGAAACGCGCGATTACTTTTGGCGAGTCAATGCGCAAAACGAAGAAGGCATTGGTTATTATAGTCAATCCAGCAGTTTCTCAGTAGTGCTTGCGGATACACCGATGGTGGCTAGCGCCGCTGATGTGGAGCTGGGACAGGGCGCGGCTTTGAGTTGGCAGCCAGTACCTTACGCTAAAGATTACCACTGGCAATTAGCGCGCGATGCGGATTTCACCAACCTAGTTGAGCAAGGTCGCTCCAATCAAACTAGCATTAGCTTCGATGATTTGCCTGCGGGTGATTACTATTTTAGGGTAGCTACGGATGCACCTAATGATACACAGCGGTTCAGCGAAACCCAATCCTTTGAGGTGTTTGAACCTGGCAATGGAAAGAATCCTTTTATGTTATCGTCATTGTTATTATTGTTGCTCGCTCTGTAACTTTCTTTAGTACGCAGTGGCAAGGTTAAAAACGAAAGCACGCAATTCTAAAATCAGCAGCTATCTGGTTGCCTTCTTGGTAGCTGTGTTAACTTTTGTCGCTAGTTATTTCCAACTGTTATTACCCATTGAGCACCTGCTCTATGACCGTTTATTGAGGCTGCAAAATTCCAGCCATAATCAAGAACTGGTGATAGTGGCGATAGATGAGAATAGTTTGCAGCAATATGGTCCATTGCCTTGGGCGCGTGAAAAACATGCCAAACTGATCAATCAATTGACCAAAGCTCAAGTTAAAGCGGTGGGCTATGATGTTCTATTCAATAAGTCTCAGTCGCCAGCCGACGCTCAGTTGGTGCAAGCAGTGCAAGACAATGGCAAGGTTATTTTTCCGGTTATTATCGAGCGGGTCACGCAAACCGGTGAATTGATTGAATTGATGCCTTTTCCAGAATTAATGCAGGCGGCAAATAATCTCGGTTTAGTTCACTTTGAGCTGAGCGACGATAATATTGCACGTTCCAGTTACCTAAAGGCGGGACTGGGCGAACCTTATTGGCGAGCTTTTGCTGCTGAACTATTGGATGTGGCAAATGGCGATGAAGTGTATCAGTTTCCATTTGCTGCCAGCGATAAAAAACCCAGTTATGATCTAACCCAAATCGAGCAGCAACATCGAGTTTATTTGCCGTTCAAGCAAAATCCATTTCACTACAAGCAGTTAAGCTTTGCAGAGGTCGCTGAGACGGATCTATTGCTAGATGAGCTAACGGATAAAGTGGTGCTGGTTGGGGTAACGGCGACTGCTGCGCGTAATGCAGATTTTTTGCCAGTCCCTGTGGATCGGGATGGGCAAATCATGTCGGGAGTTGAAATTAACGCAACCTTATATGAGGCGCTAAAGAAGGAGCAATTTATACTACCAGCTTCCCGTTTTGGTAATGCCCTAATTGCCGCCTTGTTTACGTTTTTATTTTTTCTGACCCTGCCAAAATCGCTACCGCGGAGAAATTTCTTTTACGCAATAGCGTTTTTATTAGGATTATTGGCCTTTAGTTGGTGGCTGCTACATCTACAACAAAGATGGCTGCAAGTGGCGACACCGGCAATTGCCATTATCTTGGGCTACCTTATTTGGGCATGGCTTAAAGTTGTCGCCAATATGAGTTTTTTCAAAAATACCATTGAGCGTTTGTCGCTTGAAACGCAAGAGTCAATGACGCTTGAACTAGCGCCTAATAGCAATATGCGGGTTAAATTTCTTTCCTATTTAAATTTACTAGATGTCACTAAATATCAGGCTGAAAGTAAAGATGTTAATCCCGAGACGGAAGATTTACTGAAGTTTGTTAAGCAACAAGCTAGCGCCAAAGAAAAAGCCTTGGTGAGAAAAATTCAAAACCAATCGCCCCATTTTGAGAAACTTTCCGAGCAGCCTGAATACGGCATTATTGAAGGGCGAATTGAGCAGTTAAACACCGCCATTACCCAAATTAATTTTTTACGTCGTTTTACCGAACAGACGATGGATCGGATGAGTGACGGCATTGTGCTATCGGACATTAATGGCCAAATTTTTTATAGCAACTTGGTTGCAAAACGTTATTTTTCTGAGCTTCGTGAGCATAAATTATTTGAGCTGCCTCGTCTTTTGAATGAAATCAAGCTGGCGGACAATAAGTTGTGGGAAGAAAAGTTAAAAAGAGTGCTGCAAGACGGGATCGTGAGTGAGCTAGTGGCGGTCACTAGCGATGGGCGCGATTTAAAAATCAGTATTTCTTTGCTAGATAATGTTTCTGGTCGTGATTTCATTATTCTCAATATGGTGGATATTAGCGCCATCAAAAGAGAGCAACGGCGTCAATTAGAGATGATCGACTTTATCTCGCACGATTTGCGCTCACCCATGACCTCGATTTTGGCACTATTAAGCCGCTATCAACGTCAACCGGAAAAGTATGATAGCCAGCAGATGCACCAAGAAATAGAGCAGCTGACACGCTCAAGTTTAAGCTTGGCGGAGCAATTTTTGATGTTGTCCAGAGCTGAGTCGAGTATTGAGTTAGCGCTTTATCCGATAGAACTATTAAATACCATCGACAATGCGATTGGGGTGGTGTTGCCGCAAGCGGCGAACAAGGATATTGATTTACAGTTTGATTTCGCTGCGCATCAAGACGTTTGGATTAAGGCCAATCAAGATCTACTCGAGCGTGTTCTGACTAATCTATTAACCAACGCCGTAAAATATTCTCCAGCTCGGTCGCAGGTCAATATTGTATTAGAGCAGGCGGCTAAACACATCAATATTAGAGTGATTGATCAAGGGGAAGGCATTAATCAAGAACAGATGGATGCGATTTTTAAACCTTTTACTCGAATGCAAAAACATGAAATGGCCAAGGTTAAAGGTATTGGTTTAGGCTTGAGATTTGTGCGCGCAGCTATGATGCGACTCGGTGGCACGGTTGCAGTAGAGAGTCCGCCGGGTAAAGGCGCCTGTTTTATTTTAAGCCTTCCACGGCATTTAAAAATTGAAAACCCCTGATAGATAAGGATTTCTAATGATAATGATGAAAAATCATCATTTTTCTTTAAGCGACTAAAGCGCTACTATTTTCCCAACTTTAGTTAACTGGGGAAATGCAATGTTCAAATTTGTAGCAAAAAACACTAACCAGTTAGCCCTTGTGGGCTTGGTCACCGCCATTTTATTATGGTCGGCTTCATTCGTCGCGATGAAATATGCTATTGCCGAATTTGGCCCAATCTTGACGGTATTTTTACGCATGCTGCTGGCGATGGCAGTATTGTTATTTTTCCTAAAACCTATCACCAAAAAGCAAAAATATGAAAAAGGTGATTGGTGGCTGTTAGGTTTGTTGGCCTTGTGTGAGCCTTGCCTGTATTTTATTTTTGAAAGCTATGCGCTAACTTTTACTACCGCTTCGGAAGCGGGCATGGTCACCGCCTTGCAACCCTTGTTGATTGCAGTGGCAGCATTTTATTTCCTTAAAGAAAAAATTAGTGGTCGCACTATTGTGGGTTGTTTGTTGGCAATGGCTGGCGTTGTTTGGCTGACACTGGCCGGTGGTTCAAGCGAGCATGCTTCAAATCCATGGCTGGGTAATTTATTAGAGCTTGGTGCCATTGCATCAGCGACAGTTTATTGTTTGTTAGCTCGAAAATTGGCACAGCGCTATTCGCCGATCTTCCTGACTTTGTTGCAAACAGTAGCAGGCACTATTTTTTTCTTGCCTTTATTGTTCATACAAACCGAAGCAGTGAGTTTTAACGTTTCAGTTCAAGCAGTGTTTGCGATTTTATTTTTAGCATTTGGCGTCAACATTTTTGCCTTTACTTGCTATAACTATGCTTTTAAAACTATGCCAGCTAATCGGGTCGGTAGTTTGATGAATCTGTTGCCGCTAGGAACCTTATTTTTTGGCTGGCTACTGTTGGGCGAAACCTTGGCACCCATGCAATACGCCGCTGCGGGCTTGGTATTATTAGGAGTTATCTGGTCGCAAACCAAACCTAAAGCCAAAACCGTATTTATCGAACAGTCGGCTATTGCTCGTCAATGGGAAGAACTTCCCAGCTCCAAAGAGATGATCTTTGAGCTAAAGTCGCAATTAAAAATTAGTCATTAACGGATAGCGAAAACGGTAAACAAAAGTAGCTAGGAATAGGGATATAGGTTTACTTATTGCGCATATCCTAATCAGTGCGGTTATTCATGTGAAAGCAGGAATAACCACCATGTGTTATAAAAAATATCTTATTACTAAGATGCCGGTTAGAACCAAAAACTAATTCCGACCAGCCATTCGTTGGAGTCTTTGGCTCCACCGGCATTAATAGCGAAGTCTGCAGTTTTACCAAATTTGCGTTGATATTCATAACCAACATAGACGGCAAACTCCCGGATAAATTCGTAGCGTAATCTAAGTCCAAAACTGGCATCGGCAAGTCCTGAACCGAGTTGGTTAACCGGATCATTTTGGCCGAAAAAGTTTAACTCTAACTCAGGAACTAAGATCCATTGTTGGGTAAACAGCATTTCATACTCGGCTTCGAAACGCGCTGCGACTCTGCCTGACTCGCCAATAAACAGGGCACTATCGATCTCGAAATAATAAGGTGCTAGCCCTTGCAAGCCAATAACTGTCCAAGTGCGTTCTTGCGGTTGCTCAAAATCATGTTTTAGTCCCAGTTGTAGATCCCAGTAGGCTGCTACCGCTTTGGAGTAAAGCATTTGTAATTCGGCACCTTCGAAATCGCCGCCTTCTTTTTCCAATTCAGTTTTAAACCAAAGCTTATCGAGATCTTTACCGATCCAAAAATCGCCCGTGAGTGCATAGCTATCTTCGTCAGCGTCAGGAACATATTCCAGTTGTTCAATCATTAGACTCGTGAGCCAGGGATCATCTTTACTGCCAGCCAAAAGACTTGAGCTCGTCGAAACTAATATCAATGTGAGTAAAAAATTCAAATATGTCATCATGCTTCCTAACCGATCCGAACTTCCCGCATCATGCCCGGCATGTGAAATAGCAGATGGCAATGATAAGCCCAGCGGCCTTTGGCATCGGCGGTGACTAGATAGCTGACTTTGGAGCCTGGCTGTACGATAATGGTATGTTTTTTGGGGATATAGTCAGGATCGCCCGTTTCCAATTCGCTCCAAACACCATGCAAATGAACTGGATGGGTCATCATGGTGTCATTAATCAGTACAATTCTGATCCGTTCGCCATATTCTAGATGGATGGGTTCTGCGTGCATGTGCTTAACGCCATTCATCGACCACATATAACGACTCATATTGCCCGTCAGGTGAATATGCAGCTCACGACTGGGTTGACGCTTATCTTGGGTCGGATAATAATTTTTAAGATCAGAATATTGCAACACCCGGCGTCCATAACGCGCTTGGTGTTGCCTTAATCCAACCCCTGGGTCGCTTACCCCATCCATTGGCATTTCGGCACGCATATCCACCTGTGGGCCAAATTCCGTCGCGGCATGCTGTATTGGGCTGTGACTGCCAAAGCCTGCTTTGCCCAAATTAGATTCTTCAGCCATCAGATCATGATGTTTATGATGCTGCATTCCATTGTGTTTTGGCATTTGATGCTGCTGATGATCCATTTTCGAGTGATCAGTTTTCGAATGATCCATGTCGATATGACTGCTTGTTGAATGATCCATTCCCATATCACGATGCTCTAAGATTGGTGCAAAATCCATGCCGGGGAGTTCAACCTGATACCCTAAATCAGGAGTTAGAGTGCCGCGGGCAAAACCCGAACGATCAATGCTTTGGGCAAAAATGGTGTAAGCCTTGTCTTCGGGCTCAACAATCACGTCATAAGTTTCAGCCACGCCAATTCGAAATTCATCAATACTCACTGGCTGAATGAGTTGTCCATCGGTTGCCACCAATCTCATCTTTAAACCGGGAATACGCACATCGAAAATGGTCATGGCGGCAGCATTGATAAATCGCAAACGCACCTTATCGCCATTGCGAAATTGACCCAGCCAACCAAGATCGGGCGTATTACCATTCATCAGAAAGCTGTAGGTATAGCCAGTAACGTCAGCGATATCGGTTTCACTCATGCGCATCTGATTCCACATCTCGCGCTCGGCGAGCGTGCCTGATAACCCTTTTTCGCGAATATCGCGCCACAGATCGCGCATGGTTCTTTCGCGGAAATTATAGTAATGGCTCATCTTCTTGAGTTTGGCGTAAATGTCGTGCGGATCCTCATCGCTCCAATCGGATAGCATCACCACAAAATCACAATCGTATTCAAACGGCTCTGGCTCTTTGGGATGAATAATAATAGGGCCGTAAACCCCCGTTTGTTCTTGGAATCCCGAATGGCTGTGATACCAATAGGTGCCACTTTGATTGATATCAAATTCATATTGGAAAGTTTCGCCGGGCTTGATGCCATCGAAACTTAAACCCGGCACTCCATCCATCGCACTTGGCAAAATCATGCCATGCCAATGAATCGAACTGTCAGTTTTTAAATGATTGCTAACATTAATCTTTATTCGTTGTCCTTCCTGCCAATGCAGTAGCGGCGCGGGCAAACCTTGGTTAATGCAGGTAGCCAGGCGCGGTTTGCCAGTAAAATTTACCGGATGGTAACCAATATTGAGATCAAATTGATTACCCTTAAGACTGGTGAGCTGATTGATTTTTTCGTGATTGTAAGGGCTCGCTGCTAAGCGCGACCATGGCAACGCCGAAAGCGCTAAACTAGAACTGGCGCCTAGCACAAACTGCCGACGCGAAATTTTGGGGCGGAAACATTTGTTGTTCATCACAACACCTAAATCTGAACAAGTGGTTAAAACTCTGCTAGATAAAAGTAGTAGTTTTTCAAGAATATATACAGCCTATTGTTAGGCGGATCGATCTTGTGTTAGCTGATTTTAGGTGGCTTGAAAAATGTGTGGGTAGGGTTGGTGTGGCCTTCTATCGGCGCCGCTAGTGAGTCGGATGAAGCGGAGTTGGCTACTGCCGATAGGCTAGCAATCAGACTTACGAAGTTAGCGCAACTGGCAAAAGAGCATTGGCAATCCTCGCAACAGCCACTGCTTGTTTCATGCTGTGGCTGTTGCGCTTGCGAGCTTTTAGTATCAGTGGTTTCAGCGCAGTGGCTACTGCTCGTCTGAGTTTGAGTTGCTGGATTGGTCACTTCGCTAAAAGTCATTGGCATTGCCAAGGAATTTGGCACTACTAGGTTAATCACCAGTAGCAGAGCCAAACCATAAAATCTAGATACCATATTAGTCATGAATTTATTCTACACTGACCAGCGCATAGCCTCAAGTGTAAGCCTTAGTTTATGCAGCACGCTAAGGATTCAGTGCGGCTTGAATACGCCTATGAAAAACCTCGGCATCTTCAAATCCAGTGGCTCGGTATTCAGTCAGTTCTTGCCCTTGAGCATCAAAAAACATAATGGTGGGCAGGCCTAACACTTGATATTGCATCATCAGTTCAACATCTTGCTCGTCATTATCAGTAACATCTGCCTGTAGTAAAATGCTGTTACTTAAAGCGTCTTGAACCTTCTTATCGGTAAAGACTAAATCTTCAAATTCATAACAGGCGCTGCACCATTCGGCAAAAAAGTCGAGCATAATAGTTTTATTTTGTGCCTTGGCATTTGCAATTTCTCGATTCAGATCGGCCAAAGATTTAATGGTTTTAAATTCAAGATGGCTACTGGCTTGATTGTTAATACCGTTAAGCGGATTGCTAATCCGACCTTTGCCCGTGTAGGTACCCACCGCAAGCAAAACACCGTAAATAGCCATTAATAGCCCTAGCAATTTGAACACTTTGGCGGCTTTGCCTTGCGCGGTGTTAAAAGCGCCCAGCAGGTAAGCACCAGCAAAAGCCAGCACGCTTAAGCCGCCCAAGAAGAGCCAGTGCGGGATCAAGTGCTTGACGATGTAAAGCGCTAGGCCAAGCATAATAATGCCGAACAAGCTACGGATCTTGCTCATCCAAGGACCAGCTTTAGGCAGCAGTTTGCCGCCTGAGGCGCCGATGATTAGCAATGGAATACCAATACCAAAGCCCAATCCATATAAGGTCACAGCGCCTAGCAGCGCATCACCAGTTGCCGAAATCACGATAAAAGCGGCAATCAAGGGTGCGGTGACGCAAGGCGAAACAATTAAGGCAGAAATGGCGCCCATAATGCCTGCACCAAGGTAAGAGCCTGAGGCTTGTTGGTTGCTGGTGTTGGTTAACTTTTCTTGTAAGCTGCTTGGCAATTTAATTTCGTACAAACCAAACATCGACAGTGCTAGTAATACGAAAATAATGGCGGCGCTGATGGTAAAAGCCGGCGACTGCAATTCCGCGGTGAAACTTTTGCCAACCAAGGCCACTACCACGCCCATAATGGCATAGGTGATGGCAACGGCTTGAGTGTAACTCAGAGATAATAACAAGGATTTGCGGCTTGAGATTTGCTCGCCTTGGCCAACGATAATGCTCGAAATGATCGGGATCATCGGGTACACGCAAGCGGTGAAAGCCATTAACAAGCCTGCGCCGATAAACCAAATAAAGTTTTGCCAAAGGTTATTGGATTTGATTTCTTCGACCCAGACATTGGTGTTGTTTTGGAAACCAGAGGCAAGCTTTGAGCCGGCGTCTGAATTGTCCAAGGGTTTGAAATTAGTGGTATCTGCCGACACCAGTGTTTTGGCGATTTCAGGACTTAAGTTGAGCTCAAACTCGCGACTGGTCGGCGGGTAACAGAGTCGATCTTCGGCGCAACCTTGAAAGTCGAGCGTCAGCAACAAAGAAGGATTAATCGCTGATTGGATGGGAGCCGAGAACTCCAGAAAATTGTAATAGACTTCGGTCAAACCAAAATAGGGGTCGTCCTTTTCGTAACCTTCGGGGATCAACAACTCGCCGAACTCAGCGTCATTGGAACGTAACTTGAGGCGCATTTTATACAGATAATAGCCTTTGGCGATCTCAAATTTCACCAAAACCTGATCGTCTAACACTTCCAGGCTAGGAATAAAGGCTTCGTCCACCTTCAAAAGTTTTTCTTCTTTTTCGATCAAAGAGCCTAAATCAATAGGGTTGTTGGCCAAAACAGCAAAGCTAGCAAAAAAAGCTAGCAGAACTAGCACAGTGGTAACGAAAAAAGGCGCAAAGAAACGGTAATTAATGTTATTCATGGAGTTATTAAGCTTTGTTGATATTCGTTTGTAACCATTGTCCATAAGAGGCTGAAAGCTGCTCAATATTACAACTAATCAGCTCCGGAATCTCATAAGGGTGCTGTTTGGTTAACAATTCTTCGATGGCAGTGAATTGTTCAGCAGTGGATTTGATCAATAAGATCACTTCTTGGGTTTTCTCGATGGCGCCTTGCCAAGCGTAAACACTGCTCACTTGCGGGATCAGATTAACGCAGGCGGCAAGCTTACGCTCAACCAGTTGGCGCGCCAACGATTCGGCAATCGCTTGCTCGGGCGCGGTGCTGATAAATAATTGGAACTCTTGTTGACTCACCTGACTATTCCTAAGGCCTCATAATTGGTTACAATTGTTTGGCTTGCATTATCGAAAGTGACCGCCATTATAAGGTTATTCACTACAGATATCATGAGTTTGCTGCGCCTTGCATAGTAAAGGTTTGTCAGCAATTTGGGTATTTTCTTAGGACAATTGAGCAAAATTATGTGGTTTAGACACTTTCTTCTACTGTTTATCGTTATTGCTATCGCCGAAGTTTATGTGTTGCTGAGCGTTGGCGGTCTTATCGGTGCTGGCTGGACGGTGTTTTTGATTATTCTTACCGGTGTGATCGGGGTTAATATGCTGAAAGGGCAAGGGATTAGTGTGTTTGCTCGTTTCCAACAAAAGCTTAGTAGTGGTCAAGCGCCAGCAGAAGAGATGGTCGAAGGGATACTGTTAGTAGTTGCTGGGGCTTTTTTGATTACCCCAGGTTTTATCACTGACACCCTAGGTTTTTTATGGCTAATTCCGCAAAGTCGCGACTGGTTTGCTAAAAAATTGATCAAGCTTGGCTGGTTTGGTGCGGTAAGAACCACAGGGTTTACCTCAGATCCGAGCGCCGATCCTCATCAATCGAGCCAATCTCATTCGTCCAGCAAAGCTGCAACCGATGATAGCGTGATTGAAGGCGAATATGAGCGCAAGGATTAATTTGGAATATATCGTACAAAATCAAGGCTCTAGGGCTTAGAGTTAACTCATTGATTACACGGCAATATTTTGTGATGGAGTTCACTATTTGCCCGTAATGAAACATGCTAAAGTGGGTTTCAAATTGCCTATAAATATGAGATTCAAGGCGGTTTCATCCAAAAAGTGGTATTCAATACCGTAGAAAGTATCTAAGGAGGGCAACATGTCTTATAGCAGTAAAGCCTTAAAGGCTCTTGCTATCTTTACTATAGCAGTTGGCGCACTTTTATTCTTCCCAGGTATCTGGTTAATAGTCGAAGGCGGTCAGGCGAGTAGTTGGTTTTATATAATTGCTGGTGCAAGTTTGTTATTCGCTGGTTATAAATTTTACCGAGCTGAGCATAGCGGTATTCATATATACCTTTTGGTCTGCTTATTGGCCATTCCTTGGGCTTTATATGAAGTTTGGTCAATGCAAAGTTGGTTTTGGCCTCTGATCCCTAGACTTTTCAGTTTTGCTTTTTTGTTACTGTTGGTTTTGCTGGCGGTGCCAAAATTTGAACAGTATAGGAATGACAATAAAGCCAAATATTTATCTAGAATCGCCGCTGCGGTATTGGCGGTTGGCTTGTTGACGACTTTATGGGGTATGTTTCAACCGCAAGGGGTGATTCAAAACCCCTACACGCCTGATCCGAAAGCTATGTTGATGCAGGCTACTAAAGAAATGGGTAATCGATGGCATAATTATGGCGGAACAACCATGGGTAATCGTTATATTCCTGCCAAGCAAATTACGCGGGAAAACATCGATAAACTGGAGGTTGCCTGGACTTATCGAACCAAGGTTTTTGGTGATCACGATTTAGCCGATCAAAACACTCCAGTATTTGGTAATAATACGGTCTTTGCTTGTACCCCTAATAATCAAGTGCATGCTATCGATGGCGAAACCGGTGTTGGTAAATGGGTTTATGATCCTAAAGCTAGCTCGCCCTTTTTCTACCGATGTCGCGGAGTAACCTATTACGAGCCGCCAGTTGATCCGGACGGTAGAGCTGGGGGTGTTTGCAGTAAGCGGATTGCGATGAATACGGTAGATGCACGGTTATTCTCTTTGGATGCCGAGACAGGCCAACCCTGTACTGACTTTGGTAACAATGGAGTTTTAGATCTTACCAAGGATATGGGAAAGGTTGAACCTGGCTATTATTTTCAAACCTCTGCGCCTACGGTCACTCGCAATATGATTATCGTCGGAGGTTTGGTGGTTGATAACAATCGAGTAGGTGAACCATCTGGAGTTATTCGTGCTTTTGATGGCAGCAGTGGGGAGTTGAAATGGGCTTGGGACTTGGGTCGACCCGGAAAAATGGGGGCTCCGGAGCCGGGCGAAACTTATACACGAGGAACCCCAAACGTTTGGACACATCCGGCAGTGGATGAAGCATTGGGTCTTATTTATTTACCCATGGGTAATGCTACACCAGATGTCGGCATTGCACATCGTCGCCCCTTCGATCATGAGTATGGCGCCTCTATTGTGGCTTTGGATACTGCCACTGGCGAGGAGCGCTGGAAGTTCCAGACGGTATATCGTGACAGCTGGGATTATGATTTACCATCCCAACCCACTTTATATGATGTAACGGATCCTGAAACTGGCGCTAAGGTGCCAGCGTTAATTCAACCCACTAAACGTGGGCAAATCTTTATGCTCAACCGGATTACTGGCAAACCGATAGCTGAAGTGGTTGACAAGCCAGTGGCTACTGATGGTGCGGCTCCGGGTATTGGAGAGCTATCGCCAGTACAGCCTTATTCTGTTGGCATGCCGAATATTGGTGGAGAAGCCTTATCAGAAAATCATATGTGGGGCGCTACCATTATCGATCAACTTTTTTGTCGCATTCAATTTCGTTCAGTCGCTTATACCGGTAATGAATTTCCGCCACCTTCTTTGGAGCCATTTTTTACTTATCCAGGAGCGCAAGGTGGCATGAACTGGGGCTCCGGCTCAGTAGACGAAACTCGTGGAATCTACGTGATCAATGATCTCAGGTTACCCATTATTACCAGCCTTATTCCACGCGAAGATATGCCTGATATTAAGCTTCCGGCAGGGCCGCATGATCCAATCGGCCCCCAGCTTGGAACTCCGTATGCATTAAAGCGTGATGCGCCGAGTTCGATTCTAGGCTTTTTATGCAGCCAACCCCCTTACGGAACTATTTCTGGAATCGATTTGAAAACTCGCAAAATCCTATGGCAAAGACCAGTAGGTACGGTTGAGGATTTGGATTTTATCGGGGTCCATACTGGTATGCGAATCCCGTTGGGCATGCCAACCTTGGGCGGTAGCGTGATTACTGGAGGTGGCCTAGTCTTTTTCCCTAATGCCATGGATCGCTATATGCGAGTATTTGATATTGAAACAGGTGAAGAAATTCGGCGTATAAAAATGCCAGTTGGCGCCAATGCAACGCCGATGAGTTACGTTGCTGATAACGGTAAGCAATATGTTGTTGCTTCTTTTGGTGGCTCTACTTATGCTACGGATGAAAATCGAGGAGATTACGTTGTAGCTTTTGCATTACCCGATGACCTCTAGAGCGTAGATTGGGTTGAATGGAATAACCACGGCTAAAATGTCATCTGTAAGGGCTTTTTAATCGTGGCCAGCGAAAATTATCATATATAACTGAGATTGTAGATCAAATTAAACATTCCTTAGGCTTTCAAGCTTTAGTTTTTTTCGAGGCAAAAAAATCTGTCAATTAAATAATTCTATCAAACAGATAGAAAAGCTTGATTTCATAATCGGTGGTGGTCGGAGGATACTCAGACACATCCAATAGTGGATATGTATATTATTTTAGGGGTAATTTTATGAATTTTTCGATGAAATCATTGGCGTTAAGCACAGCTTTGAGTTTGGCGCTAGCAAGTGGCGCTGGAGGCGCAACAACCATGAGTACAACAAATGAATTTTGGTGGCCTGAGCAGGTCGATTTAAGTCCATTAAGGCAACATTCGGCAGAATCCAATCCTTATGGCGATGAGTTTGATTATACCAAAGAATTCGCCAGCCTCGATCTGGATGCTTTGAAAAAAGATATCGAAGCGGTAATGACCGATTCGCAAGATTGGTGGCCAGCGGATTATGGTCATTATGGTCCTTTCTTTATTCGCATGGCTTGGCACAGCGCGGGCGTTTATCGAATTTTCGATGGCCGCGGTGGTGCGGGCGGCGGACAGCAGCGTTTCGAGCCGCTCAACAGTTGGCCGGATAATGCCAATTTGGATAAAGCACGGCGTTTATTATGGCCGGTAAAAAAGAAGTATGGTCGTAAAATTTCCTGGGCCGACTTAATGGTGCTGACGGGTAATGTGGCGATGGAATCGATGGGTTTTAAAACCATAGGCTTTGCCGGTGGCCGCACTGACGACTGGGAAGCTGAAGTCGTCGATTGGGGTTCGGAAAAAGAATGGCTAACCGATGGCGAGCGGTATTCGGGTAAAGAACAGGGCCAGCGGCAATTGAAAAAGCCCTTGGCGGCGGTACAAATGGGGCTGATTTACGTCAACCCAGAAGGGCCAAATGGTAATCCCGATCCCTTGTTAGCAGCCAAAGATATTCGCGATACCTTTGGCCGTATGGCGATGAACGATGAAGAAACCGTTGCCCTGATCGCCGGTGGCCACACTTTTGGTAAGGCTCATGGCGCAAGAAAGCCGGATAACTGTGTCGGCAAAGAACCCGCAGCGGCAGGTCTGGAAGAACAGGGTTTTGGCTGGACCAGTAAATGCGGCAGTGGCAAAGGCGCAGATACTATTACCTCTGGCTTAGAAGGTGCTTGGACCGTCAGCCCTGCCCAGTGGACGCACAATTTCCTGCAGAACCTATTCCAATTCGAGTGGGTGCAAACCAAAAGTCCCGCTGGTGCGACCCAGTGGATCCCAAAAGATGGTCAAGCGGCGAATTTGGTTCCGGATGCGCACGATAAATCTAAACGCCATGCTCCCATTATGTTGACAACGGATCTGGCGTTAAAAGAAGATCCTGAGTATCGAAAAATTTCAAAACGTTTTTTGGAGGACCCAGAAGAATTTGAATTAGCCTTTGCTCGCGCTTGGTTTAAATTGACTCACCGTGATATGGGGCCAAACCATCGCTATATCGGCAAAGAAGTGCCAACTCAAACTTTTATTTGGCAAGATCCGCTACCAAAACGCGATTACGATCTAATCAATGCGAGCGATATTAAAACCTTAAAAGCCGAACTAACGGACAAGTTAAGTGTTTCAGCGTTAGTTCAAACCGCTTGGGCTTCGGCGGCTTCTTATCGCGCAACCGATGGCCGTGGTGGTGCTAACGGTGCGCGAGTGGCACTAGCGCCGCAAAAAGATTGGCCAGTCAATAACCCCCAAGCCTTAGCTAAGAATTTGGATGTTTTAAAAGCGATTCAAAAAGACTTTAACGATGACTCGGGCAAGCGCAAAGTATCCTTAGCCGATCTTATCGTGCTAGGCGGCGCAGCGGCAGTTGAAAAAGCAGCCAAGCAGAATGGTTTTGATATTAGCGTACCCTTTACCGCAGGGCGGGTAGACGCCAGCCAAACGCAAACCGACGCCGAATCTTTTGAAGTGTTAGAGCCGAGCGCCGATGGCTTTAGAAATTATTACTCAACAGATAATAGTTTCAAGCGGCCAACCGATGCCTTGATCGATCGTGCAAGCATGCTAAACCTTACGGTGCCGGAAATGACGGTACTGGTAGGCGGATTGCGAGTTCTGGGTGCGAATGCAAACGGTTCTTCCGATGGCGTATTTACCGATCAAGTAGGTACTCTAAGCAATGACTTCTTCGTCAATTTGTTGGATATGTCGACTCAATGGACTAAATCCGAAAAATCCGAAGGGCTCTATAAAGGCATTGACCGTACGACTGGCGATGCAAAATACAGCGCTACGCCAGTGGACTTGTTGTTCGGCTCACACGCTGAGCTAAGAGCCATTGCTGAAGTGTATGCTGCCAACGACGGACAAGAAAAATTTATCAATGACTTTGTTAAAGCGTGGCATAAAGTGATGAATCTTGACCGTTCTTAAGGCTCATTGAGATAAACACCTAATAAAAAAGCGTTAGCCTTGGCTAGCGTTTTTTTTATGTAGGTTCTTACTCTTAAAGATAACGGCATCAAGTGGCATGAGTAATTTTCAAGGCGACCAGTCAGGGTTTCGGCCATCGTCAACCAATTGGACTAGGTTCTTTCCGTCGCTGTCGATGCGCCAGATGGAGCAGGGGCATTGTGGGCGGTCGCCAAAGCGAACTTTTTGTGGGCTATCGCTTAGTTTGGCAGCGCGATCAAACACGATTTGCTGACCATTGGGGGAAATGGCGGCGGTACCAATGGCTTGATTGTCGAGCTTTAAAATTTGCTTAAATGGACCATCGTTGTGGGAAATATAAATTGCCGCAAAATCTGGCAATCGAGTATCTCTGCCATAGGCCGAAATAATGGTGGTTTTGCCATCAGTGGTTGCATCAATGCTGGTTAATTTACAGCTAATGGTCTCACCACACAGGTTGGTTGCCCCGCCTTTAATTTCAGCGGGCTGTTTAACTGGCGCAACATAAAGTCCGGTGGCAATGGCGGCGGATTGAAAAGCCACGATAGCCGGTTGGTCGCTGTCGGCACCGCCGGCAAAGACTCGTGTGATCTTATTGTTAGTGGTATTGTCGCGCGTATCTAGCCAGCGGCTAGCGCTTTCGTTCGGTTTTATATCGGCATTAACCATCCAGATATTGTGTGACGAGAGCGTCGTATCCGGCTCCGAATAAATCACCGCTAAAGTTTGGTCGTCGACCCAAGCAGGTGAATAAACTAATGGACAAGTCACGCTAAACAACATTGGCATAGAGCCTGCATCCACCGTTTTTCCGGCGATTAGATCCACTTTTAACGCAGCATCAAAGCTACAAGGGTTGCTATGCCCCGGGTGGTGATTGAAAATCCGCACATATTGATAGATGTCTTTACCAAAATCGGCAACTTCTAAAGTAAAGGTTGCTGTTTGTCCTTCGCGCAATAGTTGTTTCGATGGCTCTTTAGCGCCTTGCACCCAAGCTGACAATTCACCGCCTTTAAGCAAACGGCGAGCTTTAACCTGTACCTTGCCAGTATTATATTGTGCCAATTCATCGATGGAGGGTGCATCGCTAGGACGCTTTAAATTATCACCATTGGCATCGATCACATAGACATTGGTGGTGTTGTAGGAGCGATCCCAGTCATGATCCGAAGCAAAGGCAATCCGCTGCCCATCGGGCGAAGCGGCAAGTTCCCAGATAGAGGTTTCTTTGGCTGCATAATCGGGGATGCTAAAAATTTCTCGCTGATTGTTGCCATCGGGGCTGATCGCTTGAATGCTGTTGCCGACATGGCTGGGTGTGATAAAGATAATTTCTTCTTGTTTGGTAAACGCTTGAATCGGTTTGTCTTGTGTGAAAGTTTTCAGCGAGTTGTTTTTTTCAGGCTCAGACGAACTTGTCCGAGGGTTCTCATCGGTTGGCGAACAGGCGATCAATATTAAAGCGGCAAGGCAAAACCCAAAGTAGCGCATAACCTCTATCTTTCCAATAAAAGCGGTTTAGATGAGTTTATCTGCAATGATGTGTGCTTTGCTAGGCCGCAGTCCTTATCTTTGGCGGGTTGATCGGTGATACTGATGGGTAATTATCATCTTAAATGTGAGGCTTTCCACAAATGGAACTAACCCATTCACCTTCACCTAGTTAGTCATTCGTCTTCGCAAGTAAAGCCCAAAACGGTTTATGATGGGTTTTTTGTTAATGCTAAAAAACTATCAGCCTTGACGTTAAGGTTGACCAACGTACAGGGCAATTTTACCCACCGTGCGTCCAGATTCGCTTAAGGCATGAGCTTTTTCGATATCGCTTAAGGCAAACTCGGCTCCGACTAGTGGTCGAACTTGGCCTTGATCGACCATTTCTGCCAATTGCTCAAGAATTTGCGCGTTTGGTTCAATAAAATAATCCATTGCCTTAACGCCATATTCTTGGGCTTTTTCTTGTGAGGGCGGGCTAACCACCGATGCTAGCAAGCCGCCAGGTTTGAGTACCGAAAATGACGATTCTTGAACCTCTCCACCAAGAGTATCGAAAACCATATCTAGATCGCTCAAGACTTGGCTGAAATCTGTTGTTGTGTAATCAATGACTTGGTCAGCACCTAAAGATTTAACCAAAGCGGCGTTTTTGCTTGATGTGGTTGAAATAACGTAGGCGCCACGCGCTTTGGCGATTTGAATGGCCAGTGAACCGACGCCGCCAGAACCAGCATGAACCAAAACTTTTTGCCCAGCCTTAAGATTGCCATGGGTGACGATAGCGTCCCAAGCGGTGATCCCCGCCAACGGCAAGGTTGCTGCTTCGGTATGGGAAATGGTTTGCGGTTTAAGCGCCACTTCATCAGCCTTGACGCTAATATATTCAGCATAGGTGCCATTGCGGTTAATATCGGGGCGCGAATAGACCTGATCGCCCGCTTTAAAATCAGTCACTTGTGAGCCAACAGCCTCAACCACGCCCGAAAGATCCCAACCAGGGGTTAAGGGCATGTCATAGTTGATATAATCTTTTAAATAACCAGCGCGAACTTTCCAGTCCACAGGGTTTACCGAACTGGCAACGATCTTGATCAGGACTTCATCAGCGGCAATTTCAGGTTTAGGCGCATCTTCATAAGATAAAACTTTGGCGTCACCATATTGGTGCATTCTAACGGCTTTCATAAGGTTACCTTTTGTATCAATGAATCAGATTTAGCAAATCTGCTTTGCTAAAAAATAGGTGTTGATAAGACCTAGACAACTGGTCTAAGTTCAAGCAAAAAGGTGAAGCAGTTGGCAAATTGCGCTATTAGTTGGCAGATTAATTAATGTAAGCCCTGCGCTTTTATACGGCCTTTATTTATCTAGGCTTTTTTCACGAAAGCGGCGGTGATCATCATTTCGCCCGCGCCATCGACTTTACAGTCGAGTTCGTGATCTTTGCCGTCTTTAATGCGTCTGATCAAAGCTTTAGTGCCAATTTTTAGCACTTGCGAACTGCCTTTTACCTTTAAGTCTTTGATAAAAGTGACTTTATCGCCCGCGACTAATTCAGTGCCATTGGCATCTTTAGCGGTTGGCTCATCACTTTCAGCGTTTTCATCAGGATTCCACTCAAAAGCACATTCAGGACAAATTAGCTGCTGCATGTCTTGATAAACATACTCGGAGTTACATTGTGGGCAAGGCGGTAAAGACATAATTTACTAGCTGTTGAATTAAATAAGACAATTGTAGAGGATAGATGAGTTAGGGAGAAGCATAAACCTCAATATTCGTTTGAGTATGGCCGCTATGAGTTCAAAAGTTTAATCTCGGCCTTATATCGCACTTGCTTTTATATTCAACTTGCACCATAGCTGGCTAGCAACCCGATGGGGAGGAGTAATGTCCATTGCGGTAGCTTGATAAACACTTTGTTTGCAAAAAAGTACCAGCCAACCGCAATAAATACTAATGCAAACAGAAGGTATAGCGCCCCTACAAGCCTAGTGGCTAAATAGAACGCTTGCAGATCATGCCAACCTACATATAAAAGCGCTAGGGAGCTAACAAATAAGGTAACTGAAACAAGGTGCCAGCATGCCAGTAGCGTCGCTTTCGGAACATCTTCCAGATTGGACTTTAGGAAAGGTCGAACAGGATCTGCTTGACCAGCGAAAAGGTGAATTAGCGCGGTTAAAAGCCCAAGTCCGCCAGCACTTAATATCCACACATTCATAATGGCCTCCGACAGCTCAGGTGGAAACAACTATTCGCTGCATCTTATTGGTTATTCTAAAAGTAGCGATTGTGCTAGGCTTGTTGCTTTAAGGATTGCATATCAATCACAAAACGGTATTTCACATCCGATTTCATGACCCGTTCATAAGCGGTGTTAATGTCTTGCATATCGATCATTTCGATGTCGGAAACGATATTATGTGCGGCACAAAAGTCCAGCATTTCCTGAGTTTCTTTAATACCACCAATTAAGGAACCTGCAACTACTTTGCGACCAAAGGCCAATGGCAAGGTATGTAGCTGGGTTGGCGAAGCGCCGACAATGGCCATGGTTTTGCCCAGTTTCAGCAGGTTGATATAAGGCGTCATATCGTGTTCGACGGGAATGGTATTAAGCAAAAAGTCGAAAGTGCCAGCGTGCGCCGCCATCTGTGCTTCGTCTTGAGAAACCAAAACCTCGCTGGCGCCCAGTCTTTTCGCATCTTCGCCTTTTTCGAGCGAGCGCGTGATCATAATCACTTCGGCGCCCATAGCCGCCGCAAGCTTGACACCCATATGGCCAAGGCCGCCTAGGCCAATCACCCCAACTTTATCGCCACTTTTAACCCCCCATTGCTTGAGTGGAGAGTAGCTGGTGATCCCAGCACATAACAATGGCGCCACCCCTTTGGCATCTAAATCCTCAGATACCTTTAACACAAAATCTTGATCAACAACAATTTGCGTGGAGTAGCCGCCTTGAGTAATGGCATCGTTGCCATGCGGATCAGGGCTGCCATAGGTCATGATCATGCCTTTTTCGCAATGCTGCTCCAGATCTTGCTCGCAAGCTGAGCAGACGCGACAAGAATCCACCATACAGCCAACGCCCACTAGATCGCCTGCGGCAAAGCCTTGAGTATCGGAGCCGACTGCGGTTACGCGACCAACAATTTCATGCCCAGGAACGACAGGATAAATAGAATTCCCCCAGTCATTGTGCGCAACATGAATATCGCTATGGCAAACCCCACAAAACAAAATATCAATCAAGACATCCTTAGCGCCTAATTCGCGGCGATTAAAATCATAAGGTTTTAAAACATCGGTAGCATTATAGGCGGCGTAAGATTTGGTAGGCTTCATAATGGGTACTCCTTATACGATGACTTTTAGTCTAGCAGAATTGGCAAATTAATCGTAGGTTGGTGGTGAGCAGCGCGAACCCCAACGATTAGGTATCGCCTTTGTTGTAGGTTAGGGTGAGTTTATGAACCTCGACAAATTATTCACCAAAGACAATTTTTGTATCATCTTGCCAAGCCCAATCATGACTTATAACTCCTTGCTTGATAAACCGATGAATACTTGAATATTGCCAATCTGCTGCTCGTTGGCAATAACCATGCCTAACAGGGTTGTAATGAATATAATTTACATGGTTCTCAAAGTCCTGTGGATCACGAATCAAATGCTCCCAGAAACGCTTTTGCCAGACAACTGGCTTTGAACTGTTTGGGTTTAATTGATTGAGATGGCGGGTGAAATGTTGCTTGATAAGCCCAATTCGGGTTGAAAAGTCATCATCAGCGGGCAGCGTCATTATCAAGTGCAAATGATCAGGCAAAACCACAATAGCATCAATGGTAAAAGGATGACGACTCTTAACATACCGAAAAGATTCGCGAAGCAAATCAACATGATCGGTTAATAAAGTCTGTTTTCGATTGTAAAGATTAATAGTGAAAAAATAAGTGCCACCATCAACATAAGCACGTCGATATTGCATAATCATCCTTGATTATTGGTATTGATTTTTAGTGTAGCAAAATGTATAGATTAATCGTAGGTTGGCGGTGAGCAGCGCGAACCCCAACAGTTAGACATCGGCTTTGTTGTAGGTTAGGGTGAGTTTACGAACCCTAACATTGATAGTATGGATTGATTGTCGGGGTTCACAAGTTCACCCCGACCTACGTTAAATCGCCAATCCAACATACAACTCAAAAAATTAGCACTCAATCCCCTTGAGTGCTAAAATTTCGTCCCCATATCTTGGTCACTTATTAATTTATAAGTCTCAAATCTAACCAAATAAGAGATAGTTTAGGAGAGTAAAATGAGCTTACGTCCATTACATGACCGCGTTGTAGTTAAACGCATTGAAGAAGAGGCTCTTTCTGCTGGCGGTATCGTAATTCCTGATAACGCTAAAGAAAAAGCAAACAAAGGCACAGTGATTGCTGTGGGTAACGGTAAGGCATTGGATAACGGCGATGTTCGCGCGGTATCTGTGAATGAAGGCGACGTTGTATTGTTCGGTCAATACGCTGGCCAAGAAGTTAAGGTCGACGGCGATAAGTTATTGATTTTGAAAGAAGACGAAATTTTTGCTGTTATCGAAGCATAATCGATACAGATAACTGAATTTAAAAGCATTTAGAGGAATTTAATCATGGCTAAAGACGTACGTTTTGGTGATGAAGCTCGCGCAGGCATGTTGCGTGGTGTTAATACTTTGGCGAACGCGGTTCGCGTAACTTTGGGCCCTAAGGGTCGTAATGTGGTGTTAGACAAGTCTTTCGGCGCGCCGACCATCACTAAAGATGGTGTATCGGTTGCTAAGGAAATCGAATTAGAAGATAAGTTCGAGAACATGGGCGCACAAATGTTGAAAGAAGTGGCGTCACAAACTAACGATATCGCTGGTGACGGTACTACCACTGCGACTGTATTGGCGCAATCTATCGTTAACGAAGGTTTGAAAGCGGTTGCTGCTGGCATGAATCCAATGGATTTAAAGCGCGGTATCGACAAGGCTGTTTCTGTGGCGGTCGAAGAATTGAAAGCGATTTCGGTTCCTTGCGAAGACGAGACGGCGATTGCTCAGGTAGGTACTATCTCTGCGAACTCTGATGTTTCTGTGGGTAAGATCATTGCTGAAGCGATGAACAAGGTTGGCAAAGAAGGCGTTATTACGGTTGAAGAAGGTTCAGGCTTACACAACGAGCTAGACGTGGTTGAAGGTATGCAATTCGATCGCGGTTACTTATCGCCGTATTTTGTTACGAATGCAGAAAATATGACCGCGGAATTGGAAAACCCATTCGTCTTATTGGTGGACAAGAAAATCGCTAACATCCGCGACTTATTACCAATCTTAGAAGGCGTTGCCAAAGCTGGTCGTCCTTTGTTGATTATCGCGGAAGACGTTGAAGGCGAAGCCTTAGCGACGTTAGTGGTAAACAATATGCGTGGTATCGTCAAAGTTGCTGCGGTTAAAGCGCCTGGTTTCGGCGACCGTCGTAAGGCGATGTTAGAAGATATTGCTATCTTAACGGGCGCGACTGTTATTTCTGAAGAAGTGGGCATGAGCCTAGAAGCGGCTGAAGTTGAGCACTTAGGTTCTGCTAAGCGCGTTCAAATCAGCAAAGAAAACACCACCATTATTGATGGCGTTGGTAACCCGGCAAACATTGAAGCGCGTGTTTCTCAAATTCGTGCACAAATCGAAGAAACCACTTCGGATTACGACAAAGAAAAACTTCAAGAGCGCGTAGCTAAGCTAGCTGGCGGTGTTGCAGTGATTAAAGTTGGCGCAGCGACTGAAGTTGAGATGAAAGAAAAGAAAGATCGCGTTGATGATGCTTTGCACGCGACTCGTGCTGCGGTAGAAGAAGGCGTGGTTGCTGGCGGTGGTACTGCCTTAGTGCGCGTTTTATCTAAGCTAGCAGATCTAAAAGGCGACAACGAAGATCAAAACGTTGGTGTTCAAATCGCATTACGCGCAATGCAATCACCATTACGCCAAATCGCGTCTAATTCAGGCGACGAAGCCGCAGTGGTTATCGACACCGTAGCTAAAGGCGATGGTAACTACGGTTACAACGCGGCGACTGGCGAATATGGCGATGTTGTTGAGATGGGTATCCTAGATCCAGCTAAAGTAACCCGTTCAGCGCTACAAAACGCTGCGTCAGTTGCTGGTCTTATGATCACCACGGAAGCCATGATTACTGACTTACCTCAACCTGAAGCTCCAGCTGCGCCTGATATGGGTGGTATGGGCGGTATGGGTGGTATGCCTGGTATGATGTAATTTTGTAAGCTTTTTGATTCACTGACTTTGTTGTGACGATTACTGCGTTGCTCACCTATTTAATATAGGCTCTGCTACTCGATAATCATCACGCCGCGTCAGTAAACAAAAATCTAGACAAAATACTGCTCGATTAAAAAGCTCCTTTTTAGGAGCTTTTTTATTATTCATCCTTAGTTCAGGCTATCAGGAGTATCGTGAATTGTGCAATATTTAAACAATAAGATTATGATATCTTATTGAATTATGGAGGATGGTGTTATGAAAAAGGTATTTGTATTAAGCACTATATTGATAGCAACGAATCAAACAGCTTTGGCTAATAAAGTAGATAAGTTGGAACTTAAGCCAGAGAGCGGCTTTTCAGAAGTTTCAAGGGTGAATGTTTATTCCACCAATGGTGAAAAGTGGAATAAGATTGATAAAACCAAACTCGGCATGTTCTCTGTTGAGTTGAAAGCGAAATGTCGCTTTGAGGGTAAAGGGAATAAAGCCTACAAAGGAGCTTTCTGGCTGGATGGGTTTGAAGCGGCTGGTAATAAGTATCCCGAGGATAAATATATTCCGCATGCGGATTTTGCCAGAGGCGCATTTAGGTATGTTGCTAGTGACGAGGTTAATCCGGTTAAAGCTTGCAATACGGAGTTAGAAAAACGGTTATCGGAAGATGCGAGTAAGTCTAAATATGATATCTTGGCGGAAGGGTTTAGTATCAACTACCCAGCGGCCTTCACGGCTACTTACAATCTAACTTGTTATCCTACCGGTCTGGGCGCCTTGGATAATAAAAAGCGCTCGGTAAAGGTGAACGCCGTGTTTAATTGCCTAGCTTCTGATCTGGCAAAAGAGAAAATCCCGAAACCAAAACCTAAGCCTGTTCCAATTAAAAAGGCGCAATTGGTGGATCTAGTCAAGGATATAAAGTTTGCCCCAAAAGTAACAAATATTGTTGCTGCTTGCCCAGCGGCCGTTGAGTTTAATGGCTCTATCGCGACCAACCGCCCTGGTGTGGTCGAGTATCGGTATGTCAGTCACGATGGGCGTAAGTCGCCTAAACTAAAATTAGAGTTCGATAAGGCGGGTAAAAAGCCATTGCGGGTATGGAAAAGAACCATTAATAAAGGTGATGGCGGCAACATGGCTAGAGCCACAAGCAAAGGCAAAACGTCTTATGACTATCAAGGCTGGTACCGTTTAGAAATTGTATCGCCCAAAGGAGTGAAAAGCATTAAACGCAACTACACTCTGACCTGTAAAAAAGACGACATGAAATTTAAGAATTAGTACTGAGTTTATTGCAGCCTCGCAAACGCGGGGCTTTTTTTTGCTTGATAAAAGCGGTAATATTTTTCGCAAGTTAAGTTATCACAGTATAAATCAATATGACTCGAGTTCGTGCGGCTTTAACCCACTTTGGGATCAGCGTTATCGTCTTTGCGCTGTTTTTATCTTTGGTCTTTTTTGTTTGGTATGCATGGCCATTTAACCTTACTCAAGGGATTGCCGAGATTGTTTATATCATGGCTGGGGTTGACGTAGTGCTGGGGCCTTTGTTGACTTTAATCGTCTTTAAGTCGGGCAAGAAGAGCTTGAAGTTTGATTTGTCGGTGATTGCCGCAATACAGATCGCTGCGCTGGTTTATGGCGCTAGCGTTATCTATAAAGAACGTCCTGCTTATATCGTTTTTAACGTGGATCGTTTTAGTGTGGTAGAGATTAGCGATATTAATATGCAAGATAGTCCCATCCCTGAGCAGGTCGTGGGTATCTTCGAGAAGCCACGACTGATTTTTGCGGAAAGGGCTTCGGGTGATGATGCTTTTGAAATTATGCTGAATGCCGCTGCGGGTGGTAAAGATATTGATCGCCTGCCAAAGTTCTACCGCGATTATCATACCAATAAGCTCGAGGTGATTCGGGGTACTAAGCCTGCCAAATCGCTGCCCGTTGATGCTGGGCCGATTGATATGATCGAGCATATTCATTATGCGCCGGTGGTGGGCAAAAAGCGAAACATCGTTGCGCTATTGGACAATCGTACTGGCGAAGTTCTGGAGTATCGTCTGGTTGATCCTTGGGGTGAATAATCAGGTTGTTAGCTGTTTATAAGACCGCGTAAGCACCTTCAAAGGAAGCTTTAACCTGCTCATTTTCGATCACTTCGACCAGCAGCTTGAGTTTCGATCGGCCTTTGCTATTTAGCTGTTTTTCAAATAAGGTCAGCTGCTCATCACTAGGTAGCTTGGTGCGAGCGATAATGTCACCTTTGATAGGTTGTAAATAGTTGATTTGTGCTTTCCCTAACACCACTGAGCCTTTTAAACCCTCTTGTTTTAAGTGGTTTGTCAGTAGCGACCAGCCAGCCAGAGTTGCGGTGGTATAGATGCTGCCGGCAAAAGCGGTTTGGTGGATATTTTTATTCGCTTCAAAGGGCGCTTTGATTTCGATATCAGACTTACTCAACTTTTGTACCTCTATCGCCATGGCTTGGGTGATAGGAATCTCTTGATACAGCAGCTGTTGCAGTTCATGCGGCGTCATTATTAGTTTTTAATCTATGTTGACAAGGCTATTGCCTAAATCTTAGCAATTTAACCGCTAAAAATAACCCTTTTTGTAGGCTTTGGCGTTTATAGCATCAGATTGATAACGAATAGGATGCAGATGATGAAACCCTTAATGAAGAAAACCTTAATCGCCGCTTCGGTGGCTATGGCTTTAGCCGCTTGTCAAAACCTTGAGCAAGAACCTAAGGGGGAAAAGCAAGCCAATAAATCCGATAAAGAAACAGAGTTGGTGGAACTCAATATCGCGCAAGAAGAAAAACGACAGCTTATCGAGTTACAACAAAAGCAACGACAGATTGCAAAAAAGCCAGTGACCACCACCGGCTCACGGATTATGGCTGACAGCATTGACTATAATCATACTAGTCCTCTTGTCATGCCAGTGCCGCCAGTGGCTGAAAATCGTGAAAATTATAAGCACTTTGACGATAATGGTGTTTTTGTAGTCAGCGAAAATCCAGTTTCTACCTTTAGCATTGATGTGGATACTGCCTCATACACTAATGTTCGCCGTATTTTAAATGAAGGTGTTTTACCGCCTAAAGATGCGGTGCGTTTAGAAGAGTTTATTAATTATTTTGATTACGATTTCGCAGGTTCAAAGAATCTGGAAAAGCCTTTCTCCGTCAACACCAGCGTTATGGCAGCCCCTTGGAACCAAGATGCGCATCTGGTGCAGATTGGGATTAAGGGTTATGAACCAGAAGAAAAACCTTTGCCTGCTTCTAATCTAGTGTTTTTGGTGGATGTGTCCGGCTCGATGCAAAGTCCTAAAAAATTGGGATTAGTAAAACGTTCATTAAAACTGCTGATCAAACAACTGTCTGCTAAGGATAAGGTATCTTTGGTGGTTTATGCGGGTGCTTCAGGCGTGGTGCTTGACCCCACTTCTGGTGATAACAAGATTGCAATCGAACAAGCTATTGATCGACTAACTGCTGGCGGTTCGACCAATGGTGCCGCGGGGATTGAACTGGCTTATCAAATGGCCAAACAGGGTTTTATTAAAGAAGGTATTAATCGCGTTATTTTGGCGACCGATGGCGATTTTAATGTGGGCGTTACTAATCATGAACAGTTGATGGAACTGATCGAGTCTAAGCGCAAAAGCAATATTTTCTTTAGCAGCTTGGGTTTTGGTCGCGGTAACTATAATGATCATTTGATGGAACAGCTCGCGAACAAGGGCAATGGCAATGCCGCCTATATTGACAGCTTGCAAGAAGCGAAAAAAGTGCTGGTAGATGAGCGCGCAGGAACCTTAATGACCATAGCCAAGGATGTCAAAATTCAGGTGGAATTTAATCCACAAGTGGTTAGCGAATACCGTTTGTTAGGTTATGAAAATCGTTTGCTAAACCGTGAAGATTTTAATAATGATAAGGTGGATGCTGGTGAAATTGGCGCTGGACATACTATCACTGCCCTGTATGAAGTAGTGTTGAATGACTCTAAGGCTAAGCGAGTCGATCCTTTGCGTTATTCTCAAGAACGCCAAGCGGCAGTAGAGCAACAAGCTGCCTCGGGACAAAGACTGGCGAACGAAGCGGCAATGGTCAAACTGCGCTATAAGATGCCGGATGGCGAGAGCAGCCGATTAATCCAGCAGCCGTTATACCGAACGGCTTTTGATAAGCCGCAGAGCGATAAGAATATTCAGTTTGCTGCTAGCGCTGCAGGCTTTGCTCAATTGCTGCGCGGCGGTAAGTTTGTTGGTGACTGGAATTGGCAAGATGCGATTACTTATGCTCGCCAAGCTAAAGGCAAGGATCACCACGGCTATCGAGCTGAAATGATTCGCCTAATGGAAATGGCACAGCTCTTATCGGATGAGGTATCTGACCAAGTTTCTGATGAAAAAGTTGATAGGGGCAAGGTCTCAACTAATGCCAGTACCGTCCAGAATAAAGTCCTAGTGAGTATGCAAAAGCGTCAGCGTTAGTGGTTAGTCCACAAGCGTAAGTATTATGCAGAAACTTATTTTGCCATGAGACCGGTGCTTGAAAGCTTTGGCGTTAATCGGCATCATGAGGAAACCTTAGTTAATCCTGATGATGCCTTGGACGCCAGTTTAACCAACTCTAAAGATGGTCAGTCGCCGCCAGCGGCTAAAGCTGAGTTTAGCGATGAAGCTTTGATGGCGGCTTACGCGTCGGGTAATTTACAGGCTTTTGAAGCTTTATACCTACGCCACAAGGATCCGCTGTTACGCTATTTTATACGTCAGGTAAGTCCACGAGAAACCGCCGAAGAACTATTCCAAGAAACATGGCAGAGTTTAATTAAAAATGCCAAGTCCTATAAAAGCTCGGCAAAATTTACCACTTACCTTTACACCATTGCCCACAGTCGTTTAGTGGATTTTTATCGAAAAAATGGTCGCTTAGGCGAATTTGCAATGGACGATCAGTATGCCGAGCTTGAGGCAACTAAGGATAGCCAACCAGAGCGTTTGTTGGATCTATCACAACTGGGTGAGCAATTATTGGCGGCGTTGGATCAATTGGCAGCGGCCCAGAAAGAAGTTTTTATTTTAAAATTTGAGGCGGGAATGACGGTTCCCGAAATAGCAGAATCTTTAGGTGACAACGCCGAAGCAGTTAAAAGCCGTTTGCGCTATGCGATAGCCAATTTAAAGGGGTTTTTTAAGGCAGAAGAGTTAAAAGTCGAGTCGAACTGAAGATTAGGCGGTTATATGTATGAGTAATCACGAAACTAATAGCGACAAAAACACTGAGCAAAACATTGAGCAGCAGCTTGAGGCAGCCTATCAGGCTCAATCGCAAGAGAAAACTTCGCTGGAGTTGGATCAAAATATTATGAAGATGGCGCAGGAACAACTACAAGTTGATGCTACGCCAACAAAAGGCTTCTGGGCGAGTTTATTTACCTCTAAAAAAATGAAGTATGGTTTTTCCACTGCGGCTGCACTTTTTATGACCGTTGGAATAGCCCGCTTTATGGTTTATTTAAGCCAAACGCCACAAAGCTCTTCGCAAGTAATGTCGCAAGCGGTGTCGGAAGACCTAGCGCAAAGCTCTGATCAGTATGCGGCTAAAATTTCTAGTGACATAGTCGCGGATTCGGTGACCTTTGAAAGTCCAGAAGTGTTAGTTGCCAAGGAGTCTGTTGCCAATGCCAGAACTCGAGAGTTAGCAGCCTTGAAAAAGCAAAAAAGGCCTGTTGCTGACTCGAGCAGCGATAAACCAACCAAACCAAGCTTCGTGGATAGTAGCAGTGATCAAGAGCCGCTAGCGATGGCAAAAACAAGCCCGCCGGTAGAGCTAGAAGCCGATGATAAAGCTATCCCTGCAGCTGCCGCGCCAGATAAAACTGAGTTAGCCGCTGCTCAAGTCGTGGCTGCTAAACAAGGTGCAGAGCATCAAACAGCAAGCGTAGCAGAAGTAGCCGTAGCAGAAGAAAATAGTCTGGTCATTACCGGAGCAAGAATTAAAGCCGATTCCGAAGCAGTGGGCGTTTTGGATGAAGCGGTGGCGGGATATCCTCTACCGGAAGTCTGGCTAGAAGAAATCGAAGCTTATTTAGAAGAGGGTGATCAATTAAAAGCGCTCGAAGAGTGGCAGCAATTAAAAAATACTTACCCAGAGTTTACAGCTCCTGCAAAAGTGCAAAAACAGCTCGAAGCGATCATTGAAATTGGACACAAAAACAACAAAAAATAAGAGTCAAAGGACGCTTTGCTACTGTTTTCTAAGGGATTTTTCTTTGCGTAATTGACGTTTTGGATCTAGCTTCTCACCCTCAACTCAAGTAAAATATCGCCCCTAAAATTGACTTAAATCAATGCGTTAAAAATTAATGGGGTACGGTTTCTCGATTGAGAAAATCTGATTTTTAGCACTTAAGTCTTTGATATTTTTATAATTTCCCATTTTTGGGGTTTCTATAACTAGTGGAGAGAAGCATGTCATTGTTCCGCAAAATCGCTGTGGCAGTTGCGGCCCTATCAGTCTTGGCACTGATGGGTTGTTCTGATCAAGCGTATAATATGCGTGAAGGGGTGACCGAGATCAGCAAAGAAGTTTACAGTCTGCATATGATTGTATTCTGGGTTTGCGTGGTGATCGGTGTATTCACTTTCGGCGCTATGTTCTACTCGATGTGGGCACACCGCAAGAGTAAAAATCCAAATCCAGCCAAATTTTCACACAGCACCACCGTTGAAATCATTTGGACCATTATTCCATTTATCATTCTTATCGCCTTGGCGGTTCCAGCCGTTGGTCTTTTGATCAAGATGGAAGATCCTTCGAATGCGGATATGGAAATTGTGGTTAAAGGCTGGCAGTGGAAATGGGAATACAAATATTTAGACGAAGATGACAATCCGCGTAATGATGTCAGTTTCTTCTCCAACCTAGATCAAGCTTCTCGCGACGCCAGTCTTAACTCTCCGAAATGGACATTCAGCGCGGAAAAAATTGAAGATCCGAACTATTTGTTAGAAGTCGATAATCCACTGGTGATCCCTGTCAATAAGAAAGTAAAATTCTTAGTGACAGCTGAAGATGTGATCCACTCTTTCTGGGTTCCTGATTTTTCGGTGAAAAAAGACGCCGTTCCTGGCATTATCAACGACGTTTGGGCCAATGTTCCTGAAACTGGCGTCTATCGCGGCGTTTGTGCTGAGCTTTGTGGTAAAGATCACGGCTATATGCCAATCGTGGTTAAAGTGGTTGAGCAAGCTGAGTTTGACGAATGGTACGCGGCTAAAGTCGCGGAAGCCGAAGCTGGCCCTGACTTAAGCGAACGCACCACCGCGCAGCTAATGGCTGAAGGTGAAGCAGCCTACAACAAATATTGCTCAGCTTGTCACATGCCGAACGGCCAAGGCAATGGTCCTTTCCCATCGCTGGTTGGCGCCGAGTCAATTAAAGGCGACATCACAAAGCACGTGGATATCGTCTTAAACGGTATTCCTGGTACGGCGATGCAGGCTTTTGCCGCGCAGCTTACGGAAGCGGAAATTGCGGCCATCGTGACTTATGAGCGGAACGCTTGGGGTAACGATATGGGCGATCAAGTCCAGCCTCAAGAAGTACATGACCAGAAAAATGGCGGGGGAGAATAATCATGGGTGACCATAAACCAACCGGCATTTCACGCTGGCTCTTTACAACTAACCACAAAGACATTGGTACTATGTACCTAGTCTTCTCGTTCATCATGTTCTTAATCGGTGGTGGCATGGCGATGGTCATTCGTGCCGAGCTATTCCAACCTGGTTTGCAATTTGTTGAACCTAATTTCTTCAACCAGATGACTACGCTGCATGGTCTTATCATGGTCTTTGGTGCCGTGATGCCTGCAACCGTTGGTCTTGCTAACTGGTTGATCCCAATGATGATTGGTGCGCCAGATATGGCCTTGCCAAGAATGAACAACTGGAGCTTCTGGATCTTGCCATTTGCTTTCTTCTTGTTGTTATCATCATTATTCATGGAAGGCGGCGCACCTAACTTCGGTTGGACTTTCTATGCGCCGTTATCGACCACTTACGCGCCGCCAAGCACCACCTTCTTTATTTTCGGTGTGCATATGATGGGTATTTCTTCCATCATGGGTGCGATTAACGTGATTGTGACTGTGTTTAATATGCGCGCTCCAGGCATGACTTTAATGAAGATGCCATTGTTCGTTTGGACTTGGTTAATCACCGCCTTCTTACTGGTGATGGTTATGCCTGTTCTGGCTGGCGCTGTGACCATGATGTTGACGGATATCCACTTCGGTACTTCATTCTTTGATACCGCAGGTGGTGGTGATCCGGTCTTGTTCCAGCACGTATTCTGGTTCTTCGGTCACCCTGAAGTGTACATCATGATCTTGCCAGCCTTTGGTATCGCCTCCGCGATTATCCCGACGTTCTCGCGCAAGAAACTGTTTGGTTATGCTTCAATGGTTTACGCTACCGGCTCGATTGCTTTCCTATCCTTTATCGTTTGGGCACACCATATGTTTACGGTGGGTATGCCAGTCAAAGCTGAGTTGTTCTTTATGATTGCGACCATGCTGATTGCAGTACCGACGGGTGTGAAAGTATTCAACTGGATAGCGACCATGTGGAGAGGCTCGATCACTTATGAAACGCCGATGTTATACGCTTTGGCCTTCGTGATCTTGTTCACCATTGGTGGTTTCTCAGGCGTAATGCTTGCGATCACGCCAGTGGATTGGCAGTATCACGATACTTACTTCGTGGTAGCCCACTTCCACTACGTGTTATTCCCGGGTGCGATTTTCGGTACTATGGCGGCAGTTTACTATTGGTTGCCAAAATGGACTGGGCGTATGTATGACGAGAAGTTGGCGAAAATCCACTTCTGGTTATCGATCATATTCGTTAATCTAACCTTCTTCCCAATGCACTTCTCAGGTTTGGCGGGTATGCAACGCCGTGTTCCTGACTATTCGATTATGTATTCTGATTTTAATATGTGGTCGAGTATTGGTGCGTTCGGATTGGGCTTGATGCAGTTGTTGTTCGCTTGGATCCTGATCAAGGTTTGTATCTTGAAGAAAGGTGACCAAGCAACCGGTCAAGTTTGGGAAGGTGCAGAAGGCCTTGAGTTTACTCATTTGCCATCGCCAGCACCTTATCACTCTTTCTCTACCCCACCAAAAGTAGACTAAGAGCAACTTGAACTCGTGCAGTTTTAACAGATAACGAAAAGTAGGAATAAAAAATGAGCCAAGAGCCAATTTCTCAGGAACAGTCGCAAGAGACTGTTTCTGCTGAGACAAAGCAGGAAAACCGCGTCATGACCCGCAAGTTGGTCACGGTGGCGGTGATCATGTTGGCTTTTGGTTTTGCTTTAGTGCCTTTGTACGATGTGTTTTGTGAAATCACCGGTTGGAATAGCTCCTTGGATCGGGGCCTTGCGGTCTACCAAGAACAAGAAGCCGATACCAGCCGTGAGATTAAAGTGCGTTTTGTAACCGTAACCAAGAACGACATGCCTTGGGATTTCCGGCCACTACAAACCACCATGAAAGTACATCCTGGCAAGGAATATGAAGTGGCTTTTCGAGTAAAAAACCGCGCAAACAAAAATATTATTGGGCAGGCAATTCCAAGTTTTTCCCCAGTTAGAGTGAGTCAGTATTTCAACAAAACCGAGTGCTTTTGTTTTAATCAGCAAACTTTAATGGCGGGAGCTGCAGAAGATATGCCGATGCGTTTCTTTATTGATAAAGATTTGCCAAAAGAGTATGACTCCATTACCTTGGTTTATACTTTGCATAATGTCTCGGAAGAAAACGTTGGCCCAAAATTACAAAAAGTAGCGGCAAACTAGTCGTTACCATTGGAGAAACATAATGAGTGAACAAACAACCAATAGTGAATACGGAAACTATTATGTTCCAGAGCAAAGCAAGCTACCCATAATCGGCTCTGTCGGTTTATTTGTAACTGCCTTCGGCGCAGGAAGCATGATCAATGGGGATTCGTATGGCGGTGCTGTTTTAGCTTTAGGTATTCTAATATTAGTGGGAATGCTGTCGACTTGGTGGCGCAGTACCATCAAAGAATCGATGGGCGGTTTATACAGCGCGCAAATGAGCCGCTCTTTCCGTCAAGGCATGATGTGGTTTATTACCTCGGAAGTGATGTTCTTCTTCGCTTTCTTTGGCGCTTTATTCTACATTCGAGCCTTTGTACTACCCTTGTTGGGCGGTGACTTTAATGGCGCCTCAACCCACAACCAATTGTTTCCAGACTATACGCCGCAATGGCCAATGACCGAAACTCCGGGTACGTTCGAGCCGAATGTTGGGGTAGGGCAAGTGGAGTCAGCAGTGGGAACCTGGAAAGCGATGGGTGCTTGGGGTTTGCCTGCGATCAACACTGCAATCCTTTTGACCTCTTCGTGGACGCTAACCATTGCTCACCATGCTTTACTTGAAAAAAATCGTCCAACCTTAATCGCTTTCACTTGGTTGACAGCGGCTTTAGGCGCGATCTTCTTAGGTTTGCAGGTATTTGAGTATTATGAAGCCTACGTACATTATGGCCTAACTTTAAAGAGTGGAGTCTATGGCTCAACCTTTTTTATGCTAACCGGTTTCCACGGTATGCACGTTTTGGTGGGTACTATCTTCTTGATTGTGCTTTCGGTACGCTGCTCTAAAGGCCACTTTACGCCCAAAGATCACTTTGCATTTGAAGCCGGTGCTTGGTACTGGCACTTTGTTGATGTGGTATGGGTGTTCTTGTTTATTTTCGTTTACATGATGTAACGCGAAAGTTAGCAAAAGACTGTGAAGAAACCGCCGATTGGCGGTTTTTTTTTGCCTCTGGTTAACGGTATAGTAGTTATATAAACAAAAAGGGACTGTCTTGAGTAAAGTATATCCAGTTGGGATTTTATTGATGTTAGGCGTTGGCTTGTCGCTAGTAGCTGCAGCTATGGTAGCAACAAGTCAGGTATCTTTAGCTGAAAATAAATCGACTTTGGTTATAGACGAGCGCGCGGAAACGGCTAGTTTCACAATAGCCTCGATCGAGGTTGTGGTTAATCCAATTTTCGACTTGGAGCAAGATGATGGCTGGATTTACCGGACTGCCAATAAGTTGCATATTGATACCAAGCCAAAGATTATCCTTCGCTTATTGCCGTTTCGAGAGGGGCAAACTGTTAACCAGAAGCAGTTACAAGAAGCTGAGCGTATTTTAAGGCGGCAGAAATTCTTACGCGAAGCGAAAATTGTGGCAAAAACCGATCCCCTAAAGGGCACTGCTCAACTGCAGGTACAGACTTGGGAGAATTGGACTCTCTTTCCTACTTTTAGTTTTAAGAGTGAAGGCGGAGAGGATGATCTAAGCTACGGTATTAAGGACGACAACTTCTTAGGTTTAGGAATTGGCGCAGATCTGATTTATTTTTCTGAGGAAGATCGCTCCGGCTATGTGCTGAGTTTATCTTCTGAGGCTATTAACGAAGATTATTTAAGGGCGAGTATTCGGCTAGCCGATAACTCTGACGGTGAGCGAGTAGCGATTAAGTTGGATAAGCCGTTTTATCGATTAGACGAGCGCCATGCGGCGGGAGTGGCACTGGATAGCCACCGACAGGAAGTAAGGATTGACGCCAATGAGCAAGAGGTCAATCGTTTCGATAGCAACCGCCAGTTTTCACAAGCTTTTTTTGGCTACTCAACGGGAATTACAGATAAAGGTATTTTCCGTTGGTTAGGCGGAATTACTCATGATAAGTACGACTTTGATCCTTTGACCAGCACCAGTGTCTTGCCAGAAAATCGTGACTTAACCTACCCATGGTTAGCCTTTAGTTATCAGCAAGATAAATTTACCACCACTAAAAATTTATATTTATTGGCAAAAACTGAAGACGTTCAGTTGGGTTGGCATCACTATCTGCAGTTGGGTTATAACCTTGAGACATCATATCGCGATGGTGGTTTAGTGTGGCAGCTCGATAGCGGCTACTTCGGAGTTTGGAATCAGCAGCATTGGTATCGCTATGGCTTAAGCGGTAATGGAGTGCACAGCTCTGATGATATTTCCAATAGTTACTTTTCCATTTTCTACGAGCACTTCTACCGTACTAATGCTTTCCGAAGTTGGTACTTAAAAGCGCAATATTCTGGAGCTGATAACCCTTATGTTGATCGCCCTTTGTCTTTGGGAGGGGAAACGGGGTTACGAGGTTATCCCAATGAATACCAGCATGGAAAACGACAATGGCTCATCAACCTTGAAAAGCGATTCTACCCAGATATTAATATCTACAAGCTCGCTGACGTGGCGTTCGTTGGTTTTATTGACGTTGGTAGAAATTTTGGTGAAACGCCGTATCCTAATCAAGAAAATTCGGCATTGGCAAGTGCAGGGCTGGGATTACGGTTATTCCTCACTCGCTCAAGCGGCCGCAACGTGATTAATATAAACTTTTCTCAGCCGCTCAATTCAGACTTTGTAAAAGACTTCGACGTTAGTGTGATTGTACGAACGCGTTTTTAATGTAAAACTATTTTTTTATTTACATTTCTTCACACAATCCACCTAAATTCCGGGAAACTTCAAGAAGCGTCACTTTCGACACAGTTGGTAACATCCCCTGACATCAATTTCTACTGCAATAGCGTCTAATCATTATAGTAAAACAATTTTTGTGGTGTGTTTTTTCTGGTATGAACCAATAGTGGCCAAGAGGCAAAGGGGTATTAATATGGCAACCATCGATAGTGATTCGAAAGCAAGGCTAGTGAAATATGTAGATCATAATGAGCAAGAGAGTCTAGATAACGAAGATATTTTCTTAGATTTATGTCGAGTTTTGTTAGTGATGTTAGTGGTCTTTGCGTTAGTTTACGGCGTTTGGTTCGCCTAGGACTCGTTGTGTAAAACCTTGTCGATTAGGGTTTTGACTTGCTGCTCGCTAATGTGCGCCATCAGTTGCTCACCTTTAAGACGCAGTCCCCACTCGAGTTGCTCTGCGGGTCGGTCAAATTGAACTTGGGCTAAAGGGCTATAGGCATCGGCCACCAGCTCAAGAGATAGATAAGGGCCTGTGCGACGAGGGTTACTGTGGGCATATAAACCTATCACAGGGGTGGCTTGAGTGACTGCCATATGAGCAGGGCCTGAATCGGGAGCTATTACAAGCTCTGCTTGTTTAAGCGTAACTAGTAACTGTTGCAAATTAGTTTTGCCAGCCAAATTAGCAGGCTGAGTTTCACAACAAGCAAGGATCGCTTCTACTAATTGAGTTTCTCTGATTGCTGGACTGGCGGTTAATAGCACCGGAAATCCTAAGGTTTGGCAATAATCGGCAATAGCAGCATAACGTTGCGGCAACCAATCGCGTTCGGCCTTGCTGGCGGCAGGTGAAATGACTACATAGGGTTGTTTCGGGAGCTGTTTTTCCCCCCAGCCTAGGGTTGTAGTGCTAACCGGTAGCTGCCAACATGGCGCTGAATCTGGAACACCAATTGCTCTTGCGAAATCGCGAAATCCATCTAAAACATGAAAGCCTTTTTCATTTTCGATATGACGATTCACAAACAGTGAGTGTAATTCTTTTGAGCGCTGTTTAGAGAAACCTAACTTAATTTTCGCTGGTATAAAAGCTGCGGCTAAGTTGGCACGAAAAGCTAGCTGCATTTGCAGTAAAATGTCGAATCGTTGTCCCTTTAACGTTTTTCGTAACTCTTTTCGTAATTGTGAATAAGCTTTTAATCCTTGCGCTTTATCGAATACTACAAAGTTGATATTTGCAGCATTTTTCAAGAGTTGGTATTCAATTTTTCCGATAATCCAAGTGATTTCTGCTTGCGGATAGTGCTGTTGGATCGCTTGAACGCTGGAGAGTGCGTGACAGACATCGCCAATCGCGGATAAGCGTAAAATGCAGATCTTGGGATTGCTTGGTAATGAAATCTTGGTCATGGCGCCAACAGATTTGAGACTTGCTTGAATTTTAAGGTATAGTGGCGGATAAACCAAATTCAATATCGCATTCTTTTGAAAGTCGTTAAATTAAATGAAAAAGAATGGTTGGTAACGGAAAAAAAATACCGATCAATAGTGACTAGGGACTGGTTTGATCCCAACTATTGGCAGCAACAAGATGCAATAGATGGACAATCCTTGGGTCGTGGTACCACTTACCTCTTTTCACACCTTAACAAAGGTTATGTGCTGCGGCATTATCGTCGTGGCGGTTTGGTGGGTAAAGTTATTGAGAAAAGTTATCTTTTTAATGGGATCCAAGTTACCCGTGCTTATCGAGAACTAAAGTTATTAAAGGCACTTCGGAAAAAGAAGTTGCCTGTACCTAAACCAGTCGCCGCTTTCGTTCGGGTCGAGAATCTACGCTATCAAGCAGCCATTGTTATTCGTCTGATTAAAAATGCGCAGGATTTATTTCACTACCTTCGACAAAAACCGCTTTCAGAAGATCAGTGGCAGCAAGTTGGCGCTATGATTAAGCAATTTCACGAGCAAGGTTTAGATCACGCCGATCTGAATATCCATAATATTATGCTTAACGCAAAAGGAAAATTTTGGTTAATTGATTTCGATAAAAGCGAATTGATACGGCCTAATCATCCGCGTTTAGGGAAAAATTTACAGCGTTTATTACGCTCTCTACGCAAAGAAAAGGAAAAGCACCCTGATTTTCAATGGCAAGAATCTGACTGGGCAGCGTTGCTGCTTGGTTATCACGAGCAGCAGTAACCCACCGCGATATTCATCCTAGCAAGAGTTTGTTAGCACAAGTTTTGTAACAACTCTTAGCTTTGGTTGACGGAAAAGTAGCGGTAAGCACTTTACACTGCAGTTATGGAAAACACTAAAGTAACATTCAAGTCCTCAAAGCGCTCGCTAAGACTAAAGACTTTCTTGCTGATAGGGCTACTCAGTCTTTTAATACCGAATTTGATCCGTGCGGAAAGCTTGCGCGTCAAGAACAGTCGGCTGGAGGTTAGTTTTTCCGGAAGCTTCAACCAAGAACAACGTCAGATGCTGCTCGGTTGGATCAAGGAAATGGCAACTTCTGTGACTGACATTTATGGTGAGTTTCCGCTGGATAGAGCCAAAGTCAAATTGGTGCGTAGTTATTCTTGGCGCGAGCCTGTGCCTTGGGGCGAAGTTCAGCGATGGCAACAAAGTCAGGTGGTCTTGCACGTCAATCCGGAGTTTGGTTATCAGCGAGTAAGGGGCGACTGGACTGCAGTGCACGAAATGAGCCATTTGCTATTGCCTTATGCGGGCGAGCGTGGACGCTGGTTGTCTGAGGGGCTCGCGAGTTATTATCAAAATATTGCGCGTGGTAATTCTGGGCTTTTATCGGAAAAAGAAACTTGGCAAAAACTGTTTCATGGCTTTCGACGAGGAGAAAGGAGCAGCAAACGTTATCCGCAACCGCTATCGAAAGTGACCCGTCGCAGAGGCAGCACCATGCGCATTTATTGGAGTGGCGCAGCTTACTTTCTAAAAGTAGATTTAGCACTGCGCCAAGCTTCTAATGGAAACCAGTCCTTACCAACGGTGCTTAAACAGTACAAAGATTGTTGTTTGCCAAACCATCGACCAACTTCGGCTCTGAGTATTGTGAGTAAGTTGGACGAATTATCCGGGACGGGTATTTTTTCAAAAGAGTATGAACAAATAATTCATAGCAAAGTGTTTCCGGATTATCGGTCGGCGTTTGAAGATTTAGGCATAAAATTGGGCTGGGGCGGAGTATCCTTTACTGTTGATCCAACTAAAGAGCAACTCAGACGCGCGATAGTTAAATCTGACTAAGCTATCCTAATAAAATCCCCACTAGTGCAGTGCACAGCAGAATGATACAAATTAGGACTATGTAGATAAGCCCAAATAAGCTAAAGCGCCATAATGTCGCCCACCAGCCGCGCTGATAAAACCATTTTTGCGATAAAAACAGATAAACGATAATGCCTATGCCGAAGATTTCTTCCACCGGAATTATTTGTAGGCTTGTTACGGCTGTTGCCAATTGATACCAGCCTAAATACATCAAAATAGCCGCAAACATAAAGCTGTGGCTGTGCATTAATAAAACCAGATGTTCTACATAGAGTCGTCTTGATAAGAAGTAGAAAACACCAAGAAATAAGGCAAGTAAGGGTAAGGATAGGAAGAATGTCTGTGGGATTAGCTCGATGGCTTTTTGGGCTAAGGATAATCCCCATTGTTTCTTGGCGCTTTTTTGCTCATCTTTCGGCAGATATAAAATATTTGCGTAGGACTGACACAGCTCTTCCGCGCCTTGATCGAACTGCCGATCTAACCATCCTGGCCAGAGGTTAACAAACTCAGCGGGGTCTCTCATACAGCCATGTTGGCTGCTGAAGTCGGTATCGCCAGACACTGTAATTTGAACTCCTTGGTCATCTGGTTTTCCGTCCGTTTGTTGATTAGCTTCTGTTGGATCAGTATTTTCTGATTTAAGATCTTCTTTGATACCTTGCGCTACTTGCTCAATAATAGCTTTGGCTTGCTCTGAATCGACTTCTTGTTTGGCTTCTTGCAATTCGGCGAGGGCTTGAGCTTTTTGCTCTTGGCTCGCTTGCGGACTAATATCCTCGATCTCGATTTCAGTAACGTTAAAGCCACCAAACTTAGTCAGCACAAAAAAGATAATTGATAGCAGCAGATAAAGTCGAATTGGGGTTATGTAGTGATTTTTATGATGTGAATTGGCAAAATAATCCAGACTTAAAGCCGCAGGTTTACACAGTTTGGCTGCAGTTTTATAAATTTTAGAGTCATAACCAAGCCAATCTTCCACAAATTCTACGAATAGCTCTTTTAAACTGCGATTGGGACGAAAATTCTTTTGTCCGCATTGACCACAATATTTCTTGGGTTTGGTTAGCTTTGAAGATTCTTGGCTCATTTCTTATGGGGCAAGTTAGGCTGCAAGCAAAGATAAATGATTTTAGCTAATACTAGAGTAAATCAATTAGTTAGGCAAAAGTTGCGTCCGCAAATCGATAATTCCAAAATAATGCAATGCTATCACTCCCAAAAACAGCAAAGTGCTTAAGCCAATACGCCATTTCAGCGATTTTAATAATTCTTTGCTGGATTCCGGATCGCCTTTGCTTAGGAAGAAAAGTCCGCGAAAAAGGCTGAATAAAATAGCCAGCATGAATATAATTACCACAAGTTTTAACCAGTCCATAGGGTTTCCCAATTGGTTTTTGTCAAAAGTAATGAATAGCAAAAATTATACGCTAAATATGGCGGGAATCCGACTACTAGGCGCTAACAAGGCTAAAGGTATCCGTTGAGCGAATCTTTGAAGTATACAATCCTCGAAAAACCCTTATTTCGGCTTAAGCTAGGGACATTCAATTTTGCCCCAAGACTTATCCCAACGCTGATGGTGTTGCTATTGCTACCAGTATTGCTGCGGTTGGGCTGGTGGCAGCTCGACAGGGCGCAAGAAAAACGTGATTTAACCGTTAATTTGCAAGCTAAGGCGACTCAAGAGCCGATGGGTTTAGTGCAAGCTTTGGCTTCAAGCCAACCGGATCAGACGCCAGTGGTGATCTTAGGTCAGCCTTTGAACCAATTCTTTTTGGTTATCGATAACCAGAAGCAAGGCAATCGATTAGGTTACGAAGTTTTAGCGTTATTCCAGCCTGAAAATTATCAGCAGCCAGTGCTCGTTAGTCGGGGATGGTTGCCGCGAAAGGACTTTTATCAGAAAGTGCCAGAGATACCCGAATTTAAAGATCCGATTATCAAAGGTAGCTTGTATTTTTCCAAGGGTGCTAATGCGGTGGTGGCAGCTAATGCCCAGTGGGAAAATTTTGATAGTCATTACTTGATTGGGCAGTTTGATATGCAAACAGTTAAGGAAAAAGTGGCGCAAATGGGGTATCATATCGCGCCTTTTGTGGTGCGCCAGCAGGCTGAGCCAGATTCGCCTTTTGTCCGTTATTGGCCTTTGATGGCTAGCCCGCCGCAGAAGCATACTGCTTATGCGGTGCAATGGTTTGGAATGGCGCTGGCGGTGTTGATTATTTTTATAGTAGTCAATAGTAAGCGAGTGAGGCATTCCAAAGAAGATACAGCTAAAAGTTAGTACAGCTAAAAATATAGTGAAAAGTATAGAAATTAATAAGAGTTAACCTTATGAGTGATAATTCTCAACAAGCAACCAACAGCGACCTGCTGAAAAATAGACAGCAGAATCGTCGCGTTATCTCCGCCTTGGTTTTATTGTTTGTGGTGCCCGTAATTTTAGCCTATGTGGCTTTTTATCAAGGCTGGTTTAATCAGGCCACGCGCAATCACGGCAAGCTTCTGGAGTCGCCTTATCCGCGCTTTGAGCAATTCCAGTGGTTTGCTGCAAATGCAAAGCCGCTACACTTTAAAGACTTTGAAACTCAGTGGTGGTGGATTTATTTTCCAAAATCCAACCAATGTGATGCCGAATGTGAAGTCAATATGGAGTTTTTATCGCGCACCCATCAGGGTTTAGGTAAGCGGATTGAAAAGCTAACACGGCTAGTGGTTTTCCCAAGTGAAAATCGGTATGCCGACAAAATCGAAAAGCCTGAGCAGTTGCAAATTGCTTACGGCAACGGGCAGGCTCATCTGGGTGAGCAAGCCGCTTTAGAGTTAGGGAAAATTTACGCGATGGACGTGCATGGCAATATTTTTATGCAGTATGAGCCAGTCAAGGATCTAGAACAGGCGCGGATTAAAGCGAAAGATTTGCGTGATGATATTGTGCGCGCTATGCGCAACACAGGTTTATAGGGGCGCTGTTGATGAGCAAAAAAGCTTTAAGAAACCTCACTTTTATCGCAATTCTATTGGCTTTAACGGTGATTTTATTAGGTGCTTGGACTCGCCTTGAAGATGCCGGTTTAGGTTGTCCGGATTGGCCAGGATGCTATGGCCATTTCACGGTTCCGCAAGATGCAGAATACATTGCCAAAGCTGAGATCGAGTACGGTAAGAAGTTTGAAGCGGAAAAAGCTTGGCCAGAAATGATCCACCGCCATTTTGCTAAAGGCATTGGTTTGGTCATTGTGATCATGTTTATCGGTGCTTGGCTGGGGCGCAAAAAAGATCCAACTGTGCCAGTGGTGTTGCCAACAACTTTATTGCCGTTGGTTATACTGCAAGGTCTGCTTGGGATGTGGACGGTAACCTTAAAAGTACATCCGTTTATCGTGATGTTGCACTTACTTGGCGGTTTTACAACCTTATCTTTGTTATTTCTATATTACTTACAGTTGCGTCCTAAAATAGTTTCTTTGTCGCAGGTAGTGGCAAAAAAGTTTAAAGCCTTGGCCTTTGCGGGTTTGATTTTAGTGATTGGGCAGATTGCCTTAGGTGGCTGGACTGCATCGAATTATGCCGCGACAGTTTGTGCTGAACTGCCGTTTTGTAACAGCGGTTGGACGCAAAATGTGGATTTTAAAGGCGGTTTTGACCTATGGCAAAAAGGTTTCGAGTTTGATGAATTTCAAACTCTGGAAGAAGAAAAACAGCAGGCCGATCTGAATAAAGCCCAAGGTAAGCCTTTCAAAGATTACGAAGGCGGGATCTTGTCTCATCAGGCCAAAGTGGCGATTCATGTGACTCACCGCTTTGGAGCTTACTTAGTTTTTGTGGTTATTGGTTTGCTGGCAGTGTGGTTGATGCGGGAAAAAGACAGTATTTTGTTGCGCCGCTTTGGGCGAGCCTTGGGTGTCATTTTACTGGCGCAGATGATGCTGGGGGTCAGTAATGTGATATTCGGCTTACCGCTGTATGTAGCGGTGGCGCATAATGGTGGTGGCGCAATTTTACTGTTGGCCATGATTGCAACTAACTATTTGGTCAATTGGCAGTTTAAAGGTAAGGGGCAGGTCTAATGGCGCAGCAAGTCGAGAAGCAATATAAAATTGACCGCCCTGTGACTTGGCGTGATTACTATGAAATGACCAAACCGAAGGTGGTTTACCTACTGGTATTCACCGCCGTGGTTGGAATGTTTTTAGCGAATGACGTTAGTGTTAGTTGGCTACCGCCAATCAATGCCTTGGTATGGGGCACTCTCGGGATAGCTTTTGCTGCTGGCGCCGCGGCAGTAGTTAATCATGTGGTGGATGCGCGGATTGACACTATCATGGCGCGAACCATGCAAAGGCCAGTCGCGCAAGGGCGGGTTGAACCGAAAAAGGCGATTCTATTTGCGACCTTTTTAGGCGTGATTGCCATGGCGATGCTGTGGTATTTGGTGAATCCTTTAACGGCAGTACTCACCCTTGGCGGTTTGGTAGGTTATGCTTTTATTTACACCATGTTCCTGAAGCGCGCTACCCCGCAAAATATTGTGATTGGCGGTTTGTCCGGCGCAATTCCGCCGTTGTTGGGTTGGACCTCAGTCACGGGTTCGGCCGATCCCTATGCATGGTTATTAGTCTTGATTATCTTTACTTGGACGCCGCCACATTTTTGGGCGCTATCGATTCATCGTATCGAAGATTATGCTAAGGCTGAGATCCCGATGTTGCCCGTTACGCATGGCGAAGAGTTTACTAAAACTTCGATTTTGCTCTATTGTATTTTATTAATCTTATCCACTTTATTACCTTATTTAACGGGTATGAGTGGCCTGATATACCTAGTTGGCGCAGTGATTCTTGGTGCTTGGTTTTTGTATTACTGTGTGGTGTTGAAGTATCGTGAGACCGATGGCGTAGCGATGAAAACCTTTGGCGTCTCCATTGGCTACCTAACCTTCCTATTCGCGGTTTTATTGATTGATCATTATTTAAAACCGGTGATTGGATTTTAACGATTGGAAATTAGTGATGTTTAAAAAAACTCAGGCTCATGTATTAGTGTATCTTTTGGTAGCTCTAGTCGCTTTAGGTTTAGGCTTTGCTGGCTATAAAGCTTTTATGGCACCAAAACCATTACAACTGATTAATACCTTTCCAAAGCTTAATCCATTGGCACCTTTTAATGCACAAAATCATCGTGCCGAAAGTGTTACAGAAAAAGATTTTATTGGTCACTGGTCGATCGTGTTCTTTGGCTTTACCACCTGTCCTGATATTTGTCCGACTACCATGATGGATATGAATCAGGTCCAGAAAGGGTTGGATCAAAAATTTCAGCAAGACACTCAGTTTGTTTTTATTAGTGTTGATCCGGAGCGTGATACGGTTGAAAAACTGGCGAGCTATGTCCCTGCTTTTAACCCAGAATTTATCGGTTTAACCATGGATCTGAAACAAACCCGTGCAGTAACTAAAAATCTTGGTGTGGCTTTTATGAAAACGCCAAGTCATGACGGCAATCCTGACAACTATTTAGTGGATCACACTGCGCGCTGGTTTATTGTTGATCCGCTAGGACGTCGTTTTGCCTTAATCAATCCTGCTGACGCGTTAGGTAAAGATTTAGTCCAGTTGGTGATTGATGACTATCAAAATTTACGCCAGCAAGCACGACTCAATTAGTAGCCAACGAAGCTAGCTTTTACTCATGAAGATCTGGTCATCGCAAGCGATAAAAACCGACCTTCAACAACAAGACACTCATCGACAAATTTGGCGTATTGCAGCGCCAATGGTGCTATCCAACCTGACCATTCCACTCGTTGGTTTAGTCGATTCGGCGGTAATGGGGCATCTTGATGAGGTGCATTACCTTGCTGCAGTCGGCCTTGGCTCGGCACTATTTACCTTTATTATTTGGACCATGGGCTTTTTGCGTATGATCACCACTGGTTTGGTGGCGCAAGCTTATGGCCAGCAAGATCACCAGCTGATCCGGCAATGGCTCTATTTGCCTGCGGCTTTGGGTTTGATCATCAGTTTATTGGTGGTGCTACTCAATCCGTGGCTTATTGATCTAATTCTATGGTGGATAAAAGGTTCGCCAGATGTCGAGACTAAAGTCATCGAATATTGGAACATTCGAATTTTGGGCTTACCGATTTCGTTATTAAATGCGGTCTTTATTGGCTGGTATTTGGGAATGCAAAATGCCCGGATCCCATTCTTGATGTTACTTACGACCAATCTCAGTAATGTTGTTTTGGATATTGTGTTGGTGCAACAGGGAATGGACGTGGATGGTGTGGCCATAGCTAGCGTGATTGCAGAAAGTCTAGGGTTGATGATTGCTTTAAGCGGCTTAATGCCTGTGTTACGACGCTATCCGTTAGCCGAAAAATTATCCTTAGCGTGGCATAAACTCGGTTTTTTATTAAACCTAAATAAAGATTTGTTGATCCGAACTTTGGCTTTGGAAACGGTCTTATTTACCATCCACGCCCGCGGCTCAGAGTTGGGAGATGAGGCGATGGCGGTTAATGCAATTTTATTGAATTTCTTACTGCTGGTGTCCAACGGCTTAGACGGCATTGCCAATGCGGTGGAAGCCTTGGTTGGTAAAGCCATTGGTCGTCAGAAGTGGCTCGAGTTTCGAGCATCGGTCGTTGTTGGCGGCTTCTGGTCGCTACTAACCAGTTTAGTAATGGCTTTGGGTTTTTTACTGTTTGGTAGCTTTTTTATCGGACTATTAACGGATATTTCGAGCCTCCAAGATGCGCTCGATCCTTTTCTGATTTATAGCGTGTTAGTTCCTTTAGTGGCAGTCGCCAGTTTTTGGCTAGACGGTGTTTTTATTGGTGCTTCAGCCATTAAAACCATGCGAAACTCCATGTTGGCTGCATTAATCTTAGGTTTTATTCCCCTATATTATTTATCGAAACCACTCGGTAATCACGGTATCTGGCTGGCCTTTATGGGCTTTATGCTAGCGCGTGCGGTGGCTTCTTGGTATTTATTCAATAAAGGCCTTAGAATGGGGCGCTATATTAAATTCGAAACTATTAAGCCATGAATATTGTGGTTGTGCGCTTGTCTGCGATTGGCGATTGCTGCTTAGTGTTGCCGCTAGTGCGAGCCATTTTACAGCAAAATCCCTATATCAAAATTGATTGGTTGATTGGTAAGGCTGCCTATCAATTACTGCAATACTCCACTCACCCTCGTTTGAATTATCGAGTGATAGATAAGCCTAACTCCGTTTCTGATTATCGCTCCATCTACAAATTGTTTAAAGGCAAAAATATTGATGCCGTGTTGGCAATGCAGGCTTCGACTCGAGCTAATTTGATTTGCCCTTGCATAAAAGCGCCAAAAAAAATTGGTTTTGATAAATCTCGTGCCCGAGAACTGCAATGGTTATGGACTAACCAGCGAATTGATTTTAAGCAGCAACATTTGCACGACAGCTTTTGCCAATTTGCGGATGCTTTAGGGCTAGCTGCTTCGGTAAACAATCAAGACTGGCAAATAAAACTGGCGCCAGACCATGCGGAACTTTTAAAAAAATTCTCGCTGCCTAAAAACTATCTGGTGATAAATCCCGCGGCTAGTAAATTAGAGCGCTGCTGGCGAGCCGAATCTTATGCCGAACTGATCGATTGGCTCTACCAAGAATACCAAATTAACGTAGTGTTAACCGGTGCCGCTCAAGACTTTGAGCTTGCGCTAGTCGAGGAGATTATGCAGCGAGTTCAGTCTAAGCCAATTAATTTATTGGCCAAAACCAATCTGCCGGAGCTTGCGGTTATCCTCAAACATGCACAATTATTGATAGCTCCTGACACTGGACCAGTGCATATTGCCAATGGCGTTGGCACCCATGTGATAGGTTTGTATGCGGTGGTTTCGAGTCGCTTATCCGGGCCTTATTTGCATCAAGAGTTAGTGCTCGATAAGTTCGAACAAGCAGTGGCCGAAATTTTAAATGAAGATCCGCAAAGGATTCCTTGGCGTACTCGAGTGCACGATAGAGCCGCTATGGATCTGATTCAAGTTGAAGAAGTACAACAGAAAGTTGCTAGTGTTTTGGCTAGCAATAAGTCTAATTAATAAATGGAAGCTTCGCCTTCAGGGCGAGTCTTAAAGCGACGATGGACCCAGTAATATTGCTCGGGAGCCTTGTTAATACAGCTTTCTAAGACTTGATTCATTAAGCTGCAGTCAGCCAGATCATCCCCGCTAAATTCAATCGGAGGCATCACCTCAAGAATCATTTTGCCATGTTCTTTATGGTAACTGATCGGTAATACCTGCGCATTGCCCAGCTTGGCGATGCGCATTGGCGAGTTTAAAGTTGCTGCGGGTTTGCCGTAAAAAGGCGCGAAGACGGTGCTTTTACGGCCCATATCCTGATCCGGCATAAACCATAAATTATGACCACTCTTAAGCCATTTACCAATGGTGCGGATATCATTGCGGCCTAAGGTTTGTGAACGATTATTACGGCCTTTTTGAATATGATAATTTAGGGATGCATTTTTATTGGGTCGATAAAAAGCGGCAAAGTCGAGATGGCGCGACATAACAGCGCCAGCGAGTTCTAGGCTAGTAATGTGATAACCTAAAAATAAGATCCCTTGACCGCTGGCTTGCGCTTTTTGGTAATGCTCTAGACCTCGAACTTCTTGGTACTTTTCCAGATCCTTGAAGGGTTTATACCAAGCGACTGCTAGCTCAATAAACCCAATACCAAGGCTACGAAAGTGCGCTTTACACAAGGTTAATCGTTGGTCATTGGTAAGTTCGGGAAAGCAATACTTAAGGTTGGCTAAAACGATATTGCGGCGGCTTTTCACCAGATAAAGTAATTTGCCAATCATCCCACCAAGGCCGTTGACGACGGGGTAGGGCAGTCGACCAATTAACTTTAAAAAACCAAACAGGATCCCGTAAAGATGAACCGCAATTCCCTTTGGTTTTTCGGTAATGGTTGCTTGGGGCTGGCCGTTTGCCATTGAATCAGTTGCCTCAATTAAGGTTAATTGTGCTGCACAATTTGCAGGGGTTCATTGTAACGAGAAATCAACTAATTACAAAGCTTGAGCTTTTTGTCATAATGATTTTAAAGCCTAGTAATTTCTTTTTATGAATAAACATTTTGTACTGCACGGCGCCATGTTTATGGCTTTGGCCGTCGCTTTAGGGGCCATGTCTTCTCACGGCCTTGCTGCTTTGTCGGAGCATTCGCGCTATTTGTTTCAATTGGGTGTTCAGTATCAGATCTACCACGCGATTGGTTTGTTGGCGATCGGCATTATGGCAGCGCAATTAGCCAATAAGCCTTTGTTGATTGCGGGTCGCTTGATGTTTTTTGGCATCATCCTTTTTAGTGGCGGTCTTTATTTTCTAGCAGTAACCGAACTGAGCTTTTTAAAGTTTGTGATACCCATTGGTGGAATTTGTCTAATCGCTAGCTGGTTATGCATTGTCTGGTCAATTTTTTCTAAATCGGGATCGAGCGAATGAGTTCAGCCACTTTTAATTCTGACAAAACCGCTAACAATAACGAAATAAAGCAAAGCTATATTGATCAGTTTTGGCAATGGTCATGTGCTGTTTATCAACAAAAAGAGGTCGCTGAGCTTTGTTTAGCGGTGCAAAATACCCTCGATCTTAATGTGAATTATTTGCTCTTGGCAATTTGGAGTCAGCATAAGCAATTGCCCATCACGGAAGCTCATTGGGAGCTTATCCATGCTAATGCCCAAGAAGCTGAAGATGCGGTTCGCTACATTCGGCAAAAGCGTATGGCTTTAAAAGGTGAGAATGAACAAGCTTATAAACAGGCGCTGTTAATTGAGCTTCGAGCCGAGCAGCAGCACCAAAAGCAAGCAATCCAAGCCATGTTTAAGGAAAATCAATGGCTTAGCACTAAAAATACTTCCAATAACAACCTTGTGCATTACTTAAACTACCGCCAAGTTAGTGATCGCGATCAGGATACTATTTTACAGCTCGGTCAACTGGTTCAAAACATTAGCCTCTAGTCCTTGATTTTGTCGCTGAAACTACTGCACAATGCGCTTTTGTTTTTAATTTAGTGTTATCAAAATAAGGTTTAGTATGAAAAAAATATCATTAGTGCTTGCGATGGGCTTGGCTTTGGCCGCCTGTAAAGACGATAAAAAAGTAGAAGTTAACAAGGAAGAATCTAAAGCGGCAGAACAAACGGTTGCCCAGAAGAACCTTGAATTAACGGATCTGAATCAAAAAGCGGCTTATTCCATTGGCCAGAATTTTTCTAAACAAATGACCAGTAACTTTGGTTCTTTAAAAGAATACGGGATCGAAATCGATACTGCCTTGGTGGTGCAAGGGATTAAAGATGGCTTTGAGGGCAAAGGCCAATTCGACGAGAAGCAGCTTGCGGCCAATATGCAAGAGTTCCAAGCCAACCTACAAACCAAGATGAAAGCGCAGCAAGATAAACTGGCAGCCGAAGCGAAAGTTAAAGCGGAAGAAGCTAAAGCGGCTGGCGATGCCTATCGCGCAGAGTATGCGAAAAAAGACGGGGTTAAGACCACCGAGTCTGGCTTGATGTATAAAGTTGTGACTAAGGGTAACGGCGGCGCTAAGCCAAAGGTTGAGGATACGGTTCAGGTACATTACAAAGGCACTTTTATTGATGGCGAAGAATTCGATAGCTCCTATTCGCGTAACCAACCGACTACTTTTCCGTTGGGCGGTGTGATCAAAGGGTGGACTGAGGGTCTGCAATTAATGGAAGTGGGTGACAAGTTTGAATTTGTTATTCCAGCCGACATTGCTTATGGCGAACATGGCAGCTCGCGTATTCCTGGCAATTCTACGTTGGTATTTGAAGTAGAATTATTGAACATCAATCCAAAAGCCGAAGAGCAAATGTAAGGCTCGGTTATTTAGAGCAAACTCTTAATGCCGCAGCAAACGATTCAGAGCTTTAAGGAATTTTGGCCTTATTATTTGGGCGAACACCGCTTGCCCAAGAATCGTTTGTTGCATTATATTGGCTCTTTTTTATCGCTATCCTTGTTGATTTATAGCATCGCCAGTCAGAGCTGGTGGCTCCTTATCGTATGTTTCCTGATCGGCTACGGCTTTGCTTGGATCGGACATTTTTTTGTCGAAAAAAATAAGCCTGCTACTTTTCAATATCCACTTTGGTCATTTATTGCCGATTATAAGATGTTTGCCATGGCCATTAGCGGCAAGCTAAAACACGAATGGCCTAAGTATTTCTAGTTATTTTACGACACTCTATTTTTCCAACTGATACTGGAACACTTCTTCAAGCGGCTTATTAAATAGTTGTGCGATCTTAAAAGCCACTTCTAGCGAAGGCGAATACTTATTCTTCTCAATCGCCACGACCGTTTGTCGAGTAACCCCTATCGCTTCGGCTAGAGCTTGTTGGGTCATTTCATCGTGCAGAAAGCGCAAAGTGCGTACATTATTGGTAATTTTGCCTTTCGCTAAAGCCACCATTAAAGCCCTCGACGATAGAAGAGTAACTGCAAGCTGTAATGCAGTATCTCGGCGATCACCAGTATCGAGAGTACATTGGCGAGACTAAGCACTGGGATTCCCAGCAGTAGGCTACCGCAGATGTAGAAAATAATCAGGCCTGACAATAATAATCCGGAAAAGTGTGAGGACTTGTATTCCACCAACTTATCCCGCTCGTCCAAGGATTGGTTGGCTTCGCGCTTGTTGAACGCGGCTAATAGGCCATGGCCTATCGCTTCAATGGCAATAAACAGGATAATCGCAATCCAAAGATGTTTCACTGGGATAGAGGCCGGATCTAATGCTGGCCAACGGGCAGAGCTGCTAATCATGTAGGTCAGTAAAAATACAAAAGCTACAATGTGCAAGACGGCACTTTTTTCTCGAAAAGACATAAAATTAACTCCAAATATCAGGTCGAACTAAAGTAATAAATATTTAACTTAATGTCAAATATATTTGACATTAATGGAAATAAAAAAAGCAGAATAAGCTCTGCTTTCTTTGAATTGGACTGAGTTGTTGGTGATGTAGAGCTTAAGAAGCTTACGGCAGCTACTTTAAATTGGTGGACTCCATGACCAACACTCGCTCATCAGCTTCGAGCAAAGGGCGCATGGCATCAAGCAAATCAACTCTTTGCTCAGATTCAGCCCAAGTTTCCCACGCTTCCAGCGTATCCCAGCAAGACATTACCACCACATGGTTAGGATCGCTAACTAGGCTAAACAATTCGCCGGATAAAAAGCCCGGAACATTGCTCGCTTTATTTTTTGCTTTACGGATAAGTGCATGATAATCATCAACTTTTTCTGCACTAATTTGGCGTTCGATTACTACACGGATCATAATTTTAACCTGTTATTACACATAAGCTGGGGCTTTAAAAGCCTTGATCAAGCGGTATAGCATGACCATAAAAGCCACGCTAAAGATAAGCAGCATCCAAGTCGGCATGGACAATCCTAGCCACTGCCAGCTGATGTCGGCGCATTTGCCATCGCCAGCGAGTACTTGCTTAATGACATCAAATAAGGGTAACACGTCCATCAGCACATCCAAAGGCGCGCCGCAGTCCATTACCTGATCTTTTGGTAAGTTTTGAATGTAGACATGTTTGGCGGAGATCCAGATCCCCATCGCAGCACACAATACCCCAAAAATTTGAAAGAGTTTATTCCAAATCGATTCATGGCGTGGATTGAAAATGGCGTTAAGCAATAAAGTTATGCCCAAACCAAGCACGGCAACCCTTGAGAAAATACACAAAGGGCAGGGATCCATAAATTGAACGTATTGGAAGTAATAGGCGGTCACCAATAACTGGTAACAAATGAAGGCGCCTAAAAAATTTAGTGGGCGAGTATTTAAGGTCATATTGTTTGAAATTGTGCTTAAAACTGCTGCTGACAACTTAGATTTAGCGCACACTACTCCTAACTTCAGCAAAGTTCAAGTGATGGTGCTTAAAATCTAAACAAATTGCAACTAATCAGACCAATGGCATTTTGCCTATTGTGGTTTTAGTTCTTTTTTAAAGCATCGGCCAGCGCGTTAGCAAAAGCCCCTTGCGGCGGGTGTTGGCGCTTAGGACGAGCTTTATGCTGGTGCTTTTTACCATTGTTAGCATTGGGCTTTTTGTTGTTAGGGTTGCCCGCTTGACGGGTGCCGGTCATTGACAAGCCAATACGCTTGCGCTGCAAATCTACATCGAGTACCCAGACGCGGACAATATCGCCTGCTTTAACCACTTGCGCCGGATCCTTGATAAATTCATTGGCCATATTGGAAAGATGCACTAAACCATCTTGATGCACTCCAATATCCACAAAGGCGCCGAAAGCTGTGACATTGGTGATCACGCCTTCCAGCTCCATATTGGGCTTGAGATCATGCATGGTTTCAACGCCCTCTTTATAGCGCACCATTTTAAACTCGGGACGCGGATCGCGACCGGGCTTATCCAGTTCGCTAAGAATATCTTGGACTGTGTGCTGGCCATGCTCATCATCAATATAGCGATCGGCGTTGATCGCTTTTAGCTTCTCGCCATTACCGATTAATTGACTCACTTCTTTTATCGCCAAGTCCTGCATCATCTGTTGCACTAGCGGATAGGACTCAGGGTGTACTGCCGAGCTATCCAAAGCATTATCGCCATTGGCAATGCGCAAGAAACCCGCCGCTTGCTCAAAGGTTTTGGGGCCCATTCGCTCCACTTCCAGAAGTTGTTGGCGATTTTTAAAGCGGCCATTATGATCGCGCCAATTGACAATGTTTTGGGCGATGGTTTTGCTTAGTCCCGATACCCTCGTTAACAAGGGCACCGATGCCATGTTCAGGTCCACGCCCACCGCGTTTACACAATCTTCTACCACTCCATCAAGGCTTTTAGCCAATTGGCTTTGGCTGACGTCATGCTGATATTGGCCAACGCCAATGGATTTTGGTTCGATTTTCACCAACTCAGGTAGGGGATCCTGTAGTCGGCGGGCGATCGACACTGAGCCACGATAACTAACATCCAAATCGGGAAATTCTTGCGAGGCCAGCGCTGAAGCGGAATAGACCGAAGCACCAGCCTCGCTCACCATAATCTTCTGTGGTTTGCTATCCAGTTGTTTGATCAATTCGGCAACCAGTTTATCGGTTTCCCGCGACGCTGTGCCGTTACCGATACTAATCAGTTCAACCTTATGCATCTCGCACAGGGTTTTCAATTTACGCAAGGATTGATCCCACTGGTTTTGCGGAGCGTGTGGAAAAATGGTGGTGTGTGTCATCAATTTTCCAGTTTGGTCAACCACCACGGCCTTACAGCCAGTGCGTAAACCCGGATCAATTCCCATAGTGATTTTAGCACCAGCTGGAGCGGCCATTAGCAAGTCCTGCAAGTTTTTGGCAAAAATACGGATAGCTTCGGCTTCGGCTTGTTCGCGCACTTTACTCAACAGTTCGGTTTCCAAATAAAGATGCAGCTTTATTTTCCAAGTCCATAGCACCACTTGCTGCAACCAGCTGTCGGCAGGGCGTTTTTGATCGCGAATGTTAAAATGTTCAGCAATAAAACCAAGGCACGGATCGACCGAGTTTTCATCCTGAATTAAGCGCAGATTTGAAACCATTTGCAGACTTAGAATCGATTCGTTGCGGCCACGCAACAAAGCCAAAGTGCGGTGCGATGGGATCTGGTTAAATAGCTCGTGATGATCGAAATAATCGGAGAACTTGATACCTTCTTTTTCTTTAGCTGGCATCACGCTACTCTTAAGATAAGCATTTTTCCACAAATAATCGCGCAGGGTTTTTAGTAGCTCAGCATTTTCCGCAAACTGCTCCATGAGGATCTGCTTAGCGCCATCAAGCGCGTCTTTGCTCGTGGCAATCTTATGTTCTTGATTGATAAAGTTAGCCGCTTCGGTTTCTGGCTCTAGGCTGGGGTTTTGCCATAAGGCTAGGGCTAGCGGTTGTAAACCGGCTTCGCGAGCGATTTGTGCTTTAGTGCGTCTTTTGGGCTTGAAAGGCAAATAAAGATCTTCCAGCTCGCTTTTGGTTTCAGCGCTTTGAATTGCTTTGCTCAGCTCGGGGGTCAGCTTTTCCTGTTCCTCGATAGACTTTAAGATAGCGTTACGTCGTTCTTCTAATTCCCGCAAATAACCTAAACGTTGCTCAATATCGCGAAGCTGCGCATCATCCAGCGCGCCAGTAACTTCTTTACGGTAGCGAGCGATAAAGGGCACGGTAGAGCCTTCATCTAACATTCTAACGGCGGCATCGACTTGTTGCGGACGAACTTTAAGCTCGGCGGCAATTTGTTGGTTAATTTGTAACATCTTGTGATAGTTTATTGGGAAAAATAAAGCGGCATAGTATAGTAGCCTTAGCTTTTTGAAAAGAGCCGCAGATAAAAAGTGCTGAAAGTTTCAAAAAGTGTTTCCTAATAACAAATACTTAGCCAATTAATGGGAATTGGCCTAGCACAAAGAATAGATTCAGGTAGGGTTTTGGCCAGATTAGCTAATCTAAATTAATCATAAAAATGTCATAGCATAAAAGCCAAAGTGAAGAAGGGTAACGAAAATGACTGAAGAAACACCAAAAATTTTAGTAGTGGATGACGATGTTCGATTGCGTAGTTTGCTTGAACGTTATCTTAAGGAGCAAGATTTTATCGTTAGAACGGTGGAAAACGCCGAGCAGATGGACCGCTTTTTGGAGCGCGAGAATTATCATTTGATGGTGCTTGATTTAATGCTGCCTGGCGAAGATGGTCTATCCATTTGCCGTCGCTTGCGCGCCGACAATAATCCAATCCCGATTATTATGTTGACCGCTAAAGGTGATGAGGTGGATCGAATCGTTGGCTTGGAAGTTGGAGCGGATGATTATCTGGCTAAGCCTTTTAACCCGCGTGAGTTGTTGGCGCGCATTCGAGCCGTGTTGCGCCGTCAGGCTAAACATATTCCGGGCGCCCCCAGCAATTCTGAGGCGGTGGTTTCTTTTGGACGCTTTACTTTGAATCTGGCTACTCGTGAGATGACTGAAGATGGCAATTCGATTTCTCTGACCAGTGGTGAATTTGCAGTTCTAAAGTCTTTGGTGGAGCATTCGCGCCAGCCGTTATCGCGCGATAAGTTGATGAATTTGGCGCGCGGTCGTGATTATTCGGCTCTGGAGCGCAGTATTGACGTGCAAGTATCGCGTTTGCGGCGCTTGATCGAGGAAGATCCTGCCAATCCACGCTATATCCAGACCGTATGGGGTGTTGGTTATGTGTTTGTACCCGATGGCGGTGAAGCCTAGCCAATAACTGATGCGGATCTTACCTAAAACCGCCTTTGGACGAATTGCCTTATTAGTAGGGTTCCTGCTGGTGATCAATCAGTTGGTTTCCTATTTTACTATTTCTTGGTACGTCACTCAGCCGTCCGTAAAGCAATTGGTGCAACTATTGGCGGCGGATGTGAATACCGCTATCTATGTGCAGCATAAAGAATTCCCGCCAGCGGTGCGCCAAGAAATTATGCAAACTCAAAGTATGGAGCTGGTCTCGACCCGTAATGGTGAGCCGAAAGCTTTGCGTGAAGCCCAACCTTATGCAGTGCTAACTCAAGAGCTGGCTGATTATTTGCAAATTCCGGTAGAGCGCACCGAAATGCGGGTCGAAGAATCGGACAAAATTTACTATTGGATTAAATCGCCACGGCATACCAATGTCTGGCTGCGAGTGGCGATGGAGCCATTTCAGGGCTTTAACATTCATCCACCAGTAGTATATTTTACCGCGATTTTACTGTTGAGTTTGCTTGGTGGTTGGATCTTTACCCGCCAAATTTCTAAGCCGTTACGCCGCCTTGAATTTGCCGCGCGAGAAATTGGTCGTGGCGATAACCCTGGACAGCTGCAAGAAAAAGGCTTAGAAGAAATGGTTACCGTAACCCGCGCTTTTAACCAGATGGCGCGCAACGTACAGCAGCTAGAAGAAGATCGAACCTTACTGTTGGCTGGTGTTTCTCATGATCTGCGCACGCCCTTGACTCGAATTCGTCTGGCTACCGAGTTTATGAGCGATGCTGAAGCAGAAACCCGCGACGGGATTGTGCGTGATACTGAAGATATGGATCAGATCATAAGCCAGTTTATTTCATTTGTGCGTGATGGTCGTGATGAGCGGGCAAGACCTGGCGATTTGAATGCGCTGGTGGAAGATTGTGTTTTGACCAATCGAATTAAAGAGGAAGACATTAGTTTTGAGCTGGGCAAGTTGCCGCAAGCCGCTTTTAAACCCTTGGCGATGAAACGTTTGGTGACTAACTTGATTCAAAATGGTCTGAAATATGCAGGCCCGCCCTTAACGGTGGTAACTGGCTTATACGGTAGCAAAATACGAATTTCGGTTTTTGATCAAGGTGATGGCATTGACGAAGAAGAAATTGAGCGACTATTTCAACCGTTTTCCCGCGGCAACACTGCTCGTTCCGGCGGTGGCTCTGGCTTGGGTTTAGCCATCGTGCGCCGAATTGCTGAAATGCATCAGGGCCAAGTGAAGTTAATTAACCGTCCTGAAGGTGGGCTTGAAGCTCGATTTGAAATGCCGCGATGAGTATAGAGCTTTTCTCAAGTTAAACCCTTAGAGTTTACCCTAGTATTAGCAGAAATTCGCTGAGCTTAGTGCGCTACTAATTCACCGTTCCCTGATCCGCTTCAGCCGTTAGTAGCGCCATAATTTCCTGACGGTTGAAGACTTCTTTGTTGCTGCAAAAATCACAAATCATTTCTATCTCGCCCTGTTCTTCGACGATCCCCATTAACTCGGAAGGATCTAAGGTGGTCAGTGCCGCCATATTTCTTTCGCGCGAACAACTGCATTGGAACTCAATTGCTTTGGCTGGATAAATACTCACTTCGTCCTGATGGAATAGACGGTAGAGCAGATCTTCATGGCTGAGCGCAAATGCTTCTTCGGCGCCAAGGGTTTGGGTTAGGGCAGTAACGTGGTCAAAGGCTTGTTGAGTTTCCTCATTACCAACACTGGAAGCGGCTTCTTGTGGCAGGCTTTGTAAAAAGATACCAAAAGCTTGTTGTTGGTTGGCAATAATTTTGATGTGGGTCGGTAACTGCTCAGAAAGATTAAAATAATCTTCTAAACATTCGGCCAGACTAGTTTTATCCAGTGGTACTATGCCTTGATAGCGTTGTCCCTTGTCAGGATCGATCGTGATCGCCATTTGACCGCCGTGGGTCCAGCGTGAAAAATCGAACGATTGATCGCTAATAAGATGGGCGGACTCTTCATTCACTTGCAATAGCCCGCGGATATGACCATGGTGATCCACTTCTAACAACATCAATTTCACCAAAGAAGGGCTTTGCAGTTGCAAAGAAACTCGTCCTTCGATTTTGATAATATCGGCTAGTAAGGCGCAAGCGGCTAGGCATTCGGCCAATAAATGGCGGACTTCTTGCGGGTATTGGTGTTGATCGCAAATGGTTTGAATCGAGTCTTGTAAACTAACAATTTCGCCACGGATCGGCAGTTGAGCAAAACTAAATCGCTGGATTTGGTCGGCCATGATGATAAAAGCTACCAATAATGATTAAATTATAGTTAATGATTATACCGTTAAAAGGCCTAAGAGATCAGTCTTGCTCGCGAAGAAATTTATGGATCTGGCGTCTTTGTTTCTTGTCGGGGCGTTTGTCCGATGTCGGCATTGACTGGCGTTGCACACGAATTTCTTCCCTTTTGGCGATACTCTCTTCGGTTTCATGGTAAAGGCTTTGGGCGACGCTAGCAGGGCCTCTTTGTTCGGATAGAGCGGTCACCACAATGGTTTTTTGGACAAAACCTTGCATCAGCCGAATTTCCATACCGGGCTGCACTGTGCGATTGGCCTTGCCACGAACGCCGTCACAATGCACTTTGCCGCCTTCGATAGCCTTTTTGGCGAGACTGCGAGTCTTGTAGAAGCGTGCCGCCCATAACCATTTGTCTAATCGAGTATTTTTGTCAGTGGACACCTTGAACCTTACCTATCTTTACAGTATTGTGGCTTGCCATCTTTAAATTAGCGTGGGAAACTTTATCCGTAATCTAGCTAGTTCTATATAGTAACTCTTAGTGCAGTTAAGCGGTATCAAAAGTTATTATTAGCACGGAATTTGGAAGCCTTTAAGGTTGATAATTTATAGTTATGGAAGAGACTTTCGACAATAACAATCATAACGAATTTAGATAAGATTTATTAATGAACACTTCGAGTCAGAAAATTTCAGCAATGTGGCAAAAACACATGGGGTTAATCGGTAAGTTAATCGCTCTAGTGTTTATTCTGCTTGCTCTGTATTGGCTAGCCAAAATGGTCTGGTTATGGGTCGATTATGCTCAGCCCAAACCAGTGGCCAGCAACGTCATCGAAGCCCCTAAAGTTCGTAAGTCGACTCCGGTCAATGCCAATAATTTGGTGAAAAAACACTTGTTTGGGATCGCTAATCAAAAACCGGTGGAAGTTGAAGAGGTGGTGGGTGAGACGCGCCTCAATCTAAAATTATTAGGCGTCTATGTCGGCGCCGATGATAAGGCCGGTAGCGCCATCATCCGCGCTGGTGGCGGTAAAGAGAAGGTTTACTGGATAGATGACAAGTTGGAGGTTTCTGGTCGCGGCAACGTTACCTTAAAGCGCGTAGAGCCGCTAAAAGTCATAATTAATAATAATGGCAAAAATGAAACCCTAACTTTGTTGGAGCAATTAAATAAGCAAGTGATGGCTACTGCTAATAAAAAGCAGGCGAGTGCAGATGATAAGGATGCGGATGCTAAAACCATTGATAAAAGACGTGATAGCCGTATTAGTAAACAACTGGCTGACATGAAAGAAAAGCTGGTTTCGAGTCCGCAATCTTATGCCGATTTGGCGCGTTTTGAGCCAGTAGTAGATGCTAATGGACAGGTTTCTGGCTTTAAATTAGCGCCAGGTAAAGATCCCAGAATGTTTACTCGGTTGGGATTACGTCGCAACGATGTGGTTAAATCGATTAATGGGGTGGGGTTAGATAATCAAGCCTACTGGGCAGCGTTAGAGCAATTACAAACCTCAGATACCTTGGAGATCAACCTTGAGCGCAATGGACAGGCGATCACTTTGTTATTAAATGTGGGCGCAAATTCGGCAGAGACGACGCCAGAAAACCGGCAGCAAGAACCGCGCAGAACTTCAAATAGCTTGGAAATACAATAAATATTGGCAGGATTTAGAGACAAAAATGGTATGAAAAAAACAACCAAACTAATCACAACCGCGGCGAGTCTAAGCTTGTTGCTGACTTCTTTTAATGCCGATGCGGAGCGGCTGAATGTTCGAGATGCGGACATTCGCGAAGTGGTGGAAACGATTGCTCGAATAACGGGCAAAAACATGATCGTCGATCCGCGAGTATCGAATAAAAAGATCACCATTATCTCCAACCAAGATATGAGCAAAGACGATATTTATCGGATGTTTATATCGGCCTTAAAAATTCACGGATTCCAAGCCATCAGTGTTGATAAAAATACCGTAAAAATCATCCAAGAAGCTAAAGCGCGAGCCGAACCGGGGCCGGTTAATGCAAAAAATTACAGCCAGTTAGGCGATACCTATGTAACTCAAGTCATTCCAGTGCAGAACGTCAATGCGCAACAGTTAGTAAATGTGTTGCGGCCTATGGTCTCCGCCGCTTCGGGTCAAATGTTGGCAGTGCAAGGGACCAACACCATTATCGTGCACGACTCGGCGGTGAACGTGAAGCGCTTACAAGAAATTATCGCGCGTACCGATAAAGCCAATGATGAAGAAATTGAAGTGATTCCACTGCAACACGCCTCGGCTTCGGAGATAGTGCGGATCCTTGATTCAATTATGAAAACTCAAGGCGGTCAACAACAGGTTAATCAAATTCAGGCTCCGAAATTTGTTGCCGATGAGCGTATGAACTCGATCTTATTAAGTGCTACCGATAAGGCGCGAATTCGATTGCGCGCTTTGATCGCCAGTTTAGATCGTCCGCTGGATTCGATTGGTAATACCAAAACGATTTTCTTGAAATATGCCAAAGCGGAAGAAGTCAAAGAAGTGCTTTCCGGAATTGGCGAGTACAAACAAAAAGAAGAGTCAGGCGGTGCTGCCGGCGGCCAAACCAGAAGTGGGCCACAACAAAAATCACTTTATAGCATTCAATCGCACGAAGAAACTAACGCCTTAGTTTTAACCGCGCCACCGGATATTATGCGCGAGTTTGAAGCGGTAGTAAGAAGCTTAGATATTCGCCGCAAGCAGGTGCATGTCGAAGCGATTATTGTGGAAATTTCCGATCGCAAAGCGCGTGAATTAGGTATCCAGTGGCTGTTTTATCCGGCGGGTGATGGCACCCAACCGGCAGGTATTATCAACTTTGGTAATTCCGGAGTGAGTATCGGTCAGGTTGCCGGCGGGGCGATTTTAAACCGAGGCACTACTAATGAAACGGCTGTATTGGATCCGGATACCGGACTGCCTACGGGTGACACGGTGAGCACGACATCAGGTGGCGATAATGGCGCTGCGCTAGCGCAAATCCTCAGTGGCTTATCTGGAGCTGGAGTTGGCATTGCACGAACTTCGAGTTCTGGTTTAAGTTGGGCAGCCTTTATCAATGCTTTGGAAGGTGTTACCGATTCGAATACTTTAGCGCGTCCAAGTATTACCACTCTAGATAATACCGAAGCTGAATTTAGTGCGGGTCAAGAAATTCCGATCATTACGGGTTCGACTCTTGGCAACAATAACTCCAATCCATTCCAGAATGTGGATCGAAAAGATATTGGGGTTTCTTTAAAAATTAAGCCGCAAATAAATGAAGGTAATCACGTTCGGTTGGATATTGAGCAAGAAGTTTCCTCGTTAGCCGGCGCGACCCAAGTCGACGTAGTTACCAATAAACGTAAGGTTAAAACCTCAGTGCTGGTGCCCGATGGCGGCATGGTGGTGCTGGGTGGTTTGATTGATGACACCATTAACGAAAGCGAACAGAAGGTTCCTTTATTGGGTGATATTCCTTTGCTAGGTAATTTGTTTAAATCGCGCGCAACGACCAAAGAAAAGCGTAACTTAATGGTCTTTATTCACCCAATGGTACTAAAGAGTGATTTGGAATTACGTCAAATCAGCTCCAGTAAATACAGCTATATGCGGGCGCAACAAATCGAGCAAGCGAATCGTGGGATCAGTTTGATGCCAGGTGAAGAAGCACACGTTATGCCTACTTATGATGAAGCTTTGATCTTGCCGCCAAGTTTCGAGGAGTACTTGGAGCAAGAGCAAAAAGAAGAGTCTAAAGGTGATCGCTAGTTACCATGAGTGAGCAATTATTATCTGAACCTGTAGAGACAGTGGAAGTGGAACTGGCTAGTGATAGTTTTCGTCCTTTGCCGTTTAGTTTTGCCAAAAGGCACGGTGTTTTTCTAACCCATACCGATGCCGGTTTGCAGTGTTTCTTGCGCGAAGGTACTTCGCCTCAAGCTTTATTGGAAGTGAAGCGTTATTACGATGGCAGCTTTCAGATCCAAAAGTTAAACGCCGAGGATTTTGAGTCACAACTCAGTGCCTTTTACCAATCAGGCACTGGCGGCGCGCAGCAGGCGATGGATGATTTGGGCGATGAAATGGATCTGTTTAAACTGGCAGAAGAATTGCCAGAAACAGAAGATCTGTTAGAAGCGGAAGACGATGCGCCAATTATCAAGCTTATCAATGCCTTGCTAACCGAAGCCATCAAAGAAAATGCTTCCGATATTCATATCGAAACCTTTGAAAAAACTTTATCGGTGCGCTTTCGAGTGGATGGAGTGTTGCGAGAAGTATTACAACCTAGCCGGAAATTAGCGCCACTATTGGTGTCTCGGATCAAGGTTATGGCAAAACTGGACATTGCTGAAAAACGTATTCCACAAGATGGACGTATTGCTTTGCGCATTGCCAGTCGCGCAGTGGACGTGCGGGTTTCGACTATGCCTTCAAGCCATGGTGAGCGAGTGGTGTTGCGTCTATTGGATAAAGAAGCTGGGCGTTTGGAGTTTTCCCACCTTGGCATGCAACAAGACACTATGGATCTGATGAGCGGCTTGCTGCATAAACCGCATGGCATTATTTTGGTTACGGGGCCAACGGGTTCCGGTAAAACCACTACTTTATATGCTGGTCTTTCACTTTTAAATAATGCCAGCCGAAATATTTTAACGGTCGAAGATCCGATCGAGTATTTGATTGATGGTATCGGCCAGACCCAGGTTAATCCGAAAGTGGATATGACTTTTGCGCGGGGTTTACGGGCGATTTTACGGCAAGATCCTGACGTGGTGATGGTCGGTGAGATCCGCGATCTGGAGACGGCGCAAATTGCGGTACAAGCCAGTTTGACTGGTCACTTGGTACTTTCTACTTTGCATACCAATACCGCGGTAGGCGCGGTCACTCGGATGCAAGATATGGGCGTTGAGCCTTTCTTGTTATCTTCAAGTGTACTGGGAGTCTTAGCTCAGCGTTTGGTGCGTCGCCTTTGTGGCGAGTGTAAAACTGCCGCTCCGGCGAATGCCAAAGAGTGTGAGCTGATGGGGTTTGAGCCGCAGCAAGCGCCTATTATTCATCATCCTAAAGGTTGCGAGGCTTGTAACTATCGTGGTTACAATGGCCGTCAAGGTATTTATGAGCTGGTGGTGATTGATGAACAGATGCGAACCATGATTCACAATAATGCTAGCGAACAAGAAATGGAACGCCATGCTCGAAAATCCACCCCGAGTATTCGAGCTGATGGTCGTGATCGAATTTTACAAGGCATTACCACGGTCGAAGAAGTGTTGCGGGTTACCCGCGAAGATTAGGTAGAGAACTAGGGTAACGACAGATCATGGCTGCTTTTGAATATGTTGCACTAAATAATAAAGGACGTGAAAAAAAAGGCGTGCTTGAGGGCGATACGGCGCGTCAAATTCGCCAGCAACTACGAGAAAAAGGATTTACCCCACTCGAAGTCTTGCACATTGGCGAAGCCACGAAAAGCTCCGACAAGTCCAAAGGTCGTTTTGGTGGCACTTCCATTAAAGTTGCCGATTTAGCCTTGATCACGCGCCAATTGGCAACCTTGGTCAAAGCCGCCTTACCGATTGAAGAAGCGCTCAAAGCGGTAGCCGAGCAAACTGACAAAGCTAAGATTAAAAGTGTCATTTTAGGGGTGCGAGCTAAGGTGATGGAAGGCCATACTCTAGCCGATGGTATGGCAGAGTTTCCTCGAATATTCAACGAGTTGTACCGCTCGATGGTCGCCGCAGGGGAAAGAGCTGGACACTTGGATACGGTACTGAATCGTTTGGCTGATTACACCGAAAGGCGGCACGCCATTCAAAGTAAAATCTCTGCAGCTATGGTCTATCCTATCGTCTTGATCCTAGTGGCGATAGGGGTGGTTTCTGGTTTGATGGTCTATGCAGTACCCAAAGTGGTAGGGCAATTTCAAACTTCAGGTCAGGAACTTCCGGTACTGACACAGATTCTAATCAGTATCAGTGGTTTTATTAGTAGCTATGGTTTGCTGGTGTTGGTGGTGCTGATTTTGTTGATTATTGGCGTTCGTTTATGGCTTAGAAACCCTGCCAATAAAGAGCGTTGGCATAACCAAATTTTGAAACTACCGATTTTTGGACGCTTATCGCGCAACTTGAATACTTCGCAGTTTGCTAGCACTTTGAGCATTTTGCATTCGAGTGGAGTACCTTTGTTAGAGGCGATGAATATTGGCGGTAAGGTGTTAACCAATTTAAAAATGCGCAGCGCAGTTTCCAATGCTGCGGTTAAGGTACGTGAAGGCGCTAGTTTAAAAAATGCTTTGCAGCAAACCAAATTGTTTCCACCAATGATGATCCACATGATCGGTAGTGGTGAAGCTAGTGGCGAATTAGAAGATATGCTCAAACAAATTTCTGATAATCAGGAATCGCAGTTTGAAAACAGTGTCGACGTGGCGCTGAATATTATGGGGCCGTTAATTATTTTATTTTTAGGGGGCGTGGTCTTCTTTATTGTACTGGCTATGATGTCGCCTATTTATGAGCTAACCAAATCGATAACCGGTTAGTGGGCAGCTGATTATTAACCAAACATAAATACGATTTTTAAGTTTAATTATTAAGTGAGTTTTGTATGAAAATTATTCGAACAAAGAACATGAATTTAGTTGCTAAAAAGCAACAAGGTTTTACCTTGACCGAGATTCTGATTGCGATAGCCATTGTGGCGATTATGTCCACCGTGGTAGCGCTTAACTTTTTGGGTGAAACCGACAAGGCGCGTTTAACCCGAGTTAAGGGCGACTTAACTACTTTGGAAAGTGCGCTACAAGGTTTTTACAACGATAATGGGTTTTTCCCAACCACCGATCAAGGCTTAGAAGCTTTGGTTTCAAAACCAACCAATGAGCCGGTACCGCGTAATTATCGTAAAGGTGGCTATCTTGGCTCAGGGGGCTTGATAAAAGATCCTTGGCAATCGCCTTATCAATACATTTCGCCAGGTCAAAATGGTGAGTTTGATCTGTTCTCGATGGGCGCCGATGGTCGTCCAGGTGGTGAAGGCAAGTTCCAAGATATCGGCACTTGGAATATGAATCAAGTTAGCTTTAATGAGGAAAACTAAGCTCTTTTCTTTAGCTAACCCTCAGGCGGCTTTTACTCTGCTTGAGGTTTTGATCGCGATTGCAATTGTTAGTATCGTTGCTACCGGAGCTTATTTAGCATTTGGTGATAGCCGTTCTGGTGACTTAAAAAATCATGCCTACAAGTTGCTTGGGCAAATGCAAATTGCGCAAGAAGAATCTATTATTCGCGGTGTTGAGTTAGGACTTAGGGTTGATGACGACGGCTATTTTTTTATGGTGTACAACGATGAAAAATGGCAACCGCTCGAAGACCATCAAATTTTAAAAGAGCAAAAGTTTGAAGAACCTTTCCGTTTATACGTGCATTTGGAAGGGCAAGAAGCACTATTAAAAAATGCTGAAGATGAAGAAGAAAAGGATAGCAACGAGTCCGATTCCAGTAATTCTGAAATTGAAGCTAGCCAAAAAAAGCGATTAAAAACGCCACAAATTTTTATGCTTTCCAGTGGTGAGATGAATGAGTTTTTATTAACCATTGGCTTAGATAATGATGATGAAAAATTCTATCGAATATTAGGTAACTATTTAGGGCGCTTACAAATTTCTTCGGTGCCAATCGAAGGTCACTATGAAAGTGATTGGGATAAAGACTTTGATGAAGACTGGGATAAACTCGACTAAGCAACAGGGCTTAAGCCTGTTGGAGTTGCTGATTGCAATGGCGATTATCGGCATTCTTATTGCGCCGATGGTATTTAATGTCTTTAATTCCAGTAGTAAAAACTTAGCCGCCAATCGTGAAATGACGTTGGCCAGTTACATTGCGCAAAATCATATTGCTGAATTACAACTCGCCGAAAAGTGGCCATCGACTGGCACAAAAGAGGGTGAAGTAGAGTTTGCCGAGCGTAGTTGGAAGTGGCGCCAAGAAGTGGTGGATACTGGCGATCCCAATATGCGCCGAGTGTTAGTGACCATCTTGTTTGGTAAAGACGGTTCTTTTTCGATGACTGGTTTTGTTGGCAAGCCTAAAGATAAGCAAGCAGGTTAGTCATGAGATTGCCCATAAAATATGCTGCTTTTACCTTAACCGAAATTTTGATTGCTTTAGCGATCATGGGAATAGTATTGCTTTCGGCGATGCAGCTGTTTAATGCGGTTCAGATCAATATGGAAGTGAATGAAAAGCAGGCCAATCGACTGCGCGAGATACAATTAGCCGTGCGCCAAATAGAAGATGACATTCAGCATTTTGTGTTTCGAGAGCGACGTAATGAATACGGTGATCGAGTGGCTTTGTTACGCGGTAAAACCTCGAGTGTTGACAGTTTTCTAGAGTTTACTCGTACCAATTGGCGCAATCCGGCTAAGCTTGCTCGCAGTAACTTGCAGCATATAGTCTATAAAATTGAGGATACGCAGCTTATTCGTAACCATTGGCTCTACGTGGATAATGCCAGTGAAGGACAAGAGCTAAAACGGCCCTTATTGACGGGACTTGAGTCGGTGGAGTTTGAATTCTTGAAAGAAGATGATTGGCAAAAACAATGGGAAGCCGAAGAAGATAGGCTCAGCGATTTGCCGAAAGCGATTAAAGTCACCTTAACTTTAGAGGATCTAGGAGAGGTTTATCGAATATTTCCGCTGGCCTCGTTTGACGGCGTTAAGGTTCCGACTAATCAAGCTCCAGCCAATACCTTAGGCAGCAATCCGGCTAGCGGCGGAGGTAAGCCTAATGGGTAAATCGATTCCGAATCAAAATCAGCAAGCGGGCGTGGCGTTAATTACGGTATTGGTGATCAGTGCGATTTTGATCGTTTATGCCACTTTTATTTTAAATGATCGTCAGATTAGCGATCGTAGAACCTTTAATATTTTAAACGCTTCCAGAGCACAGCAGTATATGGCCGGTGCGGAAACCTTCGGTATCAGTTTGCTAGAGCAATTTTTGCAGCAAAGCAAAGCTAAGCGGTTAGTAAGGACTCAGCAATGGGCGACCACACCGATGCAGTTTCCAATAGAAGATAACCAAGGCACTTTAGAGGGCAGCGTTAGAGATATGCACAGTTGCTTTAACCTAAACTCGATAGTGTTAGAGCAGCAAACACCAGCAAGTGGCGCTGGGCAAACTGGTTCTGGGCAAGCCGGCGGAACCGATACTGAGCTGACTGATCCCAATGCTAGTTCGAATGCCACCAGCAGTATTGGCACTAGCGCAGGTTTTGGTTCGCAGCTCGCCGGCGAGAAAATATTTATTAAAATTATTGAGCCTTTGTTACCATCGGAAACAGAAGCCACGCCAACCGCTTTAGCGGCTAGTTTGCGCGATTGGGTTGATGAAGACCAAGAGGTTGCGGGCGCTGATGGTGCCGAGGACTATACTTATACTGGCTATGAGATCCCCTATCGTACTGGTGATACCTTATTAGCACATAGTAGCGAGTTGTTGGTTATTAAGGGCTTTACTCCTGCAATTTACGATGCAATTAAAGATTACATTTGTGTTTTACCCACCAAAGAAGGCAGCATTAACGTCAATACGGTCAAACCCGAGCAAGCGGAATTAGTGTGGGCGCTATTAGACGGAGTGGATTTGGCAACGGTAAGACAGGTATTAGAAGACATGCCGGACGATGGTTACGAGCAAGGCGATTTTTTTACCGCCTTGGGTTCGGGTAAACTATCCAAAGAAGGTGCGGGTCGCTTGGTGTTTGATAGCCAATATTTACTGTTAACGGCGACTGCCAATATAAAAACTGGACGAGCTCAGACTAAGTCCCTATTACTAAAAAATAACGATCAATTTCAAGTGGTTTCGCGCCACATTGGAGATTAATGATGAAAGATAGCCTGTTAATACGCCTAGCGGCCGATCAAGAATCGGTGGAATGGGGGTTAATCAATCAACAAGAAGCGACGCCAAAGTTTTTAGAACGAGGAAATTTGTTATTGGATGATTTGGTGGCGCTGGCGGAAGTGGCTGCCGATAACCCAGTGGTAGTTTTAGTGCCCGCAGAAAAAGTGCGGAATTTTGAAGTTGAAGCGCCAACGAAAAACCGTAAACACCTAGAAAAGGCCATTCCTTATGTATTGGAAGAGCAGATTATTGAAAATGTTGAGAGTCAGCATTTTGCCATTGGCGCGGTTCAAACTAATTCAAAAGTAACCGTTAACGTCATCAGTAAACAGTATTTACAAAACTTACTCGAGAAGTTTGCGCAAGCTGAGATTGAGCCGGATCGAATGATGGCCGATGCTGCTGCGTTACCAGTATTTGATGATGCTTGGAGTTTGTTAGATGGTGAGCCAGTCTTGGTTAGGCAAGATATGAGCACTTTTTGGTCAGCAGACAAATCCATGGTAGCAGATTTATTGCAATGGAACTTAAACGAAAAAATTGAACAAGAGCAGGTGATTAGTCAGGCGATAAGGGTCTTTTCTGCTAGCGAGCAAGCTATCAGTTTAGAAACGCTTTCAGGTATTGCGGTACAACCGATGCCGCTAGACGATGAGCTCTTATGGTTGGCGGGACAAAATTTAACTGACAGCATTAATTTGTTGCAACAAGAGTTCACCCCGAATAAAAAAAGCTCAGCTGGTTTAGGCGTTTGGAAGCTGCCCTTAATCGCTGCCTCGGTGGCATTAATTGTTGGCGCTGTGTATTTTTTCAGTCAAGTGTTCACCTTGAATTCTGAAAAGCAATATTATACGGAAATGGCGATGGCTGAAGTAAAAAAGATTAGCCCTAATATTAATGAAGATCGTTTAAATTCAAAAATTATCGAAATTAATGGTTTATATAGAAACTTAGGTTCTGCGGGGCAATCGGCAGGTTTTGTTAACTTGTTGGATAAAGTGTATAAAAAACTCGATCCAACAAAAGTGAAGTTAGAGCAGTTAGAATATAACGCTAAACTTGGTACTTTAAACTTAGACGTTCGAGCTAAGGATTATCAAGTCTTGACTGCGTCGCAGCAAGAATTGGAGCAATCGGGGTTGCAAGTGGATATGAAAAATGCACGAGAAAACGGCGCTAACTGGAATACCCGTTTAGTCATCAAACTTAATTAAGGCGAGGCATAAGAATCATGAGTGGATTAAAAACTTGGTATGTTGGCCTTAATCAGCGCGAACGGATCATGGTTAATCTATTAGCTACGTCTTTTGCAATTCTGCTATTAACGCTATTGGTGATCATGCCGTTAAAAAAATATAAGGCTGGGTTAGAAGCTGATCGAAATGCTTTAGCTGCGCAAGTGGTTAATTTAAAGCAGCAAGTTGCGGCTATTAAAGGTGGTTCAAACATTAAGCCAAGTCAGAAAGCTTTAAACCAGTTGGTGACGCAAACGGCGCAAAATTACAATATCAGTTTTTCCAGTATCCAAGAGCGTAAGCGTGATAAGGAGATCCAGTTGCGTATGGATGAAGTCGAGTTTGATAATTTTATTCGCTGGATCACTTTGTTAGAGCAGAAAAATGGCTTGATAATTGATAACTTGCGTGTCTCGGACACTGACGAAGTTGGCAAGGTAGACGTTTCGCTGAAGGTGTTAAAAGCAGGTTAAACATGAAGAAAATAATTCTCGGCAGCTTGCTGGGAATGGTAGTTTTGCTGGTCTTTATCGCCGTATTAGCCCCTGCCAAAACTATTGTTCCAATGCTCACCAAGCAGCTTCCAGCTTCAATAAAACCCATCCACATCAGCGGAATCGAAGGTTCTATCTGGAGTCCTAAATTTGCCAGTCTGGCAGTCAAAGGCTATCAGCTGGAGCGAGTATCTTTAGCTTTAAATCCTTTCTCGTTACTGTCGGGCAGTTTAAATACCCAGCTTCAAGTGCAAGATCCAAGCTTGCAGCTAACGGCTCAACTAAATGCTAACCAGCAAAGTTTATTAATCACGGATAGTGATTTTTCGTTGGATGCTTCTCGATTGGACCCTTTGATGCGCTTTCCAGTTAAAGGGCTTGCAGGAGAAATCGAAGGGCAAATTGAAGTATTTCAGCTAGCCGCTAATCAATTGATCGAGCAAGCTCAGGGTAAAGGTGTATGGCGAGATGCTATGCTGTATTATCTAGAACAATCTTTGCAACTAGGCGATATTCGATTCGAGCTTAGTAGCGATCAAGATCCTCAAAATCCGACGCTAATCTTAACCATTGTTGATAACCAAGGGATGTTAGATTTAAAAGGGGATTTCAAGCTTTCCAGTCAGGGAGCTTATAAATTGGATTTAAGTATGTCAGAAGAGCTCCCCGAGCAAATCAAATCAGGGGTTCAAAATTTTGCCAAATTGGTTGATGGACGTTACCGCATCCAGTGGCAAGGTCAACTCACTAGAAACTGAATATGAAATCTTATGATTGGTCAAAACTCGAAACGGTGCTACTTGATATGGATGGCACCTTGCTAGATTTGGCATTTGATAATTATTTTTGGTTGGAACTTATACCGCGAGAATATGCCAAAAAGCATCAATTAACGCAGCCGCAGGCAACAAGGTTTTTAAAAGATCTTTATCACAATCATTACGGTACCTTGAATTGGTATTGCACTGATTTTTGGAGTGAGCAAATGCAATTGGATGTGGTTGCAATTAAAAGTCAGGTTGCGGAAAAGGTCGAATATCGAACGGGGACGCTAGAGTTTTTGAAGCAAGCCAAAGCCGATAATAAAAAGCTATACTTGGTAACTAATGCCCATCCAGATACCTTAAGAATTAAACTTGAGCGCAAAGATTTCTCGCCTTATTTTGATGAGTTGCTGTCTAGTCATGACACTGGCTATCCCAAAGAAAATATGAAATTTTGGAATTTTATTAAAAAACGCTGGTGCTTTAATTCGGCTTCTACATTATTTGTCGATGATAGCCCAACCATTTTACAAACCGCAAAATCATTCGGGATTGGCGCAGTTTATGGAGTCAGTCATCCCGATTCTAGTAAAGCACCAATCGAACACAGAGATTTTCCATTAGTGAATCGATTAACTGAGCTGCTAGAATACAGTAGATGAAGAAAAGGCCTCTAATTAAAAGTAAAAAGACCATTGCTCAGACGCGAATTTTTGCGGTAGAAGAGTTGCAGATGCAATTCTCCAATGGCGAAGAGCGGATCTATGAACGCTTGAAGGCGGGAACTCATGGCGCAGTAATGATTATTCCGGTTCTGGATGACGAACATTTTCTGCTGATTAAGGAGTATGCCGCTGGGGTTGAAAATTACGAGTTGGCATTTCCTAAAGGCTTGATCGAAACAGCTGAAGCGCCGGAGTTAGCGGCCAATCGTGAACTGCAAGAGGAGACTGGCTATGCCGCCAAGCAGTTAGATTTGCTCAAGCAGATCAGCTTAGCTCCAGGCTATTTAAGTCATAAAATGTTTCTGGTGCTAGCACGAGATTTGTATGAATCGAGTCTTAAGGGCGACGAGCCGGAGCCAATCGAGGTAGTCAAATGGCGCTTTGACCAAATTGATCAGCTATTAGCGCATGAGGATTTTACCGAGGCTCGCTCGATCGCTGCTTTATATCTGTTGCAACGTTATCTGCAAATGGTATGACAATCGTAAGCAAACTGTGAGCCTAAAGACTATTGTTGCTTTTGATTTCCTTGCGGCTTTTCTGTGAGAAACTCCACCGCGGCAACAACCTGATTATCAACTTTATAAGTTCTTTCGTCTTCTGCTAATGTACCTTCAAAAACTTCAAGCTCAACCTCTTGATCGGGGCTGATCCCTAGATCTTGGATCGAACGATCGCTAGGCGTATAGTAAAGAGCGGTGGTAATTTTGACCCCGCCGCCGCCATGGATCGGATAGATAGTTTGCACCGAGCCTTTGCCATAAGACTGAGTGCCCATAATGGTCGCTCTGTTATGATCTTGCAGTGCGCCAGCGACAATTTCCGAAGCAGAAGCCGAGACATTATTAATCAAAATAATCATGGGCCGGTTACGCAAAATATCGCCAGAAGTGGCATGGTACTCTTGATTAGAATCTTTTAAGCGGCCTTTAGTTGCGACAATTAAGCCCTTTTGCAAAAACAAATCACTGACCGCTACCGCTGAATCTAAAATCCCGCCAGGATTATTGCGTAAGTCGAGAATAAACCCTTTGAGTGGCTTTTTGTTTTGTTTTTCCATTTTAGTAATGGCTTGGGTTAAATCCTTGGCTGAGCGAGTCTGGAACTCACCAATGCGGGCATAACCAATATCATTTTCAATAAGCTCGTAATTAACACTGGTGAATTGAATGACCTTGCGCACCACAGTGAGATCTTTAGCTTGCGGCTCTTTATCCGATACCACGGTTAGAATCACTTTAGTATTCGGCAGGCCACGTAGCATATTGCTGCCTTCTTCCACCGATAAACCTTCGGTAGTTTTGCCATCAATAGCGATGATTTTGTCATTAAGCTGCAAGCCAGCTTTTAACGCAGGCGAACTCTCGAACAAATAGCGCACATAGATAGCGTCTTCGGAATGTTCCGCGCGAATGCCAATACCAGCATATTCACCACGAGCAGACTCTTCTAGCTGTTCGAAGTTGCTGGAGTCCATGAAACGCGAATGTGGATCAAGGTTGCTTAGCATGCCCTTGATAGCATTGTCTAAGATTTCCTTGTCGCTGAGTTCTTTAACGTATACTTTTTTAATTTGCGCATACACATCCGTTAGGGTTACTAACTCGTCGAGCGGTAACTCTTCGATTCGCTCATCGGCGGTTTCGATTGTGTTTTGTTTGTGCTCGGCTTGCAACCCCATGCCCAATGAAGCTAACAAGAGTAACCAAGTCAATTGACGCTGTATCATCTTTGCATTCCCATCCTAAACAATCGTCCTAGCGTTTGATCCAGTGTAACGGATTTTGCGGTTTTCCGTTATGACGAATTTCAAAATAAAGTCCTGAGCGCTGGAAGTTTGCGCTTTGACCAATGGTCGCTAAAGGCTCGCCAGCTTCAACAAAGTCGCCAACATTCTTTAGCAAGGCTTGGTTGTGCCCGTAGAGCGACAAATAGCCTTTGCCATGATCGATAATAGTGAGCAGTCCAAAGCCGCGTAACCAATCGGAAAATACTACTCGACCATGTTGTATCGCTTTGACTTGACTACCTTCTTGACTAGCAATAATGATACCATTCCAGCGCAAGCTAGAATCCAATTTGGCACTACCAAAGCGGTGCAAGATAGCGCCTTTTACGGGCCAAGAGAGCTTGCGTTTAAACTTGGCTAGACCACTGAGAGATTGCGGTGGACTGAAGTTTTTTAAGGTCTGCTCCAACTGTGTTAACAGTTGTTGTAACTCTTGCTCATTGCGCTTGAGCTTGCTTAATCGTTGGCTATTGCTGGAGTAATCTGCCTTAAGCGCGGTTAAAGCTTTTTGTTGAGCGACTTTTAATTGTCGCTGTTGTGCTTGTTGCGATTTTTGTTGAGCGCTTAGGGATTGCAGCTCTAGAATGCTTTGGTTAATTTCTGTTTCAATAGTTTCCAGTCGTTGCAGAGTTGTTTGTAGTGACCGAATATCCTCAACGCGAGCTTTATTCAAATAGTCATAATATTTCAGCATTCGGGAAATTTTTGCAGGATCTTCTTGGTTTAGCAGAAATTTAATATATTCCTGACTGCCAGAGCGGCGAGCGCTTCGGAGCTGATTTGCCAGTAATCTTTTTTGCGCTTGGCTGGCTTGTTGTTTTCGCAGTTGTTCCTTTTTAAGCTGAGTGAGCTTTTGTTGTCGTGTTTTGATCTCGCGATTAGTTTGGGTTAAAGCCTTGGTTGCTGCTGATAAGGCTTTGTCGGCTTTGGCTAGCGATTTTTCAGTGGTGGATTGCTGTTGACGATTTTTATTCAGCTCGTTTTGTACCGATTGGATCGCTTGCTTGAGTTCTTTGAGTTCTTGCTCGGCCTTTTTTTTATCGAAAGCATGACTGCTGCTGGTAAAAACCAGCAGCATAAAAAAAACGCAAGTAAGAAGTTTTTGTGTCAAGTTTGAATCAAGCTTATTGTAATTTAAAGATAGGTCGCCCAGTCATTTCAGCAGGAATCGGCAGCCCCATCAAGTCCAACATAGTCGGCGCTAGATCGGAAAGAACACCATCACTGACCTGTACTTGCGCTTTGCGTCCGATATACAGCAACGGCACTGGCTCGCTGGTGTGGGCGGTATGCGCTTGTCCAGTGGAAGCATCCGCCATCTTTTCCGCATTGCCATGATCGGCGGTTAATAAAGCTTCACCACCAACTTTTTCTAAAGCACTGACGATACGGCCAATACAATCGTCCAAAGCCTCAATGGCCTTGACAGTAGCGGCAAAATTACCGGTGTGGCCCACCATATCGGGATTCGCAAAATTACAAATAATCACATCGTGGCTTTGGTTCTCTATGACCTCAACCAACTTATCGGTGACTACCGCAGCATTCATTTCGGGCTGCAAATCATAGGTTGCCACATTCGGCGAGGGGATCAGTTCCCGCTCTTCACCTTCGAACGGCTGCTCCACGCCGCCATTAAAGAAGAAGGTAACATGAGCATATTTTTCCGTTTCGGCAATCCGCAATTGAGTTTTGCCCAGTTTTTGCAAATGTTCGCCAAGTACATTGCTCATGCTGATCGGCGCAAAGGCCACGCTGCTTTCAATATCGGCAGCATATTGGGTTAGCATGACAAAGTCACTTAGCACAGGGCGAGCTTTGCGCTCAAAAGCTTGAAAGTCGCTATCGACAAAGGCGCGGGTTAATTGGCGCGCTCGGTCAGCGCGGTAATTCATAAAAATTACGCTATCGTCATTGGAAATAGGTGCGGCTTCACCAATGATAGTGGTTTTTACAAACTCGTCATTTTCGCCACGCTCATAAGCGGCGTCGAGCGCTTCTAATGCAGAATCATATTGATAGTCTGCTTGGCCTTGAGTGAGCATATTGTAGACACTTTCAACTCGATCCCAGCGATTATCGCGATCCATGGCGTAATAGCGCCCTGTCAAAGCGACAATTCGACCGACTCCTATGTCTTTGCAAACGGCTTCTAGACGCTCAATACTCGGCTGGGCTGAGCGTGGCGGCATATCGCGGCCGTCCAAACAGGCGTGGATATAAACTTGATTGGCACCTCTTTGCTTGGCGAGCTTAATTGCGGCATGGAAATGTTCTTCATGGCTATGAACGCCGCCGGGGGAAAGCAAACCCATCAGGTGAACGGCGCTATTGTTAGCAACTGCTTTATCGATGGCGTTGATCAAAACCTCATTCTCAAAAAAATCTCCGTCTTGAATCGCTTTGCTGATCCGAGTGTAATCTTGATAAACCACGCGGCCAGCACCAAGGTTTAGATGACCTACTTCGGAGTTGCCCATTTGCCCATCGGGTAAACCAACATCGACGCCGGAACCGGAAATGAGGGTTTTAGAGTATTGCGACCAGTACTTATCCCAGTTTGGAGTTTTAGCCGCCATAATGGCGTTGTCTTGCGGATCTTCTGAGTAGCCCCAACCGTCAAGAATGATCAGAGCCATGGGTTTTACCGATTGTGTCATGGGTATGCTTGCTTGATTAAAAGTGCGCCTATTGTACCTTTTGTGCAAAAACTAGGCTAGAGCTCGATTTGTCGTTAAGTTGCGAGCAGAGTTTGAACCCAGTTAAATAATTGGTAACACAAAACTTATTGAAATTGTTAATGAAATCCCCATATTATATTAAGATAATTCGTGTTGAATAACTATAAAGGGGAAACTGATGGAAGTTATTATTGGTATTGTTGCGCTGGTCATTGTTGGGATTTTCTTAGGTGTCAAAACCGTTTCTCAGGGGTATGAATATACGGTCGAGCGATTCGGCAAATTGAAAAAAGTATTGCCGCCTGGCTTACACATCATTGTTCCTATCATCGACAAAATTGGTGCTAAAGTGAATATGATGGAGCAGGTTTTGGATATTCCTGCCCAGCAAGTCATTTCACAAGATAACGCTACCGTGACCATTGATGCGGTCTGCTTCTATCAAGTGGTGGATTCGGTTAAAGCAACCTATGAGGTTAATCAGCTGCACCGCGCGATGCAAAATCTGGTCATGACCAACATTCGTACCGTTTTGGGTTCGATGGATCTGGATTGGATGTTATCCAAGCGTGATGAAATTAATGCGCGTATTTTGACCATTGTTGACGAAGCAACTAATCCTTGGGGCGTTAAAGTTACGCGTATCGAGATTAAAGATATTTTGCCGCCACGCGATCTGGTAGATGCGATGGCGCGTCAGATGAAGGCCGAGCGTGTTAAGCGGGCGCAAATCCTCGAAGCGGAAGGTCAAAAGCAATCGGAAGTATTAGAAGCGGAAGGTCAAAAGCAGTCGCAAATTCTAAAAGCCGAAGGTGAGCGTGAAGCGGCTTTCCGTGAAGCTGAGGCACGTGAGCGGTTAGCAGAAGCTGAAGCTAACGCAACGCAAATGGTCTCAAAAGCTATTGCCGAAGGTAATATACAGGCGATTAACTACTTCGTAGCACAAAAGTACGTAGATGCGTTGGGCCAGATTGCCACTTCGGATAATCAAAAAGTCTTGATGATGCCGTTGGAAGCTTCCTCGGTGATTGGTTCAGTAGCGGGCATTGCCGAATTGGCGAAAGAAGCTTTTGATAAAAAAGCCTAGTGATCGAAACGATCGTAATTAAAGAGGAGTCACTATGGAATTTTTAATGCAGATGGAATATTGGCATTGGCTGGTTTTAGGCTTGGTGCTGTTAATTCTGGAAATGTTTGCCCCGGGCGCTATTTTGTTGTGGTTTGGTGTTGCCGGTTTGATAGTGGGTATTCTACAGCTGGTTTTTGGTGAGTTGATTTCACCGCAAATTCAGTGGCTGATATTCTCAGTCTTGTCAGTGGCGAGTATTATCCTTTGGAAATCCTATGCTAAGAAGCACAAAATTGATGTTCGCGACGAAAACGATACGCTAAACCAGCGGGGTAAAGCCTTGATTGGTAAGGAGTTTATTTTAAGCAAAGCGATTATTAATGGCGTTGGAAAGGCCAAAGTTGGCGATACTCACTGGCGGGTGTTAGGCCCTGATACGGCGGTGCAAGCGCGAGTCAAGGTGGTGGGCTTTGAGGGCGCTAGCCTAAAGGTTGAACCTGTTTAGCTTGTTGCTTGAAGCTAGTCTTAGCTTAATTGAAGGATAGGCTTCTAGCCAGAGTCATTCAAAAGTAAGCTCTAAAAAGGCAAATCGAAAGGTTTGCCTTTTTTATTTATCAAGTGCTTACCATCAGGTCTGGGTTGAAAGCTTTTATTGAGCTGTCTTTTAGGGCTTTTAACGCTTGAAACACTAGGTTTAGGGACGCATTTATGTATAATGCTCTATCTTATTTACGCATTCCCAGATGACCTTTGTGGTAGCGACTAATCCATAAACCACTACCCAATTTATTATGGAACAATTAACAGAGTTTTTTACCAATCATTTTCTTTTAGGCGGCGCTTGGCTACTGGTGGCGATTTTATTGATCATCAGCTATATTCAAACTGCCATGAGCGGCTCGCAAGCCTTAACTCCTTTGATGGCGAGCGAAGTGGTCAATCGCCAAGACGGTAAGCTGGTAGATCTGCGCGCCATTGCCGACTATAACAAGGGGCATATTCCCGGCTCGATCAATATTCCTTTTACCAAGCTAAAAGATAGCGTCAAAGAGCTTGAAAAGTACCAAGACAACCCCATGATTATGGTCTGTAACACCGGAATGCAGGCAGGCTCAGCTTCGACTTTGTTGCGCGGTCAAGGCTTTAAGCAGGTGCATAAGCTTAAAGGCGGGATCCAGTCTTGGGTTGCAGATAATTTGCCTTTAAATAAAGGTTAGTTTTAGCAACTAGCGTTGGAAGTCCATGAGTCAACAAGAGAACCGCAAGCCGCAAGCAGACATCGTGATTTATACTAAAAGTTATTGCCCTTTTTGTATTCGCGCTAAACACTTGCTGGATTCATTAGCGCTTAGCTATCAAGAAATTTCGGTTGATGGTAAGCCTGAATTGCAAAACGAAATGGCGCAAATGGCCGGCGCGCGGACGGTACCGCAAATTTTTGTGGATCAGAAACCGATTGGTGGTAATGATGATTTGCAGGCGCTATATCGTGCCAATAAATTAGACGCGCTGGTTTATCCGACGTCATAACCCAGCTTCCGAATCCAATAGTCAATTTTAAATTTTAAAGATAAGAGAGAGAACAATGGCAGAGAATGATCAAATCCAAAATAATCAGGAACAAGCGGTAGAAACTCCTGACGGTGTGCAGCTTAATATCCAAACGATTTACGCTAAAGACATTTCGTTTGAGACGCCTAATTCACCACAAATCTTCTTGGAAGAATATAAGCCTGACATCAACATCAACTTGGGCAACAACGCCAAAGATTTGGAAAACGATGCCTTTGAAGTGGATTTACAAGTTACCGTAACGTCTAAAGTTGGCGAGAAAACGGCTTATATTGCTGAAGTAAAATACGGCGGCGTATTTACCGTTAAAGGTTTAGACGAAGCGACTCGCAATCGTGTATTGCGCACTTTCTGCCCTGAACAATTATTCCCGTATGTACGTGAAGCGGTTTCGGAAACCATTGCTCGCGGCGGTTTCCCACGTTTTGTATTACAACCGATTAACTTTAATGCTTTGTATGAGCAAGCGATGCAGCAAGCTCAGCAACAGCAAGCACAAGCTGGCCAGCCAGCCGAAGGTCAAGCTTAATCGTTGCTCGAGACTCCATGTCAGCAATAAAATCCATCGCGGTTCTAGGGGCAGGCTCCTACGGAACCGCTTTGGCTGTTTTGCTAGCCAAGAATGGTAACCAAACTAGGCTCTGGGCTAGGGATGCGCAACAAGTAGCCCAAATGCAACAAGATAGAGCCAACCAGCACTACCTTCCCGATATTCCTTTTCCAGATAATTTAGAGCTTACTGATTCTATTGAAACAGCACTTGATGCTGTCGATGCGGTTTTGATCTCGGTGCCAAGTCATGCTTTTGGCGCTTGTTTGGAATTGGCTAAGCCATACCTGAACGAGCAATCGCGGCTGATTTGGGCGAGCAAAGGGCTTGATCCTGAAACCGGTGATCTTTTAGGAAGCGTGTTGCAAGCTAACTTAGGCTTCGAGCTGCCGCATGCGATTCTTTCGGGGCCTACTTTTGCCAAAGAAATGGCTAAAGGAATGCCTACGGCGATTACCCTTGCTTCGAAAAACAAAAAGCTGCGCAAACAATTTGCCAAAGCCTTACATAACGATCGTTTCCGCGTTTATTTGAGCAAAGACATTGTCGGAGTGCAAATTGGTGGTGCGGTGAAAAACGTGATTGCGATTGGCGCTGGAATTGCCGATGGCTTAGGTTTTGGCGCTAATGCCAGAACTGCTTTAATCACCCGCGGTTTGGCGGAGATGATGCGACTGGGCAAAGCGATGGGCGGCAAACGTAACACTTTTACCGGTATGGCCGGCATGGGCGATTTAGTTTTGACTTGTACCGACAATCAATCGCGTAACCGCCGTTTTGGTATGGCCTTGGGTCAAGGCAAAGCGCGCGCCGATATTGAAGCCCAGATTGGGCAGGTGGTCGAAGGAGTGCGTAACGCCAAGGAAGTGAAAATGCTGTCTGAGCGAGTGGGGGTGGAAATGCCCATTTGTGATGTGGTGTACAAAATTATTTATCAAAACCTTGATGCCAAACAGGCTGCGCATGAGCTGTTAACTAGGGATTTAAAGAGGGAAAGTTAATTTCCGTCTTTTTTAATGCGCTCGTCATTCCGTACTTGTGACCAAAGAAATCTCTCTAGGGAGTGCGGATTTTAGTTTTTCTTGTCATTGCGAGGAAGCGAAGCTGACGCGGCAATCTCGCTGAGTCTTAGTATTGCGTCATTCTGATGAAAGTCAGAATATGGCTTTTATTGAGAGCTTTAGATTGGTGCCTGAGTTAATCCTCACGCTGTACTATTAAATCATGAACCTACTGTGTTTTCTTGTTCATTTCTTTGCACCTAAAGGTATTCCTTATAGTCATCCGCACAAAGAAAGGCGCCCTCATCACTGCGGCCTACGGCTTCCCTCAAACCTAAAGTTCATTAACGCGTCGTTTCAATGGGACTTCCCTGTCCCTTGAAACTCAATTTGTATCCACCTAATTGTCGCTATTCATCTAACCTTCTCGGCTTGTGATAAGGGGGGAGTGGTGTGTTCTTAATCCCCTTTATATTTAGCTGAAGTAAAGGCCATTCATAGTAATTCAAATCAGGACATGGATGTGCTGTTTTTCACGGTGCGTTAAGTGAATGGGCTTTGGTGAGGGAAGTCATTCGCAGAATGACCTGAATATTCGGGGAAACTTCTTTTGGTTACTTTTCCAAGTTTGGAAAAGTAACTCGCTGAAAAGCGAAAAGCACTTTCTGTTAAATTTCCGATAAGTTAAACGCGCTATCCTACTCAAAACTATTGAATTCAAATTGTCTCAAGGCTTCATACGCCAATATGGCAACCGTATTAGACAAATTTAAGCTGCGGCTATCTTTTTTCATGGGGATCCGTAGTAGGTTCGCGGCCATATCGTCTAAAATCCAGTCGGGCAGGCCGCGGGTTTCAGGGCCGAAGATAAAAAAATCGCCATCTTGATAATTGATTTCATGATAATAGGCTTTGCCTTTGGTGCTCAGGCCAAATAGGCGCTTGGGTTGCTCGGCTGTTTTGAAGTGGTCATAAGATTTATGAATTTTGAGATTGGCCCATTCATGATAATCCAAGCCGGCGCGGCGCATGCGTTTGTCGTCAATTTCAAACCCCAGCGGCTCTATTAAATGTAGTTGAAAGCCAGTGTTGGCACAAAGACGGATAATATTGCCGGTGTTGGGTGGAATTTCTGGTTCAAATAAAACGATATGAAACATTAGTGGTTATCTTCATCAGGCGTGGTTTGCTCAAGCTGCCACGATTGTAGTTTACGGGTGAGGGTATTGCGACCCCATCCGAGTAATTTTGCAGCTTTTTGTTTATGTCCTTGGCACAACTCGAGCGCTTGCTGCACCATAAATTGCTCAAATTCGGTTTGCAGGCTCTGCAAGATTTGAGTATTACCTTGGTGGTATTCGGCTTGCAAGGTTTTATTGAGCTGCTGTTGCCATGGCGATAGTGGTTGTGGCTTATCGAGCGCCAAAGCTTTTTGGCAAATAGACACTGCTTGATTGAGATCAAAGGGTTTGGGCAAATAATCGAAAGCACCGATTTGATGCGACTCGACCGCCATTTGCGTGTCGGTATTGGCCGTAATGATCACCACAGGCAACTGAGGGTAACGATTTTTGACCGTTTCCATCAATTCTAGACCGCTGATCCCGGGCATTTGGACATCGGTGATCAAGACTTTAGGTGGTTCTTTTGCCACCAGCTTGAGCGCCTCTTGACCGTTGTCTGCGGCGACCACTTTAAAGCCTGCGTTGCTCAGCGCTTTGCTGAGCACCCAGCGAATGGAGCTGTCATCATCTACCAATAAAATCAATGGCTTATCCATATACTCTTGCCTTCAGCGGTAAATAACAATTAAACAGAGTTTTGCCTGGATTGGAGCTAAATTCGATTAAACCTTGGTGCTGTTGGATCAAACTTTGGGCAATGCCAAGCCCTAAACCAGAGCTGTTTTTGCCGCTGATCATGGGAAAAAATATATTTGGCTGAAGCTCTTCTGAGATCCCTGGGCCATTATCGATAATTTCAATTTTCAGCACCTGTTGGGATTGATAGTTGACCAGCGGGTGATCTTTGCTGACCCGCGTTTTAAATTGGATCTCACCATCGACAGTTTTGGCATGACTTAAGGCTTCAATGGCGTTCTGGGCAAGATTCAACAAGACTTGATAGATTTGCTCGGGGGCTGCCTGAATTTCAGGCAAGCTGGGGTCGTAATCACGTTTAATACTAATCGATTTTGACAAGTTGAGGCTGATAAAGCTAATCACCTGTTCGATGATTTCGTGGATATTCGTATCGATTCGGCTGGCAACCTTTTGCCCCAGCAACATTCTGTCCACCAAATCCGAAAGGCGTTTCACTTCTTTGCTGACGATTTGGCTAATGGTTGATTTGGGGCTATTAGGATCATGAGATTCCATTTCCAACAGCTGGGCTGCACCTGCAATTCCGCTCAGCGGGGTTTTAATCTCATGCGCTAGGTTTTGCAATAGTTGCCGCTGAATCGCTTGGTTTCGTTGCCATTCATGATCTTGCTTATGGCGTTGTAATAATTGGCTATTTTGCCACTCGATGAGTAAATGAGATTGGTTTTGGTAGTCAACTTTTTGCAATGATAAATCGGCAGCAAAGCGCTGACCGTTTTTGAGCTCAATCAGTCTGTGATCAAACAGCTTTGATTCTGCTTTAACCAGCTCCTGTAACCACTCCCGTACTGGCAGGCTGTTGGCGTCGACAAAATAGGAATAGCGCTTGCCAAGCAAGTTTCTCGCGGTGATATTCAGACATTGCTCAGCCGCCTGGTTGAGGTAGCTAAAACGCCCCTTCATATCCAGTAAGATAATGGCGGTAGACATTTGATCGAGCAGGTTTTGCATTGCTGGTCGCTTGTATGCTGAGTAGCTGCTATTGTAACAAATGCAGTAACAAATGCACCATATTGGTGCGAAAAGAAGGAAATATTAAGATTAACGCTTATCTAAGCTGGAAATCGATGCTGGGGCTGGATTGAACTAAGGCTTTAGTCTCGTCGTCGAAGACTTCTGCTATCAACTGATGTTTGCCTTTTTTAAGTTCGGTTAGAGTGAAGTAGGGCACTTTTTGGTCATCGCCAACCATTTCACCATTGAGAATAAGGCGAATGCTATGGTTTGCACTCAAATTCGGGGTCATAGCAACAATCACATAGAGGCTACCATTTTGCATCTTAACCCTATCGTCATTGGCCGGTTGTTCGATGGCTAACACCTCATAAGGGGCTTCTGTGTTGGATTCGGCGACTTGCTCTTTAGTTTTGGGTTTAATTTTGGGGATGCTCATAAGGTTCTTACTGGTATCAACAGTTACTTTTTTCGAGCCAGCGATGGGTTTGTCGGTGAAAATAATGCGTCCATTTTTATCAACTTTCTTATACATGACCTTGTCTTGTGCTTGAGCATGGTTATGCACCCAGGTAAGTGGTAGAGCAAAAATTAGAAACAGTTTAAATTTCAACGACATAAGACCCTCCTTATCAGCCTATTTTCTAGCAGTTGGCGCTTTTTATGTCAAAATAAAAAAGCCCAGCGGTTGCTGGGCTTGGATAAATGGTACTGCAGAGCGATTAAAGGCTGTAGTACATTTCAAACTCAATCGGGTGAGTGGTCATGTTCAATAGCGCGACTTCGCCACGTTTTAATTCGATGTAAGCATCCAACATTTCGTCCGAGAAGACGCCGCCACGAGTCAGGAACTCGCGATCAGCATCGAGCGCGTCTAAGGCTTGTTCTAGTGAAGATGCCACGGTTGGGATACTCAAGGCTTCTTCAGCGGGTAAGTCGTACAAGTCCTTATCCATAGCGTCACCTGGGTGGATCTTGTTCTGGATCCCGTCAAGACCAGCCATCATCATCGCAGCGAAAGCCAAATAGGGATTAGCCATCGGATCAGGGAAGCGCGCTTCGATGCGGCGAGCTTTGGCGCTTGGCACGTGCGGGATACGAATGGAAGCTGAGCGGTTTCGCGCCGAATAGGCGAGCATTACTGGCGCTTCGAAACCTGGAACCAAACGCTTATAAGAGTTGGTTGAAGGGTTGGTAATGGCATTTAAAGCGCGAGCATGCTTGATCACACCGCCAATGTAGTAAAGTGCGTCTTCGGAAAGGCCGCCATACTTGTCGCCAGCAAAAATGTTAGTGCCGTCTTTGGCTAGAGACATGTGAATGTGCATGCCGGTACCGTTATCGCCAACGATGGGTTTGGGCATGAAAGTCGCGGTTTTACCATAAGCGTGTGCTACGTTGTGAGTCACGTATTTTAAGATCTGAACTTCGTCGGCTTTTTTCACTAAGGTATTGAATTGGGTAGCAATTTCGTTCTGACCGGCGGTCGCGACTTCGTGGTGGTGAGCTTCGATAACTAAGCCCATCTCTTCCATCACCAAGCACATTTGCGAGCGAATATCTTGCGAAGAATCCACTGGTGGAACGGGAAAATAACCGCCTTTGACGCCTGGACGGTGACCTGTGTTACCGTCTTCATAGCTTTTATCTGAGTTCCAAGCCGCTTCTGGATCGTCGATTTTAACCATTGAGCCGCTCATGTCGGTTTTGAACTTAACGTCTTCAAACATAAAGAACTCTGGCTCTGGGCCAAAGTAAGCGGTGTCGGCGATGCCGGTAGATTTTAAGTATTCCTCAGCACGTTTAGCGACTGAGCGAGGATCGCGGTCATAACCGGTCATGGTTGCCGGTTCAAGAATGTCGCAGCGTAAGTTTAAGGTCGGATCTTCAAAGAAGGGGTCCATCACCGCGGTTTCAGTATCTGGCATCAATACCATGTCCGATTCGTTAATGCCTTTCCAGCCAGCAATGGAAGAACCGTCAAACATCTTGCCATCGGTAAGGAAATCTTCGTCAACCTGGTGGGCAGGAATGGTCACGTGCTGCTCTTTACCCTTGGTATCGGTGAAGCGTAAATCGACGAATTTTACTTCGTATTCTTTAATCATTTCTAAAACGTTGCTGATTGACATCTTGATCTCCAAAAATGGCGGCAATTGATAATTGGTTGGCGGCTATTATAAAGAGCAAAGGGCTTAAGGTGTAGCAAGTTAGTCAAAATTTGAAGAATAAAATGCACCAAAGTGGTGCAAAGCGCGGTGGTTAAAATGAGACAAATTTGAACTTTAGAGGTTAGATTTAGAAGTGATTCTAACTAATTGATTTTTGGAAAAAATTTTATGATTTTGTGAAGCTGATTAATAATTGTTCGAAAAGTTCCATTAATTTATGGCAAAAAGGTAAAATTTGTTGACCAAATTGTAACAAATATGATACTTATTACGGTCACCAAGGCTTATTTTGTTCTTGTGCATGCCTATGCTGGATAAAATAAGCTCAAATGGTGTAAAAAAGTAAATTTACTAACTACATACTATAGGTAGGATTTTATGACTAACAAGACAATGATAGCTAAAGCTGTTAAAGCAGCTTTATACAGCGGCTTTGCTGCTTCTATCGCTATCTCCTCTCCAGCAACTTTCGCTGCTGAAGAAGAAGGCGCTGAAGAACAGAACGTTGTTGTAACAACGGGTTCTCGACTAAAGCGAAGTGACGTAGAAGGCGCTCTTCCTGTAACAATTATTGACCGTGAACAAATTGAATTAAGCGGTGAGTCAAACGCTGCTGATTTTTTGCGTAATTTGACTTTTAACAGTGGTGGTTCTTTCCGCCCACAATCTGGTAGTTCTGCTCAAGGTACTGCTTCAATCAGTTTACGTGGTATTGGCGCTAGCCGTACTTTGGTCTTGATTGATGGCCGTCGTCTACCTAAATCTGGTTCGACGGGTTCTACTCAAGATTTGAATACTATTCCAATGGGTGCTATTGAGCGTATTGAGGTACTAGTTGATGGTGCTTCAGCGGTATACGGTTCTGACGCAATTGGTGGTGTTGTAAACGTAATTTTGCGTTCCGATTATGAAGGCGCTGAAATTATGTTAGGTCGTGCAGGCGTTAGTATTCCTCGTGACGGTGGTGACAGAGAAGAAGGTTCTATCGTATTTGGTGCAGCAGGCGATCGTTCTAACATCATCGCTGGTATTTCTTGGAATGATCGTGACATCATATTTGCGCGTGATTTCCCTTGGAACACTCCTGGCGGTTCTATTTATGGTAACAGCTTCACTACTATTGATGGACAAGGTTTCGATAACTTTGACTGGACTTCTATTCCGGATGGTCAAGGCGGTACAGCTTGTGACTTCCCGGGTACAGGTTTCTACACCATTGGCAACGTCAATGCAGTTAACCCTGATCAAACACGTTGTGCCTACGACTTTACATTAGTAAGTGCTGATGAAGCGTCGATTAAAAACAAAGGTTTGTTCATTAAAGCTGAGCACGAAGTCAACGATGACTGGATGATTTACATGAATGCTCGTGTAACTCGTACAGAATCTTTTGGTCGTTATGCTCCAGTACCTGATTCGAGCTTCTTCTCGACTCCGTTAACAGCCGATAGCCCAAATAACCCAACCAATCCTAATGGTAACGTTTACGATGCAAGCTTAGGTCTAGCACCACAAGCTGTAAACTGGTGGCACCGTTTTGATGCACTAGGTAATCGTGATTCTACCGTAACTAACAACATGAATGATGTGTTGATTGGTACAACCGGTAACTGGATGAATGTGGACTGGGATATAGGTTATCGTCGTACAGATAATAAAACTGACGATGTAGGACGTAACTATTTACTACGTTCAGCAGCTTCAACTTTGATTGAGTCAGGTGCTTATGACTTAGCAAATCCATATGCTTCAGACGAAGATGTTCTAAATGCAATGAGAATCACGGTTTACCGTGAGTCAAACTTCGATTTTGAAGAAGCGTTTGCTCAAGGTCAATTTGATTTATTCGATATGGGCGGCGGTACTTCATCTATGTTAGTAGGTGCTGAGTGGCGTAAAGAAATCTACTCTGATCAGTACGATCCACAATCTGAAGCAGGTCAAGTAGGTGGTTCAGCGGGTAACTCTGCAGCAGGTACACGTCAAGTTCGCGTTCTTGCATTCGAGGCTCTATTCCCATTCACCGATAACTTTGAAATGAATGTTGCGGCTCGTTACGATGATTACTCTGATTTTGGTGATAACACTTCTCCAAAAGTATCATTCCGTTACCAGCCATGGGATGAGTTGACTCTTCGTGCATCTTGGGGTCAAGGTTTCCGTGCACCGTCACTACCTGAGTTAAACGCTAAAACTACTTTTAGTGCGACTTCAGTAAATGATCCTCAAAGTTGTGTTGCTCAAGGCCAGCCTGCTGACTGTTCATTGCAAATCAATGAATTCAGACAAGCTAATCCTGCGTTGCAAGCAGAAGAATCAGATCAATACTCTATTGGTGCAGCTTGGCAGCCACTGGAATGGTTAAACTTAACTGTTGATTACAGTAATATTGAAATCACCGATCAAATTACTCTAATTGGTCCTCAAGATATTATTGATTCTCAAATCACCGGTGTTCCAGTTCCAGCTGGTTTGACTTGTACACGTGCGCCAAGTGGTTCGATCGTTGAGTGTTTAACTGGCTTTGGTAACCAAGGTGAGTTAGAAGTTGAAAATATGGATGTTAACTTACGCATGAACTTTGATCTTTGGGGCGGTCAATTGACCTCAAACACTCAATGGTCTCGTGTCATAAGCTACAGCTTCGATGGTGGAGACAGTATTGTTAGAAATGCTGGTTTGCCAAAAGATCGTTTAACGCTTTGGAACACTTACGCTATCAACGACTTCACTTTCGGTTATAACCTAAACCTAATCGGTCACAATGGTCAAGATACTAACCGTGCTGGTACTTGGGTTACACATGACTTACAAGTGAACTACAGTGCTCCTTGGGATGGTCGTTTCACTGTTGGTGTACGTAACATTGGTGAGAAATTCCCTCCAATCGGTAAGGGCTCAACTGGCGGTCGTGACTATGACTTCGGTCTTTACGACGGTTTTGGTCGAGTAACTTACATGCGTTACACTCAATCTTTCTAAAACTTAGTTTTAAAAAGATAAAAAAGGGCGAGATTTTCGCCCTTTTTTTTTATGAGAGCTGTTATATGAGAAAAGATAAAAAGTATAGAAAAGACGTTTGGTCGAGCTATTGGCAAAAGAGTGTTATTGAATCTTGTGCGGGCTTTATTCAGTCAGATGAGTCTGATATCGAACGATTTTGGGAAGTTTGCTCGCAAGAGATATCAAGTTCTGATCAAGTTCTCGATCTTTGTATGGGCAAAGGTGCTGTTATTAAAAGCATCCTGAACCAAAAAACATTAGCTAAAGAAGATTTCCCACTTTGCTATGGAGTTGACTTAGCGAGCTATTCAGAGCAACTCGCTTGGTTAGAGCCGTATCGTGCAAATGTTAGACTATTACTTAATACTTCAATTGAGGATATCCCTTTAAAAGATAACTCTATTGATCACTGTGTAAGTCAGTTTGGAATAGAGTATGCGTTGTCAGAGGCTACTTATAGTGAGTTATTGAGGTTGTTGAAGCCGAAAGCGAAACTCAGCTTGGTTATTCACCATAGTGACTCCATTCTAATTAACGTCGCAAGGCAAGAAATTGAACAAATAGATTTTCTAGTGGATGAGATAGGAGTATTTGAAAAAGTTGAAAAAATGATTCCTTTCTTTGTGCTACTAAGAAATCCGGCCAATATTAGTAAGCTTAATAAGAGCGCTGAAGCACAACACGCAAGGCAGGAATATAATCAAAATTTAACTGCAATCAAGGCTAATGTTGAAAAATTTATTAATCCAGATATTCTACAGGAATCATTAAATATTTTTTCTAACTGCTTACAGCTAGCGAAGGAGAAAGGTAAAAAGACAGCGGTTAACTTTTTAAAGAATTATCAAAAAGAGCTTTTGGATTCTAGCTTTAGATCAAACGAACTTATTGACTGTGCAATGGGGAAAGCTGAGTTGGATAGTTTCTTAGCTAGGTTAGGTAAAGAGATGTCGATTGACTATGAAATTTCCGAACTAAAAAGTAATCACAGGCTTGTTGCCTGGGGGGTTAAAGTCAATCTTAGGGACTGACGAAAAGCACGTTTTAAACGTGCCACTCTTCTTTGACTTCATGGACTGGCATCGGTGCTACGTCCATGACGTATGAGGTGCCTTGATAGTTTTCAACTTCTACCGTGACTTTATCAGCCGTTCTGCCGCCAGAATAACGAGCTACGATTTGTGCGGCGAGTTTGATGTCGTCTTTGTCGAAAGTACCATCTAACAAAGTTAGCGGGCCGCCATGACTGATAGTGTGGATAGAGGTAAACTCTTTTTTGTAGCCACGTAGAAAGTTATTCTCGCCTTCTTCACGACTCACGATAAGTTTAAAGTTATCTTTTGGACGGATATGACGGCCAACTTTTAATAACATAATATCATCAAGTTCATAGCGTCGTTCGCCGCGGGCTTGCCACAAATCGGCCAATTTTTTGGAATAGTTGGGATCGGTTAAGAAGCAACAGCCGCCCGCAGGCTGGGCGTAATCTTCAAAACCAAATTTCTTAGCGAGTTCAAATTGCGGCTTTCGGCTACGCCCTGACCAGTCATAGAGCTCATCTCGATTGACCCAACCTTCGCGCTCAGGCAAAGTCGGGATTAGGTTTTTGGCGCACAAGGGGCGCAATAAGCGATCATCTGCGCCGGATTCACGGGCGATGATGGGCATGGTTTCTTTGCGCTGGGATTTTGGACGCTGTCCAATCACTTCGCCGGTAATAATAAAGTCGAAACCATTTTCTTCAGCCCAAGCCCATGCTTGTGCCTGATTCACCATAAATATTTTACAGTCTAGGCAAGGGTTTAGGTTAGCGCCATAGCCGTGCTTAGGGTTTATCACGATATCCTTGTATTCTTCGGAAATATCGATGATATGTAACTTAATTCCTAGTTGTTCAGCAACCCACAGGGCATTGTTACGCTTTTGCTTGTCTTTATCTTTTTTTCGGATGGCATGGGTATGCCCTTCGACACAGAAACCGGTATAAAAGTTGATTCCTTCCACATGCACCCCTTGCTCCATCACTACTTTGGCTGCTAATAGGGAGTCTAGGCCACCAGAAATCAAAGCGACGGCTTTGCGTTGCGGTTGTGTGGTAGGAATTGCTGTGTCAGTCATACTTAATATCAATTGCTTTGCAAGGCAGTCATAAGTTATTACCGCCGGCCGCTTAAAAAATGGACAGCGATTATATATTAGCTTGGCGACACAAGCAAAGCCTTGCGGCTGGATTTGCCGGAGAAACTAAAGCTTTGCAAGTGTACTAAACAGCAGCAGAAGCCTTCTTATAAATCGAATGAGTCTTCGTCAAAGGAGCGATTGATGTCCCTAATAATAATAACCGGATCGAGTACAGGTCGACGTTCACTGCCGTCTCGATTAGAGACATCCACGATAGAATATTTATAAGAACCTGGGACGTTGGTAAATTGTAGCCGTTTGTTAGAGCCGCGCCCGGGATTGATTCTGACGCGATATTTGCCTGAAACGAAAGGCGATGTTTCCGACTCGATAATTAACAAAACTGCTCCTGTGCGAGGAGATACTGATAAATCCAGTTGATCGCCTGGAGCTACGGTAATGGTCGAGGCTCCTTTGGAGATTCTTGGGGCACGGTTGAGCTCCTCAGGGGTATCGAATTCAAGTCTAAATAGCCTTTTGAAATGGTTATCGGCCTTTAGCGGCTGTACGGATAGAAATATGAATATACAGCCTAAACACAATAGTAGGCGGTTGAGTAAATATACAGGCAGTTTACTGATCTTATTAGGTTGCATCGAATCCTTCCCCTTAGAATTAATTGGCAACATCAGTCTAGTACGAACCCTCACGGCTGTATAAAAAATAGTCAAAAAATTGTGATGTGTGTCACATTTTGATCGGTGATAGGCCCATCTAAGATGAGTGTGCGAGTTAAAATTTGCTAAGCCTTAAGTAAAAACTCGATAGTGTGATCATCCAGCTCAGCATAGCCCAGTACCTCGATCGCATTGATGCGCGACCAAGTGGGGATATCCGCCATAGTGCCAGGATCGGTACAAATGACTTTTAAGATATCGCCAGAGGCCATGGTTTTTAGCTGGTTTTGGGTTTTAATGACTGGCATAGGGCAAAGCAAGCGACTGCAGTTTAGAGTCTCGCTAACGGTTAACTCGGCTTGAAGTTGTTGAAATTCAGCTTGGCTTAGTTTGCCCATGGTGTGGTTCTCGTGGTTTTGGTCGATGACGCTAAGAGGATATGTTTGCGGTTAATGATACATTCGCGGCCATTATAAGAGAATTGGCGGCTTTGGGAAAACCAATAAAAGTGATTATTTTCTGTGCGCAAGCCCTTATCTAGTGTAGAATTGCGCCACTTTTTATATCCTTGATTTCAAGTTCGGCGAGACTCTCTATGATCGAAAAATTACGCAATATTGCGATTATTGCCCACGTTGACCATGGCAAAACCACTCTAGTGGACAAGCTTTTAGAGCAATCCGGTACTCTGGGCGAGCGTGCAGGCGCGCAAGATCGAGTCATGGACTCTAATGACTTGGAAAAAGAACGTGGTATTACTATTTTGGCTAAAAATACCGCTATCACTTGGAATGATTACCGTATCAACATTGTAGACACTCCAGGGCACGCCGATTTTGGTGGCGAAGTTGAGCGAGTGATGTCTATGGTTGATTCGGTGTTATTGTTGGTGGATGCGGCCGAAGGGCCTATGCCGCAAACTCGCTTTGTAACGCAAAAAGCCTTTGCTCAAGGTTTAAAACCGATTCTGGTGATTAACAAAATTGATAAGCCAGGGGCGCGGCCAGACTGGGTTATGGATCAGGTTTTTGATTTATTTGATAATTTAGGCGCAACAGACGAGCAGCTTGATTTTGAAGTGGTTTACGCTTCGGCCCTAAACGGTTGGGCCAGCCGCGATGAAATCGAGACTGGTGAGAATATGCAGCCTTTGTTTGAAGCGATAGTGGATAATGTTTCACCGCCACCCGCTAATAGCGAGGGCGGCTTCCAGATGCAAATCTCGCAACTGGATTATAACTCTTATGTCGGCGTGATTGGGGTTGGTCGTATTAAGCGTGGTAGCGTGAAACTTAACCAGCCAGTGACGGTCATCAGCGCTGATGGACAAAAACGTAATGGTAAAGTAGGTCAGGTGCTAGGCTATTTAGGACTCGATCGACACGAAGTGGAAACTGCCGAAGCTGGCGATATCATCGCGATTACTGGTTTGGGCGACCTAAAAATTTCCGATACTATTTGTGACCAATCGGCTGTCGAAGCTTTGCCGCCACTGAGCGTGGACGAGCCAACGGTTACCATGACTTTCCAAGTTAACACTTCTCCTTTTGCCGGCAAAGAAGGTAAATTCGTAACCTCGCGCAATATTCTTGAGCGTTTGCATCAAGAGTTAGTGCATAACGTTGCTTTGCGAGTGGAAGAAACCGATGATCCGGATAAATTCCGAGTGTCTGGTCGTGGTGAACTACACCTTGGGATCTTGATCGAAAATATGCGCCGCGAAGGATATGAGTTGGCGGTGTCGCGACCAGAAGTTATTATTCGCGAAGAAAATGGCCAACTGATGGAACCTTATGAAACGGTTACCATTGATGTGGAAGAAGAGCATCAAGGTAGCGTGATGGAAAATCTTGGTCTGCGTAAAGCTGAGTTGACCAACATGAGCCCTGATGGCAAAGGTCGTATTCGAATGGACTTTATTATGCCGAGTCGTGGCTTGATTGGCTTTCAAACGGAATTTATGACTATGACCTCAGGCTCAGGCTTAATGTATCACACCTTTGAGCATTATGGCCCGCATAAAGGTGGCGAAATTGGCCAGCGGATTAATGGCGTTTTAATTTCCAATGGTCAGGGTAAAGCTTTGACCAATGCACTGTTCAACTTGCAAGAGCGTGGCCGCTTATTTGCTCAGCATGGTGACGAAGTCTACGAAGGACAAATTATTGGTATTCACAGTCGCGCCAACGATTTAACCGTAAATGCTTTAAAAGGTAAGCAACTGACCAACGTTCGTGCTTCGGGAACTGATGATGCCCAAGTGTTGACGCCACCGATCAAAATGACCCTTGAACAAGCATTAGAGTTTATTGATAACGATGAGTTGGTGGAGGTTACTCCTGAGTCGATTCGGATTCGAAAAAAATTGCTTACAGAAAGCGAGCGCAAGCGAGCAGCAAGACCACCAAAAGCTTAATCAGCTTAATAAAATGGCCGCATTGTTAGCGGCTTTTTTATCACGACCAATTAGCAAGCTAAAGAAATGCTGACTTGGTGAGATTAATTGCACAATAGTATGCTTTTACTGCAATTTTTTCTTGCTATACTGGTCTGATGCACATCACAATAAATTTGGGGAACTTATCTATGGGACAAACTATGCGCTTAGGATTATTGCTTATTGGAATTATTATTATTAGTGGCTGTTCGAGCTCTTCAGTGCAATCGGCAGCTAAAACCGTGCGCGGCCTTACTGGCGGCGATGTCCCACGCTCCCAGTTTTTAGATCCTAGTGTTAAACAAGCGCTTGAACATGAAATGCGGGTTTGCCTTGATGGCAACTACGAAGATGTGGAGTTGCGCTCTAAGTGCGTGCAAGTGGCCTATGCTAAGGTTAAAGCCCAGAAAGGCCTTGATGAGTTGCCTGAGGTTGATGGCGAGGTGATTGTTAAGCAAGTGGACGAAGACGATGTAATTGACGGCACTGAAGACAAGAAAGACGAGGACGGCGATCAGTGATCGGTCTGTTGCAGCGAGTTAAGCACGCTTCAGTAACCGTTAACAAACAACAAATTGGTAAGATAGCACAAGGATTGATGGTGCTCATCGGCGTCGAGAAAGACGATACTCAGGCAACTGCTGATAAATTACTGCAAAAGTTATTAAAGTACCGAGTTTTTTGTGACGCTGAGGATAAAATGAATTTATCCCTTACGGATGTAAAAGGGGGACTTCTGTTAGTACCCCAATTTACACTAGCTGCCGATACTAACTCAGGACTAAGACCCAGCTTTTCTAGCGCCGCACCCCCAAGCCAAGGGCAAGAATTATTTGAGTATCTGGTCAAGCAAGCCAAGCAAAGCTACCCTGAGGTTGAGTGCGGCAAGTTCGGTGCCGATATGCAAGTGGAGTTGCTAAATGACGGCCCCGTGACTTTTAATATAAAGGTGTAAAATAGATCTGAAAATAAAGTTCAGATCTAAGCTTGATCGTCCCTTAATTCGCTAACTAATTGATGTAATTTTTCTTTGCTTACCGCTTCAGGTGGGATCGGTTTTGCAACAACAAGCCCCACCGAAGTGCGTAAGCGTTTTAGTCGGTCAGTAAACTTATTGACCTTTTTGCGGCTGAATAAACTATGCCACAAGCCTTGTAGAGCCATTGGCACTACTGGCACCGGCGAGGCCTCCATAATCTTTTCGATTCCGGATTTAAATTCATTCATTTCGCCGTCGCTGGTTAATTTACCCTCTGGGAAAATACAAACCAACTCACCAGCATCTAGCGCTTCAGCAATTTCGTACATGGATTTATTCAGCAATGTTTGGTTTTCCGTCTTGCCAGCAATCGGAATGGCCTTAGCGGTTTTAAAAATAAAGCTTAATACGGGGATTTGGAAGATTTTATAGTACATCACAAACCGAACGGGCCGTCTAATGTAGCCACCGATAATCAGCGAGTCCACATAGCTGACGTGATTACACACCAGTACCGCAGGCCCTTCTTCAGGAATATTTTCCAGTCCTTTAGCTTTAACTTTATAAATAGTGCTGATCAAAATCCAAACCAAAAAACGCATTAAAAACTCTGGCACCAATGAGAAAATATAAATAGCAACGATGGCATTTAAAATACCGGTAATAAACAATAATTCAGGAACCGTGATGCCCAGCATTAATAATGTCGCTGACATGATCGCTGCAATAACCATAAATAAGGAGTTGATGATGTTATTGCCAGCGATAACGCGCGAAAGATAACTTCGTTCACAGCGCTCTTGAACTAAGGCATAAAGCGGCACTATATAAAAACCTGCAAAAACACCAACTAATGTACAGTCGAGTAGGGTGCGAATAGCACCGTCGGTGGCTAAAAACTGCCAAGGACTTAGTGTGCCTTCGAAGCCCACTTGCGGATTGGCAAAGTAAAGATCAAGAGCAAACCAAGTCATACCAATGGCACCAAAAGGTACTAAGCCTAACTCCACTCTCTTTCCAGACAGTTTTTCACACAAAGCTGAACCAACGCCAATACCAACGGAGAAGGCCGTTAAAAGTAGTATCGCAGTAAAAGCATTTCCATTAAGACTGACTTTGGCGAAAGTATTGATCTGAGTGAGAAAAACAGTGCCGTAGAACCAAAACCACGAAATACCCAAAATGGATAAGAAAACTACCCGATTTTTTTTGGTGAATTTTAGAGTTTTCCAAGTTTGGGTGACGGGATTCCAATTGATTTTTAAATCGGGTTCGACTGCAGGTGTTGCTGGGATCCGACGACTGGATAAGTAGCCGAAGATGGCAACTGAGATGATCAATGCGGATAAGATGATTTTTCCAGTTTCATTGTAGCCGATTAGGGCGCCTCCAATAATGGTGCCAACTAGGATGGCGATAAAGGTGCCCATTTCTACCATACCGTTGCCACCGACTAGCTCTTCTTCTTTTAGGTGTTGTGGCAAAATGGAGTATTTGATGGGGCCAAAAAAGGTGGACTGCAGTCCTAACAAAAACAACACCAGCAGTAAGAAATAAATATTATCAAAGTAAATACCAGCGATGGCTAACAACATTATGCAGATCTCAAGCAATTTAATTTTTCGGATCAACCAAGATTTTTCATATTTTTCGGCGAATTGACCTGCAGTAGCTGAGAATAAGAAGAAAGGAACGATAAAGAGTCCCGCAGCAACGTTGGTCATAATTTGTGGCTCTAGCGCGATTTTCCCCGCAGAATAATAGGTGATCAAGGTGATCAATGCTTGCTTAAAGGTGCTGTCATTGAATGCGCCCAATGCTTGAGTAATAAAATAAGAAGAAAAGAATTTTTGTTTGAAGAGCTGAAATTGAGTGGCCATGATTCTTATCCTACGGTTGAGCTTCTGGAGTCAGTTTTAAATTAAAAAGGTTGCAAGCATTTTGGGAGGACATAGTCGCAATTTGTTTCCAAGATTGCTGTCGTAGCTCAGCGATACGCTTAGCAATGTGTGGCAAATATTGTGGCAAATTACGGTTGGATTTAGGTTTCGGTTTAAGATCGCGCGGAATTAAATAGGGTGCATCGGTTTCAATCAGCAAACGATCATCAGGAATACGGGATACTATTTGTGCAAGCTCTTGCCCGCGGCGTTCATCGCAAATCCAACCGGTGATGCCAATCCAAAGGCCACGTTCTAAATATGCATCTAAAGCTTGCTCGGAGCCGGTAAAGCAATGAATGACCGCGTTAGGAAGTTGTTGTTGATAGTCATCAAGGATTGCTAGCATAGTATCGGTGGCGTCACGTTCATGTAAAAATAAGGGCTTCTTCAGCTCACAGGCTAATTCGATTTGCTGCCGAAAAACGTGTTGTTGAATATCGCGTGGTGAAAAATCTCTATTAAAATCTAACCCACACTCACCTACAGCAACGACTTTTTCTTGTTGCAATAAGGTTTTTATTCGCTCTAAATCTACTGAGTTCATTCGCGCTGCGTCATGTGGATGGCAACCTGCTGTCGCAAAAAGTTGCGGGTATTGTTGAGTTAAGGTAAATGCTGCCTGACTTTCTTGAGCGTTAGTTCCAGTGACGACTTGGTAGTGAACGCCTGCTTGGATAGCAGCTTGAATCAGCTGATCGCGATCTTTGTCGAATCTGGAATTGGTCAGGTTGACTCCAATGTCTATAAAAAAGACTGGTTTTGTCATAAAAGAATTGCCATAAATGAGTGTTTTTATTAGAAAAATACTTCCTAGATGGTATAAACTTAATGACATAAAAACAAGGGTCAATGGGGCAGCCAGTGCAAGTCAGTCGATCAACCAACGTGTTGTTAGCAATAGCAGCAACTTTTATTATCATCGCAGGTATGAAGGCAGCGAGCAGTTTTATTGTGCCGGTGATCTTGTCAATTTTTGTTTCTATTATTCTAGGACCTTTGTATTTCTTTTTTGCTAGCAGCAAAATCCCTTTCACCAAAAAAGAAATCCCGGATTGGTTGGCGATAATTTTGGTGGTATTAATTGCGGGTTTCTTTTTCTTCTTGGTCGGTAAGTTAGTAGGCAATTCGGTACAAGAGTTTTCCAACAAGTTGCCGCAATATCAGCAGGCGTTAGTTAATAAATTAACGGGTGTTATCGAAGGGCTGAAAAAGTTAGGGCTGCCAATTCCTGAAAGTGGTATTTCAGAAAACTTTTCGCCGGGTATGATTATGAATATCTCTACTTCGGTGTTGAATGGTTTGGGTAGTTTATTAAGCAATACGTTTTTGATTGTCTTCACATCAATTTTTCTACTGATGGAAGCTAGTGTTTTTTCTGACAAGTTGCGTAGAGCTTTTCCCGGCAGCGAGCTGGGCGACAGCAAAGCACAAAGTGGTACCAGTCAGGTAGTGGAGAAGATTAAGCGTTATGCCACCATCAAGTCTATTGTCAGCTTAATGACCGGCGCCTTTATTTCTTCTTGGCTCTGGTTCTTTGATGTGGAATATCCTTTTTTATGGGGGCTAGTAGCCTTTATGTTTAACTTTATTCCCAATATCGGTTCTATCATTGCAGCGGTACCGGCGGTGATTCTGGCTTGGTTGACTTCAGACTCCATCACTACCCCGATTTTAGTAGCGGTAGGCTATTTGCTGGTGAACTTTATCATCGGCAACATTGTCGAGCCAAAGTTTATGGGTAAAGGCTTGGGGCTATCAACGTTAGTAGTATTTTTGTCTTTATTATTCTGGGGTTGGGTATTAGGGCCTGTGGGGATGCTGCTTTCAGTACCCTTAACCATCATTGTAAAAATTATTTTAGATGCTAATGATGAAACCCAGTGGATTGGTATTATGCTCGGGGATAAATAGGTATAACTACTATTTTTTGATGCTTCTTATGAAAAAAAAACCAGCTCTAAAGCTGGTTTTTTATAGCTATTTTAAGGATTTAATTATCGTCTTGCTCTTTTCCTTCCAGTTGATCTTCAACTTGTTGCACCGCTTGTGCGCTTAAGATAATCGGCCGCTCATCGCCACCACCGAGTGCTCGGTAGAGACCTATGGTTGCGGCGAGTCGCTTACGTTCGGATTCGAGTAGCGCTTGTTGTGCGGCAAACAATTCTTGTTGTGAGTTGAGTACTTCGATATAACTGGCTAAGCCTGCGTTGTATTTTTGATCGGCAAGATCTAAGCGCAGACTCTGTGCTTTAACCAGATCTTTATTGGCAGAAATCTCTTCAACTAAAGTTTTGCCATTTTCCATTTGCTGATAAGTTTCGGCAAAGGCAAGTTGGATGGTTTGTTCGTAAATGGCCAACAAGGCTTCTTTTTGTGCTTTCGCAATTTCCAGATTGGAGTCTAGATCATTGTTGAAAATCGGAATATTGATGGAAGGCACAAAGCTCCAAGTATCCGAATCACCATCAAATAAATCGTCAAATTCCAAACTTGAGAAACCGATACTGCCACCAAGCCGGATGGATGGGAAATAAGCCGCTCGGGCAGCGCCAATGTTGGCGTTAGCAGCAATCAAGGACTGTTCAGCGGAGAGTACATCAGGACGATTCAGCAGTACTCGTGAGTCCAATTCGTCTGGAATATCTAGTTGGAGCTGAAAGTCATTGGTAAGCTTAGGATTCAAATTTAAACTACCCATCGGCGCCCCTATCAACAGTTCAAGGTTGGCTTTTCTTGAGGTTAATACCTGCTTAAGTTGGGCTTTTTGAGCCGCTACCGAGGCTCGAGATGCTTGTGCTTGCGCTAAATCTAAATTACTCGCAATCCCTACCGTTTTACGGCGCTCGATCAAGTCGAGGCTTTTGTCACGACTGATTAAGGTTTGCTCGGCCAACTCATAGCTTTTTAACGCAAATAGCCAATCATAGTAAGCATTGGCGGTTTCAGAAATTAAGCTCAGCTGGGTCGATCTCTTAGCTTCTTCAGTCGAGAAGTAATCGGCTAAAGCTGCGTCTTTTAACGAACGAATTTTGCCAAAAAAATCGAGCTCATAAGCAGTAAAACCAATGTTGGCGGAAGATAAACGGCTAATATTTTCGTTACCTTCAACATTGATAGAGTTTTGCTGAGAGGATTGGCTTACTTGAGCGCCAATGGCTGGGAAAAAGTCGTCATAACTAATTTGGTAGCGTGCGCGCGCAATGGCAACGTTGGCCGCGGCGACTCTTAAGTTACGGTTATTTTCCAAGGCAATATTAATTAAGCGCTGAGCATTTTGATCGGTAAAAAATTGATCCCATGCTTTGAGTTCAACCGCATCAGCTGAAGCAGGCTGACCATTATCGGCCAGCGATTCGGCCACTGGTAAAGCTGACCGTTCATAATCAGGGGCAAGACTGATACAGCCTGATAAGAACAAAGCGGAGCAGACTGCCGTAAGCTTAAAACTAGTATATTTACTCTTCATATTGTCGTCTCCCTACTAAGATTCTGATTCTAAGTTTTTAAGCTTGCTGGGGAATATTTTTCGCATCAGTAAGTAGAATACTGGTACGAAGAATATGGCTAAGCAGGTTGCGGTAATCATGCCACCGAACACGCCCGTGCCGATTGCGTTTCGACTAGCCGAGCCGGCACCGCTGGATATCATCAAAGGTACCACGCCCATGGTAAAGGCTAACGAGGTCATTAAAATTGGACGGAAACGTAGACGACAGGCTTCGATGGTTGCTTCTAAAGGTTTCTTACCCTCGAGCTCTTGATCGCGAGCAAACTCGACAATCATGATGGCATTTTTAGCCGCCAAGCCAATAATCGTAATCAAGCCCACTTTAAAGTAGATATCGTTTGGTAAGCCGCGCAGATCCATGGCTAAAATACAGCCTAAGACCCCTAGTGGCACTACCAACATTACCGAAACTGGTAAAGACCAACTTTCGTATAAGGCCGCCAAAACTAAGAACACTACCAAGATCGAGAGGCTAAACAGCATGGCCGTTTGGTTACCTGCAATTTTTTCCTCTAACGATTGTCCTGACCATTCATAGCTCATGCCTTTAGGCAATTGCTCGGTGTATTCTTCCATCAAGTTCATGATTTCACCGGAGCTGGTTCCAGGCACACCTTCACCCGTTAGCGGGATTGACGAAATACCGTTGTATCGGGTTAGCTTGGAAGGGCCTTCCGACCATTCGGCAGTAGCAATTTCAGCCAATTCAACCGTTTCACCAAGGTTATTACGAACCTGCATGCGCAAGATCTCATAAGGTGTGGAGCGAGTTTCTTCATTCGCCTGCACCCAAACTTCATGCACTTTGCCGCTTTCAACATAGTCGTTAACATAGACTGAGCCCAAAGCCACTTGCAAGGTGGTGTTCAAGTTGCCGATATCCACGCCTAAAGAGCGAGCTTTAACCCGATCAACTGAAACCGTCAGAACCGGAGCAGGGGGCATGGTATCGGGACGAATAGTCGCGAACTTCCCTGACTCGGTAGCTAAACCAATGATTTTCGCTGAACCGCTGTACAGCGTTTGTAGACCTTGGAAAGACGTATCTTTTAGGTGGAAATCAAAACCGTTACTGTTACCTAGACCCGGGATTGGCGGCAGGTTGAAGGCAAAAGCTGCACCTTCTTGGTATTTTTGGAACTCTTTAGCCGCATCCGCGACAAACTCGTCGGCGTCACGCATGTCTGCACGCTCATCCCACGGTTTGAAGTTCACGAATGAAATGGCGGTATTTTGTCCCTGACCGAAGAAGCTAAAGCCGATAACCGTAATGATCCGCTCTACTTCTGGTTGCTCTCTGACCCACTTATCGATTTTATCGGTAACTTCTTTGGTACGAGCTTCAGTTGCGCCAGATGGCATTAACACAGAGGTTAGCGCAAAGCCCTGATCTTCTGAGGGTAAGAAACCTGTTGGCATTTGGGAAAAACGGAGTCCGACTAAGGCACAAATACCTACAAAGGCGAGCATCACAACGGTAATCCCTTTTTTGCTAAAGCAGCGCTTGGCAACTCCCATGTAGCTGCCGGTCATTTTACTGAAGCTATTGTTAAACCATCTAAAGAAAGGATTTGAATCATCGTGTCCTTCTTTCTTGGCTTTCAATAAACCTTGCGCGATAGCCGGGGTTAGCGATAGTGCTAAAAATGCGGAGAAAGAAACCGAGACTACAATGGTCAATGAAAACTGTTGGTAAATTTTACCGACCGTTCCGCTGAAAAACGCCATTGGAATAAATACCGAAATCAGCGCCAGAGTAACCCCGATGACCGCGCCGGAGATTTGGTGCATGGCTTTTTTCGTAGCTTCATAAGCGCCAAGGCCTTCTTCTTCCATGATCCGCTCGGTATTTTCGATAACTAGAATCGCATCATCAACCACGATACCAATCACCAGTACCATCGCGAACATGGTTAACTGATTAATAGAGAAACCGAATAAAGCGAGTCCTATACAGGTACCGATCAAGGAAATAGGTACTACGATGACCGGAACAATGGTGGCGCGCCAGCTTTGCAGGAACACGAACATAACGATAGTCACCAGCACGATAGCTTCGAGCAACGTGTGGAACACTTCTTCAATCGATACTTCAACGAAAATTGAAGTATCGTAAGGCATAACCCACTCCACATCGTCAGGGAAAATCGACTCAAGTTCGGTCATTTTTTCTTTAATCAGCTCAGCAGTTTCAAGCGCATTACCATCGTTGGTAAGCTTAACCGCATAAGCTGCAGCTTCTTGCCCATTCAAAAATCCGCTGGTGGCGTAAGTGCTGGCACCACGCTCAACGTAGGCAATGTCTTTCATCCGCACTAAAGCGCCTTCGGTGCTTGAGCGCAAAATAATGTTGGCAAATTCATCAACTTCGGACAACCGAGAAGGTACTAATACGGTTGCGTTAATTTGTTGTTCTCCTTTGGACGGTAGCGAACCGAGCTCACCAGTAGCTAACTGAGCATTTTGTTGTTGAATGGCGACTAAAACTTCATCAGGAGTGATGCCGTAGGAGGTCATTTTTTTCTGATCAAGCCACATCCGCATGGCATACTTTGAGCCAAAGACCTGAACCGTACCCACCCCTTTAACACGACGAATGTCGTTAACAATGGCTCGATCCATGAAGTCGCCCAAGTCAGTACGATCGTGAGTACCATTAGGAGAATACAAAGCGACAACCATCAGGAAGTCAGGGCGGGTTTTGTCAATTTCCACCCCTTGAGTTCTAACCGAGTCGGGCAGTCGAGCTTCCACTCGTTTGATACGGTTTTGTACATCAACCGCGGCAATGTCGATATCAGTACCCGTTTCGAAAATTAAAGAAATGGTGGCATTACCAGTACGTAAGCTTTCAGATTTAACGTACTTTAAACCATCAATACCGTTCATCTCATCTTCAATCAGCGAGGTCACGGTATCTTCTAAAACCTGTGCTGATGCACCAGGATAGAAAGCACTAACGGTTACTTGCGGTGGAGCAATGTTTGGGTAAGCCGACACGGGCAGGGTTTGTAACGATAAAAAACCTGCCAACATGATGAGGGCGGCGATAACCCAAGCAAAAATCGGACGATTAATAAAAAACTGTGCCATGAGAAGTTCCCTCTGTCTTTATTTCTGTGAGTTGTCGGCCTTTACAGCGGTTCCTGGGCGCAGCATTTGCGTATCACTAACAATAACTTCTTGTCCTTCGCTGATGCCGCTTTTGATGATCCAGTTTTGCTCAAGCATAGGACCAAGCTCGACAGGCAGTAATTCCAGTTTGCCATTTTTAATGATTTTTACTGCAGCACCTTGGGCGGTTACTTGAACGGCTCTTTGTGGTACTTGCAATAAATTCTCAGATTCAGCAACTGGTAACTTCACTCGTACATACATACCCGGCAGCAATTCTTTTGCGGGATTCTCCACTATGGCTCTTAGCAACACCGAACCAGTTTCGGCATCTACCCGAATACTGGCAAATTCTAAGCGGCCATCTTTTCCAAAAGGGGTTCCATCATCATAAAAGACTTTAACCACATCGCTGGAAGCGCCTTTAACCTCTTTGTTGCTCGACATGATTTGGCGTAACTTATTAATGTCAGCATTGGAGCGAGTAAAGTCGATGTAGACTTTATCAATCTGCTCGATGGTGGCTAAATGGGTCGAAGCTGCGCCTCGAACCAAAGCACCTTCGGTGACCAAGGCACGACCTATGCGACCGGAAATTGGCGCAGTGACCGTGGCATAATCTAAATCAATTTCTGCCGTTCTCAAGCGCGCTCTGGCTTGTTGAACCGCGGCTGCTGATTGCTCGTTTTGAGCAGCATAGGTATCGTATTCTTGACGACTAACAGCACCTTGATCGAGTAATGTTTTGTAACGATCTAAGGTTTGTCGGCTCAGTTTGCGCACCGCAATGGCGTTGCTAACATCAGCTTTTGCCGCGGAAACTAGGGCTTTTAGCGTACGATCATCAATTTGAAACAGCTTCTCGCCTTCTACCACGTCTTGCCCTTCAGTGAAAATACGTTTTTCAATGATTCCATCAACACGGGCACGCACCTCAGAGGTTCGATAGGCAACGACCCTGCCAGGCAAGTCTTGCGAGAAAGTTGCAGCACTTGAGGTCACCTTGTAAGTCTGAACCGGCACCGGAGCGGACTTTTGGCTCTGTTCATCTTCAGCGGCAAGCACAATCCCAGTGTGAAGTACGCCCAGCGCAAACGTGGCGATAATTGAAATAAATGTTTTATTCATAGATTTATCCTTTAAAGCTTTCAGATTCAGATGGCATCGCGATGGCATCCCATGCAATATCAAGAATTTGCTCTGTATCAGACTGATGGAAGGGATGGTTGTGGCGTATTATCCAGTGGATCATGCGAGCAATACCACCGTAGGCTTGCAGGTGTAGCATTTTAGGGTCAAGCGGTTTTACCATTCCCATTTCCTTCGCATCCTCATAAAATTCGATCAAGTCCGTAAAGAGTTCCTTGAGTTGCTCATGCGATTCGTCGGTAATTATCGGTGAAAAGTGATAATTCTCGAAGAATTTAAAGGGCAACTGATTGCCGAGCATATAGTCAATCGAACAGCCATAAAGGTGACGAAATCGTTGTTTGATCGGCTTACTCTTATCATAATGCTTTGCGATGTAATCAAGTTCAAGTGATTTAGCGTAAATAAATAATTCATTAATCAGTTCTTTTTTACTTTCGAAGTAGTTATAGATACTTCCAGCAGCAATGTTCGCTTCTTTGGCCAGCAACGACATTGAGGTGGATTGGATCCCTCTCTCAACGAACAGCCGTAAAGCGGTATCAATAATAATTTGCTGCTTACTCATACAATCAAATGACAATGAATGAACGTTCATAATAGGTTAGTTTGTGAACTATTACCACGTTTCCGACAACTGACTAATAGAAATTGTGACTTATTTGGCATAAGGTAGAAGATAATATCCAATTTAGATGTTGGCGGGAGCTTAGTGATGGATCAGGTAGAAGCATTGGTAGGAAAAAAGCTACAAGCGAAACAAACTTGGCTGCTAGTTGCGGGTATTTTGGCGATATTGGGTGGGGTTATTACGCTATTTCATCCGGTCTTGACGACCCTATCCTTGGGCTTGGTACTAGGTAGCTTACTCATCATTATTGGCGCGAGTGATTTAGTTGGAGCTTTTAGACCCAACTTTAGTCTTTGGGTGTTCTTGATTGGGCTGGTGACTTTCCTTGCTGGATTGGCTTTGGTGCTAAATCCTAGGCTCAGCATTGCCAGCATCCTCACTATTTTAATTATTTACTTGTGGTTTCGTGCGGCTTCGGAGCTGCTGTTCGCCTTACGCGTAAGGCCTTTAGCTGGTTGGGGCTGGATAATGTTTAGCGGCATCGTAACCTTGGTTTTGGCGATATTAGTCACCTTTAATGCCTTTGAGCTTGGAACCCTTTATATTGGCTTTGTGATTGGATTCCAGCTGTTACTGTTTGGAGTTTCGTTACTGATTATTCGTTCGATGGTTAAAAAGGCAGGCTGACTAGCGATAAGCCGTAGAAGATAGCTGCGGCAAAGTTAGGTGTTTAGGATTTTTGGGTGTTTTTATTAGCGATGTAAAGGGTTTTCCAGACCTTAGCAATTAAAATGCCATCGCCGTCTTTAATGTCCACTTCTAGTTGCGGTTCAATTTTATCTTGTGTTTTCAGTTGCTCTAACCAGCCTTGGAGCATACTTTCGGGGATGTGAAATTCTGCAAAGACCACTTTTTTAGTAGCTTTGATAAACTTAATTTCCGCTTTTTTATCCCAGACAATGTGAGTTTTTTTGATCCGATAAAGCGTTAGTAGCATACAAAAAGGATCGGTCATGGCAAACAAAGAACCACCAAAGTGAGTACCGACCGCATTTTGATTATACCAGCGCCGGCGTAAACGCACCTTGGCATAGCTCCAGTCAGACTTAATTTCCAGTACCTTGATGCCTGAAAATAAAAAAGGAAACCAGAGGTTTAAGACGACTCTTAATTTTTTAGGAGTTATTTTCATGCTCAGCTTTGGGTAACTCTTGCTCGGCGTTTGCTTGTTTGGGAAACATCTTGCCAAAAATTAAACCAACCTCAAACAGCAACCACATGGGTAAAGCGAGCAAGGTTTGAGAAATCACATCCGGTGGTGTCAGCAACATCCCAAACACGAAAGCGCCAACCACAATATAGGGTCTTTTCGCAGCTAGGGCTTCAACGCTGGAAATGCCCGACCAGATCAATAGTAAAGTCACAATCGGCACTTGGAAAGCTAACCCAAAAGCAAAAAATAATTTTATCGAGACGTCTAAATAACTGGAAATATCCGGCATATAGGTCACTCCAGCGGGAGCAATACTCGGCAAGAACTTGAATAAAATGGGTAAAATAACCAAGTAAGCAAAAGCAATCCCAGCGTAAAACAAGAAAACGCTGGAGAATAATAGTGGAAAGGCGAATTTTTTCTCTTTAGCGTAAAGTCCTGGTGAAACGAAAGCCCAAGCCTGATGCAAAATTACTGGAATGGCGATAAAAACGGAAGTAACGAAAGCGAGTTTTAGCGGCGCTAAAAACGGCGAAATAACCCCAATCGCTACTTGTTGCGAGTCAGCGGGTAAGTTGTTGGTCAATGGGATCGAGAGCAATTCGTAAAGGCGGTTAGCAAAGATCGCCAGCACAATGAAGACCAGTCCCACTACCGTCACACAGCGCAACAAGCGATCACGCAGCTCTACAAGATGTGCCATCAAAGGCATATCTTTTTCGCTCGATTCTGTCTTGGAGTCGGGAGAGTTATTGCTAGCCATAAGGATTAGTCTTTAGCTCTATTTTTCGCTTGGCGCAGGGTTTTTTCGGCTTCGTCACGGAGCTTTTCAAGCTCGGTACCCGTAGCTTGCTGTTTGATTAGTTGCTCATGTGCTTCGACTTTTTTACGCAACTCATCGATTTCAAGCTCGCGATTTATTTGATGGTTAAATTGGGTCATGGTGGATTTGGCTTTGCCAAACCAACGGCCAACTCTTTGCGCTGCTTTTGGCAAGCGCTCAGGTCCAAGCACTAGTAAGGCGATCACAAAAATGATCAGCCATTCGAATAAACCGGTATCAAAAGGCATTGCGCTTTACTTCCGCGTTATTTGTTCTCGGCTTCAGTTTTGTTTTCAGTTTTTGATTGCGACTGACCGTCAAATTCTGCATCTTTATGCTCTACGGAAGCGGATGGTTTTTCTTCATCTTTGACCGCATCTTTAAAATTCTTCATGGCGCCACCTAAATCGCCACCAATATTGCGCAATTTTTTTGTGCCGAAAATCAAAACGATGATGACCAATACGATCAACAGTTGCCAGATACTTAGACCCATACTAAACCTCTATCTTTGCTTGAATACTAAAAGGGCAGCGAACCACCGCCACCTAAGATATGAATATGAATGTGAAAAACGATTTGTCCGCCTTCTTTGCCGGTGTTAATGATGGTTCTAAAACCCTTCAGCCCAGCTGTTTTGGCGATCTCGGGCACTTTGCTCAGCATATAACCTAGTAGGTCGCTATCGTCGGCAGTTACTTCGGCTAGGCTGGGAATGTGTTTTTTCGGGATCATCAATAAGTGAACCGGTGCTTTTGGTGCTATGTCTTTAAACACCAAAATCTGCTCATTCTCGTAGACCTTGCTACTGGGGATTTCGTCATCAATGATTTTGCAAAAAATACAGTCGCTCATGCAGGCCAGTTTTCACATCAGTTATTTTTACCAAATAATTTCTTATTATACAGAGATCCGAATAAGATAAACCAGTCAGGATCGAATTTAGCGACAAAATCAAGAACTCGGCCAAAACTGAGCAAAAGCCATTAAAATAAAGAAAGGAAACCTATGTATTGGTTAAGAGGCTTGACAGCAGTATTGTTGATATTTTTTGGTATCATCAGTTTAGTATGGAATCTGCCTTATATTAATAAACCGATTGCCGCCATTGCCTTATGTGTGGGGTTGCTGTGGGCGCACTTTTTACCAGCGGGGATGAATATCGACAAGCCTATTCGCCAATACGCCAAGCAGCAAGCCAGTCAGCCGATCCCCTTACTGCGCTCGCCTGTACTGTGGTTATCTTTGGCGATCTTGATCTTGCTTATATGGATGTTTAAGTTTTGATGGATTAGATTAACGTTATCAGCTTTTGCTCGGCCACAGGCTTTTTATCAAAAAATAAGCGCCGCCCAGCCCGACTATCACTGCCGGCCACCAGTTATTCGGCATTGCGCTGTAAAGCAAGCCAGCGGTAATGGCGAGACTGGCGCCAATAATGGCGTGCTTTTGTGCGTATTGTTGGCGCAGCTTGTGGGCTTCTAGCTCCACCATTTGACTTTTTATCTCGTCAAAAGACTCTGTTAATTGGTTTACCTGATCAAGAGCCTTAATGACTTTGCCTGGTACTTTGGGTAAATCGTCCAAAATTTGTGGGGCTTCATGTTTCATCTGTTTAAAAAAGTTGATAGGTGAATACTGCTCTTTAACCCATTGTTTTAAATAAGGTTGCGCCGTCTGCCACAGATCCAGTTGTGGGTAGAGTTGACGCCCTAATCCTTCTATATACAGCAAGGTTTTTTGCAGCAACACCAATTGCGGTTGTACTTGCATATTAAAGCGGCGAGCGGTTTGAAACAACTGAATTAAAAAATGACCGAAAGAAATCTCGGCAATTTTTTTACCAAAAATTGGTTCGCAAGCTGCGCGAATGGCCGATTCAAATTCTGGAATGGAAACACTTTTATCAATCCAACCAGATTCCACATGCAGCTCGGCAATGCGTCGGTAGTTGCGATCAAAAAAGGCCAAAAAGTTATCCGCTAAATACCGTTTATCCGAAGCTTCGAGCGTGCCCATAATACCGCAATCGATAGCGATATACTTAGGAGCTTTAGGATCGGATGCATCCACAAAAATATTACCAGGGTGCATATCGGCATGGAAAAAACTGTCACGAAATACTTGGGTGAAAAAATTTCCACACCACGATCAGCCAAAACCTTCATATCCACTTTCGCGGTTTGTAGTGCTTGAATATCGCCAATCGGAATACCGCTGATGCGCTCCATGACCATTACTTGAGCGCGGCAATAATCCCAATGAATCTCAGGTACGTACAGCAGCTCTGAGTCGACAAAGTTGTTTCTTAAGTTGGAACAATTGGCCGCTTCGATCCGCAAATCCATTTCTTTTTTTATAGTGGTATCGTAATCGGCAACCACTTCTTTAATGCGAAAACGGCGTGCCTCGCTGGAATATTGCTCGGCCCAATGAGCCAGTGAATGCATCATATCCAGATCTTTTTGTACTTTCTGACGGATCCCTGGTCGTAATACTTTGACCACCACTGCTTCGCCATTGTGTAACACTGCGCTATGCACTTGCGCTACTGAGGCGGAGGCCAAAGGTTTTTCATCAAAGTTGCTAAATATAGAGTCTACCGAGTCCTCAAGTTGGGTTTCGATGCTGTTCTTGGCGACTGCTCCAGCAAAAGGCGCTACTTGATCTTGTAGTTTGGATAATTCTTCGGCAATGTCTGGCGGCATCAAATCTCGGCGAGTGGAGAGCATTTGGCCTAACTTGATATAAATAGGTCCTAACTCGGTGAGCGCTAATGCTAGTCGCTTACCGCGCGGTTGATCTTTAGCTTTTTTGGTAGTGAAGGAAAAAAGTCGGGCTAATGGGCGCAATTTCGCCATAGGCGTCGGCGCCAAAAACTCATCCAAACCGTACTTGATTAAAGTACGATTAATGGTCATGGCGTGGTGCAATTGCTTGATGCTTTTCATAACGCAGTTCTATGGACTTTCAGAGAATTGAGATTCTTGTTTTAAGCGCTCTTGTCGTAAAACCAGTCGCTCAACTCTTTGTGCTAATCGCTCCAAATCAGAAGTTAGATCCGCTACCTCATCATAAAAGTTTTCCAGTTCTATCGAAGCTGGAGTGGCTCTAGCTTCAAATCTTAGGTACTCGCTAAGATTGAGCTTAGCAGTATCCAAGGTGTTCATTGCCCAACCGTGAAATTTTTTGCCCGTGGTAAAAAGTTGATGAGCAACTATATCGCCTGTGTATTGAGAGAGGTGTTCTTCCAAATCTATATCCAGCTGTTCAAAAAAACTTTGAAATTTTTGTGCGGTTTGGATCTCGCCAGCAAATAAAACTTCACCTTTAAATAACGGATCTTGTTGTTGGGATAATGCTAAGTTAAAAAAAGCCAGGCTGTTGCCGGTGAGCTCGGCATCTGGTTTTTGCTCAACAGTGTCTTTGACTAAAATATAGTCGTCATCAATCACAAAAAAAATTGATTGCTTGAGATCGGTTAAGTCAATTTTGATAATTTTACTGTCTAGTGCTTGCAAGCGTGATTTCGCATCAGGGTCGAGTGTGACGACCTGATTGATAAGGGTTTCGATAGTAGGAGCAAGCAGGGCGATCAGCATTAATACTTCTTACCAAGGTGCAAGGCGACCACGCCACCGGTTAAATTAGTATAATCTACTTCATCAAAACCAGAGTCTTGCATCATGCTTTTGAGCGTATCTTGATCGGGATGCATCCGGATCGACTCAGCCAAATATTGATAGCTTTGGGCGTCATTAGCAACCAGTTTGCCCATAAAAGGCAGCAAAGAAAATGAATAAGCATCATAGACCTTGGATAAGGCAGGAAGAACTGGCTTTGAAAACTCTAACACCAGCAATTTACCGCCAGGTTTTAAGATCCGGTACATGGATGTTAGGGCTTTTGCTTTTTCCGTTACGTTACGCAAACCAAAGGCAATGGTGATGCGATCAAAATAATTATCCGGAAAGGGTAAACTTTCGGCATTGGCTTGGACATATTCCACATTGCCAACGATGCCGCTATCGACTAGCTTGCTGCGCCCAACTTTTAACATCGAGTCGTTAATGTCTGCCAACACAACTTGGCCTTTTTCGCCTACCAGCTTGGAAAACTTTGCGGTGAGATCGCCAGTACCGCCAGCAATATCCAAAATTTTCTGACCTGGTCGAACTGCCGCCCGCTCGATGGTGTAACGTTTCCACAAGCGATGAACACCAAAAGACATGAGATCATTCATCACATCGTATTTACCAGCGACCGAGTGAAAAACCTCTGCTACCTTTGCCTGCTTATCGGCTTTTGCTACCGTTTCGTAGCCAAAATGAGTGGTATTATCATGGGTGTTTGAGCCGCTATTTTCGCTAGTCGCTTGATCGGCGGATGATTTCTTTTGTTCTGTCATGATTAATTCTTTTGCTTGGGGTCAAAATGGCCAACGCTCGGATCGGCTGAGCGCTGTAGTCCTGCCGCTGCTAATTGTTTTAGATAATACTGCCAATTGGCAGCATAATCACGGCCTAATTCATACAAGGTTTGCCAATTATACAAGCCGCTGTCATGACCGTCATCAAAAGTCAGTTTAATGGCGTACTGGCCAACGGCTTCGAGGTTGGTGATTTGCACTTCTTTTTTGCCGCCAACGATTAGCATTTGTTGATTGCCATGTCCGCGAATTTCAGCCGAAGGCGAGAATACCCGCAAGTATTCGTAGGGCAATAAAAGAGTCTGACCCTCGAAAGCCACTTCCAATTGGCGTGAGGCTTGCTTGAGTTTGATTTTAGTTGGCGGGGCTCGCATAGCTGTATGATTTCAAACTAATTGAGCAAATCATACGCGCTATCATGATTATTGGCTAGTCAGGGTGTCTGTTAATTTTGACTGTTTATGCTTGACTTTTTCAAACCAAACCAAGGTCGTAAGATATTGATTCGCTTCACGATCTCAAATCCAAGTGCCGATAATAGGAAAGTGCCAATAATGATCAGGCTGGGTTCAATAATCCGCCCCAACCCTAACTGTGTCAATGGATAGCCAATAACAATGGTAATGGTTTGGTGTAAAATATAATACGGAAACACGGCTTCATTTAGATATCGAAGATAGCGACTATTCTTATTAAGATAGTGGTGAGCAAAGCCACACAGCATTAAAATCCATGCCCAAGTATTAATATAACGAATATAGAGAATAATCCTATCAATGATCGACTCGACCCACTCTGGAATCCAAGTCACGTCGTCTGGAAGGGTGTTCATCAGCATCAGCAGGGTATAGCAACTTAGAGCAACGCTTAAAAAGTAGCGGCGGTGTTGATCAGTCAGTTGCCAAATTGAATTGTTTTTTGCAAGCCAGTATCCATAAATAAAAAAGGTAAAAAAGAATAAATTGTTATACCAATCGTTATAAAAAGCATAGGTAGAGGGGAATGGCTCACGCAATACTAGACCTAGTAGCAAAAAGGGTAAGCAAGGAATGAGTAGAAGTTTTAATCTATCAGCTGGGAATATTATGGAGTATGCACGTTCTGAAAATGACGATAAGGGTAGTTTTTTCATTCCGTAAAAGAATATGGAAAAGAATAATAGATAAACAACGAACCACATATGATTCCATGTCATGTGTCCCCATAAGGGAGTTTCGTAACCTCGGAAAAGCTCACTATTTTTGTCTAAATACTGCCAGTAAAACTCTAGGTAATTAGTGGTTTTTGCGCTTAAAGCACCATCGTATAGCATTTCGAAATATAATTGAGGTGGCACAATGACTAAAATTCCGAAGATGATAGGCAGTAATAAGCGTTGAACTCGTAATTTGAGTAACTGACGGTCATGGTATCTGGTTGATGCAAAAAAAATCGCACACCCTGAGACAAAGAACAGCAAGGGAATTCTCCATTGATTGAGCATCAACATTAAATATTCAAGGTTGCTACTAATATAAGTGCTTTTTATGTGCCAACCCCAGCTAACATACATCATCCCAACGTGATAAAAAATCAGTAAAATAAAAGCAATAACTCTTAGCCAGTCTAAATCATAGCGTCTTATGATCTGGGGTGTGCGGTTCATAATGCTTGTGTAGTTCGGTTTTTTTAGAAAATCCAATACAGCAAAAAGATCATCTTTATTCTAGTGTTAAGTGCTGGATTACTCCTAAATTGGGATATTCGGTGAAATACAGTGATGAGCTCTTGAGCAAAAATACAAATATCCTGTAATAATAATTAAAAAGTTGAATATTACTTAATATGTTTGAACACTTTAAGCGGTACCAGAGATTTTATGAGATAGCATTTTGGGTTGTGCTGCTGCTAGTTGTCAGCTCCGTCAATGCAACCTCTATCATTATTGATCGGTATAGGAATGATAATTCCCAGCCGTATTGGCAGCCTTTTGTTTGGGAATACTCGGCTAGTTTAGTTTTGTTAATTCTGATAATACCGCTGCTATGGTTTGATCAAAAATTTTCTCTAAATGGCCCTAAGTTGTTGAGAAATATTGGGCTGCACTTCCTCTTTACCATTCCTTACGCTTTGGCCTTTACCCTTGGGATAATAGTGATTCGGAGTTGGGTATACAGAGTTTATGCAGCAGATTATGAATTTGGTCCTTTTTTAATAGGCTTTATCTATGAATACAGAAAAGTCCTACTGGCTTATCTGGCTTTCATGTTTATTTTGTATACCTATCGATTTATTTTGTCTAGGTTAGATGGGGAGGCAACGTTTGTTGGCAAGGGAGAGTTAGAAGCAGATAATATTCGGCAGGGATCTGTAACTAAGCGATTATTGATAAAAAAATTTGGAAAAGAATTTATTGTTGAGCTGGATGATGTTGAGTGGATAGAGTCTGCTGGTAATTATCTTAATCTGCATGTGGGTGATAGAGTTTATCCACTACGGCAGACCATGACTCGTATGCAACAAACATTGGCTAAAAATGATTTTGTCAGAATCCACAGATCAACAATTGTTAGAATTGATCAAATTAGAGAAATTAGGAGTCTAGATTCAGGGGATCAAGAAGTGACTCTAAAAGGAAATAAAACGCTGAGAATGTCTAGGCGTTACAAAGATGAGCTTAAATCAGTTTTAGAGTAAGCGCGCAGTGTCAACAGGGTTTGCCCTATTGAAAAATGAAGCTATGGTACCTCGTGTTCTGCAAGAGTTGGCTAGCGCTATAATCCCATCATTGATGGAGGTGATGTAAAAAAAGGTGGGCTAAAAGCCCACCAAAAATCCCTATAGGTAGGGAAGGTTTATGACAAAATCGATATTCACGGCTAATCAGTATTAGCGTGTTCGGCCTCAATTAAATTGGCTTTTTGATAAGCAGGGATCAGCAATAAGCGTTTGTAGTAGGACTCCAAATTTGGAAAATCCGCTAAACTACCGTTTTTATGTAACCACTCCAATATAAAGGAGATCATAATGTCAGCGCCGCTTAAGGTTTCTCCGACTAAAAAGGTTTTATCGTGCATGGACTGATCCAAGTAGCTCATGATCTTGCGTGCTTCGCTATCGGCATAACCTTTCAAGAAGGTGGTTTCGGCTTTGTCCAAGTCGATAAAGGTTTGCAATAATAGTGGCAAGACCCCAGAGCTTTCAGCAAAATGTAGCCATTGCATATACTCGATATGGTCGTGGCTATGTTTTTCCGGTGCCAAGCGGCCTTGACCGTATTTTTCGATCAAATAATCGGTAATCGCAGCAGATTCAGCAATCACCACACCCTTATCCTCTACCACGGGTGACTTACCCAGCGGGTGGACCGATTTTAACTCTGGCGGAGCTAAAAAAGTCACCGCATCGCGCTGATAAGGTATCAGTTTATATTCAAGTCCTAGCTCTTCTAATAACCAAATAATGCGCTTAGAGCGAGATTGATTTAAATGATGTAACGTAATCATTGGATTCTCCTTAAGCCATTGCTTTAGGCTGCTAACGGTTGATTGGTTTGAATCACGACCTTGCCGAAATTCGAGCCTTGTAACATGCCGATCAAGGCTTCTGGAGCAGATTCCAAGCCATCAATTAGCTGCTCGCGATACTTGATTTTGCCTTGCTGATACCATTTGAGCATTTGCTCGGCAAATTCAGGATAACGATCACCATAGTCGTCCAAAATCAAGAAACCCTGAGTGGTGATACGCTTGGTTTGCAGGTGGGCGAAAATAGCTGGTGTTTGATCTGGACCTGCGGGTAATTCAGTATCATTGAAGTGAGAAATGATGCCACACAGGGGTACACGCGCCTTAACATTGAGCATTGGCCAGACTGCGGAAAATACCTTGCCGCCAATGTTTTCGAAATAGACATCAATACCATCGGGGCAAGCTTGCTTAAGTTGCTCGGCAAAGTCGTCCGCTTTATGATCGATACATTCGTCAAAGCCTAATTCTTGTTTGGCAAAGTCGCATTTTTCCTTACCACCTGCGATCCCGACTACGCGTGCGCCCTTGATTTTGGCCACTTGGCCGACAATCGAGCCCACGCCACCGGTGGCCGCGCCGACCACAACCGTCTCGCCCGCTTGTGGTTTGCCGATATCGAGTAAGCCCATGTAGGCAGTAAAACTCGGCATGCCCAATACACCAAGATGCTGCGAAGGATTTTCAGGCTGAGCACCTAGTTTAATAAGGCCTTCGCCATTGGAAATGCTGTAATCTTGCCAACCGCCAAAAGCTACGACCCATTCGCCCTCTTTATAATCCGGGTGTTTTGATTCGACCACTTGCGCTACGGTGCCGCCGACCATGGTGCCACCAATAGGCGTGGATTCGCCATAAAGCACTTTTTCGTTCATGGTGCCGCGCATATAGGGATCTAAGGATAAATAGACATTGCGCAGTAACATTTCGCCACTTTTTGGCGTCGCCAATTTTGCTTTTTCCAAGGAAAAATCTGCTGGGGTTGGCATGCCATGTGGGCGCTGTGCTAAAACAATTTTTCTGTTAAGAGTAGTCATAGGGTTTCTCCTGCGTTAGACCGATCGTCTAGTGATAGGTCTTAAAAAACGCTTAATTAGAAAGCGCGTTAATATTTCATGAGAGTGCATTAATCTCTAACGGTTAAGGCAATCTCGCATTTAACGTATTAATTTGGGCCTTGACTGAGCTTCAGTTCGGTTTCTCGTAACGCTAAGTCAAAGATACCGTGATCTTGCCGAACCTTGGCCACTAAACTTGCACCAATCCAAAGGCTATATAAAAGCTCTGCAGCTTGCGCACTGTTTTGCGACTTAATGCTGCCGTCTGCGATGCCTGCCTCTATGGCCGTTACAATTCGCTTGATCGACTGTTGAGAGCCTTCTTCCAGTGCTGCCCGCATCGGCTCAGATTGCTCCGAAACTTCACCAGCTAGCGCTACTACTAACGAGCGCTTGAGTTCAAAAGCTTCGGACTGATTTGGGATCCAAAACTTCCAATAGTTCATCAGCCGTTCGTAGCCTGATTGATCCGTTGCTTCTAGTAGAGGCTTGGCCCGCAGATGATCGTTGTGGAAATAGCCTCGGATTAATTCAACCCCAAACTGTTCCTTCGACTTAAAGTAATGGTAGAAAGAACCTTTGGGAACCTGTGCCGCTTTTAATAGTTCAGTTAAACCCACGCTTGAAAAGCCTTTATTGGCAATCAACTGGTAACCAACTTCTAAAATGTGCTGGCGGGTGTCTTTAGTCTTCATATTCATGGTGGTTATACTATCATTAAATAGACTGGTCGTCTAGTAAAGTGAGTGGAATGCCGATAATACTGCTAAGCGATTGATTTTCTTGATCAATTAATAATATCGACGCGACAGAAAGCGCTGAAACTAGGTATTTCATATGAGATTTACTTCACAATTTTTATATTTATTTTCTTATATGCATCTATCTGGTTAAGATAAATGGCCATTATTCTTATCTTCTAATTTATTTGTTATGGGCAAGCTTTTTTATACTATTCTTGGCTGGTTAGCGCTTGCACTGGGGGCTTTAGGTTTATTTTTACCCTTATTACCAACCACACCTTTTGTTATTTCTGCTGCTTTTCTATTGGGCAAAAGCTCCCCGAGAACCCGTCAATGGCTAATAAGCAATAAGACCTTCGGTCCTATTATTACTGACTGGGAACTTAAGGGTGCAATCGCACCGAGAATAAAGATGATTGCTTGCTCAATGATGGTATTAGTTATAGTTATTAGTATTGTGCTTAAGGTTAACGGTTTGCTGATATTATTACAAGTTTTGTGCATAGTGGCCGCCGCGAGCTATATTTTGACTCGGCCTAGCCAATAAATTTTCCAATAAAGAAGCACCCGTAGGTGCTTCTTTAGATCCTAGATAATTTAGTTTTAGAGAATAAAGCGGCTAAGATCTTCATCTTCTGCCAGTTCTGAAAGCTGTTGGTTTACATAGTCGGCATCGATTACCAGCTTTTCATCGCTATCGGTAGCGGCAAAAGAAACTTCGTCCAACAAGCGCTCCATAACCGTATGCAAACGGCGTGCGCCAATATTTTCAGTACGCTCGTTCACTTGATAAGAAAACTCTGCGATCCGCTCAATCCCAGAATCAGCAAACTCGATTTGCTTGCCTTCGGTAGCCAAAAGCGCTTCGTATTGCTTTGTTAAGGCAGCATCTGGCTCGGTTAAAATACGCTTAAAATCTTCAACGGTTAAGGCGCGAAGTTCAACCCGAATCGGCAGGCGGCCTTGCAGTTCAGGGATCAAATCTGATGGCTTAGCCAAATGGAAAGCGCCGGAAGCGATAAATAAAATATGATCGGTTTTGATCATGCCATATTTGGTGCTCACGGTTGAACCTTCGACTAAAGGCAATAAGTCCCGCTGTACCCCCTCGCGCGATACGCCGCCTTCGGTATTTTCACCGCGTTTGGCGACCTTGTCGATTTCGTCTAAGAACACAATACCGTGTTGTTCAACCGCCTCAACCGCCTTAACTTTCAGCTCCTCTTGGTCAATCAACTTCGCCGCTTCTTCTTCGGCCAATAGTTTCATGGCGTCTTTAACTTTTAGCTTGCGCTTTTTAGTCTTAGCTGGCGTCATGTTTTGGAACATTGATTGTAGCTGATTGGTCATATCTTCCATGCCCGGTGGTGCCATAATATCGATCCCCACCGCCATTTGTGCCACGTCAATTTCGATTTCACGATCGTCCAAATCGCCCTGGCGTAGCTTCTTGCGGAAAACCTGCCGCGCCGAAGAATCTTCTGATGGCTTATTTTCCTCATCCCAAGGTGAATCGCTAGTACTGGAACGAGCTGGTGGTAAAAGCGCGTCTAACACTTTTTCTTCAGCAGCATCCATGGCGCGATTTTCTTGTTTAGCCATTTCTTGCTCGCGCATCATTTTATAAGAAGCATCGACCAGATCGCGGATAATGGACTCAACATCACGCCCAACGTAGCCTACTTCGGTAAATTTTGTGGCTTCGATTTTAATAAAAGGGGCATTGGCCAATTTCGCCAAACGCCGCGCAATTTCGGTCTTGCCTACACCCGTTGGGCCAATCATTAAAATGTTCTTCGGGGTAATTTCATTGCGCAGCTCTTCTGCTACCTGCATTCGGCGCCAGCGGTTTCTTAAAGCAATTGCCACCGAGCGCTTAGCCCCTTGCTGCCCAATAATGTGTTTATCTAGTTCGTGTACGATTTCACGCGGAGTCATCGACATAATAGTTATCTCTTTATAAATGTTTGTCATTGTGAGGAAGTATGACGAAGTTATTGCCTTTGGTCACAATCTTCGTAAGCCCAGCCGTTAGGCTAAAGCCGCCCGCAATGACGCTGTTTTAGATTCCTGCTTCTGCAGAAATTACAATATTAAATTGTTTCTTCTATTGAGAGGGTTTTGAGTTTATTTCGAGGAAAAGGTTGGCGTAGTGTATAGACTATACGTGAGCCATACCTTTGACAAAGAAATCAGCTCAAAAGACCTCAATAGGACAGTTCTTCGATAGTCTGATTGTGATTGGTGTAAATACAAATATCACCAGCAATGGTTAAGCCCGTTTCCACAATCTCGCGGGCGCTTAGATCAGTCTTTTGCAACAAAGCGCTTGCAGCCGACTGAGCGAAAGCACCGCCAGAGCCGATAGCAATCAAATCATTTTCTGGTTGGATCACGTCGCCATTACCAGTAATAATTAAAGAGTGCTCTTTATCCGCAACCGCCAATAGCGCTTCTAATTTGCGTAAGGCTCGATCGGTTCGCCAATCTTTCGCTAACTCCACCGCCGCACGCATCAGTTTGCCGCCATGGGATTCTAATTTAGCTTCAAAGCGCTCGAATAAAGTAAAAGCATCGGCTGTTCCGCCGGCGAAACCTGCGATCACTTGGTTGTTGTATAAACGACGCACTTTGCGCGCGTTACCTTTCATGATGGTATTGCCAAGCGATACCTGGCCATCGCCACCGATCACCACTTTGCCATTACGGCGCACCGATAAAATGGTGGTTCCACGATATTGTTCCACAAAGGACTCCTATCTTTATATAAATAAGCTTATTTTAGTATGGGAAAAAGATGGGGGTGAAGTAAGGGAATTCAAGCGGTTTTTCGTCGTTGCCGATAAAACTTTAGTAGCAGCGCTACGCCAGTGGCGGCGGCGATATGTTTTAGCGGGTGGCCGCTCATTATTGCTAGGAGCTGGTGGATTTGAGCATCGAAATACTCCAATACTTTAGCCAAAAGATAAAATGCTAATAGCCACCAGTAGCCACTGATGCTGTTAAAGCTCGATTTGCAGCCCAGCAAAATGATAGGAATGGCGATAACGGGAATAAATTGCACCAGAGCATAAAAGCGTAAGTCGCCAACCCCGTGACTTTCGGTAAAGTCCCAATAGAGCACCGAGCTTAAACCAACAATAAGCAAAGGATAGAGTAGTCGTTTGCCCCAAGTTTCGGATAAAAATTCGCTGACTAACATCGAACATAAGGCCATAAAGGCCATAAAGGCCATAAAGGCCATAAAGGCCAAGGTCATGGGCAGTCTATCCCACACCAAGGTTTGGTTGCTTGGCTTAAGGTGGTAATAACCTGAGCCAAAAGCGACCAGCGCTATACCGATAAAGAAGATGACATAGGCTTGGCGATTGCTGGCGAGAATTTGTAGTTGGCTGCGCTGCAGTTGGAGCAAACCAAACAATCCCACAAATAGAAACGGAAGGTTAGACAAAACGTTCCAAAAATTAGGGACTGCTAGCAGGGTGTTGTTGTCTGAGAAAAGGTGATAATTTGGGTCTTGCGCGATGGGTGCGACTAGCCAAAAGAAAATAATGATAACCGCGATTAGGCTAGCGCCAATCCAGGCGCTATGTTTAGGGGTGACTTTAGATTGGTTGTTTACCAAATTCGACAGTCTTGAAAGTTATTATCTTGTAGCTTGTGGCGATCGCTTTCGGCGGCACGCTTTGAAAGGTATGGGCCGAGCTGAACACGATACCAACCATTTTTTTCGCTAACCTTGGCTTGCAAACCGATAAAGGCGATTTGCGCTTTCATGCTTTCAGCCTTTTCCAGAACTTTAGATGCGCCACATTGCATAATGTATTTGCGGTTGGATGGTGGCTGAGTGGCGGTAGGATCTTTCTCTACAGCCAATTCTTTGTTAGTCAAAATTTGATGATAATCCAGTTGTTTATCATCGCCATTGGTTTTGCTGGATTTATTTTGAGTTTGATGATTTGTCACCACTTGCTCTGCGGGCGCTTGATCCGTTTTAAACCAAGCTTTAATCGTTTGCGGCTGGGTAATAAATAACCAAATAACCACGCCGATCAGGGTTAAGAATATTCCTGCAAAGAAAAACAGCATTGGTGACTTTTGTTTTTTCGGCGCAGCCTTACGCCGCGGCGCGCGCGTGTTTTTGCGCGCAGACTTGCGTCCGGAAGTTTTGCGATTGGCTATTTTATGAAACGGCATAAATGTTTTGTCTTATCTCTCGGTGTCGGCTACTAGTGGTTATAGCAAAGGTTTGTACTTTTGCGGTTTATTCTAGCGGTAATTGGCGTATTGACCAATACGCTGGTGTGAAAAGATTTGCAAATGCTTGTTATCAAGAGCAAGTTTTAGCTGCTAAAACACTTCTTGCGGATCAATATCGATAGACCAGCGAACACTTTTGGCCGTTTTAAGGTTTTCCACAGTTTCAAGACACGCGTTCAATACCTGTTGTAGTTCTTTTTTGCTGGCGGCTTGTAATAATAGTTGGCCACGCATTTTGCCCGCGCGCTTTATCATGGGCGCAGGGTAAGGGCCAAACACGGAAATTTGCGAATATTGATTCAGCAGATTTGCCACTTGTTGTAAAAACGCCATGGGCTTTTCTAGTTGGTTAGCGTTGGCGCGCAGCAGCGCTTGGGCACTGTAAGGAGGCAATTGGGCTGCTTGTCTTTCTTGAAGGATTTGCTCACTGAGTTGTTGGTAGTTTTGAGTAAATAAATTGACCAGCAGCGGATGATCCGGGTGATGGCTTTGGATCACCACTTCGCCCTTGTCTTGGCCGCGACCGGCACGTCCAGCAACCTGGGTTAGTAGCTGCGCGGTGCGCTCGGTAGCACGATAGTCGGCGCTAAATAAGCAGCCGTCCACATCGATCACCGCTACTAAAGTAAGCTTTGGGAAATGGTGACCTTTAGCCAACATCTGAGTGCCAACTACGATATCAATATCACCACGATTAAGCTGAGCAACGATTTCTTTCATGGCGTCTTTTTTACGGGTTGAATCCCGATCCACCCGCGCTATAACTTGGCTGGGAAACATCTGTTGCAAAGCTTCTTCCAGCCGCTCAGTGCCTAAACCAATGGGTAGTAGCTGTTCCGACTGACAACTGGGGCACTGTTTGGGAATAAACACTTGCCGATCACAATGGTGACAATGTAAACGCTTTTGTTGTTGATGTAAGGTCATATTGCGATCACAGCGGTTACACTCGGCTAACCAGCCGCAGTCATGACACAATAGGCTAGGCGCAAAGCCGCGGCGGTTTAAAAACACCAAACATTGATTGCCATTATCTAAATGTTGCTGCATCAACTGCTGCAAAGGCTCGGAGATCCCCTGGTTGAGATGGCGTTGACGCACATCGAAAATCTTATAATGGGGCGGCTTGGCATCGGCTGCCCGCTGGGTTAATTGCAATCGTTCAAACTTGCCTTGAGCGACATTGAGTTGCGACTCCATAGCGGGTGTGGCAGAGCCGAGAAGGATAGGAATATCCAGTTGGTTGGCGCGAAACAGTGCCAGATCGCGCGCCGAGTAACGAAACCCTTCTTGTTGTTTAAAAGACAGATCATGCTCTTCGTCGATTATGATCAGGCCTAGATTTTTGAAGGGAGTAAAGAGCGCTGAACGGGTTCCAATAACAATTGAAGTAAGTCCTTGCTTAGCTTTTAACCATTGATTTAAGCGCTGTTTATCGGTCATTCCCGAATGCAACATAGCGATAGGGCAATCAAAGCGTTGCTCAAACCGGCGCAAAGTTTGCGGCGTAAGACCAATTTCTGGTACCAGCATTAGTACCTGCCGATCGGCGGTTAATTGCTGCTCGATGGCTCGCAAATAGACTTCGGTTTTGCCGCTGGCGGTCACCCCATCAAGCAGAAAAGCTTTAAACTGATCTTTGGCCGCATAAATCCGCGCCAAGGCGCTGTGTTGCTCTTTGTTGAGTGTTAGCGATGAGGGGTTGATTTTAATTTTAGCGCCACTTTCTTCGGTTTTTGCTTTTCGCTCAAACCAGCCTTTTTCGGCTAACTTTTTAAGATCCGCCTGGCTAAAAGCGGTTGCTTGCAAGCTTTGGCTCTCAATAATGCCATCATGTGTCTTGGCTAACTGCAAGATTTGCTGCTGTTTATGAGCATTTTTCGCTGGCTTGGCTTGAATGCCTTGCTCGGTAATGTGCCAGTAATATTCAGGAGTTAGACTCGCGGGCTCGCCTTTATTGAGCAAAGTCGGCAGGCAGCTGGAAAACACCTCGCCAATTGGGTGCTGATAATAACTGGCAGACCAGCGGATCAATGTAAATAACGCTTGATCGATCAAAGCTTGGCTATCGATCACTTTAACAATGGATTTAAGCTTGCCGGACTCGATAGCAGTTTCTTCTGGAAAATCAAGAACATAACCAACAAGTTGTTGCCGCCCAAAGGGCACCAGCACCCGTCCGCCTATCACGGGTTTGGCGGCAGCGGGATAACAATAGTCAAAAGTACGACGCAAAGGAACCGGAATGGCGATCCTTACGATGAGCTTCTTGTTGGGCATTAAGTCAGCTTTGGAATCTTGAATGCCATTAGCATAGGCACAGTTTAAGCAAGTCGCAATATCTGCGGCTGGATAAGTGATGAAATATTTTGCAACTGGTCAGACTAGCGATTGTAAAAAAGTCTGATAGTCTTAGCCCAGCAACAATATTTGCTAATAGTACGAAAAATAAACACAAGATGTGCTGTTCGTTAGAAGTAGCCATCAATAATTGGGGGTGACACATGAAAATAGGTAGTATCGCGTTTTTAGTGGGTTTGGTTTTGGCTGTGGTTGGCGCTTTCGTTGACGTACAGTGGTTTCCAGCGCTATTGGTTGTAATCGGCCTAGTGGTTGGTTTCTTAAACGTATCAGGTGGGGAGTCTCGTCGTTTCTTGATCGCAGCTATTGCTTTCATGATGGCTTCGACAGCTTTATATCCAATCGATAACTTGTTGGGTATGGGCGGCGTTGTTGGCGAAATCATGCATAACATTGGTTATATGGTAGGTGCTGCGGCGCTATTAGTAGCGGTTTTATCCTTGTTTGACATGAGCAAAGACTAAATAAGAAACACTGATCGAAATACTAAGAAAAATATAATAAAAACAAATGGTTACAACTTTAAAGCGGCTTTAAGCCGCTTTTTTATGGTGAATCCTTTTATTGGCAAAATCGAAGGATTCATCTTAGGTCTTGATCTAAGTCCTCGGCAGGCGTATGATCGCCGCTCGAAATTTAATGTACTCGGATCGTGTTTGGCGTGGCGCTAAAAAGTTTAGCAAGGCCATAGCCCAGATGGCGACCCACTAAAAAGAGATCTACTACTATGAAAACTGATATCCACCCAAATTATAAAACTATCAAAGCGACCTGTAGTTGCGGTAACGTGATCGAAGTTGGTTCTACTGGATCTGACATGAACTTGGACGTATGTTCAGCTTGCCACCCATTTTTCACCGGCAAGCAAAAGATGTTGGATACTGGCGGCCGTGTTGACCGTTTCCGTAAGCGTTTTGGTAACCGTTCTTTAAACAAATAATTTAAGAAGACCAAATAAAAAAGGCGCGGCTCGTAAAGAGTTAGCGCCTTTTTTGTGTTTTCGATTTATACAACATCGACATCATGTTTAACCACAAGAATAATTAAATATATTATTCCAAAAAATGGAATAAAAGATAAAAAGAAGCCTAATAATCCGGCTATAACGGGATTTTCCGTTTTTTTCTTTCCCAACTGATAGCAAATAGCACCCATTATCAAAGCAAATACTGGGAGCACATAAAATAAAAAGGTAAGGTCTATAGTCATTTTTTGAGGTTGCTGTAGATATTGCTAGAAATTAAATCACAGAGTATATCGAATAACAATGTGTTTTTATCGTTAAAAAATGTATTTATATCGTTAATTGATATAATATCAAGCTAGATATTAAATAGCGGAAAGCCTTGATGAGTAAGATAGTCAGAATAAATCTTGATTTGTTATTGATTCAAAAAGGTATGACTTTAACCGAGCTATCAAAAAGGGTTGGTATTACTCATGCCAACCTTTCAAAACTGAAAAACGGTAAAGCTAAGGCTATCAGGTTTACTACATTGATTGCTATCTGCCAGGCTCTCGATTGTGAGCCTGGCGATTTGATATCCTTGATTGATTAACTTATAACTTTCTTCCGAGCCGTTTTTCTATTTGTTTCTTTTCCCATTCTGCGCCGAACAAGAAGGGTAGATCGAGTACTCCGATAGCATGACCTGCAACACCGATCCCCCAGCCAAAAGTTGGCCACCAAGCCCAAATAACATTAGGTGAAGTCATCATATTTAACACCCATAGTGCTGAAATGACTAAGCAAAATATGATTAGGTGGATATAAAGCCCTTTGATTTCTTTAACTTTCTCGATGGCTTTTGCTTCATCGTAAGTAAGTTGAGTGTCGGGTTGCATAATGGGATCCTCTTTGGTGTGTAAAAGATAATGCTCTGATAATTCAGCAACATTAATTTCAAACACAGATGCTAAAGATTTTAAAGTTTCCAAACTGGCATTTTCACCACGCTCTAACCGCTGAATGGTTCTTGCGCTAAGCCCGCTGATGTCAGCAAGCTGTTCTTGTGACCAGCCTTTTTGTAAACGTAATTTTTTTATTAACATAATCTTAATGCTGTTGTGTTTGTTGGATTTCATTATGAAAAAACATTATCGCATAAACCACGACGTCAAGGCGAAATTTACCAGACAGAGCAGAATAAGTGCAATAAAAACAAGAGATTAGAAGTCTTTTTGTCGTGTTCAGGTCGGGTAAATGGCGCCTAAAATAGTGGCTTGCGAAGCGCCTGTAACACTGGGTAGGTTGCCAGTCTGACGATTTAAGGTGCGTTGTGCCAGCCAAGCAAAGGCCATGGCTTCTACCCAGTCAGGATCGACACCAAGTTTAAAGCTAGAAGCTATCGAAAAATTAGGTAGCAGATGTTTGATGCGCTCAATTAGAAAATCGTTATGTGCGCCGCCACCGCAAACATAAATTTGCCCTGAATCCATGTGATTGTCGATAGCATCGGCCAGTGAATGAGCGGTTAACTCCAGTAAGCTTCTTTGCACATCTTCAGCGGTATATTGCGCAACCTGAAACTGCTCTAGCCATTTGAGGTTGAAGTATTCACGACCGGTGCTTTTAGGCGGAGCTTGCGAAAAGTAGGGATCAGCCAACATTGCTTGTAACAAGCTAGAAATCAATTGTCCTGATTGCGCCCAATAGCCGTTGAGATCGAAGTCTTTGCCGAAATGCTGCTTGATCCATTGATCGAGCAAGGTATTGGCCGGCCCTGTGTCGTAGCCAATAACGTCTTGCTCAGGCGTTAACACGGTAATGTTGGCAATACCGCCAAGGTTGACGATAACTCTGGCTTGTTCGGAGCTTGCAAAAATGGACTCATGGAAGGCGGGCACCAGAGGGGCTCCTTGGCCGCCCAAGGCCATATCACGTCGTCTGAAATCGGCAATGGTGGTAATGCCGGTATTCGCGGCGATTATATTGGGATCGCCAATTTGTAGGCTAAAGGCTTGTTGATGCTCAGGAATATGGCGAATGGTTTGACCGTGCGAACCAATGGCGACCACCTCTTGGCTGCGTATTTTGGCCTTGTCGAGTAGCGCATCAACGGCTTGTGAGAAGACTTGGCCAACTTCGACATCTAAAAAACCCATCATATTGATGGGGTCTTGTTGATAATCTTCGCTGGCTATTTGGTGGAGCTTGCGCTGCAGTTCTAGCGGCAGCGGATAGGACAAAGAGGAAACTAGTTGGATTTTATCTTGCTCAATATCACACAAGACGGCATCGATGCCATCGACGCTAGTTCCTGACATTAAACCGATATAATAGGGCATAAGCTCCCTACTGTTTTAGTTTGGTCGTTTCGGGGTTCAGGTTTAAACGCGCAAAATGTTCCGTACGTTGAGTTTCCAGCTGCGCCAATAAACCTTTGGTTTGTTCTTTAAATCGAGCTAACTCTTTTTTGCGAACTGGCGCTGCGTGCGGCAACTTGACCGTTCTTGGGTTGCGATGGACGCCATTTACCACAAACTCATAATGTAAGTGCGGTGCTTGCGACATACCGGTTGAGCCGACATAACCAATGATTTGCCCTTGCTTAACGCGTTGGCCTTTTTTGACTTTGCGCTTAGAGAAGTGCAAATACTTGGTCACGATATTGTTGCCGTGTTGTACGAAAACATGATGACCATTGTATTTGTCATACTGTGAACGAATGACTCTACCATCGCCAGAGGCGCGAACGGGAGTGCCAGTGGCCGCACGATAATCGACACCGCGATGCGGTTTGACACGCTTTTGAATCGGGTGGAAACGGCGCGGATTAAAATTTGAGCTGACGTAGTTGAACTTCAGCGGCGCGCGTAAGAAAGACTTTCTTAAGGCTTTGCCTTCTGGGGTATAGTAAGCAGTGCGACCTTTTTCATCGGTATATTGAACGGCGGCATATTGATCGCCTTGATTGCTAAACTCTGCCGATAGAATATCGCCATAGCCAACTTTTTCGCCGTCGATATATTTTTCTTGGTACAACACGGAAAACGAGTCGCCTTTACGGATCTCTAAGGCAAAATCGATGTCATATTCAAATACGCCTGCCAATTCCATAATCACACCATCGGGTAAACCGGCGTCTATTCCAGCGTTATAGAAGCTAGAGTTAATGGTCGCGGTAGCGAAGCGTTGTTGATAGCTAATTGTTTTTTTATCAATGTTGGAACTAAACTGCTTGTCGCCAGTTTTATTCACTACCAAAGTTTCGCTCTTGCTGTAAGGGTAGCGCAAGCTATGAAAGCCGCTATCCTTGGCGTCTTGGGAAGCTTTGGCAAATTCGATATGATGGCCAGGACGAATGGACTTTAATACTTTGATGTTATCGCCAGAGCGCATTAAATAATGCAGGTCGCTGGCGCTGTAACCTTGGCGATTGAAGATTTTTGCCAGCGTATCACCTTTTTTGACGGTGACGGTTTGCCACTGGATTTTAGGTTCTAGAATTTCAGCGCTAGCATCAATGGTTTTATGGATCGGCTTGATTAATTCTTCTGCCGTTTTGGCCAATTGTTGACTTGCTTGAGGCTGCATTTCAGCAGTATCGGGCGTTGGCTCAAGAGCTAAGTCGATTTTAAGCTCGGAAGTTTCAGAGTTATCGACCTGAGTTTCAGCCGCTCCCATCAGTGATAGATTTTGAGGTTGCTCAAGACTATGCTCGGTTCTGGTTTCATTGGCCAGATACTGATATGAAGAAAAAAGTCCAACAACGGCAACTGCCGCAATGAAGATAGGTTTTTTAGGACTTTTCTTTTTGCCAAACAGCGGCTTCTTGCTGTCGAAGCTTTTAAAATCTCGATTGATCATCAAATGTCACTTGTCACTATAGTTATATTGTTAACTCTTGCAGTCAGAGGGTGTTAAAAAAACTGACGTCAAGATAACCATTGACCAAAGATTGGTCAATTAAAAAAGTGCTTAAAACAGTCGTTTTAAGCTATTTTGTTAAAAAATGTGAAAAACTAGCTATTTTATAGCGTTTCTTAGCACAAATTTCCAGCCTTAAACCCTATTATTTCGTTGCATCCTGCCTAAGATAGTGTATCTTTGCCAAAATAATGAAAATAACCTCAATTCTCTGTAAAAATATGGAGGATTGCGACAGATTTTGTCAATTAAAGAGAGTTTTAGAGGTTTCTTCGGTAAAAATCTATTTTGAGGATAAAAATGGCGGATTTTGAAAAAGCATTGGCTGAGATAAAGCGCGGTGCGGATGAAATTTTAGTGGAAGACGAGCTAGTTGAGCGCCTCAAAAGTGGCGAAACCATGCGCATTAAAGCCGGATTCGATCCGACCGCTCCTGATCTACACTTAGGCCATACAGTTCTGTTAAATAAAATGCGTCAGTTCCAACAATTAGGTCACGAGGTAGTGTTCTTAATTGGTGATTTTACGGGCTTGATTGGCGATCCTACCGGTAAAAACGTTACCCGTAAGCCGCTAACCAAAGAAGCCATCTTGGAAAACGCCGAAACCTATAAACAGCAGGTGTTTAAAATACTTGACCCTGAAAAAACGGTGATTGAGTTTAATTCGAAATGGATGGATGAGCTGGGTGCCGCTGGCATGATCAAGCTAACGTCCCTTTCGACGGTAGCAAGAATGTTGGAGCGTGATGATTTTAAAAAGCGTTACGCCAATGAGCAGCCGATTGCGATCCATGAATTTATCTATCCATTGGCGCAAGGTTACGACTCGGTGGCACTGGAGTCGGATGTGGAATTGGGTGGCACCGATCAGCGCTTTAACCTTTTAATGGGGCGTGAGTTGCAAAAGCATTACGGTCAAAAGCCGCAGGTGGTTTTGATGATGCCATTGTTAGAAGGCTTGGACGGGGTGCAAAAAATGTCGAAATCCCTCAATAACTATGTGGGAATCACCGAAGCGCCTGGCGTCATGTACCAAAAACTTTTGTCGATCCCAGATTCCTTAATGTGGCGTTATTTTGACTTATTATCCTTTAAGCCGCTTGAGGAGATCGAAAAGCTAAAAGCGGACGTGGACAACGGCGTTAATCCGCGGGATATTAAAATCTTGCTGGCCAAGGAAATTATCGAACGTTTTCATGATAAAGAGGCCGCGGAGAATGCCCATAAAGGTGCGGGTAATCTAATCGTCGAAGGTGAAGTTCCCGAAGGCACGCCAGAAGTGGAAGTTTCATTGGATGGCGCTGAGCAATTTCCGATTGGCGCCATTATTAATAGAGCGGGTCTTGCAGTAAATGGCGCCCAAGCCAAAGACATGCTGAAAAATGGTCGCGTGAAAGTGGATTGGCAAGTGGTAGAGCCATCCTTAATGCTGGGTGCGGGCAAATACCTGATCCAAGCGGGCAAAAAGAAAATTGCCTTTGTGACGTTGGTATAATTAAAGCCATAACCATAGGTTAAGCACTAAAAGGCCAGCTCACGCTGGCTTTTTTATTGCTGGTTTTCTAGCCAAACTGATGAATTTAAAGGCAATTTGTGGCTTTTCTAAACAGGTTGCCAATTAATTTTAAATTTATTGAAAATATGTGTTGATCTAATCCTTTTCCCTCCTATAATGCGCTCCACTTTCGAGGCAGATGTGAAAACTAATTGCCGCGAAAAGAGTCTAAGGAAAGGCGGATTGAAAACTCCTTAAAATTGTTTTCAAAAAGATGTTGACACGGAAATCGCGCTCTATATAATGCGCGTCCGCTTCGGCCAAAAAGCCCAAGCAAAAAGAGGGTTTTGACATAGTCAGCCGACCCTATGAAACGACTCCAAAAGTAGCGCTTTTCAAAGATGTGAACAAAGAGTCAAAAAAGTTTCATAAATGTGTTGACAGCTTTGGGGTGCAATGTATAATTCGCATCCTCTCGAGCGAAGCAGGTTCTTCGTCGGGATGTTCTTTAACAGTATATAAGACAATTTGTGTGGGCACTTACGTTGATGATGCATCGCATTATCAGTGAAGTGACCAACACCCTAAAATTAATTCGATAACGATTTATTTTTATATAAGTTGGTGATTCATTGAGCAAAAGATTAGAGACTATTTTCCAGTCTCGCAAAACTTTAAACTGAAGAGTTTGATCATGGCTCAGATTGAACGCTGGCGGTATGCTTAACACATGCAAGTCGAACGGTAACAGCAGAGCTTGCTCTGGCTGACGAGTGGCGGACGGGTGAGTAACACGTAGAAATCTACCGAGTAGTGGGGGATAGCCAGAAGAAATTCTGATTAATACCGCATGTGCACTACGGTGTAAAGGGGGCCTCTATTTATAAGCTCTCGCTATTTGATGAGTCTGCGTCAGATTAGCTAGATGGTGGGGTAATGGCCTACCATGGCGACGATCTGTAGCTGGTCTGAGAGGATGATCAGCCACACTGGGACTGAGACACGGCCCAGACTCCTACGGGAGGCAGCAGTGGGGAATATTGGACAATGGGGGCAACCCTGATCCAGCAATACCGCGTGTGTGAAGAAGGCCTTCGGGTTGTAAAGCACTTTCAATAGGGAGGAAAGGTTGCTAATTAATACTTAGTGGCTGTGACGTTACCTATAGAAGAAGCACCGGCTAACTCCGTGCCAGCAGCCGCGGTAATACGGAGGGTGCAAGCGTTAATCGGAATTACTGGGCGTAAAGCGCGCGTAGGCGGATAATTAAGTCAGATGTGAAAGCCCTGGGCTCAACCTGGGAACTGCATTTGATACTGGTTATCTAGAGTACAGTAGAGGGGGGTGGAATTCCAGGTGTAGCGGTGAAATGCGTAGAGATCTGGAGGAACATCAGTGGCGAAGGCGACCCCCTGGACTGATACTGACGCTGAGGTGCGAAAGCGTGGGTAGCGAACAGGATTAGATACCCTGGTAGTCCACGCCGTAAACGATGTCTATTAGCTGTTGGGCATATTAAAATGCTTAGTGGCGTAGCTAACGCGATAAATAGACCGCCTGGGGAGTACGGCCGCAAGGTTAAAACTCAAATGAATTGACGGGGGCCCGCACAAGCGGTGGAGCATGTGGTTTAATTCGATGCAACGCGAAGAACCTTACCAGGTCTTGACATCCAGAGAACTTTCCAGAGATGGATTGGTGCCTTCGGGAACTCTGAGACAGGTGCTGCATGGCTGTCGTCAGCTCGTGTCGTGAGATGTTGGGTTAAGTCCCGTAACGAGCGCAACCCTTGTCCTTAGTTGCTAACATTTAGTTGAGAACTCTAAGGAGACTGCCGGTGACAAACCGGAGGAAGGTGGGGACGACGTCAAGTCATCATGGCCCTTACGACCTGGGCTACACACGTGCTACAATGGGCAGTACAGAGGGTTGCCAACCCGCGAGGGGGAGCTAATCTCACAAAGCTGTTCGTAGTCCGGATTGTACTCTGCAACTCGAGTGCATGAAGTCGGAATCGCTAGTAATCGTGGATCAGAATGCCACGGTGAATACGTTCCCGGGCCTTGTACACACCGCCCGTCACACCATGGGAGTTGATTGCACCAGAAGTAGCTAGCTTAATATCGGGCGGTTACCACGGTGTGGTTGATGACTGGGGTGAAGTCGTAACAAGGTAGCCGTAGGGGAACCTGCGGCTGGATCACCTCCTTAACGACAACGATGCAACGTTTCGTAAGTGTTCACACAAATTGTCTTATAGAATGGAACAATCGGTTGTGCAGGCCATGTGTGTCTGTAACAAGACAGATAATAGGTCTGTAGCTCAGCTGGTTAGAGCGCACCCCTGATAAGGGTGAGGTCGGCAGTTCAAGTCTGCCCAGACCTACCAAATTTTGCGTAAAGCTTTGTTGGTTTCTTGGTCGTTTATTTTTAATAAACTTCCCGACGAAACCGTCGCGCTTTGACACAAAATTGAGTATCAATGCTTTTAACCGAAGCACATCTTACGAAGTAATTTTGTTGCTACTTGAGGCGCTTGAGTGTTGAGCGAAGGAGTTACCATCAGGGTAATGACTGAGTCGAAACGCAAGAGCAACGATAATGAGCGGCAAAAGGACGAGATAAGGGGCTATAGCTCAGCTGGGAGAGCGCCTGCCTTGCACGCAGGAGGTCAGCAGTTCGATCCTGCTTAGCTCCACCATTTTTGCGTTTAGCATTGTTAGTTACTTAGTCGTTTACTAGAGTAAACTTTCTGCGTAACTGCCGCGCTAAAGCACAAAAAACGACCATTGACCGATTGTTTAAGTATTTAGAGCAAAACCAGAAGGTTTTGCTCTGGGTATTTATACCAGAGCGAGTTCTTTAACAATTAGGTAGAAGCAAAGTAAATGAGTAACAAAAGAGTTTTAATAATTTTGTAAGCGAATTTGTATTCATCATGTTGGCGTTAGCGATTCGAAGTCGGAATTGTTAACACGTAATACGGTTATTTGAAGATACCGAAGTGGTGATTGCTGAGGTTGGCTAGGGCTATACAAAAGGCCTGGTTAAGCGAAGTGATCGAAAACTATTTGGGGTTATATAGTCAAGTGACTAAGAGCATGCGGTGGATGCCTTGGCGACAGAAGGCGATGAAGGACGTGGTAGTCTGCGATAAGCCCGGGGGAGTTGACAACAAACGTGATATCCCGGGATTTCCGAATGGGGAAACCCAGTGACTGTAAGGTCATTATCTTTATCTGAATACATAGGATAAAGAGGCGAACGCGGGGAACTGAAACATCTAAGTACCCGTAGGAACAGAAATCAAACGAGATTTCCTTAGTAGCGGCGAGCGAACGGGAATTAGCCCTTAAGCTTCTTATGCGTTAGTGGAATGGTCTGGAAAGTCCAGCGATACGAGGTGATAGCCCTGTACACGAAAGCGCGTTTTAAGTGAAAACGAGTAGGTCGGGACACGTGATATCTTGACTGAACATGGGGGGACCATCCTCCAAGGCTAAATACTCTCTGTCGACCGATAGTGAACCAGTACCGTGAGGGAAAGGCGAAAAGAACCCCAGTGAGGGGAGTGAAATAGAACCTGAAACCGCATGCTTACAAGCAGTGGGAGCTAGATTTTAGTCTAGTGACTGCGTACCTTTTGTATAATGGGTCAGCGACTTACTCTTCAGTAGCAAGGTTAACCGTTTAGGGGAGCCGTAGGGAAACCGAGTCTTAATAGGGCGTTTAGTTGCTGGAGGTAGACCCGAAACCCGGTGATCTATCCATGGTCAGGTTGAAGGTGAGGTAACACTTACTGGAGGACCGAACCCACTTATGTTGCAAAATGAGGGGATGAACTGTGGATTGGAGTGAAAGGCTAATCAAACCGGGAGATAGCTGGTTCTCCTCGAAATCTATTTAGGTAGAGCCTCGCGTCTTACCCTGGGGGGTAGAGCACTGTTTCGGCTAGGGGGTCATCCCGACTTACCAACCCGATGCAAACTCCGAATACCCAGGAGTACAATCGCGGGAGACACACGGCGGGTGCTAACGTCCGTCGTGGAAAGGGAAACAACCCAGACCGCCAGCTAAGGTCCCAAAGTGTATGTTAAGTGGGAAACGATGTGGGAAGGCTTAGACAGCTAGGAGGTTGGCTTAGAAGCAGCCACCCTTTAAAGAAAGCGTAATAGCTCACTAGTCGAGTCGGCCTGCGCGGAAGATGTAACGGGGCTAAACATACCACCGAAGCTGCGGATGCGATACTTCACTTAAGTTTATTTGCTGTAGAGCAGTGAGCACGTTTTTTGTGCGAACAAAGCGCCTCCGAACGTTGAGTCGGTGAGGTGTTCTAGAGTAAGTGAGTTTAAGGAAGTATCGCATGGTAGAGGAGCGTTCTGTAAGCCGTTGAAGGTGAGCCGGGAGGTTTGCTGGAGGTATCAGAAGTGCGAATGCTGACATGAGTAACGTTAATGCGGGTGAAAAACCCGCACGCCGGAAGACCAAGGGTTCCTGTTCGACGCTAATCGGAGCAGGGTGAGTCGACCCCTAAGGCGAGGCAGAGATGCGTAGTCGATGGGAAACGGGTTAATATTCCCGTACCGGTTATTATTGTGATGGAGAGACGGAGAAGGCTAAACCAGCGCGGCGACGGTTGTCCGCGTTTAAGGTAGTAGGCTGGGTGTTTAGGCAAATCCGGACACCTAAGGCTGAGAGCTGACGACGAAGTCCCACGGGACTGAAGTGGTTGATGCCCTGCTTCCAGGAAAATCTTCTAAACTTCAGATAATAACCGATCGTACCCCAAACCAACACTGGTGGTCAGGTAGAGAATACTAAGGCGCTTGAGAGAACTCGGGTGAAGGAACTAGGCAAAATGGCACCGTAACTTCGGGAGAAGGTGCGCCGCTGATGGTGATCGGACTTGCTCCGTAAGCTGTTGGCGGTCGAAGATACCAGGTGGCTGCGACTGTTTATCAAAAACACAGCACTCTGCAAACACGAAAGTGGACGTATAGGGTGTGACGCCTGCCCGGTGCCGGAAGGTTAATTGATGGGGTTAGACTTAGGTCGAAGCTCTTGATCGAAGCCCCGGTAAACGGCGGCCGTAACTATAACGGTCCTAAGGTAGCGAAATTCCTTGTCGGGTAAGTTCCGACCTGCACGAATGGCGTAACGACGGCCACACTGTCTCCACCCGAGACTCAGTGAAATTGAAATCGCAGTGAAGATGCTGTGTACCCGCGGCTAGACGGAAAGACCCCGTGAACCTTTACTACAGCTTCACACTGGACTTAGAGCCTGCATGTGTAGGATAGCTGGGAGACTGTGAAACGTGTACGCCAGTATGCGTGGAGTCAACCTTGAAATACCAGCCTTGTATGTTTTGAGTTCTAACTCAGGTCCGTTATCCGGATCGAGGACAGTGTGTGGTGGGTAGTTTGACTGGGGCGGTCTCCTCCCAAAGAGTAACGGAGGAGCACGAAGGTTGGCTAATCCTGGTCGGAAATCAGGAGGTTAGTGCAATGGCATAAGCCAGCTTAACTGCGAGACAGACACGTCGAGCAGGTACGAAAGTAGGTCATAGTGATCCGGTGGTTCTGTATGGAAGGGCCATCGCTCAACGGATAAAAGGTACTCCGGGGATAACAGGCTGATACTACCCAAGAGTTCATATCGACGGTAGTGTTTGGCACCTCGATGTCGGCTCATCTCATCCTGGGGCTGTAGCCGGTCCCAAGGGTATGGCTGTTCGCCATTTAAAGAGGTACGCGAGCTGGGTTCAGAACGTCGTGAGACAGTTCGGTCCCTATCTGCCGTGGGCGTTGGATATTTGAAGAGAGCTGCTCCTAGTACGAGAGGACCGGAGTGGACGAACCTCTGGTGTTCCGGTTGTCACGCCAGTGGCATTGCCGGGTAGCTATGTTCGGACAGGATAACCGCTGAAAGCATCTAAGCGGGAAGCCCCCTCTAAGATTAGATATCCCTAGGACTTTAAGTCCTCCTAAGAGCCGTTGTAGACTACGACGTTGATAGGCAAGGTGTGGAAGCGCTGTGAGGCGTTGAGCTAACTTGTACTAATTGCTCGCGAGGCTTGGCTATATAACACCCAAGTGGTTTTAGCCGACCATGGAAAGTGTGAGTCAAATAACCTTATTAACGATAACAATGTGATGAACATTGCTTACGAATGTGACTCAAGCTTGTTTACTAGCTTCTACTTGATTGGACTTGTTTCAAGTATAAATACTCAACGTTTTTTGCTTGGCGACCATAGAGAGTTGGAACCACCTGATCCCTTCCCGAACTCAGAAGTGAAACGACTCATCGCCGATGGTAGTGTGGGGCTTCCCCATGTGAGAGTAGGTCATCGCCAAGCGCTTATTTAAATAAAAAGGGCTCACCGAAAGGTGGGCCCTTTTTATTTACTATTGACTAATTGAGTCAGAGTATGAATTGAAAAGATTTCAGGTGGCTAATACAAGGGTATTCTTTTATAATCTGGGAAACAAAAGAATAAAAAAAGACGAAATATGCCTAAAATTCCTGTTCATATCTTTTTTCTGCTTCTGCTTACAAGCACTAATGTATTTGCTGATACATTTGAAGTTCTTAAAGATCATAATAATAGGGTTAAATCCAGCAACTCCAGCCTGGATTTCTATAAAGAAAATGATGCAATAATATTAAACGACAATATCTATAGCTTTGTTCAAATTGAATCTCTGCCTAATCAAAAAAGGGTGTTGTCAGTTATTGACATAGGGTCGGATAATAGCTCAGTTATTACTGAGTTGGCTGATTATCAGCAGCATGAGTATGTAGGGAGGTTGATACATAATGGCGAGTTGTTTGTTTTTACAAAAAATAAAGATGTTTCTTTTGATACGGATGTATGGAGGGTGGACGGTAATACGAATGTAGCTGAATTAAAGACTGTGATAAAATTTTCTGAAACCACAGTTCCAGGGAGAAGTTATTCAGTTTATTCGATTAACAATAATGAAATACTATTACATGTGAACAGGAGTGAATACATAACACTAAATACTAATACTTACACGATTGAATCCAATAATTTTGATCAAACTTTAAACCCCTCAGCTGATTATTATCCATATGAAAATAGTATATTTTATCCTTTGAATGATGAAGTGTGGAAGTTTAATTTAGCAACAAAGGCTTCAGAATTTTTCTCGTTAGCTTCCTTTGGAAGGTACCATACAGAATTCGAAGGGAGAGTATATTATTTCGCTTTAAAAAGTATGCAGGGTGATAACCCAGATATACAAATTTTTGATATTTATTCGAATAACGGCCAAGAAATTACGTTAGAGTATAAAAATTTCGCTACTAATAGTGCCAATAACCCCAAAATTAAACGCGTCAATGATAAGTTAATACTAATAAGTGATGACAACAAAATTATAAGTAAATCTATAGATGAAAGTGTGTTTGCGGAATTAGGCTTTGGTTTTGATATTTATTCAAAAGATGAGGTAGGGTTCGATTTTGTTGAAAGTAATAATAGTTACTATTTTCTTGCCGATATAAGCCCTACAGGGAATGGATTTAAGGAAGCAATCATCAATACCGATCTGGTATCTAGGTTTAATCAGCTGGTTGTTAATGAGGGCAATTTATCATGGAAATATATTTTCCATGATGAAGGGAAACTCAGCCTAATAGAGGCAAACCCTTTGCCAGAGTTTGGTGCGGTTTTGGATATTAAAAACTCTTGTTTTGAGATAAGGCCTGATGGCTCTTTAGCACTGCAAACTATATTAAATAATTTTGATTTTAAGTGGAAAGTCGCTGAACCATTAGGACAGTTTGTATTTGCTGATTCAGTAGAACATGGTATAGAACCGAGAAAAATATCCTGTGTTAATAAACAGCAAGCTTTAATCAGAGATTTTAATGGTAATTTGGATAACCAAGGTTCTCAGTTTGTTTATTTGGAAAACTCAACTAGAGTTATAGGGAAATATTTTAATTTTTTCACTGGGTCAAGTGATTTTTACTCAATTGACGGCTCTCACTTTGATTTATTGGATACATCAACGGTTCCGAATTATTTTGATACGCCTCCTCAACCATCCTTCATAGGACTTGATGATAAATACCTCTACTTGGATGTGCCAGAGGATGGCCAAATTTACCAAAGGTTAGCTTATGATCTTGTAAGTGGTGAGACTCATTTGGTTCATCGAAGTAGTGCAGGTGCTTTTGGAATTTCTAAAACGAGTAAATTTCATAGAGGAGAGCTCTTATCATTGTCTGTATCGCTCGATACTAATCCAAGCACCCTTTATGGATTTGCAATTGATAGGAATACTCAAATAAGTGTGCCTAATAAACTTAAACGATTCATAGCTCATGACGGTGATTTGCTCTTTTATGGGGCAGATACCGAGAGACAAACTCATGAATTCTTTTTGAAAGGTAATGATTCGAACAGCTTTGAATTTGAAATTCCTTGTAATCTTGATTGTTCGGAACCTTTAGTTACAAAAAATCAATCTGGTGTTCTCTTTGAGCTGGAAGGTAGTCAGGATAGTTCCAAATACTACTATTTTGATTTTATGCTTAAAGAAGAACCCACATTTATTAGTGAGAGTGTTCCAAGTGAATTTTCTATAGGCACAAAGTTAATTGCTGTGAGTGAGGGGGTAGCCTTGTTCATAAAGGAGGTCGACTTTAAGCAAGAGCTTTACAAATACAATTTTACTTCTCGGGAATTTACCAAGGTTTTATCCGGGTACGGTAATTATATTGCTGTTAAACCATTAGGTAATTATTTTATAGGCTTATCAGAGTTTCATAGTTTATATTTGTTTAATACAAATTTTGAGATTATTGATACTGCTGTTTTAGATACAGAGGCTTATAAGGACGTTACACATGACAATTATTTTGATTGTGATAATGGTGTTTGTTATATCAATTTGAAAAGAAAAGAGAGTTTTTTGTTTGAGCGTACAGACTTAATTAAAATTGATAAGTCGTTAAAATCATTAGAAGCTATTGTTGCCGATTCTAGAGTTGAAGAAACTATTTCGAAGCGTAATAACTACTTGATAATGAGAGCATCGACAAAAGCCTATTCAGAGGAAATGTACATTTTAACACGAGATATTAAAGATGTTGACGCTGATGGTATGGATGATAGTTATGAGATTTCAATTGATTTAGATCCGAGTAATCCTACAGACGGTAATTTAGATCTTGATAATGATGGTTTATCGAATTTAGAGGAATATTTACATAGAACTAGGCCGGATATGGCCGATTCAGATGCTGATGGTCTATCTGATAAGATAGAGTTGGATTTCGGTATGAATCCATTGGAATATGATTTGCATTTATTTGATAAAGATCAAGACGGCCTGTCACTTCGTGTAGAAAATGAAATTGGCACGAACGATAATAATCCTGACACGGATGACGATGGTGTGTTGGATATGGATGATCTTTTTCCGGTTGACGGAACTGAATCATCTGATAATGACTCTGATGGTATAGGTGATAACGCTGATACTGATGACGATAATGACGGAATGCCAGATGACTGGGAAGAGCAGTATGGTTTAGATCCTTTATCAGCCTCTGACAGAAATACCGATGCAGATAATGATGGTGAAACTAACTATGAGGAATACCAAGCAGGAACAGACCCAACTGTAGCGAATAATACTGGCGGGGGAGGTGGTACTACTCCTCCTCCGAGTGGTGGCGGAGGAGGTGGCTCAACATCACTTCTGCTTATACTAATGATGTTAGTTTTTGCGGGAAGACGCTATTATCGATAAATATATAAAGGTCTCATTTGAGGCCTTTTTTATGCCTATATGAAATCCATGCCAAAATAGTTTATTCTTCAACTGGTTAAAACAATTATTGGGGGTAAATTATGTCTGTGTCTTTGATGGATTTGTGGCTAGCAATTTTGTTAGCGGGTTTATTTTGCTGGATTGCCAGTGCGGTTATTCATATGGTGATCAAGTATCACAATGCGGATATGAAGAATTTGTCCAACGAGGATGAAGTCGCTTCAGCGATCGGTGCAGGTAAGCCCGCGCCAGGTTTGTATCATATGCCTTGGTGCGGTGATATGAAAAATATGGGCAAGCCTGAAGTTCAAGAAAAGTTTAATAAAGGCCCTGTCGCCGTTGTGACAGTTTTCCAGAATGGCTTGCCCCCCATGGGCAAGTTGTTAGTGCAGCAATTCTTATATTTTGTGTTTGCCTCGTTACTGGTAGCCTACGCAGCCTCGCTAGCTTATCCAGTGGGTACCGATTATATGACGATTTTTAGGCAAGTGTTCGTGCTTGCTTTTCTTGCTCACGGCGTTGGTACTATTCCTTATAGCATTTGGTACGGCCATCCTTGGTCGAATTGTGTGCGTTTTCTGATTGATGCAATAATTTATGCGGCAGTAACTGCAGGTACCTTTGCATGGTTATGGCCCAGTATGACTAATTAAAGCATTACTAAGTCATTGATATTGAATATATTAAGCCAGCTAAGCGCTGGCTTTTTTGTAACTATTTATGACAAAAGCGCCTCTAATTTATAGAGATCCGCTATATTGGATAGTTGAAGAGCTTCTACGGGGGTAGCTATGAAACGAGTATTGACGGGCTTAGCAGTGCTGCTGGCCTTACCATCTTTGGCCACACTGGCGGTTAATGCTGAAAAACCGCTTCTTATCTCTGACATTTCGTCGGAGAATTTATATTCTCAGCAGCAAATTGTTGCACAAATATCCATGGCGAAACGAGTTAGTCAAAATCAGCTGAGCAGTTTGCAGCAAGAATTTTTGATGTTGGAGCAAATTAAAAATCTTGATGCAAAAAATTTAAACTCGCAGGATTTAGAGGTACTAGCACAAGCATGTCGACATCAGCCTATGGCTTATAAGTTACATGACGAAGGACCTTTGACAGTAGCGATATTTGATGTGGCAAGTTTGGCAAAGGCTAAAGTGGAAACCTATAACATTCATCAGCAATATTTAGAAATTTCTGAACTAAAACAACAAAATCCGTCGATCTTTATGCAGCGGTTTTTAGTCTTGCAAGGTGCTATTGAAGAAAAAGCAAAACTGAAGATGGTACCGCAGCTATCTAAGGCCGAGGCAAGAGATGTTAGCGGTCAATTATTAGCAACCCGAAATGTGGCCGATCCTTTGCTGATTGCGGCGACTCATCAAGCACAAGATAAAGCTTTATATCAAGCGGTGCTATCCCAACTAGTCGATGCCAAAGCGCACTCCCTATTAAATTCGGCGTTACGGAATTTACCAGCTTTTGAACAAGAAGATTTATTAAAAACTGTGATCCAAGAAAACCCCTATTTAGCTTCACAAGCTTTAAGCGAATATGCCAAATTACCCGGCCAGTTAAGGCACAATGCACTCTTGTTGGAGACCTTGGGTGATGAAACACTAGGGGCAGCGGCGGCTTATGCTATCGGTAAAACTCAAGATGGCGAGCTACAGCAGCAATTGGTACAGCTAGTTACTGGAAAATCGGCTGCTCGCGCGCAAGTGGCCCATGCTTTGTTGGCTTTGCGAGTCGCGGATAGCGATTATGCCAAGAGGCAATTGCGGCAGTTCGTTGAGAACAATCAGATCCCCTTCGCAGATATGCAGCAGGAGGTGGCACGATGGGTAAAATAATCCAAAAAAGTTTATTGGCCTTGAGTACTGCTTTGTTACCCTTTGCTGCGAGTAGCGAGGTATTAACCTATACCGAAAGCACTAATTCCAATACTGAAATGGCGATAGGCTATCCGGTGCCAATTCCGGTGGACTCGATGATGGCAATTAACGGCTTTCGCAGTTACGATTCGTTAAAGGCTCATCATCAAGGCTTGGCACTATTACACCCTGAAATGAGCTCGATTAAAGTTGGGGATACCGCTAATGGCAGAGAAATTTTGGCTTACCAATTTGGTGATACCAACAATACCGACGCTGATGGTCTAACCGAGCCCGCGTTTTTGGTCAATGGCACCATTCATGCTCGCGAGTGGCAAAGTCCTGAGGTAGTGACCGAACTGATTGAGCAGCTGATGGAGCGTAAAGCGGATCAAGGCATGGTGCAGTATTTGCTGGAAAACACCAATATTGTCATTTTGCCGGTGCTCAATATAGATGGCTTTTTACAAACTCAGCGCAATCCGGTCAATGTCACCAACAGTCCGGGCACTAATGCTAATTCATCTGCTAATGATAAATTTGCTCAACCGCGGGATGGCAGGATGCGGCGTAAAAATATGCCGAATGTAGATGAGGTGTTAGCGACTGAGAATGATCGACTCAATGGCGTGGATCTCAATCGAAACTCCAAACATTTTTTCGGCGTGCAGCCGGGCAACTCGGATCCCTTGAGTTTACTCTATGGCGGTACCAATCCTTTTTCAGAGCCAGAAACACAAGCCCTGTTAGAAGCTGCTAAGCTTGCGCCTGAATCAAGATTACGTTTTTATCAGGATACTCACTCTTTTTCTCGAGTTCTGTTTGTACCTCAGCCGAACAATTCGCGCTTAAATGCAATCACGCAAAATATCGCGACTCGGTTTCAAAATACCACCATTAGCCAAGGTGCTAATTATTTTCCAGTGATCGATCAAGTTGGCTCTGGGATCGCAACCACCGCCGATTACTTTGCCTATGAATATTTTATTCCAACCTGGACACTTGAAATCGAGCCGCCGCAAGGTTTCCAAGGCGAGCCAAACGGCGGCGCTTTTTATGGTGGAACTGGCGCGAGCCATTCGGGTTTTATTGCACCCGATTCAGCCATAGCGCGAATACGTGATCAGCTAGCGCCGGCACAACTGTTAATGTTTTATCATCAAGCGGGCCCAGCTTACGTTAAGTCGGTGCGCATTGCTGATGAGAATGATCAACTGGTGTATGCGGCCGACTGGCAAACCAATGGCAACAGCCGGAGCTTGAGTGTGAGCACGGATCAGGTGTTATCGGGCGGACAGCAATATAGATTATGGGTGCAGTTTTCAAAGCCGATGCGCTGGCGCTCTGGTGGTAATATCGTTCAGTACCCTGGCCAATCAGTGACACTAGCCCCAACCATTAGCTTAACGGGAACGGCCAATGGATCGAGCTTTAATCGCGCTATTGCTACCAGTAATAATGATTGGCAAAACCAAGCTGGCGGAGAGTTGCAGGGCTTTGCGACGTATCTTGACGATGCCATTTTAGTCAACTTTACCGTGCCATCGAATGTGAATGTTTCCAGTGCAAGCGGCAATACCAATTTTGATTTGAATCTGAATGTGCAAGATTTTGCGGGACTGTCGCTTGATGCCAATCCTGCCAGCCCAGTTGATTGGGCGAATGGTGCTTGGACCGGTTATCAAAATACTAATGGCGCTAGTGGTGATATTGGTGGCACTGATGCCTCTTACAGCATTAAAGTGGCTAACAGTAGTTTAACTTTATCTAACTCCGCTAATGATAGTGGCTCTGGTGGCGGTGGCGGAGCCATCAGTTGGTGGTTGCTGTTGGCTTTGACTGGATTTAGATTAGCTCGCAAGAAAAACTAAGATAGCGCATAAAATAAAAAGGGCTCAACAGACAAGGCACTAACCCAAACTGGACTTTTCTGTCATTCCCGCGAAAGCGGGAATCCACCTGAAACTATCATACAAGCATTGGAATAGATTCCCGCTTTCGCGGGAATGACGTATTGAGTAAGTAAATATTCATTTAGAATGTAGTTGATTGAAAATTAAAAAAGCCCTTAAAATTAAGGGCCTTTATCTTTCTATAAGTTTAAGAAGTCCAGAACTGGTTAACCTCTTGCTCAACAGAGCCCTTTTTTTGGTTACTGGCTTAAGGTAACTTACTGCTTGATGATCTGCCCATCCTTCATCACAAAAGTGACATTTTGCAAGCTAGTGATATCTTCCAGCGGGTTGTTATCTACTGCAATAATATCGGCTAATTTACCCACTTCGAGACTACCCAGCTGATGGTCGATGTCTAAGATCTTGGCTGGCGTAAGGGTGGCACTTTGAATGGCCTCTAGTGCAGGCATACCCACTTCCACCATATATGCAAATTCCTTGCCGTTGTCGCCGTGAGCTGAAACACCGCTATCAGTCCCAAAGGCAATTTTGACCCCTGCTTGGTAGGCTTGCTCGAAAGTCTTTTGGATCTGAGGACCAACCGCCGCAGCTTTGGGGCGAACTATTTCTGGAAAGTATCCATCAATTTTCGATTTTTCGGCAACAAACTTACCGGCTAAGATGGTCGGCACATAGTAGGTGCCCATTTTTTTCATGGCCTGCATCACCTCTTTATCCATGTAGGTGCCATGCTCGATGGTGGTAATGCCGGCATTAACCGCGCGCAACATCCCCTCTTTGCCGTGTGCATGCGCAGCAACATGCATTCCATAATCTTGAGCAGTGTCAATCACGGCTTGAACTTCTTGCTTGGTGAATTGAGGGTTTTGGCCGCTTTTGGCCAAACTTAAAACACCGCCAGTGGCGGTGATTTTAATAAAATCAGCACCATCTTTATAGCGTTGGCGTACCGCTTTTTTAGCATCCTCAACACTATTGACGACTCCTTGCTTTGGCCCTGGATCGCCGACCAATTGGGCATTGTAGCCATTAGTCGGATCGGCGTGACCGCCCGTGGTGCCGATTGCTTTGCCAGCGGAAAATATTCGCGGACCTTGCACCCAACCTTGGTTAATGGCATTGCGCAACGAAATGGTGACATTATAGGAATCGCCCGGATTGCGCACCGTGGTAAAACCAGCGTTTAAAGTTCTCTGCGCATATTCATGAGCCCGATAGGCTAGATCCGCTGGATTTAGTATGAACTCTTCAATATAAGCCTTAGGGTTCATTTCACCATCAAGGTGAACGTGCATATCCATTAAACCTGGCAGACAAGTTTTGTCTTTAAGGCTGATTAGGTTGTCGGTTTTTTTAGGGGCGCTGGAGACAATGGCACCGATGGTATTATCCTGAATTTGCAACCATTGATCTTTGACTATTTTTCCGCTGTTCACATCCAATAGCTGACCGCAATGCAGCCATTGTTCTTTAGCGTTTATTGAGCTACTAAAGGCTAGCGCGAGGCTACTGAACGCTAAAAGGTATTTTTTATTCATTAAAATCTCCTAATGTTGGAGCTATATCAATAACGGATTTTGTACGATAATTCAAATCCTTAGCAAAAGCTATACTATTTCAAAAGCCTTTTGTTACAATGGCTTATCTTTCAAAAGAGCTAAACCTTGTGCAAAAAACCAGGTTAAAAAAACTGAATAGTTTCGGTATCGAGGCAAGCTGTGAGCAGCTAGTGAGTTTTCATTCGGAGGCCGAAATTAGTAGCTGGCTGGCGCTGAATAACAATCAAAGCGAACGTTTTTTCGTGCTTGGTGGCGGCAGTAATTTATTGCTGATTGGGCATGTGCCTTATATTTTGTTGCAGGCGAATATTCAAGGTGTTGAGTATCAAGAGCAGGGCGATGACGTATTGGTCAAAGCTGGCGCTGGTGTTAATTGGCATCAGCTGGTTATGCAAACTTTGGATAAAGGCTATTGCGGTCTGGAAAATTTATCCTTGATTCCGGGTAATGTAGGCGCGGCGCCAATCCAAAATATTGGTGCTTATGGGGTCGAACTTAAAGATTTGTTTGTGGAGCTGGAAGCGATTGAGTTAGCCACTGGCGACAAGCTGGTTTTTGCTCATCAAGAGTGCGATTTTGCTTATCGCCACAGTATTTTTAAAGGCGCCTTGAAAGGGCAGTATATTATTACTTCGGTGAGCTTGAAGTTATCGAAAATACCAAAGCTTAAACTGGATTATGGTCCTATTCGCAATGAGCTAAGCCATTTAAGCGATTCGGGAATTACTCCAAAGGCGGTGAGCGAGGCGGTGATCAAGATCCGCTCAAGCAAACTGCCCGATCCTGAAGAACTCGGTAATGCGGGTTCTTTTTTTAAAAACCCGATTGTCTCTGCCTCAAGCTATCAGCAACTCAAGCAGCAGTTCCCAGAGTTGGTGGCCTTTGAGATTGCCGATGGTCGTTATAAGTTGGCCGCTGGCTGGCTAATCGATCAGGCGGGTTTGAAAGGCTATCGACTGGGCGATGCGGGAGTGCATAAAAAGCAAGCTTTAGTGCTGGTAAATTACGGTGATGCTTCTGGAAAGGATATCTTGAGTCTGGCACGATTTGTGGCGAAAACTATCGATGAAAAATTTGGTGTGACGATTGAGCCTGAAGTCTGGATTTTAGGTGAGGCGAGTTGGTGATGCCAATCTCGCAAACGCCGCATAAAGAACAGCAGTTGCGCCAACTGATTGAATTGTTGGTGGATGGCGACTTCCACTCGGGGCAGACAATTGCGGATGAATTGGGAGTCAGCCGTGCTTACGTTTGGAAGCTTATCCAGCAGTTACAAGAATACGGTTTAGGTTTGGAGTCCGTCTCTGGCAAAGGCTATTGCTGGAATGATCCTTCGGCCTTGTTTGATAAAAATAGCTTAGATAGACAGTTAGCTGAATTATCCATCACCCAGGACTATTACCTTCTTACCGACTCGACAAATCAGCGACTCAAGCAAAGCTTTAAGGATCAGCATCTGGTGTTGGCAGAGTTTCAAACGTCAGGTCGGGGGCGTCGTGGGCGCAGTTGGCAATCGCCATTGGCGGCTAACCTTTACTTTTCCTATGGTTGGCGCTGTGAGCTGCCGGTGCAGCAACTCGGCGGTTTAAGTCTGGTGGTGGGGATTGCGATGGTCGAAGCTTTGCAAGCGTTAGGCTGGTCTGGACTAAAGTTAAAATGGCCCAATGATATTCGCCATCGGCATAAAAAGTTGGCGGGTATTTTGGTAGAACTAACGGGTGATGCGGCTGGCGGCTTGGAAGTGATTATTGGGGCTGGCCTGAATGTTAATATGTTGGCTGAGCAGTCTGCTATTTCTCAAGATTGGACAAGCTTAGCGCAGCTGCGCGGTGAGCTGGTAGCTAGAGAGTCGTTATTGTTAGCGATCATGCGACAATTGCAACAGCACTTAATGGATTTTGAGCAAAAAGGCTTTGCAGCTTTTATCGACAATTGGAATCAGTACGATGAAACCTTGGGTTCGCTGGTGGAGTTGAGCCAAGGCAAGCGCAGTATTGAAGGAATCGCTAGGGGCGTTGACGCTTTTGGTGCTTTATTATTGGAAGTTGATGGCAAGTTAGAGAGTCATTACGCGGGCGAAGTCAGCTTGAGGCTAAAGGTATGAGACTAAAACATGAGGCTAAAGGGTTAATCCAGCTATGAGTTATCTGTTGATGGATATGGGCAATAGCCGTTGCAAGGCTGTGCTTGCTAAGGCTGATCAGGAGCTGAATAAGCACTGGCTAGAGCGCTTTACTTGGGATAATCAGCAGTTTGATAAGGAGCACTGGCTGGGCAAGCTGCAGAGCCTCAAACTGCAAGCTTTGGAGCTTCAGGCCACCATTCAGAAAATTTATATTTCCAGCGTCGCTAATGAGCAAACTAAGCTGTTGATCAGTAGCTGGTGCCAAAGTATTTTTGAGTTAAAACCTGTTTTTGCCGACTCGCAAGCCAGTTATTCCTCCGGAGTGGATAGCGCGGCACAGCCTGCGGTGAACCGTCGCCAACTGGTGAATAGTTATGATAAGCCTACGGCTTTGGGAGTTGATCGCTGGTTAGCCATGGTGGGCGCTATTGAACGTAGCGATGGGGCCTTTGCCGTACTGGACGCAGGTACTGCGATTACTTTAGATCTGGTGGATAATAAGGGACAGCATTTAGGTGGGCATATAGTACCTGGAGCACGTTTGATGCAAAAAGCACTGTTTGGCGATACGGGGAAAATTGCCTATGGCGCGAGCCTAGACGCTAGCGACCCGACCCAAGAGCAATGGCTTGGCAATAACAGTTTACAAGCAGTAGAGCTTGGAACTTACCAAGCCGCTTTAGGCTATTTAAAGTCTTGTATAGAACGCTTGCAAAGCCACTATGGGATAGCTGAAATCTTTGTGTGCGGTGGTGACGGCGCCTTAATGATGGAACAAATTCTGCTACCGGCTAACTTTAATTGGCTACATTGCCCAGACTTGGTGCTCGAAGGACTCTTTTATCAACAAGTTTCATCGCAAAACGATTAAAATCGCGGCATTTGTCCAGCGGATTTCCAGTTTTTTGGGTGGATCGAGCGAAACCTGAAAAAATTGCGAAAAAAGCATTGCCAAACCAAAATGAGATCGCTAAAATTCCCGCCACTTAACGCAATGGCGCTTTTTCATCAAATGGCCATCGTCGTTATGCCGACTTAGCTCAGTAGGTAGAGCAACTGACTTGTAATCAGTAGGTCGCCAGTTCGATTCCGGCAGTCGGCACCATTATTCTTTAAAATGCTTAGGACGGCGTTTTATAAGATGCCAGCATATCCTTATTAGCATACAGATAGCTTGCATTTTTTTTCTCAAATTGGCATGATGCGCGCTCACTTGAGCGAGCACAATGTTCAAGTCCTGGAGGGGTTCCCGAGCGGCCAAAGGGATCAGACTGTAAATCTGACGCGAAAGCTTCGCTGGTTCGAATCCAGCCCCCTCCACCATATTATTATCCGGCTAAAGATGTTAATTGGCTGGGTGAGAACCAGCAGTAGCGGTTCGACAAAATTGCTAGGAGCAATTTTGAGCGCCCGAAGGGCGACCCGAGAGGGCGAAGGACGGGAGTCCTGAGTAATCCAGCCCCCTCCACCATATTATTGTCCGGCTAAAGATGTTAATTGGCTGGGTGAGAAGTCGCAATAGCGACTCGTTATTAGAGCTAAAATTTAGCTCAAAAAAGCTTAAAACCTGATTGGCAGTGGCCTTTCAGGTTTTTTGAATGAACAAAAGGATTTGCGGGTATAGTTCAATGGTAGAACGTCAGCCTTCCAAGCTGAATATGCGGGTTCGATTCCCGCTACCCGCTCCAGATTTAAATTAGTAGCTTCAAAAGTAAGATAATGAAGCTAGGTATTGCGAAAGTTTTTACTTCCGCAAGCCAAAGCCTAGCGAAAAGGCTTGATGCGCGGCGAAAATTGATTTAAAAGCGCAGTTTAGATTGTCTAAATGAGCACTTTTAATCAATTTTTAACAAAGCAGTAAGTCTTTGTAACAGGCTGAATTTAATAAATTTTTGCCGATATAGCTCAGTAGGTAGAGCACACCCTTGGTAAGGGTGAGGTCAGCAGTTCAAATCTGCTTATCGGCACCAGTTTTAATACGCGGCATGGGCGGCGAATTAAATTAAGGGTGCAGGGCGTCAGTTCACTTTCCGTATCGAATGACCCCGGTCGACACCCGTTTTAACGAGAAACTTAAAACGCGGATAATCCGGAGGCTTAAGATGGCTAAAGAAAAATTTGAACGAAATAAACCGCACGTTAATGTTGGTACGATTGGCCACGTTGACCACGGTAAAACGACTTTGACGGCAGCGATATGTACGGTATTGTCAAAGGTATACGGCGGTGACGCCCGTGCTTTTGACGAGATTGACAATGCTCCAGAAGAGAAAGAGCGTGGTATCACGATTTCGACGTCACACGTTGAGTACGAAACTCCTAATCGTCACTATGCGCACGTAGACTGCCCAGGTCACGCGGATTACGTTAAGAACATGATTACTGGTGCTGCTCAGATGGACGGCGCGATTTTAGTATGTTCAGCTGCGGACGGCCCGATGCCACAAACCCGTGAGCACATCTTGTTGTCACGTCAGGTTGGTGTACCTCGCATCATTGTTTTCTTGAACAAGTGCGACATGGTTGACGACGAAGAGTTGTTAGAGTTGGTTGAAATGGAAATCGTTGAGCTTCTTGACCAATACGAATTCCCAGGTGACGAAACGCCCATCATCCGTGGTTCAGCGTTGAAAGCGCTTGAAGGCGACGAAGGCGACATCGGCGAGAAAGCGATTATCGCTTTAGGCGAAGCTTTGGATACTTACATTCCGGAGCCAGAGCGTGTAACAGACAAGCCATTCTTGTTGCCGATTGAAGACGTATTCTCCATCTCAGGTCGTGGTACGGTAGTAACCGGCCGTGTTGAGACGGGTATCGTTAAAGTAGGCGAAGAGATTGAAATCGTTGGTATCAAAGACACGACTAAGACTACGGTTACCGGCGTTGAGATGTTCCGTAAGCTTCTAGACCAAGGTGAAGCTGGCGATAACGTGGGTGTATTGTTACGTGGTACTAAGCGTGACGAAGTAGAGCGTGGTCAAGTATTGGCGCACGTAGGTACTATTACGCCGCACACTAAGTTCGAGTCAGAAGTGTACGTATTGTCTAAAGATGAAGGTGGTCGTCATACGCCATTCTTCAAAGGCTACCGTCCACAGTTCTACTTCCGTACCACTGACGTGACTGGTGCTGTTGAGTTACCAGAAGGCGTCGAGATGGTCATGCCTGGCGATAACATCAAGATGGTGGTTGAGTTAATCGCACCAATCGCGATGGACGAAGGCTTACGTTTTGCTATCCGTGAAGGTGGCCGTACGGTAGGCGCTGGTGTTGTTGCTAAAATCTTTGAGTAAGGTTTAGGCTAACGCTAGAACTTCGGTTCAGAATGAGAAACCCTGCTTCGGCAGGGTTTTTTTATGCTGAAATGTAAAAAAATGTGATATATGTCACAAAATATTGCATCTTAATAATTGCTAGAGTAAATTAACAGTTGCGATCTGCAATTAGACTATTTACTTTTTTCAAATAAATATTGAAAGGTGAACTTTGGGTAAAATATTAAGACATAATTGGCAGCTGAATAGTCGACAAGTTAGGAAACTAACTATTAGTAATGTGTTTTTTTTCTTTTTACTAGCGTTTGGCTTACCTGGGATAGGCTTTGCCGCAGACCATGACAGTGATGGAGTTGCTGATCATTTGGATCTTGATGATGACAATGATGGTATTTTGGATACTGCTGAATGTACTGAAACTCTACGTCTAGATTTTGCCCAAATTGATGGCTTAAGTGCGATCCCTGCTGTCCCAGCTTCACAAAGTTTAACAATAACGGGTGCTTATACCAATGTTGTCGCGGATATAACGCTAGAGGCGGATATAGGGAGTGTTACAGCTTACGCGACACAGGGAGCTTTTAGAGACCGGAATACTGACGGTGACCCAAGTGGTGTTGTGCTTTTACCTAATGGAATTACTAGTGCAAGTCAAGGTGCTCGTTTGTTAGTTAACTTTAATCAACCTGTTTATGACGTTTCTTTTGTTTATACGGATACTGATTCAGGGAATGGTGCTAGTAATGAAACTACACTATATGAAGGTTCTTTATCCGGAAATGTAGTTACTCTAACTCCCAGCAATGTCACTACTATTGCTGGTCCCAGACCTAATCAGTCGGATAATTTATTTGTCGGTTCGCCACCAACGTCTAACCAAAATGTAATTCGAATTACCTATACCGATCCTATTGACAGACTTTTCGTCGAAAGCTCGATAGATAGAAACTCTCTGAATAGAGCAAATGCGCAACGAATATTTGATATTACCTTTACCGTAGGCTGCGATAACGATAGTGATGGCCAACCCGATTATCTGGATATTGATTCTGATAATGATGGTATTCCCGATAATATTGAGGCTCAAAGCACAGACAACTACCTTTACCCGAGTGGCACGGTTAATGCACAAGGTTTATGGAATAACTATGGTTCAGGTCTAGTCCCGGTGAATAGCGATGGGACTGACGATGTCGATTATCTAGACGAGGATTCTGATAATGATGGTCTGCCAGACTTACTTGAAAATGGTTTTCAACCGAACACATCGGTAACAGCGGATAATGATGGCGATGGTTTGCTAGACGCTTTTGATGCAGTATCTGGAGGTAGTAATTTAGGAAGTGCATCGAATGTAGTTGATGGTATGAATGCGGCAAATTTTGTTGGCGAGTGGGATGACTCGGATGGCGATGTTCCTAATGTTAATGGTGATGGGGCTGTGCCGCTGAATGCGGATGTGGATTTCAGGGATAGTCGGGACGATACGCCTTACGACTTTGGTGATGCTCCCGCGAGTTATGGTGATGCTCAGCATGCGACTTTAGTCACTAATCTGTATATGGGTAGCGTGGTTCCTGACTCTGAGGCGAGCAGTCAAAACTCAACAAACGCGGATGGTGATGATGCTAATGGCGTTGATGATGAAGACGGGGTTCGTTCACCTGCAGCTTTTGTAACCGGTTATGACTTTCAAGTAGGTGTTGAAGTCGAAGGTAGCGGTTTTATTTACGCGTGGGTCGATTGGGATGGTAATGGTAGTTTTAGCGCTACGGAAGTCATCGTTGACGGCAGTTCGGTGAATACAGGGTTGTTTAACATTACTGGCACGACTCCTGCTTCTGCAGCAGTAGGCAGTAGTTATTTGCGGGTACGTGTTTGTAGTAGCTCGACAGAATGTTCCAGCGCAACGGGGGTTGCAACTGATGGCGAGGTTGAGGACCAATTAGTGGTTATTGGTGAAGTTTTCAGTCCCAGCTTTTCTTGCGTTAGCCCACAAACTTTAGATTGGACGACCAGTGCTTGGCCGCCGGAGAGTTTAAGCAATAGCTATACGGTAGGCTCTACTGATTTGGATTTTAGAGTAACTGATAGCTCAAATTCCTTGATTAATAACTTACCCGTCAATTTTGCCTTCTATCAGGGAGATTTGAATAGTGTTGAAGCGTCGCTATTGCTTGCGTCGAACTTACAGGTGATTCGTGATACTAATGAAGTGGTGATTGACTTTGATGTGGGCTACCCAACAGCTGGAGTTGCTGAATTATTTTTTAAGCTGTTTGACATTGACGGTGAGATTGGAGATTTTGCTCGTCGTGAGCAGTATCAAATTAGCGGTAGCTTAAACGGGGTTGTTGTATCGCCGAGCATCAATGTTGCGGGTAGTCAGCTAGTTTCCGGGAACACTGTGTTGGGTATTCTCCCTAGCGCTCCTACTGGGCCAAATTCAGCATCGGGAACCGTTTATGTGCAGTTCCCATCACCAGTAGACAAGGTTCAGTTGCGTTTTTCTATGGCCGATGTGAGTAACTTTTCCAGTAGCGAACCGGGCTTTGGTTTGTATGATATTCGTTTCTGTCCATTGTCAGCGCAATCAGATATAGAGGTTAGTAAGTCTGATAGTTTGACGACTTATACTCCTGGCGGTAGCGGCAGCTATACTTTAGTCGTAACTAATAATGGGCCGCATGCGGCGTTGGGTGTTAGCATTGCTGATAGCTTACCTGCCGGAGTTACTTTATCTGGTGCTTGGAGCTGTAGTGCAACTGCGGGCTCTAGTTGCTCAGCGAGCTCTGGCGGCAGTGCGGGCGATAGCAGTTTAAGTTTAACTGCGGATATTATTAATGCAGGTATTATCACGATAACAGTACCGGTGTCTTATTCATCGACTGCTGATGACTACTCACCATGAAGAACAGAGAATGCTGCCAGCAGTTTGTATGGATAAGAACTGTCAGCCTTAAGGGCTGTGAAGGCTGATAAAGCAGCTTAAATCTAGGGATCACCACTAATCTTGGGTTGGTGGGCGTCCTCAGGGTAAATTTATTCCAAATTACAATTGCAATTCACCAAAGGCAGGGTATAATTCCCTGCCTTATTTTTGCAATCCACTGTATTGCAAAGTGATTTGGGAGTTTTAGGCCACTAGTTCAATTGGTAGAGCGTCGGTCTCCAAAACCGAAAGTTGGGGGTTCGAGTCCCTCGTGGCCTGCCATTTTTTTATAAAATGTGATAACAAAAATATTGGCAACTAGTTGATATTTATAGGTTTAATGAATGAGCGCACAAGCAACTGAAACACAATCAAAATTCGACAGCTTTAAATGGCTAATTGCCATCGCGGTTTTAGTCGGCGGTATTGTTGCCTTTAATATTTATAGCGAGCAAGCCTTGTGGATCCGCGTTGCTGCGGTACTGGGTGCCTTGATCGCGGCTTTCGCTGTGGTTATGACTACCGCAAGTGGTAAAGCACTGTGGCAGTTTGCCAAAGAATCGCGCATTGAATTGCGTAAGGTCATTTGGCCAGGTCGTAGTGAAACCGTTCGTACGACCATTGGCGTTTTGATCATGGTAATAATTTTGGGCTTGTTCCTGTGGGGCTTTGACTCATTAGTGGTTTGGGTATTAAACCCAATCATTGGATAATCGAAAGTTAGCTATCCGTCGCGGATTTTAGTTAGGAGCTAAAAATGGCATTACGTTGGTATGTAGTACAAGCCTTTTCAGGCTACGAAAACAAGGTTAAAACCATGTTGGAAGAGCGTATCCAACTGGCTGGCCTAGAAGAGTTTTTCGGCGAAGTGCTGGTTCCAACTGAAGAAGTGGTGGAAATGCGTGCTGGGCAAAAACGTCGTAGCGAGCGCAAATTCTTTCCAGGCTACGTTTTAGTAAGCATGGAAATGAACGAAGAAACTTGGCAAGTGGTGCGTAATACACCGCGCGTTATGGGCTTTATTGGCGGCACTTCGGATCGTCCGGCGCCAATCTCGCAACGTGAAGCGGATACTATCTTGAATCGTATTGAAGATAGCGGCGATAAGCCGAAGCCGAAAACTTTGTTCGAGCCAGGTGAAATGGTTCGTGTTATTGATGGCCCATTTGCAGATTTTAATGGCGTGGTAGAGACCGTAAACTACGAAAAGAGCCGTTTACAAGTGTCAGTCTCTATCTTTGGCCGCTCAACTCCGGTAGAATTGGAGTTTAGCCAAGTAGAAAAGGGCTAAAAAAGGCTAATTTCTCGTCAAGCGAGCGCTAGCTGGTTTAGAAAATTAGAATAACAGCATTTCTCTGTAAAACGATAGTTTAAACGGGGAAGTGCTTTTATGACTTTGTGAAACGGGGAGCTAGACGTGATGTCTAGCGTTTGAACCCACTAAAGAGGTGTAACATGGCTAAGAAAGTCGAAGCTTATATTAAGCTACAAGTAGCAGCTGGTTCTGCTAACCCTTCGCCACCCGTTGGTCCTGCATTAGGTCAACACGGTGTCAACATCATGGAGTTCTGTAAAGCATTCAACGCGGAAACAGACAAAGTAGAAAAAGGTTTGCCTATTCCAGTAGTCATTACTGTGTATAACGACCGTAGTTTTACTTTTATTACTAAAACTCCACCAGCATCAACCTTGATCAAAAAAGCTTTGAATCTGAAATCAGGTTCTGGCGAGCCTAACAAGAAAAAAGTTGGCAAGATCACTCGCGCCCAGTTGGAAGAAATCGCCAACATGAAAGAGCCTGATTTGACGGCTGCTGATATGGACGCTGCGGTAAACACAATTGCTGGCACAGCACGCTCAATGGGCGTTGACGTAGAGGGTTAATATCATGGCTAAAACATCTAAGCGCATGCGCGCGATTAGCGAAAAAGTTGCAGGACGTACTAACTTACCTGTAACTGAAGCAATCGATTTAATTAAAGAAGTTTCCAGCGTTAAGTTCAGCGAGTCAGTCGAAGTGGCTGTGAACTTAGGCGTTGATCCACGTAAATCGGATCAGGTGGTTCGTGGTGCTACGGTTCTTCCAAACGGTACTGGTAAAGACGTTCGTGTTGCCGTGTTCACCAACAATGTTGACGCTGCTAAAGAAGCGGGTGCTGACGTTGTAGGTATGGATGACCTAGCAGAAGAAGTTAAAAAAGGAAACTTGGATTTTGACGTAGTGATCGCTAGCCCAGACGCCATGCGTGTGGTTGGTCAACTAGGTCAAATCTTAGGCCCTCGCGGTCTTATGCCAAACCCTAAGGTTGGTACTGTAACTCCAGACGTAGCAACGGCGGTGAGAAACGCTAAAGCAGGTCAGGTGCAATACCGTACTGACAAGAACGGTATCGTTCACGCTGGTATTGGTAAAGTAGATTTCGGCACTGATGCTTTGGTTGAAAACTTAAGTGCTCTATTAAAAGCTCTTCAGAAAGGTAAACCAAGCTCAGCAAAAGGCACTTATTTGAAGAAGATTTCTTTGTCTTCGACTATGGGGCCTGGTCTTTCAGTAGATCAATCTACTTTAGATCTTAAAGACTAATTTGCAGTTGCTAAATTTTTCAATTGCGCTGTTGAAGTCTGCATAAAATTTGCTCCGATTACCAATAAGGTAACCTACGCATTTGGTTCAGGCTTCGCCTAGCACTTGAGAAAATTTCTCGAACTGCAAGGGTAATATAGAACAGCAAGAAGTTCTTTAAAAAATCTTGAGAAATTTTTTGCTATTGATTAGCAAAACTATTTAGCAAAAAAATTGATGAGTATGAGGCAAATTCATTCGAGATGACGCTGGTTATCATTTAGATAATCAAGGAAATCGAGAAGGAATTTAACAATGTAATCGACAATTTTAATCTAAATAGAAGGGCTTTGGGTTTCCTGGGTTGTGAAATGCTGTTCAGGGAACCGTCAAAGACCGTAGGCACTGACGAATCGGGTGTTTACTCAAGCTCTTTTTGAGCGATAACAGTAAAGCTCCTTTATGAGGAGTACGACGAGTTGGTTTAATCAAGAACCTTGGTTCTGAACCTACGCAGATGGTGAAACCTGATGATGTATTTTATACAGAGTCGTTCACCGCAACTCAAAGGATAAGGTTAGGCGAAAGCCAAAGCTTTATCGAAATGTAACTCAAGTGGAAGTGAACAACTGAAACTTGAATAAACTGGAGGTGAACTAGTGGCACTTGGACTTGAAGGCAAAAAAGCCATTGTTAGCGAAGTAAATGACATAGCTAAAGATGCGCTTTCAGCCGTAGTAGCTGAGTACCGCGGTTTAACAGTTGAAGACATGACCGCTCTACGTGTTAAAGCACGTGAAGCCAATGTCTATGTTCGTGTTGTGCGTAATACGCTCGCACGTCGCGCTGTTGAAGATACCGAGTTCGCTTGTATGCAAGAAGCATTAACTGGTCCATTAGTTTATGCATTCTCTATCGATGCGCCTGGCGCAGCGGCACGTCTTTTCAAAGACTTTGCTAAAGAGAATGACAAGCTAGCGGTAACTGGTATCGCCATTGGTGGTGAATTACACGGTCCTGAGCGTCTTGACGCTGTGGCTGCGTTACCAACCAAAGACGAAGCAATTGCATCCTTGATGATGGTTATGAATGGACCTATCACGAAACTTGCTCGTACTTTGAACGAAGTACCAAGCAAGATCACTCGTGTTATGGCGGCTGTTCGCGATCAGAAAGAAGCGGCTTAGTAGTTTCAATACTAATTTTATTAGTACTGTTAACCGTAGTTAATTTTTATTTATATTTTTTAAGAGAACCCAGGAGAGACTAAAATGGCTCTATCTAAAGACGATTTATTGAACGCTATCGCTGAAATGAGCGTTATGGAAGTAGTGGAACTTGTTGAAGCTATGGAAGAAAAATTCGGTGTTTCTGCTGCTGCAGCTGTAGCAGTAGCTGGCCCTGCAGCTGGCGGCGACGCTGGCGCTGCTGCTGAGCAAACTGAGTTTGACGTAGTAATGAAAAGCTTCGGCGGTAACAAAGTAGCTGTAATTAAAGCTATCCGCGGCATCACTGGTCTTGGCTTGAAAGAAGCTAAAGACATGGTTGAAGGCGCTCCTGTTGCTGTTAAAGAAGGCGTTGAGAAAGCAGAAGCTGAAGACGTTAAAAAGCAATTGGAAGAAGCTGGCGCTGAAGTTGAAGTTAAGTAATAACGATTTATTACTTGCTCACAACTAAGTAGCAAATAGCTCAAATGGCTGGTGACTTTTGTCACCGGCCTTTTTGCCGTTAAACGGCAGCCTAAGTTTTGTTTAGCAGACTTGTTTAACAGAACAGGGCAAGATGATTAGATTTGAGGTGAGCTCTCGATAATAATCTAGCCATCAAACGAATTCAAAATTGGTCAAAAGTTAGTGAACCGAGGAACCCAAATGGCATATTCTTACACTGAGAAAAAGCGAATCCGCAAGGATTTCGGTCGTCGTTCAAATACTCTCGATGTGCCTTATCTGTTGGCAATCCAGAAAGATTCATACCGTGAATTTATTGAGCAAAAGCAAGGCTCTGATGAATCGGGTTTGGATGCAGCCTTTAAATCGATTTTCCCAATTGAAAGTTATTCTGGCAACGCAGCTCTAGAATTTGTGAGCTACCGTTTAGGCGAGCCAGTTTTCAATGTTAAAGAATGTCAGATCCGTGGCGTAACTTACGCAGCGCCGCTTCGCGTGACTATTCGCTTAGTGATCTATGATAAAGATTCTAAGACGAAGAAAGTCAAAGACATCCGCGAACAAGAAGTTTATATGGGCGAATTACCATTGATGACAGACAATGGTACTTTCGTTATTAACGGTACTGAGCGTGTTATCGTATCGCAACTACACCGTTCACCTGGTGTGTTCTTCGACTCAGATCGTGGTAAAACCCACAGCTCAGGTAAGTTGTTATATCAAGCACGGGTGATTCCTTACCGTGGTTCATGGTTAGATTTTGAATTCGATCCAAAAGACATGCTTTACGTGCGAATTGACCGTCGTCGTAAATTGCCATCGTCTATTATCTTGCGTGCATTAGAATATAGCACTCAAGACATGTTGGATATTTTCTTCGAGCGAGACACCTTCTTTGTGACTAAGAAAGGTGATATCCAATTAGAATTAATTCCATCACGTTTACGTGGTGAGACTGCCACTTTTGATATTAAAGCAAAATCAAAAGTCGTAGTAGAAGAAGGTCGCCGTATCACGCCTCGTCACATTAAAGCGTTAGAAACTGCTGGTGTGAAGAAGCTAGATGTACCATCGGACTACATTTTAGGCCGTGCTTTAGGTTCAGATCTGATCGACAAAGAGTCAGGTGAAATCGTTGCTGAAGCAAATGCTGAAATTACCGAAGAATTATTAGCGACCATTATTGAAGCAGGCGTGACCGAAATCCCAACGCTTTACACTAACGATTTGGACCACGGTCCTTACATGTCGGATACTTTGCGTATTGATCCTTCAACCACTGCTTTAGAAGCAAAAGTTGAAATTTACCGCATGATGCGTCCGGGCGAGCCACCAACACAAGAAGCCGCTGAAGGTTTGTTTGATAACTTATTCTTCAATGGTGAGCGTTATGACTTGTCGCGCGTTGGTCGTATGAAATTCAACCGTCGCGTGGGACGTGATGAGATTGAAGGCCAAGGCACTTTATCCAACGACGATATTATCGACGTGATGAAAACCTTGATCGATATTCGTAACGGTAACGGTACCGTGGATGACATCGATCACTTGGGTAACCGTCGTATTCGCTCTGTTGGTGAGATGGCGGAAAACCAATTCCGTGTCGGTTTAGTTCGTGTTGAACGTGCTGTTAAAGAGCGTTTATCGCAAGCCGAGAGTGAGAACTTGATGCCGCAAGATTTGATCAACGCCAAGCCAGTATCGGCGGCGGTGAAAGAATTCTTTGGTTCAAGCCAATTGTCTCAATTTATGGATCAAAACAATCCATTATCGGAAATTACCCACAAGCGTCGTGTTTCTGCACTAGGACCTGGCGGTCTTACGCGTGAGCGCGCGGGCTTTGAGGTTCGTGACGTACACCCAACCCACTATGGCCGTGTTTGTCCGATTGAAACGCCGGAAGGTCCAAACATTGGTTTGATCAACTCGCTATCTTGTTACGCGCGTACCAACGAATACGGTTTCCTAGAAACTCCGTACCGCCGTGTGGTTAAAGGTAAGGCGACGGACGTGGTCGATTATTTATCAGCGATCGACGAAGGTAAGTTCGTTATCGCCCAGGCCAACGCTGAGTTAGATAAAAAAGGTAACTTCGTAGAAGAGTTAGTACCTTCGCGTCAATTAGGCGAATTTATTTTAGCGACACCGGATCAAGTAGAATATATGGACGTTTCGCCGCAGCAGATCGTATCGGTGGCAGCGTCTATGATCCCATTCCTTGAACACGATGATGCGAACCGTGCTTTGATGGGCTCGAACATGCAACGACAAGCGGTTCCAACCTTACGTGCTGAAAAACCATTAGTGGGCACTGGTATGGAGCGCACTGTGGCTGTTGATTCTGGTGTGGTGGTTGCTGCAAAACGTGGCGGTGTGGTGGATCAAGTCGATGCCAGCCGTGTAGTGATTCGGGTTAATGAAGAAGAGGTTGGCGAGAACGATTCTGGTGTTGATATTTATAACTTCACCAAGTACACCCGTTCTAACCAAAATACTTGTATTAACCAACGTCCAATCGTTAAACAAGGCGACGTGATAGCGCGTGGCGATGTGTTAGCTGATGGTCCTTCAACTGACTTGGGTGAGTTGGCGTTAGGTCAAAATATGCGTGTAGCCTTCATGCCTTGGAATGGTTATAACTTTGAGGATTCGATCCTTATTTCTGAAAACGTTGTTCAGGAAGATCGCTTCACCAGTATCCATATTCAAGAGCTAACCTGTGTATCGCGTGATACTAAGTTAGGCCCTGAAGAAATCACAGCGGATATTCCAAACGTTGGCGAAAGCGCATTAAGCAAACTTGACGAGTCAGGTATTGTTTACATTGGCGCTGAGGTTAAGCCCGGCGACATCCTAGTGGGTAAAGTTACCCCTAAGGGCGAAACCCAATTAACTCCAGAAGAAAAGCTATTGAGAGCTATCTTTGGTGAGAAAGCTTCTGACGTTAAAGATACTTCTTTACGCGTTGGCACTTCAACCTTCGGTACGGTCATTGACGTGCAAGTCTTTACTCGTGACGGCGTTGAAAAAGATGCTCGTGCTAAAGATATCGAAAACGAAGAAGTGGCTCGCGCCAAGAAAGATATTAATGATGAATTCCGTATCTTAGCGGATAATATCTATCAGCGTGCGCGTAACTTGGTATCAGGTTGTGTCGCTGAAAAAGGCCCGAACAAGTTGAAGAAAGGCAGCAAAGTTACTGTTGATTACTTGAACGAGTTAGAGCCGGCGCAAGTGTTGGAAATTCAATTGCGAGTTGAAGAAAAGCAACAGCAACTTGAAAACTTAGCCAACTTTATCACTGAGCAGAAGAAAGTTTACGATCAGAAGTTCGAAGCGCAAAAATTAAAAATCACTCAAGGTGATGAGCTAGCGCCAGGTGTGCAAAAAATCGTTAAGGTTTATTTGGCGGTTAAACGTCGAATTCAGCCAGGCGATAAAATGGCGGGTCGTCACGGTAACAAGGGTGTGATTTCTAACATCGTTCCAGTTGAAGATATGCCGTACGACGAAAATGGCGAGCCTGTGGATATCGTTTTGAATCCGTTAGGCGTTCCATCACGTATGAACATTGGTCAAGTATTGGAAACTCACCTAGGCTGGGCGGCGAAAGGCGTTGGCATAAAAATTGGTGAGCTTTTAGATACTGGCAAGGCGCCAAAAACGGTTCGTGCTTTCTTGAACAAGGTGTACAACCACCGCGATCAAAAAGAAGTTGATTTAGCGCAATTGTCTGATGATGAAGTGATGAATATGGCTTCTAACTTGCGCAAAGGTGTTCCTATGGGCACGCCGGTATTTGACGGTGCAAAAGAAGAAGATATTCATGCCATGTTTGATTTGGCTGAATTACCTAAAACGGGCCAAACTTGGCTATACGACGGTCGTACTGGCGATCAATTCGAGCGTCCGGTCACTGTGGGCTACATGTATATGCTTAAGTTGAACCACTTGGTTGATGACAAGATGCATGCTCGTTCAACTGGTTCATACAGCTTGGTAACACAGCAACCGTTGGGCGGTAAAGCCCAGTTCGGTGGCCAGCGTTTCGGTGAGATGGAAGTGTGGGCGCTTGAAGCTTATGGCGCTGCTTACACCTTGCAAGAAATGCTTACGGTTAAGTCGGATGATGTTAATGGTCGTACTCGTATGTACAAAAACATCGTTGATGGCGATCACCGCATGGAGCCAGGTATGCCTGAGTCATTCAACGTATTGACTAAGGAAATTCGCTCGCTGGCGATTAACATCGAGTTAGAGCACGAAGAGTAATACTTCACCTGCTGCGTTCTTTATCGTAATAAACAGCGCAGCAAATGAGACTCCTTAAAGTGTTGTAAGACAATTTAAGGAAAAGGTTTAACTCCTACTAGGAGAGAGATTGTGAAAGATTTATTAAATTTTATTAAGCAACAAAATCAGTCTGAAGAGTTTGATGCGATCCGTATTGGTTTGGCTTCGCCAGACCAAATTCGCTCATGGTCTTTTGGTGAAGTAAAAAAACCTGAGACGATTAACTATCGTACTTTCAAGCCAGAAAGAGATGGTTTGTTCTGTGCCAAAATTTTTGGCCCAGTAAAAGATTACGAATGTTTGTGTGGTAAATACAAACGCTTAAAACACCGCGGAATTATCTGCGAAAAATGTGGCGTTGAAGTTACCTTAACGAAAGTGCGTCGTGAGCGTATGGGGCATATTGATTTAGCCTGTCCGGTTGCCCACATTTGGTTCTTGAAATCATTGCCAAGCCGCATTGGTATGTTGCTTGACATGACCTTGCGTGACATTGAGCGCGTACTGTATTTCGAAGCCTTTGTGGTTACTGATCCGGGTATGACGACGTTAGAGACTGGCCAGTTATTAAGCGAAGAAGCTTATTTAGATGCGCTAGAAGAGTTTGGCGATGACTTTGAGGCCAAAATGGGTGCCGAAGCGGTATCTGCTTTATTGGATCACATCGATTTGCAAGAAGAAGCGACGCGTATTCGCGAAGAAGATATTCCAAGCACCAATTCTGAAACAAAACTGAAGAAACTGTCTAAGCGTTTAAAACTATTAGAAGCTTTCTTGGAGTCTGGTAACGATCCACAATGGATGATCATGACCATCTTGCCAGTACTTCCGCCAGATTTGCGTCCACTAGTACCGTTGGATGGTGGTCGTTTCGCAACTTCTGATTTGAACGATTTATACCGTCGTGTGATTAACCGTAACAACCGTTTGAAGCGTTTATTAGACCTAAATGCTCCTGACATTATCGTGCGCAACGAAAAGCGTATGTTACAAGAGTCGGTTGACGCGCTATTAGATAACGGTCGTCGTGGTCGTGCCATTACCGGTTCTAACAAGCGTCCATTGAAATCTTTGGCAGATATGATCAAAGGTAAGCAAGGTCGTTTCCGTCAGAACTTACTAGGTAAGCGTGTTGATTACTCTGGTCGTTCGGTGATCGTGGTTGGTCCTACTTTAAAACTGCATCAGTGTGGTCTTCCTAAAAAGATGGCATTGGAATTATTCAAACCATTTATTTACAGCAAGCTTGAAGGTCGTGGTTTAGCGACAACGATCAAAGCGGCTAAGAAAATGGTTGAGCGCGAAGAACCAATCGTTTGGGATATTTTAGAAGAAGTGATTCGTGAGCATCCGGTGATGTTAAACCGTGCCCCAACACTTCACAGACTTGGTTTACAAGCGTTTGAGCCAGTGCTGATCGAAGGTAAAGCGATCCAGTTGCACCCATTAGTGTGTGTGGCCTTTAACGCTGACTTCGATGGTGACCAAATGGCGGTACACGTACCATTAACTATCGAAGCGCAATTAGAAGCGCGTGCCTTGATGATGTCAACTAACAACATCTTGTCGCCTGCTAACGGTGAGCCAATCATCGTTCCAACCCAAGACGTGGTGCTAGGTTTATATTACCTTACTCGTGAGCGCATCAACGCTAAAGGTGAAGGCATGGTCTTTACCGATGCGGATGAAGTGCAGCGTGCTTACGCTAATGGCGTGGTAGATTTGCATGCGAAAGTAAAGGTTCGTTTGCCTATCGTTCATTTTGACGAAGCGGGCGAGCGTACCGATTCGATTGAATTATTAGACACTACGGTTGGTCGTTCATTGCTTTGGGGTATCGTTCCTGACGGTATCAGCTTTGAATTGGTGAACCAACCAATGACTAAGAAAGCGATCTCAAAATTGGTCAATACTTGTTACCGTGAGCGCGGCTTGAAAGCAACGGTAATTTTCGCCGACCAACTGATGTACACCGGTTTCTCCTACGCGACGCGTTCAGGTGCTTCGGTGGGTATCGAAGATATGCAAATTCCGGAAATCAAAGCTGAGATTATCGACGCTGCGGAAAAAGAAGTTGCTGAGATTCAAGAACAGTTTAACTCTGGTTTGGTAACTCAAGGCGAGCGCTACAACAAAGTTGTTGATATCTGGTCGCACACCAACGAAAAAGTTGCTAAAGCGATGATGGACAATATCGGTACTGAAGAAGTGACTGATAAAGAAGGTAACACTTCACGCGAACCATCGTTCAATTCGATCTTTATGATGGCTGACTCGGGTGCTCGTGGTAGTGCCGCTCAGATCCGTCAGTTAGCTGGTATGCGTGGTTTGATGGCAAAACCGGATGGCTCGATTATCGAAATGCCAATTAAGGCGAACTTCCGTGAAGGTCTAGACGTATCGCAATACTTCATCTCGACTCACGGTGCGCGTAAAGGTTTGGCCGATACCGCATTGAAAACCGCGAACTCAGGTTACTTAACCCGTCGTTTGGTTGACGTTGCTCAAGACATGGTTATCACTAAAGAAGACTGTGGCACTGAAAACGGTTTGGTGATGACACCATTAATCGAAGGCGGTGACGTAGTTGAGCCATTGAGTGAGCGAGTGCTAGGTCGTGTGGTCGCTGAGCATGTGTATATCCCAGGTACTGACGATGTATTAGCTGAAGCGGGTACCTTGTTGGACGAGAAATGGGTTGAGATCCTTGAGAAGAACTCAGTGGACGAAGTTAGAGTTCGCTCGGTGATTACTTGTGATACTCGTACTGGCGTTTGTGCGGCTTGTTATGGTCGTGACCTAGCGCGTGGCCACTTGATCAACCAAGGTGAAGCGGTTGGTGTTATCGCAGCCCAATCAATTGGTGAGCCAGGTACTCAGTTGACGATGCGTACTTTCCACATTGGTGGTGCGGCGTCTCGTGCTTCTGCTGAAAACAATGTACAAATTAAAAACGACGGTGAAATTCGCTTGAAGAATGCGAAAACCGTTGAACGTAAAGACAAAAAATTAGTGATTGTATCGCGTTCAGCTGAATTGAACGTAATCGATGAGTTCGGTCGTGAACGTGAGCGTTATAAAGTTCCTTATGGTGCGGTATTGAGCGCGCAAGAAGGCGCTAAAGCCACCGGTGGTGACATTGTTGCCAACTGGGATCCGCATACTCACCCAATCATTGCTGAGCTTGGCGGTAAGATCCAATTCGTTGACATGCTTGAAGGTGTCAACATTGAGCGTCAAACGGATGAATTAACCGGTTTGAGCTCAATCGTAATTACGGAAAACAAGCAGCGTACAGGTAAAGGCTCTGACGTTAAACCAGCGATTAAGTTGGTAGACAAGAAGGGTAAAGAACTGCATATTCCTGGAACTGATGTTCCGGCAGTTTATTTCTTACCAACCAACGCTATCGTTAATTTAGAAGATGGCTCAGAAGTGAACATCGGTGATGCGATTGCGCGTATCCCACAAGAAAGCTCGAAGACCAAGGATATTACCGGTGGTCTACCTCGAGTTGCTGACTTGTTTGAAGCTCGTAAACCAAAAGAGTCTGCAATCTTGGCAGAAATCTCAGGTACTGTGAGCTTTGGTAAAGAAACTAAAGGTAAGCGTCGTCTCGTTATCACTCCTCAAGACGGTGGCGATGCTTATGAAGAGTTGATCCCGAAATGGCGTCACCTAAACGTGTTTGAAGGTGAGAAAGTTGAAAAAGGTGAGGTGGTATCAGACGGTGCTGACAACCCACATGACATCTTACGCTTGAAAGGGATCACGGAACTTGCTCGTTACATTGTGAACGAAGTGCAAGAGGTTTATCGTCTGCAAGGTGTTGGCATTAACGATAAGCACATCGAGGTTGTGATCCGCCAGATGTTGCGTAAGTGTATCGTATCTAACCCAGGTGATTCGCGCTTGTTAAGAGGCGATCAGATGGAAGTGGTGCGAGTGTTAGAAGAGAACGATAAGTTAATTGAAGCAGGTAAAGATCCGGTAGAGTTCGAGCGGGTGCTAATGGGTATCACCAAAGCATCGCTGGCTACTGAATCCTTTATCTCGGCGGCATCTTTCCAAGAAACGACCCGTGTACTTACCGAGGCGGCTGTCAACGGTAAAATGGACGATTTACGTGGCTTGAAAGAAAACGTGATTGTGGGTCGCTTGATCCCGGCAGGTACCGGTTTAAGCTATCACCAAGAGCGTCGCCAAAAGCGTGCTGAAGTGCTAGTGGAAGACGCGGGCCCATCAGCCGACGAAGTAGAACAGGCCTTATCGGAAGAGCTAAGCTCAATCGAAGAGGCCACTGAGGAATAAAGCAAAATCAAGCGGTTAGATGCTCAATTTCTGATCGCTTGACTTATCGCCCTGACCTCATTAGAATAGCGCGCCCTAGACCTAGGACACTAGTTTTTAGTGCTTAGGGCGCATGAATTAGCGTAATTATTTGTAACGACTAACCGTTACAACGAATTTATAGAGAAAGAATTAATGGCTACTATTAATCAGCTAGTAAGAAAACCTCGCGTAAAGCAGGTTAAGAAAACTAACGTACCAGCGCTAGAAGCTTGCCCGCAGAAGCGTGGCGTTTGTACTCGTGTTTACACGACTACTCCAAAAAAACCAAACTCGGCACTTCGTAAAGTGGCTCGTGTACGTTTAACCAACGGTTTTGAAGTGACTTCATACATCGGTGGTGAAGGTCACAATCTTCAAGAGCACAGCGTTGTCATGATCCGTGGCGGTCGTGTAAAGGATTTGCCAGGTGTTCGTTATCACTGTGTTCGTGGTACTTTAGACTTAGCTGGCGTCAAAGATCGTAAGCAAGGTCGTTCTAAGTACGGTGCTAAGCGCCCTAAATAAGTTTTATAGCTTCGTTCTTTGATTGATTGCTTCGGTAACTTGTTGGCTAGAGCCAACTTCGCCTCACAATCACTCAAATAACTCGCTCTAAAAACTTATTGGTTTTAAACAAACAGTTTGAAACCCGCTCTTGAAAGAATAGAGCATTACAATTTGAGATATAGAGCAATAGTCGGTTTCATGCCGGCTATTTCACTATGTGAGTAAGGCTGGATAAGGTCCGTAACTACTTATTCCAGATCATCCTGAAGTTACACATGCATGAGGTAAATGACATGCCAAGAAGACGTGTTGTCGCAAAACGCGAGATCCTTCCTGATCCTAAATTTGGTTCAGAAATGTTAGCTAAGTTCATCAACATTTTGATGCTTGACGGTAAAAAGTCAGTTGCAGAAAAAATCGTTTATGGTGCGCTTGATATTATGGTTGAAAAGAAAGCTGGTGAAGAGCCGGTTGAATTGTTCGAGCAAGGCCTTGAGAAAATCCGCCCTATGGTGGAAGTAAAGTCTCGCCGTGTTGGTGGTTCAACTTATCAGGTTCCAGTAGAAGTTCGTCCTTCTCGTCAAACTGCACTAGCGATGCGCTGGTTGGTTGAAGCTGCTCGTAAGCGTAGTGAAAAGTCTATGCGTGAGCGTTTAGCTGGCGAAGTTATGGATGCGCTTGAAGGTCGTGGTTCAGCGGTTAAGAAACGTGAAGACGTTCACCGTATGGCTGAAGCGAACAAAGCATTCTCACACTACCGTTGGTAATCCAAGGAGATTATTGTGGCACGTAAAACCCCTATTAAAAGATACCGTAACTTGGGTATCGTTGCGCACGTTGACGCGGGTAAAACCACGACAACTGAGCGTATTTTGTTCTACACGGGTCTTTCTCATAAGATCGGTGAGGTACACGATGGCGCTGCAACTATGGACTGGATGGAGCAGGAGCAGGAGCGTGGTATTACTATTACCTCGGCTGCGACTACGACTTTCTGGCGTGGTATGGAAGCGCAATTTGACGAGCACCGAATCAACATCATCGACACCCCTGGTCACGTTGACTTTACGATTGAAGTAGAGCGTTCATTGCGTGTATTGGACGGTGCGGTAGTAGTACTTTGTGGTTCATCTGGTGTGCAACCACAAACTGAAACCGTATGGCGTCAAGCGAATAAATACGAAGTTCCTCGTATGGTATTCGTTAACAAGATGGACCGTGCTGGTGCTGATTTCGATATGGTTAAAGAGCAATTGAAAGAACGTTTGAATGCAAACGTGGTTCCAATGCAAATGACCATTGGCGCTGAAGACGAGTTCAAAGGCGTGGTTGATCTAATCAAAATGAAAGCGATTCTTTGGAATGAAGCGGATCAAGGCATGACCTTCGAATACGCTGACGTTCCAGCTGACTTAGCCGATCGTTGTGCGGAAATGCGCGAGTATATGGTTGAAGCAGCTGCTGAAGCTTCTGAAGAGTTGATGGAAAAGTACCTTGAAGAGATGGATCTTTCTGAAGAAGACATCAAAGCAGGTATTCGTGCGCGTACTTTGGCGAACGAAATTATCCCTATGTTCGGTGGTTCTGCCTTTAAAAATAAAGGCGTTCAAGCAGTACTAGACGCGGTTATCGAATATATGCCTTCGCCTGAAGAAGTTAAAGCGATTGAAGGTGTGGTTGACGCTGATGCTGAAGAAACTGAAACTCGTGAAGCTGACGATGATGCACCATTTGCTGCCTTGGCTTTTAAAATCGCAACTGACCCATTCGTGGGTACTTTAACCTTCTTCCGTGTTTACTCGGGTGTCATCAACTCTGGTGATCACGTAATGAACTCGGTTAAAGGTAAGAAAGAGCGTATCGGTCGTATCGTACAGATGCACGCGAATTCTCGTGAAGAGATCAAAGAAGTTCGTGCAGGCGATATCGCGGCAGGCGTTGGTCTTAAAGATGTAACCACGGGTGATACTTTGTGTGATTTGGATAACCAAATCATTCTAGAGCGTATGGAATTCCCAGATCCAGTAATCTCGGTAGCGGTTGAGCCAAAAACTAAAGCCGACCAAGAAAAGATGGGTATCGCCTTAGGCAAGTTGGCGCAGGAAGATCCGTCTTTCCGCGTACAAACCGATGAAGAGTCAGGCCAAACCATTATCTCTGGTATGGGCGAGCTGCACTTAGACATTCTTGTTGACCGTATGCGTCGTGAGTTTAAAGTTGAAGCTAACATTGGTGCGCCGCAAGTTGCTTACCGTGAGTCGATTCGCAACACGGTTGAAGTCGAAGGTAAATTCGTACGTCAATCAGGTGGTCGCGGTCAGTATGGTCACGTTTGGGTTAAACTTGAGCCACAAGAAGCGGGCGCTGGTTTTGAATTCGTTAATGAAATCGTTGGTGGTGTAGTTCCTCGTGAATACATCGGCGCGGTTGCTAAAGGTATCGAAGAACAGTTGGAAAATGGTATCTTGGCGGGTTACCCAGTATTAGACGTCAAAGCGACTTTATATGATGGTTCTTACCACGATGTAGACTCGAACGAAATGGCGTTTAAAATCGCGGGTAGCATGGCGGTGAAAAATGCAGCTGCAACTGCTAATCCAGCTTTACTTGAGCCAATGATGAAAGTTGAAGTTGTAACTCCTGAAGATTACATGGGTGACGTTATGGGTGACCTTAACCGTCGTCGCGGCATGGTAAAAGGCATGGACGAAAATCCATCGGGTAAAGTTATCAATGCTGAAGTACCACTTTCAGAAATGTTTGGTTACGCAACTGATATGCGTTCTTTGTCGCAAGGTCGTGCAAGTTTCACTATGGAATTCTCGCACTACGCCGAAGCCCCAATGAACATTGCAGAAGCGATAATGAATAAAGGTTAAGCTGTGGCTTAACCTTGTTAAACAAAATTTAATAAGTTTTTTAGAGAATCTAGAGGTAATAGGAAGATGGCTAAAGAAAAATTTGAACGAAATAAACCGCACGTTAATGTTGGTACGATTGGCCACGTTGACCACGGTAAAACGACTTTGACGGCAGCGATATGTACGGTATTGTCAAAGGTATACGGCGGTGACGCCCGTGCTTTTGACGAGATTGACAATGCTCCAGAAGAGAAAGAGCGTGGTATCACGATTTCGACGTCACACGTTGAGTACGAAACTCCTAATCGTCACTATGCGCACGTAGACTGCCCAGGTCACGCGGATTACGTTAAGAACATGATTACTGGTGCTGCTCAGATGGACGGCGCGATTTTAGTATGTTCAGCTGCGGACGGCCCGATGCCACAAACCCGTGAGCACATCTTGTTGTCACGTCAGGTTGGTGTACCTCGCATCATTGTTTTCTTGAACAAGTGCGACATGGTTGACGACGAAGAGTTGTTAGAGTTGGTTGAAATGGAAATCGTTGAGCTTCTTGACCAATACGAATTCCCAGGTGACGAAACGCCCATCATCCGTGGTTCAGCGTTGAAAGCGCTTGAAGGCGACGAAGGCGACATCGGCGAGAAAGCGATTATCGCTTTAGGCGAAGCTTTGGATACTTACATTCCGGAGCCAGAGCGTGTAACAGACAAGCCATTCTTGTTGCCGATTGAAGACGTATTCTCCATCTCAGGTCGTGGTACGGTAGTAACCGGCCGTGTTGAGACGGGTATCGTTAAAGTAGGCGAAGAGATTGAAATCGTTGGTATCAAAGACACGACTAAGACTACGGTTACCGGCGTTGAGATGTTCCGTAAGCTTCTAGACCAAGGTGAAGCTGGCGATAACGTGGGTGTATTGTTACGTGGTACTAAGCGTGACGAAGTAGAGCGTGGTCAAGTATTGGCGCACGTAGGTACTATTACGCCGCACACTAAGTTCGAGTCAGAAGTGTACGTATTGTCTAAAGATGAAGGTGGTCGTCATACGCCATTCTTCAAAGGCTACCGTCCACAGTTCTACTTCCGTACCACTGACGTGACTGGTGCTGTTGAGTTACCAGAAGGCGTCGAGATGGTCATGCCTGGCGATAACATCAAGATGGTGGTTGAGTTAATCGCACCAATCGCGATGGACGAAGGCTTACGTTTTGCTATCCGTGAAGGTGGCCGTACGGTAGGCGCTGGTGTTGTTGCTAAAATCTTTGAGTAAGGTTTAGGCTAACGCTAGAACTTCGGTTCAGAATGAGAAACCCTGCTTCGGCAGGGTTTTTTTATGGCTTATGGTGTTTTGGTGAGTGATTGGCTTTGTAAGTTAGTGTGAAGTGACTCACAAAAAACTTGAAATTGTACAATTTTTGAGCTAAATTGAGTTTATAAAGACTTTGTCCGTTTTTTTTACAAGTCAAAAGTCGGATGCCGTTTAAGTGCTTATAGACTTAGAAGAAGCACAAATTCTATGACGGCTAGGGGTAAAAATTGAATACATTTGCGCAGCCAATATGGGAAGAAATGGATTTCTGCCCTAAAAAACGTTCAGTGCTCTGGGTTATAGCTATTGGCTGTATCTCAACCAATACGTCTGTTTTTGCTGGTCCAGGCGGGCCAACTGCTAATTGTGCTTATGTGCAAAACTTTGACGCTGGTGATCCGATATACGACTCAACACCTTACCTATACGCTGAATAATACAACGACTTCTAATGGCCAGCATGTGGCGGAGAAAATAAGACCTGGTGTCAATAATCCAGA